>NZ_LQMT02000023.1:0-3023 GCF_001620365.2 Amycolatopsis keratiniphila subsp. keratiniphila
CGCGGCCGCGCTCGACGACGAGCTCGATCTCGAGCTTGCCCTTGCCGTTCAGCGACGCGATGTGCAGATCCGGGTTGTGCACGGTGACACCGGCCGGGGGCACGATGTCGGCGGCGGTGACCTCACCGGGGCCCTGCTTGCGCAGGTACATGGTGACCGGCTCGTCCTCTTCCGAGGAGACCACGAGCTCCTTGAGGTTCAGGATGATGTCGGTGACGTCTTCCTTCACCCCGGGAACGGTGGTGAACTCGTGCAGCACGCCGTCGATGCGGATGCTCGTCACGGCCGCGCCCGGAATGGACGACAGCAGCGTGCGCCGCAGCGAGTTGCCGAGCGTGTAGCCGAAGCCGGGCTCCAGCGGTTCGATGGTGAACCGGGAGCGGGTCTCGTTGACCGTCTCTTCGCCGAGAGCCGGTCGCTGGGAAATCAGCATCTTTCCTAATTCCTTTCCAAACGGCGCCCGCCATATGACACCGAAAGGGATGGCGAAGCGGCGGCGCACTCCGGGCGCCGCCGCCCGTGCCCACATCGGGCCGGGGAGACCCCGGCCCGATGATGGATCACTTCGAGTAGAGCTCGACGATCAGCTGTTCCTGGACCGGAACATCGATCTGAGCGCGCTCCGGGAGCTGGTGGACCAGCACACGGAGGTTGGACGGAACGACCTGGAGCCACGCGGGAACGGGACGCTCGCCGAACGACTCCTTGGCCGCGACGAAGGGCAGCATCGCGAACGACTTCGGCCGCACGTCGATGATGTCCCACTTCGTGACCTGGTAGGACGGGACGTTGACCTTGACGCCGTTGACCAGGAAGTGGCCGTGGCTCACCAGCTGACGCGCCTGACGGCGGGTGCGGGCGATGCCGGCGCGGTAGATCACGTTGTCCAGCCGGGACTCGAGGATCTGCAGCAGGTTCTCACCGGTCTTGCCAGGACGCCGGACGGCTTCCTTGTAGTACCGGACGAACTGACGCTCGAGAACGCCGTAGGTGTAGCGAGCCTTCTGCTTCTCCTGCGACTGCAGGAGGTACTCGGACTCCTTGATGCGCCCGCGGCCGTGCTGGCCCGGCGGGTAGGGGCGACGCTCGAAAGCCTGGTCGCCGCCGATGAGGTCAACCTTGAGGCGACGCGAAATACGCGTCGCGGGGCCGGTGTAACGAGCCATTTCTTCTTACTCCTCCCCGTTCCTCAGACCCGGCGCCGCTTGGGCGGGCGGCAGCCGTTGTGAGGCTGCGGGGTCACGTCCTGGATGGTGCCGACCTCGAGGCCGGCCGCCTGCAGCGAGCGGATCGCCGTCTCGCGGCCCGAACCCGGGCCCTTCACGAAGACGTCGACCTTCTTCATGCCGTGCTCGGCAGCCTTGCGGGCGGCGTTCTCGGCGGCCATCTGCGCGGCGAACGGGGTGGACTTACGCGAGCCCTTGAAGCCCACGTGACCACTCGACGCCCACGCGATCACGGCACCGGTCGGGTCCGTGATCGAGACGATGGTGTTGTTGAAGGTGCTCTTGATGTGCGCGTGACCGTGCGCGACATTCTTCTTTTCCTTACGGCGGACCTTCTTGGCCCCCGCCGCAGTACGAGACTTCGGTGGCATGTTCTGAGGGTTCTCCTGTTAGCGCGCGTTCTCTTGGTGAGCGGCGACCGCTTCGGCCTGGCCGCGCCGGATGATCGAACCGGCGTCGGTGTACAGGTTGCGGAGCGCCATCGGGCGGGCGTAGAGCGCCTTGGGCGAGACACAAGCCGAGCCGCGGCGGTGGACGCCGCCCATACGCACGACCTTCTTGCCCTGGACGCTCACTTCTTGCCAGCCTTCTTCTTGCCGGCGACCGTCTTCTTCGGACCCTTACGGGTGCGGGCGTTCGTCTTGGTGCGCTGACCACGGACGGGAAGCCCGCGACGCCAGCGAAGGCCCTCGTAGCACCCGATCTCGATCTTCCGACGGATGTCGGCGTTCACCTCACGGCGAAGGTCACCCTCGACCTTGAAGTTCTCCTCGATGTAGACCCGCAGCTTGGCGAGGTCGTCATCGCTCAGATCCTTGACGCGAGTGTCCGCGTTGAGCTCGGCAGCCGCGATGAGCTGCTTCGAGCGGGTACGGCCGATGCCGTAGATGTAGGTCAGCGCGATCTCCAACCGCTTTTCGCGGGGGAGGTCTACGCCAGCGAGTCGTGCCATTGGCGTTGATGCTCCTTCATAGAATTCATCTCCAGGTCTGCTCCCCGTCCGGTCCCGGGACCGACTCGCCTGTCGTGCCCTCGGCTTGCGCTTCGGGTGTCCCGGCCCCGGCCTGAAGTCCGGGGGTGAACCGGGCCGTTCGCACGGCCCGGCAGGTGCGGGGAGATTGTGTAGCCGTCAATCCACTCTGTACGAGTGCGAGTGATCAGCCCTGCCGCTGCTTGTGCCGCAGGTTCTCGCAGATCACCATGATCCGGCCGTGACGGCGGATCACCTTGCACTTGTCGCAGATCTTCTTGACGCTCGGCTGGACCTTCACGTCTCCTGCTCTCCTGCTTGTGCTAACTCGTCGTGATCACTTGTAGCGGTAGACGATGCGACCACGTGACAAGTCGTAGGGCGAGAGCTCCACGACAACCCTGTCCTCGGGCAGGATGCGGATGTAGTGCTGCCGCATCTTGCCGCTGATGTGTGCAAGGACCTTGTGGCCGTTCTCCAACTCGACGCGGAACATCGCGTTGGGGAGCGGCTCGACTACGCGGCCTTCGACCTCGATGGCCCCGTCTTTCTTGCCCATGTCCTCCGCATTTCCTGTCGCTACACTGTGTGATCAGTCAAAGCTTGAGTGCTTGGCTGGGTGGTGCATCGGCACACTCCTGCCCGGCTCCAATGTCCGTTCGCGAGAATTCACGAGCGCGCAGGATCCGGGCGCGATGAGTACACCGACTTGACAGTGTACGCAACCCGTGTCGTGAGACCCAAACGGGGGGTGACTGTGTTAGGTGCCCCCTGAGCCCGCCCGATGCGACCTCTCCATCATACGCCCGCGCCGACCTGCGTTTAGC
>NZ_LQMT02000023.1:3049-130370 GCF_001620365.2 Amycolatopsis keratiniphila subsp. keratiniphila
TAGCGGGCTAATCGCGATCCGATGGGGCCGCGACCTGGGGCGCTCGGCGGCCAAGGTACACCCGATGGGGGCAGCCGGCGCATACCTCAACGACTGGCCCGAGCGCTGTGCCGACCAGCGGGCCGACCTGCGTTTAGCCGGGCTAAACGCGATCCGGCGGGCACGGAGGCAGGTCAGGCGTCTTCGGGGGCGGTCAGCACCCACGGGCCATCATCGGTGATGGCGACCGTGTGCTCCCAGTGCGAGGCCCGCGAGCCGTCCGCGGTCACGACGGTCCACCCGTCTTCGAGCTCGACCGTCTCCCCGCCGCCACCGGTCAGCATGGGCTCGATCGCGAGCGCCATACCGGTCTTGAGCCGCGGCCCCTTGCCCGGTTTGCCCAGGTTCGGCAGGAACGGGTCCATGTGCATCTGGCGCCCGATCCCGTGACCGCCGTACTCGACGATCATCCCGTACTCGACGCCGTCTTCCCGGCCGGCCTTCTCGGCGGCGGTCTGCACCGCGTGTGAGATGTCCGTGAGCCTGCCGCCCGACGACACCGCGGCGATCCCCGCCCACATCGCCGCCTCGGTGGCGGCCGAGAGCGCGAGATCCGCCTTCGACACCTCACCGATCGCGAGGGTGACCGCCGAGTCGCCGTGCCAGCCGTCGAGGATGGCGCCACAGTCCACCGAGATGATGTCGCCGTCGTTCAGGACCTGCGTCTTCGACGGGATGCCGTGGACGATCTGCTCGTTCACCGACGCGCAGATCGACGCCGGGAAGCCGTGGTAGCCCTTGAACGAGGGCACCGCGCCGGCGTCGCGGATCGTCTGCTCGGCGAGCTCGTCGAGATCGGCCGTGGTCACCCCCGGCTTGGCGATCTCGCGCACCGCGGTGAGGGTGCGCCAGACGACCAGCCCGGCGGCCCGCATCGCCTGGAGCTCGCCAGGGGTCTTGATTTCGATCATGCGCCCACGACGAAGCCGTTGCAGTACACGCAGTCCTCCGAGATTCACGTGCGGTCGCGCAGCGCTTCCAGCACGCGGGCGGAGATCTCGTCGACCGAGCCGACGCCATCGACCGTGACCAGGATGTCCGCGTAGTACTCGAGCAGCGGAGCCGTCTCGGACACATAGATCTGCTGGCGGCGACGGATGACCTCTTCGGTGTCGTCCGAGCGGCCGCGGGACAGCAGCCGCTCGACCACGACGTCTTCCGAGACCTGGAGCTGGATGACCGCGTTGAGCTTGGTGTCGACCTCGCCGAGGATCTCGCCGAGGACGTCGGCCTGCTTCGTGTTCCGGGGGAACCCGTCGAGCAGGAAACCGACCTTGGCGTCGGGTTCGGCGAGACGCTCACGCACCATCTCGTTCGTGACCGAGTCGGGCACGAGTTCACCGGAGTCCAGGTAGCGCTTGGCTTCCTGGCCCAGCGGCGTCTGCTCGCCCACGTGGGCGCGGAACAGGTCGCCGGTCGAGATGTGCGGGATCCGGAGCTTCTCCGACAGTGCTACCGCCTGAGTACCTTTGCCCGCGCCAGGAGGGCCAACGAGAACCAGGCGCGTCACTTCAAGAACCCTTCGTAGTTACGTTGCATCAGCTGGCTTTCGATCTGCTTCACGGTGTCGAGACCGACACCGACCATGATCAGCACAGCCGTGCCACCGAACGGGAAGTTCTGGTTGTTCCCGCTGCCGGTGACGGACAGGAAGAAGTTCGGAAGGATCGCGATGATGCCCAGGTACAGCGAGCCCGGCAGGGTGATGCGGCCGAGGACGTAGCTGAGGTACTCCGCGGTGGGTCGGCCCGGTCGGATACCCGGGATGAAGCCACCGAACTTCTTCATTTCTTCCGCACGCTCGTCCACGTTGAACGTGATCGTGATGTAGAAGTACGTGAAGAAGATGATCAACGCGAAGTACAGCAGGACGTGCGCCCAGCTGGACTGGTTGACGATGTAGTTCTGGATGAAGACCTGCCAGCCCGCGTTGCTGTTGGCGTCGCCGACGAGGCGGCTGATCAGGTCCGGCAGGTAGAGCAGCGACGAGGCGAAGATGACCGGGATGACACCGGCCTGGTTCACCTTGATCGGCAGGTAGGTCGAGGTCCCGCCGTACATGCGGCGGCCGATCATGCGCTTGGCGTACTGCACCGGGATCCGGCGCTGGCCCTGCTCGACGAAGATGACGCTGGCGATGATCACCAGGCCGAACACACAGATCAGGGCGAAGACGACGCCACCCGCGCTGCTGAGGATGTTGCCACCCTCGATCGGGATCCGGGCCGCGATGTTCAGGAAGATGAGGACGGACATGCCGTTGCCGACGCCGCGCTCGGTGATCAGCTCACCCAGCCACATCATGACGGCGGTACCGGCGGTCATCGTGATGACGATGATGGCCAGCGTGTAGACGCTGTTGTCCGGGATGATCGCGGTGTCGCACTGCGGGAAGAGCTGCTTGCGGTCGGCGAGCGCCACCACACCGGTCGCCTGCAGGACCGCGAGGGCGATCGTCAGGTACCGGGTGTACTGGGTCAGCTTGCCCTGGCCGGCCTGGCCTTCCTTCTTCAGTTCCTCGAACCGCGGGATGACCACGGTGAGGAGCTGGACGATGATGCTCGCCGTGATGTACGGCATGATGCCGGTCGAGAACAGCGACAGCTGCAGCAGTGCACCGCCACTGAACAGGTTCAGCAGCTGATAGACGCCCTCCTGCGACCCGGTCTCCGTACATTGCTGCACTGCGGAATAGGAGATACCCGGGGCCGGAATGGTGGCACCGATTCGGTAGACCGCGACGATGGCTAGCGTGAACAGGATCTTCTTACGTAGATCCGGCGTCGCTAGAGCCGAGCGGAAGGCGCTGAGCACGCGGGGAACCTCCTCGGCGTCGTCGGCTGTCTTACCGACGATCGGCTTGGCCGGCCTGGGGCCGGCGGGAACACACAGCTTTCTGGCACAAGCCAGGAACGCTTCGGGGCACACTCGTCCCGAAGCGTGCCGCCGACTCTAACAGCTTCACAGGGCGTGTCCGCAGTGCGTGTGGGTTTTCCGGACGAAGGTTGGTCCGCGGGGTTGATCGACTTGTGCTTCTCGCTCCGGAACCTTGACAGATCGCCTTACCGTTCCCCACTTTCCTAGCCCTGCCGGATCGCGTTTAGCCCGCTAAACGCACGGTGATCAGGGAGGGCGTTCAGGAGCTCGAAGTCGCCAGGGCTCCCGCCATGCCGAGGAGGACGACACCGGTGCCGCGGTCCACGTTGCGAGTCGCCCGGCGGGACAGCCTGAGCGTCTTCACGAGCGCGCCCACACCGATGTAGGTCGCGCCCGCGACGAACTCGGCGAGCAGATAGACGGCGCCGAGGATCGCGATCTGAGCGGAAAAGGAGCCGTGAGCTGCGTCGATGAACTGGGGCACGAACGCGGTGAAGATGAGGAGCGCCTTCGGATTCGTGATCGCGACGACGAATTCCTTCCTCGCGATCCTCGACGCCGGTACGGATTCAGCGCCTCGCGGCGGCTGGATGAGGGTGGTGCGACCGGCGCGGAACGTCGACCACAGCAGACGTCCGCCGATCCAGGCCAGGTAGGCGACGCCCGCCCATTTGATCACCGTGAGTGCAAGCTCGGATGCCGCGAGAAGCTGACCGAGGCCCGCCGCGACAGCCGCGATGAGCACTGTGAATGCGGCCAATCGGCCTAACAGGCCGGCGAGCCCCTTCCACGCCCCCTGCGTCATTCCGTGGTGCAGGCCGAGCAGATTGTTCGCCCCTGGCGTAAAAGCCACGAGCACCGCCGCACCGAAAAAGACCACCACCCAAGTCATCGGCCACCTCCTCCCCCACCGTATCGGCGACCGCGAGCGCGTTTAGCGGGCTAATCGCGCTCTTTCGCCCCGGGATCCGGCGGCGGCGCGAAGGCTGAATAGTCCGGGACCTCCGGCTGCGGCTCCGGCGGGAGCACCGTGATGGAGATGCCGTCCTTCGGTGTGAGCATTTCCGCGAGAGCCGAGTCGCCGCTCATCGGGACCTCTTCGTCCTGGACACGGTGGCTCATGACCGCTGCCCCCGCCGCGGCGACGACCGCGGCGAAGAGCGCCCACAGACCTGCCCCAAGGGTCTGCGTCACCTTGATGTCGTCTCCCATGTCACGTCCGTATCCCATCGTGACGACACTGACGACGACTCCGGCGAGGAAAACCGCCGCGATGGTGGTGAGCCATTTGTCCAAAGCGCCCGGACGTCGGAGACCGGCTGCGCGCGCACTGACGACAGTGGTCACCAGGAGGATCGTCGCGGCGATCAGGAGCGGGATACCGAGGGGCGCCGACGAGGTGGTGGTGGCCGGTCGGTCGACCTGATCCACCGTCAGATCCCACGCGCCTTGGACGAACACAAGCACGACCGGCTCGTTGGTATCGAAGGTCAGCCGATGCTCGGTGCTGAACAACGGGAAGAAGCAGCCCACGAGGGTGAGCACCAGGGCCAGTGCGGCCAATCCCGCCGCGACCAGTCTGCGGGGCTCGACCCGGCCAGGCCGGGCCGGCTCGTCAACGGGATCCATCGGGCCGGAAACCGACACGACCATCGGCGGTGCGTCCGGCTGCTGCTGAAAGGGCTGCGGATCCTGCCCGGGAGGTATGGCCACCTCACGATCCTTCCAGCTCAGGCACCCCTCCGCCACGATCGCGGCCGCCGTGGCCGACTTGCGTTTAGCGGGCTAAACGCNNGCGTTTAGCCCGCGAAACGCAGGTCGGGGGCGCCGGAGGGAGCGCAAGCGAAAGGCCCGCCTGGCGGAGCCTGGCGGGCCTTTCGGTGAAGCGAGCGAAGAAAGCTCAGAGCGTGGTGGCGGAGCCACCGGCGGCGGAGAGCTTCTCCTTGGCGGAGCCGGAGAAAGCGTCGGCGGTGATGTCCAGCTTGACGCCGTTCAGGTCACCGTTGCCGAGCACCTTCACGAGCTTGTTCTTGCGAACAAGACCCTTCGCGACGAGCTCCTCGTTGCCGACCTTGCCACCCTCCGGGAACACGCGGGCGATGTCGCCCAGGTTCACCGGCTGGTACTCGGTGCGGAAGCGGTTCTTGAAGCCGCGAAGCTTCGGGAGCCGCATGTGGATGGGCATCTGCCCACCCTCGAAACCGGCGGGCACGTTCTTCCGGGCCTTGGTGCCCTTGGTACCGCGACCGGCGGTCTTGCCCTTCGAGCCCTCACCACGGCCGACGCGGATCTTGTCGCGCTTCGCGCCCGGAGCCGGACGAAGGTGGTGGATCTTGATGGCAGTCATGCCTTGACCTCCTCGACCTCCACCAGGTGGCGGACGGTGTGGATAAGGCCGCGCACCTCGGGAGTGTCATCACGCACGACGCTCTGGCGGATCTTGCGCAGCCCGAGGGTGCGCAGCGACTCGCGGTGAGCGTGCTTCGTGCCGATCTTGCTCTTGACCTGGGTCACCTTGAGCTGAGTCATGGTCAGACCCCCTGCCCCGCGCGCTGACGCAGCATGCGAGCCGGAGCGACGTCCTCGAGCGGGAGACCGCGGCGGGCCGCGACCTCTTCGGGACGCTGCAGGCCCTTCAGGGCCGCCACGGTCGCGTGCACGATGTTGATCGCGTTGTCGGAGCCGAGCGACTTCGACAGCACGTCGTGGACACCCGCGCACTCCAGCACCGCGCGCACCGGGCCACCGGCGATGACACCGGTACCGGCCGAGGCCGGACGGAGCAGCACGACACCGGCGGCTTCCTCACCCTGGATCGGGTGGGGGATGGTGCCGGCGACGCGGGGAACGCGGAAGAAGTTCTTCTTCGCTTCCTCGACGCCCTTGGCGATGGCCGCGGGAACTTCCTTGGCCTTGCCGTAGCCGACGCCGACCTGACCGTCGCCGTCACCGACGACCACCAGGGCGGTGAAGCTGAAGCGACGACCACCCTTGACGACCTTGGCGACGCGGTTGATCGTCACGACCTTCTCGAGGTGCGGGGTCTTCTCCTGGCCGGCCCCGCCACGGCCGCTGTCGCGCCGGTCCCGGCGGTCGCGACGGTCATTGCGGTCGTTGCCGCCCTGCCCGCCGGGTCCGCCCTGGCCGCCGCCGAATTGCCGTGTACGTCCCGGCATCAGGCTTTCCTTCCATTCACGAGCATCTGCATCAGAACTCCAACCCCGCCTCGCGGGCAGCGTCGGCGAGCGCCGCGATGCGGCCGTGGTAGGCGTTGCCACCACGGTCGAACACCACGGTCGAGACACCGGCGTTCTTGGCGCGGGCGGCGACGAGTTCCCCGACCTTGGCGGCCTTGGCCTTCTTGTCGCCTTCCAGCGCGCGGACGTCCGCCTCGAGGGTGGACGCCGACGCCAGGGTCTTGCCGGCGAGGTCGTCGATCAGCTGCACGGCGATGTGCCGCGACGAACGCTTGACGACCAGGCGCGGACGCTGGTCCGTGCCGTTGATCTTCTTGCGAAGGCGGAAGTGCCGACGGGCCTTCGCGACGCGGCGGCGGGTCGAGATGTCCTTGCCGACCGGCTTGCGCTTCGTAGTCGTGTCGCTCATGATCACTTACCCGTCTTTCCGACCTTGCGGCGGATCTTCTCACCCTCGTAGCGCAGGCCCTTGCCCTTGTACGGGTCCGGGCGGCGCAGCTTGCGGATGACCGCGGCGATCTGGCCGACCTTCTGCTTGTCGATGCCCGAGACCGAGAACCGGGTGGGGCTCTCGACCTTGAAGGTGATGCCTTCCGGAGCCTCGATCTTCACCGGGTGGCTGTAGCCGAGGGCGAACTCGAGGTCCGAGCCCTTGGCCTGCACACGGTAACCGACACCGTGGATCTCGAGCTTCTTCTCGTAGCCCTCGGTCACACCGACGACGAGGTTGTTGACCAGCGTCCGGGTGAGACCGTGCAGGGCACGGCTGGTGCGCTCCTCGTCGGGCCGCTTGACCTCGAGCGTGCCGTTCTCGGCCTGCTCGACGGTGATGGGCTCGGCGATGGTGTGCTCGAGGGTGCCCTTGGGCCCCTCGACCTTGATCTGCTGACCGTCGATGGTCACCTTGACCCCGGAGGGGACGGCGACCGGCAGCTTTCCAATGCGTGACATGTCTTTGCCCCCTTCCTTACCAGACGTAGGCGAGGACTTCGCCGCCCACGCTGTTGCGCTTGGCCTGACGGTCGGTCTGGAGGCCGGACGACGTCGAGATGATCGCGACGCCGAGGCCACCGAGAACCGACGGCAGTTCGGTCGATTTTGCGTAGACCCGCAGGCCGGGCTTGGACACGCGGCGGAGGCCGGCGATGCTGCGCTCACGGTTGGGGCCGTACTTCAGCTCCACGACGAGGTTCTTGTGCTTCTCGCCCGGCTCGTCGCGGTAGCCCGAGATGTAACCCTCGCGCTTGAGGATCTCGGCGATGTTCGCCTTGATCTTCGAGTGGGGAAGCACGACCTCGTCGTGGTAAGCCGAGTTCGCGTTACGCAGACGGGTCAAGAAGTCTGCGATGGGGTCGGTCATCGTCATGGTGACCTGTCAACCTTTCTCGCCCTGGTTCCCTGCGATTTCACTGCAGGGCCTGTGGCGAAGTGGGAGTTAAAAAAGACTCTTACCAGCTGGACTTGCGGACGCCGGGCAGCTCGCCCGCGTGTGCCATCTCGCGAAGGCAGATCCGGCAGAGCCCGAACTTGCGGAACACCGAGTGCGGGCGACCGCACCGCTGGCAGCGCGTGTAACCGCGAACCTTGAACTTCGGCGTCTTCGCGGCCTTGTGGACCAGTGCTTTCTTGGCCATCGACTCAGTTCTCCTTGAACGGGAAGCCGAGCTTGCGAAGCAGCGCGCGGCCCTCGTCGTCGGTGTTGGCGGTGGTGACGACAGTGACGTCCATACCGCGCGGGCGGTCGATGGCGTCCGGGTCGATCTCGTGGAACATGGACTGCTCGTTGAGACCGAACGTGTAGTTGCCGTTGCCGTCGAACTGCTTCGGCGAAAGCCCGCGGAAGTCACGGATACGCGGCAGCGCGATGGTCAGCAGCCGGTCGAGGAACTCCCACATGCGGTCGTTGCGCAGCGTGACGCGCGCACCGATCGGCTGGCCCTCACGCAGCTTGAACTGCGCGATGGACTTGCGAGCCTTGCGAACCTCGGGCTTCTGCCCGGTGATCGCGGCCAGGTCACGGATGGCGCCTTCGATCAGCTTGCTGTCACGGGCGGCGTCACCGACACCCATGTTCACGACGACCTTGACGACGCCCGGGATCTGGTGGACGTTCTCGAAGGAGAACTCCTCCTGGAGCTGTCCCTTGATCTCCTCGCGGTACCGCACCTTGAGGCGCGGGGCGATCTTCTCTGCGGTGGTCATGATCAGATGTCCTTACCGTTCCGGCGCGAGACCCGGACCTTCTTGCCGTCCTCGCCGATGCGGTAGCCCACCCGGGTCGGCTTGCCGTCGGAGTCGACGACCATCACGTTCGAGACGTGGATGGGCGCCTCCTGCGTGACGATGCCGCCGGACTGCGCGCCGCGCTGGGTCTGGGAGATCCGCGTGTGCTTCTTGATCCGGTTGACGCCCTCGACCAGCACGCGCTCGCGCTCGGGGTAGGCCTGGATGACCTTGCCCTTGGCACCCTTGTCCTTGCCGGCGATGACGACGACCGTGTCGCCCTTCTTCACCTTCATGCTCTACAACACCTCCGGCGCGAGCGAAATGATCTTCATGAACTTTCGGTCGCGCAGCTCGCGGCCGACCGGCCCGAAGATGCGGGTGCCGCGGGGCTCATTGTCGTTCTTGATGAGCACAGCAGCGTTCTCGTCGAAGCGGATGTAAGAACCGTCCGGACGACGGCGCTCCTTGCGCGTGCGAACGATGACCGCCTTGACGACGTCACCCTTCTTCACGCCGGCGGCCGGCATGGCGTCCTTCACGGTGGCGACGATGATGTCGCCGATGCCCGCGTAGCGCCGCCCCGAGCCACCGAGAACGCGGATGCAAAGGATCTCCTTCGCGCCCGTGTTGTCGGCAACCCGAAGCCGCGACTCCTGCTGGATCACGTCTACTCCTGTATGTCGCGCTGGTTCTCGCGTTGAACCGCGAGCCTTGCGGAACTAAGGGACTCAGAGAGCCCTACTTACTTGGCCTTCTCCACGATCTGCACCAGACGCCAGCGCTTGGTCGCCGACAGCGGGCGGGTCTCCATCAGGGTGACCCGGTCGCCCACGCCCGCCTCGTTGTTCTCGTCGTGCACCTTGACCTTGCTGGTGCTGCGGAGAACCTTGGCGTAACGACGGTGCTTCTTGCGGTCTTCGAGCTCGACCACGATCGTCTTGTTCATCTTGTCCGAGACGACGTAACCCTCACGGACCTTGCGGTCGTTGCGGGGGGCCGCCTCAGCGTTGGGCTGCTCGCTCATGCGGCACCTTCACTCTCGGCGTCAGGGGAAACGGACAGGCCGAGTTCACGCTCGCGCATGACCGTGTAGATCCGCGCGATGTCCGTGCGGACGGTGCGCAGACGGCGGTTGTTGTCGAGCTGTCCGGTCGCCATCTGGAAGCGGAGGTTGAAGAGCTCCTCCTTGTATTCCTTCAGACGCAGAACGAGCTCTTCCGCGGTGAGCTCACGCAGCTCCGATGCCTGGGCGGCACCTGCCTTCGCCATCAGAACTCACCACCTTCACGGGTCACGATGCGGCACTTCATGGGCAGCTTGTGGATCGCGCGACGGAGCGCCTCGCGGGCGGTCTCCTCGTTCGGGAACGAGATCTCGAACATCACGCGGCCCGGCTTCACGTTGGCGATCCACCACTCGGGCGAACCCTTACCGGAACCCATGCGGGTTTCCGCCGGCTTCTTGGTCAGCGGGCGGTCCGGGTAGATGGTCGTCCACACCTTGCCGCCACGCTTGATGTGACGCGTCATGGCGATACGAGCGGACTCGATCTGCCGGTTGGTCACGTAGCTGTGCTCAAGCGCCTGGATGCCGTACTCGCCGAAGTTCACCTTCGTACCGCCCTTGGCGGCACCGTGGCGCTTCGGGGAGTGCTGCTTCCGGTGCTTGACCCTGCGCGGGATGAGCACGTGTCAGCCCTCCGTCTTTTCTGCAGTCTCAGCAGCCGGGGCCTCGGTGGCGGTGCCACCCTTGGGGGCGTCGTCGCTCTTCGCGGCGGCGGCCGCCCGGCCGGCTTCGGTCGAGGTCGGCGTCGTGCCCGACGAGCCGGAACGGCGCGGTCGGGACGGGCGGTCACCACGGTCACGGCGCGGGGCGCGCTCGGCGGCCGCGGCGGCGTCACGCGCCTCCTTGGCCTTGAGGCCACCCACGAGCTCGCCCTTGTAGATCCACACCTTCACGCCGATGCGACCGAACGTCGTCTTGGCCTCGAAGAAGCCGTAGTCGATGTCGGCGCGCAGCGTGTGCAGCGGGACACGGCCATCGCGGTAGTGCTCGGAGCGGGACATCTCGGCACCGCCGAGACGACCGCCGCACTGCACGCGGATGCCCTTGACCTGCGGCGAGCGCATGGAGGTCTGGATCGCCTTGCGCATCGCGCGGCGGAACGCCACACGGTTGCTCAGCTGCTCCGCGACACCCTGCGCGACGAGCTGGGCGTCGGCCTCGGGGTTCTTGACCTCGAGGATGTTCAGCTGGACCTGCTTGGCGGTCAGCTTCTCCAGCGCGCCGCGGATGCGGTCGGCCTCCGCGCCGCGACGGCCGATGACGATGCCCGGCCGGGCGGTGTGGATGTCGACGCGGACCCGGTCACGGGTGCGCTCGATCTCGACCTTGGAGATCCCGGCGCGCTCCATGCCCGTGGACAGCAGCTTCCGGATCTTGACGTCCTCGGCCACGTACTCCGCGTACTGCTTGTCGGCGTACCAACGCGACTTCCAGTCCGTGGTGATACCCAGGCGGAAGCCGTGCGGGTTGATCTTCTGGCCCACTACCGGCCACCTGCCTTCTTCTTGCCCTGTGCCTTCTTGGCCTCGGCCTTGGGACGCGACTCCACCTCGACGGTGATGTGGCTGGTCCGCTTGCGGATCCGGTACGCGCGGCCCTGGGCCCGCGGACGGATGCGCTTGAGGGTCGGGCCCTCGTCGGCGTAGGCGTTCTTGACCCAGAGGGTGTCCGGGTCGAGATCGAGGTTGTTCTCGGCGTTGGCCACGGCGCTGGCGAGCACCTTCGCGACCGGCTCGCTTGCCGCCTGCGGGGCGAACTGGAGCACGGCCAAGGCGTCGGCGGCGCTACGTCCCTTGATCAGCTCGATCACCCGGCGCACCTTGGTAGGCGAGTCCCGGACGAAGCGAGCCCGCGCGTAAGCCGTCGGCAAAGCCTCGGCCACGTCGTTCTGGGCGTTCATCGCTAGCTTCCTTGTTCTCTCGTGCCCGCTCAGCGGCGGCGCGACTTGCGGTCGTCCTTGATGTGGCCCTTGAAGGTCCGAGTCGGCGCGAATTCGCCCAACTTGTGACCCACCATCGCCTCGGTGACGAACACCGGGACGTGCTTGCGGCCGTCGTGCACAGCGATCGTGTGACCCAGGAAGTCCGGGATGATCGTGGAGCGACGCGACCACGTCTTGATCACGGTCTTCTTGCCCGACTCGTTGAGAGCGTCCACCTTCTTGAGCAGGTGGTCGTCCACGAAGGGGCCCTTTTTGAGGCTACGTGGCATGTTCTTCTACCTCCCTGCTCAGCGCTTCTTGCCGGTACGCCGGCGGCGGACGATCATGGCGTCGGAAGCCTTGCGGCGGCGGGTGCGGCCTTCGGGCTTACCGTTCGGGTTCACCGGGTGGCGGCCACCGGAGGTCTTACCCTCACCACCACCGTGCGGGTGGTCGACCGGGTTCATGACGACACCACGGACGGTGGGGCGCTTGCCGCGCCAGCGGTTACGGCCCGCCTTGCCCCAGTTGATGTTCGAGTGCTCGGAGTTGCCGACCTCGCCGATGGTGGCGCGGTTGCGCACGTCGACGTTGCGGATCTCGCCCGAGGGGAGACGAAGCTGGGCGTACGGCCCGTCCTTCGCCACCAGCTGCACCTTGGCACCGGCGGACCGCGCCATCTTCGCGCCGCCACCGGGGCGGAGCTCGATCGCGTGGATCACGGTGCCGACCGGGATGTTGCGCAGCGGCAGGTTGTTACCCGGCTTGATGTCGGCACGGGGGCCGTTCTCGACCGTGTCACCCTGCTTGAGCTTCTCCGGGGCGATGATGTAGCGCTTCTCGCCGTCGGCGTAGTGCAGCAGCGCGATCCGAGCGGACCGGTTGGGGTCGTACTCGATGTGCGCGACCTTGGCGGGAACGCCGTCCTTGTCGTTCCGGCGGAAGTCGATCAGCCGGTACGCACGCTTGTGGCCACCACCCTTGTGCCGGGTGGTGATCTTGCCGCTGGAGTTACGGCCGCCGGACTTGCTCAGCGGACGCAGCAGCGACTTCTCCGGGGTGGACCGAGTGATCTCGGCGAAGTCGGAGACGCTGGAACCGCGACGACCCGGGGTCGTCGGCTTGTACTTGCGGATGCCCATGTGTCAGCTCAGTCCTTTACGCGGTGGGTCCGCCGAAGATCTCGATCGGCTTGCTCTCAGCCGAAAGAGTCACGATGGCGCGCTTGGTGTCCTTGCGCTTGCCGAAGCCGGCGCGAGTCCGCTTACGCTTGCCCTGGCGGTTGGCCGTGTTGACGCTGACCACCTTGACGCCGAACACCTTCTCGACCGCGATCTTGATCTGGGTCTTGTTGGCGTCCGGGCGGACGATGAACGTGTACTTGTGGTCCTCGAGCAGCCCGTAGGACTTCTCGGAGATCACCGGCGCGAGCAAGATGTCGCGGGGATCGGGGATGGCGATCGCACTCACTGCTCGTCACTCCCTTCAACCTCGCTCGACCGAGCCGAAGCCTTCGCGCCCTTGCCCCGGACGGGGCCGGCGACGAACACGTCGTAAGCGGCCTTGGTGAACACCACGTCGTCGTTGACCAACACGTCGTAGGTGTTGAGCTGGTCGGGCGTGATGATGTGGACCTCGGCCAGGTTGCGCACGGAGTTCCAGCTCAGCTCGTCGTCGCGGTGCAGGACCACGAGAACGCGCTTGGCCTGGGTCACCGCGGCGATGGCGGCCTTGGCGGACTTGGTGGACGGCTTCTCGCCGGTCACCAGTTCGGTGATGACGTGCAGCTGTCCGGCACGGGCCCGGTCGGAGAGGGCGCCACGCAGAGCGGCGGCCTTCATCTTCTTCGGGGTCCGCTGGGTGTAGTCACGCGGCGTGGGGCCGTGGACGACGCCACCACCGGTGAACTGCGGCGCACGGGTCGAACCCTGGCGGGCGCGGCCGGTGCCCTTCTGGCGGTACGGCTTCTTGCCACCACCGCGGACTTCACCGCGGGTCTTGGTGTCATGCGTGCCCTGGCGGGCGGCGGCCAGCTGGGCCACCACGACCTGGTGCATGAGGGGCACGTTGGCCTGCACGTCGAAGATCTCCGAGGGGAGCTCGACCGTGCCGTCGGCTTTACCGGCCGGGGTCTTCAGCTCGACGCTGGTCATGTTCAGTTACCACCCTTCGCGGCGCTGCGAACGAACAGCAGGCCGCCCTTGGGACCGGGCACGGCGCCCTTGATCAGCAGCAGGCCGTCCTCGGCACGCACCGCGTGCACGGTCAGGTTCTGCGTGGTGACCCGGTCGTTGCCCATCCGGCCCGCCATGCGCAGGCCCTTGAAGACGCGGCCCGGGGTGGCGCAGCCACCGATCGAGCCGGGCTTGCGGTGCACGGCCTGGGCACCGTGGCTCGCGCCCTGGCCCTTGAAGCCGTGACGCTTCATGACACCGGCGTAGCCCTTGCCCTTGCTGGTACCGGTCACGTCGACCTCGATACCGGCCTCGAACACCTCGGCGGTGATCTCCTGGCCGACCTCGTAGGTCTCGGCGTCGGTGGTACGCAGCTCCGCAAGGTAACGACGCGGGGTCACGCTCGCCTTGTCGAAGTGGCCGGTGCGCGGCTTGTTCACGCGACGCGGGTCGACCGCGCCGAAAGCCAGCTGCACGGCCTTGTAGCCGTCGTTCTCCTGGGTCCGAACCTGGGTGACCACGTTCGGCCCGGCCTGCACGACGGTCACCGGGACGACCCGGTTGTTCTCGTCGAAGACCTGGGTCATGCCGAGCTTGGTGCCCAGGATGCCCTTCACTTGCCTGTCAGACATGAGTCTCTTACTCTCCGCCGCTCGCCAGCCGCTGCTACTGGATGTTGACGTCGACGCTCGCCGGCAGGTCGATGCGCATGAGCGCGTCGACCGTCTTCGGCGTCGGGTCGAGGATGTCGATCAGACGCTTGTGCGTGCGCATCTCGAAGTGCTCGCGCGAGTCCTTGTACTTGTGCGGCGAGCGGATGACGCAGTAAACGTTCTTCTCGGTGGGCAGCGGCACCGGCCCGACAACACGGGCGCCGGTACGCGTGACCGTCTCGACGATCTTGCGTGCCGAGGTGTCGATCGCCTCGTGGTCGTAGGCCTTGAGCCGGATGCGGATCTTCTGTCCCGCCATGGTGGCTGCTCGTTCCTTGTCGTCTCGTGCCGCTTTTGTCTTTTCAAACCTCAGCCTGGCTGAGGTTTTCCCAGTTCAACGGCCCTGTCCCCGGTCCACGCGGTCGGGCGTGTCGTGCCCGACGCACAGACGGATCCCGCGGGATCTTCGTCTTGCCTGGTCTTCCTCAACGTGAGGAGGCATCGAGCCGGCGGAAATGCTTGGTCGCCGTCTCAAACGCCCTTGCCCGCTAGCCTCACCCGAAGGAAGTGCTCCGCGGACCGTGGCCGCTCATACCAGGGCGGCCGGAACCTGTCTTCGGAAAGAAGAACGAGTTCGGCCGCCCCAGGACGAGCAACCTGAATAGTGTCGCACACGTGATTTGACGCCCCTAACCCGGGGGTGTATTACCCCCGGGCGGGGCGCCTAAATCACTTGATGATCTTGGTGACCTGGCCGGCGCCGACGGTCCGACCACCCTCGCGGATGGCGAAACGCAGACCCTCGTCCATGGCGACCGGCTGGATCAGCACGACGCTGATGTCCGTGTTGTCGCCCGGCATGACCATCTCGACACCCTCCTTGAGGGTGACGACGCCGGTCACGTCCGTGGTACGGAAGTAGAACTGCGGGCGGTAGTTGTTGAAGAACGGGGTGTGACGGCCACCCTCGTCCTTCGACAGGATGTAGACCGAGCCCTCGAACTCCGTGTGCGGGGTGGTGGTACCCGGCTTCACGACGACCTGGCCGCGCTCGACGTCCTCGCGCTTGATACCGCGGACCAGCAGACCGACGTTGTCGCCGGCCTCGCCGGTGTCCAGCAGCTTGCGGAACATCTCGACACCGGTGACGGTGGTCTTGGTCGACTTCTCCTTGATGCCGACGATCTCGACCTCTTCGTTCACGTTGACGCGGCCGCGCTCGATGCGACCGGTCACGACCGTGCCACGGCCGGTGATGGTGAAGACGTCCTCGATCGGCATGAGGAACGGCTTGTCGAGCTCGCGGACCGGGTCCGGCACGTTCTCGTCGACGGCTTCCATCAGCTCGAGAACGCTCTCGCCCCACTTGGCGTCGCCCTCGAGGGCCTTCAGGCCGGAGACCTTGATGACCGGAGCGTCGTCACCCGGGAAGTCCTGGGAGGACAGCAGCTCGCGGACCTCGAGCTCGACGAGCTCCAGGATCTCCTCGTCGTCGACCATGTCGGCCTTGTTCAGCGCGACCACGATGTAGGGCACGCCGACCTGCTTCGCGAGCAGCACGTGCTCACGGGTCTGCGGCATCGGGCCGTCGGTCGCCGCGACCACGAGGATCGCGCCGTCCATCTGCGCCGCACCGGTGATCATGTTCTTGATGTAGTCCGCGTGACCGGGGGCGTCCACGTGGGCGTAGTGACGCTTCTCGGTCTGGTACTCGACGTGCGAGATGTTGATCGTGATACCGCGCTGCTTCTCTTCCGGCGCGTTGTCGATCTGGTCGAACGCCGAAGCGGTGTTCAGCTCGGGGTACTTGTCGTGCAGAACCTTGGTGATCGCCGCGGTCAGAGTGGTCTTACCGTGGTCGACGTGACCGATGGTCCCGATGTTGACGTGCGGCTTGGTCCGCTCGAATTTCGCCTTCGCCACTGGAATGTCCTCCTGGACTGTTTTGCTTACTCACCGGCCAACGTGGCTGTCGGACGGGGATTCGTTTCTTGACGGATGCTGCGGACGTTCAGGAGTGTTCCTTATGCCCGCGAGCGGACGGGAACTACTCCCCCGTCGCCTTCGCGATGATTTCCTTCGCGACGTTCGCGGGAACCTCGGCGTAGGAGTCGAACACCATGGAGTAGTTGGCACGTCCCTGCGTACGCGAACGCAGGTCGCCGACGTAACCGAACATCTCCGACAGCGGGACCAGTGCCTTGACGACACGGGTACCGGCGCGCTCCTCCATGGCCTGGATCTGGCCACGGCGGGAGTTGAGGTCGCCGATCACATCGCCCATGTAGTCCTCGGGCGTGGTGACCTCGACGGCCATCAGCGGCTCGAGGATGACCGGACCGGCCTTCTTCGCGGCTTCCTTCATCGCCATGGAGCCGGCGATCTTGAAGGCCATTTCCGAAGAGTCGACCTCGTGGTACGCGCCGTCCAACAAGGTGAACTTCAACCCGACGAGCGGGTAGCCGGCCAGCACGCCGTACTGCATGGCGTCCTGCGCGCCCGCGTCGACCGACGGGATGTACTCCCGCGGCACGCGGCCACCGGTGACCTTGTTGTCGAACTCGTAGAGGGCACCGTCGGTGGACTCGAGCGGCTCGAGCTTGACGATGACCTTCGCGAACTGACCGGAACCACCGGTCTGCTTCTTGTGCACGTAGTCGAGCTTCTCGACCGTCTTGCGCACCGTCTCGCGGTAGGCGACCTGCGGCTTACCGATGTTCGCCTCGACCTTGTAGTCGGACTTCATGCGGTTGACCAGCACCTCGAGGTGCAGCTCGCCCATACCGGCGATGATCGTCTGGCCGGTGTCCTCGTCCAGGTTGACCTGGAACGTCGGGTCCTCTTCGGCCAGCTTCTGGATCGCCAGGGACAGCTTCTCCTGGTCGGCCTTGGTCTTCGGCTCGATCGCGACGCGGATGACCGGCGCCGGGAACGTCATCGACTCGAGGACGACCGGGTTCTGCGGGTCGGCGAGGGTGTCACCGGTGGTGGTGTCCTTCAGGCCGATGACCGCGTAGATGTGGCCGGCCTGGGCCTCGTCGACCGGGTTCTCCTTGTTGGAGTGCATCTGGAAGAGCTTCCCGATGCGCTCCTTGCGCTCCTTGGTCGCGTTGATCAGCTGCGCGCCGGAAGCGATCTTGCCCGAGTACACCCGGATGTAGGTCAGCTTGCCGAAGAACGGGTGCGCGGCGATCTTGAACGCCAGTGCGGAGAACGGCTCGTCGACGGACGGCTTCCGGCTGACCGGGGTCTCGCCGTCGGGCAGCGTGCCCTCGACGGCCGGGACGTCCAGCGGCGACGGAAGGTAGTCGATGACCGCGTCGAGCATGGGCTGGACGCCCTTGTTCTTGAACGCGGAACCGGTGAGCACCGGGTACGCCTCGCGGGCGACGGTGAGCTTCCGGATGCCGGCCTTGATCTCGGCCTCGGTCAGCTCCTCGCCCTCGAGGAACTTCTCCATGAGCGCGTCGTCGGTCTCGGCGACGGTCTCGACGAGCTTCTCGCGGTACTCGGCGGCCTTGTCGGCCAGCTCCGCGGGAATGTCCTCGACCGAGTAGTCCTCGCCCTTCTGGACCTCGCCGCGCCAGGTCAGCGCCTTCATGCGGACCAGGTCGATGACGCCTTCGAACTCGTTCTCGGCGCCGATCGGCAGCTGGATGACCAGCGGGCGGGCGCCGAGGCGCTCCTCGATGGTGCGGACGGTGAAGTAGAAGTCCGCGCCGAGCTTGTCCATCTTGTTGACGAAGCAGATACGAGGAACCTCGTACTTGTCCGCCTGACGCCAGACCTGCTCGGACTGCGGCTCGACACCTTCCTTGCCGTCGAAGACGGCGACGGCACCGTCGAGCACCCGCAGCGAACGCTCCACCTCGACGGTGAAGTCGACGTGACCCGGGGTGTCGATGATGTTGATCTGGTGGTCGGCCCAGAAGGTGGTGGTGGCAGCCGAGGTGATGGTGATACCCCGCTTCTGCTCCTCCTCCATCCAGTCCATCGTCGCGGCGCCGTCGTGCACCTCGCCGATCTTGTAGTTGATCCCGGTGTAGAACAGGATCCGCTCGGTGGTGGTGGTCTTACCGGCGTCGATGTGGGCCATGATGCCGATGTTGCGGACCTTGTTCAGGTCGGTCAGCACGTCACGTGCCACGAGAGTGTTCCCCTGTCTCAAAATTGGGGCCCGGCAAGGCTTTGATCGGCAGCCGGGCGGATATCACCAGCGGTAGTGCGCGAAGGCCTTGTTGGACTCGGCCATCTTGTGGGTGTCCTCACGCCGCTTCACGCTGGCGCCGAGGCCGTTGCTCGCGTCGAGCAGTTCGTTCTGCAGACGCTCGATCATGGTCTTCTCACGACGAGCCTGCGAGAAGGAGACCAGCCAGCGGAGCGCGAGGGTGGTGGAGCGGCCCGGCTTGACCTCGATCGGCACCTGGTAGGTGGCACCACCGACGCGGCGGCTCTTCACCTCGATGGTGGGCTTCACGTTGTCGAGGGCGCGCTTCAGCGTGACGACCGGGTCGGTGCCGGTCTTCTCGCGAGCGCCTTCGAGGGCGCCGTACACGATGCGCTCGGCCAGGGACCGCTTGCCGTCCTTCAGCACCTTGTTCACCAGCTGGGTGACCAGCGGGGATGCGTAGACGGGGTCAGAGATCAGCGGCCGCTTCGGGGCCGGACCCTTGCGGGGCATTAGCTCTTCTCCTTCTTCGCGCCGTACCGGCTGCGCGCCTGCTTACGGTTCTTGACACCCTGGGTGTCGAGCGAACCGCGGATGATCTTGTAGCGGACACCCGGCAGGTCCTTCACACGACCACCGCGCACGAGCACCATCGAGTGCTCCTGCAGGTTGTGGCCTTCACCGGGAATGTAGGCGGTGACCTCGATGCCGCTGGTCAGCTTCACACGAGCGACCTTGCGAAGCGCCGAGTTCGGCTTCTTGGGGGTTGTGGTGTACACGCGAGTGCACACGCCACGCCGCTGCGGGCTCCCCTTGAGGGCCGCGGTCTTCTGCTTGGCAGCCTTGTCCTGGCGGCCCTTACGGACCAGCTGCTGGATCGTGGGCAATGGACCAGCTTTCTGTTCGCGATCTTGCTACTACGTGTTGTCTCCGGCCCCCGCGGTCGGGCGTGTCGGCCCGCGTCACGGTCTTGCGACCGGTAACTTCCCGTAGGGATTTTCCGTCGGATCCCGCGTGGGCGAAGCCTTCGGACCGGATGCCTGAGCACCCCGTCCGTGCCGCACGGCACACGGGACGGCCCGACGCCTGCCGGGCACGGTCTCCAAAGATACCCGGCCACTTCCGGACCGGCCAAATCGGGGGGTCGATAACTATATCGTGCCGGGCGGCACCCCGCGGCCACCCTGATGGAACGGCGTTTCGGGCCCCGCTATTCCTCTTCGGGCTTGGCGTGATCCGCCCGGCCCGGATGCGGGTCACGGGAAAGATCGATCAGCGGATGCACGGGAGCCCCCTCCGGCGCCGCGTGACTCCCCCGCCTGGGTTCCTCGGTGCTTTCCTGCTTCTCGGCGTCCACGACGCCTCCCCTCGTTCGTACTGATACCGCCCTGCTCGGCGGACCACGCTACCTATTCCCCTATCGGGTGAGCCGGATGGATCCGATAACCACCCCGTCGCGTCGAACCGGTGAATGAGTCACGATGAGACTGGTCACAGCGTCGGCCCGGCCGTCGCACCGCACTATGGGGAGGCTCCATGTCCGCCGAGTTCGAGCAGCTGGTCGCGCAATTCGACCAGTTCCAGTCCCAGCTCCGGAACGTCGACGATCGGCTCGCGAGCATCGGCGGCATGCAGGACGAGCTCAGCAGGATCGAGGCGACGGCGTCCTCTTCGGACCGTTCGGTGACCGTGGTCGCGGGGCCCGGCGGCGCGATCATGGACGTCAAGTTCACCGAAGACGCCCTTCGCCTGCGGCCGGACGCGCTTTCCGCGGCGCTGATGTCGACCATCCAGCAGGCCGTGGCCGAATCGGCCCGCAAACAGGCGACGATCGTCGAAGAGCACATGGGCGACGACCTCAACCTGGTGGACCAGGTGCTGGAGACCCAGGCGGACCTGTTCGGCACCACCGTCGAGGAGATGCGGGCGCGGATGGACGAAGAGTCGCCGTCGCGGCCGGCCGCCGAGCAGCCGTCCGACGACTACTCCGAGCGTTCCTTGCTCAAGTCCGCCGACGAGCCGCAGCGGCCGCAGCCGTCGCCGCCCCCGGCGTCGAGCGGCTCGGACGGCGACCGTTTCCTGAAGAACCTCTTCGACGACGACCACTGACCCCCGGGCAGGATCGCGTTTAGCGGGCTAAACGCGATCCGAGGCTCTTGGAACCGCAGGCGGGGCAGCCGGGTCCAAGGCGCCGATCACGACGAGCCGCATCGGAAGGTGCGCGAAGGGAGGGACCGCCGATGGCCGGAGGGCATGAGGTGGTGATCAGCGCGCTGCGCACCTACTCGGGCAAGCTCGGGCAGGACGTCCGGATCCCGAACGAGGTCGGACGGCTGACGCAGCAGTCCGACGTCGGCGACGAGTCATGGGGAGTCGTCGGCCTGTTCGTGAAGCACGAGTACACGTCGATGCTCACCGATCTGCAGGATCTGCTGATCGAGATGTCCGCGGGGCTGACCGCGGCCTCGGAGAAGCTCGGCAACGCCGCCACCGCCTACGAGCGGAACGAAGACGACAACGTCAAGGCGCTCAACGAAATCCTCAAGCTGCTGGAGCAGCCGGCGCAGTCGAGGACACCGAAGATGGGGCCGGCCAAGTAGCGAGGGGGACTGATCGTGGCCGATCAGAAGATCACCGGCGAACACACCAAGATCCAGATCAACGACTACAACCCGGACACCATCCGCACGGACAAGATGCTGACCTCGCTGCCGGGGCCGATCGGCAGTGGCTTCAGCACGTTCGACACCGTCAAGAAGGCGACCGCGGACGGGTTCCAGGCGAGCGACATCGGGACCATCGCGGCCAGCGGCGCCGGCTTCGTCAGCTCGTGCATGGGCGTGGCGGACATCGCCAGCGACCCGATCGGCTGGCTGGTCGGCCAGGGTCTCAGCTTCCTGATGAACGTGTGCCAGCCGATCCAGGACGCCATCCACATGGTGAGCGGCGACGGCCCGGCGTTGTCGAACGCGGCGGGCAACTTCAACAACATCGGTGTCTATCTGCAGGACTACAGCAAGAAGTTCGGCGAAGACGCGAAGACGTCGCTGTCGCAGTGGACCGGTGACGCGGCGAACGCGGCGGGCGAGAAGCTGGCGAAGTTCGCGCAGGGCATCGACGGGATCGCCGCGCAGGCCGGGGACATCGCCCAGCTGCTGCAGATCTCCAGCATGGTGATGACGGTGATCGAGGAGTTCATCAAGGCGATCCTCACCGAGTTCATCACCTGGCTGATCATGATCTGGATCCCGGCGCTGGCCGCGGCCGTCCCGACCTGTGGCGGTTCGACGGCGACGGCGGGCGGGCTGACGGCCACCCGCGCGGTCTCCACCACGTCGAAGGTTCAGAAGTTCCTGAACAAGCTCCGCCAGCTGCTCGACAAGATCAAGCAGTTCCTTGGCAAGCTCAAGGAGTTCTTCGGCAAGTGGAAGGGCAACTACAAGGAGCTGATGGCCCACAACAAGTCCACCGCGCAGCTGGCGGCCGGGCCGGGCGCGTCCGCGTGGGGCAAGTTCGCCTCGAAGGACGGCGCCATGGGCGGCAGACTCGCGGACGGTTTCGGTGAGCGGATGACGTCGGCCACGAAGAAGGCCGCGTTGAACACCGTCGGCCTCGGCAAGGCCACCAACCCGGACGGCAGCTGGAAGACGCCGGAGACGGGCCGCGAGAAGGGCGAGGTCGCGGCGGGTGTCGCCGGGAAGGCCGGCACGTACACGTCGGGAGGGATCAAGGCCGGCCAGTACGGTTCGGTGGGTGACGACGAACAGACGCCCGAGGAAGCCTCCGACAATCTGGACTTCTGAGCCGTGACCGCGTGGATCATCGCCATCGCCGCGGTGGCGTTGCCGGTCGTGCTCGCCGCCTGGTGGATCCTCGCCGGGGCGGCGAAGAAACGCGGGCTGGCCACGTTGGCGCGGGAGCGGGGCTGGGACTTCTACAGCGGTGCCCGGCTCGGTGCCGCGGGCGGGAGGCACGAGCAGCCCGCGACCGGCCGGGCGCCCGCCCCGTTGCGGCGGGCCGGCGAGTCGATCGACCAGGCGGTGGTCGGCACGCACCGGGGGAAGCCGTTCGGTGTCTACCGGTATCACCGGCCGGGTGCCGGATTCCGTCAGGACGGCACCCGCGAGTCCGGTTCGCTGCGGACGGTCGTGCACGTCGAGACGGGCACGGCCATGCCGGACTGCACGCTCTCGATCAGCGGATCCGAAGTGGACTGCTCGAATCCCGCGTTCGTCCCGCGTCCCGAGGTCCGTGACTGGCTGACGGCGAACGCGGGCCGGTGCCGCGAGTTCCACACGTCCGGGCGGACGGTGGCGGTGGTGCCGAAGACGCTGCCGAGCGGGAAGCAACTGCTGCGCACCTTGGACTACCTGGCCGACGTCGCGGACCGGGCCCCGCTCACCGCCACGGATCGCGTTTAGCCCGCTAAACGCAGGTCAGGCCTCCCACCGCCGTCCGCGCCGCGCCGATCGCGTTTAGCGGGCTAAACGCGATCCGGGACTTCCAGGGACTTCGCGAAGAAGTGGTGCGCGAAGGGTTCGTCGTTGAAGCGCTCGACCTCTTCGTAGCCGAGGCGCGCGTACAGGGCCCTGGCCTCGACCAGGTCGCGACGGGTGTCGAGACGGATCAACGAGGCGCCGAGGCCGCGGGCGACGTCTTCGGCGGCGGCCACGAGCAGCGCGGCACCGCCCTTGCCGCGTTCGGACTTCCGCAGGAAGACGCGGGTGAGCTCGGTGATGTCGGGTGAGGCGACCCGCAGCCCGGCGCACCCGGCGAGCACCCCGTCGCGCCGCGCGAGGAGGAAGGTGCCGGTCGGCGGGGTCAGATCCCGGCTGTGGTTCTTCTCGAGCAGGTCGTCGAGTTCCTCTTCGCTGACCTGGCGCTCGTAGAAGCGGGACGCGATTTCGTCCAGGTACTCGCGCAGCAGCTGAGCGGCGTCGGGGTGATCGACGGGGGTGACTTCGAAGCTCCAGGTCATGGCTACATTCTGCCGACCCTGGCCACCGGTTTTCCCCGCCTCCGGATCGCGATTAGGGGGCTAAACGCAGGTCAGGAGGGGGCCAGGCGGCCGGCGCAGGTGGCGACCTCGCCGGGGGCGGACTTCTCGGAGGTGACCACGGCGCCGCCCACGGCCACCCGGCATTCGACGGCCCCCTCGCCCTGCCCCATCAGCTGGACGGTCGGCGGGGTGCCGGTGTTCTTCCACGTGAGCTCCTTGCGCCACGGCAGCGTCACCTGCAGCTCCTGGTGCACGAGCCCCAGCCCGTTCGAGTCGTAGACCACGGTCGCGGTCCCCGTCCCGGCGAGCTCGTACGCGATCCGCCAGTCGTTCGATGCCGGCTGCGGCTGCGCCTGGCTGAGCGTCCGCGTGATCGTGCGGTCCGGTCCGCGCGACGGCGCGGCCTCGGTCGGTTCGCCGACCACGGCCACGGTCTCGGCCTGCGGTTCCTCGCCGCCGTTGAGCAGCACCACACAGGTCGCGAGCGCGGCCACCACGATCCCCGCGATGGCGATGCGCCCGATCAGTTGTCTGTCGGCCATCGGTCCTCCTCGCCGAAAGCGGCGGCGCGGCCCGTGAGCCGCGCCGCCACGGAAGTCAGGACGGCAGCAGCCGGCCGGGAACGCCGTTGAGCGACTGGATCAGCCCCAGCACCGGGACGCCGAGCGGCGCGAACGTCCAAATGTTGTTGAGATCGCTCGTGTCGGGCTCGTCGACGACCACGACATCGTTCGGGGTGTCCTGCGCGGCGAGCGCGGGAGCGGCCGAGCCGAGTGCGACGAGACCGGCGAGCGCGGCGCCGGTGACCGCGCGGACGAAGGCCTTCTTCATGAGATTCTCCTTTGCTGGTAACGGTTTTACGAAATGGGCGTGATGATCCCGTAGATCGGGGCGAGGACGTCGGTCGGCACGGGGACGGTCGGTCCGAGCAGACCGCCGAGGTCCAGCCCCGGGATCAGCCAGACCCCGGGGCCGCCGGTGGGCAGACCCGGCAGCGGGTCGGCGGAGGCGACGCCTCCGGCGAGTCCGGACAGCGCCCCCGCGACGGCGAGCGGCAGCAGCACACGGGCCGCGATTCGCTTCATTTCTTCTCCCATTCTTTCGTTGAAATCACCGCAGTACCGAACTGATCGGCACGATCGTTCCGTCGGGGATCCATTGCCCCGCGTAGTTCCGGTCGGCGATCATCCCGACGGCGTGCGGTTCGCCGGGGTACATCGGCATGGCGTTGACCTGTGCCGCCGCGAAGATCTGGACGTCCCCGTTGATCGACCGCCACTGGTCGCCCAGCCAGCTCCGGAACCCGCCGAGCGTGGGACTTTCGCCGCCGAAGGCGTTGCCCGCGGCGACGGCGAAGCTGACGGCGACCTGCTCACGCGGGTCGAACCTCAGCGGCACCGAGGAACTCGCGACGGAGTTGACGATCGGCCCGTTCAGCAGCCAGGGCGCCAGGTACAGGCCGTATTGGTGGGTCGGTTTGAGCGGCTGGGACTCGGCCGCGCGGGTCATCGCCGTGTAGCCACCCGCCCAACCGGACACGACGAGCAGCGCGGTGTTCGGCCCCGCTTCGGCCTGCACGGGCAAGCCGGATCGCGCGGCGGTTTCGCGGACCAGCTTCGCGGCGGCCACACTGCGCGGCGACGCGTCCTCGACGAGGGTGAGCGCGGAAGGCTTGCGCCCGGCGAGGAATTCGACGAGTTTGACGAGAGAACCGCTGTCCTCACCGGAAAGCGCGTCCGCGGGGCAGGACGTGAAGACTTCGCGGCGGTCGGCGATCAAGCCGCCCAACGCGGCCGAAGCGCACTCGGGCGCGTCCGCGTCCTCGATAGTGAGGCCCGGCTCCTCGCCCGCGTCGACCTCGATCGTCGTCTTCTCCCCGCCGCGGCTGATGATCAGGTCGCTGCGCCCCTTCGGCAGGTCGACCTCGGCCCAGGTGCCCTCGGCGCCGGGGCGCACGATGGCCTTGCCGATCAGGCCGCCTTCGAGCCCGGCGGACAGGCCTTCTCCTGCGCTGGCGGGGAAATGGACGAGGTTCTTGCCTGGCCGCTGTGGGCTCACGAGCACGGGGAACCGCTGCTCACCGAGGGCGGCGTCCGCGAGCAGCGCGACACCGGGCGTCGGCAGCTTGGGCGGTTCGGGAATGGCCGCGAGGGCGCTCCAGGCGACGAATCCGACCGCCACGGCCGCCGCGCCGAACCGATAGGCACGCGTGGATTCCTTGTCCGAGAGGAAGAAACCCGCGACGACGGTGGCGGCGATCGGCAGCAGCGCGATCACCAGCAACGTCAGCCCGAAGAGCGTGCCGTAGATCCGGCGGTCGAACCCGAGCCCGGAGGAGAACAACTGAACTGCGCCCGCGACGACGAGAAGTCCGCCCAGTGTCAGGGAAAGCGGGCCGAGCCGGAAGTTCGTCTGGCGCCACTGCGCGGCAGGCACCCAGACGGAAAGGACGGTGACACCGAACCACAAGGCCGCGGCCGCGACGTAGACGGTGTCGATGGCGAATTCGACACCTGTCCGCCCGAGCGAGGTTTCGAGTACCACCAACGCGGCGAGCGCGAGCGAGGCCCAGCGGCCTGCCGACGGCCATCGGACCAGGACGGGAATCGCCAGTGCCAGCACGAGATGCACGATCAGCGCGATGACGTTGACGTCGGTCGCGAAGGCGGAAACCGCGGCGAGCGCGGCGGAAATCCCGCCGAGGCCGGCGATGGCGAGACGAAGACGGCCGGGCAGTTCACCCACCAGCGGGCGCAGGATCCCTGTGCCCGCGAGGAAAGCGGTCGCGAGCAGAAGTCCGAGCCGAAGCAGGACGAGGGCGATGTCGGCTCCGGCCGAACCCGAGCTCGCCGGGATGACGTGGTGATCCATGGGGACCTTCTCCGAGCAGATCGGCGGAGCCGTGGGTGGCGGAGTGTGCCCGCCACCCACGACCTTCCGCGCCGAGCAGGGTTATTTGAGATCCGCGTCCGCCACGACGAACAGTTCGGAGTGCGGTTTGGCGTTGCCGAAGGACCCGTGCGGCCAGGTCTTCCGGTTGAAGTTGATCCCGACCTGTCCAGTGAACTCGTCCCGGAAGTTCCGGTCGACCGCGACCTTCCCGTCCTCGCCGAGGTTCAGCAGGTTGACCTTGTGGTCACCGTCCAAACCGGACCGTGCGACGAAGTAGTTCGACACCGCGAGGTGCTGCGGCTTGTCGGTTTCGTGGTAATACCCGTCGTCACCGAGCACGAAGTTGTCGTACGCCCCCCAGTGCGGGCCACCGCCGGGCGTGCCCGGGTTGATCGGCGCCGCGCCGACGACGGTCGGCAGATCGCCGCCACCGCCCTGCTGGGACTTCTCCTTGGTGTCGATCCGGCCCTTGATGTTCTCGACCTTGTCGCCGGCGGCGACCAGCTTCTGGATGTCGAGGACGTACACGCCACCGGTGGTGCCGGGGTCGTCCGGGCCGAGCGCGCCCTTGGAGCGTCCGGTGATCGCGCGGTAGAGGTACTTGTCGTCGGGGCTGGTCTGGATCCAGCCACCGTTCGAGCCGCCGCCGTTGGAATCGTTGTTCGGGTGGATCGCCTTGTTCGCCGCGCCGTCGTCGAACACCTGGATCCAGTGCGGCTCCTTGGCGGTGATGTCCGGCGTGTAGAACACCGCGCCGCCCTGCATGGTCTGGGCGAACGCGCCCTTGTGGCCGGGCAGGTTGGTCACCGTGGTCTCCATGACCGCGCGGCTTTCCGCGTGCAGCGGGTCCGCGGGATCGACCCTCGGGCCGTCCGGCAGGTACGAGACCGCCTTGAGCTTCGGCTTGTTGCGGTCTGAGATGTCCCACGCGCGGACGGTCGGCCGCCGCAGATACGGCGACGGCTGCTTCACCGGGTCGAGGATGATGTTGCGCGGCTCGGCGTAATCGCTGGTGACCAGAGTGTTGAGGTCCTCGCGCGCCTGGATGCCGTGCGGGTTGGCGCAGGTGGGTTTGTCCAGCTGCGGGAGGTTGTCGCACAGCTTCTTGTTGTCGCCCTGCGGTGTGGCGGCCGGCGACTCGGAAAGCACCTGCGCGTTCTGGTCGAAGCGGACGACCTCACCGGGGCTGCCGGCGAAACCGTTGCCCACCACGGTGGAACCGTTGGCGTAGGTGTGCGGGCCGGGCACGACCGGCCCGCCCATGTACGTGCCGTACGCCGTGCCGTCCTTGAGCACCCAGTACGCGTCCGGCACGGAACCGCCGAGGGTCTGGGTCGGGAGGCTGACGCCCTTGAGCTTCAGCTGCGGCAACGCGGAGACGTCGAAGGCGTACGTCGCGGCGGCGAACAGCGCGCCGGCGTAGATCGTGTCGCCCTTGTGCCACACGTACTGCATGTGGTGCGGCTCGTTCTCGACGAGCGGGCCGACGGTGGCGGTGTTGACGACCTTGCCGTACGTCGGCGAGCCCTGCGTCGCGTCGATCACGGCGAGGAAGTCCGGACCGGGCAACGCGTTCTTGATCTTGTTCAACCCGCCGCCGAGCGAACCCGGCAGGTTCTTGATGTCCTTGACCAGGGTGTCGGCGATGTTCTCGTCACCGGCCCAGACCAGCAGCCATTTCTTGCGCTTGCCGTCCGCGCTCCGGGACGCCCCGACGTCCTTGGACACCAGATGGTTCTGGACCCAGTACTCCTTGCCGTCGGCCGCCTTCTTCGCGTCCTTGACGACCTGGACATCGGCGTAGGCACTCGTCGAGGAGCCGGTATAGGTCACCGTGCCCGCGGCGAGCGCCGCCGCCAAGGCGCCTATCACCACTTTTCGCCACTTGGGCGAGCTGGATAGCATTCTTTCTCCCTGTTTTCGCTACCGAAGCGCCGGACAATCGGCACACCTCTCCCCTATTTCGCGCAGACGTCACCGCGCGAATCGAAGAGGAAAGCAATCAACCGCCGGTTCGCACAGGAAACCGTTGCGGCACAGTGGAAAGCGTCAGCGCGCGGGAACGAGCGCATCCGTTTCGGATACGCGAATCAGCCTGCGTCGCGACAAACCCGGAATAGGTCAGGAATCCATACACAGCGCGCTTGCTTGCTGCCGCAAGTCAACGTGCCGGCGCCACACCAAGGCGACTGGGGATTGCATGGGCGAAATACTCGTGTGAACCCGCCAGGGTGTCAATCTCGTGATCAAAGAATGAGACATGCCACGGCAGGGTGAATTTCCCACGATGCGGATGGGCCATTGGGCCGAACGGGTGGCGGTTTTCCGAGCAGTGGGAATTAGACCACTTGGCGGCACTACCGCAGGTCACAACGGACCAGTAACCCGCCTGCGCCCACTCGTGGTGACGTTATGATTTCGTTATCAATCTCGGGGAACTTCGCCACGCACCGACCTGCGCCCGCCCGCGTCGGATCGCGATTAGGGGGCTAAACGCAGGTCGGCGCCGTGGTCAGGCGGGGCCGCAGAGGGCCTGGTGCTTGAGGGCGGCCAGGGCGTCGTCGATGGGGTGCGTTCCTTCGGCGTCCGGCTTGCGCCACCGCACCAGGTTCATCGCGGCGGAGAACTGCCGTTCGCCATCGGGGCTGGCCCACGCCATCGTCATCGCTCCCCAGACGGTGCCGTCGTGACCCCAGAAGACGCCGTGCCCCGGGATCTCGGTCTTGTAGAGGCCGAGCCCGTAGTCGATCAGCCGCCCGTCCTGCGCGATGACCGGGACGAGACGCCGCATCTCCGCCAGCGAGGACGGGCTGACGATCTCCCCGTCCATCAGCTTGCGGTAGAAGCGGTTGAGATCCTCGACGGTCGAGGCCAGTCCGGCGCCCGCCATCACCCAGGACATGTCGTAGACGCTGTAGTCGCGCGGCGGATCGATCGCCCCGAACAACGCCTCGTACATCCGCGAGTGCGGCTCCTCGATATGCGGGCCGGCGGGAAAGCCGGTGTTCGTGAGGCCCGAGGGTTCGATGATGGCGCGGGAGATGTGCTCCTCCATCGGGACACCGGTCAGGTGCTCCAGCAGTTCGCCCAGGAGCAGGTAGTTCGTGTTGGAGTAGACCCCGGGAGTGCTGCCCGGCTCGCCGGTGGCCGGCGCGCCGACACCGATCGCGATCAGCTCGGCCGGGCGGAACTCCTGAAACCGGTTGTCGTCGAGGCTCTCGGGGGCGAGCTTCTGAAGCGACGGGAACGCGTAGGGCAGGTACTCGGCGAGGCCACTGGTGTGGTTGAGCAGCATGCGGATCGTGATCGCCCGGCCCCGTTCGCCGGGGACCAGCAGCGGCAGGAAGTCGCCGATCGGCGCGTCGAGCTCGAGCCGCCCCGCCTCGACCTGCCGCAGCACCGCGGCCGAGACGAAGGTCTTGGTGATACTGCCGACGCGCTGCCGCATCCCGGCCTCGACGGGACGGCCGGTTTCGAGGTCGGCGACCCCGGCGGCGCCGCGCCGGATCCGCTCACCCGCCCGCACCTCGGCGAACACCCCCGGCACCCCCGCCCGATGGACGTCGTCCAAGGCGGACCGCAGGTTCTTCGTGGCCGGGTTCTCTTCCGTCACAAGGGATTCCATATCGACCATCCTTTCGACCGGCGGTCCCGCGATCGCCCGCCATCCGTCGCGCATCCAGGCGGATACCGCGCCGATCGTCGGCGGCACCCGGCCGGATCGCGATTAGGGGGCTAAACGCAGGTCGGGCCGGGCAAAGGGAAAGCCCCCGGTCTGGGATGGACCGGGGGCCTCCGTTGGGGTAGTGGCTGCAGAGTCAGATGACGTCGGCACAGGTGCTGGCCAGCCCGAGCCGCCTGCCCGCCGCCGCTGCCCGTGCGCTCTTCGGGCGACTGAAACGGGAAGGGCCCCCGCCGGATCGGCGAGGGCCCTTCTCGTGGATTTCGCTTCGGTCAGCGGAAGTCGCGGCCGAAGTCGTAGTCGTCCAGCGGCACCGCGGCGCCCGGCGTCGAGCCGAACACGTCCGGGGTGTAGTAGCCGTCGTCGTAGGACGGGATCGCGTAAGCGGCGACCCGCGCCTCCTCGGTCGGCTGCACCTGGATGTTGCGGTACTTGTTGATCCCGGTACCGGCCGGGATCAGCTTACCGATGATCACGTTCTCCTTGAGGCCCACGAGCTTGTCCGAGCGGCCGTTGATGGCCGCGTCGGTCAGGACACGCGTGGTCTCCTGGAACGAGGCCGCCGACAGCCACGAGTCCGTGGTCAGCGAGGCCTTCGTGATCCCCATCAGCACCGGACGCCCCGAGGCCGGCTCGCCGCCCTCGGCGACCGACGCGCGGTTCTTCGCCTCGAACTTGGTCCGCTCGGGCAGCTCGCCCGGCAGGAAGTCCGTGGCACCGGAGTCGATGATCGTCACGCGGCGCAGCATCTGCCGCACGATGACCTCGATGTGCTTGTCGTGGATCGACACACCCTGCGCCCGGTACACCTTCTGGACCTCGTCCACCAGGTGCATCTGCGCCTCGCGCGGCCCCATGACCCGCAGGACCTCGTGCGGGTCCGGCGTGCCTTCGAGCAGCTGCTGGCCGACCGCGACGCGGTCACCGTCGCCCAGCGGGCCGTTCGGGGTGTTCGCGAGCCGCTGACGCTTGGACAGCTTGTCGAAGACGATCTCTTCGCTGCCGTCGTCCGGGATCAGCGTGATCTTCCAGAACCGCTCGCTCTCCTCGATGCGCACGCGGCCATCGACGTCGGCGATCGGCGCCTTGCCCTTCGGGACCCGGGCCTCGAACAGCTCCTGGACACGGGGCAGACCGGTCGTGATGTCGTCACCGGCCACACCACCCTGGTGGAACGTACGCATCGTCAGCTGCGTACCCGGCTCACCGATCGACTGGGCCGCGACGATACCCACGGCCTCGCCGACGTCGACGAGCTGACCGGTCGCCATGGACCGGCCGTAGCAGGTGGCGCAGATACCGACGGCCGACTCACAGGTCAGCACCGAACGCACCTTGACCTTGGAGATCCCGCTCGAGATGAGCTTGTCGATCGCCGGGTCACCGATGTCGTCACCGGCGTTGAGCACGACGTTGCCCTTGGCGTCGACCGCGTCGGTCGCCAGGTTCCGCGCGTACACGCTGGTCTCGACGTGCTGGTCGCGCAGGACCTTGCCGTCGCCGATGTCCTCGCCGATCGGCATGTTGATACCGCGGGTGGTGCCACAGTCGATCTCGCGGACGATGACGTCCTGCGACACGTCCACCAGACGACGGGTCAGGTAACCCGAGTCGGCGGTACGGAGCGCCGTGTCCGCCAGACCCTTGCGGGCACCGTGCGTCGCGATGAAGTACTCCGCCACCGACAGGCCTTCACGGAAGTTGGCCTTGATCGGACGCGGGATGTACTCACCCTTCGGGTTCGACACCAGACCACGCATACCGGCCAGCGACCGGACCTGCGTCATGTTGCCCGCCGCGCCCGACTTCACGATCATCGCGATCGGGTTGTCGTCCGGCAGCGCCGTCTCCATGATCTTGTGGACCTCTTCGGTGGCCTGCGTCCACACCTTGACGAGCTCGTTGTTGCGCTCGGCGTGCGACAGCTGACCACGCTGGTACCGCTTCTCGACCTGGTCGGCCTTGCCTTCGTACTCGTCCAGAATGGCCTTCTTGCCTGCCGGGACGAGCACGTCGGAGATCGCGACCGTGACACCCGAACGGGTCGCCCAGTAGAAACCGGCGTCCTTCAGGCGGTCCAGGGTCTGCGCGACCTGGGTCATCGAGTAACGCTCGGCGAGGTCGTTCACGATCGCGGCCTGACGCTTCTTCGGCATCGGCTCGTTGATGAACGGGTAGTCCGCCGGCAGCAGCTCGTTGAACAGCACGCGGCCCAGGGTGGTCTCGGCCAGCCACGCCTTGCCCGGCTCCCAGCCGTTCTCCGCGAGCCTCGCCTCGTCGGCCTTGGCGGGCTGACGGTCGGTGACGCGGATCTTGATCGGGGCGTGCAGGCTCAGCGCCTTGCGGTCGTACGCCATGATCGCCTCGGCGGGCGACGAGTAGGCGTTGCCCGCACCGTCGGCGTTCTCGTTCAACCGGGTCAGGTGGAACAGACCGGTCACCATGTCCAGACGCGGCATGGCGAGCGGACGGCCCGACGCCGGCGAAAGGATGTTGTTCGCCGACAGCATCAGGATGCGGGCCTCGGCCTGCGCCTCCGCGGAAAGCGGGAGGTGCACGGCCATCTGGTCACCGTCGAAGTCCGCGTTGAAGGCTTCACAGACCAGCGGGTGCAGCTGGATGGCCTTGCCTTCGACCAGCTGCGGCTCGAAGGCCTGGATACCGAGGCGGTGCAGGGTCGGCGCACGGTTCAGCATCACCGGGTGGCCGGTGATGACCTCTTCGAGCACGTCCCACACCTGCGGCCGCGACCGCTCCACCATCCGCTTGGCGGACTTGATGTTCTGCGCGTGGTTCAGGTCGACCAGCCGCTTCATGACGAACGGCTTGAACAGCTCGAGTGCCATGTCCTTCGGCAGACCGCACTGGTGCAGCTTCAGCTGCGGACCGACGATGATGACCGAACGGCCCGAGTAGTCGACACGCTTGCCGAGCAGGTTCTGACGGAACCGGCCCTGCTTGCCCTTGAGCAGGTCGGACAGCGACTTCAGCGGGCGGTTACCGGGACCGGTGACCGGGCGGCCGCGGCGGCCGTTGTCGAACAGCGCGTCGACGGCCTCCTGCAGCATCCGCTTCTCGTTGTTCACGATGATCTCGGGCGCGCCGAGGTCGATCAGCCGCTTCAACCGGTTGTTCCGGTTGATGACCCGGCGGTAGAGGTCGTTCAGGTCGGAGGTGGCGAAACGGCCACCGTCGAGCTGGACCATCGGGCGCAGGTCCGGCGGGATCACCGGGACGGCGTCGAGCACCATGCCGCGCGGGTCGTTGCCGGTGGCCTGGAAGGCCGCGACGACCTTGAGCCGCTTCAGCGCGCGGAGCTTCTTCTGCCCCTTGCCGTTGCGGATGGTGTCGCGCAGGCTCTCGGCCTCCGCGGCGACGTCGAACTCGGTGGCCAGCTTCTGGATGGCCTCCGCGCCCATGCCGCCGGTGAAGTACTCGCCGTACCGGTCGACGAGCTCGCGGTAGAGCAGCTCGTCGGCGATCAGCTGGCGGGTGTCGAGCTTGGTGAAGGTCGTCCAGACCTCCTCGAGACGGTCCAGCTCGCGACCGGCGCGGTCACGCAGCTGACGCATCTCGCGCTCGCCGCCTTCCTTGACCTTGCGGCGGACGTCGGACTTGGCGCCCTCCGCCTCCAGCTCGGCCAGGTCGGCTTCCAGCTTCTGCGCCCGTGCCTCGATGTCCGCGTCACGCTTGGTCTCGAGGTTCTTGCGCTCGACGCCGATCTCGTTCTCGAGGGTCGGCAGGTCGTTGTGCCGCAGCTCGGTGTTCACACCGGTGATCACGTAGGCCGCGAAGTAGATGATCTTCTCGAGGTCCTTCGGCGCCAGGTCGAGCAGGTAACCCAGGCGGGAGGGAACACCCTTGAAGTACCAGATGTGGGTGACGGGAGCGGCCAGCTCGATGTGGCCCATCCGCTCACGGCGCACCTTGGCGCGGGTGACCTCGACGCCACAGCGCTCGCAGATGATGCCCTTGAAGCGGACCCGCTTGTACTTACCGCAGTAGCACTCCCAGTCCCGGGTCGGGCCGAAGATCTTCTCGCAGAAGAGGCCGTCCTTCTCGGGCTTGAGCGTCCGGTAGTTGATGGTCTCCGGCTTCTTCACCTCGCCGAAGGACCACTGACGAATGTCGTCGGCGGTGGCGAGGCCGATGCGGAGCTCATCGAAGAAGTTGACGTCCAGCACGTCTTTACATCCCCTTGGGGTTGATGCGACTAGAGGAGTTGGCGAGCGGAGGCGGGAGCCCACGGGAGGCAGGCTCCCGCCTCATCGCGGGTCAGTGCACGACGTCGTCCACCGAGGGCGACTCGTTGCGGGACAGGTTGATGCCGAGGTTGGCCGCGGCACGCTCGAGGTCCTCGTCGTCGGAGTCGCGCATCTCGATCGCGGCGCCGTCGCTGGACAGCACCTCGACGTTGAGGCAGAGCGACTGGAGCTCCTTCAGGAGCACCTTGAACGACTCGGGGATACCCGGCTCGGGGATGTTCTCCCCCTTGACGATGGCCTCGTACACCTTGACGCGGCCGACCACGTCGTCCGACTTGATCGTCAGGAGCTCCTGCAGGGTGTATGCGGCGCCGTACGCCTGCATCGCCCAGCACTCCATCTCGCCGAACCGCTGGCCACCGAACTGCGCCTTACCACCCAGCGGCTGCTGCGTGATCATCGAGTACGGACCGGTGGACCGGGCGTGGATCTTGTCGTCGACCAGGTGGTGCAGCTTCAGGATGTACATGTAGCCGACGGAGACCGGGTACGGGTACGGCTCGCCGGAGCGGCCGTCCAGCAGCGTGGCCTTGCCGTTCTGCTTGACCATGCGCTCGCCGTCGCGGTTCGGCTTGGTCGCGCCGAGCAGCCCGGTGAGCTCCTCTTCCTTGGCGCCGTCGAACACCGGGGTCGCGGTGTTCGTGCCGGGGTCGACGTCGTAGAGCTCCTCGTTGAGGTTCTTCGCCCACTCCGGGTTGCCCTCGATCTTCCACCCCTGCGACGCCAGCCAGCCCAGGTGAAGCTCCAGGACCTGGCCGATGTTCATACGACGCGGGACACCGTGGGTGTTCAGGATGATGTCGACGGGCGTGCCGTCCTCCATGAACGGCATGTCCTCGGCGGGGAGGATCTTGCCGATGACGCCCTTGTTCCCGTGGCGGCCGGCGAGCTTGTCGCCCGGCTGGATCTTCCGCTTCTGGGCCACGTAGACGCGGACCAGTTCGTTGACGCCCGGGGGCAGCTCGTCGTCGTCCTCGCGCGAGAACACGCGGATGCCGATGACCTTGCCGGTCTCACCGTGCGGCACCTTCAGCGAGGTGTCGCGGACCTCGCGGGCCTTCTCGCCGAAGATCGCGCGGAGCAGGCGCTCCTCCGGGGTCAGCTCGGTCTCACCCTTGGGCGTGACCTTGCCGACCAGGATGTCGCCGTCGCGGACCTCGGCACCGATGCGGATGATGCCGCGCTCGTCGAGGTCGGCGAGGACCTCCTCGGAGACGTTCGGGATGTCCCGGGTGATCTCCTCGGCGCCCAGCTTGGTGTCGCGGGCGTCGATCTCGTGCTCCTCGATGTGGATCGACGTGAGCACGTCGTCCTGCACCAGGCGCTCGGAGAGGATGATCGCGTCCTCGTAGTTGTGGCCCTCCCACGGCATGACCGCGACGAGCAGGTTCTTGCCGAGCGCCATCTCACCGTTCTCGGTGGACGGGCCGTCGGCGATGACCTGACCCTGCTCGACCCGGTCGCCCTCGTTGACGATCGGGCGGTGGTTGAAGCAGGTGCCGTGGTTCGAGCGACGGAACTTGTACAGTCCGTAGCTCTTCCGCGTGCCGTCGTCGTGCATGATCGTGATCAGGTCGGCCGAGAGCTCCTCGACCACACCGGCCTGCTCGGCGACGAGCACGTCACCGGCGTCCACCGCGGCACGCAGCTCCACGCCGGTGCCGACCAGCGGGGCCGAGTTGCGCAGCAGCGGAACGGCCTGACGCTGCATGTTCGCGCCCATGAGCGCGCGGTTCGCGTCGTCGTGCTCGAGGAACGGGATCATCGCCGTCGCGACCGAGACCATCTGCCGCGGCGAGACGTCCATGTAGTCCACGTCCAGCGGGTCGATCAGCTCGACCTCGCCGCCCTTCTTACGGACCAGGACGCGATCTTCGACGAAGGTGCCGTCTTCCGAGATCGGCGCGTTCGCCTGCGCCTTCACGTAGCGGTCTTCCTCGTCCGCGGTGAGGTAGTCGACCTGGTCGGTGACGCGACCCTCGACGACCTTGCGGTACGGGGTCTCGATGAAACCGAACGGGTTGACCCGCGCGTACGAGCAGAGCGAGCCGATCAGGCCGATGTTCGGGCCTTCCGGCGTCTCGATCGGGCACATGCGGCCGTAGTGCGACGGGTGGACGTCTCGGACCTCCATGCCGGCGCGCTCACGCGACAGACCACCCGGGCCGAGGGCGGACAGACGACGCTTGTGCGTCAGCCCCGACAGCGGGTTGTTCTGGTCCATGAACTGCGACAGCTGCGAAGTACCGAAGAACTCCTTGATCGCCGCCACGACGGGACGGATGTTGATCAGGGTCTGCGGCGTGATCGCCTCGACGTCCTGGGTGGTCATCCGCTCGCGGACGACGCGCTCCATCCGGGACAGACCCACGCGGATCTGGTTCTGGATGAGCTCGCCGACGGTGCGGAGACGACGGTTGCCGAAGTGGTCGATGTCGTCGGTCTCGACCGGGATGACCTGGTCGCCGACGGTCGCCTTGTCCTCGCCCGCGTGCAGGCGGACCAGGTACTCGATCGTCGAGACGATGTCCTCTTCGGTCAGCGTCCCGGTGTCGTACGGCGTGGTCAGGCCGAGCTTCTTGTTCAGCTTGTACCGGCCGACCTTGGCCAGGTCGTAGCGCTTCGGCTTGAAGAACAGGTTCTCCAGCAGCGTCTGCGCGCTCTCCTTGGTCGGCGGTTCGCCCGGGCGCAGCTTGCGGTAGATGTCGAGCAGCGCCTCGTCGGTGCCGGCGGTGTGGTCCTTCTCGAGGGTGGCGAGCAGCGTCTCGGAGAAGGAGAAACGCTCGCGGATCGCCTCGGTGGTCCAGCCGAGCGCCTTCAGCAGCACGGTGACCGGCTGGCGGCGCTTGCGGTCGATGCGGACGCCGACGGTGTCGCGCTTGTCGACGTCGAACTCCAGCCAGGCACCCCGGCTCGGGATGACGCGGACGTTGAAGACGTCCTTGTCGGTGGTCTTGTCGACGCTGGTGTCGAAGTACACACCCGGCGAACGGACCAGCTGGGACACGACGACACGCTCGGTGCCGTTGATGACGAAGGTGCCCTTGTCGGTCATCACCGGGAAGTCACCCATGAAGACCGTCTGGCTCTTGATCTCGCCGGTGTTGTTGTTCACGAACTCGGCGGTCACGAACAGCGGGGCCGCGTACGTCATGTCCTTGTCCTTGCACTCCTCGACGGAGGCCTTGACCTCGTCGAAGCGCGGGTCGGAGAAGGACAGCGACATGGATCCGGAGAAGTCTTCGATCGGCGAGATCTCGTTGAGGACCTCTTCCAGGCCGCCGACCGGGTTTTCTTCACCTTCTTCGACGCGGCGTTCGAACCACGCCTCGTCGCCGGTGAACCATTCAAAGGACCTGATCTGCACGTCGAGCAGGTTCGGGGTGCTGAGCGGCTCGCGAATCTTTGCGAAGGAGACCCGCTTGGGGGCTCCCGGGATTCCCGTGGACTCCGAGCGAGATACAGCCGAGGTGGTCGCAGCAGTGGCCTGGTTCGCGGGAGAGACTGCCAAGATGCGTCCTTCCGGGGACAATGAGCGGTGAGCAGCCGCGTCAGCAACAGCTGATGCGGTCTGTCAAGGGTGCCGTGTGCCCACTATCCTAACTACCGGCTCCGGGCAGCCTGAAAGAGGGCAGCGCAAAGAAGCAGTCTAGCCCGAACGTCGCGGTCTGTCCAGGGGGCGCTCCCGATGGGGCCCAGCCTGCATCGCAACGTCTTCAGGTATGCCTCTCCTCGGCCTCCCCGGGCCGTCCCTCCCGCAAGGGCACCGCCGGTTCTCACCGTTGCCAGTAAGCGTGACCCCACAGGGGCTCTGAGTCAAGATGCCGCGCGGTGGTCCCGCCGGTTGGCGCAGCGTGGAAGTAGCCCCGCGCCCGGCGCTTCACAGGACGATCATCCTGGTTACCGCCCGGTACCCGCAGGTGACGGCGCCGGCGCGCCGACCTGCGTTTAGCGGGCTAAACGCGATCCGGCCGCCGGGGCTTCCCGAACGGTCACCGGGTCGGGCCCGGCGACCGGCGGGACGCCCCGGACCGACTTGTCCGATGTGACCGTTGTAGCAGATGGGCCGCCTGGTGCGGCGCACAGGCATGGCGACGCACCTGCGTTTAGCGGGCTAAACGCGACGCGCATCGGGCGGGCGCTGCCAGACTGGGGGCGTGCGCGAAACGTGGGAGAAGGACGTCAGTACCGAGATGCGCCCGGTCCTCTTGCGGCCGGAGGCCGAGCTGCGGCAGGCCGCGGAGCGGAGCCCCCTCCTCGGCGAGGTCCGAGGCTACGTCGCCGGGTCGGACGCCGGCGATCCACTGATCCCTCGGTGGGCGGAGGTGTCCGGGCTGGTCCACGCCGTCGACGGCAAGCACGTCCCCGTCGAGGAGAACGCGACGCTCGTCGATGACGCTCTCCGGCTCTGGGAGCGGCTGTATTCGACGATCGGCGAGGCCGAGCCTCTGCCCCTCGGACTGGTCACGACGATCACACTCACGCTCTACCGGTCGGGTCCGGTCGCTGTGCCGGTCGAGCTCCTTTACGAAGCCATCGAGCTCGCGCAGGCGCCGGACGAATCGACGCGGTACGCGACCAGCGTCGCGCTGGATCTGCTGGAACGGCTCGGCGCGATCGAGAAGGGCACCGCGGACCCGGCCGGGCTCGCGCTGATCGCCGAGATCGCCGGAAAACCCGATCCCTCCCCGTACGTCCTCAGCCTCACCCCGATCGCCGTCTGGGCGATCAACAGGGCGCTCCGCGAGGCCGGAATGGACGCACCGGTCATCGGTGAGGCGGCGGAGAAGAGTCTCGGCGAGCTGAGCCCACGCCTCGCCGAGTCCGGGCCGGGGATCATCGACGCGGAACTGAAGGCCTGGGTGCGGCACCGGCCGCCTTCCGACGCGGCAGCGGAGGCGAGTGAGTTCCTCCGTACCGCACGGCTTCCCGAAGAACGACTGTTCGCCTTGATCGCGCTCGGGGAAACCGGCGAGATCGGCCTCGAGACCGCGACGGGAGTCCGAGCCGAAGGCGGTCTGGCCGGCGCGGCCGCCGCGATGTGGTTGTCCGAACGTGGCGCGGTCGACCGGGAAACGATCACTCGCGACGAGGTCGTCCTCGGGATGGCCGACCATTACGCGGCGATGCACGCGCTCGGCGCGTTCGTCCATCAGCTCGCCGACATGGACGACGGCTTCGACGTCGTGGAACTGCTGACGTCCTCCGGCCATCCGGACCGGCTCGAACTCCTGAACGTCGTCGGCGCGAGCCATCCGGACCGGAAGATGGCCAAGAAGGCGCGTACGGCGAGCTTCAAGCTCCGGTCGGGCGGCGCCCGAAGCCCTGGTCAGCGCGGCGACGCGTGACGATTAGCCCGCTAAACGCAGGTCAGCGGGGGTGGGCAGCCGGAAGCCGTGAAGGCCTCCTTGAGGGATCGTCTTTGTTTACCCACCGGTGTGTGTCGGTAGTCGAGGCCGGTTTCGCGCGGCGGCCGTGGGCAAGGGGCTCGGTGTCCCCAATGTGGCATTGGGGACACCGAGCGTCTCCGATGCCACATTGGGGGCACGGGGTGCTGCGACGGGGAGCGTCCGGATCCCTCATCTCGAAGCCAGTTGGGGTCGCGCCAGGCCGCGTCGGTAGGTAATGAAGGCCAGGCCGCAGTGCCGGATCGCGTTTAGCGGGCTAAACGCGATCCGGGGTGGGTCACTTCGAGGGGGCCGGGGAGGCCGGGGGCGAAGCGGGGGCCGAGGAGGCGGTGGGGTTCGGCGGAGCGGCGTAGGTGTTCATCGCCGTGATCTTCCACTTGTCGCCCTGCAGCTCCGCGTTCAAGTGCAGCTGCGCGCTCCCGGCGGTGGTCTTGTTCGTGTCGGCCCGCGTCGAGCTCTGGTCGACGAACACCATCACGTCGGCCCGGTCGCCTTCCAGCCGGATGACGGCGCTCCGGGTGACCTTGCAGGTCACGACCATCTTCTGCTGCGGGGCCAGCCGCTTGACCTCGCCCATCAGCAGGTTGTACTTCGCCCGCACGTCGTCGTTGACCAGCAGATCCGCCGCCGCGGTCTCGGTCTTCGCGATGTTGTTGTAGTCGTACGAGAACAGCGCCTCGGTCGCCTTCGCGACCTGGTCCTTGACCTGCGCGGTCTTCGCGACGTCCAGCAACGCCGTGTTGTTCGTCGAGCCGGACACCTCGTCGGCCTGGATCTTGAAGAGCACCGCGGTCGCGGCCAGCAGCAGCCCGACGACCACCAGCGCGCCCGCCAAGATCAGCTGCTTCGAGCCCGGCTTCTTCTCGTCCTTCGACGACTCGTCGACCTCGGCTTCGGCCTCTTCGAGGTCGTCCGGCTTCTCCTCGGCGACCGCGCGGGTCTTCGCGCGCGGGCTCGGCTTCGCGACTTCGGGAGCGTCGGGCTCTTCAGCGACCTCAGTGTCCTCCGCAGACTCGACGACCTCAGGCTCCGGCTCAGGAACCGGAGCGGGCCGCGGCGACGGACGACGGACCGGCGCCGGCTTCGCCACCGGCGTCTCCTCGACCTCGACCTCCGAGACAGGGGCATCGGGAGCGGGAGCAGGAGACGCACCGGGCCGTCGCAGGCCGGCCACCCGGGGGCGGCGCACCGGCGGAGTGCTGCGAGGGGGCTGGCGACGGGAGGGGGGCACTACGTGGCTCCGTTCTAGGTGACGCTCTTACTGACCGGCCGCGACGAGGGGCACGTTGTCGATCCCGGACAGCTTCCACTCATCGCCGACCCGGGTCATCGAGACCTCCAGGCGCAACGCCTTCGAGCTCGCCTTGTCGCCCTGGGTGACCTGCGTGGAGATGGCGGCGAGGAAGCTCGCCTTGCCCTCGTGGTCGTCGAGTTCCTCGACCGCGATGTCCTGGATGGTGGTCACGACCTTGGTCTTCGCGTCACCGAGCGCCTTGCGGTAGGTCGGCTCCAGCTGGGCCAGCTGCTGGCTCATCTTCTCGTCGGAGACGGCCTTCTGCCTGTTGAAGAACTCGTCGAGGTTCTCGAAGTCGACCTCGGTGTACGCCTTGATCGCGGTGCCGCCCGCCTTGACCACCTCGTCCCGCGAGCGCGCCAGGTCGGCGTTGTCGTCCGACGCGGCCACGGCCCACATGACACCGAAGATCGCCGCGGCGAGGAAGGCGGCCAGCGCGAACGCCGCCGCCCCCAGCACCAGGGTCCGCGATCGAGAAGAACTCATGACACTCCAGAGTAGGTATACGGTCTCGGGCTCAGCCGGGCAGGCCCAGCAGCGTGCCGAGGGTGGGCAGGCTGACCCCGGGGCTCTGCAGGACGCTCGGCATGCCCTGCGCCGCGCGCAGGCTGGCCAGTTCCTCGGCCGAGCGGCCGGCGTTCGCCGCGACGTCGCCTTCCGACGGGATCTGCGGGACCCCGTTGTACGGCGCGTTCTGCGCACCACGCACGTTGATCGGGCTGCCCTTCGGCTCGGCGCAGTACGCGTCGTCCTTCGGCGCGCGAGGCGTCGTGTCGGTGCCTTCGCGGTACTTGTCCAGGCCCATGTAGCCCTTGGTGCACGACGGCGGGTTGAACAGGTTGAGCGCGAGCCCCAGATGCGCGGTGCCGTCGTTGGCGACGGTGTTGGCGCCGGCGGCCAGCATCGGGTACGTCACCAGGCCCTGTTCGAGCCCGTCGAGCCGGGTCACCAGCAGGTTCGACGTCGTGAGCAGGTTCGCCGTCAGCGCACCGAGCCCCGGTCCGGATTCGGCGAGCACCGAGCTGATCTGGTTCGCCACCTGCGGGGTGATCCCGATCAGCTTCCGGATGTCGGCGTCGGAGTTCTTCAGCGTGCCCGAAAGCTTGTTGAGGTCCGCGCTGAACGACTTCATGGAGCTCGACATCTCGTTCTGTGTTTCGAGGACCTGCCCGCCCTTTTCCAGCAGCTGGATCGTCTGCGGCAGGTACTCCTGCGCGGTGGTGGTGAAGCTCCGCGCGGTGTCGAGCAGCCGCTGCAGGTCGGGGCCGGTGCCGTTGAAGGCGTTGTACGACTCGTCGACGACCTTGCGCAGCGAGTCGGTCGGCACCGAGGCGGCGAGGCTGTCGAGGTCGCCGATGAGCTGTTCGGTCGGCACGGGCGTCTTGACCTTGTCGGCCGGGATGACCGAACCCGCGTTCAGGAACGGTCCCTTGTCGCTCTTGGGCTTCAGGTCGACGAACTGTTCGCCGACCGCCGACCGGTTCGCGACGACGGCGTCGAGATCGGCGGGCACCTGCGGGGCGTCCGGCGAGATGTTGAGGTCGGCTTCCAGCCCGGTCTTGGTCAGGCGCAGCTCGCCGACCCGCCCGATGTTGAAGCCGCGGTACGTGACCTCGGCGTTGGTGAAGATGCCGCCGGACTGCTTGAGCTGCAACTTCACCGTGTAGCCCTCGTCGCCGAAGACCTGGCCGAGCCCGGCGAACCGGATCAGCGCGTACACGATGGCGACCACGGAGATGATCGCGAACGCGACCAGCTGGATCTTCGTCCTACGGACCAGCATCAGCCGGCACCTCCCGAAAGCACGCCGAAGATACCGGCGGGTCCGGTCTGTCGCGGCTGCCCGCCGCCCTGCGGCGCGCCGGCCTGGCTACCGGCGACACCGCCGACGCTGTCCGGGATCGGCAGCGGCGGATTCTCCCCCGGCCCCTCGGTCCCGCCGGTCAGACCCGGCACCGGCACGACGTCCTTGAGCGGGTTCTCCCGGCTGCGGCCGAGGTTCTTGAGGATCTCGTTCAGGTTCAGGTCGATCTTCGCGAACAGGTTGAAGTAGTCGCCCTTGACGCCGTCGTAGGCGGCGTCACTGAACGGGAAGGTCAACAGGATCTCCAGCGCCTTCGGCAGATCCGCACCCGCCTCGCCGAGCTTCTGCAGCGTCGGCTGCAGTGCCTTGAGGTCGGCGACGAGGTCTTCCTTGCTCTTGTTCACCGTGTCGACGGCGACACCGGAAAGGCGGTTGAGCGCGTTCAGCATGGTCACCAGCTGGCCACGCTGCTGCTCCAGCACGCCGAGACCGGGGCCGAGGTTGTCGACCGCGCCGACCAGCTTGTCCTTCTGGCCGTTCAGCGTGAGCGAGAGCCGATTCAGCCCGTCGAGCGCCCGCGTGATGTTCGCGGACTGCTTGTCGAGGTTCGTGACCAGCTCGTTGGTGTTGTTCAGCAGCGCCTTGAGCTCCGGCGAGCGGCCGGTGGTGGCGTTGTTGAGCTCCTTGGTGATGGTGTTGAGCTGTTCCACCCCGCCACCGTTGAGCAGCAGCGAAAGCGCGCCGAGCAGTTCTTCGACCTCGACGCTGCGGTTCGTGCGGGCCAGCGGGATCACCGCGTTGTCGGCGAGCTTGCCCTGTCCGTCGGGAGGGGCGGCCAGCTCGACGTACTTCTCGCCGAGGAGGCTCGACTGCTTGACGTTGGCGAGCGCGTTCGCCGGCAGCTTCACGTCGCCGTTGACCCGGAGGGTGACTTCGGCGTTCCAGCCGTCCTGGGTCAGGCCGATCGCTTCGACGCGGCCGATGGCGACCTCGTTGACCTTCACCCCGGCCTGCGGGGTCAGGTCGAGCACGTCGCGGAACTGCACCTTGACCGTGTACGGGTGGTCACCGAGTTCGGCACCACCGGGCAGCGGGACGTCGTAGATCCCGCTGAAGCCGCAGCCGCTCAACGTCAACGCCGTGACCGTGCCGACGGCCGCCAGAACCAAAGACTTCCTCATCACTTGGCCGCCGTTCCGTAGAGCTGCCCCGCGATCGGGAGCGGCAGCGGCGGCAGCTGGCCCGCCTGCGACGACTGGATCACCTGCGCGATGGACGGCAACGGCACCAGCCCGTCGACCAGCCCGGCGACGCCCTTGCACGCGTCGCCCAGCGCGTCGAGCGCGTCCGGGGTCTGTTTGAGCAGGTTGCACACCATCACCAGCGGCGGCTGGGTGAGCTCGTTGAGGTTGGCCCGCGCGTCGAGCGTGCCCGACGAGGCGTTGTAGGTGTTGACCAGGTTCCCGAGGCCGACCGGGGCGACGTCGAGGATCTCGGCGAGCGCGCCGCGCTGGTCGACGAGCACCTTGGTCACGCTGGCCAGCTTGTCCACATTGGACTTGAGCCGGTCGCGGTTCTTCTCGATGAACGCCTGCACCGCGGTGAGCGTGTCCGACAGCTGCTTCACCGTCGCCGAGAGGTTCTCCCGCTCCCCCGCGAGGAATCCGCTCACGTCGGCGAGCTGCCGTTCGAAGTCGCGGACCTGCTTGTCGCTGTTCACCAGCGTCTGCGAGAAGGAGCCGAGGTTCTCGACTGTCTTGAACAGATCGTCCTTGTTGCCCGACAACGTGCCCGCGGCCTGGCCGAGTTTCGTGATCGTGTCGTGCAGCGCCTGCCCGTTGCCGTCGAAGTTCTTCGCGGCGGTGTCGAGCAGGTTCGACAGCGAACCGTTCTTGTTGGCACCGTTGGGCCCGAGCGACTTGCTGACCCGGGACAGGCTGGCGGCGAGCTCGTCGACCTCCAGCGGCACCTCGGTGCGGTCGAGCCCGATGACGGCGCCGTCGGCGATCCGCGGGCCGCCCATGTAGGCCGGGGCGAGCTGCACGTAGCGGTCGCTGACCAGCGACGGCGACACGATGATCGCCTTCGCGTCCGCGGGCACCGCCACCGAACGGTCGTATTCGAGTTCGACGCGGACCTGGTTGCCCATCGGCTGGATCTTGGTGACCGTGCCCATGTCCACGCCGAGCATGCGGACACTGTTGCCTTCGTAGAGGCCGACGGTGCCCGCGAAGTACGCGGTCACGTGGTTGCGGCCCGCGTCCTTGAGCGTCCACCACAGCGCACCGGCGACGACCAGCGCGAGCACGATCGCGATGGTGAAGCCACGCGCGAGGCCGGCTCCGAGACGGGTACTCATTTCTCGTAGCACCCCTTGTCGTTGATCGGGCCGAACGACGGCAGGACCAGTCCGCAGATGTAGTTGTCGAACCAGCGGCCGTTGCCGATCGTGTTCGTGAACACCCGGATGAACGGCGCGAACCGCGCGATGCCCTGGCCGAGGGCGTCCTGGTTGCGCTGCAGCATCGAGGTCAGCTGGTCGAGCTGGGTGAGCACCGGGTCGAGCTGCGCGTCGTTGTCGTCGACCAGGCCCTTGAGCTGGGTGGCGAGGTTGCGCGAGCCGTCCAGCAGCGCGGAGATCGCCTCCTTGCGCTTGGCCACCTCGCCGAGCAGCTTGTTGCCGTCGGCCAGCAGCTTCTGGAACTCGGCGTCACGGTCGACGAGCGTCTGCGAGACCTGTCGCGTGTTCGCGAGCAGGCTCGCCAGCTGCGAGTCTCGTTTGGCGATGGTGTCCGAGAGGCGGGAAAGGCCGGTCAGCGCGCCCTTCACGTCGGCCGGGGTGTCCGCGAAGGTCTCGGTGATGACGTCGAAGCTCTTCGCCAGCTGAGTCGTGTCGATGTCGTCGACGGTCTGCGAGAGACCGCGGAAGGCGTCGAGGACGTCGAACGGCGACATCGTGCGCTCACGCGGGATCGTCGCGCTCGGGTCGAGCGTGCGCTGCCCCTGCGGGTCGAGCGCCAGGTACTTCTGGCCGAGCACGGTCTTGATCTTGATCGCCGCGCTGGTCTTGTCGCCCAGCCAGGCGTCCTTGACCTTGAACGAGATCCGGACCTTGTCGCCGTCGAGCTTGATCTCGGAGACCTTGCCGACCTTCACGCCGGCGACCCGGACGTCGTTGTCCTCCTGCAGGCCCGATGCCTCGCTGAAATCGGCGGAGTACGTCGTGCCGCCGCCGATGACCGGCAGGTCGTCGGAGTTGAGCGCGGCGATGAAACCGAGCAGCAGCACCGAGATGCCGACCAGCGCGATCGGGATCGGATTGCGTTTCTGGAACGACTTCATGCCGTGCACCTCGCCCGGTTCACCGGCAGCAGCGGCAGGTTGATCGGCTCGTTGATCAGCGGAGGCAGGGCGACGGCTCCCGTCATCTCACAGGCGAAGAAGTTGAACCAGGAGCCATAGTCGGCGGTGCGGGTCAGCGCCGTCACCTTCTGCGGCAGGAACTGGATGAAATGCTCGACGAGCGGCTGGTTGTCGTTGAGGTTCTTCGACAGCGTGCCGAGCGCGGCGATGTCCTGCTTGAGCGGCTCGCGGGCCTCGCCGAGCAGACCGGAGGTCGTCTTGGCCAGGGTGCCGAGCGAGTCGATGGCGTCGCCGATCGGCTCGCGGTCCGCCGCCAGCCCGGAGACCAGCTGCTGCAGCCTGACGATCAGGTCGTTCAGCTGCGGCGTGTGCGCGTTGACCGTGGTGAGCACCGAGTTCAGGTTGTCGATGACCTCGCCGATCACCTTGTCCTTGTCGGAGATCGTGGTGGCCAGCGACGCGGTGTGCTTCAACAGGCTTTCGACCGTGCCGCCCTCGCCCTGCAGGACCTGGATGACCTCGTAGGACAGCTTGTTGATGTCGTCCGGGTTGAGCGCGGTGAACAGCGGCTTGAACCCATTGAACAGCTGCGTCAGGTCGAGCGCGGGCGTGGTGCGCTCCAGCGGGATGTTCCCGCCCGGCTCCAGGGTCTTGCCGGAGGAATCGGTGCCCTGCCCGAGCGAGACGTAGCGCTGGCCGACCAGGTTCCGGAACTTGATCTGCGCGGTGACCCCGGCGGGCAGCTTGCGACCGGCGTCCACCTCGAACTCGACCTCGGCCTGGCGCCGGTCGACGATGCGGACGTCCTTGACCTGCCCGACCCGGACCCCGGCGATGCGGACGTCGTCGTTGGGCAGCAGCAGGGTGGCGTCGCTGAACCGTGCCTTGTAGGCGTTGGTGCTGGTGGTGTTCACGTTGGCGATGCTGATCCCGAGGATGGTCGTGAACAGCACGGTGACCACGATGAAGGCGCAGAGCTTGATCAGCGGAGCGAGCAATCCCCTCACTGGACGTGCACCTCCGCTCCCCGGTAGAGCGGACCGACGAGCAGCGAGCCCCAGCCGGGCACGTCCGAGGCGGACATGCCGACCTGCGGGGCGACCAGCTGCGCGAGGAAGTCCGATTCGGACGCGCTGTAGGACGGGCTCCCGCCGGGCGCTCCCCCGCCGTTGTAACCGCCGACGTTCGCGAAGCCGTTCGAAGGCGAGAGGCCGTCGTTCGCCGAGCGTGCCGGCGGCTTGACCGTGCTGCCGTCCTTGATCGGGCCGTCCGGCGGGTACTGCGGGAACGGGTCCGGGAACTGCTTCAGGTCGTAGCAGCGCGGTCCGCGTTTGTCCTCGAACCGCGGCTCGTCCTTGCCGGGCAGGTACGGTCCGCGGTTGACGGTGACCTCGATGGTCGCGTGCAGACCGGGCCGGTCGGTGCCCTTGCCGAGCGCCTTGTCGATCTTCGGCAGGTTGTCCGCCATCTGCCCGATCACGCAGGGGTACGACGGCGCGTACTTCGCCAACAGCTCCGCCGTCGGGCGGGCCGTGTCGGCGAGCCGGATCAGGTTGTCGGCGTTGTTCTGGAGGAACGTCTGCAGATCGACCGAAGCCTGGGTGACGCTGCCGTAGAGGTTCGCCAGGTTCATCTTCTGGTCCACCACGGTGCGGGTGGTGGTGCTCAGGTTGTCCAAGGTCTGCACCAGGTCCGGGGCGACGGCGTCGAGGTTGTCCGAGAACTTCGCGAGCTCTTTGAGGTTCTGCTGGAGCTTCGGCTCGTGCGGGTTCAGTTCACCGACGTAGGTGCCGAGCTGCGCGAGGGTGTCGCCGAGCTGGTCACCGCGGCCGTTGAGGGCGGTGGAGATCGCCGAAAGCGTGCTCGACAGCTTCTGCGGCTGGACGGCCTGCAAGACCGGCATCAGATGGGCGAAGGCCTGCTCCAGCTCGACCGCACCGGACGTGCGGTCCTGGGTGATCACGTCGCCTTCCGCGATCGCCTTCTCCGACGGTGCGTCCGGGATCTCGAGGGAAACGAACCGCTCACCGAACAACGTCTTCGGCAGGAATCGCGCCGAAACGTTCTGGGGGATCAGTTTCGCCGACTCCGGATTCAGGGCGAGCGTGAGCTCGGCACCGTCCGGGGTCGCGGTGATCTCCTTGACCGAGCCGACGATGAGCCCGCGGACCTTCACATCGGACTGCTTCAGCAGCTGGTTCCCGATGTTGCCCGACTGGAGCTTCACGCTGACGACGGGCGTGAACGCCTTTTGGTACAGCGCGATGCTCAGCGCCACCCCGCCGATGAGCACGGCGACCAGAAGCAGGCCCAGCAGCCTGCGCCGGATTGTCGCGATCATCCTGCGATCCTCACCGTGACGTCGGTTCCCCAGATCGCGAAACCGATGAAGAAGTTCATGATGGACACCGTGACGATGCTCAGCCGGACCGCTTTACCGACGGCCACGCCGACACCGGCGGGGCCACCGGAGGCCCGGTATCCGAAATAGCAATGGGACAGGATGATCAAGACGCTGAACAACAGCACCTTGATGAACGAATACAACACATCCTGTGGTGGTAGGAACAGGTCGAAATAATGGTCGTAGGTACCCGCTGACTGGTTGTAGATGTAGATAACGACCAACCGCGACGCGAGATACGAACTCAGCAGGCCGATGACGTACAGCGGGATGACCGCGACGAAACCGGCGATGATCCGGGTGGTCACCAGGTACGGCAGGCTCGGCACGCCCATGACCTCGAGCGCGTCGATCTCCTCCGAGATCCGCATGGCGCCCAGCTGGGCGGTGAAGCCCGCGCCGACGGTCGCCGAAAGCGCGAGGCCGGCGACCAGCGGGGCGATCTCGCGGGTGTTGAAGAACGCGGTCAGGAAGCCGGTGAACGCCGAGGTGCCGATCGAGTTCAGCGCCGAGTAGCCCTGGAGACCGACGAGGACACCGGTGAACAGGGTCAGGCCGACCATCACGCCGACCGTGCCGCCGATGACGGCGAGCGAGCCGGAACCGAAGCTCACTTCGGCGAGCAGCCGCAGGACTTCTTTCATGTAGCGGCGAAGCGTCCTCGGCGTCCACAGCAACGCGCGGCCGTAGAACGACATCTGGTCACCGAGGTTGTCCAGAGTCTGCAAAGGACGGTTGGCAACCCCCTTGGCGCGTGTCAGGAAGGTCATGCGTCAGTCCAGCTTTCCGGGCACGATCTGCAGGTAGATCAGCGTGATCACGAAGTTCACCACGAACAGCATGAGGAACGTGATGACGACCGACTGGTTCACCGCGTCGCCGACGCCCTTCGGGCCGCCGGACGGGTTCAGTCCCCGGTAGGAGGCGACGACCGCGGCGATGAAGCCGAAGATCAGCGCCTTCAGCTCGCCGACCCAGAGGTCCGGCAGCTGGGCCAGCGCGGAGAAGCTCGCCAGGTACGCGCCCGGCGTCCCGCCCTGGAGGACGACGTTGAAGAAGTACCCGCCGAGCACGCCGATGACGCTGACCATGCCGTTCAGCAGGAGCGCCACCAGCATCATCGCGAGCACCCGCGGCACGATCAGCCGCTGCACCGCGGAGACGCCGAGCACCTCCATGGCGTCGATCTCCTCGCGGATGGTCCGCGCGCCGATGTCCGCGCAGACCGCGCTACCGCCGGCGCCCGCGACCAGGAGCGCCGTGACCAGCGGGCTGGCCTGCTGCACGGTGGCGAGCACCGACCCGGCGCCCGTGTAGGACTGGGCGCCGAGCTGGCGGGCGAGTGAACCGAACTGCAGCGAGATGACCGCGCCGAACGGGATCGCGACGAGCGCCGTCGGCAGGATCGTGACGCTCGCGATGAACCAGGCCTGCTGGATGAACTCCCGCAGCTGGAACGGGCGCTGGAAAATGCCACGAACGATGTCGAGGCCGAGAGCGAACAGGTTCCCGGTCTCGCGCAACATGCCGATCCCGGGAATCTTCGCCGATGAAGCGGAAGAGCTCACGCGCCACCTGACCCCGGATCTTGTGGCCGCAAGCGGTGGTTGCCCGCTCTCCCGGGGTGCGGGATGTGGGCGACCTGGTCGTCGGGCAGCTGGCCCTGGTGGTGGTTCGGGATCGAGCTCTCGGCGGGCACCGACCGGTGACCGGCGGTCGCGAGGCGCTGCGGGCGGACGCCGTAGCGCTGCTGCTCCTCCGGGGAAAGCGACTCGATGATGCTCTGCTGCGCCTCGGGCGGCAGGCCGTGCAGGATCTGCATGACGCGGTCCTTGCGGCGGACCGCGCCCATCCGGGTCGGCACGCCGGGCGTCGGCTGCATCTGCGGCGGCACCCCGCTGACGTCCTCGACCCCGCCCGCGTGGTGACCGGCCTCGAACATCGCGCGCTCCGCGGCGAGCTGGGCCGAGTCCTTCTCCTCGCTCATGCCGATGGGGCCGTCCATCTTGCCGTTGAGGAACTGCTTGACGACCGGCTCCTCGCTGGTCAGCAGCACCTCGCGCGGGCCGAACATGACCAGTTCCTTGCGGAAGAGCATGCCCAGGTTGTCCGGGACGGTGCGGGCGAGGTTGATGTTGTGCGTGACGATCAGGAACGTCGCGTCGATCTGCGCGTTGACGTCGAGGAAGAGCTGGGAGATGTAGGTGGTGCGGACCGGGTCGAGACCGGAGTCCGGCTCGTCGACCAGGATGATCTGGGGGTCCAGCACGAGGGCGCGGGCGAGACCGGCGCGTTTGCGCATACCGCCGGAGATCTCGCCGGGCAGCTTCTTGTCGGCGCCGTTGAGACCGGTCATCTCGAGCTTCTCGAGCACGATCCGGCGGACCTCGGTCTCCGACTTCTTCGTGTGCTCCCGCAGCGGGAAGGCCACGTTGTCGTAGAGGTTCATCGAGCCGAAGAGGGCGCCATCCTGGAAAAGGACGCCGAAGAGCTTGCGCACCTCGTAGAGCTGGTGTTCGGAGCACGTCACGATGTCGACGCCGTTGATCATGCACCGGCCGCGGTCCGGCTTGAGCAGACCGATCATCGACTTCAAGAAGACGGACTTACCGGTTCCGGACGGACCGAGCATCGCCGAGACCTCGCCCGGAGGCAGGGTCAGCGTGACGTCCCGCCAGATGGCCTGCTTACCGAAGGACTTGGAAAGACCTTCGATGACCACCTCGGCACCCATCGCACCTCCAGGAGCTGTTCCGCGTCGTCGCGCACTGCCTTCCCGTGCCACTGGCCCGAGAGGACGCATGCGTTCGCGCAGCGATACCCGCGTCAACCAGGTGCAACGAGCTGAGTGCGAACAGGTTACTCACCAGTTTTCTTTTCTGGCCAGACCCGCGGGTAACTTTTCGCGCAGCCCGCCGCCTGCCCGTGCACCGCTTGCAGCACCGTAGTGCACGTCACTCCCGTGCGCAGATCCACGACCAGCCCCGCCCCAGGCCGGATCGCGTTTAGCCCGCTAAACGCAGGTCAGCCCCCACGCCGCCCTCCTCCCGCACCGGATCGCGTTTCGCGGGCTAAACGCGATCCGGCGCCCTGGACGCGCCCGAATGCTTAGCCTTGCTACGCGTCGCGATTAGGGGGCTAAACGCAGGTCGGGTCCGAGGTCTGGAGACAGCGAAGGGGCGGGCACCCGTGTGGATGCCCGCCCCTTCGACGGTGCTGCGGTAGGCGCTGACGCGCCCGAGATCACTTGATGGCGATCTTGGCGCCCGCGGCCTCGAGCTTCTCCTTGGCGGCCTCGGCGGCCTCCTTGTCGACCTTCTCCAGGAGGGCCTTGGGAGCGGCCTCGACCAGCTCCTTGGCCTCCTTCAGGCCCAGACCCGAGACGACCTCACGGACGACCTTGATGACCTGGATCTTCTTGTCACCGGCGGACTCGAGGACGACGTCGAACTCGTCCTGCTCGGCACCCGCGTCGGCGGCAGCGCCACCGGCGGCCGGGGCCGCGGCGACGACGGCGGCCGGGGCGGCGGCGGTGACGTCGAAGGTCTCCTCGAATTCCTTCACGAACTCGGACAGCTCAAGAAGGGTGAGCTCCTTGAAGGCGTCGATCAGCTCGGCGGTGCTCAGCTTCGCCATGGTGGCTTTCCTCTCTGAAACGAACTAAAAGTTCGGGGGTGGGGGTGTTCAGCTCTCGGCGGGTGCTTCGGCTGCTTCGGTACCGGCGTTGCGCTGCTTCTCCTCCAGCGCGGCAGCCAGGCGGGCGACCTGGGACGCCGGCGCCTGGAACAGCGCGGCGGCCTGGGACAGCTTCGCCTTGAACGCGCCCGCCGCCTTGGCGAGCAGGACCTCACGGCTGTCGAGATCGGCGATCTTGGAGATCTCGTCCACGGACAGCGACTTGCCGTCCATGTAGCCGCCCTTGATCACAAGCGCGTTGTTGTCCTTCGCGAAATCGCGAAGCGCCTTCGCGGCGTCAACCGGCTCACCTTCGACGAAGGCGATCGCGGTCGGGCCGACGAACAGGTCCTCGAGACCCTCGATGCCGGCGTCCGTGGCGGCACGCTTGACGAGGGTGTTCTTCGCGACCCGGTACTTGGCATTGGTGCCGAGAGCGCGGCGCAGCTGGGACAGCTGGGACACGGAGAGGCCGGTGTACTGGGTAACGACTGTGGCCGAGCTGCTGCGGAAGCTCTCCGCGATCTCGGCGACGGCCGCCTCCTTGTCGGGCTTCGCCATGGTCGCCTCCTCTCTTGGCTAGTGGTCCACTGGCCTTGAGAGCCCTGAAACGACGAAACGCCCCAGCGCAGACAGGCGCGGGGCGTCAGGGCACACGACGACGTGCGTCGTGGGCGAGCCTCGTTCCTCCTGCGCGGGTCGCCCACCCTAGCGGGGCCTTCGTTCTCCAGGCCGTATGACCAGGAGAAGACCAGCGGTCTTCGGTAGAACCTTGACAAGGGTACGTGACCCTGTTTCGCCCTCCGCACGGACCCCCTGTCAGATCGCGTTTAGCGGGCTAAACGCGACCGGCGGAGTGCGCCGGGGGTCTCGCGGGGCATCATGGTGACGTGGCGGAGCAGCGTGATGACGGAAAGCCGGGCAACGAGCCCGGCACGGACATCGAGCCCAAGGCGGGAGGTCAGCCCGCGCCCCGGCTGGATGAGGAGCAACTGCGCCAGTTCCAGCAGTTTCAGCAGTTCCAGGACTATCTGAAGTTCACCGAGGCGCAGCAGCAGGGCCTCGTGCCGGCACAGACCACGCAGCCCGCGACCCAGTACTACGGAGGACAGCCGCCGGCGCCCCCGGGACCGCCGCCCGGCGAGCTCGTGCCTGCCCCTCGCCCCCGCATGCCGCGTTGGCTGCGGCGCCTGGGCGGGAAGCTCCTCGCCTGGATCATCGTGATCTTGCTGATCTGCATCGGCGCGACCATCGCCTACCGGCAGATCTTCCCCAGCGACGCCGGGGAAGACACGGCGACGTTCGTCCAGGGTGGCGGCGGCAAGCACCGCACCAACCAGGTGCTCTCGACCAACCCGTGGGAAGCCGTGCGGGCCATCTACGACACGATCGGCAAGCCGTACCCGCCCGCCACCCGCGTCGAAAAGGTCTGCCTGTCGATGAGCGAACAGGCGCAGGCCCAGTTCGCCCGCGACCTCGGCTACCCGGACTGTGCGACCGCCGTCCCGGCGCTGAACGCCAAGGTCACCGACATCACTCCGTACATCTACGCGGTTCGCCCGATGTCGAGTGTGGTCCCGCGGCAGAACCTGACGATCCACTCGTGCTGGTACAACATCCGCGGTGGCCCTCTGCTGGGCAGCTTCACCCTGCAGGAAGTCGAGATGGGCCAGTGGCTGATCACCGGGCACGCGAACTCTCCAGCCCCCTGCCCTGCCCCGCCCACCGGCAACTGACCTGCACGTCTTCACCCCCGGATCGCGATTAGGGGGCTAAACGCAGGTCGTCCGCGGATCGCGTTTAGCCCGCGAAACGCAGGTCCGCACGCCAGGTCGCGATTAGCCCGCGAAACGCAGGTCGCGCGTCAGAGGTCGTGCGCGGTCAGGAAGCCGGTAAGGGCGGAGCCGAAGGCGGGGTGCATGACGGCGGCCATGTGATCGCCGGGGACGCGGACGAGGCGGGCGCCGGCGATGGCGGCGGCCAGGCGTTCGGGTTCCGCGGCCAGCGGGTCGGTGTCCCCGGCGAGGATCAGGGTCGGCACCGCGATCGCCGTCAGGTCCAGTTTCGGATTCGCCGTGCCGCGGGCGACGGCCGCCAGCGCGATCCGGTCCGCCCGCAACGCGTCGGCCAGCGCCCGGAAGGGCGCCGAAGACGGCGGAAGCGTCGAAGGGTCCGAAGCGAGCAGCGCCTCACTGATCGCCTCCGGCGTGACGACGCGGGTGTCGACGCCGCCGAAGTCGACGATCCCCGACCCGACCCCGCCGATCGCGAGGCACCGGATCCGCGGGTCGGCGGCCACCGCGCCGAGCGCGATCATCGCGCCCATCGAGTAGCCGACCATCGACACCTCGTCGAGGTTCAACGTGTCCAGCAGCGCCGAAACGTCGCGAACCATCGCGTCGTCGCCGTAGCTCGCCTCGTCGTGCGGTTTCGCCGACCGTCCGTGGCCGCGCGCGTCCAGGCTGATCACGGTCAGCCCGGCGTCCTGGAGGGTGTCGACGACGCCGGGTGCGATCCAGTTGGCGTTCGTGTCCGCGGCGAAACCGTGCTGCAGCAGTACCGGGCGCCCACCGCCTTCCCAGACGGTGTAGCTCAGCTGAAGCCCGTCGAACGACGCGAAGGTAGGCATGCCCTCCAGCAAACACGAAAAAGGGGCGGCCCCGCCGTAGCGGGACCGCCCACTTCTCAGTGATGTCTAACTCAGACTCACGCGTCCTCGGCGAGGAGGTTGCGGGTGCGGGCCGGGTCGACCGGGACACCCGGGCCCATCGTCGTGGAGATCGTGACCTTCTTCAGGTAGCGACCCTTCGCCGACGACGGCTTGGCACGCAGGATCTCGTCCAGCGCGGCCGCGTAGTTCTCCACCAGCTTCTCGGTGTCGAACGAGGCCTTGCCGATGACGAAGTGCAGGTTGGCCTGCTTGTCCACGCGGAAGTTGATCTTACCGCCCTTGATGTCCGAGACGGCCTTCGCGACCGCGGGGGTCACGGTGCCGGTCTTCGGGTTCGGCATCAGGCCACGCGGGCCGAGGATGCGGGCGATACGGCCGACCTTCGCCATCTGGTCCGGCGTCGCGATCGCGGCGTCGAACTCGAGCCAGCCACCCTGGATGCGCTCGATCAGTTCGTCGGTGCCGACCACGTCCGCGCCGGCGGCCTCGGCCTCGGCGGCCTTGTCACCAACGGCGAAAACAATGACGCGGGCGGTCTTACCGGTGCCGTGCGGCAGGTTCACGGTGCCGCGGACCATCTGGTCGGCCTTCCGAGGGTCGACACCGAGGCGCATGGCGACCTCAACGGTGGCGTCCATCTTCTTGGAAGAGGTCTCCTTGGCCAGCTTCGCGGCCTCGAGCGGGGCGTAGAGCCGCTCGCGGTCCACCAGCTCAAGAGCCTGACGGTAGGCCTTGCTGTGCTTGGGCATTGCTTCTGTCCTTAACTCTTCAACGGATCAGTGTGGTGTTGGAGCCAGCACTGGCTCTCCCACGGTGGTGCTGGGTGGAACTCAGTCGACGACCGTGATGCCCATCGAGCGGGCGGTGCCGGCGATGATCTTCGCGGCCTGGTCGATGTCGTGCGCGTTCAGGTCGGATTCCTTGGTCTTCGCGATGTCGCGGACCTGGTCCCAGGTGACCTTGGCGACCTTGGTCTTGTGCGGCTCGCCGGAACCCTTCTCCACGCCCGCGGCCTTCAGCAGCAGCTTCGCGGCCGGCGGCGTCTTGAGCTTGAAGTCGAACGTGCGGTCTTCGTACACGGAGATCTCGACCGGGACGACGTCCCCGCGCTGCGACTCGGTCGCGGCGTTGTAGGCCTTGCAGAACTCCATGATGTTGACGCCGTGCTGACCCAGCGCGGGGCCGACCGGCGGCGCGGGGTTGGCCGCACCCGCCTTGATCTGCAGCTTGATGATCGCCGCAAGCTTCTTCTTCTTGGGTGGCATTTCGTTTGTTCCTTCTTACTGACTTGAGTCCCCCGCACACCTGCCAGTACGCGGGGACTGCCGGCCGTCTGGCGGCCGTCAGATCTTGGAGACCTGGTTGAACGACAGCTCGACCGGGGTCTCCCGGCCGAAGATCGACACCAGGACCTTCAGCTTCTGTCCGTCCACGTTGACCTCGGAGATCGTCGCGGGCAGCGTCGCGAACGGGCCGTCCATGACGGTGACCGACTCGCCGACCTCGAAGTCCACCTCGACCGCGGGGGCACCCAGCGGCGACTCGGTGGCGGCGGCCTCACCCTTGCCGGGCTTGGCGGGGGCGGCCGTCTCGACCTTGGGCGCGAGGAACTTGAGCACCTCGTCCACGGTCAGCGGCGACGGACGCGACGTGGCGCCGACGAACCCGGTGACACCCGGCGTGTTGCGCACCGCGCTCCACGAGGCGTCGTTCAGGTCCATGCGGACCAGGATGTAGCCGGGCAGCACCTTGCGCTGCACCTGCTTGCGCTGGCCGTTCTTGATCTCGGTGACCTCTTCGGTCGGGACCTCGATCTGGAAGATGTAGTCCTCGACGTCCAACGTCTGGGTCCGGGTCTCGAGGTTGGTCTTCACCTTGTTCTCGTAACCCGCGTACGAGTGCACGACGTACCACTCACCGGGAGCGGCGTTGAGTTCCGCGCGCAGCTTGGCGACCGGGTCGACGTCCTCGTCGGCCTCGGGCTCGGCGGCGGTGTCGTCGGTCTCGACGGACGCCTCGTCGGCCTCCGCGACATCTCCGGCTTCGTCGACCTCGTCGCCTGCGGCGGGCACCTCGACGGAGTCCAGGTGCTCGGACTGCTCGTCGCCGAGTGCCGCGTGCACCTGCTCGTCGGAAAGCTCGGTCAGCTCATGACCGGCTGCTGTGCCGTTCTCGGAGGTCACGTTCCGTCCTCTCAGTTGATCGGTTGCCGTGGCGCAGGCCACCGTGCGGTGCCCTCAGGCACCGCGAACGGCTGCCTCAGCTGCCGAAGACGGCACCGACGACCTCTTTGAAGGCCAGGTCGAGGCCGCTCACCAGCGCCACCATGAACACCACGAAGACCAGCACCACCGCGGTGTAGGTGACCATCTGCTTGCGGTTCGGCCAGATGACCTTGCGCAGCTCGGCCCAGACCTCACGGATGAAGCGCATGAGCCGGGCGAAGATCGACGCCTGCTTCGGCTTGCGGTCGCGCTTCGGGGTCGCCGTGCCTTTGGCGTCCTTGGACTTCTCGGTCTTGTCCCCGGCCTTCGCCTTGCCGGCGGGGCGGGTCTTGTCGTCCGACTTGGCGTCGGCCTTACCGGACGGGCGCGCGGACGCACGGCGCTCACGCCGGGCAGCGGCGGTCACCGGGCGGGACTGCTCGTCGGGCTTCTGCCCGGCGCCGTCCTGCGCCTTCTCACCGCTGGCGTCGCTGTCGCTCACGACCACTCCTCCGCCTTCACCAGTTCGCTTACGCAGGGGTGACAGGACTTGAACCTGCAACCTGCGGTTTTGGAGACCGCTGCTCTGCCAATTGAGCTACACCCCTTTGGAGCCCCGATGCTCTGGAGCTCCCGAGGACGCATTCCATCGTCCCCACCGCCGTGGCGGGGATGACCGTAGTGCGTTCCGAGACCAGAAGTCTACGGCAACCCCCGAACAGCTTCGCAACCGCGCCCCTCAAAGCGGCGTGGAGCAGCCTTCCGCGGGGAAACTCCCCCACGGCCGACCCCATGATCGTGCCACGATGTCGCCATGAGCGCTCCCGCACCCTCGTCTTCGCCCGCCGCACGCGTCTCGGCCCGGATCGGCGGCATCACGCCGTCGGCCACGCTGGCCGTCGACGCGAAGGCCCGGGAGCTCAAGGCGCAGGGTCGTCCGGTGATCGGGTTCGGGGCGGGGCAGCCGGACTTCCCCACCCCGGCCAACGTGCTCGAAGCCGCCGAAGCGGCGGTCCGCGACAAGGTCAATCACGGCTACACCGCCGCGGGCGGGCTGCCGGAGCTGCGGGAGGCGATCGCGGCGAAGACCGTCCGCGACTCCGGGTTCGAGGTCGACCCAGGGCGCGTCCTGGTGACCAACGGCGGCAAGCAGGCGGCCTACTCGGCGTTCGCGACGCTGCTCGACCCCGGCGACGAGGTGCTGCTGCCCGCGCCGTACTGGACCACGTACCCGGAGTCGATCGCCCTCGCCGGCGGTGTCCCGGTGCAGGTCACGGCGGACGAGACGACGGGCTACCTCGTCACCGTCGAGCAGCTCGAGGCCGCCAGGACGCCGCGCACGAAGGTGCTGCTGTTCGTGTCGCCGTCGAACCCGACCGGCGCGGTGTACCCGCGCGAGCAGGTCGAGGCGATCGGGCGCTGGGCGCAGGAAAACAACCTCTGGGTGATCACCGACGAGATCTACGAGCACCTGGTCTATGACGGCGCCGAAGCGCCCTCGATGCCGGTCTTGGTCCCGGAGCTCGCCGACCGGACGATCGTCCTCAACGGGGTCGCGAAGACGTACTCGATGACCGGCTGGCGGGTGGGCTGGCTGCTCGGTCCGCAGGACGTCGTCAAGGCGGCGACGGCGTATCAGTCCCACTTGTGCGGCAATGTTTCGAACGTCGCACAACGCGCGGCGCTGGCCGCGGTGAGCGGACCGCTCGACGCCGTTTTCGCGATGCGCGAAGCTTTCGACGCTCGGCGAAAGAAGGCGCTGTCCCTGCTTTCCGAGATCCCCGGAGTCGAGACTCCGGTGCCACTCGGCGCTTTCTACGTCTATCCGTCGGTGAAAGCCTTGCTGGGCAAGGAGATCCGTGGCGAACGTCCGGTGGACACGGTGGCGCTGGCGGATCTGATCCTGCGTGAGGCCGAGGTCGCCGTGGTGCCCGGCGAGGCGTTCGGGACGCCGGGGTATTTCCGGATTTCCTATGCGCTGGACGAAAACGATCTCGCCGAAGGGATCACCAGGATGGGCCGTCTGCTCGCGGAAGCACGGTGACCCTGGTGCGCTTGGGAATCACTCTTCCGCAGTACGGTCCCCTCGCGTCGATGGACGCCGTCACCGGTTTCGCCGCGGCGGCCGAGGAGCTCGGGTACGAGTCCCTGTGGGTCGGGGATCGGGTGCTGGCGCCGGTCTCTCCGTCGGATTTCTACCCCGGCGGTACACCCGAACGGCCGTACCCGCCCGAGTTCGTCACCTTCGCCGATCCGCTGATCCTGCTGACCGTCGCCGCGAGCATCACGAACAAGGTCCGGCTGGGCACCAGCACGCTCACCGGGACGGTGTATCCGGCCGTGGTGCTCGCCAGGATGCTCACTTCACTGGATCAGGTGAGCGGTGGCCGCCTGGACATCGGGCTGGGGATCGGCTGGCTTCGCGACGAGTACACGGCGACAGGTACGCCCTGGAAGGGGCGCGGCGGGCAACTGGAGGAGCTTCTCGACGTCCTCCGGAAGTTCTGGACCGGTGACCCGGTCGAACACGAAGGCGAACGCTGGCGGATCCCGGCGTCGAAGGTGGGGCTGCGACCGGTGCAGAGCCCACATCCGCCGGTGTTGCTCGGCGGGCTGTCCCCGGTGGCGCTGGATCGCGTCGGCCGCCGCGCGGACGGCTGGCTTCCGGCGGGACTTCCCGCGCCGTATCTGGCGAAGCTCTGGGAGACCGTGGTGGCCGCGGCCGAGAAGGCGGGCCGCGACCCCGGCAAGCTGCGGCGGGTATTGCGGATCAACCCGAAGCCGGGAACGGACCTCAAGGACGTCGCGGCGCAGCTGGAGGCGGCCGCCGATACCGGGATCGCCGAGGCCTTCGTCGACCCGCACTATCTCGCGCGGGACGTCACGCACGCCCTCGATCTCGCCGCCGAACTGCGCAACCTGGTCCCGAACGGCTGAAGGCCCTCCCCGTTCGCCGGGAAGGGCCTTCAGAAGGTCAGGATTGGCCGTCGGCGAGCTGGACGAGCGCGTGGGCCTTCGCGGCGTACTTCCAGTTGCCGAGGTCCCGGATGGTCTTGATCTTGAGTTCGGCGAGGAGTTCGTCGTGTTTCTTGGTCAAGCCTTCGAGCGCGGACGGCGGCGCGTCCAGCAGCTCGCTGATCCCCTTGTCCTCCCACGCCTTGTCCACCAGCTTGTTCAAGTTCAGGCTCACGGTTTTCGCCTTTCCTCGGGGCAGGTACGGACACCACCCTGAACGTGATCCACGTCTCAGGCAACCGGAGATCACCCGTTCACGTCCAGTTCACCGACGGTCGGACCGATGACAAACGTGACCCAGGTCGCGTACAACGAACGGGTGACGCAGCGGAGAACGGGCGGCGGCTGCCTCTTCCTGGTGATCGTGCTGTCCGTCCTGGGGATCGCTTACCACCTTTGGGAGCGTGGAACGGCGGTGACACCGGCGGGCGTCACCACTTCGGACGGCGCGGGCCGGTACGTGGCGCTGGGCGACTCCTACACGGCCTCGCCGGGTACTGGACGGCCCGTGGGCGCGCCGGTGGGCTGTGATCGCTCGGACAACAACTACCCGAGCCTGCTCGCCGCGAAGCTGCGTCCGGCCGAGTTCGTCGACGTCAGCTGCGGCGGCGCCACGACCGAGCACCTCACCGGCGAGCAGAAGACCCGTGACGGCACGAACGCCCCGCAGCTCGACGCCGTCGACGGTGACACGACGCTGGTCACCGTCGGGATCGGCGGCAACGACGTGGGCTTCGCCGGCTTCGCGAGCCAGTGCGCGACGCAGGTGCAGACCGCTTCGCCGTGTAAGACCCAGCTGACCTCGGGCGGACGCGACCAGCTCTCCGAACGGATCACCGCCGCGGCGGACCGGCTCGGCGGGATCCTGGACCAGATCCGCGCGAAGGCCCCTTCGGCGCGCGTCGTGGTCGTGGGGTACCCGACGGTGCTTCCGGACGACGACGCCGGTTGCTGGCCCGTCCTGCCGGTCGGCGCGGGGGACGTGGCCTACTTCCGCGACTCGCTGAAACGGCTGAACACGGCATTGCAGGACACAGCGAAGGCGCACGAAGCGGGCTTCGCCGACATGTCGACCGCGAGCAAGGGGCGGGACATGTGCAGCGCCGCGAACCGGCGCTGGGTCGAAGGCCCCACTCCGTCGGTGCCCGCGGCGCCGCTGCACCCGAACGCGCGGGGTGCGCAGGGAATGGCGGAGGTCCTCGAGAAGCTGGTCAAGCTCGCGTAGAGCAAGGGACCTTTGCTACCACTTACTTAGGCACGCTAAGCGAGTGGTAGCAAAGGTCCCTTGCTCCCCCGGGAGTCAGTCGCGGACGACCGCCTGCGCCTTGCCCAGGACGGCCTTGCCCTCGAACTTGGCGGTGATGTCGACGCGGGCGGTGCCGTCGTCGTTGACCACGGCGACCTTCCCGGTGAACTCGATCGTCGCCGCGCCCTCGTTCGGCACGACCACAGGGCGCGTGAAGCGCGCGAAGTAGTCGACGAGGCGGCCGGGGTCGCCCAGCCAGTCGGTGACGAGCCGCGCCCCGAGCGCCATGGTCAGCATCCCGTGCGCGATGACGTCGGGAAGGCCGACCTCCTTGGCGAAGGTCTCGTTCCAGTGGATGGGGTTGAAGTCCAGCGACGCGCCCGCGTAGCGCACCAGCTGGTCACGGGTGACGTCGATGGTCAGCGGCGTCAGTTCTTCCCCGACGGTGAACGTGCTCACGCGTCCTCCCCTCGGACCACGAGCTGCGCGTTCGTGGTGGCGATCAGGCCGCCATCGGCGCCGGAGATCTCGGCGCGCAGGTTGATGAAGTCGTTCCCGGCGCGGGCCATGATGTTGTCGATATGCGTGGTGAGCGACAGGACGTCGCCCGCGTGCACCGGCCGCGTGTAGGTGAACCGCTGATCGCCGTGGACCATCCGCGAGTAGTCGAGCCCCAGCTCGGGGTCCGAGACGATCGCGTTGATCGAGGCGAGGTTGATGATCGTCAGGAACGTCGGCGGCGCGATGACGTCGGGGTAGCCGGCCGCCTTCGCCGCTTCGGGGTCGCGGTAGAGCGGGTTCGTGTCGCCGAGCGCGTCGGCGAACTCCCGGATCTTCTCGCGACTCACTTCATAGGTACTGGTCGGCGGGTACACCCGCCCGGTGAACGACTGGTCCAAGGCCACCCGAGCAGGCTACCGAACCCGAAAAATACCCGAAGCCGCCCTGGTGACCAGGGCGGCTTCGGGTAAGACAGGTAGAACCGCTAGACGCTCAGCGGGTCTCTTTGTGAGTCCGGTGCGTACCGCAGTTCGGGCAGAACTTCTTCATCTCCAGGCGATCCGGGTTGTTGCGCCGGTTCTTCTTGGTGATGTAGTTGCGGTGCTTGCACTCCTCACACGCGAGCGTGATCTTCGGTCGCACGTCAGTGGCAGCCACAGCATTTCCTTCTCTACTAGGCCTGGGATACCCAGGATTACCGCGTAGCGGTGGCCGGACTTGAACCGGCGACACAGCGATTATGAGCCGCTTGCTCTGCCAGCTGAGCTACACCGCCTTACATGAACCTGGCCGCGACACGCTTGCGTGACGCGGCTGAAGTTCTGAGCCCCTTTACGGAATCGAACCGTAGACCTTTTCCTTACCATGGAAACGCTCTGCCGACTGAGCTAAAGGGGCCTTGCCTCTCGCGAGGACTTGGAAAGATTAGCAAGTCCCCGCGAGGGGGGTGGAACAGGGGGGTCCGTTACCGCGAAACCTCAGGTCAGCAGGGTCAGGACGGTCTCGGAGTGGCGTCCGGGCGAACGCGCCGTCCGGGCCTGGAGCCACGCCTCGAGGCGATCCTCGGGCAGCGGCCGCGAGATGAGGTAGCCCTGCGCGACGTCACAGCCCATCGCTTCGAGCTGATCCCGCGCGACGTCCTCCTCGACGCCCTCCGCCACGACCGTGAGGCCGAGCGAGTGGCCCAGCTCGACGATGGAGCGCACGACGGCGAGGTCGCCGAGGTCGGTGCCCATGCCGAGGACGAAGCTCTTGTCGATCTTGACCTGGTCGACCGGGAGCTGCCGCAGGTACGCCAGCGACGAGTAGCCGGTGCCGAAGTCATCGACGGCGAGCACGATGCCCAGCGAGTGCAGCTCCCGCAGGATCGGCAGCGCCTTCTGCGGGTCGGACATCACACCGGACTCGGTCAGCTCGAAGGTGAGCAGCTCGGGCGGGATGCCGAAGCGGTCGAGTTCGCGGGCGACCTTCGTCGGGAAGTCCTCGTCGGCCAGGTTCCGCACGGACAGGTTCACCGCGGCGGAGATGCGCAGGCCCTCGTCGAGCCATTTGCGCACGCGCTTCAACGACTCTTCGAGCACGAAGGACGTCAGGACGCCGATGAGGCCGGCTGCCTCGATCGCCGGGACGAATTCGTCCGGGCCGAGCCTGCCGAACTCCGGGTGCACCCAGCGGACGAGCGCCTCGACACCTTGGATCTGCCGGTTCGGCAAGGTGATCTTCGGCTGGTAGTGGACGCTCAGCTGGCCTTCCTCGAGCGACTGCCGGAACTGCGTGACCATCTGGAACCGGCGCATGAAGATCTGGCCCATGCTGGCCATGTAGCCGCGGACCTCTTCGCCGCCCTTGGTCGCGCGGACGGCGACGTCGGCGCGCTGCAGCAGCCCGTCGACGTCGACCTGGTCGTCGTCCTCCGCCGAAGAGGTCGCGTAACCGATCATCGCGTTGGCTTCGACGGAGAGCCGGTCCACCGGGTACGGGGCGACGAGTTCCGCGCGAAGCAGCTCCGCGGCGGCCTGGGCGCGTTCCGGCGCGCAGCCGACGAGAAGCGCCGCGAAGGACGCGCCTTCGAGCCTGGCGAGCGGGACGTCGGGACCGAGCGCGTCGCGGATCCGGCGGCCCGCGGCGATGACCATCCGGTCCGCCCAGACGTAGCCGAGGGCGTCGCTGACGGTGGAGAAGACGTCCAGATCGACACGGAGGACGACCGCGTCGACCTGTTCCCGCAACGGTTCCTTGGCGACCTGGCGGAAGCCCGGCCGGTTGAGCAGGCCGGTCAGCGGGTCGTGGTACGCGTCGTGGCGCAGGGTCGCGAGCAGACGCCGGTTGTCCAGCGACGTCGCGAGGTGGCTGGCCATCGTGCCGAGCAGCTGGACGTCGTATTTACCGAACCCACGCCAGCGGCTCAGCCTGTCGTGCGCTTCGACGACGCCGAGGAGCTGGTTCGCGCTGCGCAGCGGGACGACCAGCGCCTCCTGGGCGCCGCGGTCGAGCAACGCGGAACGGACGTCGGGATTGGCTTCGGTGATCCGGAAGTGGCGGACGTGCGCGCCGGGCAGGCGCAGCAGCGGGTCGTCGGCGGCCGGATCGACGGGCGGCAGTTCGTCACCCGCGACGACCATCCGCATGGTGTCCTTCGGCTCCAGCCGAAGCCTCAGCACGACGCGGCCGGCGGCGAGCTGATCCTTGATGCGTTCGGCGATGGTCGCCCATTCGCGGACGTCCACGCCGCCGACGAGTTCGTCCGCGCGCCCGGCCGGCCGTGCGGCGGCCTGCTGACCGGACCGCGCGACCATCAGGCTGACGTCGGACAACGCTTCCATGTCGCGCTGCTCGCGCAGCAGGTCGGAGTACGCCCAGTACAGCGCGGTGAGGCCGAGGAAGACGGCGAGCACGAGCGGCCAGGCCTTCGGCGTCCCGGAAATGACCAAATATCCGGAAAGGCCGACCGAAGCGTTGACGAAGCCGACGACGAGGATGCGGCCGGTCAGCCGGATCGCGGTGCTGACCCGCATGCGACGGCGCAGCACGCGGACGGCGGCGAGCGCGAGCAGCGTGCTGACCAGCGGCGCGGTCAAGGTCCCGGCCAGCGCGGCGATCCAGGTCATGTCGTGGGCGCCGGAGGCCTGTTTCACCAGTCCCGCCACGGCGAACGCGCCGGTGATCTCCAGCAGGAACGCGCCGGCGTTGTAGAGCACGCGGCCGGCGACCTTGCGGGCCAGGAGTGTTCCGATCCCCGCCGCGAGATGCGCGGCGAGCACAACTTCGAAGGGGGCGACGAAGAATCCGATGACCAGCGGGATCTCGGTGAACGAGATCGTCCAGGAGATGCCGCTGCGGACGTCGACGTTGATGCCGAGCTGTTCGGCGAGCAGGAACGCGAGGGCGAGGATCGGCCCGATCCACAGCAGATCGTCCGAGGCCTCGAAGTCCAGCCAGAGGCTGACCGCGGCCGCGGCGGCGATGCCCATGGTGAGTACCGCGAAGGTGTAGACGCGGAACCGTCGCTCGTCGGTACGAGCCTCCGTAACGGCGCCTCCCTTGCCCGCAGCCGCCTGTGCGGCGCTCCCGGGCCTGCCGTTCGTGTCCGGCATCCGACCTTCCTTCCCGGCTGCCCAACCGGTCTTGTCCTACCGCGACCTCGGGGACGAGGGCAATACAGTACCCCGGAGGGCGTACCCAAGTCCCATTCGAGACAGTATGAGATCACCCCAGGGTTAACAATGGGCGCGTCGCGCTGACCTGCGTGGACCAAGGGGTGAAATGGGAGCGTTATTCGCGTTCCTTCCGACTACCGGAAGTCACCTGGCGCCACGCTCCGGCCGATCTCGTGAAGTTCCCATCGGACCCGCGAGTAGGCGTTTGAATAGCCCTATGAATAGCCACGCCATCGCCGCCGGGCATGCCGAGCGGCTCGCCACCGTGGACGCCCTGCTCCCCGAAATGCCTGCACTGGAGCCTGTCGAGGGCTCTGTGTCACTCTCCGCGACGGCAGGCGACTCGGCCGCCGCCGGATTGTCGGTACGGACCGAGGCGGGTCCCGATTCCGTTGACTCTCCGTGGCGAGCCCTCGTCGAACATCGCCTCGAAGCCCGCCTCACCGGTCCCCGTCCGGAAGCGGCCCTCGACGCATTACTCACCCGATGGGATGAACATCTGAAGACCGTGGCCCCACCTGGGGATGTCGAGACGGCGGCGACCGTGGTGCGGCCCAGCCGGGACTCCCCCGGTTCGGCCGAATTGCTGCGCCGCGGCTTCGCCCCGGTGCTGGTGATCGCGGTCCGCCCGGCCGACCGGCTCGCCGTGACCGGGCCGCCCGCCACTCCCGGCGTGCACATCCGGCCCGCCGAAGCGGATGATCTCGAAACCGCCGTCGGACTCGAACTGGAATTGCAGCGTTATGACGCGCAGTTCGGTTCTGTCACTTTGCGCGAGGGTGCGGAGGAAACGATCACGGCGGACCTGTCGAAACAGTTGGGCCGGGAAAATCCGACTTTGTGGATCGCCGAGCTGTACGGCCGTCCGCTGGGCATGGTGCGGGTGCAGTTCCCCGGCGACACGGCGTGGATCCGCGGCCGGGTCGCGGCCGAGAAGGTCGGCTACCTGTCGTCGTTGGCGGTGGCGGAACAGGCGCGGTCGAGCGGCGTGGGGACGGCGCTCGCCGCGCACGCGCACCAGGTCTTCGACGAATGCGGCGCCGATGCCGTGCTGCTGCACCACGCGCTGGCCAACCCTCGCTCGACGCCGTTCTGGTACGCGCAGGGCTACCGGCCGCTCTGGACGTACTGGCAGCGGCGACCGGCGGTGCCATGATCCGGATAGGCTCGTTTCCGTGACGAGGGACGATGACACGGCCCCGGTGGCGCCGACCGGGGTCGACACCGAAAAGCCGTCCGCGGCGAGGATCTACGACTGGTTCCTCGGGGGAACCCACAACTGGGCGGTCGACCGCGAGTTCGCCCGCGCGCTGGAAAAGCAGTGGCGCTGGGTCAAACCGGGCGCGCGGCACAACCGCGAGTTCATGAACCGCGTCGTGCGCGCGGCGCTGGACGCCGGGATCCGGCAGTTCATCGATCTGGGCTCCGGTGTCCCGACAGCCGGGAACGTGCACGAGATCGTGCAGGAGGAACTGGAGCCTGGTGATACGGCGAAGGTCGTGTACGTCGACTACGAGCCGGTGGCGGTGGCGCACGCGGAGCTGATCCTCGAACGCCACGAGGCGACCGACTGGGCCGGGATCGTCCAAGCGGACATGCGGCGACCGAAGGACATCCTGCGGCATCCGGAGACGCTGCGGCTGATCGATTTCGATCGGCCGGTGTGCCTGATGATGATGGCCGTCCTGCATTTCGCCGGCCCGCACGACGATCCGCCCGCGCTGGTCGCGACGTACCGGAACGCGCTCGCGCCGGGCAGCTGGCTGGGGCTGTCGCATATGAGCTTCGGCGGCCAGACCGGCGTGGACGCCGACGGGCTGCACTGGATGGTCGAGCAGTACCGGAAGACGAGCAATCCGGTGTGGATGCGGGACCGCGAAGAGATCGAGCCGCTCTTCGGGGACTGGCCGTTGCTGGAGCCCGGCGTCGTCCACCTGCCCGACTGGCGGCCCGTGCGGGAGCTGCGGCGGGACGAGGAAGGTGCCCGGCCGTTCGCCTGGTGCGGGGTCGCCGTCCACCCCTGACATCCGACCTTTCGGCGGTTCGCGTCGCGTTTAGCGGGCTAAAGGCGACGCGTTCCGAGCGGAGGTCGGATGTCAGCCGAAGCGGCAGACGAGGGCGCCTGCGTACTGGTTGTAGTCCCCCATGGCGGCGAACATGACACCGCCGACCCAGAAGAACTCGTAAAACGCGATCAGCGAGATTCCTTTGGTCTTGGGGTCGTCGTCCATCTGATAGGTCCCGACGACCGTCAGGGCACCATCGGCGGGCTTGACCCGGACGACCCGCTGAGGGCCTTCGTCGTCGTCCGGCGGCGCGACCTCCGCGATGATCTCGCCGTTGTCGACGGCGACGGGGGCCATGAAGCGATCACCCTCGGCCGCGGGCGTCTCCCATTTCTTCTCACCGTTCTTCAGATCGAAGGCGACGATGCTGCTCGGCAGCGCGGGCGCGACGCCGGTGACGGTCACGAGCAGGCCGTCGGTCACCAGAGCGCGCATTCTGCTGTGCAGGCTGCCGGACGCGTCGTCACCGTTGAAGTCCATCTGCGGCCTGGCGAGCCCCGTCTCGTAGTTTCCCGCTTCGACCCTGGCCGTCGGCGTGAACGTGTCGTCCAGCATCAGGTAGGCGCTCTCGTCGTCGGCATCGTCCAGGAAGATGACCGGCGGCGTGGTGCTGACCCACGCGGGGACGATCGTTGCGGTGGGAATCGGCTTCACCAAGGTCTTCTCCTTGGTGACGGTCCCCGCGACATCGACGGCGACGATCGCCAGATCGAACTCCGGGTAACTGTTCAGGCAGGTCACCAGGAGCGCGACAGCCCGACCCTGGGGCATCGCGTCCTTCGCGCGACAGTGCAAGCCCTTCTCCGGCGTATCGGGCGGCGTCGGCTTCGACCATTTCGTCCGTCCGGTCGCCACCTCGAGACCGGCCATGCCGAAGGACTGCGTGACCACGACGGTGTCTTCGATGATCTCCAACGAAGCGCTTTTCGCCGGCTTGTCGTCGTACTGCGGCGTCTTGAACGGTTGCTGCCAGACGAACGAGCCCGTCCCGAAGTCGAGCAGGGCCGCGACCGCGCATCCACCGCCGTAGGCCACGGCGACACGGTTCTGGACGACCGCCGTGCCGGCACCGCAGAAGACCCCTTCCGGCGGCTTGATCCGCCACCGGAGGGCGCCGTCCGCCTGGGCGTAGGCGCTGACATGTTCGTCGTTGAGGACTACGAAGAGATCGCCGTCGGTCCACGCCGCCACGCCTTCGTCGTACGACGGCATGTCCGCCGCGCCGTGCCGCCATTTCGACCCCGTCTGGGCGGCGGCGCCGTTCGCGCCCACCGCCATCGGCGTGCCGTCGATCGTCGTCCGGCCGAAGACGACCGCCGCGGTCGTGATCGTCACGGCGGCGACGATCGTGAAAACGATCAGAAGGATCCAAGGCCGTCGGTCCGGCGTCCCCTGCTGCACGTCACCCCTCCCCAGGTCGTCACAGTGCGCGCACGGGACGCTACCAGTGCGATGATCGCCGACGGCGAACAACGAAGGGAAACAAACGGGTCGATCGGAGAGTTGAGCTAGGCAGACTCAACTAACCGAGGAGTGCACAGATGACCGACAACCGCCTCCTGCCCGTCCTCCCGCTCGATGACGACGTCGTGCTGCCGGGCATGATCGTCCCGCTCGACCTCGCCGACCCGGAGACGCGCGCCGCGGTGGAGTCCGCCCAGGCCAACACGCCTGCCCAGGCTTCCTTCCCGGGGATCCGGTCCAGCGCCGCCACCAAGGCCGAGGTGCTGATCGTCCCCCGCGTCCACGGCGAATACGCCGAGCTCGGCACCATCGCGACCGTCGAGCGCATCGGGCGCGTGCCCGGCGGCAAGACCGCGGTGCTGTTGCGCGGCACCCGGCGCGCCGTCGTCGGCCGCATCGCCGACGGGCCCGGCGCCGCCCGCTGGGTCCACGCCGAGGTCGCGACCGAGACCACCGACGACAACTCCGCGAAGCTCGCGTCCGAGTACAAGAGCGTCGTCCTCGCGATCCTCCAGCAGCGCGGCGGCTGGCAGATGATCGACGCCGTCCAGGAGGTCGAGGATCCGTCCGCGCTCGCCGACCTCGCGGGCAACTCGTCGTACCTGAACACCGAGCAGAAACTCGAACTGCTCACCGCGCTCGACGTTTCGGCCCGGCTGGAGAAGGCCCTCGAATGGAGCCGCGAGCAGCTGGCCGAGCTCGAGGTCACCGACACCATCCGCAAGGACGTCCAGGAGGGCATGGAGAAGCAGCAGAAGGAGTTCCTGCTGCGCCGCCAGCTCGAAGCGATCCGCAAGGAGCTGGGCGAGCTCGACGGCACGGCCAACGACGACGACTACCGCGCCCGCGTCGAGGCCGCCGAGCTGCCGGACGCGGTCAAGAAGGCCGCACTGTCCGAAGTGGACAAACTGGAGCGCACCTCCGACCAGTCCCCCGAGGGCGGCTGGATCCGCACCTGGCTGGACACGGTCCTCGAACTGCCGTGGAACGAGCGCACCACCGACGTCCACGACATCGCCGCGGCGCGCGACATCCTCGACGCGGACCACGCCGGCCTCGAAGACGTGAAGGAACGCATCATCGAGTACCTGGCCGTGCGCAAGCGTCGCGCGGAGTCGGGTCTCGGCCCGGTCGGCGGCCGTCGTTCGGGCGCCGTGCTGGCGCTCGCCGGTCCTCCCGGGGTCGGCAAGACGTCGCTCGGTGAGTCCGTGGCGAAGGCGATGGGCCGCAAGTTCGTCCGCGTCGCGCTCGGCGGCATCCGTGACGAGGCGGAGATCCGCGGTCACCGCCGGACTTACGTCGGCGCGCTGCCCGGCCGGATCGTCCGCGCCATCAAGGAAGCGGGCTCGATGAACCCGGTCGTGCTGCTCGACGAGATCGACAAGGTCGGCGCCGACTACCGGGGCGACCCGACGGCCGCCCTGCTGGAGGTGCTGGACCCGGAGCAGAACCACACGTTCCGCGACCACTACCTCGAGGTCGAGCTGGACCTGTCCGACGTCGTGTTCCTCGCGACGGCGAACGCGCTCGAAACCATCCCCGGCCCGCTGCTGGACCGGATGGAGCTGGTCACCCTCGACGGCTACACCGAGCACGAGAAGGTCACCATCGCCCGCGATCACCTGCTTCCCCGTGAGCTGGAGCGCGCCGGTCTCGGCAAGGACGACGTCACGCTGACCGACGGCGCCTTCAGCCGCATCGCCGCCGAGTACACGCGAGAGGCCGGGGTGCGCAACGCGAACCGGACCATCGCGAAGGTGCTGCGGAAGGTGGCGACCAAGGTCGCGCTGGACGAGGTCGCGCTGCCGCTGACGATCGACGCCGACGGGCTGGAGACCTACCTCGGCCGCCCCCGGCACCTGCCGGAGTCTTCGCTGCCCGCGTCGACCCAGCGCACGTCGACCCCGGGCGTGGCGACCGGGTTGGCGGTGACCGGCGCCGGCGGTGACGTCCTCTACATCGAGGCGTCGCTGGCGGATCCGGAGTCCGGCTCCACCGGGCTTCAGCTGACCGGCCAGCTGGGCGAAGTGATGAAGGAGTCGGTGCAGATCGCGTTGTCGTACCTGCGCTCGCACGGCGCGGAGCTGGAACTCCCGGTCGGCGATCTCAAGGACCGCGGCATCCACGTGCACGTTCCCGCGGGCGCGGTGCCCAAGGACGGGCCGAGCGCCGGCATCACGATGACGACCGCGCTGGCGTCCCTGCTTTCGGGCCGGGTCGTGAAGTCGGACGTCGCGATGACCGGTGAGGTGTCGCTGACCGGGCGCGTGCTGCCGATCGGCGGGGTCAAGCAGAAGCTGCTGGCCGCGCACCGGGCCGGGATGAAGACGGTGATCATCCCGCAGCGCAACGAGCCCGATCTGGACGACGTCCCGGCCGAAGTGCTGGCACAGCTGGACGTCCACGCCGTGGCGAACGTCCGCGACGTGCTGGACATCGCGCTGGCCCCGGCGACGGCTCCGGTCGCGCAAGCGGCGTAACGGCGTGATGCCGAAGCCCCGGATCCCCTCGTGGGTCCGGGGCTTCCGGCTTCCCGGATCCGGACGAACCCGGACATTGACTCGCCTTAAACTCCCTATCACGTTTTGATAACGTAGATTGCGTGCCACCCAGCCGGGGTGCGTGATCCTTGAGAGGGCAAGGTCATGAGTCAAGGAATTCTTTCCCCGTTGCGGCCGAGGCGCAGGTGCGTTTCGGCCGGTCAGATCGTCTGTCTGAGCATTCTCACCGGATTCACCGCGGCGCTGACCTTCGCCGGCACCAGCGCCACGATCGCCGCGGGGATCGCCATCGCCCTGTTCGGCGCCGTTCTCCGCCAACCCGCGCCCGCCAAGGCACCCCGATGAACACGGAAGCGGAGTTCATGGCGCGGCTGCGCGAACTCCGCGACCGAAGCGGCCTCAGCATCCGCGCGCTGGCCGCCGCGACCGGCTGGTCCCGCAGCACCTTGGCCGACCTGTTGGCCCGGAACACCTTGCCCGGCAACGAAAACCAGATGCGAGTCCTGTTGCGCGCGCTGCTTCGGACAGTCCCCGGCGAGCTCGGGGTCGACGAGTATCTCGCCGACTGGCGTCACCTGATCGGACGTCGCCACCACCGCAATGGCGGATGCGCACCGCTCGACCGGATACTCGTCGCGCTGGAAATCGCCGCACAGCGCGGCGGGGCCGAAGCGCCGGGCCTTCGCAAAGCGAAAGAAATAGTGCTGCACGAAGGTTCCCTACGAAAGTTCCCTCCTCGCGGTGAATACGCCGCGAATTCACCTGGATGTCCCGTTCCGCCCGTACTCTCCGACCCGCTCCATCCCGCACCACCACATCAGCGGATGTCTCGGAGGCACGAGTGAAGCGACGGAATTTCCTGCGCGCGGCCGTGGTCGGCGCCGGTGTCACGGCGTTCGGAAACAGGCTCTCGGGAGCGGCTCTCGCCGCGCCCGCCCAGAACGGACCCAGCCCGTACGGCGCGCTCCAGGCGGCCGACGCGAACGGGATCCAGCTGCCGGCGGGATTCACCAGCCGCGTCATCGCGAGGTCCGGCCAGAAGGTCGCGAGCACCGGGTACACCTGGCACAACGCCCCGGACGGCGGCGCGGTGTTCGCCGACGGCAGCGGGTGGATCTACGTGTCGAATTCGGAGATCACCCCCGGCGGCGGCGCGAGCGCGGTCAAATTCGACGCGAGCGGGAACATCACCGGCGCCCACCGCATCCTTGCGAACACCCGCCAGAACTGTGCGGGCGGGAAGACTCCTTGGAACACCTGGCTTTCCTGTGAAGAGATCGACCTCGGGTTCGTCTACGAATGCCAGCCGAACGGCCCGGCCACGGCCGCCGTCCAGCGCCCCGCGATGGGGAAGTTCAAGCACGAGGCCGCGGCGGCCGACCCGGTGCGCAAGGTCGTCTACCTGACCGAAGACACCTCGGACGGCTGCTTCTACCGCTTCGTCCCGACGACCTGGGGCAACCTCTCCGCCGGGACGTTGCAGGTGCTCAAGGCGGGCACGGCGACCTCGGGCAGCTTCACCTGGGCGAACGTTCCCGACCCCGATGGCTCCCCCACCGCCACCCGCAACCAGGTGTCCGGCGCGAAGCGGTTCAATGGCGGCGAAGGACTGCACTACGCCAACGACACCGCCTGGTTCACCACCAAGGGCGACAACCGCGTCTGGCAGCTCAACCTGACCAACAACACCTACGAGCTGGCCTACGACGACTCGCTGGTCAGCCCCGGCTCGGCCCCGCTGACCGGCGTCGACAACGTCACCGGGACCTCGTCGGGTGACCTGTACGTCGCCGAGGACGGCGGCAACATGGAGATCTGCATCATCACGCCGAACGACATCGTGGCTCCCTTCCTGCGGATCAACGGCCAGAGCTCATCGGAGATCTGCGGCCCCGCGTTCACCCCGGCGGGTAACCGGCTGTACTTCTCTTCCCAGCGTGGCACCTCCGGTTCGTCTTCAGGCGGGATCACCTACGAGGTGACCGGCCCCTTCCGGGCCTGAGACCGGCGTGCGGGGGGGCGCCTGCGACCGGCGCCCCCCGCACGGATCAGGCGTCGATACGGGACTTCTCGCGGACACGGCTCACCATGAAGAGGGTCAGGGCGACCGCGACGGCGGCGATCACGAAGTACTGGAAGAACCCGGCGTATTCCTCGACCAGATGCCAGCTTTCCCCCAGGCCGTATCCCGCCAGGACGAAACCCGTGTTCCAGATCAGGCTGCCCAGCGTGGTCAGGGCGAGGAACCGCCAGAACGGCATGCGTTCGATCCCGGCGGGCAGGGAGATGAGGCTGCGGAAGATCGGCACCATCCTGCCGAAGAACACCGCCTTGGAGCCGTGTTTCCGGAACCAGGCTTCGGTCTTGTCGAAGTCGGACGTCTTGACCAGCGGGATCTTCGCCATCCAGCGGCGTGTGCGGTCGCGGCCGAGCAGCAGGCCGAGGTAGTACACGATGATCGCGCCCGCCACCGAGCCGAACGTCGTCCACACCAGCGCTTCCACCAGCGTGAACGTGCCCTGACTGGCGGAGAATCCGGCGAGTGGGAGCACCAGTTCGCTGGGGATCGGCGGGAACAGGTTGTCCAGGCCGACGATGATCGCGGCGCCCGGACCACCCAGCGCGTCCATCAGCGACACCGCCCAGCCGGCGAGTCCTCCCATCGGTTCACTGGCGGTTTGGGCGAGGAGGAGGTTCATGGCGGCCTTTCGTGGTCGTCTGCGGATGTCAACGAACGTACGAATCGCCCGGGTTCCGCACACTGTGGTGAAGCGGCACAAATCACTGCGGTAAACCGCAGTACCGATCTCCGGCTACCCCGCTAACCTGGCGTTATGCCTGTTCCGGCAGCGATGCGCCGCTATCTGCGCAAAGCACTCCGCGGCACACTCGGCTTGGCGATCGGCGCCATGACCGCTGTCGCGGAGGCCTTCTACGTGCTCTTCGGCACGCTCGCGCTCACGGTTCCCGCGCTGCGGCAGCCGGTCTTCGCCGGTGCGCGCGTACTGTCCGAAGTGGAACGGCGACGGCTGGAGAAGTACTTCGGCGAAGAGAACGCCACGAACTACACCGATCGCCGTGCGATGGCCTATCTCGTCCCGCGGTCCGTCATCGGGCTGCTCTGCGCCGCGATCTTCATCCTGATCCTGCTGGGCGCCGGATCCGCGGTGATCATCGCCGCTCAGCTCTTCGAGGGTCAGTCGCCCGGCGGAGGAGCACCGGCCGACTGGTACGACCCGGTCACCACCGTCCTTTTCGGCGGGTTGCTTGTTTTCCTTTCCTTGCAAGGGCTGATCGGAGCCGCGACGCTGGACGCCAGGCTGGCGAAGCGCTTTTTCGGCCCCAGCAAAAGCGAACAGTTGCGCCGGCGGCTCTCCGAACTCACGACCAGCCGGGCGGAAGTGGTCGAGGCGGTCAACGGTGAGCGCCGCCGGATCGAACGTGACCTGCACGACGGCGTCCAGCAGCGGCTCGTCGCGCTCGGGATGCTGCTCGGCCGGGCGCGTCGCGCGACCGACCCGGAGCACGCGTCGGAACTGCTCCGGCAAGCACACGAGGAATCACAACGAGCACTCGTGGATCTACGGGAGGTCTCGTGGCGGGTGTATCCGATCGCGCTGGACGCGGACGGGCTGCATCCCGCGTTGGAGGCGCTCGCGGAACGCTCGGGCATCCCGGTCCACCTGCGGGTCGACCTGGCGGAACGGCCACCGGCGGCGATCGAGACCGTCGTCTACTTCGTCGCTTCCGAGGCGGTCACCAATACGATCAAGCACGCCGCGGCGACGCGGATCGACATCGAAGTGGAGCGGGACGGGGACAGGGTGCGGGTACGGATCACCGATGACGGCACGGGCGGGGCGCGTGAGTCGGGCGGCGGGCTTTCCGGCCTCGCGATGCGCGTCGCGGCGGCGGACGGACGATTCACCGTGGACAGTCCGCTCGGCGGCCCGACCGTGGTGACCGCGGTGCTGCCGTGCGAGTGATCCTCGCGGAGGACTCGACCCTCCTGCGCGAAGGGCTGGTCCGACTGCTGGTCGAAGAGGGACACGAGGTCGTGGCGTCGGTCGGCGACGGTGACGCGCTCCTCTCGACGACGGCCGCCTACCGGCCGGACGTGATCGTCACGGACGTCCGGATGCCGCCGACCCACACCGACGAGGGGCTTCGCGCGGCGCTCGAGATCCGGAAACGCTGGCCGGAGATCGGGGTGCTGGTGCTCTCGCAGTACGTCGAAAAGCGCTACGCCGCCGAGCTGATCACCGGCGACGGTGAACGCGTCGGCTATCTCCTGAAGGACAGGGTCGCCCAGGTGGGCGAATTCCTGGACGCGCTCGACCGGGTGGCCGCGGGCGGTGCGGCGTTCGATCCGGAGGTGGTGCGGCGGCTGCTCGCGCGGACCACGCACACCGATCCGCTCGCGAAACTGACCGTCCGCGAACGTGAAGTGCTGGAGAAAATGGCGCAGGGCCACACGAACCCTGGGATCGCCGAGTCGTTGTTCATCTCGCTGAGCGCTGTCGAAAAGCACGTGAACGCCCTCTTCGACAAGCTCGAACTGGCCAACACCGCCGGGTACAGCCGTCGCGTCCTGGCCATCCTGCGCTACCTCGGGTCCTGACCCCGAGTTGACAGGCAAGTGACGGCTTGCCTATAACTGGGTCGTGGACGGCGACCTGTTCAAGGCGATCGGCGACGCGACGCGACGCACCATCCTGGACGAGCTGACCGAAAAGGACGGTCAGACCCTGTTCGAGATCTGCGGCAGGCTGACCATGAAGCATGGCTTGACCTCGTCACGGCAGGCCATCTCGCAGCATCTCGCGATGCTCGAACAAGCAGGCCTGGTGCGCACCCGGCGACAGGGCCGCTACAAGTTCCACCACATCGACACGGGCCCGCTGCGGTCGATCGTCGAGCGGTGGCCCATCGACCGAGAGGAACCGAACCCGTGATCCGGATCAACATCACCAGCGTCTTCGTCGACGACCAGGCCAAGGCCCTCGACTTCTACACCGGAAAACTGGGCTTCATCAAGAAAACCGACGTGCCCGCCGGAGACGCCCGCTGGCTCACCGTGGTCTCGCCTGCCAACCCCGACGGCGTCGAACTGCTACTGGAACCGGACGGTCACCCCGCGGCGAAGCCGTTCAAGAAGGCACTGGCCGACGACGGCATCCCGTTCACCCAATTCGCGGTCGACGACGTGTACGCCGAGGCCGAACGGCTCAAGGGGCTCGGCGTCGAGTTCACCCAGGACCCCGTCGACATGGGACCCGTGGTCACCGCGGTCTTCGACGACACCTGCGGCAACCTGATCCAGCTCGCCACGATGAAATAGACCCGGCGAGGCAAAGCGGGGCTTGGTCCACTGTGGACCAAGCCCCGCTTTGACCTTTCCCTACCGCTGCACCCATTCCACGAGCTCCACGGGCACACCGTTCGGGTCGGTGACCATGAAGAGACGCTCTCCCCACGGTTCTTCCCGCAGCGGCAACGTGATCTCGACACCTTCGTCGCGCAGGCGCTTCTCCTCGGCCTCGAGGTCCTCGACCGTGAAGGCCACGATCACGCCGGACGCGCGCTGCTGCCGCAGGTTCTCCGGCAAGACCTCGATCCCCGCCTGAAGCAGGACGATGCTCACCTTCGCGGTTTCGTGCCCGAGGGAGACGAAACCCTCCGCGGCCATCTGCTCAGTGAAGCCGAAGTGCTCGGTGAAGAAACGGCTGGACGCGGCGACGTCGTCGACGGTCAGCGAGATGGTGGAGGCAAGGACGTTCATGGGCTATCCCCTTCGGTCGGCGATGAGTTTTCGGATGAGCTGAGCGGTCAGTACGACCGGCGGCGCGGGACGCCGATCGAGCGGCGCACCGGCATCGAGCGGCCGGGGAACGGCTGCTGCTGACGGCGGTCGTTCCGGCGGACCTGGGCGCGGTTGGTGCCTTCGTTGCCTTGGGGGATTCGAGCGGTCAAGGAGCCTCTTCTCTCGCGTTCGGTAGTACGGACGTAAGTTTACACTCGAACTACCTGAAGTCAAGGATATTTTTACGACGGTGGTAAACTTCGCTCATGACCAGCGCGGATGTGGGCCTTCGGGAGCTCAAGAAGCAGGAGACACGGCAGCTGATCTCCGACCAGGCGACGCTCCTCTTCATCGAGAAGGGCTTCGAGGAGACGACGATCGCCGAGATCGCCGCTGCGGCGAGAGTCGCGAAGAAGACCGTCACCAACTACTTCGCGCGCAAAGAGGACCTGGCGCTCGACCAGCACGAGGAGTTCACGAACGGGCTGGCGAACGCCGTCCGCGACCGGAAGCCGGGTGAGTCGGCGCTGGCCGCGCTACGGCGCACCTTCCTGGACGCGGTCGCGGAGCACTCCCCTGTGATCGGTTTCACCGGGCCGGTCTTCGCGAAAATGGTGCTGGAGAGCCCGACTCTGACCGCGCGGCTGCGTGAACTGCACGAACTGCGCGAAGCGGCGCTCGCCGAACTTCTCGCGACCGAGACCGGAGCCGACTCGGACGACGTCACCCCGGTCATGGCCGCCGCCGAGCTCAACGCGATCGACCGCGTCCTCTTTCGCGAGGTCCTCCGGCGTTCCCACGCCGGCGAGAGCAACGACGAGATCGCCGAAGCACTGACGAAGGCGACTCAGCGGGCCTTCGAGCTGCTGGAGCCGGCTTTCGGCGACTACGCGATCCGCGACTAGCCCCTGGGATTTGTCGGGGGTAACCGCTAGGTTTCGCTCCATGTCTGAGGGGACCTTGCTCGACGTCGTCTACTGCGAAGGCTGGGACCCGGTCGCCCGCGCGCTGATCGGACGGTTCTCCCCCGGCACCGCGCGGGAACGTGACGCCGCCGGAGAGCAGTACGCCGTCGCGTTGGTGCGTCCCGGCACCGAAGTGCCGCAAATGCTCATCGAAATCGCTTGGAAGCACCACTTCGCCCGCTCCGCGCACTTCGACGAGCGGAGCAGGCGCCGCGGGTTGTTCGAGTTCCGTGTGCTCGAAGACGGCGCACTGTTCCTCGTGAGGGTCGATCAGTGGACCTACCATTTCGACGACCAGGAGGAGTTCGACGAACAGAACGCCGGCCGGGTCGAGCTGTCCTTCGGCCCCGAAGGTGAAGGCTGGGTGCACAAGGCTCCTCGTGGCTACGGCGGCGGTGCCAGCAGCGGCCGCGTGCGAAAGCCGGTGTCGGAGCTGAGGATGCCGAAGCCCGCCTTCGGCGATTGGGAACCTTTCACGAATACGAAGCAGCTGACCCTCCGGACGCCGGAGACCCCGGTCACCGATCCACCGCTTCCCGCCGAAGAACGCCCTTGGCGGCCCTCTGTTCCCTTGTGCCCCTTCGGTATCGACGAAATGTTCACGGCGGGCACGCGCTTTCCCTGAGCGACGGCCATGGCGTCGGCGAGATCGAGCTTCGGGATGCCGGCAAACTCCGCATGCCCAGCGGCAGGCTCGTCGCGGCGGATCCGGCCTTCCTGGATTCGGACGCCGCGCACTTCACGGTCACCGTGCCTCCCGGCGAGTACCAGGTGGCCATCTCGGCGATCCGGTTCGTCGACGAACCGGCCCACGAACGGGTCGTGGCCGCCAAACTCGTCGTGGCCGACGTCCCCGTCGCCACCTGGGAAGCGGCGCTCTGGCCTGGGCAGAACGCGCTTTTCCTCGGTGACGGGGAGTTCTACGGCTACGGCGTGGACAGCGGCACCGGCTGCTTCACCGACGCCGACGCACTCCCCGAGGAGATGGACGACGACCTCCTGGAGAAATTCGAGGAGGTCGACCCGCATATCGACGTCACCCCGGACGGAGCCGGCGGCAATATCATCGCGTTCACCACCGGCTGGGGAGACGGCAGCTATCCGACCTGGATCGGCCGGGCGGCCGACGGCACGCCGGTCTGCTTCGTCACCGACATGCTGATCCTGAACCGTGCCCGGATTCTCGCGGCCTGAGGGGGATCATGGCGCCATGACCTTCACCGGAGAAGAGATCGCGTACCTGCGCTCGCAACCGTTGGCCCGCTTCGCGACCCTGGCGGAGGACGGTGAACAGCCGGACGTCGTCCCGCTGGCGTTCGAGTTCGACGGAACGCATTTCTGGGTGGGCGGTGCGGGCGCGTCGGTGCTCGCCACCCGGAAGTTCCGCAATATCCAAGCGGGACAACGCAAAGTCGCATTGCTCGTCGACGACCTCGTCTCGCTCGACCCGTTCATCGCCCGCGGTGTCCGGATCTACGGGGAGGCTGCCGACCCGATCGAACGGATGGGGATCGTCGGCCCGGGCATCTACTCGCGCGTGACGCCGAAGGTGTCGTGGAGCTGGAACATGGCGGGCGAACCCGCGGGAGAGGCTTGGTATCCGTCGCGGCGAGCGGTTCACGGTGACACGTAGAACTCGCGGAAGACGACAGATCCGACGGCGGGCGGTTCGGTCATCGTTCCGTTCTTGTCGGTGGCCGGCGGTACCGTCAGGTCCATGCGGAAGCTGATCGTCACCGAGAACTGCACGATCGACGGCGTGATCGAGCTGGCGGGCGACTGGTTCAGCCCGGGCGACACCGATCCGGACGTGGACCAGTCCGACGTTCTGGCCACGCTCCGGGAACAACGTGAGAATGCCGACGCGTTCCTGCTCGGACGCGTCACCTTCGAGGACATGCGCGGGTACTGGCCGCACCAAACCGAAGACACGACAGGCATTTCGGCTTACCTCGACACAGTGAACAAGTACGTCGTCTCGAGCACGCTCACGGAGCCGGAGTGGGAGAACACCACGGTGCTCTCCGGCGGGCTGCGCTCGGAGATCGAGAATCTGAAGGCCGCCGAAGGCAAGGACATCGTGACCACCGGCAGCATCTCGCTGGTGCGATCGCTCATCGCCGAGGGGCTCGTCGACGAGTACCGGCTGTTCGTCTATCCCGTCGTGGTCGGCGAGGGCCGTCGGCTGTTCGACGGCGCCACCGGTGTCCCGAAGCTTCGGCTGGTGGAGGAGAAGGCGTTCGCTTCGGGCGTCGTGCTGCTGCGCTACCGCGCGGCGAACTGACGCTTCACCGGGTCGTGCGGCGGGAATTCCCTGCTCACCCGTCGCTCGGTAATGTCGTGCTCCGGTTCGGCGACGGGAGAACGGCGGAGGTGGCGCATGGTCGACGCGTCGAAGTTCACGGCCGCGGTGTTCCGTCGCGCGGCGGAACGGCCCGACGTTCCGCCGCGGCTGGCCCGGGCGGCGACCTGCGTCCGGGAAGGCAAATTCACTTGGGAGGAGGTCGCGACAGGGAATTGCGAGCACCCGCTCGCGCAGGCGCTGTTCGCGCCCAGAGCCCAGGAGAAGCTGTGGCCGTTGCTGGCCGAGGTCGCCGCGGAGCTCGAATCGGAGCCTCCACCGGCGGAACCCCGGCGCGCGCGACGACCGCCGACGACGGACGACGACTTCAGCGAGTACACCTACCTCGAAGACCTGGCCGAACCGAATACGCGTCCCGCATGGCCGCAAAGGCGGGGTCGCGGCCGGTGAGCGTCCCACGTGAGAAAACCGGATGAGAAGCGCACGGTCCCGCGCGTAGCGTCGGCGACCGTGATCAGTGAGACGGACACAGGAGACGAGGCTTCGGACGGCTGGTTCCCCGAGAGCGTGGCCGCGAACTACGACGATCCGGGCGGGGCGAACGCGCCCGAAGTGGTGACGCCCGCGGTGGACGTCCTCGAAGATCTGGCCGACGGCCCGGTGCTCGAGTTCGCCGTCGGGACCGGACGGATCGCGATCCCGCTGGCCGCGCGTGGCGTGCCGGTGAGCGGCATCGAACTGAGCCGCGCGATGGCCGCGCGGATCGAGGGCAAGCCGGGCGGTGACGCGGTCGACGTCACGATCGGAGACATGACCGAAACGCGGGTGGACGGCGAATTCTCGTTGGTCTTCCTGGTGTTCAACACGATCGGCAACGTGACCACCCAGGACGGGCAGGTCGACGTCTTCCGGAACGCGGCGGCGCATCTGCGGCCGGGCGGGCTGTTCCTCGTCGAGGTCGGCCTGCCCGCGCTGCGCCGCCTGCCGCCCGGGCAGGACATCGTCCCGTTCGCGATGGCGCCCGGTTACGTCGGATTCGACCAGTACGACGTGGTCACGCAGGAGTTCACGTCGAACCACGTCACCGTGACACCGAATGGACAGGGGCGGTTCCACCGCATCCCCTTCCGGTACGTCTGGCCTGCCGAACTGGACCTCATGGCCCGCATCGCCGGGATGCGCCTGAAGTACCGCTGGGCGGACTGGGACCGATCGGAGTTCACCGCCGAGAGCACCAAACACGTGTCGGTCTGGGAGCGCGATTCGTGACGATGACGACCGCGCTGACGGCGAGCAGCGGCAATGCCCACAGCGTCGTCGTGAGGTAGCCGTTCCGGGCGGGGAGCAACGTTCCGTCCGGAGTGGCAGCGGCGAGGAGAAGGCCGGCGAGACCGCTGCCGACGGCCATCCCGATGCTGCGGGCGATCTGGTTGATCGAGAGCACGCTGGCCGTTTCCCCTTGGGGCACACCGGCGAGGACGAGCTTCGGCATCACCGCGAAGACACCTCCGACGGCGAAACCGAGCAGGGCGATCGCGACGAGGACGAGAAGGAACGACCGGTTGCCGACGGCGAACAGCAGGGCGCTCGCCACGGCGATCACGACCGAGAACGCGTACGTCCACCGTTCGGTGAGGCGTGCGATGAGCCGCGGGATCGCTTTTCCCGCAACGAATCCGAGCAGTGAGAACGGGATCAGCGCCGCACCCGCGGCGACTCCAGGAAGCGCGAAGCCGTACTGGGCGCCGGCGGGCGTCTGCACATAACGGGTGAACAAGCTGAACAGCAGGTACAAACCCGCTCCGGCCACGAGAATCGCCAGGTTCGCACGGAGGATGGCGCTCTGGCCGAGCAACCGAAGGTTCACCAGTGGCGCCGTCGTGCGGAGCTCGACGAACGCCCACCCGACCAGGACCGCGGCGGAACCGGCGAGAACACCGGCGCCCAGCCACGCGGTCGTCCAGATCGACGGCTCGGCGATGACCAGGAGGAGCCCGAGCGTGCCGAGAGCGAGAAGCAGCGTGCCGGGGACATCGATCCGAGGAAACTCGCCGGGCGCTTCGGCGGGAAGGAACCGCCAAGCGATGACGAATGCGACAGCGGACAGGAGGAAGCCGAATCCATAGGCGACACGTAATCCCGCGAGCTGGTCGAGCAGGCTGACCACCGGGTAGCCGACGCCGATACCGACCGTCGACGCGACCGAAAGCGCGGCGATCGTCGATGTCGCGCGCTCAGGCGGCAGGTGTGTGCGGGCGACGCTCATCAACAGCGCCCCGGCCGCGACCCCGAGCCCTTGGAGGCCGCGGCCGATCAACAGCGCCGCGTACGGCAGCGGGAGCACGGTCAGCAACCCGCCCGTCACGACCAGGCCCAGGGTGACCAGGATCGTCGCGCGGCGGTACGGGCCGCTGCCGAGCCTGCCCAGCACCGGACCCGCGATCGCACCGCTGAACAGCGTGACAGTCAAGGTCCACTGCGCGGCGTCCAGCGAGACGTGCATACCCGTGGCGACCGGAGTGATCAGGGGCGCCCCGACGCTGCCGATCACCGCGCCGGCCAGCGCCGTGCACACCAGCGCGGGGCTCAGCCGTCCGTCGTGCCGGACCGGGACACTCATCGGTTCGTCTCGGTGGTGATGTGGGTGAACAGCCCAGGCTGGATCCGGGTGCGGACGCCCTCGGCCCACACGGCGTCGACCTGCTCGACGTCCATCGCGGCACCGGTGTTCAGCAACATCCCGAAGGCGAGGAAGGTCTTCACGGTCACCGGGTCGAGTCCGGTGCCGTCCTCGGCCGTGCCCCACATCCGCGCGAAACACGACCGCACCGCGTCCCGCACCTCCGGATCGCCACACGCGGCGAAGCCCTGGAGCTGCAACAACAACCCGGTCCGGTCGGCCAGCAGGTCGTAGTACTGCGCGCCCATCGCCGAGAGCGCGGCCAGGCCGGTCTTCCCGTCGCCCGCGTCTCGCATCGCGTCGCTGAGCCGCTCGAACGCGGCCTGGACCAGCTCCAGGAACAGGGCCTTCTTCGTCCCGAACATCCGGAAGACGTACGCCTGCGTGATCCCCGCCGTCTTCGCGATCGCTTCCGTCGACGCCCCGTGCAGCCCGTGTTCCGCGAACTCCTGCGCGGCGATGGCCAGCACCTGGGCACGTCGTTCGGGTCCACTCATCCGTCCAGCCATCCCTCTAAGTTACTGGTTACTAACCACTAACTAAAGGTGGGCGACGCAACAAACAAAGCGGCCCCGTGACTGGGTCACGAGGCCGCTCTGGTGTGGCGAGTGAGGGATTCGAACCCCCGAAGGCAGTGCCGTCTGATTTACAGTCAGATCCCTTTGGCCGCTCGGGCAACTCGCCGTGGCCGGGTGTCCCCGGCCGAGACGAAAGAATACCCAATGCCGTGGCGGGCCGGTCAACCGGGTTCCGCAGGGCTAGGGTGGAAGCTCCTGACAAGCGAGTACGAGGTGTGAGAACACGTGGCGGATCCCTCTTTCGACGTGGTGAGCAAGGTCGATCGCCAGGAGGTGGACAACGCCCTGAACCAGGCCAGCAAGGAACTCGGTACACGGTTCGACTTCCGGGGTACCGGGACCAAGATCGACTGGTCCGGCGAGGAGGCGATCGCGATCGAGTCCGAGACCGAGGAGCGGGCGCTGGCGGCGGTCGAGGTGTTCAAGGAGAAGCTGATCAAGCGCGGCATCTCCCTGAAGGCCTTCGAGGCGGGCGAGCCGGCGCTGTCCGGCAAGATCTACAAGATCGGCGGCAAGATCCTGCAGGGGATCGCGTCGGACAAGGCGAAGCAGATCGCCAAGTTCATCCGTGACGAAGGCCCCAAGGGCGTCCAGGCGCAGATCCAGGGCGACCAGCTGCGGGTGTCCGGCAAGAAGAAGGACCAGCTGCAGGACGTGATCGCCTTGCTGAAGGGCAAGGACTTCGAGATCGCGCTGCAGTTCACGAACTACCGCTGAGCACGGCGACGACGAGGCCACCTTCGGCGGAAGGTGGCCTTCGTCATGTCTAGGACGCGGTGACCGTCCAGGTCCCGTCGCCTTCCACCGACACGAAGGCCGGACCGGTCACGGGCACGCTGCCCTTGTAGTCGCCGAGCTGGTTCACGGGGAGTTCCGAGTAGTCGCCGCTGTGCACCCACACCGCCGTGCGGCCGCTGTTCTTGGTGGTGACGGCGACCGACGAAACGCCATCGGGCGCGGCGAAGACCGCTTCGCTCTTGCCGGACAGGGGCTTGCCCGGCGTGAGCACGGGCAAACCGCTTTCGTCGGTGATGGTCAGCGTCCAGGCGGCGTTGGCCTTGACGGTGAACGTCTTCGCCTGACGGCCGGGCATGTCGTTGATCCACTGCGTGCCCTTGTACGGGCCGATGTCGTTGACGATCAGCTCGTTCTCCGTGTTGACCGCGACGTGCCCGGAACACTTCGGACAGTCGAAGGTCACAAAGCCGATGCGCGACGGCCAGGTCATCGGGACCGACGCGTTCCCCTTCCCCGAATGTTTCTCCTCCGGCTGCGGGCCGGGCTTCGGGGTGGTGGTCGGTGTGGGGGTCGTCGATGGCGAGCGCAGCCCTTCCGGAGCGGCCGCCCGCGGGACGACGCGGCCCAGAGCCGACGGTGAGCAGGCCACCAGGCCCGCGGTCAGCAGCACGGCACTCGCGGCCGCGCACAAGCGCCTGATCACGTGTTTCCCCCTAGTCGAACCCGTCATCCGATCTTCGCCCGCCGATAGCCCAGCGTTACCGGTCCACCCGGCCGAGCGATTCAGGCCACTCGGACGTGGGTTTCCGCCGCAACGCCTTCTCGGGAGCCCGAAAGGGACAAAAGCCCGTGTTGTAATCCGGCGATCGCGTTCGAGGAAGGTCACGATGAGACGCCGTTCCAGCTCCGCACTCGCCTTCGCGCTGTCACTCACGGTGATCGCGTCCCTGTTCACGTCCGCGCAGGCCGCGGAGCGCCAACAGCTCGTGCCCGGCTACGGCTCGTACCCGCGGCTCATCCGGCTGGAGCATTCCTCGATCGGCCGCGGCCGCATCCTCGCGTCGCTGACCAGCGAAGACGCGAGCGGCAAGTTCACCCCGATCATGGAGAGCACCGACGAGGGCCAGACCTTCCACAAGATCGGCGAGGTCCGCGACCGCGACGGTCGCCGCGGCATGTGCTGCGGAACGCTGTACGAACTGCCGCAGCGGGTCGGCAGGCTTCGCGCGGGCACCCTGCTGTGGGCCGCGAGCTACCGGCAGGACGCCGGTCCGCAACGGCGGATCGGCATCAGGATCTGGTACAGCCGCGACGCCGGCCGCTCGTGGGCCTTCCTGTCCGAGGCCGCCCGTTCGCACAACCACGACGGCATCTGGGAGCCGGAGTTCGTCGTCGACGCGGGTGGCACGCTGTGGCTGCACTACGCCGACGAGACCGAGGCGCCGCAGTTCGCGCAGGTGATGAACCGGGTCGCCTCCACCGACGGGGTGAACTGGGGCACCAAACAGCGCACGATGGCCATCCCGCCGCATCGGGTGCGGCCCGGGATGCCGATCATCCGCCGCCTCCCCGACGGCCGGTACTACCTGGCCTACGAGATCTGCAACTACCGCGACCGCTACTGCGACCCGTACTTCAAGATCTCCTCCGACGGGGCCAACTGGGGCGATCCCCTCGATCCCGGCACGCGCGTCACCACCGCCAGCGGCAACTACTTCCAGCACGCGCAGACGATCACGCTGTTCCCCGGCGGGCCGAACGGGGTGCGGCTGGTGATGGTCGGGCAGATCTACACCAACGCCGCCGGCGTCCCGCAGCCCAAGAACGGCCAGGTCCTGCTGGCCAACGACAACTTCGGCGCCGGGCACTGGTACGAGCTGCCCGCGCCCGTGCACATCGTCGGGATCCACAACAACTTCTGCCCCAACTACAGCTCGACGCTGCTGCCGGTCGACGGCGGCAAGAACGTGTTGCAGATCTCCACCGAATACAACCTCGGCTGCAAGGCGTATTTCGCGAAGGGTCCGGCGTTCTGAGCACCCGGTAGTGTGAGGTCCCGAGCGATCGGTTACGAAGCGGGGGCATCGCATGAAGGGCATCGTGCTGGCCGGGGGCAGTGGGACGCGTCTGCATCCCATCACCCAGGCGATATCGAAACAACTGCTACCGGTCTACGACAAACCGATGATCTACTACCCGATCTCGGTGCTGATGTTCGCCGGGATCCGGGAGATTCTGATCATCTCGACCCCCGTCGACCTGCCGCATTTCCGGCGGCTGCTCGGCGACGGCAGCCAGTTCGGGCTCAGCTTCGGCTACGCCGAGCAGGCCGCCCCGAACGGGCTGGCCGAGGCGTTCGTCATCGGCGCGGACTTCGTCGGCGACGACGACGTCGCGCTCGTGCTCGGTGACAACATCTTCTACGGCCAGGGGTTCTCCAGCAGGCTGCAGGCCGCGGCGACCGCGCTCGACGGCTGCGTGCTGTTCGGCTACCCGGTCAAGGACCCGCAGCGGTACGGCGTCGGGGAGATCGACGCCGACGGCAAGCTCCTTTCCATCGAGGAGAAGCCCGCGAAGCCGAAGTCGAACAAGGCCATCACCGGCCTGTACTTCTACGACAACCAGGTCGTCGAGATCGCCCGTGACCTCAAGCCCTCCCCGCGCGGCGAGCTGGAGATCACGGACGTCAACCTCACCTACCTGCGGCAGGACCGCGCGACCCTGATCGACCTCGGCCGCGGGTTCGCGTGGCTCGACACCGGAACGCACGACTCGCTGCTGGAGGCGGGCCAGTTCGTGCAGGTCCTCGAACACCGGACGGGTGTCCGGATCGCCTGCCTCGAAGAAGTCGCGCTGCGTATGGGCTTCATCGACGCGGAGCAATGCTTCGCGCTCGGGGCGAAGCTGGCGAAGTCCGGCTACGGCGAATATCTGATGAACGTCGCGCGCACCCAGGGTGCTACCGGCTGAACAGGTGTTCCCGCAGGGTGTCGCCGGTGTAGTCGGTGCGGAAGACACCCCGCTCCTGAAGCTGCGGGACGACGTCGTCGACGAACGCGTCCAGCCCGCCCGGGGTCAGATGCGGCACCAGCACGAAGCCGTCGGCGGCGTCGCTCCGGACGTACTCGTCGATCGATTCCGCGACCTGCCGGGCGGTGCCGACGAACTGCTGGCGCGCGGTCACCTCGATGACCAGTTCGCGGATGGAGAGCTTCTTCTCCTCCGCGATCGCCCGCCATTTCGCGGCCACGGCCAGCGGATCCTTCTCGTGCCGGACCCGGCCCCAGGTCAGCGGTTCGGCGTCGGGGTCCGGGTCGATCTCGGGGAGCGGGCCGTCGGCGTCGTAGGCGGAGAGGTCGCGGCTCCAGACCTGTTCGAGGAACTGGATCGCGGTCGCCGGGCGCACCTGCTGATAGCGGATCTCGCGGGCCTGATCATGCGCGTCCTCCTCGGTGTCGCCGAGGACGAAGGTCGCGGCGGGCATGATCAGCAGCTCGCCGGGCTCGCGGCCGTAGGCGGGCAGCCGTCGCTTGACGTCGGCGAAGAACTCCTTGCCGCTCTCCAGTGAACCGTGGCGGCTGAAGATGACGTCGGCGGTCTTCGCGGCGAACTCCCTGCCCTCGTCGGAATCCCCGGCTTGGATGACGATCGGCTGGCCCTGCGGGGTCCTCGGGACGGTGAACTCGCCGCGGATGTCGAACTGCGGTCCGCTGTGGACAAAGTGGCCGATGCCGCGGGCGAAGACGCCGTTCTCCTTGTCCCCCACCAGCGCGTCGGGCGCCCAGCTGTCCCACAGCTCACGCACGGTGGCGAGGAATTCCTCGGCGCGGCGATAGCGGTCTTCGCGTTTCAAGAAGCCGCCACGGCGGAAATTCTGGCCCGTCCACGCGTCCGGTGACGTGACGACGTTCCACGCGGCGCGGCCGCCGGAGAGGTGGTCGATGCTCGCGACCTGGCGCGCGACCTCGTACGGCTCGTTGAAGGTGGACGACAGCGTGCCCGCGAGGCCGAGCCGGGTGGTGACCGCGGAGAGCGCGGCCAGCACGGTGGTGGTGTTCGGCCGCCCGACGACGTCGGAGTCGAGGATCTTGCCCGCGTGTTCGCGCAGGCGCAGGCCCTCGGCGAGGAACAGGAAGTCGAATTTGCCCCGCTCGGCCGTGCGTGCGAGATGCTCGAAGGACGAAAAGTCGATTTGGCTACCCGAACGCGGGTCGCTCCACACGGTCGTGTTGTTGACGCCGGGGAAGTGCGCGGCGAGTTTGACCTGTTTGGGCATTTGTCACGCCTCCGCGTACTGGTTGGCGGCGACCCCGAGGCCGAGGTGGTCGCGCAGGGTGGCGCCGGTGTAGGACTGCCGGAACACGCCCGCGGCCTGGAGGGCGGGCACGGTCTCGGCGGTGAAGAGCGCCAGGTCGTCGGGCAGGAGCGCGGGGCGGAGGTGGAAGCCGTCGAGACCGTTGGACGCCGCGAGGCGGGGCAGCTCCGTGGCGAGGTCGGCGGGAGTTCCGGTGAAGCTCGGGCCCGGCGGGAAGGGCGCGTAGGTCTCCAGCGCCCGGCGGCGGTCGATGGCCGCCTGCTCGGTCTCGGCGAGCACGATCGACAGGCCGGCGAGGAGTTTCGCGTCCGGGAAGCGCTCGCGGGCGCCGCGGATCTCGTCGACCAGGACGACGTCGGCGCCGTGCGCGTACGGCGAGTCGCCGTACACCGCGACGACGGGGTGGCCCTGCGGCGGGCGCGGCGTGATCGAAGGTCCCTTGACGCTGAAGAAGCGGCCTTCGAAGTCGACGTAGTGCAGCTTCTCGCGGTCGATGAAGCGGCCGGTCGGCTCGTCGCGGATGATCGCGCCGTCCTCCCAGCTGTCCCAGAGCCGGGCGATGACGTCGATGACCTCGGCGTTCTCCGCTTCGGCGTCCACCTCGGACGGGAGGGTGCGCCTGCCGAAGTGCGCGACCTCGGCCTCGGTGCGCGAAGGGACCGCGAGGACGCCGGCGCGGCCGCGGCTCGCGAAGTCGAGCGAAGCGACGGCCGTCGAGATGTGGAACGGCTCGGTGTGCGTGGTGGTGACCGTGGGGACGAGGCCGATTCCACTGGTCACGGGGGCGATCGCGGCGAAGGTGAGGAGCGCGTCGAGCCGGCCTCGAACGACTTCCTCACCGCCGGGTTGGAGCGCGAGGGTGTCGTCGAGGGTGACGAAGTCGAGCGAAGCCGCTTCGGCGAGCTTCGCGTGGGCGAGGTAGTGGGCGGCGGTGAACAACGCGGACGGGCGGACGTCGGAGACCCGCCAGGCGGCCGGATGCTGCCCGGCCCCGTCGAGCGCGACCCCGAGGTGCAACTGCTGTGCGGAACCCATGCCCGGGGAACTCGCGCCCCTCGCCGACGATTCCCGCTCCCACGAGGTGAGATCCCCGGCCCGACCTGCGTTTAGCGGGCTAATCGCGATCCGGAGGGGGCGTCGTCTTTCGCGGGCTAATCGCGATCCGGGGGCCGACCTGCGTTTAGCGGGCTAAACGCGATCCGGAGGGCGCGTCGCCTTTCGCGGGCTAAACGCGATCCGGGGGCCCACCTGCGTTTCGCGGGCTAAACGCGATCCGGGAGGTCAGTAGGGGCGGCGCGCCATGGCTTCCAGGCGCCGGATGCGTTCGGCCATGGGCGGATGGGTCGAGAAGAGCTTCGAGAGGCCTTCGCCCGGACGGAACGGGTTCGCGATCATGAGGTGCGACTGCGAGACCAGTCTCGGCTCCGGCACGAGCGGCGCCGCGCGCGTCCCGCTGTCGAGTTTCCGCAGGGCGGACGCCAGCCCGAGCGGGTCGCCGGTGAGTTCCGCGCCCGACGCGTCGGCCTGGAACTCTCGCGAGCGGCTCACCCCGAGCTTCACGACGGCGGCCGCGATCGGCCCGATCAGCACCAGGAGCAGCCCGACGAGCGGGCTGTCACCGTCCTCGCGGTTGCCGCCGCCGAAGACGCTGGTGAACATCGCGATGTTGGCGATCACGCTGATCACGCTCGCCAGCGCGCCCGCGACGCACGAGATCAGGATGTCGCGGTTGTAGACATGGGACAGTTCGTGCCCGAGCACCGCCCTCAGTTCGCGTTCGTCGAGCAGGTCGAGGATGCCGGTGGTGCAGCACACCGCCGCGTGCCGGGGGCTGCGGCCGGTGGCGAAGGCGTTCGGGGCCACGGTGGGGCTGATGTAGAGCCGCGGCATCGGCTGCCGCGCCTTGGTCGCCAGCTCCCGCACGATCCGGTACATCGCCGGCTGCTCGGCCTCGGACACCGGCCGCGCGCGCATGGCCCGCAGCGCCAGCTTGTCGGAGTTGAAGTAGGCGTACGCGTTGACGCCGAGCGCCACCACCAGGCCGATGACCAGCGCGCCCCGGCCGAAGAAACCGCTGATCCCGACGATGAGCGCGGACAGCAGGCCGAGCAGGACGACGGTCTTCAGGCCGTTCTGGTGCTTGTGCACGGCGTCCTGCTCCTTTCCTTCTCAGGGGTGGGGGTTACTCATCGGAAACAACGCGATCGGGGGACGCGAAGTTCCTTCGCGTGCTCGGATCGCGGGTTATCGTCGAAGGCCGGAACGATCATCGGGAGGCGCCTGTGCGAGGACCCGAACTGAGCCGCCGAGCCCTGCTCACGCTGGCCGCGGCCGGCGCCTCCGCGGTCGCCTTCGCGCCGGCCGCGAGAGCCGAGAAAGTCCTTCTCGTCGAGGTCGGGGGCGCCCCGGAGGCGGTCGCGGTGAATTCCGTCACCGGTTTCGCCTACCTCTCGGACCCGTCCACCGGCACGATCGTCGTCCTCGACTCGCGGTCCGGCACGGTCGGTGACGTGATCCCGGTCGGCGGCGAGCCCGCCGGGCTGGCCGTGGACACGGTGACCAACCGGGTCTTCGTGGCGAATCCGCCCGCCGGGACCGTCCTGGTCCTGGACGGGCGGACCAACGACGTCGTCAGCGTGGTGCCCGCCGGGCCCGGCGCGTCCAGTGTCGACGTCGACGAGCAGGCGAACCGCATCTATGCGGTCAGCGACCTCACCGGGACACTCGCCGTCATCGACGGGGTGGGCTGCCGCCTGCTGGACCTGGTCCCGGGCCCGACGCGGGGGTTGTCGTCGACGGCGGTCGACAGCGGACGCAAGCTCGCGTACTGCACCAGCACGGCCACCGACTCACTGGAGGTCTTCGACATCGGCGCCGGCCGGTTCACCGGCGGGATACCGGTCGGCAAGTCACCCACCGGCGTCGCCGTGCACAGCGCGTCCGGCACGGTGTTCGTCGCGAATTCGGCCATCCATCACCTGTCCATCGTGGACACTGGCGAACGCAAGGAAAAGGCGACGGTGCTGCTGCGCTCGGAGTCTTCGGCGCTCGCGGTCCACGAAGGATCGAACACCGTTTACGCCAACGGCGGCCCCAACGGCATCGCCAGGATCGACGGCAGGACGAGCCTGCTCACCGGTGACCTGTCACTCGGCGTGAACCCCGGCGCCGTCGCGATCGACCAGCGCACCAGGACGGTGTACGTGACGGATCCCTTACGCGGCAGGGTTTCCCTGATCAGGGACTTCTGACGCCGAACCGGGCATGATGGCGGGGTGAGCGAGTACGCATTGCGTGGCGGGCTGCAACCCGACGTCTCGGCGGTCACCGCCGTCCTGACCCATCACGGGGTCGAAGGGCCGGACGGCCAGGCGCCCAGCGAGGCGCTGGTCTTCGCCGCGTCCGGCGGGATCGGGGCGGGCTACATCCTGTGGGACTTCGCCCACGAGACGATGTCGACGATCGTGTTCGGCTTCCGCGCGCGCTGGCAGTATCCGCAAGAATGGCTCAAGTCCACAGTGGACCGCCTCGGGCTCGCCGTCGACATCCACACCACCGGCGGCAAACGTGCCGCCGCGAAACGGCTCTCCGCGAATCTCGAAGCCGGACGGCCGTCGATCGTCCTCCCCGACCGCGAGTCGCTCGGCTACTGGCGGCTGCCACCGGAGATGTCCGGCGGTGGCGGCCATTTCGTCGTCGCGTACGGCGAAGAGGACGGCCGGGTGCTGGCCGACGACCGGAACCTCGCCCGGCTGACGGTCGACCGGAAGACGTTCGACACCGCGCGGGGCCGGGTCGGCTCGTACAAGAACCTGCTCGCGACGATCGAGCCCGGCGAGGTCCCCGACTGGCGGGCGGCCGTGCGCGGCGGGCTGACGGACTGCGCGCGGAACCTTTCGGAGCCGTCGAAGTCGTTCTCGCTGCCCGCCTGGGGGCGGTGGGCGAAGGCGATGACCGACGAACGTGACCCGAAGGGCTGGCCGCGCGCGTTCGGTGAGCGGCGCGGGCTCGTCGGGGCGCTGTTCAACGTGTGGGAGAGCGTCACCCCGGCCGGGATGGAGGGCGGGCATCTGCGCGGGCTGTTCGCCGACGCGCTCACCGAGGCGGCCGCCCTGCTCGAACTGCCGGCGCTGTCCGAACAGGCGTCGACCTGGCGCGGGATCGCCGAGCGCTGGGCGGAGCTGGCCGAGGTGGCCGTTCCCGCGTCCAACGCCGAATTCGCCTGGATGCGCGGGCTCATCAGCGCGGTTTCCGCGGGTGTCCGCGAGGGTGACGCGGGGCAGGAGGCCGCCGCTGCCGCCGGTGAGGAGATGTGGAAACTGCGCGCGCATTACAACGACGAAACGCCGTTCACCGACGTCGAAGCCCGTGAGCTTTTCGGCACGATGGGCACCCTGCTCCGGGACATCCACACCGCCGAGACCGAAGCGATCCGCGAACTCTCCGAAGCCCTGATGGAGTGAACCGCGCCGGTGTCCGTTGCGCCGCGCGGCCGGAACACCACGCGATCGTTCAAGATCCACTTCGTGCACGCACATCCGCTGGGGACGACCAGTGCGCGTCCCGCTCCCGAGATCCACCTTCACCGCCATCGCCTGCGTGTCGCCGACCTGGACCATCTCGGTCACGTCGGGAATGTGCGGTTGCTCGACTACTTCCAGGAAGCACAGGTCGCGATGCTCGACCCGCGGCGGGAGCACCTCTTCCAGGCCAAGGGACCGGCGTATCTCATCGCGAAGCACAACGTCAGCTACCTGCGCAGGCTGACCTTCCGCGACAGCCCGGTCGAGGTGGAGACCGTGGTCGGCCGGATCGGGACCTGCGACGTCGTGGTGAACAGCAGGCTGCGCGACGAACGGGCCGTCTACGCGCGTTGCCGCACCATCTGGGTCGCGTGTGTCCTGCCCGAAGGCAGCACGCGAAGACTCGGCGACGAGGAACGCGAACGGTTGACACGGTTCAGCGGGGCGATCGACGAGAGCTCCTGAATCAGTTTTTAACCGTTTATGCTCCATTTCCCGCATCGCCGGAAAACGGCTGGGCCGTTCAGCGGCTGATCATCGCACTTTTCGGCCGGTACCTTCGGAAGACCTCTCCCCTGCAGAGCTCCCGGAGGTATTTCATGCCACGGTCGAAGTCTGTCCGCTTTCTCGCGCCCTTGGTCGGCGCGATGCTACTGACGAGCGGGGTGGCCGTCGCCGCCCCGGCCGCCGAAGATCCCCAATTCATCCGCCTGGCCAGCAGGACCTTCGATCCGCTCAGCCAGCGCACGGCCGCGAGCCAGGACTGGAAGGGTGCCTACCTGCTCCAGGTCCGGGGCGCGCTGACCGACGAACAGCGTGGGCGATTGCGTTCGCTCGGCGTGCGGATCGGGACCTATATTCCCGATTTCGCCTATGTGGTGCGGCTGAAGCAGGAGAACCGTGAATCGGTCGCGAAATTGAATTTCGTCCGCTGGCTCGGCGAATACCGGGCGGACGACAAGGTGGAGATCTCACTGGCCGCGACGAGCGGCTACCTGGTGACGCTGGTCGAAGCGGACGCGCGGGATCAGCGCGCGGTGGCCGAGCGGATCCTGCGGCTCGGCGGCAACATCGAGGCGATCTCGCAGAGCGGGCAGCACATCGTGGCGAAGCTCGGCCCCGGCCAGGCCGCCACTGTGGCGCAGGGGGCCGAGGTGCTCGCGGTCGGCGCGATCACCGCGCCCGAGACCGACATGGCCAACGCCAGGGAAAGCAGCGGCGCGAACTACATCGAAAGTGTCGGCGGGTACCGCGGACAGGGCGTGCGCGGCGAGGTGATGGACGGCGGGCTGCGCGTCACGCACCAGGAGTTCAAGGCGCGGCCGACGGTGATGCACGGGTCGAACTCCACCAGCACCAGCCACGGGACGTCCACGTACGGCCAGATCTTCGCGTCGGGGGTGAGCGCGCCGCAGCGGGGGCTGCTGCCCGAGGCGCAGGGCATCTTCGCCACCTACAACAAGCCGGACCGCTATGCCCACACCAAGGAATTGGTCGACCCGGCGGGCAAGTACCGCGCGGTGTTCCAGAGCAACAGCTGGGGTGGCGGGCTGACCACGGCGTACAACTCGGTCTCCGCCGAGCTCGACAAGATCGTCTTCGATCACGACCTGCTGATCTGCCAGTCGCAGAGCAACGCGGGCACCCAGCAGTCGCGGCCGCAGGCCTGGTCGAAGAACGTGCTTTCGGTGGGCGGGCAGTACCACTACAACACGCTGGGCCGCACCGACGACAAGTGGAACGGCGGCGCCAGCATCGGCCCGGCCGCCGACGGCCGGATCAAACCGGAGCTGTCGAACTACTACGACCGGATCGACACCACGTCGTCCGGCAGTGACACGTCGTACACGACGTCGTTCGGCGGCACGAGCGGCGCGACCCCGATCACCTGCGGAAACGCCGGGCTGCTGTTCCAGATGTGGGCCGACGGCGTGTTCGACGGCGGCCCCGGCAAGGGGCGCGACGTCTTCGCGAGCCGCCCGCACGCCGCGACCGCGAAGGCACTGCTGATCAACGGGGCCGACCAGTTCGCGTTCAGCGGCACCTCGCACGACATGACCCGGACGCATCAGGGCTGGGGCACCGCGAACGTGCGGTACCTGCACGAACAGGCCAAGGCGAACGGGTGGAAGCTTCCGGTGCTGGTGAACGAGACCGACCTGCTGGGCACCGGGCAGTCGAAGAAGTACACGGTCGCGGTGAACGGGACCAAGCAGTTCAAGGCTACGCTGGCCTACACCGACCCGGCGGGCTCGCCGAGCGCGTCGGTCGCCAGGGTCAACGACCTGACGCTGAAGGTCACCGCGCCGAACGGGACCGTCTACTACGGCAACAACGGGCTGAAGGCGGGCAACTTCTCGACCGCGGGCGGGTCGCCGAACACCGTCGACACGGTGGAGAACGTCATCCTCGAGAAGCCGGCCGCCGGTACGTGGACGGTGGAGGTCGTGGCGACCCAGGTGAACGCCGACGGTCACCCGGAGACGTCGGCGACCGATGCGGACTACGCGCTGGTGGTTTCCTGACGGCGTGACGGACGGATCGCGTTTAGCCCGCTAAACGCGAAGTGGCCGGTGAGGTGGGTTCCGTGAAGCGCGTGAAGGCCCCCTTCCCTCGGCTGAGTCGAGGGAAGGGGCCTTCACGCGCGTCTGGGCCTGGGCGACCTCGCCGGATCGCGTTTAGCGGGCTAAACGCGATCCGGGCCGGGGGCGCGTGGCGACCGAGTGTCGCGAAAGCCACTTTCGGGACATCAGACGTCGCGAAAGTGGCTTTCGCGACGTCTGTGGCCTGGCGAGTCGCGTTTAGCGGGCTAAACGCGATCCGGTGGGGGCGGGCGAGTCGCGATTAGCCCGCGGAACGCGATCCGGCGGGGTTGCCCGCGCCCGGATGGCGGAGACGTCTGCGCCGATGGCCGAGACGCCAGGTTTCGGTTATGAGACGGAAGCGTGAGACCCCTGGAAGGCATGTAACGAGGCGACCCGAGGTGCCGACGTCTGGGATACGTGACGCGAGCCAAGGAGCCTCTCGATGACCACCTGCCGACTCTGCGGCTCGGCCCATCTCGCCAGTGTCGTCGACCTCGGGGCGACGCCGCCGTGCGAACGATTCCTGACCGCGGAACAGCTGCAGGAACCGGAGCCGACGTACCCCCTGCACCTGCGGGTCTGCACCGAATGCTGGCTCGCCCAGATCCCCCCGCTGATCACCCCGGAAGAGACTTTCACCGAATACGCGTACTTCTCGTCGTATTCCGCCTCCTGGGTCGAACACGCCAAGACGTTCGTCGACGGCGCCGTCGAGCGGCTGGGGCTCGACGAGTCCTCGTTCGTCGTCGAGGTCGCCAGCAACGACGGTTATCTCCTCAAACACGTTGTGGCACAGCGGATCCGTTGTCTCGGCGTGGAACCTTCGGTGAACGTGGGCCAAGCCGCGCGTGACGCCGGGGTGCCGACGAAGACCGCCTTCCTCGGTCCCGAAAGCGGACGTGAGGTCCGCGACGAGCACGGTCCCGCCGACCTCGTCGTGGCGAACAACGTTTACGCGCACATTCCGGACATCATCGGTTTCACGCACGGGCTCCGCGCCCTGGTCGCCGACGACGGCTGGGTCAGCATCGAGGTCCAGCATCTGCTGACGCTGATCCAGGAGAACCAGTACGACACGATCTACCACGAGCACTTCCAGTACTACACGGTGGAATCCGCGCGCCGGGCCCTCGCGCGCGGCGGATTGTCCGTTGTGGACGTCGAGCTCCTGCCCACCCACGGCGGTTCGATCCGGCTGTGGGCGCGCCCGGACGCCGTCGCCGGCGAGCCGAGCGAGCGGATGATGCAGGTCTTGGACGCCGAAAAGGCGGCCGGGCTGCACGAAATGTCCGGCTACACCGAATTCTCCGAGCGGGTCACCAAGGTCCGGCTCGAGCTGAACAAGTTCCTCACCGACGCGGCGCTCGAAGGCAAGACCGTCGTCGGTTACGGCGCCCCGGGCAAGGGCAACACGCTGCTGAACCACTGCGGCATCCGCCCGGACGTGCTGCGGTACACCGTCGACCGCAACCCGTACAAGCACGGCCGGTTCACCCCCGGCACCCGGATCCCGATCCTGCCGCCGGAGCGCATCGAAGCGGACCGGCCCGATTACGTGCTCGTCCTTCCGTGGAACCTCCGGAAGGAACTGACCGCCCAATTGTCCTTTGTGGACGAATGGGGCGGGAAACTGGTCTTCCCCATCCCGCACCTGGAAATCGTCGAGGTGAAGTCGTGAAGGTAGTCCTCTTCTGCGGCGGCTACGGCATGCGGATGCGCAACGGTGACGCGTCCGACGTGCCCAAGCCGATGGCCATGGTCGGCCCCAGACCCCTGATCTGGCACGTGATGCGGTACTACGCGCATTTCGGGCACACCGAGTTCATCCTCTGTCTCGGCTACGGCGCGCACCACATCAAGGAGTTCTTCCTCAACTACCAGGAGACCACCTCCAACGATTTCGTCCTGCGGAACGGCAAGGCGGAGCTGCTGTCGACCGACATCGCGGACTGGTCGATCACCTTCGTGCAGACCGGTCTCGAATCGGCCATCGGCGAGCGGCTGCGCCGGGTGCGCCCGTACCTCGAGGGCGACGAGATGTTCCTCGCCAACTACGCCGACGTCCTCACCGACGCGCCCTTGCCGGAAATGATCGAGCGGTTCACGGAATCCGACGCCGGCGCCTCGATGATGGTCGTGCCGCCGCAGTCGTCGTTCCACTGCGTCGAAATGGGCGAGGACGGCCGCATCGGCGCGCTGACCCCGGTCAGCGAGATGCCGCTGTGGGAGAACGGCGGGTACTTCGTGCTGCGCCAGGAGATCTTCGACCACATCCCCGAGGGCGGCGACCTGGTGGCCGACGGCTGCGGCGAGCTCGCCAAACGGGGCAAGCTGCTCGCGTACCCGTACCGCGGGTTCTGGAAGCCGACCGACACCGTCAAGGAACGCGTCCAGCTGGACGACGCGTACGCGCACGGAGACCGTCCGTGGGCACGCTGGGAACGCGAAGCGGCGAGCACGGCGTGATCGAGCTCGGCACCGGCGGCGTCCAGCGGATCGTCGCGCTCGGCGCGCACTGTGACGACATCGCCATCGGCGCGGGCGGCACGCTGCTGACGATCTGCGCCGCCAACCCGGGTGTCCGGGTGGACGCCCTCGTCCTTTCCGGCGGCGGCACCGAACGGGAGACCGAGGAACGCGCCGCGCTCGCGGCCTTCTGCCCGGGCGCCGACGTCGAGGTCACCGTGCTGAAGCTGCCCGACGGCCGGCTCCCCGCCCATTGGGAAGAGGCCAAGAACGGGCTGGAGGAGCTGCGCCGCCGCACCGACCCGGACCTCGTCCTCTCCCCGCGCACGGCGGACGCGCATCAGGACCACCGCGGCCTGGCGAAGCTGGTGCCGACGGTGTTCCGCACCCATCTCCAGCTGGAGTACGAGATCGTGAAATGGGACGGCGACCTCGGCAAACCCACCGCGTACGTCCCGCTTTCCCCCGAGCTCGCCGAGGAAAAGGTCCGGCTGCTTCAGGAGCATTACGCCTCCCAGCGGCACCGGCCCTGGTACGACCGGGAAGCCTTCCTCGGCCTCGCCCGCATTCGCGGCATCGAATGCGGGCAGCGCTATGCCGAGGCCTTCGACCTCAAGAAACTGACGCTCGACCTCACTCCGAAAGGCTGAAAGCCATGCGTGTGCTGCTGACCGGGCACAAGGGTTACCTGGGCACGGTGATGGCCCCGGTGCTGGCCGCCGAAGGCCACGAGGTGATCGGCCTCGACTCCGGTCTCTACGACACCTGCGTCCTGGGCCCGAAGCCCGAAGACCCCGAAGGTTTCGAGGTCGACCTTCGTGACGTCACGGCCGAGCACGTGGCCGGTGTGGACGCGGTGATCCACCTGGGCGCGCTGTCCAACGATCCGCTCGGTTCGCTGGCGCCGGAGCTGACCTACGACATCAACCACCACGCTTCGGTCAAGCTCGCGAAGCTGGCGAAGGACGCCGGGGTCAAGCGGTACCTGTACGCCTCGACGTGCTCCGTCTACGGCGCTTCGGGCGGCGACGGCCTGGTCGACGAGGACGCGCCGCTGCGCCCGGTGACGCCGTACGCCGAGTCGAAGGTGCGGGTGGAGGACGACGTCCAGGAGCTCGCCGACGACGACTTCAGCCCGGTGTACATGCGCAACGCCACCGCTTTCGGCTTCTCGCCCCGGCTGCGTGGCGACATCGTGCTCAACAACCTGACCGCGCATGCGCATCTCTCCGGCGAGGTGCTGGTGCTCTCCGACGGCACGCCGTGGCGGCCGCTGGTGCACGCCAAGGACATCGCGCGCGCGTTCGCCGCGGCGCTGGTGGCGCCGAAGGAGGCCGTGCACGGCAAGGCGTTCAACATCGGCACCGAACGCAACAACGTGACCGTCGCCGAGATCGCCGAAGAGGTCGTCGAGGCCGTTCCCGGCTCGACGCTGCGGATCACCGGCGAGGCGGGCGCGGACCCGCGGTCGTACCGGGTCGACTTCTCCCGGTTCCGCGCGGCGATCCCGGGCTTCGACTGCGACTGGTCGGTCAAGGACGGCGCGCTCGAACTGATCGAGGCCTACAAGACCCACGGCCTCACCGAACACGGCTTCCAGCGCCTGTTCACCCGGCTCGCGCGGCTTCAAGACCGCACCGCCGCCGGAGAACTCGACGACACCTTGCGGCGTCGCTGATGTCGAACAGGGACCTGGAGACGGGCGCCGACCTGCGAGGGCTGGTCGAGCGCCTGTATCCGCTGTGCCGCAGCATCACCGGCGACGGCGTCCGCCGCACGCTGGAGATCGTCGGCGAGCACGTCCCGCTGGAGATCCACGAAGTCCCCACCGGCACCCGGGTACTGGACTGGACGGTGCCGCAGGAATGGAACATCCGCGACGCGTACATCAAGGACGCCGCCGGCCGCCGTGTGGTCGACTTCCAGGAGTCGAACCTGCACGTCGTCGGCTACAGCGTCCCGGTGTCGCGGAAGATGCCGCTCAGCGAGCTGCGCGAACACCTGCACGCCCTGCCCGACCAGCCGTCCTGGGTGCCGTACCGGACCAGCTACTACGCGCCGACCTGGGGTTTCTGCCTGGCACAGGAGACGCTCGACGCGATGCCGGACGGCGAGTACGAGGTCCGCATCGACTCCACGCTGGCCGACGGGAGCCTCACCTACGCCGAACACGTCGTGCCGGGCGAGGTCACCGACGAGGTGATCATCTCCTGCCACACCTGCCATCCATCGCTGGCGAACGACAACGTCGCCGGGATCGCGATCGCCGCGGCGTTCGCGCGGACGTTGGTCAAGCCCCACTACACGTACCGGTTCCTGTTCATGCCCGGCACGATCGGCGCCATCACCTGGCTCGCGCGCAACAACGACCGCGTCGGCCGGATCAAGGCGGGGCTCGTGCTGGCGTGTGCCGGTGATCCGGGATCGCTGACCTACAAGCGAAGCCGCCGGGGCGACGCCGAAATCGACCGCGTGCTCGCGTACGTCCTCGCCGACCGCGCGCACAAGATCGTCGACTTCTCGCCGTACGGCTACGACGAGCGCCAGTTCTGCTCCCCCGGCTTCAACCTCGGCGTCGGCTCGCTGACGAGGACGCCGTACGCGGGTTATCCCGAGTACCACACCTCGGCCGACAACCTCGATTTCGTGTCCACGGAGGCCATGGAGGAAACCCTTCAGACCTTGAAGGACACCTTCGCCGTCCTCGACCGCAACCGCAGCTACGTCAACCTCAGCCCCTACGGCGAGCCGCAACTCGGCAAGCGCGGGCTGTACGACTCGCTCGGCGGGCGAAGCGACGCCAAACAAGCCCAGATGGCCATGCTCTGGGTGCTCAACCTCTCGGACGGCGAGCACAGCCTGCTCGACGTCGCCGAGCGGTCCGGGCTGCCGTTCGATTCCGTCGTCGCCGCCGCTCGGGCGCTGCACGACGCCGGATTGCTCAAGGATTAGAGGCCCCATGCGATCACTTCTGCGTTCCCAAGCCGTCCGGGCCATGGCCGGACGGCTCAGCTGGGGCCTCGGCGACCAGGCCGTTTCCAGTATCACCAACTTCGTGGTCGGGCTGTTCGTGGCGCGCTCGCTCGGCACGTTCGCCTTCGGCATGTTCAGCCTCGCTTGGGTCAGCTACGGCGTGGTGCTCAACCTTTCGCGCGGGCTGACGACGGATCCGCTCATGGTGCGGTTCTCCGGGGTGTCCACCGAATCCTGGCGGACCGCGACCGCAAAGGCGACCGGGACGGCGCTCTCCACGGGTGTCGTCGCCGGTGCCGTCAGCGTGGTCGCCGGTCTCGTGGTCGGTGGCCCCGTCGGCGGCGCGTTCATCGCGCTCGGCTTCGTCATCCCGACGTTGCTGTTGCAGGACGCCTGGCGGTTCACCTTCTTCGCGGCGGGGCACGGGAAGAAGGCGTTCGTTAACGACGTCGTCTGGGGTGTCGCGCTGATCCCGGCGCTGTTCATCGCGCACCAGTGGTTCGACACGGTCGTCGCGTTCATCCTGGCGTGGGGCCTGTCCGGGGCGGTCGCCGCCGGCTACGGCTGCCTGCAGGCCGGGGTCCGCCCTGCTCCGCGCGGGACGCTCGACTGGCTCAAGCACCACCGCGACCTGGGCACCCGCTACCTGATCGAAAACGTCAGCAACAGCGGCTCCACCCAGCTTCGGATGTACGGGCTCGGCGCGATCGCCGGGCTCACGAGCGTCGGCGCGGTCCGCGGCGCCGAACTGCTGCTCGGACCGTTCTTCGCGCTTCTGATGGGACTTTCCCTGGTCACGGTGGCGGAAGGCGCGCGGGTGCTCCAACGGGCCCCGCATCGCCTCCGCCACTTCTGCGCCGTGCTCGGCGCCGGCCAGGCGGCCGCGGCCCTGCTCTGGGGTCTCGCCTTGCTTCTGGTACCCCACGACGCCGGCCGGTTCGTCCTCGGCGACGTGTGGGATCCCGCCTCCGAACTGATCCTCCCGGTGACCATCGGTATCGCCGCGGCGGGATTCAACACCGGGGCGGCCGCCGGATTGCGTGCGCTCGGCGCTGCGAAAAGGAGCCTTCGCGCCCAGCTGATCAACTCCGCCGGCTACGTCGGTTTCGGGCTCATCGGCGCCTTCTTGGCCGGGGCGTCCGGATCCGCTTGGGGGGTCGCGTTGGCGATCACCAGCGGGTCCGCGGTGTGGTGGCTGCAACTCCGCAGCGCCCACAAAGAAGCTCTCCAAGAACTCCTGACTTCGGAGAAGAAAGAGATGAGGACGTCATGAGCACCGCTCCTCGGCTGAGCATCGGGCTCCCGGTCTACAACGGCGAGGACTACCTCGCCGAATCGCTGGACGCACTCCTCGGCCAAAGCTACGAGAACTTCGAGCTGATCATCTCGGACAACGCGTCCCGGGACCGCACCGAAGAGATCAGCCGCGAGTACGCGAAGCTGGACTCCCGTGTCCGGTATGTGCGCCAGCCGGTGAACATCGGTTGCGCACCCAACCACAACTACTGTGTCGACGTCGCCCGCGGCGAACTGTTCAAATGGGCCTCCGACGACGACCTCTACGCCCGCGACCTGCTGGAACGCTGTATCGAGGCGCTCGACGAGCACCCCGAGTTCGTCCTGTCGCACTCGTGGACGGCGATGATCGACGAGAAGGCCGTCGTCACGCAGGCGCTGGAGTACCCGCTCAACACGGTCTCGCCGCACGCCGCGGAACGCTTCCGCAGCACACTGTTCGCGCCCGGCGGGGACGACGACGGCGCGGTCATCCGCACCGAGGTGCTGCGCCGGGTCGCGCCGCTGGACAGCTATCACCACGCCGACCGCACGATCATCTCGGAACTGGCCCTGCACGGCCCGTTCCACCAGGTGCCCGACTGGCTGTACTTCCGGCGCGACCACCCCGGCCGCTCCGAACACGAGCACCCGACCGTGCGCAGGCGCGCCACCAACCTCGACCCGAAGCGCGCCGACAAGCTGCGCCACCCGATGGTCCGGCTGCTCGGCGAATACGTCCTCGGCTACGTCAAGGCGATCCGCAACGCGCCGATCTCCGGTGCGGAGAAGCGCGAATGCTTCCGCTACCTGCGGCAATGGATGCTGAACCGGGCGGGGAACCCGGCCATGGGGCGGATGCCCGTCCAGGCCGAGGCCGAACTCGGCCCGCGTGAAGTGTCCGTGGCCTCGGTCGTCGCCGGCCAGGAGGGACGAGTCCCTTGACCTCGCCCGTGAGAATCGGGCTGTTCGGACTCCTCGGATCGGGGAACCTCGGCAACGATGGTTCCTTCGAGGCGGTTCTCGGGTATTTGCGCGCGGAGCATCCGGGCGCCGCGCTCAGCGTGATGTGCGGCGGTCCGGAAATCGTCGCGTCGCGCTACGGACTCGAAACGACCGCGTTGAACTGGTACGAGGGCGAGTACCGAACGGCATCGGGACCGCTGTCCATCGCCATGAAGGGCTTCGGGAAACTCGTCGACATCTTCCGCACGGTGGCGTGGGTGCGGCGCCAGGACGTGGTGATCGTGCCGGGAATGGGTGTCCTCGAATCCACCCTTCCCTTGCGTCCCTGGGGTTTCCCGTACGCGCTGCTGCTGCTTTCCGTATCCGGCCGTCTGGTCGGCACCAAAGTGGCCTTGGTGAGCGTCGGCGCCAGCGTGAGCACGCACCGGGTCACCCGGTCCGTGATCGGCTGGGCCGCGCGGCTCGCGACGTTCCGGTCCTATCGGGACGAGCCGTCGCGAGACGCGATGCGCGCGATGGGCGTCGACGTCGCGAACGACCGCGTCTACCCCGACCTCGCCTTCGCCCTGCCCGCGCTTTCCGAGCCGGTGCTGCCCCGATCCGTCGGGGTCGGGGTGATGGCGTACCACGGCGGGAACGACGACCGGCACCGCGCCGCCGAGATCTACGAGTCCTATGTGGACAAGATGACCCGGTTCGTCGCCGGGCTGGTCGCCGACGGCCGCCCGGTCCGGCTGTTCATCGGCGACCGGGCCGACGCGCAGGTCGTCGACGAGATCATGCGGGAACTGGAATCCCCGCTGATCGCGGCCGCCGACACGGCCACGCTGGACGAGGTGATGCGGGCGATGTCGGCGGTCGAGACCGTCGTCGCCACCCGGTATCACAACGTCCTGTGCGCGCTGAAACTGGCGAAACCGACGTTGTCCATCGGGTACGCCCGCAAGAACGAAGTCCTGATGACCACGCTGGGACTCGGCGAGTTCTGCCAGTCCGCCAAGGAGATCGACTTCGACGCGCTGGTGCGTCAGTTCGCCGAACTCGAGTCAAGGGCGGGCGAACTCACCGAGATCGTCGCGAAACGAAGCGCGGAGCAGACGCGACTGCTGGACGAGCAGTTCGCCGCGCTGTCGGCCGCCTTCCTGCCGATGGGAGTCCGATGAAAGTGATGCCGGTGCCCGCCATCGCGGGCGCGTACCTGTTCGAGCCGACCCCGCACGCCGACGAACGCGGCTTCTTCAGCCGCACCTTCGACGCCGACGTCGTCCGCTCGGCCGGGATCGACCCGAACGGTTTCCTCCAGGACAGTGTTTCCCGCTCCCGCAAGGGAGTGCTGCGCGGGATGCATCTCCGTTCGGGGCTCGGCGAGGCGAAGCTGGTCCGGTGCTCGTGGGGCGCCGTGTTCGACGTCGTCGTCGACCTGAGGCCGGATTCGCCGACGTTCCTCGGCAAGGAGACGTTCGAACTCTCCGGGGAGACGCAGGTGTCGCTGTACATCCCGGCCGGGTGCGCGCACGGGTTCCAGGCGCTCACCGAGTACGCCGACGTCTCCTACCGGATCGACCGCGCGCACGACCCGGCCGAGGACGTCGCGATCGCGCACGACGACCCCGAACTGGCGATCCCGTGGCCGCTTCCGGTGGCGCTCATGTCGGAGCGGGACCGCCAGGCCCTTCCTCTTTCCGCGGTCCTACAGAACACGAGGTGAGAGCATGACCCGTCAGCTGCCCAAGTCCATGCGGGCCAACGAGCGCCTCCACGCGATGATCCCCGGCGGGGCGCACACCTACGCCAAGGGTGACGACCAGTACCCGGAGAACCTGGCACCGGTCATCTCGCACGGGCTCGGCGCGCATGTCTGGGACGTCGACGGGAACGAATACATCGAGTACGGCTCGGGGCTGCGCGCGGTCAGCCTCGGGCACGTGCACCCGCGGGTGAGCGAAGCCGCCCACCGCGCGATCGACCGGGGCGCGAACTTCGCCCGTCCGTCCATTGTGGAGGAACGGGCGGCGGCGAAGTTCCTCGAAACCGTGCCGACCGCCGAGATGGTCAAATTCGCCAAGAACGGCTCGGACGCCACCACGGCCGCGGTCAAACTCGCCAGGGCGGCCACCGGCAGGCCGCTGGTGGCGATCTGCCGCGACCACGCGTTCTTCTCCATCGACGACTGGTTCATCGGCACCACCGCGATGTCGGCGGGCATCCCGGCCGGGATCACCGATCTCACCGTGTCGTTCCCTTACGGCGACCTCCCGGCGACGGAGCGGCTGCTGCGGGAGCACGCGGGCCGGATCGCCTGCCTGATCCTGGAGGCGTCGACCCAGCTCGAACCGCCCGCCGGCTACCTCGTCGGCCTGCGAGAACTCGCAGACCGGTACGGCTGCGTGCTGATCTTCGACGAGATGATCACCGGTTTCCGCTGGTCGGAGGCGGGCGCGCAAGGGCTCTACGGGGTCACGCCGGATCTCTCGACGTTCGGCAAGGCGCTCGGCAACGGGTTCGCCGTCTCGGCGCTGGCCGGCAAGCGCGAACTGATGGAACTCGGCGGGCTGCGCACCGGCGAGGACCGCGTCTTCCTGCTGTCGACCACGCACGGCGCCGAGACGCATTCGCTGGCCGCCGCGATCGCGGTCATGGAGACCTACACCGAAGAAGGCATCGCCGCGCGTCTGCACGCGCTCGGCGACCGGCTCGCCGCCGGGGTCCGCGAAGTCGCGGCCTCGGCCGGGGTCGGGGAACACGTCGTCGTGCGCGGCAGGGCGAGCAACCTCGTCTTCGCCACGCTCGACGCCGAGAAGAACCCGTCGCAGGACTACCGAACGTTGTTCCTGCGGCAACTGGTCACGGGCGGGGTCCTCGGGCCGTCGTTCGTGGTCAGCAGCGCGTTGTCCGAAGAAGACATCGACCGGACGGTCGAAGTGGTCTCGCAGGCCTGCCTCGTGTACCGCAAAGCGCTCGACGCGGATGATCCGGCACCGTGGCTGGGTGGCCGTCCGGTGAAGCCGGTATTTCGGAGAAGGGTATGAGTCCAGGGATCGCATATCGCTCGTTCTGCGCCGCGTTGTCGGTACTACTGCTCCAGGTCGTCGTTGAGAACACAGCGGCGGCGTCCGAAGAGCCGGCTCGAGGGGTGTGCGGCACGACCGTCGGCGTCCCTTCCGCCCCGGAAGGCGCCCAGGTCGTCGATCCAGGCACCGATCTGACCGACAAGACCCGGTTCAGCCCGCCGGGTACCACGTTCTGGCTGTCACCGGGCGAGCACACGCTGAGTTCCGACCAGTTCGGCCAGGTGATGCCGAAGGACGGCAACGTCTACCTCGGCGCGCCCGGCGCCGTGCTCAACGGACGCGGGATCAACCGCGCGGCCTTCACCACGCAGGCCAAGGACGTGGTGATCCGCGGGCTGACCATCCGCGGTTTCGTCGCCGAACGGGACCAGGGCGTTGTCAACCACGACTCCGGCGAGCGCTGGACCATCGAAGGCAACGTCATCGAGGACAACGACGGGGCCGGGATGATGACCGGATCCGGCCAGCGGGTGATCGGGAACTGCCTGCGGAACAACGGGCAGTACGGCATCAACGCCTACCGCTTCGGCGGCGGGCTGACCGGTCTGGTGATCGAAGGCAACGAGATCACCGGCAACAACACCGACGATTGGGAGGCGAAGATCCCGGGCTGCGGTTGCAGCGGCGGGGCGAAGTTCTGGGCCGTGAACGGCGCCGACGTCACCGGCAACTGGGTCCACCACAACCACGGTGTCGGGCTCTGGGCCGACACGAACAACAACGATTTCCTCATCCAGGACAATCTGATCGAGGACAACGCGTCCGAAGGCCTGTTCTACGAGATCTCCTACAACCTGGAGCTGATCGGGAACACCTTCAACCGGAACGCGCTGGTGCAGGGCCGGAAACGGGCCGCCAAGGGCGACAACTTCCCGGTCGCCGCCGTGTACCTCAGCGAGTCCGGTGGCGAACCGAGGCTGCCCGCCCGGACCAGCCGGATCGACATCCGGGGCAACATGTTCTCCGACAACTGGTCGGGGATCACGCTGTGGGAGAACGCCGACCGGTTCTGCAACAGCCCGGCCAACACGTCCACACTCTCGTGCACGGCGCTGGTCTCCCCGACGTCTGCTTGCTCAGACCCGGGCATCGCGACCGAGCCCCTGTACGGCGACTGCCGTTGGAAGACACAACGCGTTTCGGTGCACGAGAACACCTTCGAGTTCGACTCGGCGATGGAGGGCTGTCTCGGCCTGTGCGGGCGGATGGCGGTGCTCTCGAACTACGGGACCTTCCCGTCCTGGTCGCCGTACCGGGGCGCCGTGATCTCGGAGGCGATCACCTTCCGGCAGGACAACCGGTGGTACGACAACCAGTACTACGGGCCGTGGACGTTCGTCGCCCACGACACCTCACGACGGCTGACCGCGGCGCAGTGGCAGGCGGCGCCCTATCTGCAGGACACCTGCAGCGGCTTCGGAGAGACGGCGACCTGCTGAAGGTTCACCTGTAAGTGTCCATCTGGGACCGTCCATACTGGCTTACCGTTTTCAGTATGCCCGCGTTCCTCGTTGCCCTGCTGCTGCTCGCGACAGGAGTCGTCCCGGCCTCGGCGGCTCCTGTCGCGGCCTGCGCCGCGGGCCCCGTCAGTCCGGGGAAACCGGACGGTGCCGTGGTCGTCTCCCCGGGAACGGACCTTTCCGCGAAGACACGCGAACTCCCGGCCGGCACGACGTTCTGGCTGACCGAAGGCAATCACACGCTGGGCCCGGACGAGTTCGGGCAGATCATCCCCAAGGACGGCAACGCCTATCTCGGTGCCCCCGGTGCCGTGCTGGACGGTGGCGGCGTCAACCGCTACGCGTTCACCCAGCAGGCTCGCGACGTCGTCATCCGCGGCCTCACGATCCGCGGTTTCGCGGCGCCACGCGATCAGGGCGTGGTGAACCACGACTCGGGGGAACACTGGACCATCGAGGGCAACACGATCGAGGACAACCGCGGCGCCGCGATGATGGCGGGACCGCGTCAGCAGATCCTCCGGAACTGCCTGCGGAACAACGGTCAGTACGGCATCAACGCCTATCGGTCGGGTGACGGGATCACCGGGCTGCTCGTCGAGGGCAACGAGATCACCGGCAACAACACCGACGACTGGGAGACGAAGGAACCCGGCTGCGGCTGCACCGGCGGCGCGAAATTCTGGGCGGTGAACGGCGCCGACATCCGCGGCAACTGGGTCCACCACAATCACGGCGCCGGACTGTGGGCGGACACGAACAACAACGACTTCCTCATCGAGGACAACCTGATCGAGGACAACGACGCGGAGGCGTTGTTCTACGAGATCTCCTACAACGTGGTGGTCCGCGGGAACACCTTCCGGCGGAACACACTCGTGCAGGGCCGGGCTTTCGCTGCCCGGGGCGACGATTTCCCGGTCGGGACGGTGTACATCTCGGAGTCCGGCGGTGAGCCGCGGGTGCGGGCCCGGACTTCGCTGGTGGAGATCGTCGACAACGTCTTCGAGGACAACTGGTCCGGAATCACCCTGTGGGAGAACGCGGACCGCTTCTGCAACAGCCCGGCGAACACGTCCTCCGGCTCTTGCACCCTTCTCGTTCCATCGGTCTCTTCGTGTTCCGCGCCGGGCATTTCGTCGCGTCCGCTGTATGACGACTGCCGGTGGAAGACACAGCGGGTTTCGATCCACGGGAACAAGTTCTCCCACGGATCTTCCTGCTCGGGATATTGCGGGCGGATGGCGCTTTTGGCGAACTTCGGGACTTTTCCGGAGTGGTCGCCTTATCGGGGTTCCTCCGTTTCGGACGCGGTGACGTTCCGGCAGGAGAACCGGTGGTATGACAACGCTTATTCGGGCGAGTGGCGGTTCGTGGTTCATGACACTTCGCGGACTGTGGGGGTTTCGGGGTGGCAGGGGGCTCCTTACTCGCAGGATGCTTGTAGTTCTTTTGGGGATGGTGGGTGCTGAGCGGCCCGGTCACGGCGGCTGGTTTGCGCGACGATGTAGGAATTGGGACGTTGAGTGTCCCAATTCCTACATCGTCACCATCTTTTTCTCGTGAGCGGGACTTTCATGCACCCTACGAGGGGGAATTGTCGGTACCTGGTTGCACGATGATCCGGTGCAACGAGGATCCTGGACTACCGACCCCCTGCTCACCGCCCCGGGCCATCCGGAGGTGGTCCGCGCGGCCGAGCTCGAAGAGATCGGCGTGCCACGCCGGACCATCTCCCGTCGATGCGCGGCGGGCGGCCCCTGGCGAACGCTGCTCCCCGGGGTCGTGCTGCTGAGCAACGGCCCACCGACCGATGAGCATCGAGTCCGCGCCGCGTTGCTCCATGCCCGACGAGACGCGGTGCTCACCGGCGTCTGGGCGCTCCGCCGACATGGCTTGGAAAGAGTTCCCGATCAGGAGGAGGTTCATGTCCTCATACCGGCGAATCGTGGTGTGGCCGACGCCGGGTTCGCCCGGATAGAGCGAACTCACCGCCCACCTCGTCCCCACTTCCGTGGCGATCTCCCCGTCGCCCCCGTCCCCCGAGCCGTCATCGACGCCGCCCGAAGACTCACCGACGAAGACGAGATCCAGGCGATGATGGCCGAGTCCGTCCAACGTCGCTTCTGCACGACCGGAATGCTCACCCACGAACTCGACCAAGCGGGAAGAACCGGAACCGCACTCCCCAGACGAGCCCTGGCCCCGCTCCTCGCCGGAGCGAGATCCGTCGCCGAGGCCGACGCTTGGCGGCTCTGGCGAAGATCCGGTCTCCCGCCGGGCCACTGGAACGTCCCGATCTTCGACGCGGACGGGAACTACATCGCCACGCCGGACTTCTGGTGCGACGAGTGCGCCTTCGCCTGGGAGATCGATTCCTACCGTCACCACGCCGACCTCGCCGGTCATCGCGCCACCGTCGCGCGCAACGCGCGTTATGTCGCCGCGGGGATCGTCGTGCTCCAGACGTTGCCGTCCCGTCTGCGAACCGAGCCGGCGCAGGTCGAGCGCGAGCTGTCGGCCGCGTTCCGGGCGGCGCGGGCGCGGCCGCGGCCGAACGTCAAGCTGGTCGCGTAGAGCGCTGCTTCTGGGCTACCTCGCCCACAGCGCGACAGCGATCCTCCGCAAACTCGACGGCCTCTCCGAAGCCGACCTCCGGCGGTCGACCGTGCCATCCGGGTGGACGCCGCTCGGTGTCGACTTCTCGTGGCCGGGCACGGCCGAACAGGAATGGCTCATCACACCGGACGACACCACCGCCGGGATCCTGGCCTTCTTCCATGGCGAACGGGAGAACTGTGCCCGGTTGGCGGCTGTCACGCCTGGGTTCTCTTCCATCTCGCGCAGAGCTTCGCCCGGCACGCGGGTCACGTCGACGTCGGCCGGGAACTGTTCGACGGCGTCACCGGGAAGTGAGCCGGTCCACCGCCCACCCCACCACCGGCACCACCGCCACAGCGACCCCGAGCCCCCCGAAGGTGTCCGTCGGATAGTGCGCCCCCAGTGCCACCTCGGCCCATCCCATCGCGAGCCCCGCGAAAGCGACCAGCCCCACCAGGAGCAGAGCCCCACCGACAGGCCCGAGGCCGCGCACGTCGATCACCAGCAACCCCACGACGGTCGCGACGGTCACCGCGAAGGCCGTGTGCCCGCTCGGGTACGAGAGGAATTCGCCGTGGATCAGCCTGCCGACCAGGGGTTTCAGTCCGGTGGTCAGCGCCACCGTCACACCGCTCGCGGCCACCATGAGGATCGCGATCCGCTGCCGCCGGTGCCGCAGGCACAGCCAGCCGAACAGGGCGATCACCACGATCGCGCCCACCGGTTCGCCCGCGAAGTCGATGGCGGTCGCCAGGTACCAGAGCGGGCCTTCGACGCGGTCGACGACGGGGAGGACGAGTGCGTCCAGTCCGGCGGTATGCGAGGTGCCGGCGTAGCGCAGGCCGAGGACGAGGGCGACGACGAAACCGAAGGCGCCCAGGGTCCAGAGCGGGATTCGCGCCCGCGGCGGGATCGCGGGCGGGCCGGTGATCACGCGTCGATCGCGGCCTGGTAGCCGCCGACGAGCCGTTCGAGACCGACCTTCGGCGTGAATTCCTGCTCGTACACCAGCCGCGCCGCCCAGCCCATCTCCTGGTTCCGTTCGGCGTCGCCGACGATCTCGCGCAGGCGAGCCGCGAGCGACTCCGGGTTCCCGGGTTCGTGCAGCAGGCCGGTGACGCCGTCTTCGACGAGTTCGCGGAAGGCGCCGTGGGCCGCGGCGACGGTGGGGACGCCGGCGGCCATCGCTTCGACCACGACCAGCCCGAACGCCTCCAGCCATTCCGACGGGGCGATGACGGCGTTCGAGCGGACGATCAGCTCTTGACACTCCACTTTGGACTGAAGGCCGACGTAGCGGACGTCGTCGCGGCCGTGGGCCCAGCGCGCGACCTCGTCCTGCATCGGGCCGGTGCCTGCGATCACCAGCGGCGGCAGCGGACCACCCGCCGCGACGAGCCGATCCCAGGCCTTCATCAGCAGGCCGATGCCCTTTTCCTCGGTGATCCGGCCGAGGAAAAGCAGGTGCTCACCCGCGCCCTTGCGCGTCTTGCCCGGATCGGTGACGTAGTTGTACTTCACCGCGAGCCGGTCGGCTGGCATCCCGGCGGCGATCAGGATCTCGCGTTGCGCCCGCGAGATGCAGAAGAACTTCGAGACGCTGGACCACCAGCGTTTGCGGTTCAGCACCATGCTCGCCGCCATCGGCATGGTGGCGAGCCCCGAATCGCGGTAGCACCCGTGCCGCACCGCCGGGATCGGCTTGCGTCCCACGCAGTCGGTGCAGATGTAGCCCTCGCGGTACAGCGTGCCGGGCGGACAGATCAGCGTGTAGTTGTGCACGGTCGCGACCGTCGGCACCCCGGCGTCCGCGCACGCGGCCAGCACGGACGGCGAAAGCAGCGGGAACGTGTTGTGGATGTGGACGACGTCCGGCCGATCGTCGGCGAGGCGCCGGGCCAGTTCCGCGCGCACGGCCCGGTTCCACGGCACCTGCAGCGGGACGACGGCCTTGCGCGGCAGCGACATTTCCGCGATGTCGTCGCTGCGCCGCTCGAACAGGCTCACCTCGTGCCCGGCATCGGCGAGCAGCGAGGTCTCCTGGTCCACGACGTTGTTCTCACCGCTCGGCTGCTCGGATCGGTACCGGTTGTGGATCACGAGGACCTTCACACGGACTCCTTGGAAAGCTCAGGGTCGGCTCGTACCAGTAGCGACGCGGCCAAGGCCAGGTGCAGCAGGTACGGCGACGCGTCGCCGAGGCCCGCCTCGGTGTAGGAGGCGGAAAGACAGTAGGTGATCAGGAAGATCGCGCAGGCCCTGGCGGGCGACGGCGGTCGCAGCACCGCGACCACGATCAGCACGAGCAGGAACGCGGCCACGATCGCGATCCCGACATAGCCCTGCTCGTGGTAGACCGCGAGCCAGCTGCTGTCGATCGGGAGCCCGTCGTAGGACTTGTCGGTCAGCCCGACGCCGAACAGGTACTCGAGCGTCGTCCGCGGCGCGTCGAGCAGCGCGTCCCACACCTTCGCGCGGCCGGTGAGGCTGGAGAAGTTCTCCTCCGACTGCCCGCGCAGGAACCAGGTCTGCAGCAGCCCGCTCAACGCCACCGCGCAGAACACCCCGACGAGCACGAGCCCGGTGAACACCTTGCGCGCGCGGGCGCTGGACATCCACTGCGACATCAGCGCCACCACGGTCCCGGCCACCAGGCCGAGCATGGCGGTGCGGGTGTGGGTCAGCAGCAGGATCGCGAACGACGGCACGATGACCACCAGCGCGTTCCGCCGCTCCAGTTTCCCGCCCAGCCACAGCAGCACCGTGAGACCGATGACGATGGCCGCGTACTGGCCGACCTGCGGTGGCGTCAGCGGCCACAGCGTGCCGGTGAGCCGTCCGCCGTATTCGAACGGCAGCGCGTTGCCCGGGCCCAGCGCGAGCCCGATGACCACCGTCACCAGCACCACGCCGTAGGCCCGGATATGCGTGCGAACGAGGTCGAGGCTGCCGTTCCACCAGCGGGTCAGCAACCACAGCGTGCTGATGAACAGCGCGAACCGGAAGCAGCGGAACAGCGCGCCGAAGCCGCCTTCCAGGTTCAGGCTCGCGACCACGCTCAGCACCAGCAGCACCGTGAGCAGGAAGAGATAGGCGCTCGGCCTGATCTTCAGCCTGGCGTTCAGCGCGAGCGCGATCACGAACGCGGCCCCCAGCGCGCCCATCGTGATCAGCTGGCTGACCGACCTCGGCAGCGGGATGACCGTCTTCGCCCCGGTCGAGCCCAGGGTGTTGATGATCAGCAACGTCCAGGCGATGCCGACCGCCTTCGGGGTGCTGCGGATCGCCGCCGGACGGACCGCGGGTTCGAGCATGTCAGCCACCTCCCGCACGCGTCAGTTTGCTGCCCTGGTCCTGTTTGTAGGGCGCGCCCTGCCACTCGCCGAAGCCGAGCACGCGGCTCGGCTCGAACGCGACGAAGTTCCACGGCCCGGAGTAGACGTTGTCGTAAAGCCGGTTGCCCTGGTGGAACGTGATCGCCTGCTGGACGACCTCGCCCTTGTACGGCGACCACTCCGGGTACGTGCCGAAGTTCGCGAGCATCGCCATCCGCGCGCAGCTCTCCTCGCAGCCCGCGACGGCCGGGTCGAGGACGAACCGGTTGTGGTGGATCTCGACGCGCTGGGTCTTCCATCGGCAGTCGGCGTTCAGGCCGCCCGACGCGATCGCCGGCTGCGCGCATTTCGCCTGCTCCGGCACCAGCCGGGTGCAGGAGCCGGACGACGTGTTGGCCGGGCTGTTGCAGAACCGGTCGGAGTTCTCCCACAGGGTGACGCCGTTCCAGTTGTTCTCGAACGTGTTCCCGGAGATCTCCAGTTTGTCCGTCCGCGCCTTCACCCTCGGCTCGCCGCCGGATTCGGACACGTAGATCGACGCCACCGGGAAACTGTCGCCGCGGTCGATGTAGCGCTTGCCGTCCACCCAGTTGTTGCGGCGGATGGTGTTGCCGGTGATCACGGCGTTGTAGCTGGTCTCGTACATCAGCGCCGAGCCGTCGTTGTTCTCGATGACGTTGGCCTCGATGCGGAAGTCGTTGTTGTTCGTGTCGGCCCACAAGCCGACCCCGCGGTTGTCGTGCACCCAGTTGCCGGTGACGTCGGCGCCGTCGACCGACCAGAACTTGACCCCGCCCGAGCAGCCGCAGCCGTCGATCTTGGCTTCCCAGTCGCCGGTGTTGTTGCCGGTGATCTCGTTGCCCTCGACCACGAGTCCGGTGATCTTGTTGTTCTGCGCGTAGGCGTTCATCCCGTACTGCCCGTTGCGGCGCAGGCAGTTCCCGCGGACCTGCTGCCGCGCGCCCGCCATCAGCGCCGCGCCGTCGTTGTCCTGGACGGTGCTCTGCTCGATGACCCAGCCGTCGGCCGAGTCGTGGTTGACCACGCCTTCGTCGTGCGGCGCGGCGAAACCCTGGACGGTCAGGTTACGGATCTTGACGTCTGTGGCGTCGCCGGAGAAGGCGTATTGGTTGATCTTGCGGCCGTCGAGGACCGCCTTCGGACCGCCGATGTAGACGTTGCCCGGCTTCGGGTTGACCTGGTCGTAGCGGTCGTCGCCGAGTCTGTGCGTGCCCGGTGCCAGCCAGAACGTGGTCCCGGCCGGGTTCGAGCGGGTCTTCGTGGCGAGGTCGCCCGGCACCGCGGGGTCGATCTTCACCGCCCCCGCCGGCGCTTCGGCCGGGCCCTCCGGCAGCTTGTCGCACACCTGCGCCACGGAACCGGACGGCGGCTTGCCCGGATCCGGTCCCGGTTCGTCGGCCGGGGTCGTGCAGGCGGTGAGCGTCAACGAGCCGAGCAGCACCAGAAGCGCTGCCCGGCGGAGGCGGTGCGGTCGTGCGATCACAATGGTGGATCCTCGTTACCCGATTCGAAGGTGAGCACGCTGGTGAAGGTGGCCCCGTCGGCGGCGGTTCCGCCGCCGAGCAGGGTCCACGCGGGCTCGCGGCGGCCGAAACCCGCCGAGTACCAGCCCATCGGCGGCGTGGTTTCGCCGCGATGCGCCGACCAGGTGAGCTCCGGTGGAAGCTCGAACGAAGCCGTCCTGTCCTGGCCGTCGACCGTCCACGACAGGACGGCCCTGCTCCCGGTCAAGGCGACCTCGACGGCGGGTCCGAGGTGGAACGCGAGACGGCAGTGCCGTGCCTCGCCGCCGCGGACCTCGTCGAGAATCGTCAGTTCGCCGCCGTCCAATTCCACCGAACGCTGGTGCACCGACGGCGCGTAGCCGTCGTGTTCCGCGCTCCAGCGCGACGGCGTCCCCGCCGCGATCACCGTGGTGACCGCGTGTTTCGTCCACAGGAACGGCCCGCCGGAGACGGACTGGTCGGTGCGGGAGAGTTCGAGCGTGTTGTGCCCGGCCGTGGACCGGAAGTACGACCGCCACTTCGGTTCGCCGTGGTAGCAGTACGTCCCCGGATCGGCGAGGATGTCGACGCCGTCGTGCCGGACCTCCACCGAGAGCGCGTCCGCGTGCGCGTGGGCCGCGATGGACAGGAAGCCGTGCGGCCCGCCGTCACACCGGCACCAGAGGTCGCCGTCGCGCAGGATGGTCATCCCCGCGTCGGCGAAGTCGTCCCGCCGTCGCGCCGGACGCCGGGTGCCGACCTGGATGTCCTTGGCCAGCGCGGAGAAGAGCTGGGTCCGGACGTCCCCGCCCGGCGTCTCCGGCCACCAGTCCAACTGTCCGAAAAGGACGGATCCGGTGTCGAGCAGCGAAGCCCAGCGGCTGGTCTCGTCGCCGTCGACGATGAGCCCGAAACCGTCATCGGCGTCGCCCTGCCGCGGCGGCCGTAGCCGGTTGTCCACAATGGACGCGAGCGCGTCGGTCATCCGGAGCAGGACGAGCCAGGTCGACTCGGGCACCGCGACTCCGGCGGCCTTCGCCTCCAGCGCTCCGGCGAGCCCCAATTCCAGGACCAGCCCGTGGTACTCGGTGGCGAGTTCCCGGTTCAGGCCGGAGTCGAAAGTGTTGTGTCGCAACATCTTGTCCAGCGACGCCAGCGCCGAGTCCCGCCACTGACCGGACTCGGGGAACCAGGCGAACGCGCAGGCCGCGGCGAGCTGCCCGGCGTCCTCCGCGATCACGTGGTTGTTCGCCGACGAACCCCGGCTCGGGAACGCGGCCAGCCAGCGCTGGTGATGCCAGATCTGGTTGAGCGCCACGGGATTGTCCTCGAACAGCGCCGGGGCCTGCGCCCAGCCGTCGAGCAGCCGCCGCACCCACACCCACGACAGCAGCCGGATGCCGAGCTCGATCCCGCTGACCCAGTGCACGCCGCGCATCGGCGGATTGGCCGCCCACCACGACGCGAGGTGCGCGGCCACGCGTTCGGCGTACCGGTCCTCCCCGGTGAGGGCGTACGCGGCGGCCAGCACGGTGAGGTGCTGATGCCGCGACGGCTCCCAGATCTGCTTGATGTCGCCGACGGTCTCCTCGCTCCGGTACGGGATGTCGAAGGAGTACACATCGGACGGCGCCCGGCGGCCGGTCTTCGGGTCGTACGACCAGTCCGGATCGACGAGGTCGTCCCGCTCGACGCCGAAGTACTCGGCGCGTCCGTCCAACAGCCGGTCGGCGGTGACGAGCAGATCCTTCACCGCTTCGCCCGAGACGGCGGCGAGGACCTCCTCACCGGGCACCGTCGCGAACCGGCGGTCCGGCAGCCAGACCGCCTTCTCCCCCGCGACCCCGCGCCACTGGCGTTTGCGCACGACGTCGGTGACCCGGCCCGCGATCTCGGCGGGCCCCATCCTCGACAGTCTTCGCAGGTACCAGGACGGATCCATCAGCCCAGCCCCTCCTTGGCGTTGATCCGCACCACGGAACCGGTCTCCAGGCTGCGGTTGACCGCGAGCGTGGCCAACGTCGTCGAAACGAGCGACTCGACGGACACCGGCATCGAGACACCGGTCGTCAGCGCGTTGACGAACGCTTCGAGCTCGGCGGCCTGGCCCTTGTCCCGGCCCTTGGGGATACGGGAGCTCGCCCACTTCTTGCGGCCGAACACCGACGCGCGCGCGAAGTCGTCGAACTTCAGCACCTTGCCGTCGGCGGTGACGTCGATCGTCTCCTTGGGGAACGCCGACGAACCGCTCGTGGTGTACGCGATCGACGCGGTCGAGCCGTCCGGGTAGCGCAGCAGGATCTGCAGGTCCTGGTGGCCGGGGGTCGCGGTGGCGTACACCGACACCGGGTCGGAGCCGAGCAGCCAGCTGACCGTGTCGATGAAGTGGCCGCCCTCGCCCGCGAACCGCGAACCCTCGCTTTCGGCCTGGTTGTACCAGCTGCCGGCGTCGAGCTGACCGGCGTTGACGAGGTACCGCACGGAGGCCGGGCCGATCCGCGGCCCGAAGTGGAGCACCGACTCGTTCAGCAGCGGGGCGAACCGGCGGTTGAACCCGACCTGCAGCCGGTCGTTGCCGGACTCCTCGATCGCGCCGAGCACGATCTCCAGTTCCTTCTCCGACAGCGCGAGCGGCTTCTCGACGAACACGGCCTTGCCCGCGAGCAGCGCGCGTCTGGTCAGCTCGGCGTGCGAGCTGTGCCTGGTCACGATGAACACGGCGTCGATCGAATCGTCTGCGAGCATCGTGTCGAGATCGGTGGTGGCGCGGGCGAAGCCGAACTTGCGTTTGGCGTTCGCGCCCGAGAGCGCGGAGGTGGTGACGACCTCGGTGAGATCGACACCCTCCATCTCCGCGAGATGCGGCAGGAGCATCGAGGACGCGTAGTTGCCCGCGCCGACGAACGCGACCCGCACGCCGCCGCCCTTGGGCACGGCCCGGACCGAGGAGGTCTTCGGCATGGCGACCTCGGCGACCTGCTCGGTGGCCGCGACGGCGCGCTTCTCGTACTCGAACAGCACCGCGACGGCCTTGAGCTCGCCCTCGTTCAGCTTCCGGTACGTCTCCACCGCGTCGGAGAACGCCGAGACGTGCGAGATCAGCGGCTCGACGTCGAGGCGGCCGCTGCCCATCAGGTCGACGACGCATTCGAGGTTGCGGCGTTCGGTCCAGCGGACCTGGCCGATCGGGTAGTCGCGGCCTTCGAGTTCGTACTCCGGGTCGTAGCGGCCGGGGCCGTACGAGCGGGAGAACCGGACGTCGAGTTCCTTTTCGTAGTAGGCGTTCCACGGCAGGTTCAGCGAGCACTTGCCGATGTCGATCACCCGGCCGCGATCGCGGGCCAGCTTCGCGGCCAGCTCCACCGGCTCGTTCGTGCTGCCGCCCGCGGCGAGGTACACCTGGTCGACGCCGTGCCCGGAGCTGATCTCCGCGACCGCCGTGTCGACGACGCCGGACGCCGGGTCACCGCATTTCAGGGCGCCGAGCCGTTCGGCCAGCGCGCACCGGGACGGGTCCGGGTCGACGCCGACCACGCGGACCCCGGAGGCGACCAGCAGCTGCACGACCAGCTGGCCGATCAGGCCGAGCCCGATGACCAGCGCGATGTCGCCGATCTGCGGTTCGCCCTGGCGGACACCCTGCATCGCGATCGAGCCGACCGTGCCGAACGCGGCGTGCCGCGGGTCGACGCCGTCCGGCACCTTGGTGTACAGGTTCTTGGGCACCCAGTTCAGTTCCGCGTGCAGCGCGTGCTCGTTCCCCGCGCACGCCACGTAATCCCCGACGGCGACGTCGTCGATGCCCGCGCCGACCTCTTCGACCACGCCGCACAGCGAATACCCCAGCGGCGTGTACGAGTCGAGCTTGTTCATCGCCTTGCGGTACGTGGCGCCGAGCCCGTTCGTGGCGACGCTCTGCATCACCTTCGCGACCTGATCCGGCCGGGCCTTCGCCTTGCCCACCAGCGAAAGGCTCGCCTCGGACACCTTCATCATCTCGGTGCCGGTGGAGATCAGCGAATAGGCGGTGCGGACCAGCACACCCCCCGGTTTGCACGCGGGCACTTCGACGTCGAGGAGCGCCAGCTCCCCGCTCTTGTAGTTCTGCACTACCTGCTTCACGTCGCTCCTCAGCGATCAGGGGGTCCGGGCCGAAACGGCGCCGCGGTACCAGTACTCGAGGGTCAAGATGTGCCAGAGATGCTTGGACCGGTCCTGCTGCCCGGACGCGTCTTCGTCGACGAGCCTCTGCAGGGCCTCCCGGCGGAGGAACCCGGCCTTCACCAATTCACCTTCGTTCGTCACCTCGCGCACCAGTGGCGCGAGGTCGCGGCTCATCCAAGCCCGCAGCGGCGCGCTGAACAGCCCCTTCGGCCGATGCACGATCTCGGCGGGGAGGATGGACAGCGCCGCTTCCTTGAGCGCCATCTTCCCTTGGCGCTTCACGATCTTCTTGTCACCGGGGATCCGGAACGCGGCCTTCACGACCTCGATGTCGACGAACGGCGTCCGCACCTCGGTGGAGGCGGCCATGCTGGACCGGTCGGTGTAGGCGAGGTTGAGCCCGGGCAGGAAGAGCCGCGAATCGGCGAGGCACATGCGGTTCACGAAATCCGACAACGTGTTGTCGTGATAGGTGTCCGCGTGTTCGGTGATCACGTCGTCGACCGCGCCCGCGAGGTCCGGGTTCAGCAGGCCGGCGAGTTCGGCCTGGTCGTACATCGTGTAGCTGCGCCGGAACGCGGTCTCCTCGGGCAGCTCCGCGAACGAGAGGAACCGCTTGGCGAACCGGACCGAACGGAACCCGCGTTTCGAGGTCGCCACCGGCAGTCTGTCCACAAGGGACTCGACCGGCCGCCGCACGAGGCCGGGAACCCGTTGGTACCGAACGGCGATCTTGTTCGCGAGATGCTTGCGGTACCCGGCGAACAGCTCGTCGGCGCCCATCCCCGAGAGCATCACCTTGACGCCGGCCTCACGGGCGGCGGTGCAGATCAGGTAGCTGTTGATCGCCGCCGGATCGCCGATCGGCTCGTCGAGGTGATACGTCATCCTGGGCAGCAGGTCGAGCACCTGCGGCGCGATTTCGATCTCGTGCAGGTCGACGCCGAACTTCGCGGCGACCTTCTTCGCGTACATCAGGTCGTCCGGCATGGCCTCGAACTTCGCGTCCTCGGCCCGGAAACCGATGGTGTACGCGGAGATCCCCGGCCGCTCGCGCGCGGCGAGCGCGGTCAGGTAGCTGGAGTCGAGCCCGCCGGAAAGGAACGTCGCGACCGGCACGTCGGCGATCAGGTGCTTGCGCGTGGAGTCTTCGATGACGGCGTTGAGGTCGAACTCGCCTTCATAGGCCGCGCCCTCTTCGGCGACCTGGCGCAGCGACCAGAAGGTGCCGCGTTCGACGTCGCCGTTCGGCCGGAACCGCGCCCAGCTGCCCGGCGGCAGCTTCTCGGCCTCGCGGAACGCGCACCGGCCGTCCGGGACCCAGTAGTAGAGCAGGGAAGCGACGAGCGCGGTGTCGTCGACGGTCAGCGAGCCGCCCAGCTCGGCGGCCAGTGCCTTCAGCTCGGACGCGAACGCGACCCCCTTGCCGCGGCGCACCAGGAAGAGCGGTTTGATGCCCAGCTGGTCACGGACCAGCACCAGCTCGCCGGACCGCTCGTCGAAGACGCCGAACGCGAACATGCCGCGCAGCCGGTGCAAACCCTCGGTGCCCCACTTCCGCCAGGCTTCCAGCAGGACCTCGGTGTCGGACGTGCCCCGGAAGCGCACACCGGCGGCTTCGAGTTCCTTCCGCAGCTCCGGCGCGTTGTACAGCTCGCCGTTGTAGGTCAGCGCGAGCCCGTCCTTGACCATCGGCTGCGCGCCCGTCTCGGTCAGGTCGACGATCGACAGGCGCCTGTGTCCTAAATGGACTTCTCCGTGGTCGTACCTGCCGGAACCGTCGGGGCCCCGGTGGGCGAGTGTCTTGGTGAGCCGATCGGTGAGCGGTCCTCCGTCCGGCCAGAAGTAGGCCCCTGCGATGCCGCACATGCTCTTAGTCCCCCTACAAGGCTTCGGCGTTATCCGGTGACACAGGCTTGAACCGTTTGGTCGGCTGGTCGGCGTTGTCGTCGGCGCGTTGGTACGGGGTCGGATGCCGCCGCCCGTTCTTCTTCTCCCGCGGGAACATCTCGACCGGCTTCACCGGCGGTGCCGTGCGCTCCGGCACGGCACCGGCGCGACCGCGCAACGCGGTGTGCAGGCCGTCCCACAGCGTCCCGTCGGTGTGGTCGCGCGGATCCGGGTCCACCACCACGACGCCGATGATCGGGATCCGCCGGTCCGCCAGCTGACGGGCGACGGTGTGCAGCCATTCGGTGTTCGCGTGCCCGGCGCGCACGACGAGGATCGTCTCCGTGCCGAGGAATTCGAGGTCGGTCCACGCCGTACCGGGCTCGACCGAGCCGACGCCGATGCGCCGTTCCCTCGCGGCCATCGGGACGTCGCCGCGGTCCAGCACCTGGATCGGGCCTTCGCCCGCCAGCTCGCGGAGGTCCGCCTTCGGCAGGTCGTCGACGAGCGACACCGGCCCCTTCTCGGCCAGCTCGCGCGCCATGTCGACGGCGAGCGCGGCGGTGATCCGACAGGCGCCGAGGTCGAGCAGCGACACCGAACCGCCCTCCTGCCGGGCCGCTCGGACGAGGGTCGCCGCGACCCGCTGCCGCCGGGTCGCCGCACGCGAGCGGCGCAGGAACCGGGGCGGCTTCGGCAGCTGTGCGATCACGGAGGCGCCGAGATGCTGCGAGATCTCGCGGCGCAGCACCGGCCGGTCCTTCACCACGCTCGTGACGGCCGCGAGCCCCAGCCCGGCGAGCAACCCCAGCGCGAAGCCGATCCCGGCGTCGGTGGCGAGGGTTTTGAGCAGCGAATGCGGCAGGATCCGCGGCGCGTCCACGATCTGCGTCCCGGCGGCGACCTTCGGCGTGCCGATACCCGCCTCCTGCGCGCGGCCGTCGTAGTCGGAGATCTTGGACGTCAGCTCCGCGCGGCGCGAATACAGCCGTTCCAGCTGGGCGGGGTTGGCGTTGCGGCCCTTGGCCTCTTCGGTGACGATCGACGCTTCGATCGGGGTGAGCTCGTTCTGGGCCTGGTTGCGCTGGTCGAGCAGCGCCTTCTGCTGCGCCGCCGCGGCCGCCTGGTTGCGGCCGATGTACTCGGCGATGAAGGCGTCCGAAATCGCCTGCGCGCGGGCCAGTGCCTCGTCCTTGGTCTTGCCCTTGACCGTCAGCTGGAGCACGTTGTTCGTCAGGCCGAGCCCCTCGTAATCCTTGAGGAACTCCTCCGGCGCCTGCGTGCTGTTCAGCTTCTTGAGCGCCTCGCCCGCGGTCTTCGTCGTCTGGAGCACGGCGACGTCGGTGCGCATCAGCGTTCCGCTGTCGGTCGGCGAATCGTCGGGGTGGATCACGAGGATCTGCGCGACCGCGGTGGGCGGCGACGGCAGGAGCATCGCGACCAGCCCGCCGGCGATCAGCCCCAGCAGGGCGGTGGCGAGCCACATCCGGCGTCGTCTCCGTATCGAGACGACCAGCCGTTGCAGGTCGATGAGCGGTTCTGACTTCGCTTTTTCGGCGCTGGTCACGCGGTACCTGCCAGAGCTTCGTGGTCGGACGGGGTGGGCGTGCCGGGCCGGGTGCGGGCAGGCCGGACCGGCCGGATCAGCACGGTGCCCACCATGGCGAGACCGGCGTCGGCGACGGCTTCGGCGATCCCGACCAGTTCCCACGCGGACCGGGAACCGAGGCTCGTCACGACGAGGACCCCGTCCGCGTCGGTGTCCGCGACGACGGGCCGTGCCGGGGACACCGTCACGACGGTGAACCACCGGCCCGCGAGCGCGGCGAGCCGTCCGGCGGCCGCCCGCCCGGCGTGATCGCCGTCGGCGGCGACCACGAGCAGCCGCCGGTGCGGCAGCCGGGAGATCAGCCGCCGGTACAGCACGTCGGAGTCGATCTCGTCCGCGAAGACGTCGACACGCGGGACGTTCCACGGCCTGTCGTCACGGAGGAGCTTGGCCCGCAACGTGGTGGCCGGGGGCGCCTGCTCGACCGCGTCGAAGGTGGCGAGCACCGGTCCGCCGATCGCCGCGGCGATCTCCTCCTCGTCCCGCAGCCGACGGTCGGTGCGGGCGGTGAAGAGGTGACCGAACAGGCCGATGAGGAAGAACAGCGCCGCGCCGCCGAGGGCGAGCTGCGGAAGAGTGGGCGCCGCCGCCGAGGACGGCAGTTCGGCCGAGCCGAGGACGACCATGTTGCCGAGGCCGCTGGCGGTGTCGGCCGCGTTCAAACTGGACATCGCCGACTCGATCGACGAGCGCAAGCCCTGCAGCTCGGTGCGGAGCTGGACGCTCTCGACGGTCGTCTTGCCTTCGTTGACCTTCGCGGAGAGTTCGCTGATGCGCTGGTTCGTCTGCTGGACCTGCTGGCGCAGCGTCTCGCGGCGTTCCTGCGCGAGCTGGACCGCCGCGTCACCGGAACCGGCGATGATCTGCGTCGAGTACTTCACGAACTCGCTCGCGATCTGATCGGCCATCCGCTGCGTCTGTTCGGCGGTGTCACCGGTGGCCTCGATGGTGATGACATTGCCCTGTGCGACCGACGTGGCCACCCTGTCCCGCAGCTCGGCGCCGGTCATCCCGTCGCCGAGACCGGCGGCCGCGCGGTCGAGCACGACCGAGCTGGTCGCCACCTCGGCCTGGGTGAGCAGCTCGTCCGCCTCGCGCGGGCCCTGCAGCAGGACACTGGACGTCGTCCGATAGCCGGGCGAAAGGATCACCGACGATCCCGCGCCGATCAGGGCGCCGAGCACGGCGAGGACCACCAAGGTCCGCCATCGCCCGCGCAAGACCTGTCCGATCATGGACAGGCGCACCGTGTCGTCAGTCAAAGCCGGGGTCTCCCATCGGTGCGTGCGGGTGCAGCATCAATCCCGTCGGAGCGACCGCGATGTTGGTTACAGGATTGCCCGAGTCTTGTTCAAAACGCGACCGGGATGTCGATCACCGGACCGCGGCCGCGTAGGCCGCGAGCAGGGCTTTCTGGGAGTTTTCCCACGAGAGCGGACCGGCGACGCGCGCCCGGCCCAGCTCACCCATCTCGGCCCGCTGTTCCGGCGAGTCGAGCAGATGCGCGATCAGCTTCGCGAACTCCGGCTCGTCGTTCGCCGGCGCGTACAGCGCGGCCTCCCCGGCCGAAACTCGGGCCTCCCGCAGTTCGAAGGAGACGATCGGACGGCTCATCGCCATGTACTCCATGATCTTGTTCATGGTCGACACGTCGTTGAGCGGGTTCAGCGGATCCGGTGACAGGCAGACGTCGGCCGAGGACAGGTAGCGCAGCAGATCCTCGTCGGAGATCCGGCCGGTGAACTCGACCTGGTCGTCGAGCTTCAGTTCCTTGGACAACGCCACCATGGCGTCGAAGGCGTCACCGGAACCGATGAACACGGCATGCCAGTCGGTGCACCCGACCTCGTCACGCAGCGAAGCGAGCGCGCGCAACGCGTAGTCGACGCCGTCCTGCGGACCCATCACGCCGAGGTAGGCGAGCAGATGCGGCTTGCCCTTCTTCAGCTCGGGCTCGGCCGGGACCATGTGGAACCGCTCGACCACCGGTGCGCTGCGCACGACGAAGACGTCGTCCGGCGACTTGCCACCGCGTTTCACGGCGACGTCCTTGTAGCTCTCGTTGGTCGCGATGACGACGTCGGCCGTCTTGTAGGTGCGGCGCTCCAGCGCGCAGACCGCGCGGTACAGGAAGTCCTCCCCGCGGTCGAAGCGCGAGAGGTACAGCTCGGGGCAGAGGTCGTGCTGGTCGAAGATGAACTTCGCGCCCTGGCGCTTGAGGTACAGCGCGACCAGGAACAGCAGGTCCGGCGGGTTGCAGGCGTGCACCACGTCGACCTTGCCGACCTTGCGGGCGAGCCGGAGCGTGTGCCACAGCGCGGAGCCGTACTCCTGGACGTACCCGGCCGGACCGCCGGTGGCGGCCTTCAGCGGGTATCGCAGGATGTGGACGCCGTCGATGGTGACCTCGGCTTCGGTGTCCCGTTTCGTCCCTTGTGGACAGATGACGTGGACTTCCCAGCCGGCGCCCGTGAGGGTCTGGCACTCCTGCCAGACGCGGCGATCGAAGGGGACGGAAAGGTTCTCGACGAGGATGAGAGCTTTACCAGGCAAGACCGACATATCCCTCTTCAGCCCGGCGCTCGGCGGCGTCGGGTACGCGGACGAGATCGATGATGGTGCGGCCGCCACCGGCCGGGAGCGCCGCGAGGACCTCCGGGTCGGAGGAGCCGATGAGGCAGACCTCGGCGTGGTCGACGACCTCGTCGATGGAGCCGGCCAGCAGCTGGCCGAGATGCGGCAGCCTGCCCTCGATGTACTCGCGGTTCGCGCCCAACAGCCGCGAAAGGCTGACGTTGGCGTCGTAGATGCGGAGGTCGTAACCCTTGCCGAGCAGCCGCTCCGCGAGCTCGACGAGCGGGCTCTCGCGGAGGTCGTCGGTGCCGGGTTTGAACGACAGGCCGAACAGGCCGATCTTGCGTTTTCCGGTGCGCGCGACCAGGTCGAAGGCGCGCTGGAGGTGTTCGTCGTTGGAGGGCAGCACGTGCGAGAGGATCGGGACGGCGACGTCCGCACGGTGCGCGGCGTAGACCAGGCCGCGCAGATCCTTGGGGAGGCACGAGCCGCCGAAGGCGAACCCGGGGCGGAGGTAGGCGGGGCTGATGTTGAGCTTGCGGTCGGCGAGGAAGACGTCGATCACCTGGTGCGAGTCGAGCCCCAGCGCGCGGCAGATCGCGCCGAGCTCGTTCGCGAAGCCGATCTTGAGCCCGTGGAAGGAGTTGTCGGCGTACTTCGTCATCTCGGCGACCGGGATCGCGACGCGGAACACCTCGCCGGGAAGCCCTTCGTACAGCGCCGCGACGACGTCGCCGCTGGCCGGGTCGAGCTCGCCGATGACGGTCTTGGGCGGGTCGAAGAAGTCCTTGACGCTGCTCCCCTCGCGCAGGAACTCGGGGTTCACCGCGACGCCGAAGTCCACGCCGGCGGTGCGGCCGGACGACTTCTCGAGGATGGGGACGAGCAGGTCCAGGCAGGTGCCGGGGAGCATGGTGCTGCGGAAGACGACGGTGTGCCGTTCGGTCTTGTCTCGGAGCGCTTCGCCGATCTCCTCGGCGACGCGCTCCAGGAACGCCGTCGACAGGCTGCCGTTCGGCGCGGACGGGGTACCGACACAGATCAGGGAGACTTCGCTGTCCGCGATCGCCTGTCTCACGTCGGTGGTCGCTCTCAGCTTGCCCGCGGCGACCACCTCCGCCGTGAGTTCCCCGATCCGTTCCTCGACCACCGGCGCCTTGCCGCTGGAGACGAGTTCGATCTTCACCGGGTTCACGTCGACCCCGACGACCTCGTGCCCGCGTCCGGCCAGGCACGCCGCCGACACGCAACCGACGTAACCGAGCCCGAAGACACTGATCTTCATGACGAATTCCTCCAGCCGCATTCCGCTGCCCGTTGGTCGGCGGTGGGACCGGGTTCGTTACCGGTGTCCACGGTTCGCCTGCTTTTGGCGGAATGCCTGTGCGGCAAGGGAATTACTCATCGTTCGAAGGGCTCGAAACGCTACAGGGCGCGCGTAAGGGTTTCGTCTCGATCTCGGGAGGGGCGGGCTGCGGTGAGGGGTGGGTCAGGTTGGTCGTGAGTGGCGTTT
>NZ_LQMT02000023.1:130380-246328 GCF_001620365.2 Amycolatopsis keratiniphila subsp. keratiniphila
CCACTCACGACCCACTGGACCCAGCTATCCACAGCCACGTCACCTCTCCCCCTGTTATCCACAGATCCGCTCCACGCCCGCCAGACCCACGGCTCAGCGGCGATCGTCGAAGGGTGCCTCTTCACAAACGCTGGTCGGTGGAATCCATCCCGGCCGAACAACGCCCGAGCTGGCCTGTCGTCCTGGCGGAACAGCATGGAGTCGTTGACACCCGGCAACTTCGCGCCTACGGCCATACAGTGGCCGATATCGAGGCCAACCTCGCGGCCGGACGCTGGCAACGAGTGCTACCGCGCGTCTATGCGATGTTCACCGGCGACCTCTCCAGGTCGGCCAAGATTCACGCGGCGCTGAAGTACGGCGGCGGCCATGCGGTGTTGAGTCACCGCACCGCCGCCGAGGAGTGGGGGCTGATGCCCGTCGTCGACGGCCCTGTCGAAATCACGGTGCCGTACACGTTCTCGGCAGTCTCGGTCTGGCCCTTGGTGATCGTGCACCGTTCGCGTGCCCTGCCGCATATCGCGATCGGGACCTCTCCCCCACGGACCCGCGTGACCGACACGATCATAGATCTGGCCACAGCCCAGAGAACCCCGAAAACGGCGACCAATACAGTGGTCGACCTCGTCAGCCGAAGCAAAGTCTCCTTGGCGGCGATGGAGAACTGCGTGTTCTTACGGCCGCCTTTCCGTTACCGGCCCGCCATCCGGCACGGTCTCGCACTTCTCGGGGGTGGGCTGATGTCGGCCCTCGAAGTCGAATACAAGGAAGCGGTCGAAGACGCACACGGTCTCCCACAAGGTAGCCGGCAAACACCTTTCGAGGTGAAGGGCAAGATCCTCTGGGAGGACGTCACCTACGACCAGCATGGCGCCGGGGTGACGGTCAGACTCGATGGCCGCGCCACCCACGCCATGCCGGACGTGGCCTTCCGGGACCGGATGCGGGACAACGCGGCCGAGCTGGCAGGCCGGGCGCGTCTCGTCTACGGCTGGAACGACGTGCGGAATTCCCCGTGCGAGGTCGCCGCAGAGGTCCACACCGTCCTCCGCCGCGAAGGTTGGGACCCGACCGGCCGCCGCGCCTCGACGTGCGAGAAATGCGGGTCGTGAGTGGCGTTTCGGGTTCTAACCCGAAACGCCACTCACGACCAACCCGACCAAGACGCTCCCGGGGCCGTCCGGTTTTCGTCAGCCCCGAACGAACTTCGCCGCCAGGCTTTCCCCCACGGAAGTCGCCTTCCCGTGGTTCTCGATGGGCGAGACCTTCGAGTTCTTGAAGCAGATGTACGTGACACCCGAGTCGACGCCGCCGTTCTTCGGGTCCGGGTTGATGCCCAGCGCCTTCGCGGTCGCGTAGGACGCCTCGCCGATGATGTTCTTCGGGCCGGTGTCACCGATGATGGTGTACAGCACCTTGTCGTTGTAGATCACCGCGCACGAACCGGCGCCCTTGAGGCCGGCCTTCTCGAAGTTCCACGTGCTGCTGATACTCGGCACGACGATGTAGGGCGTCTCGTCGGCGACCAGCGCCTTGCCGTCGGAGCGCGGGTACGCGGTGCCGTCCTGGAACCACGGGTCGGTGTTCTTGTTGCACCGCGCGGTCGGCTGCCCGTCGCAGTCGACGTCCATGTCGGCCTTCCAGAACACGGCGCTTCCCGCGTCGCAGACCGCGATGGTCCGGCCGGTCTCCTCGTCGGTCTTGTACTTGCCGTTCGAGACCTGTTTGCAGCCGGCGGTCTTCGCCAGCAGCTGCTGCGCGGTCGGGCCCGCCTGCACCGAAGCCGCGGCAGTCGCCGCGGGCGCCAGTCCGGCGGCCACCACCATCGCCGAGAACAGGAGCAGTTTCCGCATACCGAGCACCCCTTAGTTAATAAGGCTTCTTTATCGAGGGTGCTCAGAATGCCTTCGCCGACGGTTCGGCTCAAGGGTTATTTTCCCACCGTACAAGGAAAACCGGTCAAAAGCGGGCAAGCCTGGCGACCCGCGCCATGACTCGTCCCGCTCGACGGTACAGCCCATCCCGGTTACCGAGCACGCTGTCGATCCATTCCTGATCGACGTCGTGCCGGACCTCGGTGCGCGGCCGCAGCCAGCTGTCGCGCGACACCGTCCCGCCTTCGTGCGTGTAGACGCGCGTCGCGCCGGAACGCCGGAGCCTGCTGAGCACCCGCCGGTCGTAGGCGCCGAACGGCGGCGCGTAGGCACGCACGGGTTTCCCGCTCAGCTCCGCGAGCAGTTTCGGCGCGACTTCGAGTTCGCGCCGGGCGTTCCTGCCGTCGAGCCGCCGCCAGTCGCGGTGCTCCCAGCCGTGCGAACCGATCGACATGCCCGCTTCGACCAGTGCGCGAAGGCCGTCGGCGTCGAGGAAGCCCCGCTGCCCGATCCGGCCGGCGAGGGGGAAGAACTCGGCCGTGAGATCGCGCTCCACCAATCTGGGGAGCGCGATCTCGACGTCCGACACATTGCCGTCGTCGAAAGTGAGCCCGACGTCCTCACGTCCGGCCACCGCGTCGAGCACCCGCTCGAACTGCTCGACGGTCACCCATGTTTCGTCTTCGCCGGGATCCAGCGTGCGCACGGGTTTGCCCACGCCGCCGATCGCCAGGATCACCATCCGCGCCTCATTCGGGACCGAGTTCGTTTCCCGATTAATCGCGTTGGCGAATGGAGTAGTTACATGTTCCCGCAAGGTGTCCACTAATGGATTACTTGCGGATCTCCAGGGTGCAGCACTTCGGGCCGCCGCCCGCCTTCCGGAGCTCGGAAATGTCCAGGAAGACGACCTCGTAGCCGCGTTCGGTCAGCCGCGCCGCCAAACCGGTCGCTTCGACCGGCAGGACGACGTTGCGGCCGTCGGACACCCCGTTCAGGCCGAAACACTCCGCGTCGGCCCGGTCCGCGATTACCGCGTCGGGGAACATCCGCTCCAGCACCTTCCGCGACCCGGCCGAGAAGGCCTCCGGGTAGTAGGCGATCTGGGCGGACGTGGTGTCGGTCGCCTCGGCGAGCACGAACAGCGCGGTGTCGAGGTGGTAGTAGCTCGGGTCGATCAGCCGCAGCGAGACCACCGGGACGCCGAGGACCTCCTGCGCCTCGGCGTGCGCGGCCGGGTCGGTGCGGAAGCCGGTGCCGGCGAGCAGGACCTTGCCGGTCCAGGCGAAGTCGCCTTCGGCTTCGTTGATCTTCTCGGGCATGGTGATGTCGCGGTAGCCGTGCTCGACGAACCAGCGGCGGAAGTGCTCGGCCTCGGCGGTGCGCTGGGGGGCGCGGAACCGCGAGCCGAGGACCCGGCCGTCGACGACCGTGCCGGAGTTCGCGGCGAACACCATGTCGGGCAGGCCGGGCTGGGCGTCGATCTCCTCGACGGTGTGGCCGAGGCGTCGGTAGGTGTCGCGGAGTTCGGTCCATTGCGCCATCGCGGCGTCGACGCTGACCGGGACCGACGGGTCCATCCACGGGTTGATGACGTAATCCACCGCGAAGTACCGCGGCGGGCACATGAGGTAGCGGCGCGTCGTGGGTACACGGGGCTGCTGCTCCAGTTCCGGCATACCCGAAGGGTAAGGGTTACCTAATTCCGCAATCAATCGCTGTTCGCTGCGCACATACCTGCTAAACATTGCGTGTGAACACCATCGACCAGCGAATCGTTTCGTGCCTGATGGCCAATGCGAGGTCCAGCTACGCCGACATCGGCAAAGTCGTCGGCCTGTCCGCGCCCGCGGTGAAACGCCGGGTCGACCGGCTGCTCGAAACCGGGGTCCTGCGCGGGTTCACCGCGGTCGTCGACCCCGAAGCGCTGGGCTGGGGCACCGAGGCCTTCGTCGAGATGACCTGCAACGGCAACATCACCCCGGCCCGGATCCGCGCCCGGCTGGAACCACTGCCCGAGGTCGTCGCGGCCTACACGGTGTCCGGCGCGGCCGACGCGATCGTCCATCTGCGCGCTTCGGACATCCATCACCTGGAGACCGCCCTGGAACGGCTCCGCGGACTGGAGATCGTCGACCGCACGGTCTCGACCGTCGTCCTGTCCAGGTTGCTGGAACGCCCGCCGACGCCCGAAGCGTGACACCCTCGACCGCGTGACCGATCAGATCCGCTCCAGCCATGACGGCGGCGTCGCCGTGCTCACCATCGACGCGCCCGCGACCCGCAACGCATTGACCCTCGACCTGTCCGCGCGGCTGGCCGAGGCCGTCTCGCGCGCCGAGGCCGACGAGAGTGTCCACGCCTTGGTCGTCACGGGCGCGCCACCGGCGTTCTGCGCGGGCGCCGACCTGGACACGCTCGCCGGTGCCCGGGAGGACGGGCTCCGCGCGATCTATGACGGCTTCCTCGCGGTGGCGCGCTGTTCCCTGCCGACGATCGCCGCGGTCGGCGGGGCCGCCGTTGGCGCCGGACTGAACCTCGCGCTCGCCGCGGACGTCCGCATCGTGGGACCGAAGGCGAAGTTCGTGGCCAGATTTCTCGATCTCGGCATCCATCCCGGCGGCGGGATGACGTGGATGATCCAGCGGCTCGTCGGCCCGCAGAAGGCCGCGGCGATGACACTCTTCGGAGAGGTCGTCGGCGCCGAAGCCGCTGTCGAATGCGGGCTCGCGCTCCGGCTCGTCGAAGGAGATCTCGTCGAGGCCGCCCGTGAACTGGCGAAACCCGCCGTCGGCGCTCCGCGAGACGTCCTTCTCGCGACGAAGCGCACGCTTCGGCACACCGCCACGCTGACCGACCATTCGGCCGCCGTCGACGCCGAGATCGAGCCTCAAGTGGCGTCACTCACCGCACCCGCGTTCACCGAACGGCTGGCGCGGTTGCGGGCCTCACTGTCCAACTGCTGACCGTTCCTCGACCGGACTTCACTACGCTGGAAGGAGATACGGCTCACAATCGAGCCGAATCGCAGCCCGTTACCATCAGTAACAGATAAACCGGATAATCCCCGCTCAGCGACGAGCTCAGGACACTTGAGAAGTAGGTCCGGCCCGTTTCTACGGCAACCTGGGAAGTGTGCCGAGGGCTAACCTCGGGACATGGACCTGTGACCTGGCCGACATCGCCGGGCGAGGCACGCCGATCCCCGGCACGGCCGGGGACGACGCACGTCGGGAGAGAGGGAATCCCTGACCCATGAGCACGAGCGCGAACGGCAACGGCTCCTTGTCGGCCGTGAGGCCGACCGAGGTCGCCAAGCTGGACCGGGTGGTCATCCGGTTCGCCGGCGACTCCGGTGACGGCATGCAGCTGACCGGCGACAGGTTCACCTCGGAAGCGGCCGCCTTCGGCAACGACCTGTCGACCATGCCGAACTTCCCCGCGGAGATCCGCGCGCCACAGGGCACCATCCCGGGCGTCTCGAGCTTCCAGGTGCACTTCGCCGACTACGACATCCTCACCCCGGGCGACCGGCCGGACGTCCTGGTCGCGATGAACCCCGCCGCCCTGAAGGCGAACCTCGCCGACGTCCCGGCGGGTGGGACGATCATCCTCAACACCGACGAGTTCTCCAAGCGGAACCTGGTCAAGGTCGGCTTCGAGAACGACCCCCTCGACGACGACACCCTTTCGGCCTATCAAGTCCACCGGGTCGCCATGTCGACGTTGACCAGGGGCGCGCTCGAAGAGACCGGACTGTCCAAAAAGGACGCCGAACGGGCGAAGAACATGTTCGCGCTCGGCCTGCTCTCCTGGATGTACCACCGGCCGACCGAAGGCACGGAACGGTTCCTGCGCGAGAAGTTCGCGAAGAAGGCCGACATCGCCGAGGCCAACATCCTGGCCTTCCGCGCCGGCTGGAACTACGGCGAGACCACGGAGTCGTTCGCGACGACGTACGAGGTCGCGCCCGCGAAGCTGAACCAGGGCACGTACCGCCAGATCACCGGGAACACCGCGCTGGCGTACGGGCTGGTCGCCGCCGGGCAGCAGTCCGGCCTGCAGATCCTGCTCGGCACGTACCCGATCACCCCGGCGTCGGACATCCTCCACGAGCTGTCCAAGCACAAGAACTACGGGATCCTCACCTTCCAGGCCGAGGACGAGATCGCCGGTATCGGCGCGGCGCTCGGTGCCTCCTACGGCGGCGCGCTGGGCGTCACCTCGACGTCCGGGCCCGGTGTCGCGCTGAAGTCCGAGGCCATCGGCCTCGCGGTGATGACCGAACTGCCGCTGGTCGTCGTCGACGTCCAGCGCGGCGGCCCGTCGACCGGCCTGCCGACCAAGACCGAGCAGGCCGACCTGCTGCAGGCGATGTTCGGCCGCAACGGCGAATCCCCGGTGCCGATCGTCGCGCCGCTGTCGCCCGCGGACTGCTTCGACGCGGCGCTGGAGGCCACCCGGATCGCGCTGAAGTACCGCACGCCGGTGTTCCTGCTCTCGGACGGCGCGATCGCGAACGGCTCCGAGCCGTGGCTGATCCCGAATGTCGAGGATCTGCCGGATCTGCGCGTGGAATTCGCCACCGAGCCGAATGCCGAGGACGGTTCCGGGGAATTCTGGCCGTATGTACGCGACCCCGAGACCCTCGCCCGCCAGTGGGCGCTGCCGGGCGCCGCCGGGCTGCAGCACCGCATCGGCGGGCTGGAGAAGGCCGACAAGACCGGCCACATCTCCTACGACCCGGACAACCACGACAAGATGGTGCGGCTGCGCCAGGCCAAGATCGACGGCATCGACGTCCCCGACGTCGTCGTCGACGATCCGAGCGGCGGCAAGGCACGGGTGCTGGCACTCGGCTGGGGCTCGTCCTACGGACCGATCGGTGCCGCGTGCCGCCGCGTCCGCAAGGACGGCATGCCGATCGCGCAGGCGCATCTGCGCCACCTCAACCCGTTCCCCGGCAACCTCGGTGACGTACTCCGTTCGTACGACACCGTCGTCGTCCCGGAAATGAACCTCGGCCAGCTTTCGATGCTCTTGAGGGCCAAGTATCTCGTCGACGTGAAGTCGTACACGAAGGTCGCCGGGCTGCCCTTCAAGGCCGAAGAGCTGCAAGGCGTCTTCACGGAGATCATCACCAGTACGGAGGGGGCGAAGTGACCGCGATCGACCTGGGGATCCCCACCCTCGGCGGCTTGGACCTTGTGCCGACCGAGACCGAACCGCAGAAGGCCAAGGACTACAAGTCGGACCAGGAGGTCCGCTGGTGCCCCGGCTGCGGTGACTACGTCGTGCTCAACGCCGTGCAGTCGTTCCTGCCGACGCTCGGCCTCAAGCGCGAGAACATCGTGTTCATCTCGGGCATCGGGTGCTCCTCCCGGTTCCCGTACTACCTGAACACCTACGGCATGCACTCGATCCACGGCCGGGCGCCGTCGATCGCGACCGGGCTCGCGACCGCGCGGCCCGATCTGTCGGTGTGGGTCGTCACCGGTGACGGCGACGCGCTGTCCATCGGCGGAAACCACCTGATCCACGCGTTGCGGCGCAACGTGAACATCAAGATCCTGCTGTTCAACAACCGGATCTACGGCCTCACCAAGGGCCAGTACTCGCCGACGTCCGGGCCGGGCATGGTCACGAAGTCCACCCCGATGGGCTCGGTCGACACCCCGTTCAACCCGCTTTCGCTGGCGATCGGCGCCGAGGCGTCGTTCGTGGGCCGCGCGCTCGACTCGGACCGCAAGGGCCTGACCGAGGTGCTGGAAGCCGCCGCGAAACACCGCGGGTCGGCGCTGGTGGAGATCTACCAGAACTGCCCGATCTTCAACGACGGCGCCTTCGACGTCCTCAAGGACAAGGACGAGGCCGCCACCCGGCTCATCCCGCTGAAGGCGGGCGAGCCGATCAAATTCGGGCCGCAGGGCGAATACGGCGTCACGCGCGGCGGCTGGGCCGGGCTGGAGGTCGGGAAGGTCGCGAACATCGGCGAGGAGAACCTCGTCGTGCACGACCCCACGATCGAGGACACGTCGTACGCGTTCGCGCTTTCGCGGATCGGCGACCAGAACCTGAACCACGTGCCGACCGGCATCCTGCGGCAGGTCGAGCGGCCCACCTACGACGACCAGGCGCGTGCCCAGGTCACCGAGGCCCAGGCCGCGCGCAAGCCGGATCTGCAGGGGCTGCTGCGCGGCAAGGACACCTGGACGGTCGTGTAGGTCGCCCTCGAACGCTATGAACGGCCCGTTCATTGCAGCTAGGTGAGGGGACGGAAGCCCACGCGCTCCGCGTCGGCGGCGGTACGGAACCAGACCTCCGCCACCATCTTCGGGAACTGCTGCGAGTCCTCCGTGCAGTACCGCAGAGCGGTCACGCTCGCCTTGACCGCGAAGTCGTCGGCGGGACGGCCACCACCCGGCCGCGGCATCGCCGAACCGGGACCGAACGGGCCGGGCGGGACGGACTCGGCCACCGGAGCGGAGACCTGCCGCGCGGGCGGAGGCTCCGGCGCCGGCATCGCGTCGCCAGGCTGGACCGCGGGCTCGAACAGCGAACCGCTCTGCCCACCGGACAGCTCCGGCTCACGGCGCTCGATCGCCCGCATGGACGGCTGGATCGGCTGCGGCGGCTCGAAACCACCGCGAACCGCGCCCCGCGGCGTGCGCTTGGGCAGCACCTGGGTGGCTTCGGCGGGCGTCTCGGGTTCCGAATCGAGGTGCCCGGCCTTCGCCTCTTCGTCGGAGCCGAAGGCGTACGCGGGAGGATCGTGAAGCTCCTCTTCCCGCTCGAACCAGTTGGTCTCTACGGGCGCCTGTTCCGTCTCCACGCGCGACGCGGGGCTGAACAGCGACACCGGCTCCGGCTGCGTCTCGGCGCCTTCGGGGTCCAGCTGCATCTCCAGACGGGACCGGTACGGCCCCTCGCCCGGCAACGGCGGCTGGGGTTCGGGCTCGGGCTCCGGCTCGAGGTCCAGCTTCGACGCGGGCTGGAGGTAGTCGGTCGCCGCGGCGACGTACGGGTTCGCCGGCTCGGGCTCAGGCTGAGGCTCGGGTTCCGGCTCCGGCAGGGCGGCCGGGATGAACTGCGTCCGCTCGGCCGCGGGCTCCGGGTCGGGTTCGAGCTCCGGCTCCGTCTGCTCCGCGGTGCGGTACTCGGCCTCGTACTCTTCTTCGGGCTCGAAGGTCTGCGTCGCGGCCGGAGAGTGCTCCGGCTCCTTGACGACGTCCTGAGCAGGCTCCTCGGCAGGCTCGGTCCACTGCTGCGCGGGCTCCTGCTCGGTGAGCGTCTCGGGGTACGCGGGCTTCGGCTCCTCGGCCGCCGCGAACTCCTCGTCCAGATCGTCGTGCGACGGCTTCGTGAGGTACGCGGTGCCGCCGGCGACGGCCGCGGCACCCGCGCCGAGGCTCACCCCGGCGGGCAACCGGGACGTCTCGGCGTGCGCGGTGGCCAGCGAGCTTTCGAGCTCACGGATGCGCTTGCGGGCCGGGATCACCAGCACCAGCCAGGTGAGCAGCGCGCCGACGACGAACGCCAGCAGACTCCACAGCCAAACCTGTCCGAAAATGGACATCTAACCTGCCCTTTGTCAATGCGTTCGCGCGACCAGGTAGTCGGCGACCGATTCGCAGGCGTCCCGGGCGGGCGACGCGGGCAGCGCCGCGAGCTCGGCACGCGCCCGACGAGCGTAGTCGGAAAGAGTTTCGCGTGCGCGTTCGAGTCCGGACGAAGCCCGCAGCAGGTCGAGGGCCTCGGCGACCAGCTTGTCGTCGGAGATCGGGCCGGACAGCAGCTCGACCAGGCGCGGGTCGGTGGCCGGGTCGGCCAGCGCGTACAGCATCGGAAGCGTGCGGACGCCTTCCCGCAGGTCCGTGCCCTGCGCCTTGCCGAGCTCGTCGGAAGCGGACGCGATGTCGATGACGTCGTCGGAGATCTGGAACGCCGTCCCGATGATGTCGCCGAAGCGGCGAAGCGCGTCGATGTACTCGTCCGGCGCGCCGGACATCATCCCGCCGAACCGGCCGGAGGTGGCGATCAGCGAACCGGTCTTCTGCGCGATGACCGTGAGGTAGTGCTCGACGGCGTCGTCGCCGTCGGCCGGGCCGACCGTCTCGCGCATCTGACCGGTGACCAGCTCGCCGAAGGTCTCGGCGATGATCCGGGCCGCGTCGGTGCCGAGGTCGGCGACCAGCCGCGAGGCGTGCGCGAACAGGAAGTCGCCGGTCAGGATGGCGATGGTGTTGTCCCAGCGGGCGTTGACGCTTTCCGCGCCGCGGCGCATCGTCGCCTCGTCCATCACGTCGTCGTGGTACAGCGTCGCGAGGTGCACCAGCTCGACGGCCGCGGCGGCGGTGACCACCTGGTCGCCCTGCTTCGGCCCGAACTGCGAGGCCAGCAGCGTGAACAGCGGACGGAAACGTTTGCCGCCCGCCTCGACCAGATGCGAAGCGGCGTCCTCGACGGCCTTGACGTCACTGCGGACGACCTCGCGGAGCAGGGTCTCCACGTCGGCGAGACCGGTGGCGAGGGTGCGTAGGAGCTGCTCGTCGGCGATCTGGAGCCCCACGGACGCGCGCAGGTCCTCGATGGCACCACCTGGGGCAGGTGAAGACACAGACACGTCGGCTCCGCTCTCTTTGACACCGTTCGGGGTTGCTCCCAGCGTAGTGGCTAGCCGCTGAGGCCTGTTGACGTGCTGTCCTGCGGAAACGGTGACGAAGATGACACCCCTGCCGAGTATCCGGCCGGCGTCGGCACGAACTGGGGGAACACCACAGAAACGCCGGCGTGCAGGAGAAGCCCTGCGAGATCTGCGAGCACTATCAGAGCCAAGTAGCACACCCGGCCAACTGTGATACTTTCTCGACCTCAAGTATCACAGTTGGCCGGGTGGGGGAAGTGAGTGCCAATGCGGATCACAGCCGTTTCGGACCGCCAGAGAGCTCATCTCGTGCGCTCCGAGCGGGGCTACCACGCCTTCGTCCCGCCACCGCTCCCTCCGGACATCGAGTTCGACCTCGGCTTGGCGAGCGCGCTTTCCGCCGCGGACCGGGCGGTCGGCGAGCTCGCCGGCATCGGACGCACCTTGCCGAGCGCGGCATTCCTGGTCCACTCGATGATGCGACGCGAGGCCGTGCTTTCCAGCCGGATCGAGGGCTCGGAGGCGACCATGTCCGACCTCGTGCTCTTCGAATTGCAGCCGACCGCGTCGAAACGAGGCTCTGACGTCGAAGAGGTCCTCAACTATGTGACCGCGCTAGGACACGTCCTCGACCCCGAGCGCAGGCTGCCACTGAGTCTTCCCCTACTACGTGAAACACACCAGGTCCTGCTCACCGGAGTCCGTGGCGGATACGCCACGCCGGGCGAGTTCCGTCGTTCGCAGAACTGGATCGGCCCACCGGGCTGCATTCTCGACACGGCGAGCTACGTTCCCCCACCGCCGGAAGTGCTCTGGGAATGCCTCGACGCTTTCGAGAAGCACCTGCACGCCGAGCACACCCTGCCGCCGCTGATCACCATCGCCTGCCTGCACTACCAGTTCGAGGCCATACACCCCTTCATCGACGGCAACGGCCGGGTCGGCCGACTCCTGGTCACCCTGCTCCTTGTCGAGTGGGGCCTCTTGCCCGCCCCGCTGCTGGACCTGTCCGCATACTTGGAACCACGGCGCGACGAGTACTACGCCCGACTGCTCGCAGTCAGCACCCAAGGAGACTGGACCGGCTGGATCCACTTCTTCCTGTCGGTACTGGAAAACCAGGCGATCGACGCGCGCAATCGCGCCGTCGCACTTCACTCACTCCGGCAGGACTACCGGACGAGGACGACGTCCGCTCGCACTTCGAGCCTGCTTCCCCAACTCGTCGACGCACTGTTCGAGACACCGGCGATGACGATCAACAGGGCCTCAGACGTACTCGGCGTCACACATCGGGCCGCCACCCAGAACGTGATCAAGCTCGTCGACGCGGGAGTGCTGACGGAAATCCATTCGCCAGGCCGCGTCCGGCTCTTCCTTGCCGAGGAGATCCTCAGGACCCTGGACGGCGGCGGATCTTGATGTCGTCCATGCAGGTCGCCTTGCCCGCGACGTCGCGGTACGGATAGCCCTTGGCGTCCAGCAGTTCCATGACCTTCAGCTCGGCTTCGTCGAGTACGTCACGTTCTTCTTCGCCCTGCAGCGTGATGCGGAAGGTGAACGCGCCGAGGTGCGCGCTGTAGGTGAGCAGGCCGTCCTCGGTGAACCCGATCGCCTGATGGTCGCTCAACTCCGCAAGGAGCCGGGCGCGGGTGTCGGCGTCGGGGTGGTCGAACTTGCCGTTGACGAGGACGCGGTAGGTCGGCATACGCCCGAATATACAGACCTGAATCCAGATACGAACCCGAATATCCAACGGGTGTCCATGATCCACGGTCGAGTGAAACGACCGTCACGCGCGCAACGGGCGAATCCGACACGCAGATAGTGATGACAAAGGAAGAACGGCCAACCGGCTCGCTCTCCGTCACGTGAGGAGGACGTGGAAATGCGCATCACCATCGCAGGCCGGGCCGGCCTGGTCGGCGTACTGCTGCTGGCGGGCCTCGGCGCCGGAGTGGCTCCGGCCGCGGCGTCGAACCCGGCCGGAGTGGCGTCACTCGGCTCCGCCGCCTTCACCAAGGGCACCTCGGCGCCGATCTCGATCGCCTCGCTCGCCGACTGCGCGGTCGAGGGACCGACCAGCAACTCTTCCGGGGTCGTGACCAGGACCGGGATCACGTTCGGTGGCGGCACGACGACGTGCACGACCACCGTCGTCGACCCCGAAAACGACGTGACCACGACGAAGTCGGAAGCCAAGGGCCAGAACTTCGAGCTGTCGGCACTGGTCTCGTCGAGCGGGCCGCGGATCAAGATCAGGTCCTACTCGGTCAGCTGCACGGCGACCCAGACCAGCACGAACGCGAGCTGGACCTACGGCGGCGCGACCGGGCTCGGCACCCTGCCGTCGCCGGTGCCGGTCGGCTACGTCAAGCCGATCACCAAGTCCAACGGCACCCTGCTCGCCGAAGCGATCTTCAACGAGCAGACCTTGCCGGGCAACGGCAGCATCGGGCTGACCATGCTGCGGATCAAGTTCGCCCCGGCCTCGAACATCACCGGCGAAGTGGTCGTCGGGCGCACGGCCTGCTCCCCCACTCCGTAAGCCATCCCGCCGGGAAAGGGGCGTCCGGAACCTGCCGGGCGCCCCTTTTCCATTCTGGCTTATATAAGCCTCTGCTGATATCTTGGCGGCAGCCGAGCAGAGGAGGGCACCGATGGTCGACGTGACCAGCCAGATCAACTCCGTCCAGCGCAAGCTGGGTAAGCGCGTGATCGAAGCGGGCGAGGCGGTGACGGCGACCGTCAGCCAGGTCTACGACACCGGCCTCGACGACCTTTGGGACGCCTGCACCAACCCCGAGCGCATCCCGCGCTGGTTCCTGCCGGTCAGCGGCGAACTGCGCGTCGGCGGCAAGTACCAGCTCGAAGGCAACGCTGGCGGGACGATCGAACGCTGCGACCCGCCGAAGAGCTTCGCCGCCACCTGGGAGTACGGCGGTGACGTCAGCTGGATCGAGCTCCGGCTGACGCCCGAAGCCGACGGGCGCACGCGATTCGAACTCGACCACACCGCCGTCCCCAACGAGCACTGGAACCAATTCGGGCCGGGCGCGGTGGGCATCGGCTGGGACATGATGCTGAACGGGCTCGCGCTGCACCTCGAATCCGGCGAAGCCGCCGATCCCGAGGCGGCCATGGCCTGGATGACCAGCGAAGAAGGCGTGCGGTTCATGACGCTGAGCAACGAGGCCTGGTACGAGGCCGACGTCGCCAACGGAACGGACGCGGCCACCGCCCGCACCCGCGCCGACGCCACCTTGGCCGCCTACACCGCGCCGCCGGAGAGCTGAAGGTCTTCGGCGAGTTCCGGCGCGCGAAGCAGGTCGATGAGCTCGTCGTCCGCCCTGAACACGGCGCGGGCGCCCGGCATCCCCGCCTGGCGGAGCATCGCGTGGAGGACGTCGGCGTGCGGCTGGTCGAGCAGGGTCCAGACCATCGCGCGCCGCTTCACCTCGTCCCCCAGCTCGCGCGCCGTCCACCAGGCGAGGACGAGCGCGGTCACCTGGCTGACCGCGGTTTCCCGCCCCCGCGCCAATTGCGCGCGGTTCAGCCCGCACACCTTGATGGTCTGTTCGCCCTTTTCGGTCAGTGCGCGGTAGGTCCCGATCGAGAGCACCAGGAACAGGTGTTCCAGCGGGTCTTCGGCGGTCGGATCGACGAGCAGGCTGTTGCCGTCTTCGTCCACCGGGAACAGGTCGCGTTTGTGGTGGCTGTTGCAGTATTCGCAGGCGAGCACGTGATTGAGCCAGTCGAAGGCGCGGCCGGGATTTCTCGCGATCGGCTCGAAATGGTCCACAGTGGACCCAAGACCGTCTCCGCAGTACATGCAGTAGCCGCGTCCGGCGGCCATGACGTCCAGCCCGGCCCGCAAAGAGCGCCGTACGGCACGGGAAACCCGCCAGAGTCGCCGGGCTTCTTTCGTGTCACCGGGAGGGATCCGCGCGGTCAGCTCTTCGAGATCGGCCACCACCTGTCCCGGCAGCGCGATCCGGCGGATCCCGATCACCGATCGTCGGCCTCGAACCGCCTGGCCACCTCGTCGACCCGGCTCGGTGGTGAGCTGCTCAGCATGCCGCGCAGGCGTTCCCATTCCCGGACGCCGTTCGCGTCCGCCCGGCCGGACGCCACCTGGAATTCGAGCTCGGCGAGATGCTCCCGCAATTCGACCGCCTGCGGCGAATAAGGCGTGTCCAAGCCGAAAAGGTCGGACAGGACCGCGTCGTCCCCGGAGCCGAACACGACCCGCTCGTACAGCTCCTCGGAGACCACGCGCGGCGGAACCTCCTCGTCGGGCCCGGAAAGCCGGATGAGCCCGCCGGGGTCGGCGGCCTGGCAGACGTAGGGGCTGTGCGTGGTGACGATGAACTGGATCCGCGGGAAATGCGCCTTGAACCACGGCCCCATGCGTTTCTGCCACGACACGTGGAGATGCGCGTCCACCTCGTCGATGATCACGACGCCGGGGCTCTCGTGATCGAGGCCGGCGCTGTCGAGTTGCTTGAGCAGGTCGACCACGAGCGCGGTCACCGTGCGATAGCCGTCGCTCATCTCGCGCAGTGGGAACCGGTCGCCCCGGTACTCGACCCAAAGCCCGTCCGAATCGACGTCCCGGATCCGGTAACCGCCCGGGAGGAGACCGTCCCCGAGGATCTCCAACGCCTTGTCCTTCAGTTCACGCGCGCCCGCTTTTCCTTCCAGGGCACGGAGATGCTGATTGATCAGCCAGGTGACCCCCTCGGCGAGCGAGGCGTCTTCGTGGAAGAGGCTGGCCATCCGCGCCAGCGACCCCGCGCCACGCATCCACGACTCGGCCTCGCCACTGCCGCCCGCGAGCCGACGGAACGGCCCGTACGCCGCACAGAACGGCTGGCCTGGAGGAAGCCCGGAGATCGGCAGCAGCCCGGAGTCGAGCCAGCGGACCTCGACCGGCGCCGGGCCTTCCTCGCGCATGACCGAAAGCTCGATGGACCCGGACGTCTGGTCCGTCGAGATCCAGCTGCCGGCGTCCGACAACAGGCCCCACGCGACGTCCGGCGCCGCCGCGACCGCGATGGCGCGCAGCAACGAGGTCTTGCCCGAACCGTTGCGCCCGGCGAGGACCACCCAGCCGGGGCCGGGCAGCCGCAGGTCGACGGCGCGGGCGCCGCTGAAGCCGCGGATGTTCTCCAGCCGGACCCGCTCGATGTACATGGGGAGAGCTTACGACGGTGTGGACGTCACCTGGGCCCCCGAAAGTGGGTCGCCATCACGAAATCCATCACAGCGAGCGCCTTGCCGACGTCCAGGTCCGAAACGACCTGCCGGCGGTCCCAGTCTTTGATCCCTCTCTCGTGCTCGGGCACGATCCTCAGCCGGACATGCCCGCGGACGTCGATCTTCCCGAGCGGTGAGGCGTAAAGGGCGAATTCGCGGTCGTCCTCCGTACGGAACGTGACCCCAGGGCTCTCGCCGAACGTGATCAGCTGGTGGTCTTTGTAGGTCTTGTTCGGGTCAGCGTGCCATTCCCCCGGCGCGCCACCGTTCGCCGTGGCCCCGGCTTCGATCTGAAGCCGGTGTTTCGGCTCGACGAAGTAGCACGATCCCGGCGTGGCGACCGGTGCGAAGTCCGGACCGAAGGCCATCCTGACCGCCTCGCGGAACACCGCGCATTCGACGTTCGGGTCGGCGGCGCCGGCGGCGATGATCTTCTCGGCGCCGGTCGGCACTTCGACCTCGACCGCCGGATCGCAGGTGTCCCCACTTTCGGTGGCGACCCAGTCCGCGCAGGCCCCGACCCGGGCACTGTCCTGACCGTCCGGCGGGTACACGAGGTCGCGGGGCAGTTTCGCGGCGCCCGCGGTGGCGAAGTCGCGGAGGAGTTCGCAATCCTTGCCCCGACTGGCGCTGCCGATCTCGAACTTGATCGCGCGCTCGAAGCTCACCGGCACTGTGATCTCGCAACCATCGAGACCGCCCATGCGCCGGGTCTCGGTCTGATAGCCCTTCACCCCGCCCAAGTCGATGACGGCGCCGTCGACCCGGTGGAGAACGAGGTGACTCGGGTCCATGTCGCGAACCGAAATGAGGTCGTAGCCCCCGCGGAACAGCGAGCACTGCTTCCTGTCGTACTTGACCTCGGCTTTCCGCTCGACAGGCCGGGTAACGTCTCCCTTTCTGCGGTCGTAGACGGCGAGGTCGATCAACTCGCAGAGATCCAGCGTCGCGAGCGCCGCATCGACGGCCTTCTCGTCGCGATCCGCAGGACGCGGTTGCTTCGGCTGCCATTTCGGAAACTGCGGTAACGGAGGGGGCGTTTCCACGGATTCCGCACAACCCGCCAGCATGCCGAGGAGCAGTGCGCCGAGAATCACTCTTCGAAACTTCATTACGCAGAGTATGCGAATTCTGCGTGTCGCCCACCAGGTAGAACCCTGTTTCTCGAGGCGCATTCACACGATCGGTTTTCACGGATGGTCACCGAGCCCGCCTCGGCTATTCAGCAGGGAACGTGGCTTTATGCAGACGGGATCACTGGCCCGGGAACCCTGGTAATCTTCCCGGCGTCGGATTACGCAGGGTGCATCGGGGAGACGCGCCTTGTAGCCACGGGAGGGGCACATGACGACGGTGACTTCGGGGCGGCTTCGGCCATTCAGCGGGGAACGGTTCGGCGCCGCGGGGGTGCATGGCCGTGCCTGAGGGGACACCGGTCTATCAACCTGGCTTCGACCCGGGCTCTGTCTGTAAGGCCCCGCCGACTGGGGGCTCCTATGGGACGCCTGTCGCTGAAGGTGCGGGGTTCAAGTACGACGAGGCGACACTGCATGAACTGGTCAAAGAGTGGTCTGACCTGGCCGTTGAATACCGGAAAGACCGCACCCATGCGTTCAACATCGCCGCCGCCCAGCCTCCGGGGCTGGAGTACGCGAGCGGGGACAACGCCCTGCTTACCCGCAAGTCCGGCGAAGCGCTCGTCAAGGCACTGAACGACCGCGTCGCCTATTGCGAGAACATGGCCAAGAAGTACGTCACCGCTCTCGGCAAGTACGCCACCGCCGAGGATCACGCCAGAATCGCCATCAAACAGCAGTCGGAGGGCCTCACCTGATGCGACGCGCCACCCTGTTCCTCAGCGCGGCCGCGCTCGCAGCTCTCTCCTCGTGCTCGACGCCGACCGTCGACGGCAGCCCCACCCCCACCAGCGGCGGACCGAGCTCCGCACCGTCGAGTTCGGCTGGCTTGCCTCCAGGCGTCCCCAAGGTAGAGCACCCGATCGACGTGGCGCGGTTCAAACAAAACCCCTGCGCCACGCTCACCGAACCCCGGGTCGACGAACTCCTGGGCACCCGGGCCGAAGCCGAGCGAGCGGACGGCGCAGCCGGACCTTCCTGTCTGTGGCGCATCCCCTCCACATCTCGGCCTGTGGTCCAAGTGATCGTCAGTGATTTCGGTGACAGCGGCACCGCGAAGTTCTATGCGGGTAAGGGGACGAACTACAAGTTTCTCGAACCACTCGAACCGATCGACGGCTATCCGGTGACCGCCTATGGAGTCATCGACATCCGCGGCCAAGGCGACTGTTCGGTGGCGCTGGGGACCAGCGATACCCAATCACTGGGCATCGCCTCGACGCTGTCTGAGGTCAACATCGGCAAGAAGGATCCGTGCGCCATCGCACGAGAAGCCGCGATCAGGGTGTTGGCCACCATCCGAGGGGGTAACTGATGCCGGCAGGACCGCTCACCGCCACCCAGATCTATGAACAGATCACGGGTGGCGAAGGCACCGGATCACTGGCTCGTGCACAGGAAAGTGCCTACACCCTGGCTTCCAAACACTCAGAACGCTTGCAGCGGATCACGGCACTCGCCCAGAAGACCGCCAGCGGCTGGCAGGGCGGCGCGAGCGAGGCGGCCATTGCCGCGACCAGGCCGCTCGTCGACGCCGCCGCGGACGACGCGATGCACGTGACGATCGCCCAGAACGCCATGACGAGCCAAACGGACGCCTTCGGCACGACCAAGAACTCGGTCAAGCCGGTGCCGCCCGAGCAGCCCGCCCCGACCGCCGAGGACGTCAAGGCCCTCATGGGCGGCGGCGGCACCTTCGGCTACTGGGACCGGGTCAAGGCCTACCAAGCCGACAGCCAGCACAACATCGACACTTTCGCGTCCTACCACTCCGCCAGCACCGCCAACGGCGACGAGCTGCCCGCCCAGTACGCGCAGCTCACCGACCCCGGCGGCAGCGTCACCCTGGACGAGGGCGGCGGCGGCAAGCCAGCGGTGAAGGGGTTCGGCGACGGCTCGGACGGACGCGAGCATGGCACCGGCGAGCCCTACCGGGGACCGAGCGGACCCAGTGGCCCCAGCACGCCGAGTGGGCCTAGCGGGCCGAGTGCGCCGGCGCCGGGTGGCGCGCAGGGCGGCGGTCCTCAGCCTGGGCAAGGCCCTCAGCCGAGCCAGTACCTGGGCACGCAGCATCCTGGCCATCAGCTGCCGGACGACGGGACCCGCGCGAATTCGTACACGCCGCCCCAGACCACGCCGGTCGTACCGCCGGCGGCGAACCTCGACTTCGGACCGACGGGTAAGCCGAACCCGGCCTACAACACGCCCGGCGCCTTCCCGCCCGGATACGGACCTGGGACAAGCGGGCCCGGCGTATATGGCCCCGGCGGCAGGCCACCAGGCGTCCCAGGTACGACGGGCGGACCTGGTGCGACAGGCGGCCCCGGTTCCGGTGCGACAGGTAGGCCCGGCGGGACAGGGCAACAGCCTGGCATGGGTGGTCGAAGCGGCGCTGGGATGCCCGGCGAGGCCATGGGCGGCCGCGGCGCGGCGGGAGCGGCCGGTTCCGCTGGTCGCGGAGGCGCGAACGGGATGCCGATGGCGCCCGGCGCCGCCCGCGGCAAGGGCGAGGAGGACAAGGAGAAGAAGGCTCCGGCGTACCTCCAGAACCCGGACCCGGACGAGACCTTCGGTGGCTACATCGAAAAGCCGATGCCGCCGGTGATCGGCGAGAAGAAGAAGTAGCACCACAGTTCCAGGGGAGGGAGCCACGTGGTGCTCGCGCGCCCGGTCGAGATCACGCTCGACACACTGTTGACCGCGTTCCGTCACGCCGGTTGCGGAGATCCGCATCTGATCTTCGCGGGCGGGCTGCGGTACATCCCGCCGTCGTCGCGGAACGGCGAAGACCGGGCAGCGTTCGAGGAGCTCGGCGGGCTCGGGTTCACCGAGGGCAAGCGGCTGACCAGCGACTTCGAGGACGTCCTTCACATACTCGATCGGCCGAACACCGAGTACTACGCGACGGTCCGCACGGAGGCCGAGCAGTACAGCGTGCTCGTCGCCGTACGCGGGCGCGCTGCGGTGACGGCGATCTGCGAAGGAAACCGGGTGTGGTTGAAAGGCGTGCGGACGTCCGACCGTGCGGCCGCGCTCGTGATGAACCTGCCTGAATACCCGCCGGCTCGGTTCGCCCCGTTCTCCTTGCCCCAGGACGATTTCAACGGCGACGGCGGGAACGGCCTCTACGACGAGCCCACGTCACGGAGCCGGGAGGCCCGGCAGCTGGACGAGGTGTTCGAGCAGCCGTATTTCGGCGTCGGGTTCTTCGCCGCGGCCATGCGCCCCGACGGCGGAAGACGCACGGAAGCCACGGACGACCTTACGTATCTCGACCTCGACGCCGGACGGGTCGCCATGCACGTGAGTGGTTCTCCCCGGAACCGGTACATCACCGTCCTGCCCGGCGAACCCACGCTATTGGCGCAAAAGGTCGCCGCGCTGCGAGCGAGCCTCGACCACTGACTCGATCAGGCGCACCGACCGGGCGGGGTCCAGCGCGAGAGCGTCCATAGTGGACTGAACGTAAGGTGCGACATCGCAGCGCCGATGCAGGAACAGCCCGGTTCCCCGATGTTTCAAGTAGACCAACGGCCGCGCCGGGCCGAATTCCAGCAGAACGTAGTCGCCGCCGGGGTACGCCCCGGCGGCGAACGGGATGACCCGGAGTTCGACGGTGGGCCGTTCGGCCACCTCGATGAGATGCTGTAGCTGATTCGCCATCACTCTCGGCCCTCCGACCTGGCGTCGCAGCACCGCTTCGTCGAGGTAAGCGGCAAGTCTCTTCTGGCCCAACACCGCGAAAGAAGAGTTCGTAGCCCTCGCGTAGGCAGGTGTTCGGAGCGGCTCAGGAACCAGCGTGGTCCCGAAAGCGACGATCTTGGTGGCTTCCTTTCCATACTGTGCAAGCGTTTCCTGCTGCACGGCCAAGTCAGCGAACCACCAGGGGCCGCTGTCGCGGGCCAACGAGAGCAAAGCCTCGCGACGCTCCCCCGTGACCTGATAGACCGCGAGCAGCGCGGACACCTCCTCGGCGGATGCCGCGCGCAGCCCGGTTTCGATCCGGCTGATCGTCGACTGGGACCACGCCAGTTTGTCGGCCACCTCGGTCGCGGCCAGCCTGGCGGCCTTCCGTGCGACTCGCAGTGCTTCGGCGAGCGCTCTCGCCTGGGGGTTGGGCTTCGGCTTCGGCATCGCGAGCAACCTGCCCCATGCGCCCCGGCAAGTCATTCCCCGAGGCGGGCGACCTCGCGAACGGCCCCCGAAATAGCGGTGAAGTCCTTCTTCAGCAGCGCTCCGTGGTTGCTCTCGACCTTCGCGCTCACCTTGATGTTCGGGTTGCGGGTGGTCACCGCGTCGAGCCCGGCGCGGATCTGTTCCTGCTCGTCCCCCTTGCTGCCGAAGGAGGTTCCCGACGCGACCACGTACCGCATCGGTACCTTCACACGGTCGAGCACCGGGCCGAGTTCGGCCTCCCGCGAGAGCTTGCCGAGTTCGATGTTGCTCTCCGCCTGCTGGGCCGCGGTCATCCGCGGCGTCAGACCGGTCGGGCGCAGCAGCGGCATGATCAGGTTGAGCCGCTTGAACATCTTGCGGATCCGCTGTTCCATGGCATCGTCCAGCCAGTCGTACGGGAACGCGCCGTCGACGAGCACCGCGCCGATGGTCCGCTCCGGGTTCCGGGCGGCCCAGTGAGCGGCGACGACCGCGCCGTAGGACCAGCCCACCACGATGGCCCGTTCCACGCCGCGGGCCGCGAGGACGGCGTCGACGTCGCGAACGGCGGCTTCGAAGGAGTAGTCGGCCGAACGCCGCGACTTGCCGCGGGCGCGCTCGTCGTAGGTGATGTGGCGGAAGTCCGTGCCCAGGTCGGCGAGGATCCGCCGCCAGTAGCCCTGGGTGGCGAACTGGCCGTTGAGGTAGATGACGGGGACGCCGGGGCCGCCGGTGTCGGTGACGGCCAGCGCGGTGTCTTCGACGGGGACCATCCCGGTCCAGGTGGAGGAAGTCATGAGGGAACTATCGAGGTCCGGCCTGACACCCCTCTGACGTCGCCCTGACACGAAAAAGCCCCCTCACGTCAGCGAGGGGGCCTTTCGCGAACCGGGACTACTTGAGGGCGAAACCGCCGGAGCCCGCCCAGTCGAGGGCGAACGCCGGGAGCAGGCCCAGCACCAGCGTGACGATGACGCCGAGCGTGATCGCCGTGGTGGTGAACGCGCCGGGCACGGTGACGGTCGGGCCGTCGGGCGCCGGCTCGGAGAAGTACATCAGCACGATCACCCGCAGGTAGAAGAACGCGGCGACGGCGCTGAAGATCAGGGCGACGACGACCAGCGGCGCCATCCCGTCGGACAGGGCCGCCGAGAACACCACGAACTTGCCGACGAAGCCACTGGTCAGCGGGATACCGGCCAGCGCGAGCAGCAGGAAGGTGAACACGCCCGCCAGTACCGGAGACCGCTTCGCCAAGCCGGCCCAGGCGGACAGGTGCGTCGCCTCGCCGTTCGAATCCCGCACCAGCGAGACGACACCGAACGCGGCGAGCGTGGTGAAGCCGTAGGCCAGCAGGTAGAACAGCGTGCTCGACAGGCCTTCCTCGGTCATCGCGATGGCACCGACGAGCAGGAACCCGGCGTGCGCGATGGACGAGTAGGCGATCATGCGCTTCACGTCGGTTTGCGTCAGGCCCAGCACCGCGCCGATCAGCATCGAGATGATCGCGACGGCCCAGAGCACGCCGCGCCATTCCCAGCTGGTCGACTCGAACGCCACCTGGAACACCCGCAGGATCCCGCCGAACGCGGCGACCTTGGTGCAGGCGCCCATGAACGCGGTGACCGGCGTCGGCGCGCCCTGGTAGACGTCCGGGGTCCAGGTGTGGAACGGGCCGACCGAACCCTTGAACAGCAGGCCGACCGCGAGCAACCCGAGCCCGGCGAACAGCAGCGTGTCCGACCGGTCCGAACCGGCGGCGGCGTTGGCGATGTCCGACAGCTTCACGGAGTTCGCGTAGCCGTAGAGCAGCGCGAGACCGTAGAGGAAGAACGCCGACGAGAAGGCGCCGAGCAGGAAGTACTTGACCGCGGATTCCTGCGAGAGCAGGCGGCGACGGCGGGCGAGACCGCACATCAGGTACAGCGGCAGGCTCAGCACTTCGAGCGCGATGAACATGGTGAGCAGGTCGTTGGCCGCGACGAACGCCATCATGCCGCCGAGCGCGAACAGCGTCAGCGGGAAGACCTCGGTCTGCATCCCGGTGGTGCCCACCTGCGCGCGGTCCTGGACCGTGCCCGGGCGGATACCGGCCTGCGCGACGAACGCGCCACCGGGCTCGACCGAGCGGTCCGCGATCAGCAGCAGCGCGCCCAAGGCCAGCGCCAGCAGCGTGCCCCACAGGAACAGCGACGGCCGGTCGACGGCGATCGCGCCGCTGAAGGTCGTGATGCCGTTCTTCGGCGCGGAGGAGCTGGCGTACCAGACCAGGAACACGCCCGCCGCCCCGATCCCGACCAGGGACAGGAAGACCTGCGAAGGCCACCGCATGTGCTTGGGCAGGAAGGCTTCGAACAGCACGCTGACACACGCGGCCCCGAGGATGATCAGGATCGGCGTGACGGCGAAGTAGTCGATCGACGGCAGCTGCACCGCCGGCGTCTGAGTCAAGAAGTGCACGGTTTACTTGCCTCCCTGCACGGACGACATCGTCGCCTGCACCGACGGGGTGATCGTGTCGAGCACCGGCTTGGGATAGAACCCGAGCGCGATGATCAGCACGACCATCGGCGCCAGGATCGCGATCTCCTTGCCGCCGAGGTCCTTGATGGCTTTGGTCGCCCCGAGTTCGGGAGCGATCGCCGTACCCGGCCCGCCACCCGCGGCCATCAGGGCGTCACCGCGGACGGGGCCCTGCATGACGCGCTGGTAAAGCCAGAGCACGTACGCCGCGGCCAGCACCATGCCGACCGTCGCGATGATCGTGTACACCGGGTAGTCCACAAAGGACCCCAGCAGCACCAGGAACTCACTGATGAAGGAGTTCGTGCCCGGCAGGGACAAAGTGGACAGACCGGCGATGAGCAGCATCCCGCCGAGCAGCGGGGTCACCTTCGCCATGCCGCCGTAGTCGGAGATCCTGGTGGATCCGCCGCGCATCACGATCAGGCCGACGACCACGATCAGCATGCCGGTGGCGAGGCTGTGGTTCAGCATGTACGACACCGAGCCGACCATCGCCTGCTCGTTGAAGGTGAAGATGCCCAGCGCGATGAAACCGAAGTGGGCGATCGACACGTACGCGATGAAGCGCTTCATGTCGCGCTGCCCAGCCGCCAGGATCGATCCATAAAGGACACCGGCGACGGCGAGCACCAGCACCCATGGCGCGAGTTCCTTGCTGGCGTCGGGGAACATCGGGAGGCAGTAGCGCAGGAACCCGAAGGTGCCGACCTTGTCCAGCACGCCGACCAGCAGTACCGCGACGCCGATGGGCGCCTGGCCCGCGGCGTCCGGCAGCCAGGTGTGGAACGGCACCAGCGGGGCCTTGATCGCGAACGCGAGGAAGAACCCGAGGAACAGCCAGATCTGCGTGCCCAGCGGGGCGTCGCGGACGACCGTGACGAGCGTTTCCCAGTCGAAGCTGCCCTTGCCGAGCTCGTCCGACGCGAGCGAGTACGCCCCGATCGCCGAGGCGAGCATGATCAGGCCGCCGAGGAACGAGTACAGGAAGAACTTGACCGCCGCGTACTGCCGGTTCGCGCCGCCGTAGCCGCCGATCAGGAAGTACATCGGGATCAGCATGATCTCGAACAGCACGTAGAACAGGAAGACGTCGGTCGCGGCGAACACCGCGATGGTCAGCGCCTCCTGCACCAGGATCAGCGACAGGAACCCGCCCGCCGAGCGCCCGGCCGGGAGCTTGTCGGTCAGGCCCAGCGCGCCGACCACGATCGGCACCAGCAGGCCGATGACCGCGATCATCACCAGCGCGATGCCGTCGATGCCGAACGAGATGTGGATGCCGAAGTTCGGGATCCAGTCCATCGAGGACTTCTGCTGGATGCGGTCCCCCGAAGGCGTGTAGCTCGCCCACATCGGGATCACCAGCAGGAACGTCAGGAGCGACACCACGAGCGCGGTGAGCGTCGCCAGCCTGTCGTTCTTCTTCATCCCCGCGACGACCGCGGCGCCGACCAGCGGCAGCAGGATGGTTGCGAGTACCCAGGTCATCAGGAGAACCTCACCAGCAGGAGTGCCGCCAGAAGCAGGAATGTGCCGCCCAGCATGGACAGTGCGTACGAGCGGACGAAGCCGGTCTGCAGGCGGCGCAGGCGCCCGGATCCGCCGCCGAGCGCGGCGGCGAGGCCGTTGACGGCGCCGTCGACGCCGCGGTTGTCCACGTAGACCAGCGCCCTGGCGAGCCAGGTGCCCGGGCGGGCGACCAGCGTCTCGTTCAGGGCGTTGCCGTAGAGGTCGTTGCGCGCGGCCTTGACCACGGCCGAGACCCGCTCGGGGCGTTCCACCGGAACGTCCTTACGGCCGACGAAGAGCCACGCCGCCGCCGCGCCGAGCACCGAAAGCGCCACGGTGAGGATCGGCACCAGCGCGTGCGGGATGACACTGTGGCCACCCTCTTCGAGCGGGCCGACCACCGGCGAAAGCCATTCGGCGAACCGGTCGCCGAGGGCGAAGAACGCACCGGCGCCGATCGAGCCGATCGCCAGGATGATCATCGGCCACTTCATGATCGCCGGCGACTCGTGCGGGTGGAAGTCGCGGCCGTCGCTGGACTTGATCTCCTTCCAGCGTTCCTTGCCGAAGAAGGTCATCACCATCAGGCGCGTCATGTAGAACGCGGTGAGCCCGGCGCCGAGCAGTGCCGCGCCGCCCATCACCCAGCCGCGCCAGCCGCCCTGGCTCAGCGCCGCTTCGATGATCGCGTCCTTGGTGAAGAAGCCCGAGAGCGGCGGGATGCCGATCAGCGCCAGGTAGCCGAGGGCGAAGGTCCAGAAGGTGACCGGCAGGTGCTTGCGCAGCCCGCCGAACTTCCGCATGTCGACCTCGTCGTTCATGGCGTGCATGACCGAACCGGCCCCGAGGAACAGCCCGGCCTTGAAGAAACCGTGCGCCACCAGGTGCATGATGCCGAGCGCGTAGGCGATCGGCCCGAGGCCGACGGCGAGCATCATGTAACCGATCTGGCTGACCGTGGAGTACGCCAGCACCTTCTTGATGTCGTCGTACGCGCAACCGATGATGCACCCGATCAGCAGCGTGACCGTGCCGACGAGGGTGACGATCAGGCGGCCGTCCGCGGTGGCGTTGAAGATCTCGTGCGCGCGGGCGACCAGGTAGACGCCGGCGGTGACCATCGTCGCCGCGTGGATGAGGGCCGAGACCGGGGTCGGGCCCTCCATCGCGTCGGGAAGCCAGGCCTGCAGCGGGAACTGGCCGGACTTACCGCAGGCGCCCAGCAGCAGGAGGATCGCGATCGCGGTGACCGCACCGGTCGGGATCTGGCCGACGGCGCCGAAGACCTCGGCGTAACCGGTGCTCCCGACGTACTTGAACATCAGGAAGATCGCCAGCGCGAGCCCGACGTCACCGACGCGGTTCATCAGGAACGCCTTCTTCGCCGCGGTGGCCGCGGACGGGCGGTCCTGGTACCAGCCGATGAGCAGGTACGAGGCGAGACCCACGCCTTCCCAGCCGAGGTACAGCGTCACGAAGCTGTTGCCCAGCACCAGGATCAGCATCGAGGCGACGAACAGGTTGAGGTACGCGAAGAACCTCGACCGGTCGCGGTCCTCGGACATGTAGCCGATCGAGTAGAAGTGGATCAGCATGCCGACGCCGGTGATCAGCAGCACGAACGTCAGCGACAGCGCGTCGATCCGAAGCCCGAAGTCGACCTGCAGCGCCGAAACGGGGATCCACGAGAACAGCTTGACGTCCGCGGTGGCCTTCGTGTCGGCCGTGAAGAACAGGATCAGGCCGTACACGAAGGACAGCGTGACGGTCGCGCTGCCGAGGAGGTGTCCCCAGGGACGAGCGCGTTTACCGGCCAGCAAAAGAATGAGGGCGCCGAGAGCCGGGAAGGCCACCAGCAGCCACGATGATGCGGTCACTCTCGGTGCTCCCTAGTACTTCAGCAGGTTGGTGTCGTCGACCGAGGCCGAGCGCCGGGTGCGGAAGATCGCCATGATGATCGCAAGCCCCACCACGACCTCGGCGGCGGCGACGACCATCACGAAGAACGCCATCACCTGGCCGTCCAGCGACCCGTTGATCCGGGCGAACGTGACCAGGGACAGGTTCGCCGCGTTCAGCATCAGCTCGATGCACATGAACACGACGATCGCGTTGCGGCGCACCAGCACCCCGACCGCGCCGATGGCGAACAGCAGCGCGGACAGGAGCAGGTAGTACGTCGGGGTCATTCCTCGTCCCCTTCTTTCTTACCTACGAGCGCGTGGGCGTCGGGAACCTCTTCCGTTCCGGCGACCTGCTTGCGCTCGGTTTCCAGCTGCGCGGCCGAAGTCGACTCGATGATCTCCGAGAGCGACTCCCTGGCGATCGAGCCGTCGGGCAGCAGCGCCGGGGTGGCGACCGAGTTGGCCGTGGCGAACACACCCGGGCCGGGCAGCGGCGAAGGCCGGTCGTGCTTGCCGGTGAACCGGTCGACGACCAGCTCCTTCTGCGACTTCTTGCCGCCCTTGGCGTGCCGGTCGGTGAACGCGAGCACCATCGCGCCGAGCGCGGCGGTGATCAGCAGGGCCGAGGTGAGCTCGAACGGGAACAGGTACTTGGTGAAGATCAGCCGTCCCAGCCCGCCGGGGCCGCCGCCGTCGAGGTCCGCCGGGTCACGCGGCAGCGCCGGGGTGACGTTGGCCAGCGCGCGGGCGAGACCCGCGGCGAGCAGCCCGCCGACACCGATGCCGAGCAGGGTCGCCATGACCCGCTGTCCGCGCAGGACTTCGACGACCGAATCGGAACTCTCGCGGCCGACCAGCATCAGCACGAACAGGAACAGCATCATGATCGCGCCGGTGTAGACGATGATCTGCGTGAAGCCGAGGAACGGCGCCTGCTGGATCATGTACAGCGCGCCGAGGCACAGCATCGTGAGGACCAGCCACAGCGCCGAGTGCACGGCGTTGCGGGAGAAGATCATGCCGAGCCCGCCGAGCAGCGCGAGCGGGCCGAGCACCCAGAAGGCGATGGTCTCGCCGGTGGTGATGCCTGCCGAAACGTCCGTCTGGGCGAGGAAAGCCGTGATCACTGGACCGGCTCCTTCGACTCGGCGGGCTTCCGTGCGAGTTCCGGGCCGTTGACGTAGTAGTCCTGCTCGTTGTCGCCCAGCCGCATCGGGTGCGGCGGCTGCTCCATACCGGGCAGCAGCGGCGCGAGGAGGTCTTCCTTGGTGTAGATCAACCGCTGCCGGTCGTCGTCGGCCAGCTCGTAGAAGTTGATCATCGTCAGGGACCGGGTCGGGCAGGCCTCGACGCACAACCCGCAGCCGATGCAGCGCAGGTAGTTGATCTGGTAGTCGGCGCCGTAGCGCTCACCGGGCGAGTAACGCGCCTCTTCGGTGTTGTCGCCGCCTTCGACGAAGATCGCGTCCGCCGGGCAGGCCCACGCGCACAGCTCGCAGCCGACGCATTTCTCCAGCCCGTCCGGATGCCGGTTGAGCTGGTGCCTGCCGTGATACCGCGGAGCCGCGGGGGCGCCCGCCTCCGGGTACTCCTCGGTGGCGACCTTCTTGAACATCATGCCGAAGGTGACACCGAAACCCTTGATGGGATCAAACATCCCCATCGCCGGCCTCCCTTCCACTGGAAACCGCCGCGGGCTTGCGTTTGGCAGCCCGGGCTTCGGCCTTCGCGAGGGCCTTCTGACGCGGGGTCTTCTCCGGGACCTGCAGGTCGAGCGGCGGCACGGGGAATCCGCCGCCGGTCACCGGGACGTAGTCGTCTTCCGGGACCTTCTTGTCCGGGATCAGGAAGCTCAGGATGACGACGAAGAGGATGAGCGCGCCGCCGCCGAAGAGGATCTGCGGGGTGGACAGGCCACCCGAGTTCTTGATCGCGCGGACCGTGACGATCACGACGATCCAGACCAGGTTGACCGGCACCAGGACCTTCCAGCCCAGGCGCATGAACTGGTCGTACCGCAGCCGCGGCAGCGTGCCGCGCAGCCAGATGAAGCCGAACAGCAGGATGAACAGCTTCGCGGCGAACCAGATCAGCGGGAGCCAGCCCTGGTTCAGCGCGTGGTCCGCGCCGACGAACGGGAACTTCCAGCCACCGAGGAACAACGTGGTCGCGAACGCCGAGACGATCACCATGTTGACGTACTCGGCGAGGAAGAACATCGCGAACTTCATCGAGCTGTACTCGGTGTGGAAACCGCCGACCAGCTCGGATTCGGCCTCGGGGAGGTCGAACGGCGCGCGGTTGGTCTCACCGACCATGGAGATCAGGTAGATCACGAAACTCGGCAGCAGCAGGTAGAAGTACCAGCCGGTCTGCTGTGACTCGACGATCTGCGAGGTCGACATCGAACCCGCGTAGAGGATGACGCCGACAATGGAGAGACCCATCGCGATCTCGTACGAGATCACCTGAGCCGCGCTTCGCAGCCCACCGAGCAGCGGATACGGCGAGCCGGAGGACCAGCCCGCCAGCACCAGGCCGTACACCCCGATCGAGGAGCAGGCCAGGATCACCAGCACGCCGACCGGCAGGTCGACCAGCTGGAGCACGGTCCGCTCACCGAAGATCGAGACGACCGGCCCGAACGGGATCGCCGCCAGCGCGATCAGCGCCGGCACCGCGGAGATCACCGGCGCGAGGAAGTACACCTTGCGGTCGGCGGTGTCCGGGATGATCTGTTCCTTGAACGGCAGCTTGATCGCGTCCGCGAGGGACTGCAGGTAACCGCCGGGCCCGACCCGGTTGGGGCCGGGACGGTTCTGCATCCGGCCGACGGCCTTGCGCTCCCAGACGATCAGGAAGATCGTCAGGATCGGGCCGATCAGCAGGATGACGACCGTCTTGATCAGGATCAGCCACAACGGGTCGTCGGCCAGCAGCGCCGCCCGCTCGGCGGCGTCCGGCATCTGGCTGAGCAACGGAGTCACTTCTCACCTCCGGTGAGGGTGACGGCCGAACCGTGACCGGCCGCTAGAGCGGCGCGGACGGCCGAGCCGTCGGAGTTGCCCGGGAGCCACACGACGCCGTCCGGCAGGTCGGCGACCTCGATCGGCAACGTGATGGAACCGCGTTCGGTGGAGACCTTGACGCTGCCGCCCAGGCCTTCGGCGGTCTTCGCCGAGAGCTTGGCGACGACCTCGCGCTGGGTGCCCTTGAGGTGCGGCTCGCCGTCCTGCAGCGAACCGTTGTCGATCAGCTGGCGCCAGGTGGCGAGGAGGACCTGGCCGTTCTTGGGCTCGGCGCGTGCAATGAACGGTCCGTTACTTGCAAATTCCGCAAGGAACGCCCCGTTCCTAGCAGGCAGCTTGGCCAGATCGGCGGCCGAAGCGGCCGGGGTCTGGGTGAACAGGTCCGCGTCCATCTCGACGGCGAGGGTGTCGAGCACCCGGCAGTCCGGCAGGGCGCCGGTGCCTTCGAGGGTGACGGCGAACTCGCGGCGGCGGCCTTCCCAGTTCAGGTAGCTGCCCGCCTTCTCGACCGCCGGGGCGATCGGGAGGACGACGTCCGCGTGCTCGGTGACCCCGCTGTGCCGCAGTTCGAGGCTCACCACGAACTTCGCGTTCTCGAGCGCGCGACGGGCCAGGTCCGGATCCGGCAGGTCGTCCGGGTCGACGCCGCCGACGAGCAGGCCGTCGATGTCCTGACCCGAAGCGGCCTTGAGGATCGCGGTGGTGTCGCGGCCTTCCGTGGCGGGAAGCGTGACGCCCCACGCTTTTTCGACCTCAGCACGAGCCGAAGCGTCGGCGATCGGACGGCCACCGGGCAGGAGCGTCGGCGCCGCGCCCGCCGCCAGGGCACCGCGTTCACCCGCGCGACGCGGGATCCACGCGAGCCGGGCGCCGGTGCGCTCCACCAGCCGATGCAGGGCCGAGAAGAGACCCGGGACCTCGGCGGCGCGCTCGCCGACGAGGATCACGGCGCCTTCCGAGGCCAATGCCTGGTCGACGTCCTGCGCGTGCTGCGCGATGCCGTCGATCGCGGCGGCCTCGGCACCCGGCGCGCAGGCCAGCAGTTCGCCGAAGGTCTTGCGGACCGACGAGGTGGTCCACTGTCCCAAGTGGACGACGCGGGTGCGGTTCTTGCGGGCCGCCTTGCGCAGGCGCAGGAACACGATCGGCGCCTCGTCCTCCGGCTCGAACGCGACGCACAGCACCGTGCGCGCCCGCTCGATCTCGCCGAAGGTGACGCCGCTTTCCGGCGTCGTCCCGACCACGTGCGACGCGAGGAAGCCCAGTTCCTCGGCCGAGTGCGGCCGGGCGCGGAAGTCGATGTCGTTGGTGCCCAAGGCGATCCGCGCGAACTTCGAGTACGCGTAGGCGTCCTCGACGGTCAACCTGCCACCGGTCAGCACCGCGGCGCCCTTGCCGTCGCGTGCCTTGGCCAGCCCTTCGGCGGCCGCGCGCAGCGCGTCGGTCCAGGAAGCCTCTTCCAGCACGCCGTCGGCGTTGCGGACCAGCGGACGGCGGATGCGGTCGTCCGCGGTCGAGTAACGGAACGCGAACCGGCCCTTGTCGCAGAGCCACTCTTCGTTGACCTCGGGGTCGTCGCCCGCGAGCTTCCGCATGACCTTGCCGCGGCGGAAGTCGGTCCGCTCGGCGCAGCCGGACGAGCAGTGCTCGCACACGCTCGGCGACGACACCAGGTCGAACGGCCGCGAACGGAACCGGTACGCGGCCGACGTCAGCGCGCCGACCGGGCAGATCTGGATGACGTTGCCGGAGAAGTACGACTGGAACGGCTGGCCCGACGTCGTCCGCGAAGCCAGGTCCAGCACGTCCGCGGTCTCGGCGGTGCCGATCTGCTGGTGGGCGCCGCGTTCGAGGAGCTCGATGAACGGGTCGCCGGCGATCTCGCGGGAGAACCGGGTGCAGCGCTGGCAGAGCACGCAACGCTCGCGGTCCAGCAGCACCTGCGAGGAGATCGGCAGCGGCTTCGGGAACGTCCGCTTCGTGTCGACGAACCGGGAGTCCGCGCGGCCGTGCGCGAGCGCCTGGTTCTGCAGCGGGCATTCACCGCCCTTGTCGCAGATCGGGCAGTCCAGCGGGTGGTTGATGAGCAGCAGCTCCATCACACCCTGCTGGGCCTTGTCCGCGACGGCCGAGGTCAGCTGGGTCTTCACGACCATGCCGTCGGCGACCGTCATGGTGCACGAGGCCTGCGGCTTCGGCATCGGACGGCCGCCCATTTCGACCTCGACCAGGCACTGGCGGCAGGCGCCCGCCGGGTCGAGCAGCGGGTGGTCGCAGAAGCGCGGGATGACCGTGCCGAGCCGTTCGGCGGTGCGGATCAGCAGCTCGCCCTTGGGCGCGATGACCTCTTCACCGTCGATGACCAGCTTGACGTGGCCCTCGGGGACCGGAGTGTCCTCTGTGGACGTCCCGGGCTTGTCGGGTGCGATCGTCATGCCTGCGCCCCCACCAATTCGCGCTTGTTTGCTTGACACAAAGCCAGGAACTCGTCCCGGAAGTACTTGATACCGCTCTGGATCGGCGAGACCGCGCCGTCGCCGAGGGCGCAGAACGAGCGGCCGAGGATGTTGTCGCAGACGTCGAGCAGGGTGTCGATGTCCTCCTCGGTGCCCTTGCCCTCGACCATGCGCTCCAGGATCTGCGCCAGCCAGTACGTGCCCTCACGGCACGGCGTGCACTTGCCGCAGGACTCGTGCTCGTAGAACTGCGTCCACTTCATCACGGCCCACGGCACGGAGACGGTCTCGTTGAAGACCTGCACGGCCGTCGTGCCCAGCATCGACCCGGCTTCCGCCGCGCCTTCGAAGTCCAGCGGAACATCGAGGTGCTCGGCGGTGAACATCGGCGTGGACGAACCACCCGGCGTCCAGAACTTCAGCGGGATGCCGTCCTTCATGCCGCCCGCCATGTCCAGCAGTTCGCGCAGCGTGGTGCCGAGCGGGCATTCGTACTGGCCGGGCTTCTCGACGTGGCCGGAGATCGAGTAGATCTTCGGGCCGGGCGACTTCTCGCGGCCCATCTCGCGGAACCAGCTCGAACCGCCGTTGACGATGTACGGCGCGCTGGCGATGGTCTCGACGTTGTTCACCGTGGTCGGCGCGGCGTAGAGGCCCGCGGCGGCCGGGAACGGCGGCTTGAGCCGCGGCTGACCGCGACGGCCTTCCAGCGAGTCCAGCAGCGCCGTCTCCTCGCCGCAGATGTACGCCCCGGCGCCCGCGTGCACGGTGATGTCGAGGTCGAATCCGGAGTCGAGGATGTTCTTGCCGAGGTAGCCCGCTTCGTACGCCTCGCGCACGGCCGCGTTGAGGCGGCGGATGCAGTGCAGCGCCTCGCCGCGGACGTAGATGAAGCAGTGGTGCGAACGCATCGCGTACGAGGCGATGATGCAGCCCTCGATCAGCGAGTGCGGGTCCGCCATCATCAGCGGGATGTCCTTGCAGGTACCCGGCTCGCCCTCGTCGGCGTTGATGACGAGGTAGTGCGGCTTGTCCTCGTTCGGCGGCATGAAGGACCACTTGATGCCGGCCGGGAAGCCCGCGCCGCCACGGCCGCGGAGACCGGAGTCCTTGACCAGCTGGACGAGCTGCTCGGGCGTGCCCTTGAGCGCCTTGCGGATCGCCGTGTAGCCCTCAAGGGCTTCGTAGGACTGGATCGTCCAGGAGTTGGGCGAAAGCCAGCGCTTCGTGAGGACCGGGGTGATGGGATCGGCCATTACTTCTTCTCCACTTCGGGGAGCGGAACGTCCTTCATGGCGGGAGCCGTCCAGCCGCGATCCTGCGCGACCTGCGCGCCCCGCAGGGTTTCGACGGCCTGCGAAGGACCGTCGACGTCCGTGCGGTACTGCTGCGCGTCCTCCGGGAAGAACCCGGCGAGCTGCAGTTCGGCACCCTTGAAGTTCGTCAGCGGCGCGCCGCGCGTCGGGGCCGGCTTCTTGCCCGCCTGCAACGCGTCGACCAGCGCGACGGCCTTGTCCTCGGTCTGGTTGTCGAAGTACTCGTAGTTGACCTGGATGACCGGGGCGAGGTCACAGGCCGCGAGACATTCGGCGTGCTCCAGCGTGATCGAGCCGGGCTCGTTCGGCGTGCCCGCGGTCTCGTTGTGCCCCAACGGCTTCTCTTCGGAGCCGAGGTGCGTCTGGAGCTTCTTGTAGATCGCGTCGCCGCCCATGGCCGCGCAGAGCGTGTTCGTGCAGACGCTCACCAGGTGCTCGCCGCACGGGCGGCGCTTGTACATGGTGTAGAACGTCGCGACCGCGCTGACCTCGGCGTCGGACAGGTCCAGGTTCTGCGCGCAGAAGGCGATGCCCTCCTGGCTCACGTAACCCTGCACCGACTGCACCAGGTGCAGCATCGGCAGCAGCGCCGACCGCGACTGCGGGTACCGCGCGATCAGGTTCTGGGCCTTGGCGTAGGTGTCGGCGTCGAAGATGTCTTCGAGCTTCGCGTTCTCCAGGATCCCCTCCGCCTCGGCGGGATCCGGCGCGATCGCGATCACGTCGACGTCGCCACCGGCGGCGATATGGGTCTGCTCGGCCAGGCTGGTGCCGGGCTCGGGCGTGGGTGTCGTTTCGGGCTGGGTGCTCAACGGTCCACTCCCCCCATGACGGGGTCGATCGAGGCGATGGCGGCGATCACGTCCGCCACCAGGCCGCCTTCGGCCATCGCGGGCATCGACTGCAGGTTCACGAAGCTCGGTTCGCGCACGTGGACCCGCAGCGGCCTGGTGCCGCCGTCGGAGACCAGGTGCACGCCGAGTTCACCGCGCGGCGACTCCACGGAGGTGTAGGTCTGGCCCGGCGGGACCTTGAAGCCCTCGGTGACCAGCTTGAAGTGATGGATCAGCGATTCCATCGACTGGCCCATGATCTTGCGGACGTGCTCGAGCGAGTTGCCCATGCCGTCGCTGCCGATCGAGAGCTGCGCCGGCCAGGCGACCTTCTTGTCCTCGACCATGACCGGGCCCGGCTCGAGCTTCTTGAGGCACTGCTTGATGATCCGCAGGCTCTGGTGCATCTCCTCGACGCGCAGCAGGTAGCGCGCCCAGCAGTCCGCCTCGGTGGAGGTCGGGATGTCGAACTCGAACTCCTCGTAGCGGGAGTACGGCTCGGTCTTGCGCATGTCCCACGGGAGACCGGCGCTGCGCAGCACCGGGCCGGTGACGCCGAGCGCGAGGCACGCGTCGACCGGCAGGTACCCGACGCCCTTGAGCCGGTTGCGCCAGATCGGCTGACCGGTGAAGAGCTTGTCGTACAAGGGAAGCCGCTCGTCCATCGTCTTGACGAACGCGCTGACCACCTCGTGGTAGTCGGCGGGCATGTCCTGCGCGAGCCCGCCGGGACGGATGAACGCGTGGTTCATCCGGAGACCGGTGAGGTGCTCCAGCAGGTGCAGGACCTCTTCGCGCTCACGGAAACCGAGCGTCATCGCCGTGGTGGCACCGAGTTCCATCCCGCCGGTGGCGATGTACACCAGGTGCGAGCCGATGCGGTTGATCTCCAGCAGCATCACGCGCAGCAGTTCGGCGCGGCGCGGCGCCTGGATGCCGAGCAGCTTCTCGACACCGAGGCAGTACGCCATCTCCGTCGAGAGCGGGGCGAGGTAGTCCATGCGCGTCACGAAGGTGACGCCCTGGGTCCACGTGCGGTACTCGCAGTTCTTCTCGATCCCGGTGTGCAGGTAGCCGATGACCGAGCGGAGCTGGGTGACGGTCTCGCCCTCCATCTCCAGCACGAGCCGGAGCACGCCGTGCGTCGACGGGTGCTGCGGGCCCATGTTGATGACCATGCGCTCGTCGTGGCGGGAGTCCTCGATGAGGTCTTCCCAGTCACCGCCGGAAACGGTGTAGACGCGGCCTTCGGTGGTCTCGCGGGAGTCGGCGTACTCGACGCTGTCGCTGCCCTCGGGCGAAGTGTCGGTGCCCGTGGTGACGTCTGAGAGGTGTTCGGTGCTCACGAGTACGACCTCCGCTGGTCCGGCGGCGGGATCTCCGCGCCCTTGTATTCGACCGGGATCCCGCCGAGCGGGTAGTCCTTGCGCTGGGGGTGGCCGTCCCAGTCGTCCGGCATGAGGATGCGGGTCAGCGCCGGGTGGCCGTCGTAGACGATGCCGAACATGTCCCAGGCCTCCCGCTCCTGCCAGTCGGCCGTCGGGTAGACCCCGACCAGCGACGGGACGTGCGGGTCTTCGATGTCGAGGGTGACCTCGAGCCGGATGCGGCGGCGGTAGGTCATCGACGTGAAGTGGTAGACCGAGTGCAGCCGCTGTGGCACGTCGACGCCGTAGTCGACGCCGGACACCGAGCTGAGCAGTTCGAAGCGGAGACCGGCGTCGTCGCGCAGGACCTTGGCGATCTCGACGAGGTGCTCGCGGGAGACGTAGAAGGTGATCTCGCCGCGGTCGACCGTCGTCTGCTGGATCGCGCTCGCCGGGATCTTGTTGTCCGCCAAGGCCGCGTAGAACTCGTCGGCGAACTCGTCGAACCAGCCGCCGTACGGGCGCTCCGCCGGGGGCGGGCTGTACGCGGGGAGGCGGACGCCGCCGTAACCGGAGGTGTCACCGGTGCCGCGGACACCGAACATGCCCTGGCGCTCTTTACCGGTGACGACCGGCTCGGCCGGGCGGGTGCCCTGTGGCTCGAGGCCACCTTCGGGCCGGTCGGCGCTGGACTGCTCGCCGCCGGTTTCCGGGGTTTCGGGGGAGTTTTCTTCGGGCACGTCGCTCACTTCTTCGCGTACTTGATCGAGGAGGCGATCAGCTCGGTGCGCTCACCGCTGGCGGCGCGGATCGCGGCCCGGCGGGCGTTGATCGGCTCGTCCTGGATCTTGGCGTGCAGCTTCAAAATCGCGTCGAGCAGCATCTCGGGGCGCGGCGGGCAGCCGGGGAGGTACATGTCGACCGGGACGATGTGGTCGACGCCCTGCACCACGGCGTAGTTGTTGAACATGCCGCCGGACGAGGCGCAGACACCCATCGCCAGCACCCACTTGGGCTCGGCCATCTGGTCGTAGATCTGGCGGAGCACCGGCGCCATCTTCTGCGTGACGCGGCCGGCGACGATCATCAGATCCGCCTGGCGCGGCGTCGCGCTGAAGCGCTCCATGCCGAAGCGGGCGATGTCGTAGCGGGAACCGCCGACGGTCATCATCTCGATCGCGCAGCAGGCGAGACCGAAGGTGGCGGGCCACATGGAGTTCTTGCGGGCCCAGTTCACCAGGCCTTCGAGACTGGCCAGGAGGATGCCGTTGGGGAGTTTTTCTTCGAGGCCCATGCTTCTCTAGTTCCAATCCAGGCCGCCGCGACGCCACACGTAGGCGTACGCGAAACCGACCGTCGCGATGAACAGCACGATCTCCACCAGGCCGAACATGCCCAGCGCGTCCGCGGAGACCGCGAACGGGTAGAGGAAGACCATCTCGATGTCGAACAGGATGAACAGCATCGCGGTGATGTAGTACGCGACCGGCATCCGGCCGCCGCCGACGACCGGCTGCGGCGACGGTTCGATACCGCATTCGTAGGCCGCGAGCTTCGCCTTGTTGGCCCTGCTCGGGCCGACGAGCGGGCCGAGCAGCACCGAAAGCACCGCGAACGCGAGCGCGAGGACGAACAAGAGGACCAGGGGGAGGTACATGTCCAGGTTGGGCACCTTCGAGGTGTCCGCCTGGGCCAGCACGGGCAACATCAGCACGGGGTTTTCGCCATCCTTTCCGCGCCGCTGCGGTTTTCGAGTCGGGGTTCACCGCTTCCCTCGGTCGGCACCCTAAGTCACCTGGGTCACACCGCCGAGGGTTAGGCAACCCTTACGGGCCGTGCATGACGGCCTCCTTGCTTGTGAAATAGTTCACAAGCCTCCCGTCGAGGATGTGAAGCGATTCACAAAGCATGGGGCGAGTGTAGGACGTGACTCACATTCTTGTCCCTAGGCCCCGTGCTATAAGGCTGCCCTAACTTGACCGCACGGCCAGTACGGTTACTTCCGGCGTGCGGTACCGGTGACCTGCGACGTCGTTCTCAAGATCGGCTTCGGGGGTCCGTTTGACCGCGTTTGTCCTGTGACCGATACCACTGCGCGGAGTACCCGTGACTGGTCCAGACGTGTGGTCCGGCGCAGGTGGGAGGCGGCGCGGGGTGGGTGGGCGGAGCGCGCGGTGGGGTTGGTCGTGAGTGTTTTGGGTCGTTAGAACGACCCAAAACACTCACGACCCCCTGGAGCGACGCGCCCGCCGCCGTACCCTCGGACGGGACGTTGTGAAAGCCACTTTCGCAACGCTGAAGGTTGTGAAAGTGGCTTTCACAACTCTCTGAGCAGGGCCGGGTTGCCCATGAGCGGTCCAGACGTCGCGCGCCCGACTTCCCGCATTTCGTCCTCTGACTGCGGTGGTTCGAAGGGCGAACTACCGCAATCAGAGGACGAAATGCGTGGCGTCAGCGCGGAGAGGGAGTCGCCCGCGCCAGAGCAGCGATGAGACGGTCGACGCCGTCCCCGCCCTTGGCGTCGTAGCAACCCGAAAGTCCCTTGTAGACCAACGGAAGGATCGAGTTGATCCGCAGGCCGTACTTCGTCGCGGCGTGCATGATCTTCGGCTTCCCGATCAGCTTCGCGAACACGTTGCCGAGCCGGTAGTAGCCGCCCATCAGCTCCGCGACGGCGCGCGGGTAGCCCTCCAGCGCACGCTCACGCGAAGGCCCTTCGCGACGCGCCAGCGCCTGCACGACGAACTCCGACGCCAGCTGCGCGGACTCCATCGCGGCCGAGATGCCCTCGCCGTTGAACGGGCTGACCATGCCACCGGCGTCGCCGAGCAGCAGCAGGCCGTCGCGGTAGTGCGGGGTGCGGTTGAAGCCCATCGGGAGACCGGCGCCGCCGACCTTGCCGATGGCGTTCTCCTCGCGGTAGCCCCATTCCTCGGGGGTCCCGTCGAGCCACTGGCGCAGCAGCGCGCGGTAGTCGGTGCTGCGGAAAGCGGCCGACGTCGACAGCATGCCGAGGCCGACGTTCACCGTGCCGTCGCCCAGCGGGAACGCCCAGCCGTAGCCGGGCAGCAGCTTCGGGTCGCGCGGGTCCGAGCGGTCCCACAGCTCCAGGTGCCCCTCGATGAACGGGTCGTCGTGACGCGGGCTCTTGTAGTACTGCCGCACCGCGACGCCCATCGGGCGCTTCTCGTTCTTCTGGATGCCGACGCTCAGCGCGAGCCGCGCGGAGACGCCGTCGCAGGCCAGCACCAGCGGAGCGCGGTAGCTCACCGGCGTCTTCTCCGGGCCGACCTTCGCCTCGACGCCGATCACGCGGCCGGTCGGGCTGGTCACCGCACCGGTGACGGTGGTGCGCTCGTAGAGCCGCGCGCCCGCCTTCACCGCGGTCTTCGCGAGCAGGTCGTCGAAGTCCTGGCGAGTCCGCGAAACCCCGTACGGCGGGTAGCTCGTCAGGTCCGGCCAGTCCAGTTCCAGCGTGAGCTCGCCGGTGAGGATCCGCAGGCCGCGGCTGTGCACCCAGCCCGCGTCCTCGCTGGTGTCGATCCCCAGGTCGATGAGCTGCTTGACGCCGCGCGGGGTCAGGCCGTCGCCGCACACCTTCTCGCGCGGGAACTCGGTCTTCTCCAGCAGCAGCACGTCGACGCCCGCGCGGGCGAGGTACGTGGCGGCGGTGGAGCCGGCCGGTCCGGCACCGACGACGATGACTTCGGCGTCGTGGTCTGCGTTGCGACGGGTCATGTCTAAGAATCTACAGAGGGCTTTTTGGCGCGGTGGATGGCGACGACGCCGAACGTGAGGTTCAGCCACTCCACCTCGGTCCACCCGGCGCTCGCGATGATCTCGCCCAGCGTCCGCTGATCCGGCCAAGCCAGCATGGATTCGGCCAGGTAGGAGTAGGCCTCGGGGTTCGACGAGGTCCTGGCGCCGACCCAGGTGAGCAGCTTCGCGATGAACTTCCGGTGCAGGAAGCGGATCGGCGGGAATGTGGGCGTCGACACCTCGCAGATCACCAGCCGGCCGCCCGGTTTGACCACCCGCGCGATCTCGGTGAGCGCGGCCTTGGTGTCGACGAAGTTCCGCAGCGCGAGCGAGATGGTCACCGCGTCGAAGCTGCCGTCGGCGAACGGCAGCTTCATCGCGTCGGCGGCCACCATCGGGACGCCGCGATGCTTGCCGGCCTTGAGCATGCCGACCGAGAAGTCCGCCGCGAGGCACCACGCGCCGTTGCGCGCGTACTCGACGGTGGACACGCCGGTGCCCGCCGCGAGGTCCAGCACCTTCTCGCCGCGTTTGGCGTCCAGCACCCGGCCGGTGATGGTGCGCCAGCGGCGGTCGAAGCCGAAGGTCATGAACGAATTCGCGCGGTCGTAGCCGTCCGCGACGTCGTCGAACATGGCGGCGACTTCGTGCGGATCCTTGTCAAGACTCGCTCGGGACATACCTCGAACCCTAACCCCGGAGTTCTGAGACAGGTCACCCAAGCGGGAGCAAAGCGACAGCCCGTAGGTTCACCTGGCCCGGTGAAGCAACGCCGGGGCACGGTGCGCACCGGCCCCCGCGACCTCGCCGGCGAGGATCCTCCGCTCCAGCAACCGCAGTTCCGGCCCCGGTTCGAGGCCGAGCTGATCGACCGAGATCCGGCGCGCACGCCGGTACGCCGCGAGCGCGTCGGACGTGCGGCCGGCTCGCCACAGAGCGTCCATCAGGAGGTACTGGGCACGCTGCCGCAAGGGGTGCCGCCGCACCAGATCGGCCAGCTCGACGGCCGCGCTCGCGTGCCGGCCGAGGTCGAGTTCCGCCTGGTAGAGCTCTTCGAGCAGGACCAGGCGGTGCTCCGAGAGCCGCATCGTCTCGTCCGAGAGCAAGGGGACGTCGAGGCCTTCGTAGGGCGCGCCGTGCCAGTGCGTGAGGGCCTGCCGGATCAGCGAGGCGCGCTGCGCCGGGTCCGCGGCCTTCAACGCCTGGCCCGCCAGCGTCTCGAAGGTCTCGACGTCGAGTTCGCCGGGGTGGACCTCCAGCCGGTAGCCGCCGTTGTCGAAGACGAGCCGGTCGCCCTCGGGCAAGGCCTGCCGCAGCTTGTGGACGTGCCAGTGCAGCTTCGGCACCGCCCGCGGCTCCCACTTGCTGTCCCACAGCGCCTCGGTGAGCACGTTCACCGGGACGAAGGTGTTCGCCCGGACCAGCAGCACGCCGAGGAGCGTTCTCCGCATCCGGCCGTGCAGCGGGACCGACCCCGAACCGGAAGAGATGCTGAACGTTCCCAGTACTTCGAACCTCACGTGCCGTCCTCTCGCTCGATGGCGTGAGGGGACGATGAATGCCGGTTGTACAAAGAAGATACAAAGTGATCAAGTGTGCGCGGAGAGCATTCCCCGCACCGCCCGCGGCCAGGCGAATTCCTCCGCGCGGGCCCGCGCCGCCGCCCGCCGGGCGTCCTCCGGGCTCTCCAGCAGTCCGGTGACCGCACCCGCGAAGGCGGGCGCGCGATCGTCGACGGCCTCACCACAGCCGGGCCGCACGATCTCCCGCAGCGCCGACGACGCCGAGACCACCACCGGCGTGCCCGAAGCGAGCGCCTCCAGCGCGGCCAGGCCGAACGTCTCGTGTGGACCGGGCGCGAGGGAGACGTCGGCGCTGGCCAGCAGCCGCGCGACGTCGCCGCGTCCGGAGAGGAAGCCGAGGAAGGTCACCGGAAGCCCGCGTGCCCGCCGTTCCAGCGCCCGGCGGCGGGGCCCGTCACCCGCGATGACGAGCCGTACGCGGTGCCCCGCCTCGGTGAGCTCGGCGACGGTGTCCACACTGCGCTCGACGTGCTTCTCCGGCGACAGACGTCCACAGTGGACGATCAGCGCGTCGGCGTTCCCGGTCAGCGTGTGCCGCCAGCCGTCGTCGCGCCGGGCCGGGGCGAAGGTCGTGAGGTCGACGCCGAGCGGCACGCGCCGCACGTTGGGCGCGGCGATCCGGTCGAACTCCGCGCGGGCGAACGCCGTCGTGCAGACCACCGTGTCGTAGTGCCGCGCCATCCGCCGGTTCGCGACGTCCGCGACGCGCCGCGCGACGGGTTCGGGCATCAGGAACTGCTCCAGCAACCGGTCGAGACGCTCGTGCGAGATCACCATGCTGGGCACGCCGTTGCGCCGCGCCCAGACACCCATACCGCGCAGGGTGAGCCTGTCGGACACTTCGAGCCTGTCCGGCTCCAGGCGTTTCAGCACCGCGCGCACGCGATGCGGATCGACCGCGCGATAGCCGCCCGTACCGGGAATCTGTGGCGCGGGAAGGGAAAACCGGCGTACGCCCGAGGGCAGCGTCTCGTCCGCGTAGCGCTGCCCGGGCACCACGAGGGTCACCTGATGACCGCTGGCCACGTACCCGGCGCCGAGATGGTGCAGCGCCGTCCGCAGCCCGCCCGAGCGTGGTCCGTAGAAGTTGGCCAGCTGGACGATATGCATCAGTCAGGCCGCGCGAGCGATCTTGCCCTGGACGGCCTCGTAGTGGCCGACCAGTTCGTGGCACACCGCCGGCCAGGTCCGGCCGAGCACGACCTTGCGCGCCTTCTCCCCCAGCCTGGCCCGGAGCGCTTCGTCGCGCAGGTCGTTCACCTTGTCCACCAGCGCCGTCGCGAACCCGGCCCGGTCGGCGGGGAGCAGATAGCCGGTGCGGCCGGGCAGGACCAGATCCTTCGGCCCGCCCGCGTCCGGGGCCAGCACCGGGAGGCCGGACGCCATCGCCTCTTGGATGGCCTGGCAGAAGGTCTCGTGCGGTCCTGTGTGGACGAAGACGTCGAGGCTCGCGTACGCGGCGGAGAGTTCCTCGCCGTAGCGGGCGCCGAGGAACGCCGCACCCGGGATGCGTTCGCGCAGCATCGGCAGCTCCGGCCCGTCACCGACGACGACCACGCGGATCCCCTCGACCCCGGCCAGCGCGGTCAGCCGCTCGACCTCCTTCTCGGGTGCGAGCCTGCCGACGAAACCGACCAGCAGTTCGCCGTCCGGCGCCAGTTCGGCACGCAACGCGGGATCGGCGTGGACCGGCGAGAACCGCTCGATGTCGACGCCGCGCGCCCAGCGGTGCACCCGCGGGATCCCGTGCAGTTTCAGCTGTTCCACCGAATCCGTCGACGGCGCGAGCGTTCGGTCGGCCCGCGAGTGCAGGCGGCGCACCCAGCGCCAGGCGGCACGGGCGGCGATGCCGAAGCCGTACGCGGCGGCGAATCCGGCGATGTCGGTCTGGTACACCGCGACACACGGCACCCGCAGCCGCCTGGCCGCGGCGAGCCCTCGGGCGCCGACCACGAACGGCGACGCCAGATGCACCACGTCGGGCCCGAAATCGGCCAGCGCGGTGAGCACCGTCCTGGTCGGCACGCCGACCGGGAGGGAGTTCACGCCGGGGAAGTCGAGGGCGGGAATGCGCACGACCGGGGCGCCGAGGTACTCGACGGGACCCGGCCCGGGGGCGATGATCAGCACGTCGTGCGCGCGGTCGCGGAGGTGTTCCACGACGCGGAGCACGGAGTTGGTCACGCCGTTCACCTGGGGCAGGAAACTTTCGGTGACTATCGCGACTCGCACGCGGTCACTGTCGCATCCGGTTGTGACGGCCACGCCAACAAAAACGGAACAGACGACATGTCATCTCAAGGTCGTGTTCCGTAAACCAGGCTCGGCCACACTAGGCAGGCATGACCCTCCTGTCGTCTAGGCCGCCTCAGCCCGTCGAGCCCGGGCTGGTGTCGAGGGCCCTCGAAGTGGCCGGGCGGCTGGCCAACGACGCGACCGACGTGATCACCGCGACCGCTGGCCGGGGCGCCCAGCCCGATCCGAAGGACTCACCCTTCGACTGGGTCACCGACACCGACCGGATCCTCGAGCGCCACACCCGCCGGGTGCTGACCGCGGAATTCCCCGGCATCCCCGTCGTCGGCGGCGAATTCGGCGCCGACCACGGTGCCGACGTCGCCGAATACCGCTGGGTGGTCGACCCCGTCGACGGCACCGCGAACTACGTCGCCGGGGTGCCGTGGTGCGCGTACAGCCTCGCCCTGATCGACGCTTCGGGACCGGTGGTGGGCGTGGTCGCGGACCCGTACCGCGCCCAGATCTACGCCGCCGCGCGCGGCCGCGGGGCCCGGGCGAACGGCAAACCGATCACGCTGACCGACCGCCGCGGCACCGCCGGGGCGATCGTCTGCACCGAGCTCACGCGCAAGGGCGTCTGGCCGGGGATGGGCCAGTTCATCGAACGGGCCGCCGCCGCGCACGCCGGGGTCCGGGTGCTCGGCTCGGCGGCCCTGGCGATCGCGCAGGTCGCGCTGGGGCACGCGGCCGCGGCGGTGCTGCACAGCTACCGCGAATGGGACGTCGCCGGCTCGGTCGCGCTGGCCATCGAGGCCGGGGCCGTGGTGCTGGACCGGCACGGCGAGGACACCGCCCTGCCCGTCGACGCCCTCCTGGTCGCTGCCCCCGGGGTGGCGGACGAGGTGCTGGGCTGGTGGCGGGAGTCGGTCGGCTGAGTTCCGCCCCCAATCACGCGAGTTCGCCTTCCAATCACGCGTGTCGTCCGTCTGATCACGTGTGATCGCCGGTTCCGCACGGCAAGCTCGCGCGACTGAGCACGGGACTCGCGTGATTGGGGACGGGACTCGCGTGACTAGAGGCGTAACTCGCGTGATTGAAGGCGTAACTCGCGTGATCAGGCGGCGGACTCGGTGAGCAAGCGCCGGTAAGCCAGCCGTTGCCGCCGGATCCACCACAGCAGCGGACCGGCGATCAGCCAGGTGAAGAAGATCATGCTGCCCAGCGGCAGCAGCGTGTTCGCCGCCGAGCGCCCGGCCACCCGCGCGAGTTCCGGGTCGCCGACGTCGTACTCGATGTTCACCAGCTGCCCGGCGGCCAGCCCCGACGGGTAGAGCACGCCGTTGGCGGGGCTGTGGATGATGCCGTCGGGGGTCGCGTAGTTGATGATCGTGCGGTCGAAGGCCACCGACTCGACCTGGGCCGTGGCCTGCCCGAGCTCCGCTTCGATCGCGCTGTCGTTGCGGATGGCGGCGAACAGCAGCGAGACGCCGAGCACGGTGACGAGTGAGGCGACAACGAGGGCGGCATACCACCCGATGCGCCTCACCCGCTCCGTTTTGGCCGTCACGCCGCGAGCGTATCGCTACCCGTCAGTGGGCGTGTCGCGCGGCGAGGAATTCGTGCGTCGCCTTGATCTGCGGGTAGGACTTCGGTGCGACCGGGGCCACAGCGGCCCGGAAAGCATGCGCACCGTTCGGGCCCACCGCGGGCTTCCCCTTGGTGTACAGCCACGTCTGGAACAGGTCGTACAGCGGTTTGCCCGAGATCTTCTCCGCCAACGCGATGAACTCCGGGATCACTGCCGACTTGGCCTTCTTCACCTGCTGCCAGGTCTGCAGGATCCGGAAGAACGTGTCGTCGCCCACGGTCTTGCGCAACGCGTGCACCGCGAGCGCGCCGCGGTCGTACACGGCGGCGTCGAACTGGTTCTCCGCACCCGGGTCGGCGGGCAGGACCTGCCAGAACGGGTCCTCGGCAGGCACCGAGTCGTAGATGTACTGCGCGAGTTCGTCCGCCGTGCCCTCGCCGGTCTCCTCCGACCACAGGAACTCGCCGTAGGAGGCGAAGCCCTCGTTCAGCCAGATGTCGCTCCACTTGCCGAGCGTGACGCTGTCTCCGAACCACTGGTGCGCCTGCTCGTGCGCGACGATCGAGGTGTTCGAGCCGGACCGGAACGCCCTGGCGCCGTAGACCGGTCGCGTCTGGTTCTCCAGCGCGAAGGTGATGCCGGTGGTGACGACGCCGCCCTGCGCCTCGAACGGGTACGGCCCGAACTTCGAGGCGAGGAATTCGGTGATCTCCGGCGTCCGCTCGATACTGGCCTTGGCCGCGCCGAGCGACTCGCCGAGGTCGGCGCCGTACGCGGTGATGAACGGCTGACCGTCCGGAGTGGTCTGCTGGTTCACCTCGAATTTGCCGACCTCCAGCGACGTGAGATACGTCGCCTGCGGTTTGGTGCTGCGCCAGTTCCAGCGCGTCCAGCCGGGCCGCTGCACCGTCTTGCGCACGAGCGTGCCGTTCGACAGCGCCGCGACGTCGTTCGGGACCTCGACCGAGATGTCGTAGGTGGCCAGATCGGTCGGGTGGTCGTTGGACGGGAACCACCAGGCCGCGCTCTGCGGCTCGTCGACGGCGAGCGCGCCGTCCGGGGTTTTCTTCCACGCGGTGAACCCGTCGATCTTCACCTTCGAGGGCGTGTCCGCGTAGGCGACGACGACGGTGGCCGTCTGGCCCTTCTTCAGCGGAGCCGACGGCGTGACGGTCAGCTCGCCGGTGCCGTCGGTCGACGTCGCGAACTTCGCGGGCCGGTTGTTCACCCGGACGCTCGACACCTTCAGACCGAAGTCCAGGTTGAAGGCCGAGAGGTCCTGCGTCGCGGTGAGCAGGATCGTCGTGGCCCCGGACAGCAGGTCGGTCGCGGGCTGATAGGTCAGCCGCAGGTCGTAGTGCCCGACGTCGTAGCCGCCGTTACCGGCGTGCGGGTAGTACGGGTCGCCGATGCCGATCGAGCCGGGCGCGGGTGCGGCCGCCGCGGAACCGGCGAGCAGCACCGAGACGACGCCCGCGGTCAATCCGGCGAAGCCGGCGCGAGTCTTCAAGCGCATTGCGAATCCTCCCAGGATTTGTCAGCGCGCTCGAACGTAGCCAGCCGATCATGCTCCAGACACGTCCAAAGGAGGGGTTCCTAACCCCTGGACTGAGATCGAAAACCGCTAGACAGCCCGCACAGCCGAGGAAACCGCCGTACGGAGTCGCGCGTGCAGCTCGCGGTGACGCGTTCGGTCCACGCGGACCTCCACCACCCGCAGCCCCGGCGCGGGCTTGAGCGCCTCGCGGAACTCGGTGAGTGTCTCGGCGACGACATGCGGCACGCGGTAACCGGCGCACAGCGCGCCCAGATCGGCTCCGTGCGGCGTGCCGAAGACGCGCTCGAAGCCGGCGTTGTGCTCCGGCGCCCCCTGCTCCAGCAGGGAGAAGATGCCGCCGCCGTCGTCGTTGAGCACCACGATCGTCAGGTCGGGACGCTGTTCGGCGGGCCCGGTCAGCAGGCCGCTCGCGTCGTGCAGGAACGTCAGATCGCCGAGCAGGGCGTACGAATGTCCCCTGTGGACGGTCGCGGCACCGATCGCGGTCGAGACCATGCCGTCGATCCCGGCGACACCGCGGTTGCGGTGCACGAGGACGTCGGGCCGCAGCCGCCCGGCGAGCGCGACGTCACGCGTCGGATTGGACGAGCCGACGACCAGCAGCGACCCTTCCGGGACCGCGTCGACGAGTTCGGTCGCCAGGCGCAGCCCGCTCGGCCAAGGCTCCGCGGCCAGCGCTTCGGTCACCGCCGCCGACGCCGCCTTGTCCGCGCGCTGCCAGCTCGCCAGCCATTCCGGGTCGGCCGGTTTGGACGGCTCGTCGAACCACTGGCCGACCTGGCGGACGTTGTGCGCGGGCGCGGGCCAGTCCGAATCGGGCCGGACCAGCAGCACCTCGACGTCCGGATCGGACAGCACCCGCTGGACCTGCCGGAACACCGTCGGGCGGCCGATGCAGAGAACCTGTTCGGGCTTGTGCCGCGAGATGAACTCCTCGACACCGAGCAGCCAGGCGCCGGACGAGATCGCCGTCGCGCCTGCCATCCCGATGCCGCCGGTCTCGGAGACGACCGGCCAGCCGTGCAGTTCGGCCCATTCGCTGGCCGCCTGCACGCCGGTGTCGCAGGCGATGACCAGGCCGGACCGGGCCGAGGGCACCACGAACGAGGGAAGCGCGCCGAAGTCGGGAAGCTCGGTCCAGCGAGCGCCGTCGGGACGCCCTTCGAGTGACTCGTACCACTCGCCGTCATCGTCGATGTCCGGCACCAGCGGCTCCCGGAACGGGATGTTCAGGTGCACCGGCCCGCAGCGCCATTCGCCGTACGCGGCGTTCCAGGCGCGGCAGATCTGGCCGCGCCAGTACGAGTTCTGCCCGGCACGGCGTTCGGCGACGGCGAGCTCGTCGAAGTAGCGGACGGCGTTGCCGTAGAGCTGGTGCTGGTCGATGACCTGGCTCGCGCCGGCGGCCCGCATCTCGGGCGGCCGGTCGGCGGTCAGCACGATCAGCGGGACCCCCGCGCGATCGGCCTCCAGCACGGCGGGGTGGAAGTTCGCGGCCGCGGTGCCCGAGGTGCACAGCACGGCGACGGGGCGGCCGGTGCGCGCGGCGATGCCGAGGGCGAGGAAGGCTGCGCCGCGTTCGTCGATGCGGACGTGCAACTGGAGGCGTCCGGCCGCCGCCGCGTCGTACAGCGCGATCGACAGCGGGGCGTTGCGTGAGCCCGGGCAGAGGACGACGTGCGAGACGGTGTTGCGGACGAGTTCGTCGACGATGACCCTGGCCTGCGCGGTGGAAGGATTCACCGGCAGACCTCGGGTTTCACACTACGACTCACGGCCACACGTCCTATTCTCCCAAACGTGGATGACGCCCAGGTTTCCGAGCTGTTCGACCCGGCCTTGTGGACCGAGGTCGAAGGTTTCGACTTCACCGACATCACCTATCACCGCTCCTCTGAGAGCCGCTCAGGCAAACGTGTCGTACGTGTCGCGTTCGACCGTCCCGAAGTCCGCAACGCCTTCCGCCCGCACACCGTCGACGAGCTGTACCGCGCGCTCGACCACGCGCGGATGAGCTCGGACGTCGGCTGCGTCCTGCTCACCGGCAACGGCCCGTCGCCGAAGGACGGCGGCTGGGCGTTCTGCTCCGGTGGTGACCAGCGTATTCGCGGACGCTCCGGGTATCAGTACGCGGACGGGGAGACCTCCGACACGATCGATCCGGCCAGGGCCGGGCGGCTGCACATTCTCGAGGTCCAGCGGCTGATCAGGTTCATGCCGAAGGTGGTCATCGCCGTGGTCCCGGGGTGGGCGGCGGGCGGCGGGCATTCGCTGCACGTGGTGTGCGACCTCACGCTGGCTTCGGCCGAGCACGCGCGGTTCAAGCAGACCGACGCCGACGTCGGCTCCTTCGACGGCGGCTACGGCTCGGCGTACCTGGCCAAGCAGGTCGGGCAGAAGTTCGCGCGGGAGATCTTCTTCCTCGGGCGCGAGTACACGGCCGAGCAGATGCAGGCGATGGGCGCGGTCAACTCCGCCGTCCCGCACGCGAAGCTCGAGGCCGAGGCACTGGACTGGGCGTGGGCGATCAACGGCAAGTCGCCGACGGCGCAGCGGATGCTCAAGTACGCGTTCAACCTCACCGACGACGGCCTGGTCGGCCAGCAGCTCTTCGCCGGCGAGACCACGCGGCTCGCGTACATGCAGGACGAGGCCGTCGAGGGCCGCGACTCCTTCCTGGAGAAGCGCTCCCCCGACTGGTCGGCGTTCCCGTACTACTACTGACCCCTTTTCGACCAGGCGAAAAGGCCTGGAGCAGGGCATTCGGCGGCGCTTACGTTCCCCCTCGAAAGAGAAACCCGACTCATTCGAGGGGGAACGACCATGAAGAAATCTCTACGGAGAGCGGCACTGACGCTGCCCGGCATCGTCGCGGCGGGGCTGCTCAGTGTCGGCGGCGTCGCCAGTGCGGCGCCCGCGGACCCGGTACAGACCCTGAGCTGCAACCACGGCCACACGAACAAGGACAGCGGCGAAGGGCGCGCGAAGCAGCGGATGCGCTACCGCACCGGCCCGCACACCAGCTGCTCCGCGTACGGCTGGGTCGACGGCGGCACGCTGATCTATTACCACTGCTGGACGGTGGGTGAATCCATCGAAGGCAAGCGGACCTGGACCTGGGGCCGGATCGCGGGCACGCAGAAACAGGGCTGGTTCTCCGACTACTACCTGAGCGACGGCGGCGCCACGAAGCAGTGCTGAGGCGGGCGTCCCTTCGGCGTTAGCCTGGCGGGATGCGTGCGGTAGGGGTGGACGGGAGTCCGGAGTCGATCGTCGAGCTGACCGCGGCACTGGCCGAGGCGCTCGACGGCGGCTCGCCCGTCCTCCCCTACTCGTCGGAGGCGCTGCGGAACGCGATGGAACCGGCCCGCCCAGCCGAGCCCGGGACGGCGGTGATCATCGCCACCTCGGGGTCCACCGGCGAGCCGAAGGGGGTGTTGCTGTCGGCGTCGGCGCTGACAGCCTCGGCTCACGCGACCCACGAACGGCTCGGCGGGCCGGGGCACTGGTTGCTCGCGACCCCCGCCCAGTACGTCGGCGGGCTGCAGGTGCTGGTCCGCTCGCTCCTGGCCGGGACGACGCCCGCCGTCCTGCACGGCTCCGGTTTCCGGCCGGACGCCTTCGCCGAAGCGGCCGCGCCGCTGCTGGGCCTGGACGGCCCGCGCTACACCGCGCTCGTGCCGACTCAGCTCGGGCGGTTGCTCGACGCGGGCGGCCCGGGGCTCGCGGCGGCCCGCGCGTTCGACGCGATCATCGTCGGCGCCGCGGCGACCACCGCCGACCTCCGCGAGCGCGCGGCCGAAGCCGGCGTGAAGATCGTGCCCGCGTACGGCATGAGCGAGACCGCGAGCGGCTGCGTCTACGACGGCGTACCGCTGGACGGAGTACACGTCGACCTCGAAGACGAGCGGGTCTGTATCACGGGTGGCGTCCTCGCGCACGGCTACCGGCTGCGACCCGGGCTGACCGCGGAGGCCTTCGAGGGCGGCCGGTTCCGCACGTCGGACCGTGGCCGGTGGACGGCCGACGGGCGGTTGGAGATCCTCGGGCGGATCGACGACATGATCAACACCGGCGGGGTGAAGGTGGCCGCCGCGGCCGTCGAGCGGATCTTGACCGCGCAACCCGGAATCCGGGACGCGTGCGTGGTCGGAGTACCCGACCCCGAGTGGGGTGAGGCCGTCGTCGCGCTCGTCGTCGGCGCTGGTTGCGACGTCGAATCGCTGCGTGCCGCGTGCCGTGAGGAGGCCGGTGCGGCGGCCGCTCCGAAGCGGGTCGAGTTCGCCGAAGAACTCCCCCTGAGGGGCCCCGGGAAGGTCGACAGGACGGCCGTCAGGAATCTCCTACGAAGGTCGTGAATTCCCCACCGATTACCGGGACGTTGTTGACACGATCATTACCCGCGGGTTTACGTCTACATATGACGCGCTGGACACGCACAGTATTGGCCTGCACCGCCGTCACGATGGGACTGGTCGCTTTGGCCGGGCCCGCGCTGGCGGACGAACCGGAGACCGCCGTTCCGAACAGCGGCACGCTCACCTGGACCCTGGAAGACGCGATCGACGACCTGAAGTAGGGCCGCTCGTCACCTGCCCGCGATGGCCGGGCAGGTGACGAGCCCCGCATACCGGCCGGTAGTGGCCAGGGCCAGAATGGCGGCATGGCGACTGCTGGTGAATGGATCGAAGGGGCGCGCCCGCGGACGCTGCCCAACGCGGTGGCGCCGGTGGTCGCCGGAGTCGGCGCGGCGGTCGCGCTCGACGGCTTCTCCTGGCCGCGCTCGATTCTCGCGTTGCTCGTCTCGCTTTCGCTGATCGTCGGCGTCAACTACGCCAACGACTACTCCGACGGCATCCGCGGCACCGACGAGAACCGCGTCGGCCCGCTGCGGCTGGTCGGCTCCGGGGTCGCGAAGCCGAAGGCCGTCCTGACGGCCGCTCTCGTCGCACTCGGACTCGCCGGAGTCCTCGGGCTGGTGCTCGTCGCTATCAGCGGACTTTGGTGGCTGCTGGCGATGGGCGTGGTCTGCATCCTGGGTGCCTGGTTCTACACCGGCGGCAAAAAGCCTTACGGCTACTACGGTTTCGGCGAGATCGCGGTCTTCGTCTTCTTCGGGCTGGCCGGCGTGCTGGGCACCGTGTACGTCCAAGCCGGACAGCTGAGCTGGGCCGCGCTCGGCTGCGCGGTCGCCGTCGGCTCGTTCTCGACCGGTGTGCTGACCGCCAACAACCTCCGCGACATCCCGACCGACATCGAGTCCGGCAAGCGCACCCTCGCCACCCGGCTCGGTGATGGCGGCACCCGACGGCTTTACCTGACGCTGGTCGCCGTCCCGTACGTCGTGAGCGTGCTGCTCGCCTTCGTGACGCCGTGGGCGTTGCTGGGCCTGGTGACCGCTCCGTTGCTGCTGAAGTCGGTCAAGGCCGTCGGTGGCGGCGCGCAGGGGCGGGCGCTGATCCCGGCGCTGCGGGACACCGGGTTCGCGATGCTGGGGTGGGCGGTGCTGAGCGCGGTCGCGCTGGCGCTCTGAGTTTGCTCCGGGACTGTCCGGATTTCGGGTCGTTTGGTGTGTTCACGCTGCTGTCACGAGTGGGCTGAAGGCTCCCTTCACGGACTGGGAACATGAGGCTCGGCTTGAGCGAAGGCGTAACTCGCGTGATCAGGCACGTAACTCGCGTGATTGAAGGCCGCACTCGAGTGTTCCGCCGCTGATCACGCGAGTTCCGGCTTCGATCACGTGAGTGCGGTACCAGGTCACACACCGTCGGCCACTGGCGCACTAACCAGACCGGCCTCGTTCGGGGGATGAATGGGCCGTTCATACCTTGAGTTTTTCGCTTCGAGGCACTATCTGTTGTGGTCCAGGAACGGTGCGGTCACCACATGTAGCTCACGTGGTAGCAAAGGTCCCTTGCTCCCTTTGGTGATTCGGCGAACCTGAGGTAGACCCGCCCATCCGGCGTTGCGAAAGCCACTTTCGCAACGCTGAAGGTTGCGAAAGTGGCTTTCGCAACACCCCCGAGAAGCGCCAGCCCGGCCGAGACCCTCAGGCCTCCGGAGCGAGCTTCCCGCTCGCCAAGAACTCCCGGTACTTGTCCAGATAAGGCGCGATGTCGATGTTCTTCTGCGCCAGCCAAGCATCGTCGTAGTACGTATTCGCGTACCGCTCGCCGCCATCGCACAGCAGCGTGACGACACTGCCCGCCTGCCCCTCCGACACCATCCGCGAGATCAGCGTGAACGCGCCGAAGAGGTTCGTCCCGGTCGAGCCGCCCGCCCAGTGCCCGGTCCGCTCGCGCAGCACGCGGATGGCCGCCAGCGAAGCGGCGTCCGGCACCTGGAGCATCTCGTCGATCACGCCGGGCACGAACGACGGTTCGACGCGCGGCCGCCCGATGCCCTCGATCCGCGACGGCATGCCGGTGCTGTAGTCGAGCGCCCCGGTCTGCCAGGCGCCGAAGAACGACGAGTTCTCCGGGTCGACGACGGCGATCTTCGTGGTGTGCCGCTTGTAGCGCACGTAGCGGCCGAAGGTGGCGCTCGTGCCGCCGGTCCCGGCGCCGACGACGATCCATGTCGGCACGGGGTGCCGCTCGGACTGCATCTGCGCGTACACGGATTCGGCGATGTTGTTGTTCCCGCGCCAGTCCGTCGCGCGCTCGGCGTAGGTGAACTGGTCGAGGTAGTGGCCGTTGCACTCCGCGGCGAGCCGCTCGGCCTCCGGGTACATGTCCGGGGCGCGGTCGACGTAGTGGCATTCGCCGCCGTAGAACTCGATGAGCGCGATCTTCTCCGGCGACGTGCTGCGCGGCACCACGGTGATGAACCGCAGCCCCAGCATCCGCGCGAAGTACGCCTCCGAAACCGCGGTCGAGCCGCTGGACGCCTCGACGAGCACGGTGTCCTGCCCGATCTGGCCGTTCACCAGGCCGTACAGGAACAGCGAACGCGCGAGCCGGTGCTTGAGCGAGCCGGTCGGGTGGACGGACTCGTCCTTCAGGTAAAGATCGATGCCCCACTCGGCGGGCAACGGGAAGACGTGCAGGTGCGTGTCGGCGCTGCGGTTCGCGTCGGCCTCGATGATGCGGACGGCTTCGCGAACCCAGCTCCGGCTGTGCAGACGGCTCACGCGGCGCCGTCCGCTCGGTCGCCGCGCAGCTGGGAGCGCAGTTCGGCACGGGCGCGAGCGCGCTTTTCGTTGCGGCGGGCGAGTCCGGCGGTCACGCGCGCGTTCAGCGGGCGGAACAGCAGCAGACCCAGCGGCAGCCCCACGACCAGGCCGATCAGCAACGCGACCAGCAGCGGGACGTTGACCAGCAGCAAGCCCCCCGCGATGACCCCGACCAGGACGAACCTGGCCAGCACGTACAGCGTCAGGTCACGGGGCAGGTGATTATCGCTCACATCAACGCAGGCTACGCGTCGCCGTTGCGGCCCTCGTCCAGGCCCGCGTTGTTGGGCCGCCCTTCGAAGCGGGTGGAGAGCACGACGGTGGTGTTCGTCCGGCCGACGCCGGGGATCCGCCGCAGCCTGCCGAGCGTCTTCTCCAGATCGTCGACGGTCGCCACCCGCACCTTGACGACGAAGGCTTCGTCACCCGCGACGGCGTAGCAGCTTTCGACCTCGTCCAGTGCCCCGAGTGCCTCCGCGACGTCGTCCTCGGTCGCGGTGTCGGTGGGGTGGATGCCGACCAGCGCCGTCACCCCGAGTCCGACCGTGTTGGGGTCGACCATGGCGTGGTAACCGGTGATCACGCCGGCGGCTTCGAGCTTGCCGACCCGCTCGTGCACTGATGAAGCCGAGAGCCCGACAGACCGGCCGAGGTCGGCGTAGGTAGCCCGCCCGTTCTCCCGCAATGCCGCGATGATCTTCCGATCCACCTGGTCCACCGCTACACCTTAGGTGCCACGCCCCGATTCGCGAGATCAGGGCGCGTTTTCATACATCCGTGACAAGACCGGGCCTCGATCCACGCATGTCGCGGTTGTCGGTTTTGACCTTTAAGGGCTCTTTACCTATGGACAACCGTTCGAGTACCTGACGGGTGAGATGCAACGATTGCCGTGTTGGCTACCCGGCACGACGGGCATCGGACCCGCCTCCGGTTTAGCACCGAAACCGTGAAGGAGGCGGAAAATGACCGCGACCATGGGCGGAAGGTTGCTCACCCCCGGCGAAGTGGCGGCCCTGTTCCGGGTCGACCCCAAGACCGTGACCCGCTGGGCGACCGCGGGCCGGATCGGCTCGATCCGCACTCCCGGCGGGCACCGCCGGTTCCGTGAGGCCGAGGTGAACGAGCTCCTCGCCGAGCTGACCACCGACGCCAGCGAGCCCACTCGCAAGGTCTGACCAGGCATTTCCCCTAAAAAGGACTCCAGTGACGAAGGGCTCGTAACCGCCCTTCGTCACATTGGGGTATCCATGAGTCCCCCCGCGCGCGGCAAAGAGGCTAGCCTCGTGGGACTGAGCAACGTCCTCCACGCGGAAAGGGACCGAGCATGATCTATCTGCTCGCGGCCATCGGAGCGCTCACCGTCGCCGTGGTGTTGTGGCGCGCGTTCGGGATCGAGCGTGTCGGGGTGCCCTCGTCGCGACCGACACTGGCCCCGGACGACGACCCCGACTTCCTGCGCAAGCTCGGTGAGCAGCAGCGCAAAGGTAAAGACGAGGACAAAGAGTAAAGACTAGGGCTGGATCGGCTGGTACTGCTGGCCGCCGAAGCCGTCCGCGACGGTGGCCGCCAGTTCCAGCAACGCCAGCCGCGTGTCCTCGCCGAGCCGGTCCAGTTCGATCTCCGCGCCCTCTTCCAGGTGCGGGTCGAACGGGATGCGGCACACCGAACGGACACGCGCGCCGAAATGCGCGGAGAGCTTGTCGAGATCGACCGAGCCGCCCTTCGGCCGCACCGAGTTGATCACCGCGACGGACCGTTTGACCAGGTCGCCGTAGCCGTGCGCCTCCAGCCAGTCGAGCGTGGCCGACGCACTGCGCGCCCCGTCGACGGAGCCGGACGAGACCACCACGAGCGCGTCCGCGACGTCCAGGACGCCCTTCATCGCCGAGTGCATCAAACCGGTCCCGCAGTCGGTGAGCACGATGTTGTAGAAGTGCTCCAGCAGGTTGACCGTGCGCCGGTAGTCGTCCTCGGAGAAGGCCTCCGAAACCGCCGGGTCCTGCTCGCTCGCGAGGATCTCCAGCCTGCTCCCGCCCTGCGACGTGTACGAGCGGACGTCGCTGTACCTGGTGATCTTGTCCGCGTCCCGCAGCAGATGCCGCACGGTCGCCGTGGTCTCGATCGGGATCTTCTGCGACAGCGTGCCGCGGTCCGGGTTCGCGTCGACGGCGACCACCCGGTCCCCGCGCAGCGACGCGAACGTCGAGCCCAGCGTGGTCGTCGTGGTGGTCTTGCCGACGCCGCCCTTGAGGCTCAGCATCGCGATCTTGTAGCACCCGCGCAGCGGCTGGTTGATCTGCGCGATCAGTTCGCGTTTGCGCGTGTCCTTGGGGCTCTCCCCCGGGTTGACGAGCTTTCCGGTGCCCACGTAGAGCGCCTTGCGCCAGCCCGACTGCGGCTTGCGCTTCTGCGGCTTCACCAGGCTCGCGGTGGCGAGTTCGTCCGGGAGCGCGTGCCTGCCCTGCGGCTGCGGAAGCCCCGGCACCGCCTGCTGCTGCGGCGGCGGCGCGTACTGCTGCTGAGGCGGCGGGTACTGGGCAGCCTGCTGCGGCTGAGGGTGCAACGGCGGCAGGTTCTGGTCGTAGGGCTGCTGATACTGCTGCCCTTGCGAAGGCTGCGGCAGCGGCGGAGCGGGCTGCTGCTGCGGGTACTGGCCCTGCTGCGGGTACTGCGGCTGGACGACCTGGGTCGGCTCGGCCTCGAAACCACTCGCGGCCGGATGCGGCGCCGAGTCCGTCCTGTCCTCGGAGAACATCTCCGAGGGCTGGGCGCTCTCGGTCGGTTCGGGGTGGCCAGGAGCCGATTCTTCGCTGGGTCCGGTCACCGCTGAATTCCTCCTCCGCGCACGTCTTCCCCCATTACCTCAGTATTGACGGTAGCCGGGTCGCGCGCAGCGGCGACGGTCAGCCCCCGGCGTAGGAGTGCAGCCCCGACGTCACCAGGTTCACGAAGAACATGTTGAAGATCGTCGCGGAGAAGCCGACGATGTTGATGATCGCGGCCCGCTTCCCGCGCCAGCCCGCGGTGGCACGGGAGTGGAGGTACGCCGCGTAGACGACCCACGCCACGAAGGCGACGGTCTCCTTCGGGTCCCAGCCCCAGAACCGGCCCCACGCCGCCTCGGCCCACACCGCGCCGCAGAGCACGCCGAAGGTGAAGATCGGGAAGGCGAAGATGGTGGTGCGGTAGGCGATGCGGTCGAGCACGTCCGCGGCGGGCAGCTTCGGGGCGAACTTGGCGAACTTCGCCGGGTTGTCGTCGTGCGCGGCGCGGAAGAGGTAAAGGACGCTCGCGACGCCGGGCACCAGGAAGACGCCCGAGCCGATGATCGCCGCGGAGACGTGGATGATCAGCCAGTACGACTGGAGCGCGGGCTGCACCGGCGCGGCCGTCGTGTACAGCATCGTGCCGTTGACGAACATCAGGATCACGACCGGCAGCAGCAGGAAGCCGGTGAGGTGGCGGACCGGGAACTTCCGCATGATGACGAGCCAGGTCACGACGGCGATGAAGGTCGTGGCCATGCCGTATTCGTAGAGGTTGCCCCACGGCGCGCGGTGCACGGCGAATCCGCGCAGCACGATCGCGGCCAGGTGCAGCAGCGCGGCGAGCACCAGCAGCGCGGCGCCCATACGGCCGATGCGCTCGGGGCGGCCGACCTCGCGCGGCGTCTCGACGGGCGTCCCGTAGGCAGGCGGCGGACCGCCCGCGCCGACCAGTTCGCGGGCCTTCTGCTTGCTGCGTTCCGCCGCGAGACGGCCCTTCGCGCCGAAGCCCTGCTCGATGAGGGCGAACATCAGCGCGAGGACGTAGATCGCCGCCGCGGTGGTGTAGGAGTAGTCGCTGTACTGGGACAGCGTCTCGTTGATCGGCATGACCTCTAGTTGCCTCTCTGCCCCTGGACCAGCTTGTCGCTGATCCGCTGGAACTCTTCGCCGTAGCCCGCCTGATCGGTGCGCGCCAGCCCGGCGACCTCGATCACGGTACCCGTCTCACCTTCACGCGCCGGGGTCACCCGCACCCACACCCGGCGCCGTTTGACCAGCAGTGATCCCGCCAGCCCGATCAGCATCGCGACCGCGCAGACCAGCACCCAGCCCTGCACGGGGTCGTGCGAGACCTGGATGGCGACCCATTCCTGGACACCGTCGAAGCGGACCTTCGTGCCGTCGTCCAGCACGGTCTCCTGACCCTGGTCCAGGTTCTGCCGGGTGAGCTTCTTGAGCCTGCCGTCCGCGACGAGCGACTGGTCGATCTGGAAGATCGACTGCCCGCGGCCCGCGTCGAGGCCGAGGTCGCCGCGGTAGATGTCGACGGCCACCGCCGGCTTGTTCGCCTCGGGCCGCGACGACGTGAGCACGTTGCCGTGCAGGAACGCGGTCGGGGCGAGCAGACCGGTGATCGCGAGCTGCCGGGTGCGGCGTTCGATCGGGTCGGCGATGCCCGGCTGGTCGATCTTGGTCGCGCCTTCGGAGAGCTTCGTCGGCTCGTCGGCGGGACGCCACGGCGTGATGTTGGTGCGCACGGTGCCGTCGGGGAAGGTCACCGTGAACTTCGGGGAGTAACCGAAGTTCAGCAGGTAGACGCGGTCGCCCGCGGTACGCAGCGGCGAGTTGACCTCGAGCCCGTACGGCTTCCACGCGCCGGTCTGCAGGTCTTCGCCGGACTGGTACTCCATGTTGGAGTGGTAGTAGTTCGCCTGCCCGTTCTCGGTGTAGCGCGCCTCGAAGTCCTTCAGGCGGATGCAGAACCCGTTGAGGTCGGTGCCGTCGACGCGCAGCCCGGCGTTGAAGGTGTCGTAGCCGAGGATGCCGGAGTTGCACCACGGGCTGCCGTCGGCTTGGACGATGACCTGGCCTTCGTAACCGAACATCTTGCCCAGCGCGAAGAAGATGATCAGGCCGAGCATGCCGAAGTGGAAGACGAGGTTGCCGGTCTCGCGGAGGTATCCGCGTTCGGCGGAGATGCTTCGGCTTCCGTCGGCCTCTTCGCGTTCGACGCGGCGCCAGCCTTTGAGCAGCGTGTGCGTGTCCGTCATGACCGTCTCGGGCGTCCGGTCGGTCGTGGTGGACACGTGATGCGGCATCCGCGAGAGCTTGCGCGGCGTGAGCACCGGCTTCGCGCGCATCGCCTTCGCGTACTCGAAGCTGCGCGGCGCGAGACAGCCGATGAGCGAGACCATCAGCAGGATGTAGATCGCCGAGAACCAGACGCTGCCGTAGACCTCGAAGAACTGCAAGCGGTCGAGCAGTTCGCCCCACCAGCCGTGCGCGGCGATGTACTCGTCGGTCTTGGCGACGTTGAGGTTCCGTTGCGGCAGCAGGGCGCCGGGCATCGCGGCGAGCGCGAGCAGGAACAGCAGCACCAGTGCGGTGCGCATCGACGTCAGACCGCGCCAGGTGTTGCGCAGGAAGGCGAGGACGCGCTTCAACGGCGTCTGACGGTATTCGGTGGTGGTCACAAGGGCAGCCTGATGTCGGTCACGAGGGTGTTCCTGATCCAGCCGGTCATGTCGCCCCACAGCCCGGTCACCAGCAGGACGCCGACGACCAGCAGCAGGACGCCGCCGAAGACCTGCACCTGACGGCCGTGGCGGCGCAGCCAGTCGGTGGCGCGGACGGCCCAGCGGGCGCCGAACGCGATGAGGAGGAACGGCAGGCCGAGGCCGAGGCAGTAGACCAGGATCAGCACGTAGCCACGCGCCGCCGCGCCGCCGGTGGCGCTGGCCATGGACATCACCGCGGACAGCGTCGGCCCGATGCACGGCGTCCAGCCGAGCCCGAACACCGCCCCGAGCACCGGCGCGCCCCACAGTCCGCCGCGCGGCACGTGATGCGAACGGAACTCGCGCTGCAGCCCCGGGATCCAGCCGAGGAAGACCAGCGCCATCGCGATCGTCAGCACGCCGCCGAGGCGCTGGATGAGGTCCATGTTGAGCGCGACGACGTCGGCGATCCACACCAGCGTCCCCAGCGTCACCACGAAGACGACGGTGAACCCGAGCACGAACAGCGCCGCCGCGCCGACGACGGCGTAACGGCCCTTCTTGCGCTCCTCGTCGGCGCTGACCGCGGGGGCGTCCGCGCCGACCAGCGCAGCCAGGTACGCGAGATACCCGGGCACCAGCGGCACGACGCACGGCGACGCGAAGGAGATCGTCCCGGCCAGCAGCGCCACACCCGCCGCGAGCAGCAGTGGCCCGGAGAGCGCCAGCTCGGTAACACCGTTCACGCAAAGGAGCGTAGGCAGTGTGGTCGGAGTGAAAGCGCCGGGGCTGGCCCAACGGGACCTACGTCGCACCCGGTCAGGACCTTGGTCCCGGTGGGCGGATCGCGTTTAGCGGGCTAAACGCGATCCGCGCGTTGGGTCAGGCGGGTTCGGCGGCCAGGCGCTGCACGACCGGCAGCAGGTCCGACGCCAGCAGTTCCCGCAGGAACACGGCCGCGACGCGGTGCTGCTTGTCCAGCACGATCGTCGACGGGATGATGTTGCGCGGATAACCCGAGAGCTGCAGCAGCGTCCGCCCCGACGGGTCGTAGATCGACGGATACGTCAGCTTCCGGTCCCGCATGAAGTCCTGCGCGGGCGCCCGGTCGTTGTCCCGCAGGTCGATGCCGACCACCTGGACGCCGGACGCCTTGGTCTGGTCGTAGACCTTCTGCATCTCCGGCGCCTCGACCCGGCACGGCCCGCACCACTGGCCCCACAGGTTCAGCACGATGACCTTGCCGGGGAAGTCCGCGATCGAGAGCTGTTTGCCCTCGTTCATCAGGTCGTCGCCGGACAGCGTCGGCGACGGCTGGCGCTCCGCGACGTCGTAGGTGATGTCGACCTTCCCGCCCGGCGAAACGAAGTTGAACGAGCCGCCGGTGACGACGGCGTCCTTGCCGGTGGTGCAGCCGGTGACGACGAGCATCAGCACCGCCATGGCGGCCAGCGCGCGCTTCATGCGCCGGTCACCTTCGGGTCGGTCGTGCCCGCGGGTTCGCTGTAGACGATCCGCACGAGTTCCTCACCCTCGAAGACCAGGCTGGTCAGCGAAGCGAGCGAACACTGCCTGTTACGCGGGTCGTGCCAGAGCCGCTTCGCCTCCAGGAACCGCCGCACGGTCCAGATCGGCAGCTGGTGCGAGACGCACAAAGCCTCGTGGCCCTCGGCCGCCCGCCGCGCGCGGTGGATCGCGCCGAGCATGCGGTGCGCGATCTCGACGTACGGCTCACCCCACGACGGCCGGAACGGGTTGACCAGCTTCGGCCAGTGCTTCGGCTCGCGAAGCGCGCCATCACCGACGGCGACCCGCTCGCCCTCGAACTGGTTGTCCGCCTCGATGAGCCGCTCGTCGGTCTCGACGTCGAGCCGGTGCGCGGCGGCGATCGGCGCGGCGGTCTCCTGCGCGCGCTGAAGCGGCGAAGCGACGACGTGCGTGATGTCGTGCGTCGCGACCGCTTCGGCGACCGTCAGCGCCTGACGCTGTCCGCGGTCGGAGAGCTTGAAGCCGGGCAGGCGGCCGTACAGGATCTTGTCCGGGTTGTGCACCTCGCCGTGGCGGAGCAGGTGCACGATCGTCGTCGCGCTCACGCCTGGACCGCCTCGGCGGCGGCGCGGGCGGCCACGCGAAGCGCGGACTCGATGATCTCGAACTCGGCGTCGCCCATGGCCGCGTTGACGAACCAAGCCTCGTACGCGCTCGGCGGCGCGTACACGCCGTTGTCCAGCAGCGCGTGGAAGAACGCCGGGAACCGCCAGGTCTCCGCGGCCTGCGCGCCCGGGTAGTTCGTCACCGGGTTCTCGCTGAAGAACACGCTGACGAGGTTGCCCGCGTACTGCACGGTGTGCGTGACGCCCGCCTCGGTCAGCGACCTGTCGAACAGGTCACCGAGCCGCTTCGCGTTGGCGTCGAGGGCCGCGTACACGGCGTCGTCGGCCGCGCGCAGCGTCGCGAGCCCGGTGGCGACGGCGACTGGGTTCCCGGACAGGGTTCCCGCCTGGTACACCGGTCCGCCCGGGGCCAGCTTCGCCATCACGTCGGCGCGGCCGCCGAAGGCCGCGGCGGGCAATCCGCCGGACATCACCTTGCCGAAGGTGTACAGGTCGCCGGCGACACCGTCGAGGCCGAACCAGCCCGCCTTCGAAACGCGGAACCCGGTCATCACCTCGTCCATGATCAGCAGCGCGCCGTGCTCGTGCGCGATCTCCTTGAGCCCGGCGTTGAAACCGTCGATCGGGGCGACGGCACCCATGTTGCCGGCGGCGGCTTCGGTGATGATCGCGGCGATCGAGTCCGGGTTGTCCACAAAGGACTTCCGGACCGCGTCGAGATCGTTGTAGGGCAGGACGATCGTGTCGGCCGCCTGCGCACCGGTGACACCGGGCGAGGTCGGGAGGCCGAGCGTCGCGACACCGGAGCCGGCTTCGGCGAGCAGCGCGTCGACGTGACCGTGGTAGCAGCCCGCGAACTTGATGATCTTCGACCGGCCGGTGAATCCCCTGGCCAGCCGGATCGCGCTCATCGTCGCCTCGGTGCCGGAGTTGACCAGGCGCACCCGCTCCACCGGCTCGACCCGGGCGATGATCTCTTCGGCGAGCTCGACCTCGCCGCGCGTCGGGGTGCCGAACGACAGCCCGTCGACAGCGGCTTCGCGCGCGGCGGCGACGACGTCCGGATGCGCGTGCCCGAGGATCATCGGCCCCCACGAGGAGACGAGATCGACATAGCGGGCGCCGTCCGCGTCCCAGAGATACGGCCCCTCACCGCGCACCATGAACCGCGGGGTGCCGCCGACGGAGTTGAAGGCCCGCACCGGGGAGTTCACCCCGCCCGGGATCGCGGCCTTCGCTCGTTCGAACCATGCCTTGGACTGATCGACTCCGGTAGTCACGTCCCCAGTCTCGCAAATCCCGGATGACACCCGCCGCCGAGTCCTCGCGGTTCCGGGCATGGCGTGACCAGGCCCACTAGGGTGGGAAGCACTCCCGCCGAAACCCTCGCGGAGGAATCCACGTGTCCACGGTGCCGCCACCACCGACCCACCACCGTCGCCTGCGCTGGCAGGCCTTGGCCGGATTCATCGCCGTGTCGGCGATCGTCGGCGTCGTGGCGGCGCTTGCCGTGGCCACCCGTTCCGAAACGCACAACGCGTGGCTCCGTCCTTCGTGGGCGCCGCCGGGCTGGCTCTACGGTCCGACGTGGACGGCCCTGCTCCTCCTGGTCGCCATCGCGGGCTGGTGCTACTGGCGGACCGACGGCGAGACGCGCGGCTTCGCCTTCTACGGCGTCTGCCTGCTGCTGACCCTGCTGTGGACGCCGTTGTTCTTCGCCGGCGGAGCGCACGCGCTGGCCCTGGCCGACGTAGTCGTCCTGGACTTCATGGTGCCCGTCACGATGATGGAGTTCGGGCGCCGGTCGAAGCTCGCCGCGTGGCTGCTGGTGCCGTATCTGCTGTGGTTGCTGTACTCGACCGCGGTCAACGCCGCCGTCGTCTGGCTCAACTAGTCCTTGCGCTTGAAGCGCGCCCCCCTCACAACCGGACAAACTCCGGTCGTTAGTTCGCGCCGTAGGTCTGTATCGACATCCGGCCGTTTGCGCCTGGGCCGGGCAGGTGAGGTTCCCCGAGATGACGGTGTCGTGAGTGATTTTGGTCGTTCTAACGACCAAAATCACTCACGACCCCGACAGACATTCGACTGCCGAAGCCGGGCCCTTGCGGCATTCACACAAGTCCCCTTGTCTGACGCGATGAAGGACGCTGTACCCGCGTCACATGCGGTGAAAGTCCCCTTCAGCCACCCGAGACCAGAAAAACTCACGACGCGATTCTGACTCAGGACAGCGCCTAGTCCTTGCGCTTGCGGCCCTTGGCGCGCACGGCGAGGAGGAACTGGCGGATCGCGTCCACCACGAGGATCGCGGCCAGCACGCCCAGCCCGATGGCGCCGGCGAGCGGGCCGCCGAAGTACCGCTGCGATTCGAGCGTCGTCGTTTCGCCGTAGGTGATCACGACCGGGACGACACCGGCCTTCCAGCACGCGAAGGCGCCCCACACCGCGAGCGCGGCGAGGATCAGCTCCACGGCCCCCACCACGGCGCGAAGGGGTTTGTGCAGCCGGGCCGCGGGCCTGCTGTCCTCCGGTGGCCACAGATCGGCGCCGGTCGGCTGGGGAAGGTCGATCACGGTGAGCAGTTTCTCATGACTCTGTGGTGCGAGCACGCACCAAATCCCCGAGAGCCTCGCGAAGGGCGTCTGGATCCTTCGCCCAAGCGCGCACGAAAACGCCGTCTTCGAGCTTCAAGCCGACTTCGCCGAACTTCTTGGGGATGGTCCAGCCGCCGCCGAGGACTCGCGAGCCGACCGGAGCTTCGTCTTCGAGGACTTCGGCGATCCGGGCCGCCTCCAGCGTTTCCTTGCCCTGCCGGTAGCCGTCAGATGTGACTTCGAGCGAGAGGTACCGGCGGCGCGCGTAGACCCAAGGAACGGTGATCGCCACCAGCCCTGCCGCGACCAGGATCCAGGCGAGCCAATGGACCGGTCCGCCGGTCGCCAGTTCGGCGAGCAGCCCGGCGAGAGCGAACAGCGGCGCCCACAGCAAAGCCGTCCAGCCGACGCCGGGTTCGTCGTAGCGGGGCGGCTCGGGCGTCATGGCAGCGTGCGCCCGACCTTCGGGAAATGGTCGGAGACGCTGGGCAGGTACATGAGGACCAGCGCGATCGCCACCAGCAACGTGGACACCAGCAGGAACACGTTGAGCGAACCGCGAAGGATCAGCAGCTCCACCAGCACCAGGAAGACCGCCCCCACGGTGAGGACCGTCCTGGCCGACCGCGTTCCCTCACGGGCCTTGTACGCGAACAGCGCGAACAGGACGGCGAAGGTGAGCGCACCGCCGAACAGCATCCACAGCAGGGTGTTCACGCCGGAAGCGACCTGCGCCGGATCGGCGGGCTGGCCGGGGACCGGGTTCTCCCTGATCTGCTTCAGGATGCCCTCGGTCAGTTCGTCCTTCAGCACCAGCAGGGCGATCTGCCCGGCCACCAGGACGACGCCGGCGACGATCCACAGCCAGAACGAGATCGCGACCGGCTTCGGCACCACGATCTTCGGCGGCTTCTGGCCCGGCAGGATCGGATCCGGGGACATCCCGCGCTTGCGGCGCTCGTCGTCCGTTTCGTCGGCTTTGCTGTCGCTCACGCGAGGCAGCCTAGTCCAGCCAAGCTGCGGCTTCGGCGGCCCAGTAGGTCAAAATCATGTCCGCGCCCGCGCGGCGGATCGAGGTCAGCACCTCGAGGATCGTGCGCTCGCGATCGAGCCAGCCGTTCGCCGCGGCGGCCTCGACCATCGCGTACTCACCCGAGATGTTGTACGCCGCGACGGGAACCGGCGACGCCTCGGCGGCGGCCCTGATGACGTCCAGATAGGACAGGGCGGGCTTGACCATGACCATGTCGGCGCCCTCGGCGATGTCCAGCTCGATCTCGCGCAGCGCCTCGCGCACGTTGCCCGGATCCTGCTGGTAGGTCTTCCGGTCGCCCTTCAGCTGCGAGTCGACGGCCTCGCGGAAGGGACCGTAGAACGCGCTGGCGAACTTGGCCGAGTACGCGAGGATCCCGGCGTCGGTGTGCCCGGCGCGGTCCAGCGCGCTGCGGATGACGCCGACCTGGCCGTCCATCATGCCGCTCGGGCCGAGCAGATGAGCGCCCGCTTCCACCTGCGCCAGAGCCATTTCCGCGTACACGCGCAGGGTCGCGTCGTTGTCGACACCGCCGTCGGCGTCGAGGACGCCGCAGTGGCCGTGGTCGGTGAACTCGTCGAGGCACGTGTCCGCCATCAGGACCGTCGCGTCGCCGAGCTCGGACCTCAGGTCGCGCAGGGCGACGTTGAGGATGCCGTTCGGGTCGATCGCGCCGGAGCCCTCGGCGTCCCGCGTCTTCGGGATGCCGAACAGCATCAGCCCGCCGACACCGGCGTTGACCGCCTCGACTGCGGCCTTGCGCAGCGTGTCGCGGGTGTGCTGGACGACCCCGGGCATGCTGGAGATCGGGCGGGGCGCTTCGGCGCCCTCGGCCACGAACATGGGGAGGATCAGCTGGCGTGGGCGCAGCGTCGTCTCACCGACCAGCCTGCGCATCGCCGGAGTGGTACGGAGCCTGCGGGGACGATGTTCGGGAAACACCCTCCCGACGGTACTCCCGCCCGCTTGAGAGGCGGTGAACGGCCGAACCTTTCCTAAGGAACGGTAAAGAGTCACCTTTGTCCGATTCCCGTGCGGTGTGACGTGGGTTACCTTCCACGGCATGTCGAGCTCAACGGTGACCGACCAACTGGAAGAACCGCCCGTCGGCTGGCGCGCACGGCTGCGCCAGGTCGGGCCAGGGATCATGGCCGCGGCGACCGGGGTCGGCGCGGGCGACCTCGTCGCGACGATGGTGGCCGGATCGCGTTTCGGGTACACGCTGCTGTGGGCGGTGCTCGTCGGCACGATCTTCAAACTCGCGCTGGCCGAAGCCGTCGGCCGCTGGCATCTGACCTCGGGCCGGACGATTCTGTCCGGCTGGCGGACGCTCGGGATCTGGGCGCTGATCTACTTCGGGATCTACGCGGTGATCTGGGGCTTCGTCTACGGCGCGACCGCGATGTCCGCGTCGGGGCTGCCGCTGAACGCGCTCTTCCCCGCGATCTCGGTGCGGTACTGGGCGATGATCTGCGGCCTGCTCGGCTTCGCGCTGGTGTGGTTCGGGCGCTACGCGATCATCGAGAAACTGATGACGGTGCTCGTCGGCGTCATGTTCGTGACCGTGGTCGGCACCGCGATCCTCGTCGTGCCGAACTTCGCCGAACTGTTCAAGGGCGCCGTCCCGACCCTGCCCGACGGCTCGCTCGTCTACGTCCTCGGCCTGGTCGGCGGCGTCGGCGGCACGATCACCATGGCGGCCTACGGCTACTGGACGCTCGCGAAGGGCTGGCGTTCGTCGAAGTGGCTCCCGATGATGCGTACCGACAACGCCGTCGGCTACGTGATGACCGGGATCTTCGTGATCGCGATGCTGATCGTCGGCGCGGAACTGTTGCTGGGCCAGAAGATCATCTCGGGCGACAAGGGTCTGCTGTTCCTCGGCGACACCCTCGCCGCGGATTACGGGCAGTGGGCGCGGATCCCGTTCCTCATCGGCTTCTTCGCCGTCTCGTTCACGTCGGTGATCGGCGTCTGGCACGGCGTGAGCCTGCTCTTCGCCGACTGGTGGCGCATCCTGCGGCTGCCCAAGGACGTGACGGAAAGCGTTGAGACGTATGAGAAGAAGGCCGGGGAACGCAGTGTCGCGTACCGCGGATACGTGCTGTGGCTGACCTTCCCGCCGATGGCGTTGCTGTTCCTGGACCAGCCGTTCCAGCTCACCGTGGTCTACGGCGTGCTGGGCGCGTTGTTCATGCCGTTCCTGGCGGCGACCTTGCTGGTGCTGCTGAATACGTCACGGGTGCCGCGAGAAGGGCGCTCGCGGTGGCTGTCGAACGGGCTGCTGAGCATCTGCCTGGCGATGTTCGCATACCTGGCGTACACGGAAGTCGTGAAGTTCTTCAGCTGAAGCCACGCCCGTGATCGAAGGCGGAACTCACGTGACCAGAGGCGGAACTCGCGTGATTGAAGGCGGAACTCTCGAGTGCGGCCTCCAATCACGCGAGTTACGTCCCTGATCACGCGAGTCACGCCTTCGCTCACGCCACGCCCGTGCTCCGAAGGGCTTACAGCGGAATGGACTTGCTGGCGCATCCTCCGGCCCCGCAGGCCGTCACGATCAGCTGGTCCGCATCGGCCGGCAGCCTGAACATGGCACGCTTCACGCCGTCGTCGACGACGACCCGCGTCCGCACACCCGACGGGGACACGCTGAACTCGGCGATGAGCGCCGAGGCCGGCGAACTGTCGGACACCGTGGCCACCACGCGGCCCTGATCGACGGTGCCCCGAACGCTTTGGACCGCGCAACCGGCCGGGGTGCAGACCTCGAAGGAGGTGGCGGCGGCCGCCGTACCCGGAAAGCCGAGGGCCATCGCGCCCAGAGCGGCGACGAGAACGAGAGATTTCATGATCACTCCCCAGTGATGGTCGGAATCACCGAGGCTACGACCCACCGCTTCCCGAACGACAAAGTTTCACTTAGGACCGAAAGTACGTGAAGGCCCCCTTCACTGCGCCTAGCGCAATGAAGGGGGCCTTCACGTACCAACAGATCGTCAGGAGCGGCGGGCCCGCTTCGCCTTGCGAGGCGGCGGGAGCGCGCCTTCGGCACGGAGCCGGGCGGCGTGCTCGGCGAGCGCGTCGACCAGGTGCGGGACGTCGGCCTTCTCGGGCTGGACGTCGACCCGCAGCCCGAACTCCACGGCGGTCTCCGCGGTCTTCGGGCCGATGCACGCGACCAGCGTGCGGGTGTGCGGCTTGCCGGCGATGCCGACGAGGTTCCGCACGGTCGAGGACGAGGTGAAGCAGACCGCGTCGAAACCGCCGGTCTTGATCATCTCGCGGGTCTCGGCGGGCGGCGGCGCGGCCCGGACGGTGCGGTACGCGGTCACGTCGTCGATCTCCCAGCCGCGTTCGCGCAGACCGGCCGAAAGGGTCTCGGTGGCGATGTCGGCCCGCGGCAGCAGCACGCGGTCGACCGGGTCGAGGACGTCGTCGTACGGCGGGAACTCGGCGAGGAGACCTTCCGAGGACTGCTCGCCCTCCGGGACCAGCTCGGGGATGATGCCGAACGAGCGCACCTTCGCGGCGGTCGATTCGCCGACGCAGGCGATCTTCACGCCGGAGAAGGCGCGGGCGTCGAGGCCGAACTCCTCGAACTTCTCCCACACCGCGCGGACGGCGTTGGTCGAGGTGAAGACGATCCACTGGTAGCGGCCGTCGACGAGCCCCTTGACCGAACGCTCCATCTGGGCGGGGCTGCGCGGCGGCTCGACCGAGATGGTCGGGACCTCGTGCGAGGTGGCGCCGTGGCCGCGAAGCCGCTCCGCCATCTCACCGGCCTGCTCCTTGGTGCGCGGCACCAGGACCTTCCAGCCGTACAGCGCGCGCGACTCCCACCACGACAGCTTCGAGCGCTGGCCGACGGCCTGGCCGATGGTCACGATGAGCGGGCCGACGAGCTCGCCCGCCTCGTTCGCGACGGTGGCGAGCGTGGTGTCGAGGGTGCGCTGGGTGTTGATGGTGCCGTTGGAGGTCACCGCGACCGGGGTGGTCGGCGCCAGTCCGTGCTCGGTCAGCGCGGACGCGGCCTCGGCCAGGTGCGCCGACGTCGCGTGCAGCACGATCGGGCCCGGGGTGGCGGCCAGCGCGGCCCATTCGACGTCGCCGCGGACGTCGACCTCGGTGTGCGTGCCACCGAGCGCGACACCGGCGTACGCCGGGACGGCCGCGCCGGGCGAGACACCCGGGATGATGTCGAACACGGCGCTGGTCCGGGAAACGGCCTGCACCTCGGCGACGACGGCGGGCTGGGTCAGCGGGTCACCGGCGATGAGCCGGAGCACCAGCCGTCCGGCCTTGGCCTCGTTCACCAGGTCCTTGGCGACCTCGGTGGCCTCGCCGACGGCGGGGCGCACTTCGGCGCCCTCGGCGGCGAAGGCCAGGACGCCCGAAGGGACGTCCGGGTCGGTCACCACGACCTCGGCCTTGGCGAGCAGCTCCTGAGCGCGGACGGTCAGCAGACCGGCGTCACCGGGGCCCGAGCCCACGAAGGCGACACGCCCGGTGGTCTTACGCGCGGGGGTCATCTGTGCGTTCTCCTCTTGAGCGGCCGCAGTCGAGCGCGGCCCTACCTTCAACGTTCTGACTCACTGGGCGGGGCCGGACAGTGCACCGGCCCCCAGGTCGAGCAGCTCGGCGGCCAGTGTCCGGCCGAGCTGATCGGCTTCGTGCTTGTCGGCGAGCGCGGAAGCGCGCACCATGTCGACCGCGTCCCCGTCCCCTTCGACGGCGGCGGTGCCCCGCAACGAGATCCGCTCGACGACCCGCCCTTCGGCGTCCAGGTCCTCGACGATCTCCGCCAGCGCTCCGACCGGTGCGCTGCACCCGGCTTCCAGCGCCGCGAGCAACGCGCGCTCGGCGGTCGCCACGGCACGGGTGCCTTCATCGTCCACTGTGGACCCGAGCAGGTGCTCGATGTCCACGTCACCGGTCCGGCACTCCACCGCCAGCGCACCCTGCGCGGGTGCGGGCAGCATCTGGATCGGGTCGAGGGTCTCGGTGATCTCCTCCGCCCGGCCGATCCTGGCCAGTCCGGCACGCGCCAGGATGACGGCGTCGAGCTCTCCGTCGCTCACCTTGCGCATGCGGGTGTCGATATTGCCTCGGATCGGCACGATTTCCAAACCGAGACCGAGCGCGCGCAGCTGCGCGGTCCGCCGCGGCGAGCCGGTGCCGACGGTCGAGCCGGGCGGGAGCTCGCCCAGCGTCAGCCCGTCACGGGCGATCAGCGCGTCACGCGGGTCCTCGCGGCGCGGCACGGCGGCGAGCGTGATGCCCGGCTCCGGCTTCGTCGGGAGGTCCTTGTACGAGTGCACGATGACGTCGACTTCCTCGCGCAGCAAGGCTTCGCGCAGCGCGGAAGTGAAGACGCCGACCCCGATCGTGGGAATCGGCGCGGACGACTTGTCACCGGGGGTCGTCACGGTGACGAGCTCGACCTCGGCCCCGGTGGCCCGCAGGGCGTCGGCGATGGTGCCGGTCTGCGCGAGGGCGAGTTTGCTGCCGCGCGTCCCGATGCGGATGACTCTGCTCACTGGATGATCACTCGTCTTTCGGCGTTGCGGTGGGACTCGCCACCGCTGCGGGCGCCTGCGGGTCGAGGCAGAACAGCTCGCGCAGCGCGTTGGCGTAGTCGGTGTCGGCCGTCTCGGCGGCCAGCTGCTTGACCCGCACCGTCGGCGCGTGCAGCAGCTTGTCGACCACGCGGCGGACCGTGCGGCCGACCTCCTCGCGGACCCCGGCGTCGAGGTCCGGCAGGCGATTGTCCAGCCGCAGCAGTTCGGCGTCGACCACCTCGGCCGCCCGGCGCCGCAGCGCCGTCACCGTCGGGGTGACCTCTGCGCTGCGCTGTCCGGCGAGGTACTCGCGCACCTCGTCGAGCACGATGCCGGTGGCCTTCGCGGTCTGCCGTTCGGTGGTCGGGGTGCCCGCTTCCCGCATGCGGCGCTGGATGGTTTCGAGGTCGACCACGGTGACGTCGGCCAGCGCGGCGACGTCGTGGTCGACGTCACGCGGGAGGCCGAGGTCGCAGACGACCAGCGGGCGCCCGGCACGGGCCGGGACGTGTGCGGCGGTGAAGACCGCGGCCTGCGCGCCGGTGCAGCAGACGACGACGTCCGCCTCGGCGACCGCGTCCGCGATCCCGCTCATCTGGACGGCCTTGGCGGGCACTCCCTGCTCGACGCTCGCGGCGGCGAGGCGGGCGGCCCTTGCCTCGGTGCGGTTGGCGATGGTGATCTCGCCGATCCCGGACTTGCGCAGCTGGGACGCGGTCAGCGCGCCCATCGAACCGGCGCCGATGATCAGCGCGTGCTTGCCCGCGATGTCGCCGGCCGCGGCGAGCGCCTCGGAGACCACCGACGCGCCGAGCTGGTCGAGCCCGGTCTCGGTGTGGACGCGTTTGCCGACGCGCAGCGTCGTCTGGATCAGCTCGTGGAGCGTGCGGCCGACGGTGCCCGCCTCCCGCGCGGTGGCGTAGGAGGAGCGGATCTGGCCGAGGATCTGCGTCTCGCCGACGACCATCGAGTCCAGCCCCGAGGTGACCGAGAACAGGTGCTCGATCGCGGCGCCCGCGTAGTGCACGTACAGCGAGTCGTAGAGGTCCGCCGGCTGCATCCCGGCCTGGCGGGCGAGCACGTCGGAGACGTCGTTCAGGCCGCCGTGGAAGGTCTCGACGACGGCGTAGACCTCGATGCGGTTGCAGGTCGAGACGAGGATCGCCTCGCTGACGTGCTCGGCCTGCTGCAGCTCGTGGAGCACCTTGGTCACGTCGGTCGCGGGGACCGCGACGCGCTCCAGGGTGTTCAGCTCGGCGCTGCGGTGCGAGAGCCCGACCGCCAACACGCTCATTTCAGCGCACCACCATTCCGTTGCCGTGGCCGTTCACGCTGCCATTGTCGGCGCCCCCGGGGCCACCGTCTGCTCCGCCGTTGCCGTTAGCGGCCAGATCGGCGCGACGAGCGACGTGGAATGACAGGATCTGCAGCTCGACGGCGAGATCGACCTTGCGAACCTCGATATGTGCCGGAACCTGCAGCACCACCGGGGCGAAATTCAGGATGCACTGCACCCCACCTGCGACGAGCCGGTCGCAGACCGACTGCGCGGCGGTGGGCGGGGTGGCGATGACGCCGATGGAGATCTGCCGTTCGGCGCAGACTTTGGGGATCTCGTCGAGATGCGAGACCGGGAGGCCGCCGACCGGGACGCCGACCAGATCGGGGTCGAGGTCGAACAGCGCCTCGACCGGGAAACCGCGGCCAGGGAACCCGCCGTAGTTGGCCAGCGCGTGCCCGAGGTTACCGATCCCGACCACGGCGACCTTGTGCTTGCGGGTCAGGCCGAGGATGCGCTCGATCTGGCTGACCAGCACCTGGACGTCGTAGCCGACGCCGCGGGTGCCGTACGAGCCGAGGTAGGACAGGTCCTTGCGCAGTTTCGCGGAGTTGACGCCCGCGGCCTGCGAGAGCTCCTCGCTGGAGATCGTCGTCGCGCCCTGCTCGGCCAGCCCGGAGAGGACACGGAGGTAGACGGCGAGGCGGGCGACGGCGGCTTCGGGGATCGACTTCGCGCGGACGGCTTCCGGTTCGGAGGTGGCCTCGACGGCCGGCATCTCCGCGGTGGGCGCGTTGTCGGCGTCCGGTGTCACCCGGGTGCGCCGGCCTCGTTGCGACACCACGCTTGTCCGCTCCCTCTGGTCCCTGCTGACGACATGAATCGCCCGAACCTGGAAATCGGCTCTTGACCCGCCGCGCTGAGTCCGGTTCGATGCCGGGCGCTTTCGGAGGCGACGTATCTACGGTAGCCACTTGTGAACGCAGGCACAAAGTCACAGGTGAACGCTGTGGTCAGTCTCTCTAGCGGGCGTTGACCGTCACCTTGTGCCAGCCCGTGGCGCCGTCCGGGACCGTTCCGGCGATCTCCTGGGTCTGCGTGTAGCCCGACTGGTCCGTCGCCCGCACGGCGATCTCGTGCTGACCAGCGGCGACGTCGACCTCGGTCCACCACATCCGCCAGGTGTCCTTCGACGTCTCCGCCGACAGCACGGCTTCCTTCCACGGCCCCTGGTCGACCCGGACCTCCACCTTCGCGACGCCGGTGTGCTGCGCCCACGCGGTCCCGGACACCACGACCTTGCCCGCGTTCACCGCCGAGCCGGGCGCGTCGATCCGCGACTGCGTCTTCACCGGCGCTTCCCTGGCCCAGCCGCGGCCGAGCCAGTACGCCTGGCGCTCGTCCCAGGTGGTGATCTCCAGCTCGGTCACCCATTTCGTGGCGGAGACGTAGCCGTAGAGCCCGGGGATCACGATCCGCGCGGGGAAACCGTGCTCGATCGGGAGCGGTTCGCCGTCCATGCCGAGGGCGAGCATCGCGCCACGTCGCGGATCCAGGGCGGCTTCGACCGGGGTTCCGCAGGTCCAGCCGTCGACGCTGGTCGCGAACATCTGCTCGGCGCCGGGTTTCACGCCCGCCTCGTTCAGCAGATCCCGGAGGTCGATGCCGATCCAGCGCGCGTTGGAGATGTACGGGCCGCCGACCTCGTTGGAGACGCAGCACAGGGTGACGTCGCGTTCGATCAGCGGCCGCGAGCGGAGATCTTCATACCGATAGGTGACTTCGCGGTCGACCATCCCGCGGATCTGGAGGCTCCAGTCCTCGGTGCGGACCTGCGGGACCACCAGCGCCGTGTCGATCCGATAGAAATCCTTCGAAGGAGTGAGATACGGCGGGGTGCCGAGTTTCGCGAAATCCGCGTCGGGCGGGATCGGCGGCGCGGTCCTCGCCGCGACGAGCCTGCCGACGGCGGCCCGCGACTCCTCCGCGTTCTTCCTGGTCCCGACGATCTGGCCGGTCAGCGCGGCGACGCCGGCCCCCGCCGCGACGGACGCGCCGGTGATCAGCACCTTCCGCCGGTCCGGGCCTTCGCCTTCACGCTCGTCGAAGAACACCTTCGGGCGGAAGAACGAATGCAGCCGCGTGAACACGATCAGCGCGACGACGGTGGCGACCACCGGCGCCAGCAGCGCGATCTGCCCGAGGTCGGTGCGGACGAAGACCGCGGCGACACCGGCCGCGCCGAGCACACCGACGATCACCTGACCCGGCAGCGGCGTCCGGCGCGAGAGCTGCCCGGCGAGCAGCGCGAACAGCACCAGCACGACGGCCAGGCCGATCTTCAGGACGGGCTTGTCCCAGGTCTCCAGCGTCTGCTCGGCCCAGGCGACGACCGCGTGCGGGCTGTGGTCGATGACGAAGTTCGCGACGGCGACGAACGGCGAAGCCGTGTACCCGACGAATCCCGCGACGAGGTGCCCTACGCCGAGTGCGGCCACCAGGGACAGGAGACCGGTCAGCGCGGCTTGCGGGAAGGTGAGCCTGCGTTCGTCGTCCACGACTCCATCTTCGTCACAGTTGGGCTCGAAGGTCGGCCGATCGCCCTTACGAGACTGTTACGCCAGTGCTTTCCGGAGCCTGTCCTCTTCGACGCGCCAGTAGCCGTGCTCGGCGTCGTCGACGAGGATCACCGGGACGCGGTCGCCGTATTCGGCCCGCCATTCGGGGTCGCTGTCGACGTCCTGGGCCGACCAGTCGACGCCCAGCTCGCCGCAGATCCGCTCGATGTCCTGTTCCGCGACCTCGCACAGGTGGCAACCCGTGCGGGTCATGACGGTCACGTGGTGCGCCATGCGTCCCATCCTTACCTGAGGCGCATCCTGCGCAGCTTTCCGGTGGCCGAATGCGGGAGCGACTCGGCGAACTCGACGGTGTGCGGCACCTTGTACCCGGCCAGGTGCTCGGCGCAGTGCTCGACGACCTGCTGTTCCGAGAGCGACGCGCCGGGCGCGGGGACGACGACGGCCTTCACCGCCTCACCGGTCCGCTCGTCGACGACGCCGACGACGCCGGCCTCGACGACCTCGTCCAGCATCGAGATCACGTTCTCGACCTCGTGCGGGAAGACGTTGAAACCGTTCACGATGATCAGGTCGTTGGCGCGGTCCACCAGGTGCAGGTCGCCGTCGGTGTCGAGGTAGCCGACGTCGCCGGTGCGGAACCAGCCGTCCTCGTCGGGACCGTGCGAGCCGTCGGGCCAGTAGCCGGAGAACAGGTTCGCGCCGCGGATCGACACCAGGCCGGTGCCGCCGTCCTCGTCGAAGGCGTCGCCGAGGTCGTCCGGGTCCAGCGGGACCGGCTCCGCGTCGCCGTCGCTGTCGACCAGCCGGAGCTCGACGCCGGGCAGCGGCCGTCCGACCGAACCGGGCTTCGGGTAGCCGGTGACCAGGGTCGTGGTGACCACGGGCGCGCATTCGGTGAGGCCGTAGCCCTCGTAGACGTCGAGTCCGGTGGCGCCGCGGAGGGCGGTGAGGATCTTGGGGTGCAGCGGTGCCGCGCCCGAGGTCATCCGCCGGACGGTGGACAGGCCCTGCCCGAGTTCCTCGGGGTCCATCGCGGCGAATTCGGCGTACATCGCGGGTACGCCGGCGATCGACGTCACCCGGTACTCGGTGCAGTCGGCCAGCGTGCGCTCGGCGAGGAACCGTTCGGACAGGATCGCCGTCGCGCCGACCGCCGTGGTCTGCAGCAGTCCGGGGCCGAGGCCGTAGACGTGGAACAGCGGGATGGTGATGAGCACGCGGTCGCCGTGTACGAGCGGCGCCGGGGTGATCCGGCTCAGCTGGTCGAGGTTCGCGAGCAGCGCCCGGTGCGACAGCATCACGCCGCGCGGCGGGCCGGTCGTGCCGGAGGTGTACGAGATGACCGCTATGTCCTCACCGGCGCCGGACGCGTCGACCGGTTCGGCTGCTCCATCCGAGGTAACGGGCGGTGAGAGGCTTGTCACCCCGTCGGGGAGTTCGTCGGTGGGTTCGCGTTCGAGGACGAGCCGCGCGCCGCTGTGCTCCAGCAGCCCGTTCAGCTCCGCGGCCGGCCCCTGCGGCGAGACCGGGACGACCACCGCGCCCGCCCGGAGCGCCCCGAACAGCGAGACGGCGAACGCGGCCGAAGTCGGCAGCCGCAACGCCACCCGGTCACCGCGCTCGATTCCCGCGTCGAGCAGGGCGCGGGCCAGCGCGTGGGCGGCGTTGTCGAGTTCGGACCAGGTCAGCGCGACGCCTCCGCCGGTCTCCTGGACGGCCACCTTGCCAGGCCACTGACGAGCGGCCTCGGCGAGCAAAGTGGGCACACCTGCATCGGCAACCTGCTCCGCGCTCAACTGCGAACCTCTTCCCTGGTGTGGACGGCGTTGCCAGTTTGTCATCCCGGCCACCGTCATGGGGGTCACTCGCTTTCGTCGCAGTTCCGTAACCCCGGCACCGCTACCTACTTCGCGGTAACTACACGTATGCTGCTGTGCGTCGTCGAGTGGTGTTGATCACTCGATGGTGAGAAAGGGAGTCCGGACGTGCAGATCTTGCAGGCCCACGCGGCGGTGGGACATGCGGGCCGGTGCTCCCTGTCCGGAACGGGAGGTGAACCGTGACTCTTCCCGCGCCCAATCCCGTCTCGATGCTGGCGGGCCACATCCTCCGCCGGAGCGGTTTCCCCGCGGCGGCGTCGCCCAGGCCCAAAGTCAGCGACACCGCCGAGAACGATGCCGCCGCCGAAGCCGCGAAGGCCGAAGCCTGGGAGCTGGTCAGCGCCGCACAGGGTGGCGACACCTCCGCGTTCGGGCGGCTCTACGACCGCTATGTAGACGTCGTCTACCGCTATGTCCTGTTCCGCCTCGGCGACCGGGACCTGGCCGAAGACGTCACCAGCGAGACGTTCCTCCGGGCGCTGCGCCGCATCACGTCGGTGAGCTACCAGGGACGTGACGTCGGCGCCTGGTTCGTCACCATCGCGCGCAACATCATCCTCGACCACGTGAAGTCGAGCCGGTTCCGCCTCGAGGTCGTCACCGACGAGGTCGCCGAGCCCAACGGAGCGCCGATCGGGAACGTCGGCGTGCAGGCCGTCGCGGGCCCGGAACAACAGGCCATCAGCCGCGCCACCCGCGCCGAACTGCTGCGGTGCGTCGCCGAACTCGGCGAGGACCAGCGCGAGTGCATCGTGCTGCGGTTCATGCAGGGGCTTTCGGTCGCCGAGACCGCCGCGATCATGAAGCGCAACGAGGGCGCCATCAAGGCCCTTCAGCACCGCGCGGTACGCCGTTTGGCACAACTTCTGCCCACGGGACTGCGTTAAAGTTCCATATTTGTCCCTCACCCGGCCTTGCCGTAACCCTTGGGCGTCCCCGCTCGTTTTCACTGCCAGACCGGTGTCAGGACCGGGCTGAGCAGATGGAGACTTCGCCGTGGGCGTGCCGGGATGGTTCGCGCGGGAGCGGGCGGACGGTGACCGCTTCGCCGACCTTGTCGACGGCACCGCATCCCCGGACGACGACGAGTTCGCGCACGAACTCGCGCTCGTCGGCGGCTTGCGCGAACTCGGCGCCGGCGGCGCCCCCGACGCGGAGACCCGGCAGCGGATCCGCGACGAGATCGCCGGACGCCTCGCCGAAGCCGAAGCCGCGCCGAAGCGACGTGGTCACGCCGTCGCCAATCTCGCCGCGGCCGCCGTCGCGCTCGTGCTGGCCCTCGGCGGGATCACCCTGTTGCTGTCCAAGGACGCGTTGCCGGGCGATCCGCTCTACGGCATCAAACGAGCGGGTGAATCGGCCTCGCTCGGGCTCACCTTCGACGAGCAGGACAAGGCGAAGAAGCATCTCGAGTTCGCCGCGAACCGCGTCGGCGAGCTCGACGAACTGACGCGGCAGGGCGCGCCCACCGACGCCTACTTCACCGGCCTCACCGATTTCGAGACGGATCTGCGCGCCGGCGTCTCGCGGCTGACCGCGCTCGTCACCGATCAGGGCGGCCAGACCCGGCTCGCCGAACTCCGCACCTGGGCGCGGAACCAGTCCGACCGGCTCGGTCTCCAGGTCGAGCACGCGCCCGCCGAGGCGCGCGACAAGTTCTCCGCGGCCCGTGCCCTGCTCGACAAGGTCCAGGAGCGCACGACGGATCTCGGCTCGCGCCTGGTCTGCTACACGATCACCACGGGCTCTTCCGACGAACTGGGCGCGGTCCCGGCCGCCGGTGACTGCGTCCGCGACCCCGATTCCCCCCACGCGGTCCTGCCGCCGGTGACGTCTTCCCCGCCGTCGTCGGCACCGACCGGGTCGCCGGCGCCGGTGACCTCTGCTCCGCCGTCGTCCGCCGTGGACACCGCGGCCCCGACCGGACCGCTCGCGCCGCCGACCGGAGGCACGCCGCCGCCCGTGGTGCCCGTTCCCGGCCCCACGAACCTGCCGCCGCTGCCGACGACCACCACCACGCCGAAGCCGCCGCTGGTTTCCATTCCGCCGCTCATCCCGGGGTTACCGCCGATAATCATCGGCTGACTCGGTGTCACGTGAGGCAGGCGCCACACCCGGGACAGCGTGGTCGGCCGCTCGCTACGCTGTGCACAGGCACCTGGGATTCCGGAGGCGGTGTGCGTGTCAGTTTGGCGGGGCAGGGATAAGAGTCAAGAGCTCGAACGGCTGGCCGAGCTCGCGGGCGAGGCGTCGGCCGAGGCCGCCATGGCGACCGCGTCCGCCGAAGCCCTCGAACCGCCCGCGCCGCCCGCTCCGCCGGACCTGACGGCGGCCGCGTTCTTCGACGTCGACAACACCATGATGATGGGCGCGTCGATCTTCTACTTCGCCCGCGGGCTGGCCGCGCGCAAGTTCTTCACGTCCGCCGATCTGGCCGGATTCGTCTGGCAGCAGGTGAAATTCCGGCTCGGTGGCCGGGAGAACAAGGAGGACATCAAGACCCACCGCGAGCGCGCACTGTCCTTTGTGGCCGGTCGCACGGTGCAGGAACTGACCGACATCAGCGAAGAGATCTACGACGAGCTGATGGCGGACAAGATCTGGTCCGGCACCAGGGCGCTCGCGCAGATGCACCTCGACGCCGGACAGCGTGTCTGGCTGGTCACCGCGACCCCGATCGAACTCGCCGCCATCATCTCGCGGCGCCTCGGCCTCACCGGCGCGCTGGGCACCGTCGCGGAGACCAAGGACGGCGTCTACACCGGCCGTCTCGTCGGCGACCTGCTGCACGGCCGCGCGAAAGCCCACGCCGTGCGCGCGCTGGCGTCACGCGAAGGGCTGAATCTCAAGCGCTGCACGGCGTACTCGGACTCGCAGAACGACGTCCCGATGCTGTCGGTCGTCGGGACCGCGGTCGCGGTGAACCCGGACGGCGGTCTTCGCGACGTCGCGCGGGCACGCGGCTGGGAGATCCGTGACTTCCGGACCGGACGCAAGGCCGCGAAGATCGGCGTGCCGTCGGTGCTCGGTGTCGGTGCCGTGGCCGGTGCCGTCGCGGCGGGCATGGCCTACCGCAAGCGCTGATCCGTCACTCGCGTGCTTGAAGCCGTAACTCACGTGTCTGAAGCCGTCATTCACGTGATTGGGGCCGCAACTCGTGAGTTGCGGCCCCAATCACGCGAGTTACGGGTCTGATCACGCGAATGACGGGTTCTAGCCCTTGAAGACGCTCTTCCGCTGCGAGAGGCGTTTGTACAGCGACTGCTGGATCGACTCCCGCACCTGGTCGGTCAGCGTGAACACCAGCATCGGGTCGTCCACGGCGTCCGCGTCGTAGGTGTCCGTGCGGATGGGCTCGCCGAACTCGATGCTCCACTTCGTCGGCAGCGGGATCGCGCCGAGCGGGCCGAGCAGCGGGAAGAACGGCGTCACCGGGAAGTACGGCAGGCCGAGCACCCGCGCGAGCAGCTTGATGTCCCCGACCTTCGGATAGATCTCCTCCGCGCCGATGACGGACACGGGGATGATCGGCGCCCCGGTCCGCAGCGCGGCGGAGACGAAACCACCGCGGCCGAACCGCTGCAGCTTGTACCGCGAAGAGAACGGCTTCCCGATCCCCTTGAACCCTTCCGGCCAGACGCCGACGAGTTCTCCCTTGCGCAGCAAGCGTTCCGCGTCGGCGTTGCAGGCGAGCGTCTGCCCGGACTTGCGGGCGAACGAGCCGATCAGCGGCAGCTGGAACACCAGATCCGCGCCGAGGCCGCGCAGGTGCCTGCCGCCGGGGACGTGGTCGTGCACGGCGACGGCGGTCATCAGCGCGTCGAGCGGCACCGTGCCGGAGTGGTTCGACACCAGCAGCGCGCCGCCGTCGGCGGGCAGGTTCTCGACGCCGAACGTGTCGACCCGGAACCACTTCTCGTAGAGCGCGCGCAGCGGCGGCAACAGCAAGGTCTCGGTGAGCTCGGCGTCGAAGCCGAACTCGTCGACGGTGTAGTCACCCGTCAGCCGGTCACGCACGAACGCCAACGCCGTCCTGAGCGAATCCGGGAGGAGGTCCGCGTCGGCGGGCCGCGTCCGGGCGGGCGAGACCCGCGCCACCCCGGGGAACTCGACGACGGGCGCGTCGGCCCGGCGTTCGGAGTCCAGATGTTCCTGCGCTTCTTCCGACTCGCGAAGATCCCGTTCCGCCTGGGCTGCCGGGTCCGGCTTCTCTCTGCCGGGGCCGTGCAACGGGATGACCTGCGCTTCAGCGCCGCTCACGTTTTCCGCCTCGCCTTCGTGAGAGTTCTCGTGTGGCCTGCTCATCGGTGCGCCGCCTGCCCGGTCGCCGCGGCCACCAGCACCTTGCCCGCGAATCCGGCGAGCTTGCCGCCGTCCACCACGGGCCGGAGCCCGCGGCCGGTGATGTAGTCGTCGAACGCTTCCCGCGTCGTCCACCGCGGGGTGTAGCCGAAGTCCTTCTTGAGCTTCGTGATGTCCACGACGCGGCCGAAGTTCAGCAGCCGCACCTGGTCGGCCGAGAAGTCGACCACCCGCGCTCCGCGCAGCAGCTTGCCGACCGACGGCACGACGCCGCTGGGCATCGGCAGCTCCACCCGCCCGGCGCGCCGGATCGCCTGAGAGAGGGTGAGCACCCCTTCGGATCCGACGTTGAACACGCCGGGCGCGTCGTCCAGTGTCGCCTGTTCGAAGACGGCCAGCGCGTCCGAGGCGTGGAGCAGCTGGATGCGCGCGTCGTAGCCGAAGACGGTCGGGACGACCGGCAGCGCGAAGTAGCGCGAGAGGACGGTGTCGATCTCCGGGCTGATGATGTTGGCGAACCGGAGGAGCGTCGTCGTGATGTCGGGACGGCGGCGCATGAGCCCGCGGACGTACCCCTCCATCTCGACGGCGTCCTTCGCGTAGCCGCTGGCCGAGGTGGGGATGAGCTCCGAATCCTCGGTGAACACGGCCTGCGAGCGCGCGCCGGCGCCGTAGACGGCGGCCGTCGACTTCACCACGAGCTTGCGCACGAGCGGCGAGCGCTGGCAGGCCGCCAGCAGCCGCATCGTGCCGATGACGTTGACCTCTTTGATCGCCGTCCGGCGAGCCGGGCCCGCCGGATGCGCGGTGCACGAGGCGTGCACCACGGTGTCGACCTTGGCCGTGCTGATCACCTTGGCGATCAGTGGATTGCGAATGTCGGCGCGGACGTACTCAGCGTGCCCCATGCGCTGCAGTACCGACTTCTGCGGGGGCGTGGTGTCCACGCCGATCACCCGCTCGAACCCCGGATTGTTGCCGAGTCTGGCGAGCAGTTTCCCGCCAAGGTCTCCCCCGACCCCGGTCACGAGCACGATGTTCGACGGCATAGGACTCCCTGCGGCTTTGGGCGGTTCTCGGACTTTCGATCACGGGGTCCTGATGACCTTGAGTGCTGGTCCATCGACCGAGTGTGCGCGTACCTGCACTCACTGGAAGCATCGCGCGGCTGCCCTTGAGATGTTACCGCTCATTAGGGGTAGTCGAGTCGTCGCTTACATGCTATTAACCCGCTGCTCGCAGAGGGGATGCACGTCTCACTCGAATGGGCGGAATCCGCCCACTAAATGGGAATGGCCCGTCCAGAAACTGGACGGGCCATTCACCGGCTGTGTCTTACTTGCCGGCCTTCCTACGCTGAACGCGCGTCCGGCGCAGCAACTTGCGGTGCTTCTTCTTCGACATGCGCTTACGGCGCTTCTTGATCACAGAGCCCATCGTGAGCGCTCCTTCCTTCGTCGTCGGTCACGCTGCCCGGCGCAGCGTCCAACGGGTGGAGCGCACAGGCACGAGCGGTCTTCCAGGGTACTCGCGCCCCGGAAGACGCCCTCGGGCGGGCACGTTGTGCTCCGCGGACCGAGCCTCAGCCCACGTCGAAGTACGCGCCCTGCAGATACTCGTGTACGGCCTTTTCGGGCACTCTGAACGACTTCCCGACGCGCACCGCGGGCAGCTCGCCCGAGTGAACGAGGCGGTAGACGGTCATCTTGGAGACCCGCATCAGCGTGGCCACCTCGGCGACCGTCAGGAACTGGACCTGGCCCACTGAGGGCAGGTCATCCTTCTTGTTCGGCGGCATGATTCACCGTGTCCTTCGACACGTGTCGCGCCACGAGGCTTCCCCACCTGTGGTATCGACACGCACGTGCTCTCCTGAGAGTAGCGGGACACGTGTGGCTAAAGCGACGCGAGTCACCGGGATGGGCCCGTATCCGGGGGCTGAAGGACGCTTTCACCGCGTCTTATGCACTGAAAGCGTCCTTCGCCGCGTGTTATGCGGGGAAAGTCCCCTTCAGCCCTCGTGGGCGCGCCCCAGCTCGGTCGAGCGGTCCTTCGCGGCCTCGATGGCGGCCAGGAGTGCCGCACGGACGCCGTGCTTCTCCAGCTCCCGGATGGCGTTGATGGTCGTGCCGGCGGGCGAGGTGACGGCCTCGCGCAGCAGCACCGGGTGCTCGTCGGACTCGGCGAGCATCTTCGCCGCCCCGACCGCCGACTGGATGATCAGCTGCCCGGCGAGCGCCCGCGGCAGGCCGAGCAGGATCCCGGCGTCGATCATGGCTTCGACCAGGTAGAAGAAGTACGCGGGCCCGGAGCCGGACAGTGCCGTGACGGCGTCCTGCTGCGACTCGGGCACCTCGACGACCTGCCCGACGTGCGAGAGCAGGTCCTTCACCACCGCGATGTGCTCGGCGGTCGCGTGCGCGCCCGCGGAGACCGCGCTCATCGCCTCTCCGACGAGCATCGGGGTGTTCGGCATGACCCGCACCACCGGGACGCCGTCGGCCAGCCTGCGCTCGTACAGGGCGGTCGGCAGGCCCGCGCACAGCGAGACCACCAGCGACTCCTTGCCGAGCAGCGGCGCGAGCTCGTCCAGCACCGGCTCGATGTCCTGCGGTTTGACCGCGACGACCAGCACGTCGGCCCGGCGGGCGGCGTCGGCGACGCCGACCCCGTGCACGCCGTAGCGCTCGGTCAGCTCCGCCGCGCGCGCCGGATACCGCTCGGTGAACAGGAGGTCGTCCGGGCTGTGCCCGCCGTGCAGCAGGCCCGAGAGCAGGGCCTCCCCGATCTTCCCGGCACCCAGAACCGCGATCACGCTCATGCCGTTCAGCGTGCCAAACGGCCGTCAGGCTCCAGGCGCCGGGGCAAGCGCCAGCTGCCGTGCCTGGCAGACCAGTCTGCCCTGCGAGTCGACCACGAGGGCGTCCGAATCGAACCAGGCCTCGTGCACCGACTGGCTCTGGACGATCACCCGCAGCCAGCCCGGCGCCGGCCGGGTGCGCAGCAACGCGGTCAGCTGCACGGTGGGCGCCCAGCCGACCCGGCCGAGGTTGTAGACCACCGGCGGGTTCACGTCGCTCGCGAGCAGGGCGAAGTACGGGTCCGCGAGACCGTGCCGGGGCCGGACCCACAGCCGCATCCGCGGCGGATCACCGATCCGGCCGTGCAGGTAGCCGACACTCGCCGGGTCGAGCCGGACTTCGCAGCCCTTCGCGAGGTTGAAGAGACCTTCGGAGGTCTCACCGGTCACGGGCACCGCGCCGGGCGGCGGTTCCGCGGCCATGGCCGGGACGTCGGTCCACTCCGGCCGCCGCATCGGCAGCCGTCCGGTGGTCACCCTGGCCTCGACGCAGCTGCGTCCCCGCTGCTCCAGCAGGACCCCGACGACCGAGGCGCGCCTGCCGACCTTCCGGACGTCCATGCGCAGCAACACCGGCCCCACCGCCGGCGGGTGCAGGAACTCCGCGCTGATCGCGAGCGGCTCGGACGGCGGCTCTCCGCGTTCGTGAAGGAACGAGAGGGCGGCCCGCGCCATCAAGGCCATCAGGAAGCCGCCGTGCGGGTGTCCACCGATCGACCATTCGGTCCGGAGTACCGCCGTGAACGTGCCGTCACCCAGTGATCTCGTCGCGCATGCCTCGTCGAAGGAGGTGCTCGTTTCGTCGGTCGCGCTCACCGAGCACTGACCCAGGCCACGAGCCGATCCATCGGGGTGCGGGAGATCAACAAGCGCAGCTGGTTCACGGTCGGAACTTTACGTGTACCAGCGCCTCGAGCGCAGGGAGGAATGATTCTGCGCACCTGGAGACGATCTTTGTCACTGACCGAGGTGCAGCCTCGCGAACAAGAGTGACTCCGCGAGGTCTCGCGACCGCTGCGCCGCGCTCGGCGATCGCCGGGTGTTGATCTCCAGCACGACCTGTCCGGAGAAATCGCTGCTCACGAGCTTTTCCAGCAGTTCGGCGCAGGGTTCGATGCCGCGTCCGGGCACCAGATGCTCGTCCTTCGGGAGTCCGGTGCCGTCCGCCAGATGGACGTGCGCGAGCCCGGAACCCATCCGGTCGGCGAGCGCGAGGGCGTCCATCCCGGCTGCCGCTGTATGGGACAGGTCGAGCGTGTAGTGGCGAAACCCTACGTCCGTAGGGTCGATCGAGGGCCGGAACGCCGACACCCGCGACGTCCGCGAGCCACCGGGCGGGCGGACCTTGAACATGTTCTCGACCGCGATCTCGATGCCGCTGGCCTCTTCGAGCTCGTCGACGAGGTCCCCGAACGCGTCGCCGTAGCGGCGCTGCCACCGGAACGGCGGGTGCACCACGACCGTGCGCGCGCCCAGCTCCTGCGCGGCTTCCACCGACATCCGCAGGCGCACCACGGGGTCCGGCGACCACACGCGCTGGGTGATCAGCAACGACGGCGAGTGGATCGACAGCACCGGCACCCCGGTGCGCCGCGACCACCGGCGCAACGCGGAGACGTCCTGGCTGACCGGATCGGCCCAGACCATCACCTCGACACCGTCGTAGCCGAGGTCGGCGGCCAGCTCGAACGCCACTCCCGCCCGCAACGGCCAGACGGACGCCGTCGAGAGGCCTACCGGAACCTGCTGAACCATCCCGGCATTCTTCCCGAGACCGCTAACGGGCGACCAGCAGGAGTGCGGCCGGTGAGACCGTCACCACCAGTCCGACCAGCACCGCGAGCACCAGGGTCTGCAGATCCTCCGCCTTGCGGATCTTCCGGACGATCCACACCAGCGCGACGATCACCAGCAACGCGGCGACCAGCGCGGCGGCGGGAAGGTTCACCCACAGCCAGTTGAAGCCCAGCCAGACCGCGGCGCCGCCGACGACGCCGAGCGCGAGCTGACCGGCCAGCGCCAGCCACTGCTTCCCCGGCGAGGCCTTCTCGGCGGGCGCCGCGGGCTCGAGGTCCTCGGCGGCCTCCTCGGCCTGGTCGTCGTCGTAGTCGTCCTCGTACTCGTCCGCGCGGTAGCCGTAGTCGTCGCGGCCGAAGTCCGGGCCGCCGTCCGGATACGCCGGGTCGGCGAACTCGCGCTCGTACTCGTCGAGGTTGTCCTGACGGTCACGGTCGTCGAGGGAGTGCGGCGGCACGAAGGGCATCGGCGCGGGATGCCCCATGGTCGGGGGGCCTCCGTCGAACGGGTCGGGTTCGGGCTCGGGGTCCGGCTCGACGGGCGCGACCGGGGGCGGTACCGGCGGGATGCCGCCGATCTCGGTGTCCTCGGACTGCACCTTCTGCCTGCGCTTGCGCCAGCCGGCGAGCCCGGCGGGCGGTGCCGCCGACGCGGAGGATTCCACGGGGGGCTCGGGTTCGGGCGCGGCCTCTTCGCCGACCGCGGCGAACTGTTCGGTGCTCGGCTCGGCCTTCGGCTGGGGTGGCCGGGCGGCCGGACGACGGCGCCGCGCCGGCTGGGCGGGCGGCGTCGCGAAAGCACCGCTGGCCATCGGTCCCAGCTGGTCCTGGACGTCTTCGGCCGGGGCGTCGAGGCCACCGTCGAGCCTCGCGGAGAGCCCCGAAGAAGGGGGCCCGGCGGGCGGCTCGGGACGGCGGCGGACCGGCGGCACCGCGCCGCGGGTCTCCTCCTGGCCCGGTGGCCGCGGACGGCCGCGCGGGGGCAGGCCCTCGGAGTCCGGCGGACGCTGCTGGTAGCCGGACTGCTCCTGCGGCGGCGTCGGCCGCACGAACTGACCCGACTGCTGGGGCGGGCGCTGCTGGTAACCGCTCTGCTCCGGCGGCGGCGTGGGCCGCACGAACTGACCGGATTGCTGCGGCGGACGTTGCTGATAGCCGCTCTGCTCCTGCGGCGGGCGCACCGGCGGCGTCTGCCTGGTCGGGGCGTTCGGCGGCACCGGCAGCGGCGCGGAGTCCTGCTGCGGCTGCGGGAGCGGACGCGCTCCGGAGTCTTGCGGGCGCGCGCGGCGCGGGGGACGGTTGGCAGGCGGCGGGGTGTCGCCGGACACCCTGTCGATGATCGCCTGCGGCGCGGTGTCGCTCACCGACGGCGCGCGCCGTCCGCGAGTGGTCTCGGGAGCGTCGTCCTCGTCGTCGGCCGCGCGGCGTCGCCTGCGGCGCCCGCCTTCGGGCTGGGCTCCATGCTGCGCCAGCAGCTCCGCCACGGTCTTCTGTGGCTGGCCGCTCTCTGTCTCGTCCGTCATACCGTGCTGTCCAATGCGCGCTCCAGCCGTTGCGAACCGGCACGCGACGGGGCATCGGCGGCGTCGCGCGCGCTATCCACCGTCATCCGCATTTCCGTCACCTCTTCACCGTGCCCGTTCTCCGTCGACTAAGTCCAGTCGGGCGCTGCCGCCCACAGTCTCGTCCGCACCGTTCGAATGGTCCAGCCGTCGAAGGATGACACCTTCTCGCAGCGCCCACGGACAGATCTCCAGTTCTTCCAGGGAAAGCGCCCGCATGGTGGCTTGTGCGACGAGCGCGCCGGCCACCAGCTGATGCGACCTGCTCGCGCTGACCCCCTCGAGCTGGGCCAGGTCCTGTGCGGTCATCCGGGAGATGAACGCGATGAGCTGGCGCAACGCGGTGTCGGTCAGGGTACGGCGCACATGCGGCCCGCTGGCCGACGGCGCCGCTCCGGTCAGCCGGGCGAGCGACCGGAACGTCTTCGAGGTCGCCACGACACGATCGGGTTCACCCAATTTGGCGACCTTCTTCGCGAGCGGGGCGAGTTGTTCTTCGAGCCACACCGAAGTCGCGATGAGCTCCGAGCGGGACGGCGGGTCGTTCTGGAACCGCGTCCGGGTGGTCCGGCCCGCGCCCAAGGGCAGCGATTCGGCCAGGTCCGGCTCCTCGTCGCGGCCCATCGCGACCTCGAGCGAGCCGCCGCCGATGTCGAGCACGAGCAGTTTGCCCGCCGACCAGCCGAACCAGCGGCGGACGGCGAGGAAGGTGAGCCGGGACTCGTCGATCCCGGAAAGCACCTGGAGTTCGACTCCGGTCTGTTCCTGGACCTTCGCCAGCACCTTCGGGGCGTTCTTGGCTTCGCGGACCGCGGAGGTGGCGAACGCCATGACCTCTTCGCAGCCCAGCCGGGCCGCCGCCGCCTTCGCCGATTCGACCGCGCGGACGAGGCTGTCCGCGCCCGCGCGGCTCAGGTCGCCGTTGCGGGTGATCTGCTCAGCGAGGCGGAGGACGGCCTTTTCGGAATGCATCGGGGTCGGGTGGGCGCCACGGTGGGCGTCGACCACGAGCAGGTGGACGGTGTTGGAACCGACGTCGAGTACCCCTAGGCGCACGAGCGTCTACGGTACCCGCCCCCACATCAGGTCACGAAACCGTAACCGTGATCTGTATCGCACGGTCCGCCCGTGAAGGCCTCTTACCCGATCGACCATCGGCGAAGGCAGTCGTGATCTCGCAGCGCTCGGTCCCGAACTCGATCTCCGAACGGGCAGACAGCAGGAGGCTTGACCTGGACGAATGGTGTCCACAAAGGACACTTTCCGACAGGCAAATGTCCGTTTGATGCCTATTCGTACCGTTTCCGATGGGGTCGTGAGTGTTTTTGGTCGTTCTAACGACCAAAAACACTCACGACCCCTTGACCACTTTGCCGGGCCTTCAGCTCACGTCTCGAACTTGTAGCCCAAGCCCCGGACGGTGACCAGATGCCGGGGCGAGCCCGGGTCCGGCTCGATCTTCGACCGCAGCCGCTTCACGTGGACGTCGAGCGTCTTGGTGTCGCCGACGTAGTCCGCGCCCCACACCCGGTCGATCAGCTGCCCGCGGGTGAGCACGCGGCCCACGTTGCGCAGCAGGTACTCGAGCAGGTCGAACTCCTTGAGCGGCAAGGAGACCTCCTGGCCGTCGACGGTCACCACGTGCCGCTCGACGTCCATCCGCACCGGCCCGGCGGTCAGCACGAGCGGGGCGAGGTCGCCTTCGGAGCCCGGCTCGCCGCCGCGGCGCAGCACCGCGCGCACCCGCGCGATGAGCTCACGGGCCGAGTACGGCTTGGTGACGTAGTCGTCGGCGCCCAGTTCCAGCCCGACGACCTTGTCGATCTCGCTGTCGCGCGCGGTCACCATGATCACCGGTACCGCGGAACGCTGCCTGAGCTGCTTGCAGACGTCGGTGCCGCTCATGCCGGGGAGCATGAGGTCGAGCAGGACGATGTCGGCGCCGTTGCGGTCGAACTCCTCGAGCGCCTGCTGCCCCGTCACGGCGACGGCGGCGGTGAAGCCCTCCTTGCGGAGCAAGAACGCGAGCGGGTCGGCGAACGACTCTTCGTCCTCGACGATGAGAACCCTCGTCACAGGTTTCCTCCATGGTCGGGGCTTTCTTGCCCTGTTGCCACGAGACGGGGTGTCCGCTCGGGGGTCTTCTCCGGCCGGGACACCGGCGGAGCCTGTTTCACGGGCGCGGCCGGTTCGGCGGGGATGTGCGCGGGGATGCGCAGGGTGAAGGTCGACCCGGTGCCGGGACGGCTCCACAGGCCGACCGAACCGCCGTGGTTGGCGGCCACGTGCTTGACGATCGCCAGGCCCAGCCCGGTGCCGCCGGTCGCCCGCGACCGCGCCTTGTCCGCGCGGTAGAACCGCTCGAAGACGCGCTGCTGCTCGTCCTCGGCGATCCCGATGCCGCGGTCGGTCACCGCGATCTCGACCTTGCCGTCGACCAGCCGCCTGCTGATCGACACCGGGCTGCCCGCCGGCGAGTACGCGACCGCGTTCTCCAGCAGGTTCGACAGCGCGGTGACCATCAGCGTCCGGTCGCCCTCGATGAGCAGCCCGCTGGCCGCGTCGGTGGTGATGGTGATCTCGGCCGATTCCGCCGAAAGCGTCGTCCGGCCGAGCGCCTCGCGGACCACGGCGTCGACCTCGACGACGTTCAGGTCGGGCAGCCGCTCGGCGCCCTGCAGCCGCGACAGCGCGATCAGCTCGGTGACGAGTTGGCCGAGCCGGGTCGATTCGCGGAGGATCTTGCCGCCGAAGCGGCGGACCTCCTCGGTGTCCTCCGCGGCGTCGAGGACGGCCTCGGTGAGCAGCGCGATCGCGCCCACCGGCGTCTTCAGCTCGTGGCTCACGTTCGCGACGAAGTCACGCCGGACGGCTTCGAGCCGGATCGCCTCGGAGTGGTCGACGGCCTCGACCACGGTGAACCCGTCGCCGAGCGGACGGACCTCGCCGAGGACGGCCTCGGGCTGGCGGCCCCTCGCCTCCAGCGGGGAAAGGTCGATCTCCATCGGCTCGTCGGTCTCGACCACCTGCTCGGCGGCCTTGCGGGCCCGCGGATCGGCCTGGTTGACCTTCACCAGTCCCAGCTCGTAGGCGCGCGGGTTGTGCAGGACCATGTCGCCGAACTTGTTGAGCACGACGACGCCGTTGTTGCTGGACCGCACGAGGCGTTCCAGCAGTTCGGCCACGGTGGGACCGGTCGGTCGCCGCTCCTCGCGGCGGGCGCGGCCCCTCGCGATCAGGAAGCCGAAAACCACACCGACGATCAGTCCGCCGACGGCCAGGGCGAGTGCAACAGGCGTGGTCACAGGGGAATCGTAAGCGCGCGGGTAGTCTTTTGGCCTAGTCCCGGCCGCGTACTCGTGATGCCTATGACACCTGGGGACACCCTGTTCGCCTGCAGGTCAGCCGCCGTTCACGTGACCGATCCCCGGCCGAGATCTCCTGGGTGAGGCGGGTCACCCGAACCGGGGACATCGTCGCCGTGTGATGCCCGGATCCCGACTTTCGTCGTGATTATCCGCGGGCGAATAGCGACGTTCCCGTCACAGCCCCCGGGGAATGTTGGAAGACTGTCGCCGTGGAACTCGTCAGTGACATCTCCCTGATTCGCGGAGAAGAAGAGCTGTTCGACCGGACGGCTCATCTGTTCGTCGCGGCGACCGACATCGCGTGCGCGGCCGACGACCTCTACACCTGGGCGCTTTCGCGGCCGTCGCTCACGCGGCAGGGCGAACGGCTGGTGCACGGCAAGCGGATCCGCAAGCTGTACCGCCCCGGTGTCCTGCTGAACGAGCAGACCGCGCAGCACCTGCACCGTCTCTCCGGTCTCGGCGCGCAGATCCGGATCGGCACCGAGGAGATCAACGAGACGATCCTGCTCGACGAGCGGGTCGCGATCATGGCGGGCGACGAGGGCAAGGCGGTGCGCTCGTACAGCGTCATCTCGCGCCCCGAGCTGGTGCAGGGCATCCTTTCGCTGTTCGAAACCGCCTGGCGGGCGTCCGCCACCCTGGAGACGTTCGACGCGCGGTTCGCCGACATCCGGATGGAGGCACCGCAGATCCTCGAGTTCCTGACCACCGGCTGCAAGGACGAGAAGGCCGCGAAGAGCCTCGGCATGGGCGTGCGCACCTATCAGCGCCGCGTCTCGGAGCTGCTGGTCGCGCTCGGCGTGACATCGCGGCTGCAGGTCGACGCGCGGGCACGGGAACTCGGTCTCCTGTGAAGCGCTGGGCAGGGCTGGCCGTGCTGCTCGCGCTCGCGGGCTGCACCACCACGGTCTCCGGTACCGCCCGGCCCGAACCGGAGACCCCGCCGTCGAACATCGCGCTGGTCGATCCGGCGAAGACGGCGTCGGTGCTCGCGGCGGTGAAGACGGCCGCCGAAGCGACGTTCTCCTACGACAGCACGGCCGTGCCCGCCTACGAGAAGGCGCTCGCCGACCACCTGACGCCGGGCGCGCGCGACGAGCTGGCGAAGCTGTTCGCCGAGGTCCGGAAATCGGCCGAGCCGGTCAAGCTCGTGACCAGGGTGATCCTCTCGGCGGCGGTCGAGCAGACACCGGACAAGGCCCGGGTGCTGACCATCCTTGACCAGAGCAGCACCAGGGCCGGTGCCACCAGCAAGGGCGTCGCGTCGGTGCTGCTCGTGACCGTCCGCGAGGGTGACCGCTGGCGGATCGGCGAGATCAAGGTGAACCCGGCGGACACGCCGCCCGCGGCGGAGAAGCCGGGCGCGGGTGACCGGGTGTTCGCGCGGGTGCGGGATTCCGCGCGGGACGGTGCCCTGCGTGTCGCGGAAGCCCTGCTGAACGTGAATCCGGCCGACCCCGAAGGCACGTACGCCCGCTACGAGTCCGTGTCGACCGGGCAGTTGTTGACCCAGTTCCAGCAGGACAAGGCGGGGCGGCTGAACCAGATCCGGTCCGGGGGCACGAAGGCGTCGCTGGCGCCGAACCCGGCCACCGCGGTCATGGAGGTCGTGGACGACAAGGCGAGCGTGCTGCTCTTCGCGACGTCGGACGTCACGGACGCGGCCGGGCAGACGACGAAGAAGTACCTGCCGCTCGTCCTGCGTCTCCAGCGGCTGCCCGAGGGCTGGAAGGCGGCGGGCGTCGAGTCGGTCCAAGCCCTCCCCTGACGCCCTGCCCCGGATGTCATGAAAGGGTCGTTCAGGACGAAAAACGTCCTGAACGACCCTTTCATGACATTTGGTACCGGAGCGCGCTACCGGCCCTGGTTCGCCACGGCGGCCGCGGCTTCCTTGGCGGCCTCCGGGTCCAGGTAGGTCCCGCCCACGGTGACCGGCTTGAGGTCTTCGGTGAGGTCGTAGCGCAGCGGGATGCCGGTCGGGATGTTGAGCCCGGCGATCGCGTCGTCGGAGATGCCGTCGAGGTGCTTCACCAGCGCCCGCAGCGAGTTCCCGTGCGCGGCGACGAGCACGGTCTTGCCCGCGCGCAGATCCGGCACGATCTCGGACTCCCAGTACGGCAGCAGCCGCGCCACGACGTCCTTGAGGCATTCGGTCAGCGGGGCGGCGTCGCCGAGGTCGGCGTAGCGCGCGTCGCCCACCTGGCTGAACTCGTCGGCCGGGTCGATCGGCGGCGGCGGGGTGTCGTAGGAGCGGCGCCAGAGCATGAACTGCTCCTCGCCGAACTCGTCGAGGGTCTGCTTCTTGTTCTTGCCCTGGAGCGCGCCGTAGTGGCGCTCGTTGAGGCGCCAGTCGCGCTTCACCGGGATCCAGTGCCGGTCGGCGGCGTCGAGCGCCAGGTTGGCGGTCGAGATCGCGCGGCGCATCAGCGAGGTGTGCACGACATCCGGCAGCAGGCCGGACTCCGCGAGCAGCTGCCCGCCCTTGCGCGCCTCCTGCTCGCCCTGCTCCGACAGCGGCACGTCCACCCAGCCGGTGAACAGGTTTTCGGCGTTCCATGTGCTCTGCCCGTGACGCAGCAGCACCAGAGTCCCAAGCTCAGCCATGGGGTTCAGCCTGCCAGAGTGAGCGGAAGCGCCGGTCAGAGGGCCGCGCTTGGCTTTATTTCTACGGAGAGTGCGTTACCCGCGAGTAACACCTTCACCCGTCCAGAAGACGGGTCGCCAACAAGTCCCGATCCCCGGAAAACAGGCTGCACTCCGTTATCCCGGTTTTCGAAGTTCACTCGAACGGAGTAACCGGTAGTCTTGTGATTACAGGTGGAGATCTGACAGGTTGACTAAGTCCCGCGCGGCCGGATTCCACGCACTCCCCGGCTCGACGCGGGTGACGACCGCGACTCGTCTCCCCCCTGCCGAGTCGCGGCGCCCGCCGGCCCCGTTGGCATCCCCCTCGTCACCGGGTCCACCTTGGCGGGAACTTCAGCGGGGCGGCTCGAGATCGCGACTCCCCCCTCCCTCGAGCCGTCCCGCCTGTTCTTTTTCGGGGACCTCGTTCGCGACAGGTAGCCCCTGCCGGTGCCGGGGCGGCGGTTTGGCGTGGCCGAAGGGACGACACGCGTGCTGGGATGGACGACACGCGTGATTGAGCGGACGACACTCCGGTCGCGATCGTGTCGTCCGTCCAGTCACGTGTGTCGTCCGCCGGATCACGCGTGTCGTCCGTTCAGTCACGTGACGTCGCCGGCACTGGCCTCGGGCCCTGGCCGGCCTTCAGTCCAGCGGGGGCGCGGACGGGAGATCCGACGCGGTCGCCATCGCGGGTTCCGCCGGACGCCGCCGCTTGCGCAGCCACCACACCAGCGCGGCCGCGGGAACACCGAAGACCAGAACGAACGGCGCCATCGCACCCAGCACGGTCAGCAGGCCGCCGCCGAAGGTCAGGAACGCGTCCCAGCCGTCGGCGAGCCCACCGAGGAACCCGCTGCGGGACTCCTCCGCCGCCGCGACCGTCTCCGCCTTCACCTGCAACGAAATCGTCGACATGGCGACACTGCCCGCCAGGCTTTCGCGCCGCTTCTGGAGCGACTCTAGTTCGGCTTCCCGGCTCGTCAGCTCGCTCTCCACCGAGGCGATCTCCGAAACCGACGTCGCCCTCGCGAGCAGCGCGCGGATGCGCTCCACACTCGCCCGCTGGGTCGCCAGCCGCGATTCGACGTCGACCATCTGCTCGGTCACGTCCGTCGCGGTGACCTCGCGCTTCTGCTGCTTCCCGAGCTTCGCGAGCTGGTCCAGCACGCCGTCGAGGCGCTCGGAGGGCACGATGACGTTCACCGACGCCCGCTTCTCCTGCGTGCTCTCCTGCCCGGTGTAGCCGGCGGCGCCCTGGGTGATGACGCGCACCTGCGAGATCACGTCCGCGACGTTCGGGGCGGCGAGCTCCAGGCTCGCCGTGCGCACCAGCTTGCGGTCGGTGATCCCCGGCTGCCCCGCGGGCGCCGGCGCCTTACCCGAACCCGCCTTGCTGTCGGTCGCCTCTTTGTTCGGCACCCCTTCTTTGGGCGCCGCCTGCTTGGTGTCGGCCGACATCGGCATCGCGGCCGACTCGCTGCTGCCGGAATCGTTCGCCGAGCAGCCCGCCAGCGCCAGCACGATGCCGGCGGCCGCCACCCATCTCAACCTCTTGTGCATGAAAACCGTCTCCCTCCAGTGCTGCGGAAAGAGACGGAACGGACGACGGTGCCGTTGCACCGTCCGGGTCACGAGTCGGTCAAGGCCCCTGGCTCGTGACCGTTCGACGGCTCGACGAGATGTTTGAACGCCTGAAGGTTCGCCAGCGATTCGCCGCGCGAGACTCGCCAGTCCCATTCGCGTTTGATCGATTCGGCGAACCCGAGTTCCAGCAGGGTGTTGAAATCGCCGTCGGCGGCCTCCAGCACCTGCCCGAGGATCTTGTCCAATTCGGCCTCGGTGACCATGTCCAGCCCGAACCGGCCGACCAGGTAGATGTCGCCGATCGCGTCCACGGTGTAGTGCACGCCGTACAGTTTCGCGTTGCGGCGCAACAGAAAGCGGTAAACGTCCTCATGGGACTCGTCGGGACGGCGGCAGACGAAGGCCTCGACGGCGAAAGCGTGGTCACCGGCGACCAGCCAGCAGTTGGTCTGCAGCTTCTTGGTGCCGGGCAAAGTGACGAAATACTTTCCCTCGCCACGCCTGTCGTATTTCAGGCCCGCATTGTCCAAAGAGGACCGCAAGGTCTCGTCGAGCGTCAAACCGCCACCTCCGCGCGCTGTTCGAGGGCACGCCGGAACGCGCCGGTCGCTTGAGCGTACGTGTCCAGCAGGCGGTCCGTCGTCCGGCGCCAGGAGAAGCGCCGCGCGTGGACGACGGCGTTGGCCGAAAGCTCGGCACGCCGATCGGGCCGCAACGCGACGTTCGCGAGCGCGCCCGCCCAGTCCTTCGCGTCGTGCGAAGGCACGAGCAACCCGGAGACACCGTGCGGGACGGCGACCGGCAGCCCGCCGACCTCCGCCGCGATCACCGGCGTCCCGCAGGCCTGCGCTTCGAGCGCGACCAACCCGAACGACTCGTTGTAGCTCGGCACGGCGACGATGTCGGCCGCCCGGTAGACGTCGACCAGCGACTGGCCGGGCTGCGGCGGCATGAACCGGGTCTGCGCCTCGATCCCGAGGGAAACGGCCAGTTCGCGCAGGGCCTGCGGCTGCTCCAGCCCGGTCCCGGACGGGCCGCCGACGATCAGCACCACCAGCCGCGAAGCCAGCTCCGGCCGCTCACGCAGCATTTCGGCCGCGGCCAGCAGGAGGACGTCCGGCGCCTTCAACGGCTGGATCCGGCCCGCGAAGGCCAGCACGATCGCGTCGGTCGGGAGGCCGAGCGCGCGTCGCGCGGCGGCCTGGGAGCCGGGTGTGAAGCGGTCGAGGTCGACGCCGGGCGGGATCGCGTGCACGGCGTGCGGGTCGGCTTCGTACAGCTCGATCAGCTCGCGGGCCTCGACGCGGGTGTTCGCGACCAGGCAGTCCGCCTCCTCGACGACCTGCTCCTCGCCGATCACGCGGGTGCGCGGCTCGGGGGTGTCCCCCTCGGCCAGCGCGGCGTTCTTGACCTTCGCCAGGGTGTGCGCGGTGTGCACCAGCGGCACGCCCCAGCGGTCGCGGGCGAGCCAGCCCGCCTGGCCGGAGAGCCAGTAGTGCGAATGGATGAGGTCGTAGTAGCCCGGCTCGTGGAACGCCTCGGCCCGCAGCACCCCGGCGGTGAAGGCGCACAGCTGCGCGGGCAGCTCGTCGCGCCCCAGCGGCTCGAACGGCCCGGCCGGGATGTGCCGGACGAGCACGCCGGGCGCCAGTTCGGCGATCGGCGGCTGATCCGAGGACGTGGCCCGCGTGAACACCTCGACCTCGACGCCCCGGCGGGCCATCTCGGTGGCCGTCTGGCTCACGTAGACGTTCATGCCCCCGGCGTCGCCGGTACCCGGCTGTTCCAGCGGAGAAGTGTGCAACGACAGCACCGCGACGCGCCTGGGCGCGGCGTCGAACCCGTGCAGAGGGATCGTCACCTGGTCAACACTCCCGAAGTCCTACTGATCGGCGAACCCGCGCAGCAGTTCACCGAACTCGTCCGCCGCTTCGGCGAACGGCAGATGCCCCACCTCAGGTAGCCAACGCACGACGGCCCCCTGAATCTTCCCCGCCGCGTACTCCGCCGCCGTCGGATCGATCACAGCGTCGGCGAGACCATGGACGATAAGTGCCGGTTTGTCCAGATCGCGAAGGACGTCCTCGCTCCCGACGTCACGCCGGAACAGCGCGGAGCGCACCGCGGGCGGCGTCGAAAGGCAGGCGCCGAGCAGCGATTGGGTGAGCGTGCCGGACACCGGGGCCGCCGTCATCCGCGCGCTGAACTGCACCAACGCCGGAATCGCGACCGCCGGATCGTCCGAAAGCACCGCCGGGATGGCGTCGCGCATCGCGGGCCCGACCTTGCCGCCGGGGCGGTTCTTGCCGATTTCTGTGATAGCGCCCACAAAAACGACGCCGCTGAGCCTCGACGAGCCGTGCACCCGGAGGTAGTCGGTGATGACCAGCCCGCCGTAGGACCAGCCGACGACGATCGCGTCTTCGCCCGCGAAGTCGAGAACGGAGGCGAGATCCTCCGCCCACACCCGCGGATCGTCGTAGCCGGCGGAGGGCACTTCGGAATCCCCGTGACCGCGCAGATCCATCGCGACCAGGCGGAACCGCTCGCTGAGCGCGGGATCCGCCAACTGCGGCGCCCAGGCCCGGCCCGACTGGGCCCAGCCGTGCACGAACACGATCGGACGGGTGTTCTCGGCGCCCTCGACCCATAAGCCGATGCGAGTCCCGCCGTAGCCGACTACCTCGGTCTTCATGCACCGCAGCCTAGGAGGTCGGCCGGGTTGGTCGTGAGTGGCGTTTCGGGTTAGAACGCGAAACGCCACTCACGACCACCTGTACCGAACGGCCACCGGCGCCCTTGTCACTTGGTTACTTGATCGCCGAGAGGGCCTTCCAGGACTTCCAGTCGTAGAACCAGTCCTTGACGTCCGATTTGGTCGGGCTGCCCAGTTTCGAACCGGTGATCTCGACCGGATCGCCGATCATCGCCGAGTCGAAGTACTTCTTGGCGTCCGCTTCGAGCAGGTTCACGCAGCCGTGCGAGGTGTTGGCCTTGCCGATGTTCGCCGCGTTGTCCTGGTTCTCGTGGATGTACTCGCCGTTGTTCGAGATCCGGCAGGACCACTTCTTGTTGACGTTGGTGTAGCCGTAGCGCGCGTTGTCGAACCGCGCCATCGGCTCCTTCGTCATCACGATGAACGTGCCGTTGGGGGTGTTGCGCTGGACGTCGGAGTCCAGGCCGTTCGAGCACGGGTAGCTCGCCGATTCCGCCCCGCCCCGGTAGACCTTCATCACGTGGTCCGGGGTGTTGATCTTGACCACCTGGTTGCGGCCGATCTTGAACTCGGTGGTCACGTCGGCCTTGCCGTACGCGCCGCCGCCGAGCGCGACGCCGTAGAGCTTCGCCTCGACGTTGACCTTGATGTTCGCGGGCCAGTACTCCTTGGGCCGCCAGTCGACCTGCGTATCCGACAGCCAGCCCCAGGAGCCCTCGACGTCCTTGTCGGTCTTCACCTTGAGCGCCTTCTCGGCAGCAGCCTTGTCCTTGACCGGGGACGCGAACTTCACGCTGATCGGCATCGCGACGCCGACCTCGGCGTCGTCGGTCGGGTTCAGCGTGGCGCGAACCTCCTTGGCCGGCTTGACCGTGCTGAACGAGCCCTTGAACTCGGCGGGCTTGTTGTCGCTGCCGGTGGCCTTCGCGGCGTACGTGTACGTCTTGCCGTAGCCGAGGACCTCGGTGCTGGTCCAGGTGAGCCCGTCGGCGGAAAGCTCGCCCTTGACGTCCTTGCCGCTGTCGCCGGTGACCTTGACCTCGGTGAGCTTGCCGTCGGCGACCTTCACCACGACCGGCGTCACCACGGAGGCGTCCTTGGCGTCGGCGGCGGGTTCGGCGGTGATCTTCGCGACCGGGGCGGCGTTCTGCTCTCCGCCACCGCTGCCTTCCGGCTTGGCACTCCCGCCTTCCTCGCTGGAGCAGGCGGCGGCCAGCATGGCCGCCCCCGCGGCGAGCGCGGCCTTGAACACCGTGCGCCGTTCGATCACCGTGTACCTCCCATGAAGATCCCCGCGAGCCTCTACCCGCTCAGCGCCGGGAACCTCTCCGACGTTACCCGCGGCGACGGAACTCGCCCTCGCCCCTCAGAGGGATAGACGCACGAGGGTGGCGTGGGGTTGTTCGGTCAAAGCGCGCAGTTGATGAGCAGGGGTTCAGGGTGCAGCGAAACGCCGAAGCGAGCCTCGACTCCGTCGCGCACTTCGCGCGCCAGATCGAGAAGGTCCTCGGTCGAGGCCTTGCCCCGGTTGGTGAGCGCGAGCGTGTGCTTCGTCGACAGTGAGACCCGGCCGCCGGGCCCTTCGTGGCCCTTCGCGAACCCGGCCCGCTCGATCAGCCAGGCCGCGGACAGCTTCGTGCCGCCGGGCGCCGGGTACTGCGGCACGCGCACGTCCTCGCCGACGACATCCACGATGCCCGCCAGCACCTTCGCCAGCCGTGCCTCGCCGATGATCGGGTTGGTGAAGAACGAGCCCGCGCTCCAGGTGTCGTGGTCGTCGGCGTCCAGGACCATGCCCTTGCCGCGACGCAGCCCGAGGACCGCTTCGCGTGCTTCGGCCGCCGGGACCCGGTCTCCGATCTCGACGCCAAGCGTGCGGGCGAGTTCGGCGTAGCGGATCGGGGCGGAGAGGCCGTCTTCGTTGACCTTGAAACGCACTGTGAGCACGACGCCCGCGTCGGTCCCCTTCAGGATCGACGTGCGATACCCGAAACCGAGCTCTTCGACGGTCAGCGTGCGGATTTCGCGGGTGGCACGGTCGTAGAGATCGACCGAGACCAGGGATTCGGCCACCTCGCAGCCGTACGCGCCGACGTTCTGGATCGGCGTGGCGCCGACCGAACCGGGGATCCCGGAGAGGCATTCGAGCCCGCCGATGCCCTCGGCGACCAGGCCCTCGACGAAACCGTCCCAGTTCTCACCCGCCGCGACCTCGACGAGATCTCCGTCACGTGTCCAGCCGGTGTTGCCGACCTTCAGCACCGTGCCCTCGAAACCGTCGTCGGCGACGACGAGGTTCGAACCGCCGCCGAGCAGCAGGACCGGCTCGCCCGCTTCGTCGGCCTCGCGGACCGCGTCGACCAGGGCCTGCACGGTCTTCGCCTCGGCATAACGCCGGGCCGGACCGCCGAGGCGCAACGTGGTGTGGTCGGCGAGGGTGGGAGTTTCGGCAGTGCTCACGCCCGTGAACGGTACTGTCTGGCGCCATGGCCTCCCGTATCGAGCACCGTTCGGCGTTCTCCGCAGACCTCGCGACCACGTTCGACGCGGTCGCCGGCGAGGCCGCGCTGCGGGCGCGGCTGGAGGAGATCGGCGGCGACGACGCGGAACTGCTGGAGTACGTCCCGGCCGAGGACGGAGTGCGCTACAAGCTGCGTCAGGGCATCAGCTCGGACAAGCTCCCGTCGGCCGTGCGGACACTGCACCGGGGCGACCTGATCGTCGAGCGCGAGCAGAGCTGGAAGGCGGCAGGGGACGGCTACACCGGCACCGCGACGGCGGCGGTCTCGGGCGTGCCGGGCGAGATCACCGCGAAGACGTCGCTGACCGCCGAAGGCGAGCGGACGACGCTGGTCAACAGCGGTCAGGTCAAGGTGCGGATCCCGTTCGTCGGCGGAAAGCTGGAGGGCGTGATCGCCGAACAGGTCACCAAGCTGCTGGAGCGCGAGGCGGAATTCGTCGCGAAATGGCTGGCCGAGCGCTGAAACCGGTCGGGGCACCGACCCGCGGCACGACCAACCCGAACCGGCTCCGCCGGGTGGACCGGTGGCTCGCGAGCGATCCGGGGGTGACGCGGCTCCTGCGCCGCGCGAACGAGCCGCTCGTGGTGGATCTCGGCTACGGCGCCTCACCGGTGACCACGGTCGAGATGGCGCGATGGCTGCGCACGGTCCGTCGTGACGTCCGCGTGCTGGGCCTGGAGCTGGACGCCGAACGGGTCGCCGTCGCGCAGTCCGCCGTCGACAAGCCGTGGCTGGATTTCCGGCGCGGCGGCTTCGAGCTGGCCGGGGCGCGACCGGTGCTGGTGCGCGCGTTCAACGTCCTGCGGCAGTACGACGAAGCCGAGGTCCCGGGCGCCTGGTCGCTCATGCTGGACGCGATGGCACCGGGCGGGCTCCTCGTCGAGGGCACCTGCGACGAGATCGGACGGCTGAGCACCTGGCTCGCCGTCGGGCACGACGGGCCGCGCACGCTGACCCTGTCGGTCCATCTCGCCAGCCTGGAACGTCCGTCCACAGTGGCCGAACGACTGCCCAAGATCCTCATCCACCGCAACGTTCCCGGCGAACGGGTTCACGAACTACTGTCCACTTTGGACATCTGCTGGGCGACGGCCGCGCCGCATCAGAACTTCGGCGTCCGTGCCCGCTGGGCGCACGCCGTCCATCTGCTCACCGCCCGGGGCTGGCCGGTGCTGAACCGGCCGTCACGGTGGCGGCTGGGTGAACTGACGGTGCCGTGGTCATCCGTGGCTCCGGACTAGGAATTCACCGGTCGAACCCCGCTCCGTCACCCCAAAGCGACCTGCGGTGATCACCATGGAACCGTGGAACTGCTGGAGTACGTCACCGGGCTGCTCGAGGGCACGCTCGGATCGCCCTGGCTGTGGGTGATCGTGTTCCTCGTGTCCGGGTTGGACGCGCTCCTGCCGTTCATGCCGAGCGAGACCACCGTCATCACCGTCGCCGTCCTGATCGGCACGGACTTCCCGCTGTTGGCGCTACTCGCGCTGATCGCCGCGCTCGGGGCCTGGCTGGGCGACTGTCTCGGCTACACCGTCGGCGCCGCCGCGGGCCCGCGGGCACTCGCCCGCCTGCAGCGCGGTCCGGACGGGGTCCGACGCTACGAATGGGCGAAGATCCAGGTGCGGCGCAACGCGGTCCTGCTGATCCTCGCCGCCCGCTACCTGCCCGGCGGCCGCGTCGCGAGCGGGCTCGCCAACGGCAGCCTCGGCTATCCGCCACGCAAGTTCGTCGCGCTCGACGCCCTCGGCGCGGGCATCTGGGCGGTGTACAGCGTCCTGATCGGGCTCGTCGGCGGAGCGGCCTTCGCGGACGAACCGGAGAAGGGCCTTCTGCTTTCCTTCGCGCTCGGCTTGCTGCTGGTCGCGGCGATCGAGATCGGGCGGCGGGTCCGGGTGCGCATTCTGACCCGGCGCCGCGCGGCGGCCGGGACCAGCGACAATGGTGTGCGTGTCGAACCCTGAACGTCGCTATGTGATCTCCTTCGGCTGCCCTGACCGCACCGGCATCATCGCCCGTATCTCGGGTTTCCTCGCCGAGCACGGCGGTTGGATCGTCGAAGCGGCGTATCACACGGACCCGGACACCGGCTGGTTCTTCACCCGCCAGGTCGTCCGCGCCGATTCGCTTCCGTTCGACGCCGCCGAGCTGCGCACGCGCTTCGCCGAGGTCGCGGAGTCGCTTTCGAGCGAGTCGAGCTGGCAGGTCAGCGACACCGGCGAGCGCCGCCGCGCGGTGATCCTCGTCTCCAAGGCCGGGCACTGCCTCTACGACCTGCTCGGCCGCGTCGCGTCCGGCGAACTGGACGTCGACGTCGCCGCCGTCATCGGCAACCACGCTTCACTGGGTGACATCACCCGCGCCCACGGCATCCCGTTCCACCACGTGCCGTTCCCCGCCGGCGACCCGGCCGCCAAGGCGCCGGCGTTCGCCGAAGTACGGAAACTCGTCGACGAGCACGACCCGCACGCCGTCGTCCTCGCCCGGTTCATGCAGGTCCTGCCGCCGGAGCTGTGCGAGGCGTGGGCCGGGCGGGCGCTCAACATCCACCACAGCTTCCTGCCGTCGTTCGTCGGCGCGCGGCCGTACCACCAGGCCCACGCGCGCGGGGTGAAGCTCATCGGCGCGACCTGCCACTACGTCACCGCCGATCTCGACGCGGGCCCGATCGTCGACCAGGACGTCATCCGCGTCGACCACGGCGACTCGGTCGAGGACATGGTCCGCAAGGGCCGCGACATCGAGAAGGTGACGCTGGCGCGCGGGCTGCGGTGGCATCTGGAGGGGCGTGTGCTGGTGCACGGGAACCGGACTGTCGTCTTCTAGTGGTTCACTGTCGCCATGGGGACCTCAGAGATCAAAGTGATCGAGACGCTCGAAGCGCTGCGTGAGCACCTCGGCCACCCGGCCGAGCGGACCAAGGGGAAGATCATCCCCTTCCTCGATCCGCACGCGCGCACGCTGATCGAACACTCGCCGTTCTACCTGCTGGCGACGGCGTCGTCCGACGGGACCTGTGACGTCTCGCCGCGCGGCGATCCCGCCGGTTCGGTGAAGGTGCTCGACGACAAGACGCTGGTGCTGGCGGACCGGCCGGGCAACAAACTGCTCGACAGCCAGACCAACATCCTCGAAAACCCGCACGCCGGGCTGCTGTTCCTGGTGCCGGGGATGAACGAGACCCTGCGGATCAACGGCCGCGCGAAACTGGTCGCGGACGCGCCGTTCTTCGACGACCTGGTGGTCAAGGGGAAGCGGCCGGCGCTGGCGATCCTGGTCGAGGTCGAAGAGCTGTACATGCACTGCGCCAAGGCTTTCCTGCGGTCGTCGCTGTGGAAGCCGGAGACGTGGCCGGAGCGGTCGAGCCTGCCGACCGCGGGCCAGATCTTCCGTGACCAGATGAAGCTGGACGTGTCGGCGGAGGCGCTCGATGCGGCGCTGACCGAAGGCGCGCTCACGACCCAGTACTGAGCCCCACCCGATGCTATGAACGGTCCGTTCCTTGCAAATTTTGCAAGGAACGGACCGTTCATAGCATCGGCTCAGTACTCGTAGGGGTCCTTCGGCGCCGGCACCTGCCGCACCGACGTGAGCGTCAGATCCGGCATGTAGCTGTTCTCCCGCACCGCGGTCCCCGGCACGACCGTCCCGGTGACCTCCAGCCAGGTGTCGTTCCCGAAGCCCGACACGCCCTCGCCCACCATCCGCACGGTGATCGGGAACGCGTCGGCCGCGCAGCAGCCGATCACCATCCGCGCCAGCATCGTGTTGCCCTCGTTGTGCACGACGAAGCCGGACAGCCGCACCGTCCGCCCGTTCAGCGAGCCACTGGAATCCCAGCCCGCGCGGCTGACGAACTCGTTGACCTCCAGCGGCACCACGTCCCCGGCGGGCAGGGGCGGGAAGGCGGCCGCGTTGCTCGCCGCGGCGCTCTGCGGTGCCCTGGCCTCGGTGCGGGTGACCGAATCGGCGCCCAGCGCGGGCGGTGCAACCAGGAACACGGCCAGCACCGGCACCATCAGCAGCCACGCCGAGCGGGCGTTGTGCTCGTGGATCTCGCCGGGAACCGCGGCGGCGGCCCGCGCGGAGAGCAGGTCGCGGACGATCGCGACCGCGCCCAGCGCGACCATCACCGCGCCCCCCGCGATGATCCACGGCTGCTGCGCGGGTTTGACGTAGCGCAGGTAGTCGCCGTTGACGGTGATCTTGAGCAGCGCGCCGCCGAGCAGGATCAGCAGGATGTTCTGGGTCTCGCGTTTCACGCGCCACCTCCGAGGATCAGCACACCCGAAACGACGGCACAGGACAAGGCGACCACGAACGTCACCGGGGCGAACCGGAGTGCGAAGGATTTGCCGAAGGTGCCGGTCTGCAGGGCGAACAGCTTCACGTCGATCGCGGGCCCGACCACCAGGAACACCAGTTTCGGCAGCAGCGGCATCGCGGTCAGCGACGCGGCGACGAAGGCGTCGGCCTCACTGCACAGCGCCAGCACGACGGCGAGCACGGCCATCACCAGCACCCCGAGCACGATCTGCTCCCCCAGCACCCCGAACCACTTGGCGGGCACCAGCACGTTCATCGCGGCGGCGATCATCGCGCCGAGGACGAGGAAACCGCCGGCCTCGACCAGATCCGCCCGGGCGGTCTCGGCGAAGGTCTTCCAGCGCGAACCGTGCTGAACTTCGGGAAGCCGCCGCAAAGCCCGCTCCGCGATCCAGTCGAGCTTGCCCCATTTCGCCCACAGCCAGCCCATCACCATCGCGGTGGCGAGCGAACCGGCGAACCGGGCGAACACCATTTCCGGATTCCCGGGGAACGCCACCGCCGTGGCGACCAGCACCACCGGGTTCACCGCGGGCGCCGCGAGCAGGAACGTCAGCGCGGCCGCGGGCGCGACACCCTGTCCGATCAGCCGCCGCGCGACCGGCACCGACGCGCATTCACACCCCGGCAGGGCGACCCCGGCCAGGCCCGCGACCCCGACCGCCGCACCGGCCCGGCGAGGGAGCACCTTCTCCAGCACCCGCGCGGGCACGAACGCCGCGATCGCGCCGCTGATCAGCACCCCGAGCACCAGGAACGGCAGCGCCTGCACGCAGACGGCGACGAACACGGTCGAGCCGGTCCGCAGCGCGGGCACGTCGAACACCTGCTGGAGCCAGCTCTGCCCGAGGATCGCGATCAGCAGGATCGCGCAGAGCACCTCGATCGAGGTGATCTTGAACCGCCGGGCCGGCTTCTTCTCCGGGGCGCTTCTGGAAATGGTTTCCATGCGCGCGATGATGCCAGGTGACCCAGCGTTCCGGCGGTCACTCCCCGGGTGCGGTGCCCAGCAGGTCCGAACGCAGCTGCGACGCCGTCGAGACGACCAGCATGAGCAGCGTTCCGAGCGGCGAGGGGTCCATGCCCTCGGCCGGGAACGCGTACCTCAGCGTGATGTCGATGCCCTTCTCCGAACGCACCACCCCGAGCGTCCCGAACAGGCCCTGTCCGGCGCGTTCCGCCGCCGAGGCCGCGATCGCCGGGTCGTCCGGCAGATCCCAGGCGACGACGCAGGTCAGGCTCAGCACGGTCAGCCCTTCGGCCAGCCGGGTCGCCTGGATGACGCACGGGACGTCCGCGTGCGAGAAGGTCAGCGCGCCGTCGTCGTCGACGTGGACTTCGAGATAGCGCTCGAGGGCTTCCCGCGCCGACGTCAGCAACGCCGCCGTGTCCGCTGCTTCGGTGGTCATGCGGTCCCTTCGGAAGCCTTGTCGACGGCCCCGCCGAAGCGGCGGTCCCGTTTCGCGAATTCGAGGCACGCCCGCCACAGGTGGGTGCGGTCGAAGTCGGGGAAGAGCGTGTCCTGATAGACCATCTCGGCGTAGGCCGACTGCCAGAGCAGGAAGTTCGACGTCCGCTGCTCCCCCGACGGCCGCAGGAACAGGTCCACGTCCGGCATTTCGGGCTGGTACAGGTACTTGCCGATGGTCTTCTCGGTGACCTTGTCCGGGTTCAGCTTCCCGTCGGCGACGTCCTGGGCGATCCGCCGCATGGCGTCACCCAGTTCGGCGCGGCCGCCGTAGTTGACGCACATGGTCATGTTCAGCGCCGTGTTGTGCTTGGTCTTCTCCTCGGCGACCTGCAGTTCCTTGATGACGCTCGCCCACAGCTTGGGGCGGCGGCCCGCCCAGCGGATGCGGACGCCGATCGAACCGAGGTAGTCGACCTGTCGGCGGATGGTGTCGCGGTTGAAGCCCATCAGGAAACGGACCTCCTCCGGGCTCCGCTTCCAGTTCTCGGTGGAGAACGCGTACACCGAAAGCCATTTGACGCCGAGTTCCACGGCGCCGCTGGCGACGTCGATCATCACCGCTTCACCGCGTTTGTGGCCCTCGATCCGCGGCAGCCCCCGCTGGTTCGCCCAGCGGCCGTTGCCGTCCATCACCAGCGCCACGTGCTTCGGGAGGAGTTCCTTGGGGATCTCCGGCGGCCGGGCACCGGACGGATGCGGCTCCGGCGCGCGAAGTTCGAATTGTGACGCCTTGTTCTCGCGTCCCCTGCGCAGCACCTTCGAGCCTCCTGATCGAGTGAAATCTGTGCCTGCGACCCTACTGCGCCTGCGTGCTGGTCTCCCGCGCACGCCTCTCCACCAGCGGCAGCGACCGCAACTGGCGCTCCAGATGCCACTGCAGATGCGCCGCGACCAGGCCGGACGCGTCCCGCCTCGGCACCGGCAGCGACGCCTCGGCCACCGGCCACTCGCCGTGCAGGAGCGCCGCGAGCAGCGTCAGCACCTCCTGGGAGGGGTGGACACAGCCGGGAACCCGGCAATCCGGGCACATCGAGCCCCCGGCGGACACGCTGAACGCCTTGTGCGGCCCGGGCAGGCCGCAGCGGGCGCATTCGGTGATCGCGGGCGCCCAGCCGGCGTAGGCCATGGCCCGCAGGAAGAAGGCGTCGAGGATGAGGGAACTGTCCCGTTCGCCGCCCGCGAGCGCGCGAAGCGCTCCGACGACGAGCATGTAGAGCTTGAGCACCGGCTCGCCTTCTTCGGCGGACAACCGGTCCGCGGTCTCGGCGATGGCGCTCGCGGCGGTGTAGCGCTGGTAGTCCGCCACCAGCGGCAGCGCGAAGGCGTCGACCGTCTCGACCTGGGTGATCACGTCGAGCGAGCGGCCGGTGTAGAACTGGACGTCGACGTGCCCGAAGGGCTCCAAGCGCGCTCCGAAGCGCGATGACGTCCGACGCACGCCCTTCGCGACCGCACGGACCTTGCCGTGCCGCCGCGTGAGCAGGGTGACGATCCGATCGGCCTCACCCAGCTTGTGCGTCCGCAACACCACTCCGGTGTCGCGATAGAGGTTCACCACCCCATCCATCTTGCCATCTCACGTCCTCCGAAGTGCTTCAGAGGACGTGCGGTCGCGACGAGCCGGTGCCCACGACCCAGCAGAGGAACGTCCAGGGTTGTCTGAAGGCACGAAGCGAGCGCACCGACGGCGCCCCCGCTTCGTGCCTTCCGCATGTCCCTTGTCAGCAGTAGCCGCTGTAACAGCTCACTGTCGATGCCGCGACGATCATGACGACGATCATGACGATCGCGAACACGCAGCCGACGCCTCCCAAAATGGTGGATACCAGGCAGAGCGTCTTGGTGGTTCGCGACGCCTGTTCCGCCATCGCGTAGTTGCCCTGCATCTTGTAGGTGCCGACCTCGTTGGACTTCATGATCGCGAAGATGCCGAGGATGACGCCTCCGAGGAACAGCGAGGCGATGGCCCAACCCTTGTAGTCCTTGATGGCGTTCATGTCGCCGCCCGGCATGCCTCCGGGACCGTAGCCCGGCTGGCCGTACGGGGCAGGCATGCCACCGGACGGGGGCCCGTAGCCCTGCGGCTGCTGGCCGTAGGGCTGTGGCTGGCCGTATGGGTTGGTCATCTGTTCCTCTTGATTTAGAGCTTGACTCGAGTTCTCAGAACGAAGCCGCGGCGATGATGATGTACAGCAGACCGAACAGGCAACCGACGCCTGCCAGGATGTTGCCCACCATGCACAGGGTCTTGGTCGTCCGCGACGCCTGCTCGGCCATCGCGTAGTTGCCCTGTGCCTTGTAGGTGCCGACCTCGTTGGACTTCATGATCGCGAAGATGCCGAGGATCCCGCCGAAGAAGATGCTGACGATCGCCCAGGTCTTGTAGTCGGGGATCGAGTTGATGTCGCCGCCTCCGGGCATGCCACCCGGAGCGGGCTGGCCGTACGGGGAAGGCTGCCCATACGGTGCCGGCTGACCGTACGGCGCGGGCTGGCCGTAGGGAGCCGGCTGGCCGTACGGCATCGGGTTCGGGCCTGAAGGCTGGCCGTACGGCGCGGGCGTGGCGCCGGACGGGGGTCCGTATCCGGGCTGAGGCTGCTGGCCATAGGGCTGCTGGCCGGGGCCGGGCTGCTGGCCGTACGGGTTCGTCATCGGGGTTCCCCACTTTTGTCGCATTTGCCGGCGGGTGGATCCCGCCGGTTTTTCCTTACTGTTGCGGTGTTCCGGGCCCGTTCGGCCCATCCGCTCCGGGCAGCTGCTGCCTCAGCTGGTCCGGGGTGATCTTCTGCGTCGGCTCGGCTTCGTCGAACCCTGACGGTGCCTGCTGGGGCTGCTGCCCCGGGCGAAGGACCTGCGTCGGCTCGGCCTCGCTCAGGGCCGGCTCAGGCTGGGACTCCGGTGACGGCGCCGCGGTTCCCTGCGGCGGCTGACCGAACGGCTGGGACGGCTGCTGTCCGAACGGCTGCGGCTGCTGGGGCTGCTGACCGAACGGGGACTGCTGCTGCGGCTGTTGTTGCGGCTGGCCGAACGGCGCGGGCGGCGCGGGGAACGGCGAAGACGACGGCGGCGCCGGGAATCCCGGAGTCTGGCCGAACGGTGCCGCCGCGGCTGCTTCGCCCGGCACGACGACGGTGCTGAGGATCTTGTCCGCGAACGTCTGGTTCTTCTCGTCCCACAGCGGCCAGAGGTAGCCGAGACCGCAGACCCAGCCGTCCAGGTTGTGGCACAGGTCCCGGACGAAGGCCATCAGCGGGCCGATCGGCTGGCCGTCGCTCTCGCGGACGAGCTTGATCTTCAGGACCTTCTTGCCGAGTGACTGGCCGGTGGTGCCCATCTTGATCCACCGGTTGTAGACGGTCCAGGCGAACCCGGCGAGATAACCGAGACCGGCGATGAACAGGCCGACCGTGTCAAGCCCCGTCGCCGCGATGATCGCGCCGATGATCGGCAGCACGACGATCGGGCCGAAGTCGATGAGCGTCGCGCCCGCGCGCACGCCCCAGTGGGCGTAGGTGGTCTGCGGACCGAACTGGGAAGCCTGGCCGAACGGCGAGGCCTGACCCTGCTGACCGAAGGGAGACTGCGGCTGCGCGCCGAACGGCTGACTCGGCTGCTGGCCGAAAGGTGACTGCGACTGCTGCCCGAACGGCGAAGGCTGCTCGCCTTGCTGTGGCTGCTGCTGACCGAACGGAGACGACGGCTGCTCGCCCTGCGCGGGCTGCTGGCCGAACGGCGAAGATTGCTCACCCTGCTGAGGTTGCTGTCCGAACGGCGAAGGCTGCGCTCCCGACGGCGGCTGTCCGTACGGCGACTGCGGCTGCGGTGACTGCTGCTGCCCGTCCCCGGATCCGGGCGGCGGCTGCTGTCCCGGCGGCTGCTGGCCGTAGGGAGTGGTCATCGAAATCCCCTCGCTGGTTCCTCGCCCCTGGAGCACTGGGCCTCGTGCGGCGGCCCGGGCTGAATGTACGGCATGGGTACACACCGAGCAGACCGGTGCGCGGGAGCGTACTCGGTGCCACCGACGATCCGGGCCTCGGCCCGGCACTCACACGTAAAGCGAGGTGAACGGGGCGAAGGGCAGGTTACGGATGACGAACCAGACGACGAACACGACACCGAACGCGAGCGGCGTCCAGCGCCAGTGCAGCCAGCTGTCCACCGCGCGGCCGCGGAGCCTGCCGACCGCCCAGGCGACGGTGCTCCAGACGAGCAGCAGAACGACCACAAAGGACACCGCGTTGTAGTGCAGCGCGGCGGGAATGTCCCCGTGCAGCGCGCTGTAGACCATGCGCATGCCGCCGCAGCCGGGACAGGCGATGCCCAGCAGGGTCTTGGTGGGGCAGACCGGAAGCGGCCCTCCCGGAGTGGTGGGATCGCCCAGCCAGAGGACGACACAGCCGAGGCCCGCCCCGGCGGCGATGGCCAGGGGCGGTCCCAGCGCGCGGGCCTTGGCTTTGAACCCGCGCGCCGGGAATCCCGTGTAGACGGACGACGTCACGGCGTGAAGCTTCCCGCCGACGCGCCGATGATGATCATCACCACGATGAAGATGATGTACAGCAGGAAAAGACCGCCGGTGGCGATCGCTCCCCACATGGACCACTTCTTCGCGTCGTCGGCGGCCTTCTGGGCTTCGGCGTGGAAGCCCTGCGACCACAACGTCTGCACCTGGCTCGACTTCACGATCGCGACGATACCCAGCGGCAAGCAGCACAACACCGTGCAGAGGATGGCCCACACCAGGTTGTTGTCCGGCGGGGGTCCGTAGTTCGGCATGCCGCCGTAATACGGCTGCTGCGGCGGTGGCCCGCCCGGGGGCGGGTAGTTCGGGTACTGGTCGGTCATGAGGTCTCCCCCTCGAGCGCCGGGATCAGCGGTAGTTGTTCACGTCCACCGAGGCCGCGAAGACGCCCAGGACGACGACGAGGACAACGTACAGAACGATGAGGACGCCACCGACGATCGCCGCGATGATCGACCACTTCTTGGCGGCGTCGGCCGCTTCCTGCGCCGCGGCGGGCTGGCCCTGCGCCCAGAGCGTGTTCACCTGGTTCGCCTTGACGATGGCGACGATACCGAAGGGCAGGCAGCACAGGATCGTGGTGAGGATGGCCCACACCAGGTTGTTGTTGGGCGGCGGGCCGGGGTTGTTGAAGCCGCCACCGCCCTGAGGGTCGCCGGAGTAGTTGGGCAGGCCCTGGTTGTCGGTCATTTACCGCTTTCCCTTCACGAATGAGATGTCGAACTCCGACCCGGGCGCGCCGCCCGATCAGCGATCCCCGGAGTCAAGGGTTGAGACTCTAAGGTCACCCGTCCGGTTCCACATCATCAACCGGTCTCCGCGACCGAATCGAGACATTCCGTTCAGTCAGAAGCCCAGCCGTCGCAACTGTCGGGGGTCGCGCTGCCACTCTTTGGCGACCTTGATGTGCAGGTCGAGGTAGACCTTCGAGCCGAGGAGCCCCTCGATCTGCTGCCGGGCGCGCGCGCCGACGTCCTTGAGCCGCTCACCCTTGTGCCCGAGGATGATGCCCTTCTGGCTCGGACGTTCCACATAGAGGAACGCGTGCACGTCGATCATGTCGTCTCTGCCCTCGTGGGGCAGCATCTCCTCGACGGTGACGGCGATCGAGTGCGGGAGTTCGTCCCGGACCCCCTCCAGCGCCGCCTCGCGGATCAGCTCGGCGACCAGGGTCTGTTCCGGCTCGTCGGTGAGTTCGCCGCCCGGATACAGCTGCGGTCCCTCGGGAAGGTGCCGCACCAACAGGTCCGAGAGCGCGCCGACCTGGAAACCGTCCACAGCGGACACCGGGATCAGCTCGGCGAACTCCATGACCTCCTGCAGGGCGAGCAGCTGCTCGGCGACCTGTTCGGGTTTCACGAGATCCGTCTTGGTGACGACGCCGATCACGGGGGTCCGTTTGGCGATCTTCTTGAGTTCGGCGGCGATGAACCGGTCACCGGGGCCGACTTTTTCGTTGGCGGGCACGCACAAGCCGACAACGTCCACTTCGGACCATGTCGAGTGGACGATGTCGTTCAGCCGCTCGCCGAGCAGGGTCCTCGGCCGGTGCAGGCCCGGTGTGTCGATGATCACCAGCTGGGCGTCGTCGCGGTGGACGATGCCGCGGATGGCGTGGCGGGTGGTCTGCGGTTTGCTGGAGGTGATCGCGACCTTGCTGCCGACGAGCGCGTTGGTCAGCGTCGACTTGCCCGCGTTGGGCCGTCCGACGAAGCAGGCGAAACCGGAACGGTGCGGCTCGGCCATCAGTCGAGCACCTTGCCACTGGGGTCGGCCAGGTGGATCGGGGCGTTTTCCGCGATGTCGCGAACCGCGCGCACGGAAGCCTCCTGGAGCGTGCCTTCGGCGGTGACCACGACCGCGGCCTCGATTCCTTCGGCCGCGCTCGAAACGGCCGCGGCGACGGCGGCCTGCAGCGCGGTGAGCTTGAACGACGGCTGGTCGACCGTGCTCGCCGCGTAGGTGCGGCCGTCGGTGTCGCGGAGCGCGGCGCCTTCGGCGGCCTGGGTGCGGGCTCGCGCGGACCTGGCCAGGGTCACCAGCTTCTGGTCCTCGGCGTCCAGCTCAGGCATGTTCGACACTCCTGTCACTTTCATCGGGCTGCGGGACCCGGGTCCGGCGCCTGCCCTGGGCTGCGTCGGTCACCGCGTCCGCGTCGGCGGGGTGGACGACCACCGTGGTGATCCGCATCCGCCCGCGCCGGTCCTTACCGCCTTCGGCGAACAGCCGAAGCCCGGCGACCTCGGCTTCGGCCCCCGGCAGCGGGACCCTACCCAGTCGCTCGGCGAGCAGCCCGCCCACGGTCTCCACGTCGTGGTCTTCGAGGTCGATCCCGAACAGTTCGCCCAGGTCGTCGATCGAGAGCCGGGACGAGACGCGGACCGCGCCGTTTTCGAGTTCCTCGACCTCGGGGCGTTCGTCGGCGTCGGATTCGTCGGTGATCTCGCCGACGATCTCTTCGAGGATGTCCTCGATGGTGAGCAGGCCGGCGGTGCCGCCGTACTCGTCGACGGCGATCGCCATGTGGTTGTGCGAGACCTGCATCTCCTTGAGCAGGTCGTCGAGCCGTTTGGAGTCCGGCACGAAGCTGGCGGGGTTCATCAGCTCCTCGACCTGCCGCTGCGAGCCGCCCTCGGCCATGTACGCGGGCATGAGGTCCTTGATGTTGACCACACCCACCACGTCGTCGACGGAGTCGCCGATCACCGGCAGCCGGGTGAACCCGGTGCGCAGGGCCAGCGCGAGCGCCTGGCGCACGGTCTTGTCGTGCTCGATCCAGACGATCTCCGTGCGCGGCACCATGACCTCGCGCGCGACGGTGTCGCCGAGTTCGAACACCGAGTGGATCATCTCGCGCTCGGACTCCTCGACGACGCCGCGTTCCTGGGCGAGGTCGACCAGTTCGCGCAGTTCGACTTCGGAGGTGAACGGACCTTCGCGGAAGCCGCGGCCGGGCGTGATGGCGTTACCGAGGACGATCAGCAGCCTGCTGAGCGGGCCGAGGATGGACCCGAGGACGCGCACGGGACCGGCGACGACGAGGCCGATCCGGTACGGGTGCTGGCGCCCGAGGGTGCGCGGGCCGACGCCGATGATCACGTAGCTCACCACGACCATCACGCCCGCGGCGACGACGATGGCGAGCCACAACGGCCGGATCCAGCCGAGGATGTCGACGGTGACCAGCACGGTGGCGGTCAGCTCGCAGGTCATCCGCAGCAGCAGGATCAGGTTGATGTGACGGCGGCGTTCGGCGATCACCAGCGACAGCTGACGCGCGCCGGGGCGGCCGAGCCGGACGAGGCCGTCGGCGCGGGCCTTGGAGACCGTGCTGACCGCGGCGTCGGCGGCCGCGAACACCCCGGCGAGCAGGATCAGCGCGATGGCGATGACCAGCAGGGCCGTGGGACTACCCATGTCCGCGAACCGCCTAGGCGGGCGGTTCCTCGGCGGGCGCGGCGTCGAGGCCGGCGGTGCCGAGGAGCCTGTCGTCCGCGGAGCGCTGCGCGTCGCGCTTGTTGTGCGCGGCCACGGCCGCCTGGAACTCGCCGAGGATCCGCTTCTGCAGACCGAACATCTCGCGTTCCTCGGCGGGCTCGGCGTGGTCGTAGCCGAGCAGGTGCAGCACCCCGTGCGTGGTGAGCAGGTGCAGCTCGTCCATCAGCGCGTGCCCGGCCGTCTTGGCCTGGTCCTTCGCGAACGCCGGGCACAGCACGATGTCGCCGAGCAGCGCGGGCGAGGCGTCGGGCGCGTCGGGGCGGCGCGACGAGTCGAGCTCGTCCATCGGGAAGGCCATCACGTCGGTGGGCCCGGGCAGGTCCATCCACCGTTCGTGCAGGTCCTCCATCACCTCGAGGGTGACGAGCAGGATGGACAGCTCGGCGAGCGGGCTGACCTCCATCTTGTCGAGCGCGAAGCGGGCGGCCGACACGATGGAGGTCTCGTCGACGTTCACGCCCGATTCATTGGCGATTTCGATGCTCATGAACGGCGCTGACCCTTCCAACCACTGCCCTGGTCCTTGCTGTCCTGCAGCGCCTGCCACTTCTCGTACGCGTCGACGATGTCGCCGACGAGCTTGTGCCGCACCACGTCCTGGCTGGTGAGCTGGGCGAAGTGCAGGTCCTCGACACCGTCGAGGATGTCGCGGACCACCCGGAGGCCGCTCTTCTGGCCGTTGGGGAGGTCGACCTGCGTGACGTCGCCGGTGACGACGATCTTGGCGCCGAACCCGAGCCGGGTGAGGAACATCTTCATCTGTTCCGGCGTGGTGTTCTGCGCCTCGTCGAGGATGATGAAGGCGTCGTTGAGGGTGCGGCCGCGCATGTACGCCAGCGGCGCGATCTCGATGGTGCCCGCCTGCATCAGCCGCGGGATCGACTCGGGCTCGACCATGTCGTGCAGCGCGTCGTAGAGCGGGCGCAGGTACGGGTCGATCTTCTCGTTGAGCGTGCCCGGCAGGTAACCGAGGCGCTCACCTGCTTCGACCGCGGGGCGGGTCAGCACGATGCGGGTGACCTGCTTCGCCTGCAGCGCCTGGACGGCCTTCGCCATGGCGAGGTACGTCTTGCCGGTACCGGCGGGCCCGATGCCGAAGACGATCGTGTGCTTGTCGATGGCGTCGACGTAGCGCTTCTGGTTGAGCGTCTTGGGCCGGATCGTCTTGCCGCGCCGGGAGATGATGTTCATGCTCAGCACTTCGGCCGGTGACTCGTGGTCACCGGTGGAGAGCATGCCGACGGTGCGGCGGACGGTGGCCGGGTCGACCTGCTGGCCGCGGCCGGCGAGCGTCACGAGTTCGGCGAAGACACGCTCGGCGAAGGCGACGTCGGCGGGGGCACCGGTCAGGGTGACCTCGTTGCCCCGGACGTGGACGTCGGCGGCGAGGAGTTCTTCGGCGACTCGGAGGTTTTCGTCCCTCGAGCCGAGCAGGCTGAGCGCGGCGGCGTCGGGGATGGGGAATCGGGACTGGGCCGCTTCGGTGATGGCGGCCTCTTCAGCCTTCGTCGGGGTGACGTCCGCGGGAACGTCGGGTCGGGCGGCTTCACCCGGTACGGTTCCGGCCACGTGGCCTCGGGCCTACTTCCTGCGCTTACGCTGCGATTTTCAACGACAGTGACGGGTTCGATGTTACTGGTTGCGGGTGTCGGCACGCAGTCCGGTTTCCGCAGGCCGCGCGCTTCAGCGCCCGAAATGCCCCAGCTGCTCGCCGCCGAGCACGTGCGCGTGCACGTGGAAGACGGTCTGCCCGGCGTCACCGTCGGTGTTGAACACCACCCGGTACCCGGACTCCGCGATCCCCTCGATCTCCGCGACCTTGCGCGCCGCCGACGCGACGTCCGCGAGGAGCTGCGGGTCGCCCGAGGCCAGCTCGGCCAGATTGCGGTACCGCTTCTTCGGCACCACGAGCACATGCACCCGAGCCTGCGGCGCTATGTCCCGGAACGCATACGTCGTCGCGTCCTCGTACACCTTGTCGGACGGGATCTCGCCCGCGATGATCCGCTCGAACAACGTCTCCGCGTCACTCATCCCCCTACCCTATCGCCCACTGGGGCCAGCCCCTCGCTACGCCGCGACGGGGCGAAGGGAACTTTCGCCGCGTCGCATGCGGGGAAAGTCCCCTTCGCGTCCAGGCATCTCGGTCGGGGTGGTCGTGAGTGGCACCGCACTCACGTGATCGAAGGCGGAACTCGCGTGATCAGAGACGGAACACCGAGTGCGGCCTCCAAGCACGCGAGTCACGTCCCTGATCACGCGAGTCACGCCTTCACTCACGCCACGCCCTGTGATCTCAAGTCCGTGAAGGCCTCCTTGAGGGACCCAGAGTCCCTCAAGGAGGCCTTCAC
>NZ_LQMT02000023.1:246333-267615 GCF_001620365.2 Amycolatopsis keratiniphila subsp. keratiniphila
GGCACCCTTCGCCCTAGCCCGAAACGCCGCTCACGACCACCCCGGCCGTCGACCTCACCGTGGGCCCCACGGGGCAACACGCGGAATCGTGCCACGGCGCGACTTTCGAAGCACGGCAAGGAGCGAAGCGCCTCGCGAAGGGGTTCGAAATGAAGATGCCGCGGCGCGGTGGGCCCTGGGGGTCGGCCCACCGTCGCCGCGGCTCCGCCGGACCGAGGGGGGAGGTGCCCGGCGGGGATTCACGCGCGCGACCGGGCTTCATCCCCAGTGGCGCGCCGAAACCGTGTGTTGCGCGTCAGTTAACGAGAGTAACGGCTGTTTGCGTGATCGCGCCATAACTCGCCGCAAATTAGTGGGGTGTTTTTTACTTCCAGCGGTCGGTGAGAACCCCTAACGCGCCGAGTGCCACGGCGGCGGCGGTGGAGGTGCGCAAAACGGTGGGGCCCAACCGGATGGCGGTGGCGCCGGCGTCGGTGAGGGTGTTCAGTTCGTCGTCGGTGATGCCGCCTTCGGGGCCGACGACGAGAAGGATGTCGCCCTGTGCCGGGAGTTCGATCTCGGTGAGGCGCGTGGTGATGCCGGATTCGAGGACGAGCGCGCGGGAAACGGTCTGGGCGAGTTCGGCCAGTTCGCGGGTGGTGACGGGTTCGGCGACTTCGGGGACGTGGGCGCGGCGGGCCTGTTTGGCGGCGGCGCGGGCGGTGGTGCGCCACCGGGTGAGGGCTTTGTCGCCGCGGGTTCCTTCCTCCCAGCGGGCGACGCTGCGGGAGGCGCGCCAGGGGACGATGGCGTCGGCGCCGGCTTCAGTGGCGAGCTCGACGGCGAGTTCGCCGCGGTCGCCCTTGGCGAGGGCCTGGGCGACGATGACGCGCAGCGCGGGTGGTTCCTCGGTCCAGTGTTCTTCGATGGCGAGGGTGAGCGCCGCGTCGCGGCCCGCCTGGACGGCCTCGACGACGCAGCGCGCCATGCCGCCTTCGCCGTCGGAGAGCACGAGACGTTCGCCGACGCGCAGGCGGCGGACGGTGGCGGCGTGCCGGGCTTCCTCGCCGTCGAGGGTGGTGCGCCCGGAGCCGGGCAGCGCGGCGGTGAGGAAGACCGGCAGTGTCGTCTCGGGCACGGGCTACCGGTGGTTCTTGGTGCGCAGCTTGGAGAACAGCCCGCCGGGCTTGGAGCCGTTCGACGACAGCGAAGGCACGTCTTCGCCGCGCTGCTGGGCGAGTTCGACGAGGAGGTCGCGCTGGGCGTCGTCGAGTTTGGTCGGCACGACGACGTCGATGTGGACGTGCAGGTCGCCCCGGCCGTCGACACGGCCGGAGGACCGCAGCCGCGGCATGCCCTTGGCGGTGAGCACGAGTTCGGTGGCGGGCTGGGTGCCCGGCTCGATGTCGAGTTCGTAGTCGCCGTCGATGAGGGTCTCGATGGGCACCGTGGCGCCGAGGGCGGCGGTGGTCATCGGGATGCGGAAATTGCAGTGCAGGTCGTTGCCCTGCCGGACGAACACCTCGTGCGGCGCTTCGTCGATCTCGACGTAGAGGTCGCCGGCGGGGCCGCCGCCGGGGCCGACCTCGCCCTGGCCGGAGAGGCGGATGCGCATACCGTCGCCGACGCCCGGCGGGATCTTGGCGGTGACGTTGCGGCGGGCGCGGACCCGGCCGTCGCCGCCGCATTGACGGCAGGGGTCCGGGATGACCTCGCCGAAGCCGCGGCACACCGGGCAGGGGCGGGCGGTGACGACCTGGCCGAGGAAGGACCGTTGCACCGACTGGACCTCACCCGCGCCGCCGCAGGTGTCGCAGGTCTTGGTGCTCGTGCCTTCGGCCGCGCCCGCGCCGCGGCACAGGTCGCAGACGATGGCGGTGTCGACGGTGATCTCGCGGTCGACGCCGGTGGCGCAGTCCTCGAGGGTCAGGCCGAGGCGGATGAGCGCGTCGGAGCCGGGCTGCACGCGGCTGCGCGGGCCACGGCCGCGGCCGCCGCCACCCCCGGCGGCGCCGAAGAAGGCGTCCATGATGTCGCCGAGGCCGCCGAAGCCCGAGAACGGGTCTCCGCCACCACCGCGGGCGCCGCCGTCCATCGGGTCGCCGCCGAGGTCGACGACCTTGCGCTTCTGCGGATCCGACAGCACCTCGTACGCGGTGGTCACCTCGCCGAAACGGTGCTGGGCGTCCTCCGACGGGTTGACGTCGGGGTGCAGTTCACGGGCCAGTTTGCGGTACGCGCGCTTGATCTCCTGATCCGTCGCGTTCTTCGCCACCCCGAGAATGCCGTAATAGTCCCTCGCCACCGTCTTCGCCTTCTCCTTCTGACTTCGACCTCACCGCCGCGTTCAGCGGCCGGCGAGGATCTGCCCCACGTAGTTCGCCACCGCGCGCACCGCGGCGATGGTGTTCGGGTAGTCCATCCTGGTCGGCCCGACGACGCCCATCCCGCCCAGCAGCATGTCGTCCATCCCGTAGCCGATGGACACCACCGAGGTGCTGCGCATCTGCTCGTCCTCATTTTCCTCACCGATGCGCACGCTGATCGCACCGGGGTTGCGGGCGGCCGCGAGCAGCTTGAGCACGATGACCTGCTCCTCGAGCGCCTCCAGCACCTGCCGCAGCGATCCGGGGAAGTCCGAGACGTTGCGGGTGAGGTTGGCGGTGCCGCCGAGCACGAGCCGCTCTTCGGGATGCTCGACCAGGGACTCCACCAGCACGGTACAGACGCGGGTGAGGCTGTCGCGCAGTTCGCCCGGCGACTTCTCGGGCAGTTCGGCGACCGACGCCGCGGCCTCGGACAGACGGCGGCCCGCGAGTGCCCCGTTGAGCACCGTGCGCAGCCTGCCGACGTTCTCTTCGGTGATGACGTCCCCGAGGTCGACGGTGCGCTGGTCGACGCGGCCGGAATCGGTGATCAGCACGAGCATCAGCCGCGCCGGGGTGAGCGGCACGACTTCCAGGTGGCGGACGGCGGAGTTGGTCATCATCGGGTACTGGATGACCGCGACCTGCCTGGTCAGCTGCGCGAGCAGCCGGACGGAGCGGCGCAGGACGTCGTCGACGTCGGTGCCGCTGTCCAGGAACGCGGTGATGGCCCGGCGCTCGGCCGCGCTGAGCGGTTTGACCTCGGCGATCCGGTCGACGAAGAGCCGGTACCCCTTGTCGGTGGGGATCCGGCCCGCACTGGTGTGGGGCTGTGTGATGTAGCCCTCTTCTTCCAGCGCCGCCATGTCGTTGCGCACGGTGGCGCTGGACACACCGAGGTTGTGCCGGTCGACGATCGCCTTGGAGCCGACGGGCTCCTGGTTGGACACGTAATCGGCGACGATCGCGCGCAGCACTTCGAAGCGGCGCTCTTCCGCGTTGGCCATCTGCACCTCCCTCGGCTCGTCCTCACAACGAGTTTACGGAAGGTGGAGTGCCCGGCGAGCCACCGGACTTCTTTGCCTGCTTCAGCCGCGCCCGCGAAGGGAGCGCCGCCGCGGCTCCAAGGGCTTCCGGATCACCCTCACCGACCCCCACCAGGCGAAACCCGTGACGCGCAGCACCGGTGCGCCCGCTTCCGGGCTCCGTCGCCCGGTCCGGCGACCGGTGCCGAATCCGCCCATCAGTCCGATCCCCCGGACGTCGAGGGCGAAGTCCTCGGGGACGACGATCTTGACCCCGCCCATGACCGCCACCGCCCTGATCGTGCAGGATCCGGTGATCCGGGCCCGCCGCAGATCGAGGCGCACGCTGCCCCAGAACGCGCGGCTCACATGCTTCGACGGCAGCGGTCCGCCGAACCGCCGCGTGGTGGCGGACATGACGGCGAACGAGCGGCGCCCGCCTTGCTCCTCGCCGACGGCGTGAGAAAGGGCGAGTGCCCCGCCGGGCGACAGATCCGCGACGACGGGTTCGAATTCCGCGAAGGTCTTGGCCGCGTAGACGGCGTCCAGTCTCGTCTCCAGTTCACCGGCGGTGATGCGTCCCGCACCCATGGCTTCGTACAGCAGTCGCGCGACGTTTTCGCGATCGGAATCGGCCACCCGCATCGCCGACCGCTTCGGTTCCGACATGACGGCGACGATAACCGCGATCGGCGAATTCCGGAAATCACCCGGCCGCCACCCGGAAAGCCATGAGTGAAATCAGTTTCCCCGCACTGACGGGAATGACAATTCGACGACCGGCCATTGACCGCCCGGCACCGAAAGGTCTTCCATCTAGCCCACATGCGGAAGTTCCGACTCAGCGTGGAGCGCACTATGACTTCTTCCATTCGTCATGTCCTGATCGCCGCCATGACCGTGACGTTGGTCGCGGTGGCCGCCCCTGCCGCGAGCGCGGACACGAATTCGGTTTACACCTCCTCTTCACCGCTTCCCGCCGGCGAGAACGGTGACGTGATCAAGTCGCAGCCCTCGACCTACAACGGGGCGAAATCGACCCGGATCCAATATCTGTCCCGCGACAACAAGGACAAACAGGTCGCCGTGAGCGGCACCGTCCTGGTGCCGAACAATCCGTGGAACGGTCCCGGCGAACGGCCGATCGTGGCCTACGCGCCGTTCACCTTCGGCATGGGGCCGGACTGCGCTCCCTCGAAGACCCTCGCGGGCGAGGGCGCCTCGGACATGGTCTCCGGTTTCCAGGGAAGTTTCGTCAACGCGTTGCTGGGCGCCGGATTCGCCGTCGCGCAGACCGACTACATCGGACCGTGGGTGGAAGGCAGCGGCGACCATCCGTACGTCGTCCGGTTGTCCGAGGCGCACACCGTGCTCGACGTCATCCGCGCCGCCCAGCGCCTGCCCGGAACGGGTCTGCCCGCCGACGGCCCGGTCGGTATCGCCGGCTACTCCGAGGGCGGCAGTGCCGCCGCGGCCGCCGCCGAACTGGCCGCCACCTACGCGCCCGAACTGGACGTCAAGGGTGTCTACTCCGGCGCGGCGCCCGCGGACAAGGCCGTGCTGTCGAAATCGCTCGACGGCGGGATGTACGCCGGGTTCCTCGGTTACGCGCTGATCGGCATCAACCAGGCCTACCCCGAGGCCAGGCTGATGGACCTGGCCAACCCGGCCGGGGCCGATCTGTTCCTGAAGGCCCGGCAGACCTGCACCATGAACGCGGTCCTCCAGTTCATGTACAAGCAGACCAGCTCGCTGACGAAGGAGGGCAAGCCGGTGTCCGCCTACCTGGCCCAGCCGCCGTTCGACGCGATCGTGGCGGAGAACCGGATCGGCACCGTCAAGCCGACCATGCCGGTCCTGGTCGAACACAGCCCGATGGACGACGTCATCCCCGCGGCCGTCGGCAAGCAGATGGCGAAGGACTGGTGCGGCAAGGGCGCCAACGTCCAGTGGAAGGAACTGACGACCTTCACGCCGTTCTTCTCGCACGCGCTGGGCATGATGACCGCGTCCGGCGATGCCACCGAGTGGCTGAAGAGCGTGTTCAACGGGCAAGCGGGCAGCGGCAACTGCGGCCGGTTCTGACCCCACCCTCATATCCCTCGCGAATGACTGTCCGTGAAGGCCTCCTTGAGGGACTCTGGGTCCCTCAAGGAGGCCTTCACGGACTTCAAGAGCGAGGCGGCGTCAGCTGTTGCGCGGGAACCCGAGGTTCACCCCGCCCTGCGAAGGATCCGGCCACCGCGACGTGACGACCTTCGTCCGCGTGAAGAAGTGGAACCCTTCCGGCCCGTAGGCGTGGCTGTCCCCGAACAGCGAGTCCTTCCACCCGCCGAACGAGTAGTAACCGACCGGCACCGGGATCGGCACGTTCACGCCGACCATCCCGACCTCGACCTCGTTCTGGAACCGCCGCGCGGCCCGGCCGTCGTTGGTGAAGATCGCGGTGCCGTTGCCGTAGGGGTTGGCGTTGATCAGTTCCAGCGCCGCGTCGTAACCCTCGGCCCGGGCGACCGCCAGCACCGGCCCGAAGATCTCGTCGGTGTACACGGACATGTCCGGGGTGACCTGGTCGAACAGCGTCGGGCCGAGCCAGAACCCGCCGTCCTCGCCGTCGACCTCGATACCGCGGCCGTCGACGACGAGCCGGGCGCCCGCTTCGACCCCGGCGTCCACATAGGACTCGACACGTTCGTGGTGGGCGGCGGTGACGAGCGGCCCCATCTCCGAGGTGGGCCGCATGCCGTCGCCGACGCGCAGCCGCTTGATCCGTTCGGCGATCTTCGCGACCAGTTCGTCGCCGACCGGGTCGACGGCGACCACGACCGACACCGCCATGCACCGCTCCCCCGCCGAGCCGAAGCCCGCGGACACGGCCGCGTCGGCGGCGAGGTCGAGGTCGGCGTCCGGGAGGACGACCATGTGGTTCTTCGCGCCGCCGAGCGCCTGCACGCGTTTCCCGTGCCTGGTCCCGGTTTCGTAGACGTACTTCGCGATCGGCGTCGACCCGACGAACGAGATCGCCTTGACGTCGCGGTGTTCCAGCAGCCCGTCGACGGCCACCTTGTCGCCGTGCAGGACGTTGAGGACGCCGTCGGGCAAGCCCGCTTCGGCGAACAGTTCGGCGATGAACACGGCCGCGGACGGATCCTTCTCGCTCGGCTTGAGCACGACGGTGTTGCCGCAGGCGAGCGCGTTCGGCACGAACCACAGCGGGACCATCGCCGGGAAGTTGAACGGCGAGATCACGCCGACCACGCCCAGCGGCTGCGAGATCGAGTACACGTCGACGCCGGTCGAGGCGTTCTCGCTGAACCCGCCCTTGAGCATCTGCGCCGCACCACAGGCGTACTCGACGTTCTCGATCGCGCGCGCGACTTCGCCGGCGGCGTCGGATTCGACCTTGCCGTGTTCGCTGGTGACGATCTTCGCCAGTTCGTGACGCCGCGCCGAAAGCAGCTCTCGGAAGGCGAACAGCACCCGGGTCCGCCCCGCCAGCGAGGTCCCGCGCCAGCCCGGCAGTGCCCGGGCCGCGGCGGCGACGGCGGCGTCGACGTCGTCCTGCGCGGCGAAGGCGACCTTCGCCCGCACCTGGCCGGTGGCCGGATCGAACACGTCACCCGATCGTTCGCTCACGCCTTCGCACGGTTTGCCGTCGATCCAGTGGTTGATGCGGTCGGTCACGGGTTCCGCCTTCCTGGTCCTGATACCTGCTCCCGGTCGAGTCTGGGTGCGCGCGCCACACCGACGCCATCGTCAACGTGTACGGACTCCCGGTCCCGCCCGTACAGTCTGTCCCCAGCGTTGTCGAACCGGGTGGGAGGCCGATGTACCCGACCGTCGCCGAGGTGCTCGCGCTGCCGGTGCTGCGTCAGGGCAGGCCCCATGTGGTGGCGGGGGCGGCGGGGCTGGACGCGCCGGTCCGCTGGGCGCACGTCGCCGAGGTCGCGGACATCGCCCCGTTGCTGCGGGGCGGGGAACTCGTGCTCACCACCGGGGTCGCGCTGCCCGACGACGGCGCCGCGCTGGCCAGGTACGTCGGCGACCTGGCGGGGATCGGGGTCGCCGGGATCGTCGTCGAACTGGTCCGGCATTGGAGCGAGAAGCTGCCGCCCGCGCTGGTCGACGCCGCGGACCGCCACGGTGTCCCGCTGATCACCCTTTCGCGCGAGACACGTTTCGTGTCGGTCACCGAGGCGGTGAACGGGCTGATCGTCGACGCCCAGGTCGACGAACTGCGCGCGGCGGAGCGGGTCCACGAGACCTTCACCGCGCTGACCATCGCCGGCGCCGAGCCGGGCGAAATCCTGCGGGAGGTCGCGCGGCTCACCGAGCATCCCGTGGTGCTGGAGACGTTGTCGCACGAGGTCCTCGCCTACGACACGGCGGGGACCGACCCCGGCGAACTGCTGCCCGGCTGGCCGTCCCGGTCGCGGCCGGTGCAGGTCGGCGAGCGGACCGGCTACCACCAGGGCGCGGGCTGGCTGATCACCGTGGTCGGCGCGCGCGGGCACGACTGGGGACGGCTGGTCGTCGTCTGCGGGGATCCGCCGCCGCACCGGCACGTCGTGGTCGCCGAACGGGCCGCGTCCGCGCTCGCGGTCCACCGGCTGGTCGCGAAGGACACCGACAGCCTCGAACGCCAGGCACACCGCGCGATCCTGACCGAACTGCTGGCGAACCCGGTGCCGCCCGCCGAACTGACCGCGCGGGCCTCCGCGCTGGGTGTCCCGCTGACCGGGCGGCTGCTGGTCGGGGTCGCCGTGCGGCCCCGGATCACGGTGACCGCCAAGACCGCGCAGTCCACCCCGGTGCTGCTGCGGGAACTCGCCGAGGCGACGGTGCTCGCCGCGCGGCACGCCAAGGTGTCCGCGCTGGTGGCCACCGACGACACCCAGGTACGCGCGCTGATCGCGCTCTCGCCCGAGGCGGGGGTCGACGCGGTCCTGCGACGGCTGGCCACCGACGTCCACGAGGCCCGTGCCGGCGCGCCCGCCGTGGTCGCGGTCGGGACGACAGGCAGCGGGCCCGCCGAAGCGAGGCGGACGCTCGTCGAAGCCGCGCAGGTCGCCGCCGCGGCGCTCGCCGAGAACGTCGAACGGCTGGTCCACCGGCTCGACGACGTCCGGTTGCGCGGACTGCTGCATCTGCTGGCGGGTGACGAACGGATCACCGCGTTCGCCGCGCGGGAGCTCGGCCCGCTGCTGAGCCGGGACGCCGCGCAGGGCAGCAGACTCGTTCAGGCGTTGAGGCATTACTGCGAGCACGGCGGCAACAAGTCCGCGGCGGCCGCCGCGGCGCACACCTCCCGCACCGCGTACTACCAGCAGCTGGCCCGGATCGAGCAGGTACTGGGCGTGCGGCTCGAAGATCCGGAGTCGATGCTCTCGCTTTATGTCGCTTTGCTCGCCCACGACATTCGAAGAGCGGACGACCACACGTCCGGGTGAGCAAATCTCACCCGAGCGTGGAACACAGTGATCGGGCCACGTCAGCCGATAGGGTTGATATGGCTTTCTTCGAACCGATCGGCGCCTGCGTGCTCGCGCTGGCCTGTATGGCCCCGGCGCAACCCGCCGAATCCACGTTCCAGCTGACCAGCCACGACACCAGGGGCCGGGTCGGCACCGTCTCGCTCACCTGCGGGCCCACCGGGGGCTCCCACCCCACGCGCGGGAACGCCTGCGGCAAACTGTCCGAAGTGGACGGAGACTTCGACAGGCTCCGCCCCGAGCCTCGGGCCTGCACGCTCGAATACTCGCCGGTGGACGTCTCGGCGGTCGGCAAGTGGCGCGGCGAACCGGTCACCTTCCGCACCTCGTACGCCAACCGGTGCGTCGCCGACGCCGAGTCGGCCGGCGTCTTCACCTTCTGACCGAGGCACTTCCGTCGAGGTGACCGCCGGACCTCCCCCTCGGTGGCCCGGCGGCGCCGTTCACCGCCGCCTTGATCGCCCTCACCCCCAAGAGGGCGATCAAGGCCGTGGGTCACGGCTCAAGGACGGGTCGGGTACCGGCAGCCGATCCCGTCCTTCGCGGTAACGGGGGTCTGACGCGCGAGGGACCGGCTCAGGTTCCATTCGCGCCAATCATCTTCCGGGATTTCCCGCACGACCGGTCCGAGCACACAGGACCGCAGCGGCTCGGGGAGCCGGTCGGCCGACGGCACCACGTCGGCGGAAAACCTTGACAGGTAAGTGGTGTCGAGTGTCTTGCCGTGGGCGAGCCGGTCGATGTTGCGGTCGGCGATGAACCGTTCCGGATCGAGCACGGCCAGCCCGAGCAGCGCCGCGACGGCGGCCCCGATGGCCGCGCGCGGCAGCCAGGCCGACCGCAGCGGGATCAGGGACGCGAGTACCAGCAGGAAGATCAGGCCGATCCAGAGCTCGCAGACCTCGACCAGCAGCCGCAGCACGGTGAACCCGTACGCCTGCTGATATGTCCACATGCGACTCAACGCCGACGCGACCAGCACCAGGCTGAGCCCGCTCAACGCGCCGAGCAACCCGCGCTGCCAGGCACGATCGGCCACCGAGGTCTTCGGTGCCCAGCGCAGCGCGGCGGCGACCAGCAGCAGGGTCAGCACGGTGATGGCGGACAGCTGCCAGAAGCCGCTCCTGGCGTACTCGGCCGCCGTCAGGCCGCTCGTGGCCAGCAGGTATTCGGTGCCACCGAACAACACGACCAGGCGGACCACGACGAAGCTCGTGAACAGCAGCACCAGCACACCCAGCGGCAACGTCCATTCGAGGCGGTGCGCGAGCCGTTTGCGTGGAGCGTCGTCGTCGGCGGGCAGCGGGGGCGCCGCCAGCAGATAGCACGCCCCGGTGACGGCGAACGCGGCCACCACGAACAGGAAACCCCAGCGCACGAAGGTCTCCGGGTTCAGTTCGGGGATCACCGCGTCGACGACGCTCGCGAACGCGGCGTCCGCGCCACGCAGCAGCGGGACGAACACCAGCAGCAGCAAGGCGCTCGCCAGCACCGGCACGAGGAACCGCGGCCGCGTCCGGCCTTCCTGTTTCGTGCCGAGCTTCCTGAGCCCGCGCCCGACCCAGGGGATCGAAAGCAGCGCTTCGATGGGGACCGCGAAGACGTCGTAGACGATCGTGTTCACGGTGCGTTTCCCGACCACCGCGAGGGATCCCGCGACGAAGGCCGCCAGCACGCACAACACGTTCAGCCAGACCGACGCGCGGAACATGCCGACGGCGAGCAGACCGAGCGCTGCCGCCGCCCACAGCGCGTTGACCAGCCGGAAGTGTGGTTCGGCGTCGCCTCGGGCGCGCTTGTCGGCGAAGTAGACGGCCACCGCGAAGGCGAGCCCGGCCACGAACCAGCCGGCTCCGGGGTCGTCCGGCATGACGAAGGCGGTGACCAGCCCGGCCGCGACCGCCGCGGGCAGCACGGAGGCGGGCAGCGGCACGATCGCCGACTTCGGCGGCACCCGCGGCCGCATCAGCACCGGCACGGGCGGTACCGGCGGGGCGGGCGGCAGGGTGGTCGTCGCCGACGGCGGCGACGCGTGCGCCTGCTTCTCCTGATCTTCGCTCATCGAATCCTCCAGTTTGCGAAAGCACATACCGTTGGCCGTGTTCGGCCGCCCGGAAAAGCGGCCGGGAATCAAGGAACGGGGATCACGACGCGGATGACACAGCCCGGCCGTCCTTCGGGGGTGACGACGGCGATGCTGCCGTCGTGCAGGTCGACCACCCACCGCGCGATCGCGAGCCCGAGGCCGGTGCCCCCGCCGCCCGCCCGCTCACCGCGGGTGAACCGCTCGAACACGCTGTCCCGCTCCCCCGGCGGGATGCCGGGGCCTTCGTCTTCGACCTCGATGACGACGTCGGCCTCGCGGGCCTCCGCCCGCACCCGGACCTCTCCCCCGGCGGGTCCGTGCCGGACGGCGTTGTCGAGCAGGTTGACCACGACCTGGTAGAGCCGGCCGCGGTCGGCAACGGCGGTCGCGCCGGGCGGCTGGACGTCGACGGAGAACCGCACGCCGCGGCCGGTGACCCCCGCTTCGGTGGCGACCTCCTCCAGCAGCAGTTCGAGATCGAACTCCTCCAGCTGCAAGGGGAACGCGCCGGCGTCGATCCGCGAGAGATCCAGGAGCTCCGAAACCAGCCTGCCGAGACGTTCGGTCTGCTGCAGCGCGGTCTTCAGCGTCGCCGGATCGGGTTGGGCGACCCCGTCGACCAGGTTCTCCAGCACCCCGTTCAGCGCGGTGATCGGGGTGCGGAGCTCGTGGGAGACGTTCGCGATCAGCTCGCGGCGGCGCTGGTCCGAGGCGTCCAGGTCGGCGGCCATCTGGTTGAAGGCGTGCGACAGCTCGCCGACCTCGTCGCGGGCGGTCGCGCGGACCCGCCGGGTGTAGTCGCCCTTGGCCATCGCGCGGGCCGCGGCGGTCATCTCCCGCAGCGGCCTGGTCATCCCGTGCGCCAGGATCTGCGAGGTGACCACGGCCAGCACCATGGCCGCGATCGTGGTCCGCGGCGGCAGCCAGCCGATCTGCCAGTTGAAGAAGGCGAACGCGATCCCGCCCGACGACACCAGCAGGATCGCGAGCTTGAGCTTGATGGAGCGGACCGGGTCGAGCGGTCTCGGGAGCGCGTCGACCACGCGGCCGAGCAGCGGGCGGAGCTTCACGATCCCACCTCCAGGGCGTACCCGACGCCGTGCACGGTGCGGATGAGGTCCGCGCCCAGTTTGCGGCGCAGCGCCTTGATATGGCTGTCGACGGCGCGGGTGCCCGAACCGGTGCCCGCGACGTCCCAGTCCCACACCTCGCTGAGCAGCCGTTCCCTGGGCTGCACCGCCCTCGGGCGTTTCGCGAAGTGGACGAGGAGGTCGAACTCGATCGGCGTCAGCTGGGCCTGGGTGCCCGCCCGCGTGACCCGCCGCTGGTCGACGTCGATTTCGAGGTCGCCGAGCACGATCTTCGTGCCCGTTTCCCCGCCGTCGGCGCGGGCGGACCGTTCGACGCGGCGCAGCAGCGCGTGCACCCGCGCCGAGAGCACCCGCATCGAGAACGGTTTGGTGAGGTAGTCGTCGGCGCCGACGCCGAGGCCGATCAGCATGTCCGTCTCGTCCGACCGGGCGGTCAGCATGAGCACCGGGACCGGGCGACGGGCCTGGATCCGGCGGCAGACCTCCAGTCCGTCGAAGCCCGGCAGCATCACGTCGAGCACCACCAGGTCCGGCTCGCGCTCGGCGTCGGTCTCGACGCCGGAAGGGCCGTCGTGCGCCAGGTCGACCGAGAATCCTTCGGCCCGCAAACGCGCGGCGATGCTCTCCGCGATGGTCACGTCGTCCTCGACGACCAGCACCCGGCGTCCTCCCAGTTCCATGGGGATGACTGTAGGCATCGGCCGTGGAGACCATCCGGGTGAGCTGTGGAGATCCTGTGGAGATGTTTCGGCCGGTTTGCCGGATTACTACGTCCGTGTGTGTGACGCACGTCATGCACCAGTGGCCTTCGAACGCAATCGACAGTCTGCGTTCCGACGCCATCAACAGTGAACAGTCTGCCAGTCCCACCCGCGCGGCGCGGGCGAGCACGATTCCGCAATGGAGCCGACGGCACGCGGTACGCAGCACGTGCATCCTGATGGCCGGGTGGAACTCGGCGAGGTCGAGTCCTTGAAGGACAGCCGCTTCTACAACGAAGAACTCGCCCCGGTCCCGGTCGAAAAGCGGACCTGGACCACGTACACCTACTTCGCGCTGTGGATGGGCATGGCGCACAACATCCCGTCCTACGCGCTCGCGGCCTCGCTGATCGCGCTCGGGATGGACTGGGTGCAGGCGCTGCTCACGATCACCATCGGCAACCTGATCGTGCTGATCCCGATGCTGCTCAACAGCCACGCCGGGACGAAGTACGGCATCCCGTTCCCGGTGTTCGCCCGCGCCTTCTTCGGGATGCGCGGCGCGAATCTGGCGGCGTTGCTGCGGGCCTTCATCGCGTGCGGCTGGTTCGGCATCCAGACCTGGGTCGGCGGCGAGGCGATCTACATCATCGTCGGGCGGCTGGCGGGTTCCGGCTGGAAGGATTCCACCGTCGTCCTCGGCCAGCACTGGACGCTGTGGCTTTCGTTCGGCCTCTTCTGGCTGTTCCAGATGCTCATCATCTGGCGCGGGATGGAGGCGGTCCGCCGGTTCGAGAACTGGACGGCGCCGCTGGTGTCGGTCGGCTTCCTGATCCTGCTCGGCTACGTGCTGGTCAAGGCGGGCGGGCTCGGCCCGATCCTGTCCGAGCCCGGGAAACTCGGCTGGGGGCCGGACTTCTGGAAGGTGTTCGCGCCGGCGCTGATGGCGATGATCGCGTTCTGGTCGACGCTTTCGCTGAACATGCCGGACTTCACCCGGTTCGGCGGCAGCCAGGGCAAACAGATCCGCGGCCAGATCCTCGGCCTGCCCACCACGATGACGTTCATCGCGATCGTGGCCATCCTGACCACTTCGGGCGGCAGCGTCCTCTACGGCGAGCAGATCTGGGACCCGGCGAAGCTGGCCGACCGGTTCGATTCCCCGGTCGTCGTGGTGGTCGCGCTGATCGCGCTGGTACTGGCGACCGTCTCGGCGAACCTCGCGGCCAACGTGGTCAGCCCGTCCTACGACTTCTCCAACGCCTTCCCGAAGAAGATCACCTTCGCGGTCGGCGGCCTGATCACGGGCCTCATCGGCATCGTCATCCAGCCGTGGCGGCTCTACTCCGACCCGAACATCTACATCTTCGCGTGGCTCGGCTTCTACGGCGGCCTGCTCGGCGCCGTCGCCGGGGTGATGGTCGCCGGCTACTGGGTCGTCTACCGCACCAAGCTGCGCCTGCGGGATCTGTACACCGAACGCGGCGTCTACTGGTTCAACGGCGGCTGGAACTGGCGCGCGCTCGTCGCGACGCTGGTCGGCGCCGTGCTCGCGGTCGGCGGCGCGTACGGCGGGCCGTTCCCCGCCGACGGGCTGATCCCGTTCCTGAAACCTCTCTACGACTACAACTGGGTCGTCGGCCTGGCGGGCGCCTTCGTCGTCTACCTGCTGCTGTCCCTGCCCGAACGCAAGCGCACCACCGATATCGAGGAGGATGCAAGTGAGCGACGTGGTCCGAGCCGGATTGATCCAGCAGCGGTGGACGGGTGACAAGGAGTCCATGATCGCGAACGCGGTCGAAGCCATCGGCAAGGCCGCTTCGCAGGGCGCGCAGGTCGTCTGCCTGCAGGAGTTGTTCTACGGCCCGTATTTCTGCCAGGTGCAGGACACCGACTACTACTCCTACACCGAAGGCATCCCCGACGGGCCGACGACGAAGCTCATGCAGGAGGTCGCCGAACGCCATGGTGTCGTGCTGATCGTGCCGATGTACGAGGTCGAGCAGCCCGGCGTGTACTACAACACCGCCGCGGTGATCGACGCCGACGGCACGTACCTCGGCAAGCACCGCAAGAACCACATCCCGCAGGTGAAGGGCTTCTGGGAGAAGTTCTACTTCCGGCCCGGGAACATGGGCTACCCGGTGTTCGACACCGCCGTCGGCCGCATCGGCGTCTACATCTGTTACGAGCGGCACTTCCCGGAGGGCTGGCGCGCGCTCGGCCTGGCGGGCGCGAAGATCGTGTTCAACCCGTCGGCGACCAGCCGCGGCCTGTCGGAGTACCTGTGGCGGCTGGAGCAGCCCGCGGCCGCCGTCGCGAACGAGTACTACGTCGGCACGATCAACCGTGTCGGGGTGGAACCGTTGGGCGACAACGACTTCTACGGCCAGTCGTATTTCGCGGACCCGCGCGGCCAGCTCGTCGGCGAAGCCGCGTCCGACACCGAGGAAGAGATCGTCGTCCGCGATCTCGACATGGGCAAACTCGCCGAAGTGCGGGATCTGTGGGCCTTCTACCGGGACCGGCGTCCCGACAGCTACGGACCCCTCGCGGAGGCGTGATGACCACCCTCATCAGCGGCGGGCAGGTGCTGTCCACGATGGGCGCTTCGGCGGCGGACGTCCTCGTCGACGGCGAGACGATCTCGGCCGTCGGCGCCCCCGGCACGCTGGGGCCCGCCGACTCGGTCATCGACGCCACCGGCAAATACGTCCTGCCCGGCGGGATCGACGCGCACACCCATATGGAGATGCCGTTCGGCGGAACGCATTCCGTCGACACCTTCGGCACCGGCACGACGGCGGCGGCATGGGGCGGAACGACCACGATCATCGACTTCGCCGTCCAGGCCAAGGGCACGTCCCTGCTGTCCACTATGGACAAGTGGCACGAGAAGGCCGACGGCAACTGCGCCATCGACTACGGCTTCCACATGATCGTCTCCGACGTCAACGACTCGTCGTTGAAGGAGATGCAGGCCTGCGTCGACGGCGGGGTCGGCAGTTTCAAGATGTTCATGGCCTATCCGGGGGTCTTCTACTCCACGGACGGCGAGATCCTGCTGGCCATGCAGAAGGCACGCGAGATCGGCGCGACGATCATGATGCACGCGGAAAACGGCATCGCGATCGACCAGCTGGCCGCACAGGCGTTCGCGGCCGGGAAGATCGACCCGGTGCAGCACGGGCTCACCCGGCCGCCCGAGCTGGAGGGCGAGGCGACCTCGCGCGCGATCCAGCTCGCCAAGGTGACCGGGGCGCCGCTGTACATCGTGCATCTCTCGGCGTCGCAGGCGCTGGCGGCGGTCGCGGAGGCTCGGAACGACGGGCAGAACGTCTTCGCGGAGACGTGTCCTCAGTATCTGTATCTGTCCATCGAGGACTTGGCGAAACCCGATTTCGAGGGTTCGAAGTACGTCGCCTCTCCCCCGCTGCGTGAGAAGTCGCATCAGGCGGATCTGTGGCGGGGACTGCGGACCAACGATCTCTCGGTGGTGTCGACGGATCACTGTCCCTTCTGTTTCAAGGACCAGAAGGAACTCGGCCGCGGCGACTTCCGCGCGATCCCCAACGGGATCCCCGGCGTCGAGCACCGGATGGACCTGCTGCACCAAGGGGTCGTGGCGGGCGAGCTCACCCTCGGCCGCTGGGTCGAGACCTGCTCGACCACCCCGGCGCGCATGTTCGGGCTGTACCCGCGCAAGGGTGTGATCGCGGCGGGTTCGGACGCGGACATCGTCGTCTACGACCCGGCGGCGAAGCAGACCTTGTCGGTCGAGACACATCACATGAACGTGGACTACTCGGCCTACGAGGGCATGGAGATCACCGGCAAGGTCGACACGGTGCTCTCGCGCGGGCGTGTGGTGGTGTCGCCGTCCGGCTTCTCGGGCAGTACGACGCACGGGAAATTCCTCTCGCGCGATCTGAACCAGTACCTGAACTGAGGCGGTGGCCGTGGACTTCGGAATTGTTCTCCAGACCGATCCGCCCGCGCGTGACCTCGTGCGGCTGATGAAGGCCGCCGAGGACCAGGGTTTCCGCTACGGCTGGACGTTCGACTCGTGCGTGCTGTGGCAGGAGCCGTTCGTCATCTACTCGCAGATCCTGGCGGCGACGTCGTCGATGATCGTGGGCCCGATGGTGACCAGCCCGGCCACCCGGGACTGGTCGGTGATGGCGTCGACCTTCGCCACGCTCAACGACATGTACGGCAACCGGACGGTCTGCGGGATCGGCCGCGGCGACTCGGCGCACCGGGTGGTCGGTATGCCACCGTCCACTTTGGCCACCGTGCGCGACTGCATGCACGTGGTGAAGGAACTCGCCGAAGGGCGTGAAGTCCTGTTGCGGGACAAGCCGGTGCAGATCCCGTGGATCCGCAACGGCAGGCTCGAGATGTGGATGGCGGGATACGGGCCGAAGGCGCTGAAGACGGTCGGTGAACACGCCGACGGCTTCATCCTGCAGTGCGCCGATCCCGCGATCGCCCGGTGGACCATCGGTTCCGTCCGCGAGGCCGCTCGGGCGGCGGGGCGGGATCCGGCCGGGATCACGATCTGCCTCGCGGCCCCGGCGTACGTCGGCGACGATCTGGCGCATCAGCGGGAGCAGCTGCGCTGGTTCGGCGGGATGGTCGGCAACCACGTCGCGGATCTCGTGGCGCGGTACGGCGATTCCGGTCCGGTGCCGCACGAACTGACCGACTACATCCGTGAGCGGCAGGGTTACGACTACTCGCACCATGGGCGGGCGGGCAATCCGTCGACCGATTTCGTCCCGGACGAGATCGTGGACCGGTTCTGCCTGCTCGGACCGTCTTCGGCGCACGTCGAACGGCTGGAGGAGCTGGCTTCGCTGGGTGTCGACCAGTTCTCGCTCTACCTGATGCACGACCAGCGCGAGGAAACCCTCAAGCGCTACGGCTCGGAGGTCATCAACCGCTGACAAGCTCGTGAGTGGAAAGGGTATCTACGGGCCGGGGCGTCCAGCTGATCGCAACCTTCAACGTTGCGAAAGCCACTTTCGCAACGTTGAAGGTTGCGAAAGTGGCTTTCGCAACGTCGGCCACGGCCGGGCCCGAACCTTCAGACCAGAGCCGTCTTACCACTCACGAGACGTCACGCGAACCAGGTGGCGAGGGACTCGCGCAGGCCTTCGGCGTCGTCGCCGGCCCAGGCGACATAGCCGTCCGGGCGGATCAGGAGGACGTCGGCGGGCCTGTCCTCGGCCTTCGCGGTGTGGACGTCGGCCCGGCCCTGCGCGAGTTCACGCAGATCGGGCCGTCCCGCGAGGTCGAGCAGTACCGGCCGTGCCCCACGCAGCAACTCGGCGACACTGGTCGCCCCGTCGTCGGTCTGCAGCGCGAGATCCGGGACGAACCTGCCGGCGAGCGCGTGCGGGGAACCCGGCATCGGGTAGCGCGTGTCGGTCCCGGCCACGTGGGAGGCGAGGCGTCGCGCGGCCGACTCGTCGTCCAGCAGTTCCTGGAAGACCGCGCGGAGCGCTTCGGCGGCTTCGTCGTGTCCGCGCCGCAGCCCCACCTGCGCCCGGGACTGCAACAGCGCACGCGCACCGGCGGCGTGCCGTTCCTCGTGATAGGTGTCCAGCAGTCCTTCCGGCGCCCGGCCCTGGATCTCGGCGGCCAGCTTCCAGGCGAGGTTGACCGAGTCGGACATGCCGACGTTGATCGCCGTGCCGGTGGAGGGCAGCAGGTGTGCCGCGTCGCCCGCCAGCAGGATCCGGCCTTCGCGGTAACGCTCGGCCTGGCGGGCGGAGAACTGGTAGCGCGAGAGCCGGACCGGTTCGCCCAACGGGACGTCGCCGCCGAGCACGCGGCGGATGCTGTCCCCGAGTTCGGTCAGGGTCATCGGCACGTCGTCGTCGATCTCGCCGGGGTCGTCCTCCGTGGTCTGGATGAACACGATCCCCGGCGTCAGCGAACCGAGCGCGAACACGCCGGTGCCGGTGCGGGTGAAGCCCGCCTTGATCCGGCCCAGCTCCGGCGTTTCGATGTCGCCGTTGTCGTGCACGGTCAGCCCCTCGGGGATCTTGACCTGCCCGATCCGGTTCACCTCCGGATAGGTGGTGCCGGGGAATCCGATCCCCGCCATCGACCGGACGGGGCTGCGCCCGCCGTCGCACCCCACCAGATACGGGGCGGTGACCTCGTACGTTCCCTCGGGTCCGCGCACCTCGGCGGTCACCGACACGTCGTCCTGGCGCAGCCCGACGACTTCGTGCCCACGCCGCACTTCCGCACCGAGTTCCGTGGCGTGCTCCTCCAACAGCCGCTCCAACGACTGCTGCCGGACCGAAAGCGCCTTCAGCGGCGGCTCGTCGAACCGGGTGAGGTCGACGTGGACCCCACCGAAGGGAAAGCGGTGCGGCGGCACGGGATCGGTGACGAGCCCCCGTACCTTCTCCAGCAGGCCGCGATGGTGCAGCAGGTCCAGGATCTGTCCGCTGAGGCCGTGGGCCTTCGGAGTCTTCCCCTGTTCCGGCCGCCGTTCCAGGACCAGCGGGCGCGCACCGGCCAGCCGCAGTTCGGCGGCCAGCATCAGACCGGTCGGGCCGGCACCCACGATGATCACGTCGACGTCCGTCAAATCTTCACTCCTGTTCGGCCTGTTCTGGCTACGGCCGAGGATTCTGCGGCACCACCGGGGTCTTGCCGCAAGCCCCACGGTGCGCTATATGTTGAACATGGAGGGGCCTACCCCACCATTTTTCCGGGTGCGCGCACCAGGGATCGCGCGTCCGCGAGGCGAGACGCTGGCCCGGTGACCAGAATCCGCGTCGCCGCCGCGCTCACACTTTCCGCACTCGCCGCCCTCACGATCACGCCCGCGGTTTCGGCCTCGCCGAAGGGCCTCGCCTGGGGTCCTTGCCCGGCCGGATCGCCACCGGGCTACGACTGCGCCGAGATCGAGGTCCCGTTGTCCTATCAGGACCCGGACGGCCCGCGGATCACCATCGCGCTCGGCCGTCTCCCCGCGACGGACCAGAAGCACAAACGCGGCACCCTCTTCACCAACCCCGGCGGCCCCGGGAACCAGGGCCGCTTCAGCAGGTTCCAGACCCCGTACCTGCACCGGCAATTCGACATCGTCGGCTTCGATCCCCGCGGCATCGGCGCCAGCACACCTGTCCGGTGCTTCGCGTCCGACGCCGAAACCGAGCCGCTCAAACGGATCCTGGGCACCTTCCCGATCACCGCCGAGCAGGAGGCCCGGCATTTCGCCGACGCCCGTGAGGTCACCGCCTCCTGCGGCCGCAACGCCGGGCCGCTGCTGAACCACCTGTCGACCGCGAACGTCGCCAGGGACCTCGACCGGATGCGCCAAGCCGTCGGCGAGCCCCGCCTGCGTTACTACGGGCTTTCCTACGGCACCTACGTCGGCGAGGTGTACGCCAACCTGTTCCCGCATCGGGTCGGCGCCTTGGCACTGGACGCCGTCGACGATCCGATCGCCTGGTCCACCGGACACCGCCCGGAGGACGCGAACGTTCCGTTCAGCACCAGGCTCGGCGGTTTCCGCGACGCGGACCGTGCGCTGCAGGCCTTCCTCGACACGTGCGCGGCCGACGTCCGGTGCGCGTTCCGCGAACCGGGGACGGATCTGCGGGCCAAGTACGACGCGCTCCTCGACCGGCTCGAAACCACGCCGGGACCGGTCACCTATCAGGAGGTCATCCGGCGTACCCACCACGCACTGACCGACGAGGCCCACTCGCCCGCGCTGGCGGAGTTCCTCCAGTCGGTGACGAAACCCGTCGCGGCGAAGGCCATCGCGACACCGTTCGATTCCGCGATGGGTGGCGGCGGGACGATCTGCGCGGACACCACGAATCCGCGTGACCCGGCCGCCTGGCCCCGCGCCGCCCGCGCGGCCGACCGGGAAGGCCGCGGTTTCGGTTCGTACGACACGTATCTCTCCCTGCCGTGCGCCTTCTGGCCAGCTACCGACGAAGCGCGGTACACCGGGCCCTGGAACCGGCCGACCGCGCCGATCCTGTTGCTGGCCAACGGCAAGGGCGACCCGGAAACCCCCTACGCCGGGGCGAAGCGCACCGAACGCATCCTCGGCAACGCCCGGCTCCTGACGTTGGACGCCTGGGGGCATGGCGCGTTGAACCGCAGCGCCTGTGTCGACGCGGCCGTCGACGCGTACCTGTCCCACGGACGTCTTCCGGCACGCGGCACCGTCTGCGCTCCGGATCACGCGCCATTCGACGCCAGGTAGGCCAGGGCGGTGTCCTCGTCGGCGAGGCTGGTCGCTGTGGTCGAGGATGCGCCGTCTTGATCGCGAGTGGTGAAGGTTGCCGCAGGTCAAGCGCTCGGTTGCCCTGGCCAACGGGGGCCAACCATACCCAAGCGTCCACTGTGGACACATTTCGACGACTACATGTCCGCTTAGTGACGAAACGGGCGATTTCACCGAGGGGTCGTGAGTGGCAATGGTCGTTCTAACGGACTCGTATTTACCTACCCACTGGCGTGATTGGCGGTCGACGGGGGATCGGGGACGTTGAGTGTC
>NZ_LQMT02000023.1:267684-337451 GCF_001620365.2 Amycolatopsis keratiniphila subsp. keratiniphila
CGCCCGGCAGCCGCGGAACCAGCACTCTCCCCCAGTCAGGCGTAGGTAGACAAATACCGGTCCGCTCCAACCCTCATTGCCACTCACGACCCCCTCGGGCAGCTGCACAAAGCACCCAAACCGGGCCGGCATCCCTTGTGGACAGTCGCGCCCGGGGTCACCTTGGCGATCCACACCTCGCCGCCGCGTTCGGCGAAAGCGGTCAGCCAGGCGGACACCATGATCTGCACCTGTCCGCGGCGCATGGCTCCCCCTCAGTCGAGCAAGGCCTGATACACCAGGTTCCGCAATTCGACCCGGATCGGATAGGTCGACGACGGCAGCAGCTGGGTGAAGAACAGGACCGTGATGTCCTCGTCCGGATCGACCCAGAACGCGGTGCTCGCCGCGCCACCCCAGGCGAACTCCCCGGCGCTGGCGAGCGTCTTGGCCTTCACCGGGTCGTCGAGTACGGAGAAACCCAGCCCGAAGCCGAAACCGTCGTACGGCGCCTCGGAGAACCCGGTCCGTCCGCAGGCCTCCAGATCCACGCCGCCGGGCAGGTGATTGGTCGCCATGAGCCGGAGCGTGCGCGGACCGAGCAGGCGGACGCCGTCGAGCTCGCCGCCGCGCACCAGCATCTGGGCGAACCGGTGGAAGTCACCGGCCGTGGAGACCAGCCCACCGCCACCCGAAAAGCACGTGGGCGTGACACGGCCGACGGCGCCCATCTCGTCGTGACGGAACGGCGCCTTCGTCACCGGATGCGGTACGTAGAGCGCGGCCAGCCGGTCGAGGGCGCCGGGACCGGCCTGGAAACCCGTGTCGTGCATGCCGAGCGGGGTGAAGATCCGCTCGCTGAAGAAGACGTCGAGGGATTGCCCGGAGACGACCTCGACGAGCCTGCCGAGGATGTCCGTCGCGACCGAATAGTTCCACTCCGAACCCGGCTGGAACAGCAACGGCAGCCGCGCGATCGCCTCGGAGACACCCGCCAGGTCGAGTCCGGGCGCGGTGCCGAAATCGAAGCCCGCCTCCCGGTAGAGCGCGTCGACCGGATGCGTGCGGTGGAACCCGTAGGTGAGCCCCGCGGTGTGGGTGAGCAGATGCCAGACCCGGATCGGTTCCGCCGCGGGCACGGTCGCCTGCTTCATCGACGAGCCCGCGGTGTAGACCCGCGGCTCCGAGAACTCCGGCAGCCAGCGGGAGATCGGATCCTTGAGGTCGACGAGCCCCTCTTCGACGAGCATCATCGCGGCGACCGACGTGACCGGCTTGGTCATCGAGTAGACACGCCAGATCGTGTCGGTCTCGACCGGCAGCCCGGCTTCGATGTCGCGCTGCCCGTTCGCCGCGAGATGCGCGACCTTCCCGTTCCTGGTCACCACGGCCAGGTACCCGGGGAGCCGGTTCCGGTCCAGGTACCCGTCGAAGTGCTTGTCGATCCGTCGCAGCCGCTCCGCGTCGAAACCCACCTCGGCCGGGTCGACGTCCACCTTCAGCTCGATCATGCGACCGAGGCTACGCGTTCCGTTCGGCCTGTTTCTCCAGTCGCCACGCCTCGTCGGTCTTCCCGATCCGCCAGTATCCGGAGATCGACAGCAGGTCGCGCCGCATCCCCCGGTCGTCCAGCAGATGACGCCGCAGGTCCCGCACGAACCCGGCCTCGCCGTGGACGAAGGCCTGCACCACACCTTCGCGCCACTCGAGCGCGCGGACGGCGGCGGCGAGATCGTCGCCCCGGCTCCGGTGCAGCCAGGTGATCCGCGCGTCGCCCTTGGTGGTCAGCGACTGCTCTTCGGCGGAATCCTCCACGAGGATGAACGCGTGCACGGGAACACCCGCCGGCATCGCCTCGAGTGAGGCGGCGATCGCCGGCAGGGCGCTCTCGTCACCGGCGAGCAGATGCCAGTCCGCCTCCTCGCCCGGCGCGTACGCCCCGCCGGGCCCGGAGATCAGCAGCTCGTCGCCGGGTTTCGCGGCGGCGGCCCACGGTCCGGCGATCCCCTCGTCGCCGTGGTGGACGAAGTCGAGCACCAGTTCGCCGAGGTTCGCGTCGAAGGCGCGGACGGTGTAGGAGCGCATCCGCGGCCACTGCTCGCGCGGCAGCTCTTCGCGGATCCGCGCCAGGTCGAACGGCTCGGGGTAGGTGACGCCGGGCACCCGGAAGTGCACCTTGACGTAGGCGTCGGTGAAGTCGTTGGGCCGGAACGAACCGATATCCTCGCCCCCGGCGACGATCCGGACCATATGCGGGGTGATCCGCTCGGTGCGCAGTACCCGCAACCGGGTCGTCGACACCGCTCTCCGCGCCTCGGCCATTCACACTCCCTCTTTGTGACTTAGGTAGACCTAACCGAGCGTACGCCTCTCCCCGCCCATCGGGACACCGGCGGCCGGATCGCTGACCCTGGTGTTCTGGAACGACGCGACCCGCCAGCTTCCGGACTCCTCGACGAGGACGTACGTCAGCGTCGATTCCCGGCCTGGCTCGGGCTCGCCACCCGAGAGCGAAGACCCGCCGCCGGACACGACGATCGCGACGTCCGGCCGGATGAACCGGACCTTGGGCTCACCGCCACCCGAAACCAGTTTCGACCCACGGAGCGGCCCCTCGAACAGGGCACGGTGCGCGCTTTCGATGATCGCGCGGCCCGGCATGTTCCTCCCGAAGAAGGTCACGTAGTCGGCGTCTTCGGTGAAATGCGAGGCGTACGCGGCCGCGTCGCCCGCGTTCCAGGCATCGGCGAGCCCGCCCAGGACGGCCAGCACTTCGTTCTGTCGATCAGGCACGGCTTCCTCCAGTTAGACGAACGGCGTTCGTTTGACGAACACCGTTCTACAGACGAACGCCGTTCGCGTCAAGTAGAGTTCCCGGCGAACCCCGGATCAGGAGGCGAACGAAGTGAGCAGGCCCCGGCGTCGCGCCGAGAAACCCGTGCTGTCCCAGGAGCTCGTGGTGAAGACGGCACTGGACCTCCTCGCCACCGAAGGGCTGGAGGCGGTGAGCATGCGATGCGTGGCCAAGGCACTGGAGACCGGCCCGGCGTCGCTCTACGCCCATGTCGCGAACAAGGAAGAGCTCCACGAGCTGATGGTCGACCACGTGCTCGCCTTCGGCCCGTTCCCCGAACCCGACCCGGATCGCTGGGTGGAGCAGGCGAAGGATCTGCTGCGCGACAACGTGCGCGCGCTGACGTCGGTTCCCGGGATCGCCAAGATCGCGTGGGCCATCCCCGTCCCGGTCGGCGCGAACGCCCTGCAGCAGGCTGAAGCGATGCTCGCGGTCCTGCGCGCCGGCGGCCTCGACCTCAAGCAGGCGCTGTTCGCCGCCGACGCTTTATGGCTCTACGCCAAGGCTTTCGCCTACGAAGGCGCCGGCTGGCAGCACGGCGACATCGACCTCGCCGAGCAGGAACAGCGCGGCAGGCGGATGGTCGAGTACATGACGTCGTTCCCGCCCGGCGCCTTCCCGAACCTGCTGGGCGCGGGCGAGTACTTCACCGCGGAGACCGCGCAGGAGCGGTTCGAGTTCGCCATAGACCTCTTCCTGCGCGGGTTGGTCTCCGCCACCTCGTGAGGTTTAGAGCAGCGCGACCGCGGCCGCGTACTGCGGCACCAGATGCGCGCCCAGCGAGGCCTTCATCTCGGACATCTTCTTGCCGAACACCACCCGCGGCCGTCCGGTCCCGATCGCCCAGCGCACCACTTCGCCGTAGAAGTGGAAGTACAGATTGGGCCGCCCGCCGAGTTCCGGCGGCAGCGCCGCCCAATGCCGCGCGATCGGCAGCGCCGGGTGGTCGAGCAGGGTGGCGATGGCGACCGCCCGGCCCGTGGCGGTCTCGCGGTACTCGATGACGTGCACGTCCGGCTGCCGCAGCAGCGCGCCGACGTAACCGACGAACGCCGGCAGCGGCACGATCGGCACATCGTGGTGTTTGGTCTCGTTGTACCGCAACAGTTCCGCGATCTCGACCGGATCGGCCTCGGCCCCCGGCCGCACGCGCACCGCGAGCGACGGATCGGCCTCGAAGGTGCGGAAGATCTTGCGCAGGTTCTGTTTGCGCTTCCTGGCCAGCGAGTGCATCCAGTCGTCCCGGCTCGAGAACGGCGAGACCTCGAGGACGGCCACGTCCTCCGTCCGGCGCACCATCTTCAGCCCGCGGACACTGTCCACTCCGGACTCTCCGACCTGGCGCACCAGCAGTGCGCGCAGGCCGAACCCGAGTTCCGCGCGCATGGCGGGGACGAAAGTGTCCAGCAGCCTGCCGACGCCGCCGTCGCCGTCCTCGCCGTCGAACCACCAGCCCGGCATCGCCCCCGCACCCGGGGAACGGACGTCGAGCCCGCCGAGCCGCCCCCGTCCCGCCGTGCGGGCGAACCGGTGCCGCCGGGTGAGTCCGGTGACCCACGCGGAGCTGACCACGCCCCGCGGTTCGCCGTCTTCGAGCAGGACCGTGACCGGCTGTTCGGTACGCGCCGCCCACGCCTGGGTGGTGAGCACCTCCCAGCTCCAGTCCGCGCGCAGTCCCGCCTTGTCCCGCAACGCTTTCCAGTACGCGGGTTCCGGGTCGCGGCGCGGGTCCAGCACCTCTATCACCATCGCGTCACCGGCCTCGGCACGATGACCCCGAGCAGCGGGACCGGCTGGAAACCGAGCGTCGCCTTCAGGTCGCTCAGGCCCCGGCCCATCGACAGGGACTTCCGGTTGCCCTCGATCATGTAGCGCACGTTCCGGACGACGGCCTCGAAGTAGAGGTGCTTCGGCCGTCCATCCTCCGGGGCGAGCGCGGCCCAATGCTGGTGCAGCGGCGCGACGGGGTGGTCGAGCACGTTGGTGAACGCGAGCAGCCTGCCTTCGCCGTCGTGGTAGGTCGAGGTGATCACGTCCGGCCTGCGGACGAGCTCGCCGAGGTATTCGGCGGTGACCGGACCGCGCCGGTCGAACTTCACCGGTCCCATCCGCTCGCGGTGCTCCCTCAGCAGGGTCGCCAATTCCAGCGCGTCGAGGTCGGTGCGGGCGGCTTCGGTGCGGACGATCACGTCCGGGTCGGCGGCGATCTTCTTCGACTGGCCGCGCAGGCTCAGCCGCCTGCTCCGGCGCAGCGACGCGAGCCAGCCGTCGACGTCGACGAACCGGTTCTCCAGCACCGACGTCGGCATCGTGTCGCGAACGGGTCTGCCCCGTCCGGTCAGCATGGCGAGCGACTCCGGCTCGACGGTCCGGTAAAGCACGCCGACGCACCCTGGCCCGGTGAAGCGGCAGACGGCCCGCTCGAACCGGCGCATGATCTCCCGCCGGTCGGCCGCGTCGAGGCCGTCGGCGAACAGCCACGGCGGGTATCCGGAAAGCCACGCGTGCTGCACCTCGACCCAGCGCGGACCCAGCCGTGCCACGCCGCGCACGGCACCGGGGCCGTCCGGGGAGATCGGGGCGCACAGCATCGCCAGCACCGCGGCGACGATCTCGCCGCCGTCGCTGATCACGGTGAGCACGTTGGGGCTGCGCGAAAACCGGGACTCCACCCGCAGCAACCCGTAGTCCCACGGGACCGGGGCCTGTTGCGCGGCGAGGAATCCGGGCCAGCCGTCGGGTTCCGGGTCGGTCCGCGGGTCGAGTACCCGCACTTCCCAGGTCATCGGCCCAGCACCGGTCTCGGTACGGCGACCGACACCAGAGACCTGGTGCCGAAACCGAGCGGGGTCTTGTTCTCCAGCATCGCCCGGCCCGCGGTCAGTTCGGGGCGCCGATGCGTGATCATGTGCTCCACTCCCCTGGCGTAGAAGTCGACATAGAGCCCTTTCCGTCCCCCTGCCGCGCTCGGCAGCGCGGCCCATTGATGCAGCGCGCAGCCGTCGTCGGCGTCGAACACCGTGCCGAAACCCAGCAGCCGTCCGGATCCGTCCCGGTAGGTACGGGTGACGACGTCCGGGCGGCGGATCAACGCGTCCAGATAGGACGGTGCGATCGGGCTCCGGGTGTCCATGTGCAGCCCGCCGAACCGCGACCGTTGCCCGCCCGCCCAGGCCCGGTCGTCCTGCCTGCTCCGGTGGGCGTTGAGCAGCAAGGCGAGCTCGTGGCAGTCCAGGTCCCGGCGGGCGGTGGCCGCCTCGGTGCGCAGGTCCCCGTCTTCCCGCAGTTCGTGCAGTGTCTTCCGGGTCTCGTCGCCGAGTGCCCGCTCCCAATCGTCCACAGTGGAGTATTCGTTGGCCAGCACGGCGGTCGGGTCGATCTCCCGGGACATCCGGCCCCGGCCTTCCAGCGCCGGGAGGAGCTCCGGGTTCATCGCGCGGTAGATCAGGCCCAGCAGTCCCGGGCCGAGGTGGGCGCACAGTGCCTGTTCGAACCGGCGGACCACTTCCCGCCGCTCGGCCTCGTCGAGCCGCTCGTCGAGCACCCCGGCGGGATAGCCGCTGAGCTGCCAGAGGTAGGCCTCGGCCCAGCGCGGGCGGAACCGTCCACCGAACACGGACAACGGCGCGAAGTCCCCCGCCCGCCAGCTCCGGCAGACCATCACGGTGAACGCGCCGACGATCGTCCCGTTCCGGCGGAGCACCGCGAGCACCGCGGGATTCTTCGCCATCCAGGCTTCCCGGCGCAGGACCTCGTACTCCCAGACCGGCCACAACTTCGCCCGCCGCCGGAAGCCACTCCAGCCCTCTGGTTCCGCCGCGGTCCTCGGATCGAGCACGTCGACCTCGAACACGGTGCTTCTCGTCGTCCTCATCACGTGAGCACGACCGGCGTCCCGTGTCGCGGGCACGGCGCGATCTCACCGCGGACGCCACCGGCCGGGAGCACGTCCACGAACCGCGGGGAATCCTGGCGCAGCAGGGTGAACGCGAGACCGCCCGTCGTCGGGCGCGCGTAGACACGGGGCCAGTCGAGGTGCCAGCGGCCGCATTCCTCGATCGCGCCCAGGTAACCCAGCGCCGGATCGTGGAGCACCCCGTACGGACCGGAGTCCATTGTGTCCAGTTCCCGTCGCGGTACGGATTCGACCCGGTACGCACGGTCTTCGGGCAAGGCCGCGGCAAAGGCGGCCAGCTGCTTGTCGTCACCGACCGCGAGCACGCGACGGCCGCGGCGCAGCGCGGAGGACAGTTCCGCCAGCACACTCGGTGCCGGGACGTCGGGATCCACCACACAGCACCGGCTCCCGCGCGGCAGGTCCGACGGCGGCCGCACCCCGTCGCCGCCGAGCACGACGACCAGCGCGTCCCCGGTCACCGAACGTGCCTTACGCAGCACGGGACCCAGGCCCCGGCTCGGCTCGATCCGTTGCGCGCCACCGGCGAGCGGGACCAGGTCGACGATCTTGTGCACCGCCTCGGCCAGTGGCGCCGCGCCGGAATCCGTCCCGGTGCGCCCCGGCACCAGCACGGGATCCGTTCTGCCGTCGAGAGCCCAGCGTTCCCGGTAGAACGGCACCGTCGCGAAGGCCGACCGCACGGACCGCCGATAGGCAGCCTGCCAGGCAGCATTCACCCCCACAGTCCACATGGCGCGCAAGCCTGCGTCATCGGCGCCGGTTTGGGAATACCCCGCGCCGGGTTCATCCGGTTTTCGGCCGACTTCCCACCTTTTCGACTGAGCTGAAAGGACGAACTTGCGGATTCCGCTGGCGGGAACAAAGCCAGTCTGCCTATAACACGGGAACTTTCGAGCCGGCACGACCTGCCGGGCACCTGGGGCCAAGGGGACTCATGAACCGTGAAAACACAACGCGTGACGCTACGAACACAATAGCGCACCCACCGCAGGGATTCGCCAGATGAGCTGGTCGACCCCCGGCCCGGTGGAAAGTGGACTCACCGTAGTCGTCCCGTGCTTCAACGAAGTCGACAACGTCGAGCCCTCGTACCGGGAGATCGTCGCCGAGTTGGGAAATCTCCCGCTCGAACTGCTCTATGTGGACGACGGGAGCACCGACGGGACGCTGGACGTCATCCGGGCGCTCGCGCACACCGACCCCCGGGTCCGGTACTTGTCCTTTACCCGGAACTACGGGTTCGAAGCGGCCTTTTCCGCCGGTTATCGGTACGCGGGGAAACCCTGGCTGCTGCACATGGACGCCGATCAACAGTTCCCGGCGTCCGAGGTGGAGAAATTGATCATCGCCGCCGAGGCGGGCAACGACGCCGTTTTCGGTGTTCGCACCAATAGACAAGATCCCTTACTAAGACGCTGGGGTACCGCCGCCTTCCATTTCCTCGGCCGGCGCGTCCTGCGTATCGAGATCCCGCCCGGCGCGACGGCGTTCCGCCTGGTGCGCACGGAGCTCGCGCGCAAGATCGTCGATCTCCGGTTGGGCACCCCGTACTTCCTCGCCACCGTGCCGAGGCTGACCAGCCGCTACACCACCGTCCAGGTGGCACACCGGGCCCGCGAACGCGGCGAGTCCAAAGTGGGCTTCGGTTTCCTTTCCTCGCACGCCATCGAGTTGTTCGTCGGCTTCACCCGGCGGCTGACGACGATGGCTTCGACGACGGCGGTGCTGACCGCGGTGATCTCGGTGCTCGCCGGGATCGCGGCCGCCACCGGGCTTCTCGGGCTGACCGCCGCGTCGACGCTGACGTTCGTCATGTTCTCCGTGCTGCTGACCGTGCTCGCGTTGTCCGTCCGCTACCTGGTCGTGGTCGGCGCGGGGCAGGCGCGGCCACGGCAGTTCTACATCAGGGAGGCCAACTTCCCGGTCGACGAGGACGACCGGCTCTACGCCTCGGCCATGGCCGAGATCCATCCTGGGGAAAGGCAAGCGGGAGTGAAGAACACCGAAGACACGGCGGCGGTACGGAGCCTGGTGATCCTGGGCGGCGCCGACGGTTCGGTCAGCACGTACCACCGGGCACGGGAACTCGGTTTCCGCACCATCTGCGTGGATGTCCGCGCGAGCGCGCCCGCGGTGGCGCTGGCCGACGAGTTCGTCCAGGTCAGCGTCCGCGCGCCGGAACAGATCGCGGCGGCCCTCGATGGGCGGGACGACATCGCCGGGGTGCTCTGCCCGGCCAGCGACGTCGGACTGCCCGCGCTCGCCTGGCTCACCCGGCACTGGAACCTGCCCGACCCGTTGCCCGAGGCCGCCGTCGCGGCGTCCGTCGACAAGTCCGTCTTCCGCGAACTCTGCGACAGGCTGCGTCTGCCGACCTATCGCAGCGTCGGCGGGAAGCCCGGCCCGGACCTCGCGCTCGCCGCGCAGCAACTGCGGTTCCCGACGCTGGTGAAACCGGTCGACTCCTCCGGGAGCCGAGGTGTCGTCTCGTGCGCGAGCCCCGGCGGTCTCACCACCGCGTTCTCCGACTCCCTCGCGTTCTCGCCGTCCGGCAAGCTGGTCGTCGAGGAACACCTCGACGGCTCGCACTACACGATCGAAGCACTCGCGGTCGACGGCCGGATCGTGTTCCACGCGGTCACCCGGCGCACGCTGACGCCGCCGCCGTTCTTCGTGACGGCGTCGCATCTGCTGCCCGCCGGGTTGCCGCCGGTGGTCGACCGCGCGCTGCCGGTGATGCTGGCCGCGTTGTGCGCCGAGCTCGGCTACCGCACCGGGCCGCTCACCCTCGACGCCGTCCTCGGCCGTGACGGGAAGTTCTACCTGATCGAGATGGGCGCCCGGATGGGCGGGAACGGCCTCGCCGAAGCGATCGAGCACAGTACCGGCGTCGACCTGATCGCCGCCGGGATCGCCGCCGCGACCGGCGACGAGGTCGTGCTCTCCCCGCGCGACCCGCGGCCGACGCTCATCCACATCCTCGCCTCCGACCGCGGCGGCCGGATCGTGCGCATCGAGGGCGTAGACGAGGTCCGCGCCATGCCCGCCGTGCACAACCTGGAACTGTTCGCCGAGGAGGATTCCTACGTCAAACCGTACGAGCAGGCCGGCTACAAGATGGGGTACGCCGTGCTGTCGGCGCCGACCGTGCCCGACGTGCTCGCGGCGGAGGACGAATTGCGCGGCACACTGAAGTTCCTGCTCGACGAGCAGGGTGCGGCGGTACCGCTCCCTTGACCGGCACTTCGCTCACCGCCTCGATCGCGGCGCCGAAGCCGTCGGTGATGCTCCGGCTGCTCGCCGGCCGTGGCGTGTTCCGGCTGGCGATCCAGGCGATGGGCCTGGTGCTGGTCACCGCCTGGGGCGCGCACGACTACGGCCGGTTCGCCACCGCGCTCGGGCTGATGACGTGGCTCAACTTCGTGCCGTCGGCGGCGGAGAAGTCGGCGTTGAAGTGCTTGCCGCGCTTGAGGATGACGCGGGACGCGGTCGCGGCGCTGGCCGTCCGCGTCGCCGTCGTCCCGGTGCTGGTGGTACTTGCGGCGATGGCGGTCGCGCTGCTCGTCGCGCCGCACTCGGACGCCGCGCTGTACCTGACGGCCGCGGGCTGGTCGATCTCCGGCGGCCTGCTGATGACCGTCTCGGGCCTGCACCGCTTCACCGGTAAGTCCACTTTGGACGCTCTGGCGTTCACCGCGGGCGCGCTGGTGGTCGGCGTGGTGACGGTGGGCACCTGGTTCGTCCGCTGGTCGCCGTTGACGCATCTCGGCCTGTTGCTCGGCGGGATCCTGGTCATCCTCGGCTGCTCCGCGGCGCTGCTGCCGAAGAAGTGGCTGCGGGTGGAAAGGATCGACGGGCACCGGCTCCTGCCCGCCTTCGGCCGGACCACCGTGCTGCTCGGGATGACCGAGGTGCTGGACGTCCTCGCGACCTCGACGGTGTTCGGCGTGCTGGCACTCGCCGGGCGGACCGTCGACAGTGGACCGTTCTACGTCGCCTTGCTGGCCAGCAGCGCGTTCTGCTCGCTGCTGTTCTATCAACTCCGGGTGCACCAGCCGTCGATCTCGGCGCGGCTGCGCGGTGGCGGGGCGGCGGCCGGCCGGGCCCGCGCGGTCGACCTGCTGAAACTGGTCGAACGGGGTGCGCTCGCGTTCCTCGTCCTGGTGGGGGTCGCCCTCGTGATCCCGGCGGCCCGCGCGGTGTTGACCGCCGAAGACACTGCCGGCGCGTACGTCGTCCTCGGCGTCTTCGTCCTGGCCGAAACGGTGCTGTTCGCCGTCCAGCTCTACGCGGGCTTCCTGATCGAGAACACCAACAGCAAGGTCCTCACGCTCACCGCGTCGGCGTCGATCGCCGGGCTGATCGCCACCCCGGCGGCCGCCGCCGCGCTCGTCCCGGCGATGGGCCCGGTCGGCGGGTTCGCCGCCCTCGTCTTCGCGATCGGCGCGCGGGCGCTCGTCCTCCGGCGGCTGCTGCGCCGCCACCACCCCGAACTCTGAACGTCGCACTGGAGAAGGAACATGTACGTACTGGGAATCAGCAGGGTCCACGACTCGGCGGCCGCGCTCGTGCGCGACGGCGAGATCATCGCTTTCGCCGAAGAAGAACGCTTCACCCGCAAGAAGCACGACGGGGACTTCCCCGCCGAGGCGATCAAGTTCTGCCTGGAACGCGGCGGGATCACCCTCGCCGACGTCGACCACGTCGCCTACTACTGGCAGCGCTGGCGCGAAGGCATCCACGCGGCGAAGGTGTTCGCGAAGTACTTCCCGGGAACGCTGGAGGTGTTCCGCAACCAGAACGGCGACGAGGGCGGCTCGTCGGCGGGCATGGTGGAGACGTTCAAGACCGGTGGCGGCAAAGGGGTCGACGACTACCACGTCGGCGGCGCGGTGCTCGCGCACATCAAGCGGTCCTTCACCCTCGAACGCGACGTGAAGGAGGCCGTGGGCTGGACCGGCCCGACGAAGTTCAAGACGCATCTGGTCGACCACCACAAGGCGCACGCCGCCAGCGGCTACTTCATCTCGCCGTGGGAAGAGTCGGCGGTGCTCACCTTCGACGGCATCGGCAGCGACGGCACCGCGACCTATCTTGGCCACGGCAAGGGAAACCGGATCATCGACATCCGGCGGATCAAGTTCCCGCACTCGCTCGGCGCGATGTACGCCGGCGTCACCGGCTACCTCGGCTTCTACCCCACCCGTGACGAGGGCAAGATCATGGGGCTGGCGCCGCTGGGCAACGACACCTACGTCGACGCGTTCAAGCAGCTGATCCATCTGGACGACGACGGCGGGTACGAGCTAGAACTGAGCTTCTTCGGCCACCACCGCACCGGCAAGCACGTGATGTCGAAGAAGTTCACCGATCTGTTCGGCCCGGCGCGGCCCAAGACCCGGGTGACCGCGGAGAACCCGGTGCCGCAGCACTACTGCGACATCGCCTACGCCTTGCAGGTCACCCTCGAGGAGGCCGGGCTGCACATCGCGCGCTGGCTGCAGCGCGAGACCGGATCGCGGCGGCTGTCCGTCGCGGGCGGGGTCGCGCTGAACAGCGTGATGAACGGCCGGATCCTGCTGGAGACCCCGTTCGAGGACTTCTTCGCCCAGCCCGCCGCTGCCGACGACGGCTGCGCGCTCGGTTCGGCGCTGGAGGTGTCGGTCGGCAAGTACGGCAAGCCCCGTCCTCGCGACGGCTACACCTACACCGGCCCGGACTACACCGAGGCGGAGATGGAACTCGCGCTGCAGGACGCCGGGGTCCGCTACACGAAGGTCGACGACATCGCCGCGCACACGGCGAAGAAGATCTCCGAGGGCAAGATCATCGGCTGGGTGCAGGGCCGGATGGAATGCGGGCCGCGCGCGCTCGGCAACCGCTCGCTGGTGGCCGACCCGCGCGACCCCGACTCGAAGACGCGGATGAACGAGAAGGTCAAGCACCGCGAGGCGTTCCGGCCGTTCGCGCCGTCGTGCCTGGCGGAACGCGCGGGCGACTGGTTCGTCAGCGACTACCCGTCGCCGGTCATGCTGCTGGTGTTCGACGTCCTGCCGGACAAACGCGACGTGGTCCCGGCCATCACCCACGTCGACGGGACCGCCCGCGTGCAGACGGTGACCGAGACGGACAACCCGCTGTACTACCGGATGATCAGCGAGTTCGAGAAGCTCACCGGCGTGCCGATGGTGGTCAACACCTCGTTCAACGACAACAACGAACCGATCGTCGCCAGCCCCGCCGACGCGGTGGCCTGCTACCTGAAGACCGACGTCGACGCCCTCGCCCTCGGGCCGTTCTGGGCAGAGAAGGACGACCTGTGACCGCCACCCTGCCCGAGACCGACGGCTGGATCCCCGCGCTCTACCGGCGGCGCAAATGGCTGTGGCTGGTGGCCGCCGTCCCGGCCGTGGTGACCACGCTGCTGATCATGGTGATCCTGCCGCCGGACCAGACGCTGGACAACGTCGCGGACTGGGCGTTCAAGCTGTGCCCGTTCGTCTTCGCGGTCGCCACGGTGGCGCTGTTCCCCCGCACCAAATGGGGTCCGGCGCTGATCGTGCTCGCCGTGTTCGTCTACATGTCCTATTTGGACACCGAGCTGATCATGCGGATCCAGGCGTTCGCCAGGAACGCCGCCACCGACGACGACGCCTTCCAGCCCGTGTACCAGTTCGAGCTGTTCATCGTGACGTTCATCGTCCTGTTCGGGCTGATGGCGTACCGGCTGGGCGGCGGCCGGACGGCGAACGTGCTCAAGACCGGTGTCGCGGCGATCCTCGTGGTGATCTCGGGCGCGAACGACCTGACGTTCTGGGCACTCAACGACGTCTGGGCCGCCGGGACGAAACCGACCGAGCTGAAGTGGGCTTCGCACATGATCGTGTTCCTCGGCGGGCCGCCGAGCGTGCCGGTCGCGGTGCTGTTCATGCTGGTGCACCTGGTGCTGGCGGCGGTCGTGGTGGCGCTGCCGGTGGGCCGGTGGGTCGACCGCGCGCTGGGGCTCAGGTGAGCCGTCGCACCAGGCCGTCGGCCAGCAACCGGCCCCGATCGGTCAGCACCGCCTGGCCCTGACCGTCCAAAGCGGACTGTTCCAGCAATCCCTCGGCGGCGGCGGCGCGGGCTTCGGCCCGGCCGTCGTCGTCGAGCGCGTCGAGCGGAAGTCCCTCGGCCAGGCGGAGTTCCAGCATCACGCGTTCGAGATGCCGGTCTTCGGCGGTCAGCAGTTCACGGCCCGCGGCAGGCGACTCCCCGGCCGCGAGGGACGCGGCGTAGCGGGCCGGATGTTTGACGTTCCACCAGCGCACACCGCCGACGTGGCTGTGCGCGCCCGGCCCGGCACCCCACCAGTCCCCGCCGCGCCAGTAGCCGATGTTGTGCCGGCAGCGGGCCTCCTCCGAGGTCGCCCAGTTGGACACCTCGTACCAGCGCAAACCCGACGAGGCGAGGACGCGGTCGATCATCTCGTAGTCGGCGGCCAGTACGTCGTCGTCCGGGGCTGGCAGCTCGCCGCGGCGGATGCGGCGGGCGAGCGCGGTGCCCTCCTCGACGATCAGCGCGTACGCCGAGACGTGGTCGACACCGGCGGCCAGCACCGCGTCCAGCGAAGCCTGGAGATCTTCGGTCCGCTCCCCCGGCGTGCCGTAGATGACGTCGAGGTTGACGTGGTCGAATCCGGCGGCGCGCGCCTCCTCGGCGGCCGCGACCGGACGGCCCGCGGTGTGCACGCGGTCGAGGATCTTCAGCACGTGCTGTGCGGCCGATTGCATCCCGAGTGAGATCCGGTTGTATCCGGCGTCACGGATGCCCGCGAAGAACTCGGGCGACGTGGACTCCGGATTGGACTCGGTCGTCACCTCCGCGTCCGGCGCGAGCCCGAAGGTGTCGCGAACGGCGTCGAGAACGCTTCGGAGCCCGTCCGCGCCGAGCAGGGACGGGGTGCCGCCGCCGACGAAGACGGTGTCGACCGCGGGCGGCGCCTTCAGCACGCGCGCGGCCAGGTCGAACTCGCGCTTCAGGCCTTCGAGCCACGACTGCGGCGACGAATCGCTGTCCAGCTCTCCGGCGGTGTAGGTGTTGAAGTCGCAGTAGCCGCACCGGGTCGCGCAGAACGGGACGTGCACGTAGACGCCGAACGGTCGCGTGCCGAGCCCTTCCAGCGCGCTCTCGGGGAGCGCGGATTCGACGGGCGTGGTGGTTTCGGGCAGCAACGCGGGCACACCCCAGTGTCCCCCACGCCGTGAAGGCCTCCTTCCCGGGGGAAAGAGGCCTTCACGTAAACGCGTCATCGGTCGGCGATGCGCACCTTGACCGAGGTCGAACGGGTGCCGTCGTCGAACCGCACCCAGACGAGGGTCTCCATGTTCAGCGAGTAGTCGTTGACCACGTGGTCGACCGACCAATCGCCCTGCTCGTCCACGACGGCGTCGCGGCTCATGGCGACCTCGACCAGCACGGTATGGGCCAGATGTCCCCGGACACCCGGCGAACAGCCGACCGCCTCGAACCGGTACGAGTCACCCTTGTGCAGCACCGCCCCTTCCTCGGGCGAGACCAGCCTGCAGCCCTGCTGAGCCCCGGAAGCGGTACCCGGGATCAGCAGGGACGCCAGCACCATCGCGGCGACCACCCATCGGCGCATGCGCAACTCCTCCGTCCTCTGTGGATCGGAGACCGAAGCTAGCGGCGACGGCGGCCCCGCGCGGCCTCACTCACCCGAAGCGGTATTACGCCAACCCGTTAGCGGCCAGCCACTCCGCGGACGGCGGGATGGCCTCGATGATGTCGATCAGGAAGCCGTTCAGGTCCTCGATGTAGAAGTGCCGCTGACCGAACTCCTCGTCCACGAGTTCCGTCACGATCTTGACCCCCTCCCCGCGCAGGCGCTCGTACTCGCCCGCGGCGTCTTCGACCATGAACCCGACCATCGATCCGGCCGCTTCCTGCGCCCGCCATGGCGCCGGCGTGGCCTTGTGGCCGCGCTTCACGAAGCTCATCTCGTAGCCCGGCACTCCGGCGTTGAGGCTGGAGAACCAGTCCAGCTCGATCGTCACCGTCAACTGCAGGTGCCGCTTCCACCAGGCGGTGGTCTCGGCGATGTCCTCGACGACCACGCAGGCGCCGAAACCGTTGAGTTGCATCTGGTGTTCCTCCCAGGTTGAACCACTTGATGCGTAGTACTATAGAGATAGTGGTTTGACTGAGGCAAGGAGAATGTCCCGATGCGACAGAACCCGGAGCGCCGGACCGCGCTCACCGACGCCGCCATCACCGTCCTCGCCCGCGAGGGCGCACGCGGGCTCACGTACCGCGCCGTGGACGTCGAGGCGGACGTGCCGCCGGGGACGACGTCCAACTACTTCCGCAACCGGGACCAGTTGCTCGGGGAGGTCGGCGTCCGCGTGCAGGAGCGGCTGTCGGCGCCGGCCGAGGTGATGGCGAACCCGCAGGCCGAGTCGCCGTCCCACGACCGGGTCGGCGTCCTGCTCGGCGAGCTCATGGGGCGACTGACCGGCCACCGGGAGCCTTATCTCGCCTTGCTCGAACTCCGCCTCGAAGCCACGCGGCGCCCGGATCTCTCGGCCGAACTGACCAAGACCGTCCGCGAAGGCATCGACATGAGCGTCGACTGGCACGTCGCGGCGGGCATGCCGGGCGGGCGCGCCGAAGTGCTGCTGATGTACCTCGCGCTGACCGGGCTCACCGTCGAACGGCTCACGCTTCCGGAGGTGCTCGCGGACGTCACCGACGAGGAGGTCATCCGGATCATCGTGGACCGCGTCCTGCCCTCTTGAGTCGTGCGCGTTCTGCGTCACAATGCCCGGCCACGAACCCGGGCTTGACCCGCGAAGTATGCCTTTGACCAGCGAAAACCGTGGAGTTCGGACACTGTTCCCAGTATTCGGACCGGCCTAGACCACATAGTGGGCGCGTGGCACGCTGAATGAATGACCCGCGCCGGAATCAGCCTCGTGGCACGCCGCCACGTGGACCTCCGTCGTGTGGCGAGCGCGCTCTGTGCGACGAACCGCTGACTCCCCGCCACCACCACGATAAGCCGGAGGACTCCCATGTCGTCGCCCACGCGCGAGACCCCTGCCCGTACGCCCCGGGTCAAACAGAAACGGGGCGAGGGACAGTGGGCACTGGGGTATCGCGAGCCGTTGAACCCCAACGAACGGTCCAAGAAGGACGACAACCCGCTCAACGTCCGGGCGCGGATCGAGAACATCTACGCCCGCGGCGGCTTCGATTCGATCGACCCGGGTGACCTGCGCGGCCGGTTCCGCTGGTTCGGTCTCTACACCCAGCGCAAGCCGGGGATCGACGGCGGCCGCACCGCGACGCTGGAGCCCGAAGAGCTCGACGACCGCTACTTCATGCTGCGGGTGCGGCTCGACGGCGGCGCGCTGACCACCGAGCAGCTGGCCGTGCTCGCCGAGATCTCGCAGACCCACGCACGCGACACCGCCGACATCACCGACCGGCAGAACATCCAGTACCACTGGATCCAGATCGAGGACGTGCCGACGATCTGGGCGAAGCTCGAGAAGGCCGGGATGACCACGATGGAGGCGTGCGGCGACAGCCCGCGTGTCATCCTCGGCTCCCCCGTCGCCGGTATCGCCGCCGACGAGATCATCGACGGCACCCCCGCGATCGACGAGATCAAACGCCGCTACATCGGCGACCCGCGCTACTCGAACCTGCCGCGCAAGTTCAAGACCGCGGTCTCCGGGCAGCAGGACGTCGCGCACGAGATCAACGACGTCGCCTTCGTCGGCGTGAACCACCCGGAACACGGCCCCGGCTTCGACGTCTGGGTCGGCGGCGGCCTGTCCACCAACCCGATGATCGGGCAGCGCCTCGGCGCCTGGGTCTCGCTCGACGAGGTCCCGGACGTCTGGGAAGGCGTGATCAGTGTCTTCCGCGACTACGGCTACCGACGGCTCCGCGCCCGTGCGCGGATCAAGTTCCTGGTGAAGGACTGGGGCGCCGCGAAGTTCCGTCAGGTGCTGGAAGACGAGTACCTCAAGCGCAAGCTGACCGACGGCCCGGCGCCCGAGGTGCCCGCCACCCAGATCGACCACGTCGGCGTGCACCCGCAGATCGACGGCCGGTTCTACGTCGGCGCCGCGCCGGTCGCGGGCCGCGTCTCCGGCGCCACTTTGCTGGCGGTCGCCAAGGCCGCCGAGCGGGCCGGGTCGAACCGCGTCCGGCTCACCCCGCACCAGAAGCTCGTGGTCCTCGACGTCCCCGAGGCCGAGGTGAACGGGCTGAAAACCGAACTGGCCGACCTCGGCCTGCAGACCGAGCCCTCGCCGTGGCGGCGCGGGATCATGGCCTGCACCGGGCTGGAGTTCTGCAAACTCGCGATCGTCGAAACGAAGGCCCGCGCGATCGAACTGGTCACCGACCTGGAGAAGCGCCTCGCCGACATCCAGGCCGAGATCGAGAACCCGGTGACCGTGCACCTCAACGGCTGCCCCAACTCCTGCGCCCGGGTGCAGACCGCCGACATCGGGCTCAAGGGCCAGATCGTCACCGACGAGGACGGCAACCAGGTCGAAGGCTTCCAGGTGCACCTCGGCGGTGGGCTCGGCCTGGACGCCGGATTCGGCCGGAAACTGCGCGGGCACAAGGTGACCGCGGCGGAGCTGACCGCGTACGTCGAGCGGGTCGTGCGGGCGTACATCGCCGGCCGCGAACCCGGCGAACGGTTCGCCCAGTGGGTCCTGCGGGCCGACGAAGGCGTCTTGCAATGACCGAACGCGCGACCCCGTACCACTGCCCTTTCTGTGGCGATGAAGACCTCCGGCCGGAGGAAGGCGGCTCGTGGCTGTGCGCGGGCTGCCGCCGGGTCTTCACCGTGAAGTTCCTCGGACTGTCCTTTCCGGAGGTGTCGCAAGGATGACCGCCACTGCCGACTACAAGACGCTCGCCGAACGGGCCTCGAAGGAGCTCGCGGAGGCGACCGCGACCGAAGCCCTGCGCTGGACCGCGGAGACCTTCGGCGACGACTTCATCGTCGCGTCGAACATGCAGGACGCCGTCCTGATCGATCTGGCCACCCAGGTCAAACCCGACGTCGACGTGCTGTTCCTGCAGACCGGCTATCACTTCCCGGAGACCATCGGCACCCGTGACGCGGTGCAGGCGGTGTACCCGGGCGTGCGGATCGTCAACGCCGAAGCCGAACAGAGCGTCGCCGAACAGGACGCGGAGTACGGCCCGAAACTGCACGAACGCGACCCGAACCGGTGCTGCCACCTGCGCAAGGTGGTACCGCTGCGGAAAACGCTCGCGAAGTACTCGGCGTGGGTGACCGGCGTCCGCCGCGTCGACGCGCCGACCCGCGCGAACACCCCCATCGTCACCTGGGACGACCGCAACGGGCTGGTGAAGATCAACCCGATCGCGCCGTGGTCCGACGACGAGTTCAACGGCTACATCAGCGAACACGGGATCCTCGAGAACCCGTTGGTGTCCATCGGTTATCTGTCGATCGGCTGCGCGCCGTGCACCGCGAAGGTCGCTCCGGGCCAGGACCCGCGCAGCGGCCGATGGGCCGGGCAGGGCAAGACCGAATGCGGCCTGCACGGGTGAGAAGGGACGAAATGACCACGCTCGAACCGGCCACAGACGCCGCCCAGGACAATCTGGCGGCGCTGGAATCCGAGGCCATCCACATCTTCCGCGAGGTGGCGGGTGAGTTCGACCGGCCGGTGATCCTCTTCTCCGGCGGCAAGGACTCCACGCTCCTGCTGCACCTGGCGATCAAGGCGTTCTGGCCGGCGCCGGTGCCGTTCCCGTTGCTGCACGTCGACACCGGGCACAACTTCGACGAGGTCATCGACTTCCGCGACCGCGTCGTCGAGCAGCACGGGCTCCGGCTGGTCGTGGCGAAGGTCCAGGACTGGATCGACGACGGCAGGCTCGAAGAGCGCGCCGACGGGATGCGCAACCCGCTGCAGACCACGCCGTTGCTCGACACGATCGCCGAGAACAAGTTCGACGCGGTCTTCGGCGGCGGGCGCCGCGACGAGGAACGCGCCCGCGCCAAGGAGCGGATCTTCAGCCTGCGCAACGCTTTCGGCCAATGGGAGCCACGACGGCAGCGTCCGGAACTGTGGAACCTCTACAACGGGCGGCACCGCCCCGGCGAGCAGGTCCGCGTCTTCCCCCTGTCCAACTGGACCGAGGCGGACGTCTGGAACTACATCGCGCGGGAGAAGGTCGAGCTGCCGTCGATCTACTACGCGCACCGGCGCGAGGTCTACCAGCGCGACGGCATGTGGCTGGCCGAAGGCCCGTGGGGCGGCCCGCGGCCGGACGAGGTCGTCCGGGAACTGACCGTGCGTTACCGGACCGTCGGCGACGGTTCGTGCACGGGCGCCATCGAATCGACCGCCGCCACGGTGGACGAGGTCATCGCCGAGGTCTCGGCCTCCCGGCTCACCGAACGCGGCGCCACCCGCGCCGACGACCGGATGTCGGAGGCGGCGATGGAAGACCGCAAGCGGGAAGGGTACTTCTGATGTCCAGCCTCCTCAGGCTCGCGACCGCGGGCAGTGTGGACGACGGGAAGTCGACCCTGGTCGGGCGGCTCCTGTACGACACCAAATCCGTCCTCGCCGACCAGCTGGACGCGGTCACCCGCGCCAGTGTCGACAAGGGACTGTCCACTCCGGACCTCTCGCTGCTCGTGGACGGCCTGCGCTCGGAACGCGAGCAGGGCATCACGATCGACGTGGCGTACCGGTACTTCGCGACGCCGAAGCGCAGTTTCGTGCTCGCGGACACACCGGGTCACGTGCAGTACACGCGGAACACGGTGACCGGCGCGTCCACCGCGCAGCTGGCCGTGCTGCTGGTCGACGCGCGCAAGGGCGTCATCGAGCAGACCCGCCGCCACGCCGCGGTGCTCGCGCTCCTCGGCGTCCCGAACCTGGTGCTGGCGGTGAACAAGATCGACCTCGTCGGCTACGACGAGGCGACTTTCACCGTGATCGCCGAGGAGTTCGCCGAGCACGCCGCTTCCCTGGGCTACGAACGGGGTTCCGTGCTCGCGGTGCCGGTTTCGGCGCTGGTGGGCGACAACGTGGCGGAGAAGTCGGACAAGACCCCGTGGTACTCGGGCCCGACCCTGCTGGAGCACCTGGAAACCGTGCCGGTGGCACCGGATCCGCACGATTCGGCGTTCCGTTTCCCGGTGCAGTACGTGATCCGGCCGCGCACGGCCGACCATCCCGACTACCGCGGGTACGCCGGGCAGATCGCGGCGGGCACCGTCCGGCCGGGCGACGAGATCGTCGTGCTCCCGCAAGGAATCCGCAGCCGCGTGGAGGCCATCGACACCGCCGACGGACCGCTCGCCGAAGCCGGCGCGGGCACCTCGGTGACCCTGCTGCTCACCGACGACGTCGACATCTCGCGCGGTGACCTGATCGCCGCCGCCGACCGGCAGCCGACGGTGACCGACGAGATCACCGCGACCCTGTGCTGGCTCTCGGCGAAACCGTTGAAGCCGGGTGCGCGGGTGCTGGTCAAGCACGGAACACGGACGGTGCAGGCTCTGGTCGGCGAACTCCACGCCCGCTTCGACGAGCAGACATTGTCCAGTGTGGACGATCCGGCCACCTTGGAGCTCAACGACATCGGCCGGGTGACGCTGAGGCTGGCCGAAGAGATCGGCGTGGACGACTACGGCGTCAGCCCCCGGACGGGCGCGTTCCTGGTCATCGATCCGAAGGACGGCGACACCCTCGCCGCCGGACTCGTCGGCGAAAGGTTCGCATGACGCCACCCCTTCTCGCCGTCGCCCACGGCAGCCGCGATCCGCGGTCCGCCGCGACCATCCGCGCCCTGCTCGACGTCTCCCGTGGGCTGGCACCGGAACTCGATATCCGCGAGTCCTTTTTGGACCTTTCAGAGCCGTTGCTCACGGACGCTCTCCGCGGCCTGTACGCCGAGGGGCACCGCGAGGTCGTGGTGGTGCCCCTGCTGCTCGGCGTGGCCTACCACGCCCGGGTCGACCTGCCCGCGCTCGTCGCCGAGGTGACCGCGGACTGCCCGGGTCTCGACGTGCGGGTCTCCGGCGTACTGGGCATCGACCCGCTCATCGAGACGGTCGCGCTGGACCGGCTCACCGAGGCGGGCGCCGATCTCGACGACCCGGGGCTCGGTGTCCTGCTGGCCGGCGTCGGCTCGTCGAACGTGGCGGCGAACGACGCCGTCGCCGGGATCACCACTCGCTGGCACCTGCGGCGCGGACTGCTCGCGACCCCCGCCTTCGCCAGCGCCGCGCAGCCGGACGTGCCCGCCGCCATCGCGCGGCTGCGGCTCAACGGTGCCCGACGGTTCGCGGTCGCGGGCTGGTTCCTCGCACCGGGACTGCTGCCGGACCGGATCGCGCGCCTGGCCCGCGAAGCCGACCCGTCGGTGATCGTCGCCGGGCCACTGGGGCCGGATCCGCGGATCGCCGGGCTCGTCCTGGACCGCTACGACGTCGCCGCCGCCCGGCTCGCCGCCTGAGTAGCACGGCCCGTCCCGTACGGGCGCTTGATGCCGATTTTCGGTGGGTTCCGTTCCCAGTTCCGTGACGCCCCGCGTATGGGAACGGCGATTTCTTGACGAGTTACTTAACTTGCCGGTAACTCTCTAATCGCTGCGCAGCTCCCTTTCTCCCCATCGAACCCCCAGGTAGGTGGAACATGAAGGCTGCCATCCGTGCCCTCGTCTGCGCTTCGGCCGTACTCGTCCCGATCGCCGGTCTGGCCGCGCCGGCTTCGGCGGCGACCACCGTCGTCTTCGACTGCGAGGCCAAGCCGCCGCTCGTCGGCAACAAGTACCTCAAGCTGAACCAGGACGCGGACGTCACCGCCCCCGCCACGGTCGCCCCCGGTGCCGCGCTCGACGTCGTCATCGACCCGGCGCCCAACACCGTCCCGGCCGAGGTCAGCGGCTACCAGGTGAAGAACATCAAGGACTTCTCCCTGAAGATCCCGATCCCGGCGAACTCGACCTGGGTGGGCGCCGACCTCGCCGGCGGCTCCGGCATCGGCTCGACCCCGCCGAAGATCACCGTCTCCGGCAGCGTCGCGACGCTGAGCTTCCCCGGCCCGATCGCGGGCGGCTCGACGTTCGAACTGCCGACCGTGACCGCGCACCTCACCGCGGGCTCGTCCGGCACCATCGAGACGAAACTGGGCGGTTCCAGCTACAGCGATCCGGGCCTGACGTTCACCGCCGTGGTCAGCGCCGGTTTCGACGTCTCCGCCCCGACGGCGTGCTTCCCGAACCCGAGCCCGACGTTCACCACGACGACGATCGGCTGACCCGTGCCTGCGCCACCGTCGCCTGCGATGGTGGCGCAGGCCACTGCCCGGCCCGACTTCGCCCGTGCGAAGGTGGGGCATGGCTGACGAACTGGTGCACTACGACGTGGTGGGCGGCACCGCCACGATCACCTTGGACTCCCCGCACAACCGCAACGCGCTCTCCGCCCAGCTGCGGCGTGAACTGAGCGAATCGCTGGACAAGGCACAGGCGGACGACGCGGTGCGGGTCATCGTGCTCACCCACACCGGTCCGGTGTTCTGCGCGGGCATGGATCTCAAGGAGGCCCGCGGCGCCGGTGCGGGAGCCCAGGGCGTGAACGAGTTCCCGAAGATCCTCGAGCAGCTGTGGACCAGCCCCAAGCCCGTCGTGGCGAGGCTCGCGGGCCCCGCCCGGGCCGGTGGGATCGGCATGGTGGCCGCGACCGACATCGCCGTCGCCGTACCCGAAGCGACCTTCGCCTTCTCCGAGGTGCGGATCGGCGTCGTACCCGCCGTCATCTCGCTCACCGTGCTGCCGCGGCTCAACGCCCGCGCCGCGCACGAGCTGTTCCTGACCGGTGACACCTTCGACGCGAAGCGCGCCGTCGAGATCGGCCTGCTGAACTCGGCCGTCCCCGCCGACGAACTCGACGACGAGGTCGCCCGCTACGTCAAGGCGCTCGCGCTCGGCGGCCCGAAGGCGCTCGCGGCGACGAAGGAACTGCTCAGCAAGCCGCGCCCGGCGACCCCCGCCGAAGGCTTCGAGGCCATGAACAAGCTGTCCGCCGGGTTCTTCGCGAGCGAAGAAGGCCAGGAGGGCATCACGGCCTTCGCGCAGAAGCGCAAGCCGAACTGGGTCCCGGAGGCCTAGTCGGGCAAGACGACAGTGAGGCGCCGGGAGTCCTTCCGGTCACCGGAGGGCCCCAGCGCCCGCTGCGCGTCGGAAAGCACGCTGCGGACGGCCAGGTACGCCTTGGGATCACGCTCCCGGAGCCCCGAGGAACCGGCCCAGATCAGGACGTGCTCGCCGGGCGGGAGCCACGACAGGTCGGTGAGGCAGTCGTAGAGCGCGTCGAGGTTCTTCCCGAAGTAGTCCGGGAACGACAGCGCCTCCGCGATCGCTTCGAGCGTCGAGTCCTTGTCGACCGTCCTCGCACCGTCGATCAGGTGCGGATACGCGCCGCGGGCGAACGCCTTGTCCGCCGCGTCCTTGCCCGCGCTCATCGGCTGGGGTCCACGACGACGAAGGACTTGTAGTGGTCCTCGGTGTAGTACAGCTCCTTACCGCCACCGGTCACCAGTCGCCTCGCCCCGCGATCCGGGCTGCCCGGCGTCTTCACGGTGTACTCCCGGTAGTAGCCGGAACCCTTGGCGGGCAAGACCTTCTCCCGGTTCTGGAAGGTGACGTCGTCGTTGCGCGGATACGGGTACGGCCCGCCCGCCTGGATGAGCTTCCAGGTGTCGGACGCCTGGGAGGGAAGCTTCGTCAGCGGCTTGACCGGGAGACCGGATTCCTCGCCCGCGACCTTGCCCTTCGCCCCGCTCGCCGCGGCGTCGCCCGAGGGCGCGGCCGAAGCGGACGAACTCGCCGGAGCGCTCTTCGTGTCGTCACCGCTGATGCCGTCCTTGACGAACCAGCCTGCGAGCACCAGCACGATCAGGCCGATCAGGGCGGCGGTGATCCGCCTACGGTTGAACATGGTGTGCCAGCTTAGGACGGCCGGTCGGGGTCGTTCGCATCGCGGGCGGTGCCGAAGCGTCGGGCGACCTTGCCGAAGACCGTGTCGAGCACCCAGGCCGCGACCAGGCACAGCGGCACCACGACCGCCATGACCAGCACGAACTGCACGGGGAACGGGGCCTGCGCGAGCCACAGTTCGACGCCGTCCCACCAGTCCGCAAGCCCGTTGAACACACTGTGAGCCTACGCTCGCACCCGGTGCCGCCACCGGTCAGGCCATGTAGGTTGCTGACATGTTCGCCGTTTACGCTTCCGAACCCAACGCCGAAAAGCCGCTGGACTCGCTGGTGATCGGCGAGCGACCCGAACCCGAGGTCCCCGAAGGCTGGGTGCGGGTCAACGTCAAGGCCGCCAGCCTCAACATGCACGACCTGTGGACTTTGCGCGGCGTCGGCATCAAACCCGAGCAGTTCCCGATGATCCTGGGCTGTGACGGCGCGGGCACCCTCGACGACGGCACCGAGGTCGTCGTCCATTCGGTGATCAACGCCCCGGGCTGGCAAGGCGACGACACCCTCGACCCGAAGCGGACCCTGCTCACCGAGAAGCACCAGGGCACCTTCGCCGAGCAGGTCGTGGTCCCGGCACGCAATGTCGTTCCGAAGCCGTCGGGCCTGAGCTTCGCGGAAGCCGCGACCATGGGCACGGCGTGGCTGACCGCGTACCGGATGCTGTTCGTGAAATCTGGGCTGCGGCCCGGACAGACGATGCTCGTCCAAGGCGCCTCCGGCGGTGTCTCGACCGCGCTGATCCAGCTCGGACGTGCGGCCGGTTTCCGGGTCTGGGTCACCGGACGTAGTGAAGAGAAGCGTGCGCTCGCCGGGAATCTGGGCGCACATCAGACCTTTGAGTCCGGCGCGCGGCTGCCGGAGCGGGTCGACGCGGTCTTCGAAACCGTCGGCAAGGCGACCTGGTCCCACTCGGTGAAGTCGCTGAAGCCGGGCGGGATCATCGTCGTCTCGGGCTCGACCAGCGGTCCGGACGCTCACGCGGAGTTGCAGCGCGTGTTCTTTCTGCAACTGCGCATCGCCGGTTCGACCATGGGGACCAGGGACGAACTGAACGATCTCCTCGCGTACCTGGAACTCACCGGGGTCCGGCCGCAGATCGGTGCCGAACTACCGTTCGCGGAAGCCGAAACCGGGTTTAAGAACATGCTCGACGGGGAAACCTCCGGCAAGGTGGTCTTCACGCATTGATCGGAGGGGTGAGTTCACCCCCTCACCGTGATCAAGCGCGCACAGAAGCGCACGTCCGCGCGTTACGCGCAGGTCAAACAGCCATTTCGCGGTCTTGTCAAGTGTCAAGAACGTTATGACTTGGCGAGCTTCTTACGACCAAAGTTCGACCAAAATCCGACCTCTCGCGGTTAGCCTGGAACCATGACCGCATCGCAGCGGCCCGAACCGGCGGACCCGGGGGGCCGGACCACCACCGACACCGACCCGATCCGCGTCTCGTTCCGGCGCTACGCCGGTGTCCGCACCAGAGTGCTCGAAGTCGGGCCGCAGCCGGTGGAATCCATCGACCGCACTCCTCGGCGGATGCTCGGTAAGCGGGCCACGGCGCGCGGGCAGGTCAAGCCGACCGCGCCGAGGCTGGTGCTGCTGCACGGCTACTGCGACAGCGCCGATACCTGGCGCCCGGTCCTGGAGCTGCTCGCGGCCGCCGGTGTTCCGGCGGTCGCGGTCGATCTGCCCGGATTCGGTGACGCTCAGCCACTGCGGCCGGGCCCGATGCTGCCGCAACTGGACGCGTTCACCGCGGCCGTGGTCAAGGAACAGGCCGTACTCGGCACGGTGGTGCTCGCCGGCAACTCGCTCGGCGGCACGATGAGCCTGCGTGCCGCGGAGAACCACCGGCTGCCGGTCGACGGCGTGGTGTCGATCGCCGCGCCCGGTTTCGTGGACAGCTGGCTCATCCGCACCGTGGCCAGGTACCCGCTGCCGCTGCGGATGTACTCGGCCCTGCCGCTGCCGATCCCCGGCTTCCTCGTGCGCGCCGTCGCCGAGCAGGTCGTCCCCCGGCTTCTGTACGCCGACTCCGCCGCCGCGGACGCCGCCCAGGTGCGCCGGTTCACCTCGCTGTTCCCGGACTACCGCTCCACCACCACCAGGCTCCAGCAGGCGAGGCAGCTCGTCGAAGAGCTGGCGAACGCGTACCGGCTCGAAGAGGTCCGCGTCCCGCTCCTGGTGGTCGTCTGCGGCAAGGACAAGCTGGTCAGCGCCGCCTCCGGACGGCAGCTGCACGCACTGGTCCCGCACAGCAGGCTGATGGTGCGCGAGGACTGGGGCCACTGCCCGCAGCTGGACGACCCCGTCGAGATCTCGGAGCTGCTCACCTATTTCTCCGCCGGCGCGTCCCGGCCGTCGAAGATCGCCGCTCGTGTCGCCGCCGAAGTGAGCGAGGACACCGTCGCCGGATAGGTGCGATCGCCCGTCTGCCAGTACGGTGCCCTTCGGACTGTGACCCAGTCCGAAGGGCACAACCTGTTGGGAGACGACGATGTCCGCACCGCGCAGCCTGGGCTCGGGATCCGGGATTTTCCGCCGTAAACCGATCGATCAGATCCAAGAACTCAGTGGAGGCGGAGGGCTCCAACGCACGCTGGGCCTGCGGCAGCTGACCGCGATCGGCGTCGGCGGCATCATCGGCGCGGGGATCTTCTCCTTGGCCGGCGCGGTCGCGAACAAGACGGCGGGCCCCGCCGTGCTGATCTCGTTCCTCATCGCGGGTATCGCCAGCGCCGCGGCCGCGTTCTCCTACGCCGAGTTCGCCGGGCTGATCCCCCGCGCCGGGTCGGCCTACACCTACGGCTACACCGTGCTGGGCGAGATCGTCGGCTGGTTCATCGGCTGGGACCTGCTGCTGGAGTACACCGCGATCGTGGCGGTGGTCGCGATCGGCATCTCCGGCTACTTCAACGAACTGCTGGGCTATCTCGACATCAAGCTCCCGACGTGGATGCTGGGCGCTCCGGGCACCGAAACGGGCGATGTCGCGCCGGGGTCCTACAAGATCAACCTGTTCGCCGTGCTGTTGTGCCTGCTGATCGCCTTCATTCTGAACCAGGGCATGAAGAACGCGGCCCGGTTCGAAACGCTGCTGGTCTACCTGAAGGTCGGCCTGGTCCTGCTGGTGATCGTCGTCGGCGTCTTCCACATCAACACCGACAACTACTCGAACTTCTTCCCGTTCGGCCTCAGCGGCGCGTTCACCGGAGCGGCGACGGTGTTCTTCGCGGTCTTCGGGTACGACGCCATGTCCACCGCGGCCGAGGAATCGACCGACTCCCAGAAGCACATGCCGAAGGCGATCATCTACTCGCTCGCCATCTCGATGGTGCTCTACGTGCTGGCCTGCCTGGTCCTGACCGGGATGGTCAACTACAAGGACATCGACAGCGAAGCCGCCTTCTCCAGCGCCTTCGCCGGCCTCGGGATGAAGTGGCTCGGCCTGATCATCGCCGTCGGCGCGATCATCGGTATCACCACGGTGCTGTTCACCTTCCTCATGGGCGCGAGCCGCGTCGGCTACTCGATGAGCCGCGACGGCCTGCTGCCCAAGTGGTTCAGCAAGACCCATCCGGTGCGCAAGGTGCCGAGCCGGATGACCTGGGTGCTCGGCGTCGCGTCGGCGGTCATCGCCGGGCTGCTGCCCATCGGCGAGGCCGCGGAACTGACGAACATCGGCATCCTGCTCGCGTTCGTCGTGGTCTGCGTCGCGGTGATCGTGCTCCGCTACAAGCAGCCGGACCTGCCCCGGTCCTTCAAGACCCCCGGCATGCCGATCGTGCCGATCATCGGGATCGTCTTCTCGATCTGGCTGATCACGTTCCTGAACCCGGAGACCTGGCTGCGGTTCGCGGCCTGGTTCGGCGTCGGCCTGATCATCTACTTCGCCTACAGCCGCCGTCACTCGGTGATGAACGCGAACAACGGCGACGCGAAGCAGGTCAGCGGAGACGACTCAAACGCGTAGCGGCTTCGCGGGCTTCGGTCTGGAGGCGTTCGACGATCGACGCCGCCGGGCCGGAGCCCGCGAGTTCGTAGGTCTGCCCCGCGTAGAGGGACATGATCTCGGGGTCACCCGCCTTCCCCGCCGCCGCGCGGATCGGCTTCGTCAGGTTGTTGACCTCCGGATACGCCGACGGCGCGGTGGCCGAGAAGTCCGCGACCGCGCGGTTGACCAGCGACCGCGCGGGACGTCCGCTGAACGCCCGGGTGAACGCCGTCGGCCTTCCCCCGTCCGCCAGCGCCTGCCGGTGCGCGGGCTGGGTCCCGGCCTCGTCCGCCCGCAGGAACGCGGTGCCCAGCTGAGCCGCGACGGCCCCGGCCGCCAGCACCGCCGCGATGTCGGCGCCGTGCACGAGTCCACCGGTCGCGACGAGCGGCAGGTCCGTCCGTGCCGAGACCAGCCGGAGCAGGCTCAAGACGCCATATTGCGCTCCCCCGCCTTCGGCCTCGGGCTCATCGGCGAAAAGCCCTCGATGCGCTCCCGCCTCGAATCCCTGGACCACGAGCGCGTCCGCGCCGACGGCCACGGCGCGATCGGCCTCCGCCGGGCTGGTGACCGTCACGGCCACCTTGCTCCCGTTGGCGTGCAAGCGTTCGACGTCCTCGGCAGAAGGAGTTCCGAAGGTGAAGGAAACGACCGGCACCTTCCGTTCCAGGACGACCTCGAGCTTCGCGACATAGGCGTCGTCGTCCCAGGTCGGCTCACCGGGCTCGACGCCGAGGCGCTGGGCTTCCACGCGCCAGCGCTCGATGTGCACACCGAGATCCGCTTCGGCGGCGGAGCCACCCGATACGAAGAGGTTCACGCCGAACGGCTCACCGGTCAGCTCGGCCGTCTTGGCGATCCGGTCCGAGAGGGCGTCGGCGCTGAGATAACCCCCGGCCAGGAAGCCGAATCCACCCGCCGTGGTCACCGCGGCGACGAGCTCGGGAGTGGTCGGCCCGCCCGCCATCGGGGCCGCGATCACGGGGAAACGCAAGTCTTCGAACACGTTTCCGACGATAGCCCCCTCTCAGCGGCACGCATTGTGACGTTCGAGTCACTCCAAGGTTCCCTCCTGGTGGTCTAGACCTTTAACGGCGAAAATGCGACGATCGGACGGTCGTGACGCACGTCACGGCCCCGTCCCCTTGGAGGCCCCGGTGAAGACCTTGAGAGCGCGGCTGGGTCGCGCCTTCGTCGGGGTGGCGCTGCTCGCCGGCGTCACCACCGCAGCCGCTCCCGTCGCCGACGCGGCCACCCCGCCGCTGCAGGCGATCGTCCCGGTCCCGGTCTCGGCCCAAGCGGTCACCGGCTCCGACCACACCCTGACCGCGAACACCAAGATCTACACCCAGGCCGGGTCGCCGCAGGCCAAGGCCGTCGGCGAATACCTCGCCGGGATCTTCCGGACGTCCACCGGCTTCGCCCTGCCCGTCGCCGACGCGCCGTCGGGCACACCGGCCGACGGCATCTCGCTCCTCCTGTCCGGCGCCGACTCTCGCGTCGGAGACCAGGGCTACCAACTGAACTCGACGTCCGCTTCGGTCATCCTGCGCGCGACGACGGCACAAGGCCTCTTCGGCGGCGTGCAGACGCTGCGCCAGTTGCTGCCCGGCAAGATCGAAAGCGCCACGGTGCAGCAGGGTCCTTGGACGATCCCGGGCGCGAACATCCTGGACTACCCGCGTTTCGGCTACCGGGGCGCGATGCTCGACGTCGCCCGGCACTTCCACCCGGTCGCCACGGTCAAGCGGTACATCGACCAGCTGGCCCAGTACAAGATCAACAACCTGCATCTGCACCTCGCCGACGACCAGGGCTGGCGTATCCAGATCGACAGCTGGCCGCGGCTGACCACCTACGGCGGCAGCACCCAGGTCGGCGGCGGCCCCGGCGGCTACTACACCAAGGCGCAGTACACGGAGATCGTGAACTACGCGGCCTCGCGGTTCATCACGGTCATCCCGGAGATCGACATGCCAGGGCACACCAACGCCGCCTTGGCGTCGTACGCCGAGCTGAACTGCAACAACACCGCTCCTCCGCTGCGCACCGACACCGCCGTCGGCTACAGCTCGCTCTGCATCTCGAAGGAGATCACCTACACCTTCGTCAACGACGTCATCCGCGAGGTCGCCGCGCTGACGCCCGGGCCGTACTTCCACCTCGGCGGCGACGAGGCCCAGGCCACCAGCGACGCGGACTACCGCACGTTCATGAACCGGGTCCTGCCGATGGTGGCCGCCGCGGGCAAACAGGTCGTCGGCTGGCACGAGATCGGCAAGGCCACCCTGCCCGCCACGGCGACCCCGCAGTTCTGGGGCACGACGACGTCCAGCACGGAGGTCTCGAACGCCGTCGCCCGCGGCAGCAAGGTGATCCTGTCGCCGGCGAACAAGGCGTACCTGGACATGAAGTACAACTCCAGCACGCCGATCGGCCTCTCGTGGGCCGGCTACATCGAGGTCCAGGACGCCTACAACTGGAACCCGGGCGCCTACCTCTCCGGGGTACCCGAATCGGCCGTACGCGGCGTCGAATCCCCGCTGTGGACCGAAACCGTGGTGACTCCGGCGAACATCGACTACCTCGCCTTCCCCCGGCTCCCGGCGCACGCCGAACTCGGCTGGTCACCGTGGTCGACGCACGACTGGAACACCTTCCGCGTCCGCCTGGGCGCTCAAGCCCCGCGCTGGCAGGCGCAGGGCCTCGACTACTACAAGTCGGGCCAGGTGCCTTGGGAGACCGGGTCCGGCAACCCGGGCACCTGCACGCTCCCCGCGTGGGATCGGGCTTCGGTCTACACCGGCGGCGCGACCGTCTCCCACAACGGGCACAAGTGGACGGCCCAGTGGTGGACGCAGGGCGAGGAGCCCGGAACGACCGGCCAATGGGGTGTCTGGCGCGACAACGGCACCTGCTGACCCGTCCCCGTAGCCTGCTCGGCCCCTTCACCGGGCCGAGCAGGCTACGGTGGATCCATGGCCGCAGACCTCGAACTCGTCCGCACCCTTTGCTTGCGCGAAAACGGACTCGCGACCGTCTCGACGGTCCGCGCGGACGGCACCGTCCACTCCTCGGTGGTCAACGCCGGTGTCTACGAAGACCCGGTCACCAAGGCACCAGGGGTCGCTTTCGTGGCGATGGGCGGGGTGAAGAAACTCGACCTGTTCCGCCGGGCAGGCCACGCCACGATCACCTTCCGGCGCGGCTGGGAGTGGGCGGCGGTCCAGGGCAGCACCCACCTCATCGGCCCGGACGACCCGGACCCGGATTTCGATCCCGCCGGTCTCCCCAAGCTGCTGCGTGAGGTCTTCATCGCGGCGACGGGGACCCACGACGACTGGGACGAGTACGACCGCGTGATGGCCGCCGAACGCCGTGTCGCCGTCTTCGTCACCGCGAACCGGATCTCCGGGAACCGCTGACACGAAAAGGCCGCCCGGACGGTGATCCGGGCGGCCTTCGCGAGTATCGGTTACTTCTTCTTGCTGCCGGCGTCCTCAGTGGACAAAGCGGCGACGAAGGCCTCCTGCGGGACCTCGACCCGGCCGACGGTCTTCATCCGCTTCTTGCCTTCCTTCTGCTTTTCCAGCAGCTTGCGCTTACGCGAGATGTCACCGCCGTAACACTTCGCGAGCACGTCCTTGCGGATCGCGCGAATGGTCTCGCGGGCGATGATCCGCGACCCGACGGCCGCCTGGATCGGCACCTCGAACTGCTGCCGCGGGATCAGCTCGCGCAGCCGTGTCGCCATCCGGTTTCCGTAGCCGTACGCGGCGTCCTTGTGCACGATCGCCGAGAAGGCGTCGACGGTCTCCCCCTGCAGCAGGATGTCGACCTTGACCAGATCGGCGATCTGGTCGCCGCCCTCTTCGTAGTCGAGCGACGCGTAACCGCGCGTACGCGACTTCAGCGTGTCGAAGAAGTCGAAGATGATCTCCGCGAGCGGGATGTTGTAGCGCAGCTCGACGCGATCCTCGGAGAGGTAGTCCATCCCCAGCAGCGTGCCGCGCTTGGCCTGGCACAGCTCCATGATCGTGCCGACGAACTCCGACGGCGCCAGGATGCTCACCTTGGAAACCGGCTCGTGGACCTCGGAGATCTTCATCCCGGACGGCCAGTCCGAGGGGTTCGTCACCACGACCTCGCTCTTGTCCTCGAGCACGACGTTGTAGATGACGTTCGGCGCGGTGGAGATCAGGTCGAGGCCGAATTCGCGCTCGAGCCGGTCGCGCGTGATCTCCAGGTGCAGGAGGCCGAGGAAACCGCAGCGGAAGCCGAACCCGAGCGCCACCGAGGTTTCCGGCTCGTAGGCGAGCGCGGCGTCGTTGAGCTGGAGCTTGTCCAGTGCCTCACGCAGTTCGGGGTAGTCCGAACCGTCCACCGGGTAGAGGCCGGAGTAGACCATCGGCTTCGGCTCGCGGTAGCCCGCGAGCGGCTCCGACGCGCCCTTGCGCTCGGAGGTGACGGTGTCACCCACCTTCGACTGGCGGACGTCCTTCACCCCGGTGATGAGGTACCCCACCTCGCCGACCCCGAGCCCCTTGCTGGCCTTGGGCTCCGGCGAGATGATCCCGACCTCGAGGAGTTCGTGGGTGGCGCCGGTGGACATCATCTTGATGCGCTCGCGCGGCGTGATCTTGCCGTCCACGACCCTGATGTAGGTCACGACGCCCCGGTAGGTGTCGTAAACCGAGTCGAAGATCATCGCGCGGGCCGGCGCGTCCGGGTCGCCGACCGGCGGCGGGACCTGCCGCACGCACTCGTCCAGCAGATCCGTCACGCCCATGCCGGTCTTCGCCGATACGCGGAGCACGTCGGAGGGTTCACAACCGATGATGTGCGCCAGCTCGGCCGCGTACTTGTCCGGGTCGGCCGACGGCAGGTCGATCTTGTTCAGCACCGGGATGATGTGCAGGTTCTTCTCGAGCGCCAGGTAGAGGTTCGCCAGCGTCTGCGCCTCGATCCCCTGTGCGGCGTCGACCAGCAGAATCGCCCCTTCACAGGCCTCCAAGGCCCGGGAGACCTCGTAGGTGAAGTCCACGTGGCCGGGGGTGTCGATCAGGTGCAGGACGTGGTCCTGGCCGTCGACCTTCCAGGGCAGGCGCACGTTCTGCGCCTTGATGGTGATCCCGCGTTCCCGTTCGATGTCCATGCGGTCGAGGTACTGAGCGCGCATGGCCCGCTCCTCGACCACGCCGGTGAGCTGCAGCATCCGGTCGGCCAGGGTCGACTTGCCGTGGTCGATGTGCGCGATGATGCAGAAGTTCCGGATGAGCTCCGGGGGCGTGAAGGTCGTGTCGGCGAACGTCGTCAACGGGTTTCCTCGCGAAGGTCGGGGTGTGCCAGCTCTATGGTCCCATGCCGCTCCGGGTGCGAGTGGGGGTCATCCCCGATGCGGCCCGTGATGAGCTGTGGTGCCCTCGAAGTATGAGTACTTCACTGTCCCAAATGCTCGACCGGACGTTCGGTCATCCCCGGGGACTGCTCGGCCGGTTCGGCGGGCGGGCGATGGCGCACGGCAATGCCGCCACCGAGCTTCGCGTCGTCGAGCTGGCGTCGATCGAGTCCGGCGAGACCGCCCTGGTCGTGGGCCCCGGCCCGGGCGTCGGGCTGCGGGCCACGGCCGAACGCGCGGGCCGGGCGATCGGGGTCGACCCCTCCCAGGAGATGCTTTCCCGCTCTCGCCGCCGTTGCGGTGACAAGGTGGAGCTGCGGCAGGGCACTGCGGACTCCACCGGTGAGCCCGACGACAGCGTCGACGTGGTCCTGAGCGTCAACAACGTGCAGCTGTGGGAAGACCGGGCGGCGGGGTTCGCCGAACTGTTCCGGGTGTTGCGTCCCGGTGGCAGGCTGCTGCTTTCCTCGCACGAGAAGTGGTTGCCGGTGTCCCGGCACGAGCTGGCCGACGAGGCGGCCGCCGCCGGCTTCGTCGACCTGCAGACCTGGACCTGGGACCCGCCGGGCTTCGGCGCGTCCCTCGCCGCTCAGCTGCGCGCGATCAAGCCCCTCGCCTAGCGCGGGTCAGTGCGCAGCGGGTGCTCACGCGGCACTTCGACCAGCACGATCCTGGTGCCGTCCGGGTCGGCGATCCACGCTTCGTCCAGCCCCCAGGGCTCACGCCGCGCCCCGCGAACCGGCTCCAAGCCCTTCCCCGCGAGCTCCTCGAGCGCCGCGGGCAGGTCCCGGACCTGGAGCCACAAGGCGACGTCAGGGGTCGGGCCGGTCTCTCCGGTACCGACGATCTCGATCGACCCGTTCCCGGCGAAGAACACCGTCCCGCCGGGGAACTCCTTGTCGATGGCCAGGCCCAGGGTGTCCCGATAGAACGCCGTCGACACGTCGAGGTCCTTCGGGTGGATCAGCACCCTGCTGCTCAGCACGTCCATGGCTCAATCCCTACCGGATGGGTTCAGGCCATCGCAATCGCGGCGATACCCGCCAGCACCACCACCGACCCGGCCAGCCGCCGGACGGCGTTCGCCTCCCCGAGGACCAGCCAGGCGGCGATGCCGCCCAAGACGATGCTCAGTTCCCTCGCGGGCGCGACGAGGCTCACCGGGGCGATCTGGAGGGCGTAGAGCACCAGCAGGTAGGCGACCGGCGAGAGCACGCCGACGATGACGACCTCACGCTTGTGCTCGCGCCAGAGCCACGCGACCTCCTCGCGATCCTTCAGCGCGTACGGCGCCATGAGCAGGCTCTGCACGATCGCGCCGGTTCCGAAGTACACGATCGGCGGGACACCGAGACCGGTGACCGAATGCGCGTCCCACAGGGTGTAGGCGGCGATCGTGAGGCCGGTCAGCAGGCCGTAGACCAGACCTTTGCGGCGAGCGACACGCTCGGCGGCGCCGACGTGGGCCGGTGCTCGTCCGGTCCCGATCACCAGCACCCCGGCGATCACGAGGAAGGCGCCCACCAGGCCGAGGATCCCCGGCCGCTCGCCGAGCAGCACGACTGCGGCGAGCACCGAGATCAGCGGCCCGGTCCCGCGGGCGACGGGATAGACGACGGACAGGTCGCCGACGGCGTACCCCCGCTGGAGGACGACGCCGTAGGTGACATGGAACACCGCGGTGACCACGGCGGCGAACAGCCAGGTCCACTGTGGACGTTGTGGTTCCACGGCCAGCGAGACCGCCATGACCGGGACGAGCAGGATCGCGGAAAGGCTGTAGTAAGCCCAGACGAACCGGGCCCCGCCACGGCGGATCCGTTTGGCGGCGAGGTTCCAGCCCGCGTGGATGACGGCGGCGATGACGACGAAGGACAGAGCGGTGGCGTTCACAGCGGACCTTTCACGTTTTCCGCGCATGCGGAAAACCGGGTCCTCCAGGCTTTTGTCCCGTCAGATGAACGGCGGTGCTTCCGGCTCCGCCGATGGTGCCGCTCGGACCTGTCCCGTCTGCCCTGATTGTGTGTTTTCGCTGGCCGGGCAGGCGGCGGAACCCTAGGCACTACGATCTTCACCGTACCGCAAGCACCCTCCCGAGGCTGCCGCGAGCCGCGCCGGGACGGCTGTTAAGCTTGCCTTTCACCGTCGTGTGGCATTCCGTCATGGAGGAAACCCGCGCCGCTCCACGAGCGCGCAGGGCCGGTCACAGCGCGGCGGTGAAACCACCGAGAGATTCAAGAGGAGCGCCCCCGTGGCCAACATCAAGTCGCAGATCAAGCGCATCACCACCAACGAGAAGGCGCGTCAGCGCAACCAGGCGATCCGGTCCTCGGTGAAGACCGCGATCCGCAAGTTCCGCGAGGCCGCCGACGCCGGCGACAAGGCCAAGGCCCTGGAGCTGCAGAAGGACGCGGCGAAGAAGCTGGACAAGGCCGTGACCAAGGGCGTCATCCACGCCAACCAGGCCGCCAACAAGAAGTCCGCGCTCGCGAAGCGCGCGAACTCTCTCTGATCGGCTTTCGAAGGGCCCCGGCGACTCGGTCGCCGGGGCCCTTCGCCGTTCTCAGCGGCTTGTGCCGTGGGCGTCGACGACCTCCAGGACGGCACGCTCCAAGGCGTACTCCGGGTTGGCCGCGACTCCTTTGACCTCGGCGTTGAGCCGGGCGACCACCCTCATCGCAGTGGCCAGACCATCCTGCCCCCAGCCGCGGGCCTGTCCTTGCGCCTTGCGCACCTTCCAGGGCGGCATCCCCAGCTCGCCCGCCATCTGGTTCGGGTTCCCGCGACCGGCGCCGGACACCCGCGCGATCGTCCGGACGGCGTCGGCGAGCGCGTCCGCGACCAGGACGTGCGGTACGCCCAGCTGCATCGCCCAGCGAAGCGACTCCAGCGCCGCCGCCTTGTCACCGGCGACGGCCTTCTCGGCGACGGCGAAACCGTTCACGTCCGCGCGGCCACGGTGGTAGCGCCGGACGGCCTGCTCGTCGACCGCCCCGCCGGCGTCCGCGACGAGCTGCGTCGCCGCCGACGACAGCTCGCGCAGATCGGAGCCGACGGCGTCGATCAACGCGAGCACGGCCGCACCGTCGATCTTACCGCCGACCCGCCGGACCTCGTTGCGGACAAAGGATTCCCGCTCGGCGGCCTTGGTCAGCTTCGGGCACTCGACGACCTCCGCACCCGCCTTCTTCAAGGCGGCTGGAAGCCCTTTCGCGGCCTTGCTCCGGCCGCCTCCGCTGTGCACGACGACGAGCACGATGCCGTCGGCGGGCGCCTTGACGTAGGCCATCACCCCGTCGGCGAGCTCCTGCGAGATGTCGTGCGCGGATTCGAGGACGATCACCCGGCCCTCGGCGAACAGCGAGGGGCTGACCATTTCCGCGAGCGCCGGGACTGTGAGGTCCGACACCCGGATCCGGGTGAGATCCGCCGTCGGATCGGCCGCTTTGGCCGCGTCCGAAGCGCTGCGGACCGCTCGTTCGATCAGCAGCTCTTCCTCACCGAGAACCAGGACCAGCGGCGATGGGGCGGAAGCTTGCGTCGTCACGGTGACGATCCTGCCACTCCTCCTCTCGTGTGCTTTGTCCGGTGATGTGTTCCGGGCACGGTGGCCCCACCGGAGCCTCATGTCGTACGGTGTTGGCGAGGCGACGCGATGACGCGCGTGCCGACAATCGAATACCGCTCATCCAGAGGGGCAGAGGGAACGGCCCGATGAAGCCCCGGCAACCGGCGTCAGCCTGTCATCCCGCGATCGCGGGGTAGCTGACGAACACGGTGCCAATTCCGGCCCGCCACGGCGGGGCAGATGAGGAAAGGAACCTCGCGATGACCGCAACCCTCGGCACGACCTCCACCACCAAGACCCCGGATCTCGGACCGGCCGTCGAACTGGTGTCGAAGGAAGAGGGACATCGGCAGCCGCTCGCCCCCGAATTCGTTTCCGCCGAGGACTTCTCGCCGCTCGAGGTCGCCTACGACTTCGGCCGTGTGCGCCGCGAGGACATCGAAGCCGGGCCGAAGAACATCTGGCGCTACAAGAAGCTCCTTCCCGTTCCGTCGAACGTCGAAGAGATCCCCAACACCGAACCCGGCGCCACCCGGCTCATCCAGGCAGACAGGCTCGCAAAAGCCTTGGGCGTCAAGAAGGTCTGGGTCAAGGACGACACCGGGAACCCCACGCACTCGTTCAAGGACCGCGTGGTCGCCGTCGCGCTGGCCGCCGCACGCGAATTCGGGTTCGACGTGCTGGCCTGTCCGTCGACCGGCAACCTGGCCAACGCCGTCGCCGCCGCGGCGGCCCGCGCGGGCTGGCGGTCGGTCGTCCTGATCCCGAAGACCCTCGAACGCGCCAAGATCCTCACCACCGCCGTGTACGACGGAGACCTGATCGCGGTCGACGGCAACTACGACGATGTGAACCGGCTCGCCACCCAGCTCGCCGCCGAGCAGGAGAGCTGGGCGTTCGTGAACGTGAACGTCCGGCCCTACTACTCGGAAGGCTCCAAGACGCTGGCCTTCGAGGTCGCCGAACAGCTCGGCTGGCGGCTCCCCTCCCAGATCGTGGTGCCGATCGCCTCCGGTTCCCAGCTCACCAAGGTGGACAAGGGTTTCCGCGAGTTCGGCCAGCTCGGCCTCGTCGACGAGACGCCGTACAAGGTGTTCGGCGCGCAGGCCACCGGCTGCTCCCCCGTCTCGGCGGCCTTCCGCGCCGGCCACGACGTCGTCCAGCCGGTCAAGCCGGACACGATCGCCCGGTCGCTGGCGATCGGGAACCCGGCCGACGGCCCCTACGTGCTCGACGTGGTCAACCGCACCGGCGGTGCGATCGAAGACGTCACCGACGAAGAGGTCGTCGAGGGCATCCGGCTGCTCGCCCGCACCGAAGGCATCTTCACCGAGACCGCGGGCGGCGTCACCGTCGCGACGGCCAAGAAGCTCATCGAGACCGGCAAGCTCAACCCGGACGAGGAGATCGTCCTGCTGATCACCGGTGACGGCCTCAAGACCCTCGACGCCGTCGAGGACAAGATCGGCCCGAAGGCCACCGTCAGCGCCTCGGCCGACGCGGTCCGCGAAGCTCTGGGTATCTGAGTTCCCGACGGCCCGCCTCAGGAACGAGGCGGGCCGCGGGGCTCACCCCGGCGTACCAGGGCGAGGCCTCGCCCGTCGGCGATGACAGCGGTGTCGCCGTCCGTGTCCGTCCTTGCGACCGACGCGCCGACCGCCACCAGATTGTCCAAAGTGGACTTGTTCGGATGACCGTAGGTGTTTCCGGCACCGACACTCACCAAAGCGGCCCGTGGCGCGACGGCGTTGAGGAAATCCGGTGCCGTGTAACGGCTTCCGTGGTGCGGGACCTTCAGGATGTCGGCACGCAGGTCTGCTCCCTCGGCCATCAGGTCGGCCTGTGCGGCGAGCTCGATGTCGCCGGTCAGCAGCAGTCGGCCCGCCGGGGTCCCGGCGCGCAGGACGACCGAACCGTTGTTGATCACCGTTCCGTCCTGTTCACGGACCGAGCGCCGGGTGACATAACGCGGCCCCAGTACGTCGAGTGACAACGCCTGCCACTCCAGGCGTTGGCCGATCTCCAGCTCCAGCAAGGGAATCCCGCGGCGCGCCGTCTCGTCGGCGACCTGCTGCCACGCCCAGGCCGGAGCCCGGCCAGGCCCGACGGCGACCGCTCCGACCGACCGGCCCTCGAAGACGGACTCGAGACCGCCGATGTGGTCGGCGTGCAGATGACTCAGCACGATCAGCGGCACGCGGTCCACGCCGAGCCTGCTCAGGCATTCGTCCACCGGTCCCGGTTCCGGCCCCGTGTCGACCAGGACCGCCCTCCCCGGCTCACCCGTGGCGAGGACGACGGCATCGCCCTGTCCGACGTCGCAGGCGACGGCATTCCACGCCGACGGCGGCCATGCCGGCGCCAGCACTCGCACCGGCACGAAGACGACCAGCCCGGTGGCCAACGCGACCGCAAGCAGGATCCTGCCGTGCCGCAACCGGACGACCGCGAGCAGAACGGCGAGCAGCCCTGCCGCCAATAGCCCACCCCACCAGCCATCCGGCCAGTCCACGACCGCTCCCGGCGCCCGGGCGCCGTGGCGGGCCACGGTGATGAGCCAGCTCGCCTCGGGTTCGGTCAGGCGGACGAGCAGTCTGCCCGCCGACGGCCACCATGGCCCGACGACGGTGGCGAGCACGCCGAACACGGTGGCCGGGGCGACCACCGGCGCGGCGAGCACGTTGGTCAGCACCGAGACGAGACTGACCGATCCCGCCATGCCCGCGATGACCGGCGCCGTCATCACGAACGCGGCCAGCGGGATGGCCAGCCCCTCGGCATAGCCGGCCGGGACGCCGCGTCCGACCAGCCAGTCCGCCCACCTCGGCGCCAGCAGTACGAGCCCGGCCGTGGCGAGCACCGAAAGCGCGAACCCGAAGTCGGCGGCCATCGCGGGATCGGCCACCACCAGCCCGGCCACCGCGAACGCCAGCGCGGGCAGCGCCGAACCCCGGCGCCCCAGTGCCAGCGCCAGCAGCCCGACCGCCCCCATCACCCCGGCGCGGAGCACGCTGGGCGCGGGCCCGGCGAGGACCACGAACCCGGCGAGCCCCGCGGCGGCCGCGGCGGCGGAAGTCCGCGGCCCGACCCGGAGCACTCGCAGCAGGAGCAGGATCGAGCCGCAGACGATCGCCACGTTCCCACCGCTCACGGCCATCAGGTGGGACATGCCGGAGTCGGTGAACTCGTGTTCCACCCTCGGGGAGAGGGTGCTCGTGTCCCCCACGACCAGTCCGGGCACGAGACCGGCTTCCTCCTCTGGGAGGACGGTGCACAGATCCCGGAGCCCGGTGCGCAGCGATTCCGCGGCTCGCTGCCACCAGGGCGCCGGCCCGACGGCCGAGGGCGGGCCTCGCACCGAGAGGACCGCGACCGTCAGTTCGGCCCCCTTCGCCGGCGCGAGCCTCCCGGAGGCGGTGACCTGCTGCCCGGGCAGCAGGTCCGTCCACCCCTCGGCGGGAGCGAGCAGGAGGATCCGGCCTGCCGAATCCACCACCCGCTCACCCGCCACCGCAGTGTCCACCGTCGCGGCGATGACCACCAGGCGGGTGCCCGCCCGGCGATCGGCGTATCCGGCACCGCGGACCGGACGTGGCCGCTCGGTGACCATCACCGTCGTGGTGGCGTCGATCCCCCGTGCGGCGGCGGCACGGAGGTCGTCGTGCTCGGCGGCCCGGATCCGCAGCGCCACCGGACCGGCGGTGAGCACGCCGACGACCGCCAGGGCACCCAGGCCCGCGACCCACCGGGACGCCGTCCGGCGGGCACGGACACCGGCGATGATCGCGAGCACCACGGCGGCCGCACCGCAGAGCATCGTGATCCACCAGCCGGCGAGAAGTCCGGAAAGTGTGCCGAGCCAGGCCGTCGCCGCGGCCGGTAACAGCCGCAGGTCTTGACCCCGCCACGACGCGGTGTCCACTTCGGACGGATCGGCGGACGGGTTCATCCGACGGACACCAGTTCCCGGAGCTTTCGGTACTTACTTTCGCCGATCCCTTCTACGTCACGGAGTTGCTCGACGGTGGTGAACCCGCCGTGCCCGGACCGCCAGTCGACGATGCGTTTCGCCATCACCTCGCCGACCCCGGGCAGCGTGTCGAGTTGCTCGGCCGTGGCCGTGTTCAGGTCGAGCTTTCCCGCCGGTGCCGCCGTTCCGGCCGCGGCCGGGACGGGGACACCGACGGCCACCTGCTCACCGTCGGTGAGCCGTCGGGCCAGATTCACTCCGGTCAGATCCGTTCCGGGCTGTGCCCCACCGGCCGCCGTGAGGGCATCGGCGACCCGTGCGCCCGGAGGGATCGTGACCAGGCCGGGTTTGTGCACCCGGCCGACGACGCTGACCACCAGAGGCGCCTTGCCCGCCGCGGCGGGGACGTCTCCGGCGGCCTTCGCCGACGGCAGGGGCGGCACGGTCTCCGCCCCCGGCCGGTGTCCGAACAAGGCGATCGCTCCGGCCACGATCACGGCCACCGCGATCAGCACGGCCACCACGGCGAACCACCGCCGGTTCACCGGGATCCCGTCCGCCGTGAACCGGGCGGGCACCCAGCGGCGGACGAGCCTGCCCGCGGGCGGGCCCTGGGTGGGCGGCGACAGCTGGGCGGCCAGCCACGCCAGCCTGGCGTTGACGGAGGGACCCGGTGACCGGGCGGTTTGGTCGAACACGTGAACGACGCTACGGAGCGGGGGCGGCGGGCGGGAGTGGTGAATGCCGAGGCTGTGGACAAGTGGGGTGTTGTGGACAACTCGGCCGCGACCGGGACCGGATCACCGTTCGCGTCGGTGCCGCATGGGACGCTGGCGGGTTTCCCTAGCCCGTTCGCTGGATCACGACACCGAGCACACCGGGCCCGGTGTGGGCCCCGATGACCGCGCCGATTTCCGAGACCACGCACCCTTCCGGGCAATCGATGGATTCCTCGAGCCGGTTGGCCAGTTCGACGGCGCGCTCGGGCGAGGCCAGGTGGTGGACGGCGATGTCGGCGAGCCCGCCTTCGGCCGCCTTCACGGCGAGTTCGACCAGCCGCGCCACCGCGCGATTCATCGTCCGCACCTTCTCCAGTGGCTGGATCCGGCCTTCGGACATGTGGAGCACCGGTTTCACCGCGAGCGCCGTACCGAGCAGGGCCGCAGCCGGGCCGATCCGTCCACCGCGACGCAGGTATTCGAGGGTCTCGACGGCGAACAGGGTTTCCGAACGGTTCACCGCGTCGACCGCGGCCGCCTCCACCTCGGCCGGTTCCGCCCCGGCCGCGGCGGCGCCCGCCGCGCGCAGGGCGGCGAACCCGAGCCCCATCGCGGTGCTGCGCGAATCGACCACACGCACCTTGTCCGGCCCGACCTCCTGTGCCGCGAGCACCGCCGCCTCCCAGGTTCCCGACAGCTCCCGCGACAGGTGGACCGACACGACGGCGTCCGCGCCCTCGGCCAGCGCCGCCCGGAACTCCTTGACGAACTCGGCGGGCGTCGGCCGGGAGGTCGTCACCAGGCTGCGTTTGCCGAGCGCCTCGGCCAGGGCCGCGGGCCCCATCTCGACGCCGTCGAGGAACACGACGCCGTCCACGAGGACATGCAACGGGACCACCCGGATCCCGTTCCGTTCGGCGAAGCCTTCCGGCAGGTGGGCGGTGGAATCCGTGACTACGGCGACCGACACGGCAGCCAGCCTACGTTGCCGAGGGGCGGAGCACCGGGGCCATCAGGCGGGCCATTTCCGCGCCGACGGCGGCATGTCCTTCCCAGCCCCAGTGCATCCCGTCCGGATTGCCCCGTCCGCTCAGCACGTGGTCGCCGACGACGGCTTCGAGATCCAGCAGCGGGACGTCCGCGCGCCGACCCCAGGCGGCGAGGGCCGCGGCGGCTCCGGCGCGGGCGGTGTGGACGCGGCCGTACGAGTCGGATCGATGCACGGAGGGCAGCATGCCGAAGATCGGCAACTCCGGCCGCAGCGTGCGCAAAGCGCCGACAGCGGTGTCGAGGTACTGGATCGTGAGCTTCGACGGCAAGACCACCGGACGTCCTCGGAGCGCGATCGCGAGCCGCGGCTGGGCGGCCAGATAGGCCTTGCGCGCCACTCGCCGCAGCGGATCGGGCCGCAGGTACCGCAGGCCGGTGCGCAGGTAGGTGGGCAGTGGCGAGGGCAGCGTGTCCATACTCCCGACGGCCAGCACGACGGCGTCGACGTGATGGAGATCCGCCCAGACGCGCGGGTCGCCGATCAGCGACCACCAGGCGTCACGGGCGGTCCAGCCGAACCCGGCGACGAGGTCCACCTCACCACCGCCGAGCGCCTCGGCGGCGACGTTGGGCCACAGGCGCGCGTCGTCGGCGGCGTGCGGACCGTCCGGGCCGTGGAAGCTGAGGGAATCGCCGAACACCAGCAGGCGCGGGGCCATGGATCAGCCGGTGATTCCCGCGTTGTAGGCGGCCAGGCGCCAGTTGCCGTCACGCCTGGTCAGCTCGACCCAATGGCAGTTCGCGATCCCGCCCAGCGACGGCCACGACGCGACCGGCAGGCCGAGCAGTTTCGCGGTCAGCGCGATGATCAGACCACCGTGCGTGGCCAGCAGCACGGCGTCGCCGGCGTCGGAATTGGCCTGATCCAGGTCCGCGACGACCTCCAGCGCGCGCTCGGCGACGTCGACCCGCGACTCGCCGCCGGGCGGCGCCCAGGTCGCGTCGACACGCCAGCGGGCGCGTTCGCCGGGGTACGCCTCGTCGACCTGCTGGCCGGTGAAGCCCTGCCATTCACCCAGATGGGTTTCCCGAAGGCGCTTGTCGATGCGCAGCGGGACGCCGATGGCCTCGGTCAGCACCGTGGCCGTGTCGGTCGCGCGGCGCAGATCCGAGGCGATCACCAGATCCGGGGAGAACCGGGCGAGCGCGGGAACGGCGAATCTGGCCTGGTTCCAGCCGACCTGGGTCAGCGCGGAGTCCAGATGTCCCTGCATCCGGCCCGCCGCGTTGTAATCGGTCTCGCCGTGGCGCCAGAGCACCAGCCGCCGCGGGCTCACGAGGCGCCTTGCGCGTCGGCGGGGTCCTCCTCGGCGGGTGTCTCCAGACCGGCGACCTCGATCCGCGGGCAGTCCTTCCAGAGCCGCTCGAGACCGTAGAAGGAGCGTTCCTCCTGGTGCTGGACGTGGATGACGACGTCGACGTAGTCCAGCAGGACCCAACGGCCCTCACGGGCGCCTTCACGGCGGACGGGCTTGTGCCCGCCGAGCCGCAGCTGCTCCTCGACGTTGTCGACGATGGCGCCGACCTGGCGCTCGTTGGGCGCGGACGCGATGACGAAGGCGTCGGTGATGACCAGCTGGTCGGACACGTCCAGCACGACCACGTCGCTCGCCTTCTTGTCCGCCGCCGCATGGGCGGCCGCTACGGCCAGCTCTCGTGCCTCGGACGTGGCTGTCACAGTTCTCCTCAAACAGATGGCTTTACTCGCGGGTGCGCCCGACGAGGGTACCCGGTGGCGAACCCCGGTCTTTGCGATAGAGGTCCTTTTTGGCGATGTAGCGCACTACACCGTCGGGAACGAGGTACCAGACGGGCTCCCCGCCTTCGACCCGTTCGCGGCACGCGGTGGACGAGATCGCCATCGCGGTCACCTCGACCAGGCTCACCTTCCCGCTCGGCAGATGCTGCGAGTTGAGGCGGTAACCCGGCCTGGTGACGCCGATGAAATGCGCGAGGTCGAACAGCTCGTCGGCGTTGCGCCAGGTGAGGATCTGTTCGAGCGCGTCCGCGCCGGTGATGAAGAACAACTGGTCGTCCGGATACTCCGCGCGCAGGTCGCGCAGGGTGTCGACGGTGTAGGTCTGCCCGACGCGGTCGATGTCGACGCGGCTGACCGAGAAGACGGGGTTGGACGCCGTCGCGATCACCGTCATCAGATAGCGGTCCTCGGCGCGGGTGACCACCCTGTCGGACTTCTGCCACGGCTGACCGGTGGGCACGAAGATGACCTCGTCGAGCGCGAATCGCGACTGGACCTCACTGGCCGCGACGAGGTGCCCGTGGTGAATGGGGTCGAACGTGCCGCCCATGACCCCGATCCTGCGTGGTGACATGGGTCGTGAGCCTATACAGCGCGCGAGGCTTCACGCTCGGGTCGCCGGACCCACCGAACAGGCGTGATCTGGATCACATTACAGTCGGTTCCATGGATGAACGGTCCGTTCACGACTTCCCGGTCGCGACTTCGTCGGTGGCATGGGGTAGAGGTGGGGACGTGGACACATCGACTCTCCGGGATCGCGCCGAGACCCTCCTCCAGTCGCTGGCGGGCGAGGGCGCCCGGCTGCGCGACGACCAGTGGACGGCCATCGAGGCGCTGGTCGCGCACCGCCGTCGCGCGCTCGTCGTGCAGCGCACCGGCTGGGGGAAGTCCGCCGTGTACTTCCTGGCCACCGCGTTGCTGCGAGAGCGGGGCAACGGCCCGACCGTGATCATCTCGCCGCTGCTCGCGCTGATGCGCAACCAGATCTCCGCGGCGGCGAGGGCGGGCATCCACGCGGCGACGATGAACTCCGCGAACCCGCAGGAGTGGGATCAGGTCCAGGCCGCGATCGCGGCCGGCGAGGTCGACGTCCTCCTGGTCAGCCCGGAACGGCTCAACAACCCCGACTTCCGGGATACCGTCCTGCCGAAGCTGACCGCGAGCGCCGGTCTGCTCGTGGTCGACGAGGCGCACTGCATCTCGGACTGGGGGCACGACTTCCGGCCGGACTACCGGCGGTTGCGGACGCTGCTGAAGGATCTGCCCGACGGCGTCCCGGTGCTCGCCACCACCGCCACCGCGAACGACCGCGTGGCGACCGACGTCGCCGAACAACTCGGCATCGGCAACGGGGGCGACACGCTCGTCCTGCGGGGCAGCTTGGACCGCGAAAGCCTCCATCTGTCGGTGGCCAAGCTGCCGACGTCGCAGGCCCGGCTCGCCTGGCTGGCCGAGCATCTGGAGGAACTGCCGGGTTCCGGGATCATCTACACGCTCACCGTCGCCGCCGCCCACGACGTGGCGGGCCTGCTGACCGAGCGCGGCTATCCGGTCGCCGCCTACACCGGGAAGACCGATCCCGCGGACCGTCAGGCGGCCGAAGACGATCTGTTGAACAACAACGTCAAGGCGCTGGTGGCCACGTCGGCGCTGGGCATGGGGTTCGACAAGCCCGATCTGGGCTTCGTCGTCCATCTCGGCGCTCCGTCCTCCCCTATCGCGTACTACCAGCAGGTCGGCCGTGCCGGGCGTGGCGTCGATCGCGCCGAAGTGATCCTGTTGCCGGGCCACGAGGACAAGGACATCTGGGCGTACTTCGGCTCGCTCGCGTTCCCGGACGAACTGCGGGTGACCCAGGTGCTCAACGCGCTGGCGTACGCGGACCGTCCACTGTCGACACCCGCGCTCGAACCGTTCGTCGAGCTGTCCCGTTCCAGGCTGGAGATGGTCCTCAAGGTTCTGGACGTCGACGGCGCCGTCCGCCGGGTGAAGGGCGGTTGGGAAGGCACCGGCGAGGAGTGGCGCTACGACAAGGAACGCTACGCGCGGGTGAGCGCGGCGCGGACGAACGAGCAGAACGCCATGCTGGCCTACCTCGAAACCACCGGCTGCCGGATGGAGTACCTGCGGAAGCAACTGGACGATCCCGAGGCGACACCCTGCGGACGGTGCGACAACTGCACCGGGAAGCATTGGGACACCACGATCTCCGACGACGTCGTCGACGCCACCCGGCAGCGGCTGCGCCGTCCGGGGGTCGAGGTCGCGCCGAGGAAGATGTGGCCGACCGGGATGGCCGGGCTGGAGGTCCCGCTCTCCGGGCGGCTGCCGGCGGGCGAGCAGGCCGAAACCGGTCAGGTCGTCGGGCGGGTGACCGACGTCGGCTGGGGCACGCGGCTGCGCGAACTCGTCGGTCCGTCGGCGGCGGACTCCGAACTCCCCGATCCGGTCTTCCAAGCCTGCATCGAGGTACTCAAGGGTTGGCAGTGGGCGGAGCGCCCGGTCGCGGTCGTGGAGGTACCCTCCGCCACCCGCCCCCGGCTGGTCCACAGTCTGGCGACGAAGCTGGCGTCCATCGGACGGCTGGACTACCTGGGCGCCATGACTTCGACGGGTCCACCCCCGCGTCAGGCGAACAGCGCGCAGCGGCTGGCCGACCTGTGGAATCGCCTCGGCCTTTCCGAGGAGCTCGCCACCGAAGTCGCCTCGGCAGCGGGCCCGATCCTGTTGGTCGACGACCTGATCGACACCGGATGGACGATGACCCTGTCCGCGCGCTTGCTCCGCCAGGCCGGGGCTCGCGCCGTACTCCCGTTCGCTCTCGCGAGCACCTCGTAACCGGGGATCCCGATCCCGACATTCGACAGGTTCTTTCCCGCGCGGGAACTTTCTGGCAAGGTTCCGTCCACGCGCGAGTACGGAGGTGCCGATGGCGGACGCAACGACGGAGCGGCTGGGGCATCGGCTCCCGGTGAAGAAGTTGTTCGCCGCCAGTGTCGGGAACGCGCTGGAATGGTTCGACTGGACCATCTACGCGACCTTCAGCATCTACTTCGCCAGTGAGTTCTTCCCGAAGGGCAACGAAGCCCTCGCGTTGATCAACACCTTCGCCACGTACGCGCTGGCGTTCTTCTTCCGGCCGCTCGGCGGGATGTTGCTCGGGCGCTTCGCCGACATCAAGGGCCGGAAGCCCGCGATGATCCTGACCATCGTGCTGATGGCGGGTGGTTCGGTGGCCATCGGCCTCCTGCCGACATTCGACCAGGTCGGCTGGCTGGCCCCGATCCTGTTGCTGCTGGCGCGGGTGGCGCAAGGACTGTCGCTCGGCGGCGAGGTCTCCAACGCCTCGGCGTACCTCGGCGAGATCGCGCCGCCCGCCCGCCGCGGGCGGTACTCCGCCTTCTTCTACATCTCGACCGGTTCCGCCGTCCTGATCGCCTCGATCCTCGGATTCGTGCTCGCGCGGACCATGTCCAAGGCGGATCTGACGGCATACGGCTGGCGGATCCCGTTCCTGCTCGGCGGCGTTCTCGGCATCATCGGCCTGTGGCTGCGGCGCAGTCTCGCCGAGACCGAGATCTTCGAGGAGAAGAAGTCGACGGCGCGCCGGGTCGAGCGACCGCTACGCACCACCCTCCGCGAGCACCCGCGGGCCGTCGTGCAGCTCGTGGGTTTCTCGATGCTGTCGACCCTTTGCTACTACACGTTCTTCAGCGCGCTGACCTCGTTCGCGGTCAAGACCCGCAAGGCCGACGACGTCGACGTGTTCCTCGCGTTGTCGATCGCGACGGCGTTGTTCGTCGCGCTTCAGTACCCGATGGGCGTCCTGTCGGATCGCTTCGGCCGCAAGCCGCAGCTGCTCGTCTGGGCGGCGGCGACCGCGATCCTCATCGTCCCGCTGTCCACTTTGGTCCGTCCGGGGCTGCCTGGTCTGCTGGTCGTGTTCTGCGTCGGGCTCTGCCTGTACACGGCGATGACGTCGATCGCGCCCGCCATCATGAGCGAGCTGTTCCCCACCGAACTGCGCGGCCTGGGCATCGGCGCCTGGTACAACCTGACCGTCGCGCTGTTCGGCGGAACCGCTCCATTGGTGCTCACGGCGCTGTCCGATGCAGGGCTTTCGACGCTGTTCTTCTGGTACGTGGCCGCCGGCGCGGTGATCGCCTTCTTCGTCATCCGGACCCTGCCGGAGACCAAGGGCAGCGACCTGCGCTGAAACTCCGTCGCCGACGACGTGGGTAGGTGGCTACTCTCGCGCTCCTACGACGAGCGCGAAGGAGGGACACCGTGTTGTTCGGCGATGTAAGCGAGGAATTGGCGCGACGCGTGGTGAAGGCCCTTCGCCACGTCACCGACTTCGAACCGCCGTCCGCCCTGGTGCGGGTTTCCGCGCAGAGCGGCGTCGACTATCAGTGCGATCTCGCGATGAGCTTGGGCAAACGGCTCGGCAAGCCGCCGAGGCAGATCGCCGCCGACATCGCGGCCCGGCTCGACGTCGCCGATATCGCCGAGCCGCCGGCGGTCGCGGGGCCGGGCTTCCTCAACTTCACGCTGCGCTCGTCCTGGCTCGCGGAGCGGACGACCGCGCTCAACGGTGACCCGCGGCTGGGTGTCGCGGCGGCGACGCGGCCCCGGCGGATCGCCGTCGACTACAGCAGCCCGAACGTGGCGAAGGAAATGCACGTCGGGCACCTGCGGTCGACCGTCATCGGCGACGCGATCGTCCGGCTTTCACGGTTCGCGGGCCACGAGGTCGTCCCGCACAACCATCTCGGCGATTGGGGGACGCCGTTCGGCATGCTGATCGAGCATCTGCTCGACGAACGCCCGTCCGGCCCGTACGCGATCGGGGACCTCAACGGCTTCTATCGGGCCGCCCGAGCGAAGTTCGACGCAGACGAAGGCTTCGCGACCCGCTCGCGCGAGCGGGTGGTGCTCCTGCAAAGCGGCGACGAAGAGACCCTGTCGCTGTGGCGGCGTCTGGTCGACGAGTCGACACGGCATTTCACCCAGCTCTACGAACTGCTCGGGATCGGCCTGGCGAGCGAGGACGTCTACGGCGAGAGCTTCTACAACCCGTTTCTCGCCGCGGTCGTGGACGACCTGGGCACCGCCGGGCTGACCGAGATCAGCGACGGCGCGGTCTGTGTCTTTCCCGACGGTTTCCACAACCGGGAAGGCGATCCGCTGCCGCTCATCGTGCGGAAGCGGGACGGCGGCTACGGCTACGCGGCCACCGATCTCGCGACCCTGCGGTACTGGACGGAACAACGCGGCGTCACCGATCTGCTCTACGTCGTCGGCGCGCCGCAAGCGCAGCATTTCGCGATGGTGTTCGCCGTGAGCCGGGCGGCCGGCTGGCTCCGCGAGGAGCATCGAGCCGAGCACATCGGGTTCGGCTCGGTGCTCGGCGAGGACGGCCGCGCCATGAAGACCAGGGCGGGTGAGTCGGTCCGGCTCTCCGACCTGCTCACCGAGGCGATCTCCCACGCCGCCGAAGTGATCGACGACCGGGCCGACCTCTCCCCCGAAATCAGGGAAGAGGTCGCCACGGCGATCGGGATCGGTGCGATCAAGTACGCCGACCTTTCCGGCGATCGCGAACGTGACTACGTCTTCTCCTGGGAACGGATGCTCGCCAAGAGCGGGAACACGTCGGTCTATCTGCAGTACGCCAACGCGCGAATCCGCTCCGTGCTGGCGAAAGCGGATCAGGACCTCACGGGCGCGCGGGTCCTGCTCGGCCACCCCGCGGAACGCGCGTTGGCACTCGCGCTGGCTCGCTTCCCCGAGGCGATCGGCGCGGCGACCGCCGGACATCTCCCCCACAAGCTGTGCACCTATCTGTACGAGACCGCGGTCGTCTTCTCGCGGTTCTACGAACAGTGCCCGGTGCTGGAAGCGGAAGGCCCCGGCGTCCGCGACTCACGACTGCTGCTGGCCGAACTCACCTCGAGGACACTGACGCTGGGCCTGTCCCTGCTGGGCATCTCCACTCCCGCCCGGCTATGAGTCGCCGTGGTCGCTGAAGACCTTGCGCTTCAGCGGAGGGACCGCCTGGAAGAAGCGGAACATCCCTCGTGCCATCGTGCGGCCCGCCCGGTTCTCCGACACGAACTGGCGGGCACTGCGTTCCGAGTCGCGCACCGCTGCGAAGCCGTAGTCACGCATCCGGTGCTCGTAGTCGGCGACCGCGGAGCGCATCGTGCCGGTCTTCCGTGCTTCGACGAGGTTGCGGCACAACAGTTGCGCGTCCCGGAGCGCGGTGTTCGCGCCGATGCCGCGGAACGGGGTCATGCTGTGGATCGCGTCGCCGATCAACGTGACGTTGCTCGTCGGCCATGGCTCGACGGGCTTCGAGGTGAAGATCGGCAGCCTGGACACCGCCCCCTCGGGCGAACCGGCGACCAACTCCTTGAAGGCGGGATCCCAGTCGTGGATCAGGTCCAGCACCAGGGCGCGCAGTTCAGCACCGTCCAATGAGGACAGGTTGTCCGGGTAGCGCCGGTCGTCCGCCGCGTACGCCCACATGACGTAACTCGATGTGTTGTCGAACAGAACGGGGTCGTAGTCCGCGGTCTCGTCGTTCACCGACGGGACGCCGGCCAATTCGTGCGGCGCGGTGAACAGGCCCGCCCCGGTACGCGGCATCACCAGGCTCGGACCGTCGGTGAGCCGAGCGGGCAACCGCTTGCGGGTCTCTTCGGTCAGCGGATGCTTGCCCGCGATCGCGATGATCCCCGTGTCCACCCGCTCGGCGTCGGGAAGAAACTGTTTGCGTACGCGGGAATTGGCCCCGTCGGCGCCGATGACCAGGTCGGCTTCGACGGTGCTGCCGTCCGCGAACTCGCAAACGACCACCTCGCCTTCACGGCGGTAGCCGACGAACTCCTTGCCGTGGTGCAGAACTCCTTCGAGCCCGTCGGACAGCACCTGGTGCAGGCTGATCCGGCTGACCGAATGATGGTCCGACGCGGGATCGGGGCTCGACGTCAGCTCGGTGTCGATCACCATCAGGTCCCGCAGCCGCTCGGTCACGAAGGAGAACGGGCCGCTCGTGGTGCCGGTGGTGTCCAGGAACCGCTGCCAGAGCTCGGCGGGAAGGCATTCGTGCAGAGCGGCGGAGCCGTGCGGATTGATGTGCACGCGATAGCCCTGCAGACGTTCGGTCCGGGTGCGGCTGCGTTCGTGAACGGACACGTCGATTCCCGCCTTGCGCAGCCCTTGCGCCAGGCAGAGACCGCCCGTTCCGCCGCCGATGATCGCGATTCTCGTGGTCATGGGGTTCTCCTCTCTCCGCCGACAACTATCAACCATGCGGATGATACTGTCAACCATACAGATGAAAGAGTCAGCGGCTAAGCTGAACCGCATGTCCGAAGCCGCCCCGCGCAGCCCTCGCCGTGCCCCCGTCGAACGCCAGCGCGATCCCGAGCGCACGAAGGCGCAGCTCCTGGAGGCGGCGAAGGCCGAGTTCGGCGCGAAGGGCTACGCCGCGGCACGCGTCAGCGAGATCGCCGCGAAAGCGGGCGTGAACAAGCAGCTGATTTCGTACTACTTCGGCGGCAAGGAAGGGTTGTACAACGCGCTGACCGCGACGATGTACGACGACTACGTCACGGTCGCCGACCACGGGAAACCGTTCGCGGAGGTCGTCCGGTTCTTCGCCCAGTCGGGAGTCCGGGACCACGACCTCGCCAAGCTGTTCCTCTGGGAGAACCTGACCGATGGCGCCCCCGACGCGATCGGCGTCGAGGGGCAGCGCGAATTCCTCCAGCGGCAGGTGGAGTACGTGCGGGCCCGTCAGGCCGCGGGCGATTTCCCCGCCGATCTCGACCCGGCGTTCCTGCTGGTGATCTTCATGGCCGCGTCCAGCGCCGCGCTGACCCTACCTCGGATCGTCCGGGCCGTGACGGGCCAAGACCCGGGCTCGGCCGGGTTCGCAGAGGCTTACGGCGAACAGCTGGCTCGCCTCGTCGGCCATCTCGGCGAGCAGGAGCTTTAGCGGCGCAGGGGAACGAGATCGTCCGCGTGGACGACCTCGCGTCGCTGTTCCGCGGGGAGGTCGTGACTGGAGCGGCCGATGAGGTCGGGCAGTTCGCCCGCGTCGAAGGCCACCACACCGCGTGCCACGGTCCGCTGCCGGAGATCGACGAGATCGACGACGTCGCCCGCCTGGAAATCGCCGTCGACGCCGGTGATCCCGGCGGCCAGCAGGGAGCGACGGCGGCGGACGACGGCCGCGACCGCGCCGTCGTCGAGATGCAGTTTCCCGGACGCGCCCGCGGCGTAGCCCAGCCAGAACCGGCGGGCCGACAGCCGGGAATCCGCGGCGGCGAACGCCGTGCCGACCTCGGCGGTGGTCAGGGCACGCGCGGCCTCGGAAGCGGCGGCGAGCAGGACCGGGATCCCGGCGCCGGCGGCGGTGCGGGCGGCGGCGAGCTTCGACACCATGCCGCCGGTGCCGAGCCCGGAGCTCGACATGCCGACGGTGATTCCGTCCACATCGGACTCCCCGGCGACCTCGGCGATCTTGCGGGTCGCGCCGTCACGGGGATCCCCGTCGTACAGACCGTCCACATCGGACAGGAGGACGAGCGCATCGGCGCCGATCAGGTGCGCCACCAGCGCGGCCAGCCGGTCGTTGTCGCCGAAGCGGATCTCTTCGGTGGCCACGGTGTCGTTCTCGTTGACCACGGGAACGGCGCCGAGGGCCAGCAGCCGGGTGAACGTGTTCTGCGCGTTGCGGTAGTGCGCACGGCGCACGACGTCGTCCGACGTCAGCAGAACCTGGCCCACTGTCAACGAAAAGCGGCCGAACGACTCGGCATAGGCGTGGGCCAGCGCGAGCTGCCCGACACTGGCCGCGGCCTGCTGGGTGGCGAGATCACGCGGCCGTTTGCCGAGCGAGAGCGGCGCGAGCCCCGCACCGATCGCGCCCGAGGACACCAGCACGATCTGCGTGCCACGCGAGACCCGGTCTGCGATCGCGTCCACCAACGCGTCCAGCCTGGCCACGTCGAGACCGTCGCCGGCGGTGGTCAGTGCGGAGGAACCGACCTTGACGACCACACGCTTCGCGTCGGCGATCGCCACCCGGGTTGAGCTCACTCGTCGTCCATCTCGTCTTCGTCTTCGACGCCGTCCGGTCCGTCACGACGGATCCGGCGGGCTTCCTTGCGCTCGGCGGCACCGACGCGGTTGGTGTTCTCCAGCCGCACGTCCGTGCCCCGGCCCGACAGGTGCACCGCGACCCCGGCCGGGGTCGACGGCTCCCATTCGAACTGGACGTCGCCGATGGTGACGGGGCTACCGGGTACGGCGCCCTTGCGTGCCAGTACTTCCTCGACACCCAGCCGGTTGAGCCGGTCCGCGAGGTAACCCACGGCTTCGTCGTTGCCGAAGTTGGTCTGCCGGATCCACCGCTCCGGACGGGAGCCGCGGATGATGAACGCGCCTTCCTCCTCCGGGTCGAGTTCGACGGTGAAGCCCGCGTCGTCGACGGCCATCGGCCGGAGCACGACCTTCGCGGGCTCGGGGGCGGGCTGTTCGGCGCGGTACTTCTCGACGACGGCGGCGAGCGCGTAGGTCAGTTCCTTCAGGCCTTGCCGCGACGCCGTCGAGATCTCGAACACGCTGAGCCCGCGGGCTTCCAGTTCCGGGCGCACGAACTCGGCGAGCTCGGCGGCGTCCGGGATGTCGATCTTGTTCAGCACCACCACACGCGGCCGGTCGGCGAGGTCGCCGCCGAGGCTCGGGGTGTAACGGGCCAGCTCCTCTTCGAGGGCGTCGATGTCGGACAGCGGGTCACGACCGGGCTCGAAGGTGGCGCAGTCCACGACGTGCACCAGCACGGCGCAGCGTTCGATGTGGCGGAGGAAGTCGAGGCCGAGGCCCTTGCCCTCGCTCGCGCCGGGGATCAGTCCCGGCACGTCGGCCATGGTGAAGACGGTCGATCCGGCGGTGATCACGCCCAGGTTCGGCACCAGGGTGGTGAACGGGTAGTCGGCGATCTTCGGCTTGGCCGCGGACAGCACCGAGATCAGCGACGACTTGCCCGCGGACGGGAAGCCCAGCAGCCCGACGTCGGCGACCGAACGCAGCTCCAGGACGAGGTCGCGGGTCTCCCCCGGCTCGCCCAGCAGCGCGAACCCGGGCGCCCGGCGGGCCTTGGAGGCCAGCGCCGCGTTGCCGAGGCCGCCACGGCCGCCCTGGGCGGCGACGAAGGTGGTGCCCGGCCCGACCAGGTCGGCCAGGATCTCGCCGTCCTCGGTCATCACGACGGTGCCGGACGGGACGCGCATCTCCAGCGTCTCCCCCGCCGCACCGGCGCGGTTGCCGCCCTGGCCCAGCTTGCCGTTGCCGGCGCGGGCGTGCGGGCGGAAGTGGAAGTCGAGCAGCGTGTGGACGTTCGGGTCGACGACCAGCAGCACGTCGCCGCCGTTGCCGCCGTTGCCGCCGTCCGGGCCGCCGAGGGGCTTGAACTTCTCGCGGTGCACCGAGGCGCAGCCGTTCCCACCGTCGCCGGCGGCCAGGTGGATCACCGCTCGGTCCACGAACCGGGACGCCATGACTTGCCTCTATTCACTCGCGAAAGAAAAGGGGATACACAAAACAAACGAGGGGTGGGCCCGGATATTCCGGCCCCACCCCTCGTCCGAGGTTCTAACTCGAAGCCGGAACTCAGGCTTCGGTCGGCACGATGTTGACCGTCTTGCGGCCACGCTTCTCGCCGAACTGGACCGCACCGGCGGCCAGCGCGAACAGCGTGTCGTCGCCGCCACGGCCGACGTTCACGCCGGGGTGGAACTTGGTGCCACGCTGGCGGATCAGGATCTCGCCCGCGTTGACTTCCTGGCCGCCGTAGCGCTTGACGCCCAGCCGCTGCGCGTTCGAATCGCGACCGTTGCGGGAGCTGGACGCACCCTTCTTGTGAGCCATGGCTCAATCCTCTTTCTGACGAAGATCCGGAGAAAGTCCTACTTGGAGATGCCGGTGACCTCGACGCGGGTCAGCTTCTGCCGGTGACCCTGGCGCTTGTGGTAGCCGGTCTTGTTCTTGAACTTGTGGATCCGGATCTTCGGACCCTTGGTCTGCTCGACGACCTTGCCGGTGACCGAGACCTTCGCCAGCGCGTCGGCGTCCGTGGTGACGTCGCCACCGTCCACGAAAAGGACTGCGGGGAAGGTGTGCTCGGTACCCGGCTCGCCTTCGAGCTTCTCGACCTCGACGACGTCGCCGACGGCCACCTTGTACTGCTTGCCGCCAGTCTTGACGATCGCGTACGCCGACACGGAAGTCTCCTGCTTACTCGACAACGGGTGGGGGCTTGCGTGATCGGCCCACCCAAGTTTCGGTGGTCCGGATGCTGCGCAAGGTGCCCGCTCTAGGTGGCGGGCCGTTCTACAGGTTACGTGGGGCTCCCCGGTGCGATCACACCGGGGTGCCCCTAGGTGTTCACTAGCTCTTTTCCGACGCCTTGACCGGCGGACCGGCCGGCCGCGAGGCCGCCCGTCGCGGACGACGGCGGGTGGTGGAGCGCACGGCCGGGGCCGGGACGTCCACCTCGGGCTCGGTCTCTTCCTGAACGGAAGGAGCCTCGGGCTCGGAAACCTCTTCTGTCACAACAGTCTCAGGAGTCACCGGCACCTCGGGCGCTTCGGGCTCCGGGCCCGATTCCGCGACGACGGCGATCTCTTCCTCGCGCACGGCCGGAGCCTCGTCGTCCGGAGTCGTCACCGGTTCACCGGCGAGTTCCGTCGCGGGTGCCTCGGCGACCGGCTCGGAGACCGGCTCAGCGGCCGCCTCGGCCGCCTGTTCGACGGTCGCTTCGGCGACAGGCTCCGAAACCGGCTCGGCCGACTGCGGGGCGTGCCCGTTCAGCGCGGCGCCCTCGACGTTCTCGGCGACCTCGTGCGGGTGCTCGCCCTTGGCCGCCTTCGTGGCGTTGGCCACGGCCTGGACCGCCGAAACCACCGACTCGCGCTGGGCGGGCGGAGGCGTTTCGGCCTTGGGCGCGGCGGGCTCGTTCTGCCCCTGGTCCTCGCCCTTGCCCCGGCCACGGGACCGGCGGGAGCCCTGCTCCTTGTTGCCGCCACCACCGCCACCGCCGTGGTTGTGCCCGTTGCCGCCGCCACCGGTGCGCTGCGGCTCGGTCGAGACGACCACACCGCGGCCCTTGCAGTGCTCGCACGGCGTCGAGAACGCCTCGAGCAGCCCGGTGCCGATCTTCTTGCGGGTCATCTGCACCAGGCCGAGCGAGGTGACCTCGGCGACCTGATGGCGCGTGCGGTCGCGGCCGAGGCATTCGGTCAGCCGTCGCAGCACGAGCTCACGGTTGGACTCGAGCACCATGTCGATGAAGTCGATGACGATGATGCCGCCGATGTCCCGGAGCCGGAGCTGGCGGACGATCTCCTCCGCCGACTCCAGGTTGTTCCTGGTCACCGTCTCCTCGAGGTTGCCACCCGATCCGGTGAACTTGCCGGTGTTGACGTCGATGACCGTCATCGCTTCGGTGCGGTCGATGACGAGGTAACCGCCCGAGGGCAACCAGACCTTGCGGTCCAGCGCCTTGGTGATCTGCTCGTCGATCCGGTGGTCGGCGAACGCCGAACCGGTTCCGGTGTACCGCTTGACGCGATCCGCCAGGTCCGGCGCCACGTGCTGCACGTAGTTGTAGATGGTGTCCCAGGCCTTGTCGCCCTGGATCTCCAGCTTCGCGAAGTCCTCGGTGAACAGGTCGCGGACGACCTTGACCAGCAGGTCCGGCTCTTCGTAGAGCATGACCGGGGCGCTGTTCTTCTTGCCGCCGTTGCCGGCTTCGGCCTTCTCCTTGATGACGTCCCACTGCGCCTTGAGGCGGCGGACGTCGCGGTCCAGCTCCTCCTCGCTGATGCCTTCGGACGCGGTGCGGATGATCACACCGGCGTCCTCGGGGACGATGCGCTTGAGGATGTCCTTCAGGCGGCGCCGCTCGTTCTCCGGGAGTTTCCGGGAGATACCGGTGGCGCCGCCCGCTGGCACGTAGACCAGGAAGCGGCCCGGCAGCGAGATCTGCGTGGTCAACCTGGCGCCCTTGTGCCCGACCGGGTCCTTGGTGACCTGGACCAGCACGGAATCGCCGGTGGAGAGCGCCTGCTCGATCTTGCGGGCCTTGCCCTCGAGACCGGCGGCGTCCCAGTCGACCTCGCCGGCGTAGAGCACGGCGTTGCGGCCGCGGCCGATGTCGATGAAGGCGGCCTCCATCGACGGCAGCACGTTCTGCACGCGGCCGAGGTACACGTTGCCGACGATCGAGCCGGTGCCCGACGACGTCACGAAGTGCTCGCAGAGGACGCCGTCCTCGAGCACGCCGATCTGGGTGGACTCGCCCTTCTCGGCGACGACCATGGTGCGCTCGACCGACTCGCGGCGGGCGAGGAACTCGGCCTCGGACAGGATCGGCGCGCGACGACGGCCCGCCTCGCGACCGTCCCGGCGGCGCTGGCGCTTGGCTTCGAGCCGGGTCGAGCCGCGCACGCTGCGGACCTCGTCCCGCGCGGGGCGCTCGGTCTCGGCGGCCTTGGCCTGGCGCACGTGGACGACCGTGTTGGGCGGGTCGTCGCTGGTGGCCTCGGCGGTGTCGTCGTCCCCGCCCTTGCGACGGCGGCGGCGACGGCGACGCTTGCTGCCGCTGTCCGATTCGCCGTCGTTGTCCGACTCGGCCTCGGCGGACGCCTCTTCGGTGCTCTCGGCGCCGGCCTCTTCGGTCTCGGCGTCCTTGTCCTTCGCGCGCTGCTGACGACCGCGCGGGGTCTCGGAAGGCTGCTCGTCCTCGTTCTCGGATTCGGCCGAGCTCTCGTCGCCGCCCTTGCCGCGGCCACGGCCACGGCGTCCGCGACGGCGGCGGCGACGGCCGTTGGCGTCGTCACCGTCCTCGTCGGTGCCCTGGCCTTCGGCCTGCTCCGCCTGCGTCTCGTCCTCGTCGGAAGCCGGCTCCTCGGACGGGGCGAAGGCGGGCTCCGGCTTGCGGGCGGGCTTCGCCGCGACGGGCTCCGGCGGCAGGAACACCGGCGACGGCGCGGCGAACACCGGGAGGTGCGCGGCGACCTTCGACGGCCTGGTCGTCGGCTGCGGCGGCTCCGGGGTCACCGGGGCGGCCAGCGCGGGCGGAACACGCCGCGAAGGGGCCTCCACCTGCGGGGCGGCGGGCTCCGGCTCGGCCTTGACCTCAGGCTTGGCTTCGGCCTCGACCTCGGGAGCCGCGGGGGTCTCGGCGACCGGCTCCTCGGCGGTCTCGGGCTCGTCTCCGCCGGCGAGGGCTTCGGCGAGCTTGAGTGCCACTTCGCGGGTGACGCTGGACTGCGCGCTGCGTACGGTCTCGCCGAGCTCACCGAGCTTGGCCATCAGTTCACGGCTGTTGGATCCCAGCAGCTTCGCCAGCGCGTGCACCCGGATACGGGGAGGCAGTTCGCCCAGCTGGCCTGCGATGGGTGTGGCGGTATTCCCGCCGGTGACGGCGGGTGTGTCCGCGTTCGACATATATCTCCTCCGCCCCCGGGCGCGTCGGCTGGCTCACACCGGCTCGACGCGGCCGCGCAGGGGCCCCTTTCTGTTCGTTCCGCCGTGGTGGTCACCAGCAGCGGGAATCCTTGCCCGGACCGCGACGGCGCCGGGGTTGTCCGGGCGCCGCGTACGGCTGAAGGTCTGCTCGGCGGAGCGCTGGCCACGTTCGCGACATCGGGCCGCCCGCCACGTCGTCGAGCCGCATACAGCGGCGACGCGTGTGGAGGATGTGCAGCACACCACCGGGCCACGAGACCGCGAGCGCCACCTCTCACGTGTGCCCGTCGGCCAGCGGCCACCGCGAGTATCCCACACCCCGGCCCCACTCCGGTGTACTCGGTGCCACAGGGCTGGCTCCCGGGCGCGCCGCGGCCACCGGCCGAGCGAACTTCGCGGGAGAGCTTGTCGACCCGGCCGAGGGTGGCTAGCGTGCCGCTCGGGGGTACCGAAGCGTAGGCCGCGGTGCCCTCGTTGTCCGATGTTCTCCGGTGGGAGGTCCGGTGTCCCTGCTGGGGCGGTCCCTGCGAGCGGCCGTATGCGCCTTCGTGGTGCTCTGCGGTTCGGTCGCCGCTGTCGCGACGGCCGAGGCCGAGCCCTCGTGTCATCCCCAGGGACGGGCCCTCCGTTACGTCGTCGCCTTCGACAAGGGCACGCCCGAGGCCGAGGCCAGGGCGGCCGTCGCCGATGGCTGCGGCAGCACGACCGTCTACTACCCGCAGATCGCCGTGGCCGTGGCCACCTCGGCCGACCCGGACTTCGCCGGACTGGTCCGGCCCGCCGCCGCGTTCAGCGCGCAGGCCGAACGGCTGGCCGTGCAGCGGGCCAACGGCACGTCGCCGGCCAGGTCCGCGCCGGCCCGCGCCGGACTCGAACCGACGGATCCGGCGAAGGTGCCTTCCGCCGACCGCACCGGCGAGCAGTGGGACATGCGCGCGATCGGCGCCGACAAGGCCCACGCGATCGAACCGGGCAGCCCGGACGTCGTCGTCGGCGTCCTCGACTCCGGCATCGACCCCACCCACCCCGACCTGGCGAACGCCCTCGATCCGGGCAAGTCCGCGGGCTGTCTGACCGGCGCGCCCGACCGGAACTGGGCCGCGACGACCTCGGTGCACGGCACGCACGTCGCGGGCGTCATCGCCGCCGCCGACGACGGCAAAGGGGTCACCGGGGTGGCGCCCGGGGTGCGGATCGCCTCGGTGAAGGTGATCGACGATCGCGGGTACGCCGACCCCGAAGCCGCCGTCTGCGGGCTGATGTGGGCCGTTTCACAGGGCATGGCGGTGACGAACAGCAGCTACTTCGTCGATCCGTGGTCGCTCTCGTGCGCCCACGCCGACGAGCGGGGCGTCGTGAACGAGGTCATGGCCCGCGCCGTCGAGTACGCGACCTCGGCGGGCACCCTCAACATCGCGGCGGCGACCAACGAAGCCGCCGAGCTGGTGCCGTCACCGCGCTCGGGTGCGCGGCGCCAGGCCGAAGGCTGTCAGGCGCTGCCCGCCGGTCTGCGGGACGTCGTCGCGGTGTCGTCCGTGAGCGAAGAGCGGGTCAAGGCCGGCTACAGCTCGTACGGGCTCGGCGTGATCGATGTGACCGCTCCGGGTGGCGAGGCCGGGCAGTGCGTGCTTTCGACCGTTCCCGGCGGGTACGCGCCCCTGTGTGGGACGTCGATGGCGGCGCCGCACGTCGCCGGTGTCGCCGCGTTGCTCGCTTCGAAGCATCCCGGCTACAGCGCCCGCCAGCTGCGGCGGACGCTGGACGCCCAGGCCACCCCGATCGCGTGTCCCGCCGACTACGACCTGACCGGTGACGGCTCGCAGGACGCGTACTGCACCGGGTACGCGGGGTTCAACGGCTTCTACGGGCACGGCATGGTCGACGCGCTGGCCGCCGTGGCGCCCCGGCGGACGAGCGCGAACCCGGCCCGGTGACCGGTCAGCGCAGCAGGAGCTTGCCGAACCGCTTCGAGGACGCGTAGATCCCGACCGCCGCCAGCGCCACCAGGTACGCCACGTTGCCGACCATGCCCCACGACAGGACGCCCACCGAGAGCCCGCGCATCAGCTCGATGCCGTGGTACAGCGGGAAGATCTGCACGATCCACTGGATCCCCGCCGGGTACACCGAAAGCGGGTAGAACGTCGTGGAGAACAGGAACAGCGGCATCAGCACGAGGTTGATGTAGTCGAACTGCGACACCGACCGCAGGAAGGTCACCAGCACGATGCCGATGGCCGAGAACGCCATCGCGATCAGCAGCGCCGCCGGGATCATCAGCAGGGCCCACCACGATCCGGGCAGCCCCATCACGGTCATCACGCCGAGGAAGGTCGCCGAGTAGATCCCGCCGCGCAGCACCGACCAGCCGACCTCGCCGAGCGCGATGTCCAGCGGCCCGATCGGGGTGGCGAGCATGGCGTCGTACAGCTTGGCGTACTTCAGCTTGAAGAACAGGTTGTACGTCGAGTCGAGGATCGCGCCGTTCATCGCCGACGCCGCGAGCAGGCCGGGCGCGACGAACGCGACGTAACTCATCGCCTGGCCGCCGGGCCCGACGACCTCGCCGACGAGCTTGCCGAAGCCGAGCTGGAAGGCCATCAGGTAGAACAGCGGCTCGAAGACGCCGGACACGAACAGCATCCAGGCGTGCGAGTACGTCAGGAAGGTGCGCTCCAGCACCGCCGTCGACCGGCCGCTGTACAGCGCGGACGGCAGGATGCGCAGCAGCACCCCGCGGCGCGGGGCATCGGTGAGCACCGCCATTTCAGACCACCAGCCGTCGGTAGAAGTACTTGTGCGCCAACGCCCAGCCCACCCCGGCCAGTACGACCAGGAAGGCGAGGTGGCCCAGCGTGGCGAGCGGGCCGACGGTGCCGAGGCTGACCGCCCTGGCGGCCTCGTTGCCGTGCCACAGCGGGGAGATCCAGGCGATCCACATCAGCGGGGCCGGCAGTTCGCTGATCGGGAAGAACGTGCCGGAGAACAAGGTCATCGGGATCAGGATGAACCGGAAGACCAGGCCGAACCGGGTGCCCTCGTCGTAGGTGGTCGCGGCCAGCGCCATCACCGGGGTGCCGCAGGCGATGCCGGTGAGCGTGCCGATCAGGATGACGGCGAGCACGCCGAAACTCGTCCAGGAACCGAAGAGTGCCGCGATGACGGCGTAGATCGTGCCCGCCAGGGTCAGCCGCAGGCTGACCCACATGATCTGGCTGCCGAGCACCTGCCCCGGCGTGATCGGGGTGGCGGTGACGGCGATGTAGTCCTGCTGCCATTTGAACCCCGACAGCACCGGGTAGCTCGACTCCCCCACCGCCAGCTGCGCGCCGCCCGCCACGAGCAGCGCCGGGGCGACGTACTCCAGGTACGAGAACCCGCCCGTCGCCGCGCCCGCCTGCACCTGCGAGCCGAAGCCGAGCCCCATCGCGGCCAGGAACAGCACCGGCTGCAGGCCCGTCGAGTACAAAGTGGACACCCAGTATCGGCGGTACCACATCCAATGGCCCTCGACCCGCAGCCAGGCTCCCGCCCAGCGCGAGACCACGCGGCCCGTCGATGCCTTCGTCTGCGCTGTGGTCATCAGTCCACCAGCGTCCGGCCGGTGAGGCGGAGGAAGACGTCCTCCAGCGAACTGCGGCGGACCAGGCTCGACAGCGGACGCAGCCCGCGCGCGTGCGCCTGCTCGAGGGTGGCCTCACCGGTCATCGTGTAGAGCAGGACGCGGTCCGGCAGCACCTCGACGCGTTCGGCCAGGCCTTCGATCCGCTTCGCGGCCGCCTCCTGCTCGCCGTTCGGGAAGCGCAGCTCCACGACCTCGCGGGTGGAGTACCGGCTGATCAGGTCCGCGGGCGAGCCTTCGGCGGCGATCCGGCCGTTGTCCATCACGACCAGCCTGTCGCAGAGCTGCTCGGCTTCGTCCATGTAATGCGTGGTGATGATCAGCGTGGTCCCGCCGGCCTTGAGCCGGAACAGCCTGTCCCACAACAGGTGGCGGGCCTGCGGATCCAGCCCCGTGGTCGGCTCGTCGAGCAGGAGCAGCTCCGGGTCGTTGACCAGCGACCGCGCGATGGTCAGCCGTCGCTTCATCCCGCCGGAGAGCGAATCGACCTCCGCGTTCGCCCGGTCGGTGAGCTGGGCGAACTCCATCAGCTCCTCGGCCTTGCTCCGCACGTGCGAGCGGGAAAGCCCGAAGTAGCGGCCGTAGATCTGCAGGTTCTGCCGGACGGTGAGCTCGGTGTCGAGGTTGTCCTGCTGCGGCACCACGCCGAGCCGGGCGCGGATCTTCGGCCCCTCGACGTCCGGATCCATGCCCAGGACCCGCAGGTCGCCGTCGGTGCGCGGGGAGACGCTCGCGATCATGCGCATGGTGGAGGACTTGCCCGCGCCGTTGGGCCCGAGGAAGCCGAAGGCCTCACCCGGGCGGACCTCGACGTCGATCCCGCGTACGGCCTCGAAATCGCCGAAACGCTTGACCAACGCCTTCGCCTGCACCATCGCCGGTTCGTGCTCCGAGTCACCCACGGTAGGCACCCTAGGACCTGCCACCGACAAAATTCGACCGGTTTATCCGTGCCCTTGTCGGCCGTTGCCCGCTCGTCGATACTCACCGACCATGAGTCTCAAGCCCAAAATCGCCCTGTTGTCCGTTTTTGTCAGCGCCGGGCTCCTGATGGCGCCCGCCGCGCAGGCGGCCGAGACCCGTGCGGCCACTGTGGACCCGCGGCCGTCCACCGCCAAGCTCGCCTTCGAACTGCACAAGCTGGCGGCGCTCAGCCACGGGAAGATCCGCGTGGACAAGATCGGCCGCAGCAACGAGGGCCGTCCGGTGTGGGCGGCCAGGGTCGGCCACGGCAAGACCCGGATCCAGTACGTCACCCAGCAGCACGGCGACGAGCCGCTCGGCACGCCCGCCGCGCTCGGGTTCCTGCGCGAGGTCGGCGTCGGGAACAGCGCGTGGGCGCGGAAGCTGCTGGCGAAGGTGACCGTCGACATCGTCGTGCGCGCCAACCCCGACGGGCACGAGCGCGACTGGCGCTACAACTACGACCCGGACGCCACTCCCGAATACGGGGAGAAGGGCAAGGGGTACGACATCAACCGCTACCACGACCCGGCCGTCGCGCCTAAGGACAACCCGGCCACCGAGGCGGGCCTGATCCAGCGGCGGAACGCGGAGTTCAAGCCGGACATCATGGTCGACTACCACATGCAGGGCCGCTACCAGGACGGAGAAGGCAAGGAGATCACCGCTTCGACGATGTGGCCGACGCATCCGGGCGTGAAACCGTCCGATGTGGACTTCGCGAAGCAGATCGCGGTCGTGGTGCAGCGGTCGATCGACGATAACGGCGGCTACGTCTCGCAGTATCCGGGCGGTTCGTATCAGGGCATCGCGCGCAACGGGTACGGGCTGCTCGGCAACGGCAGCGTGCTGATCGAGCTGAGCCTCATCCCGGAGCGGGAACAGCAGCAGATCCAGGACGCCAAGGCTTCGATGCTCGCGATCGCGCGGGCCGCGGCCGACGGTTCGGTGCGGAAGGTGGATCCGGCCGCCGCCGACGCGATCCCGCCGCGGGGTCCGGCGCTGCCGGGCACGGTCGAAGAGGCGCACGAAGCCGCCTGACGCGTGCTAGGAACGGTCCTTTCCTTGCGAAATTTGCAAGGAAAGGACCGTTCATTGCATCAGCGGACGGTGACCGAGAGGCTCTTCGTCACCCCGTTGGCGGTCACCGAGAGATTCGCCGTCCCCGGCCGCAACGCGGTCAGCACCCCGCTCGCCGGGTCGTACGACGCGACGTCCCACGGCATCGCGGGCAGGAATCCGCCGGCGACGTGCGTACCCCAGCCGCCCTTCCAGTCCGCGCTGACCGGGTAGGAAACCGGGACCTGACGCGCTCCCTGCGTCACCACCGCCCGGATGTCCGCCTTCTCCCCGCGCGCCAGCGACGCGGGCCCGGACAGTGTCAGCGCGTCGACGTTCGGCCGCGTCTCGAACCGCACCGGCTGCGCCTTGTCCCCCGGCTCGAACCGCACCATCGTCCAGCCGACGAACCCGCCGTCACCCGGAGCCGCCGCGGGCGACTTCCCGGAGTTGCCGTTCACCAGGTACGGCACGCCGTCGACCCTCGAAAGGTTGAAAACGCCCGCGTGCGAGGCGATCGCGGCCGCCTGCTTGCCCGACTCGCGTTCGAAGGCGGTCAGCCAGCCGGTCAGCATGGCCGCTTCCTTGCGGTCGGCCAGCTGCGAGTTCCCGGCGAGGCTGGGGTCCTTGACCGGATGGTGCATCGCGACGACGACACCGCGGATCCGCCGGTCCGTCTTCGCCCCGTCCAGCGCCTCGCGCAGCATCCGGATCTGGTCGAACCCGCCCGCGCGCAGCGATCCGCGCGAGGAATCCATCAGCACCAGCCGGATCCCGGCGATGTCGGCGACGCGATGGGTCTCCCCGAACGCCGCCTGGAACTCCGCGAGCCCGTGCCCGCCGTCGGCCTCGTGGTTGCCCGGAACGTAGTACCAGGGCGCCTTGCCGACGAGTTCCTCGTCGATGATCGAGCGAGCCAGCACGAAATCGGCCGCCGTACCGCGGTCGACGAAGTCGCCGTTGATCAGCACGAGATCCGGTTTCGCCGCCACCGCCTCGCGCAGCGCGCGCCGGGCCTGGGCGACCAGCGAGCCGTCCGGCTGGTCGGCGGTGAACTGCGCGTCGCTGACCACGGCGATCCGCAGGCCGCCGGTCGCGGCGCCGTCGGTGATCAACGCCGGGTCACGCGGCGCCGGGTCGGCGGGGACGGCGGCCGCGGGCGCGACCTCGAAGGTGAGGTCGTCGAAGACCAGCCGCCCTTCGTACTGCTGGGCGGGAACGTTCTCGACGGCGTAGAACTTCGTCAGCCGCTGCCCGTCGGGGAGCCCGGCCGGGATCGCCGCGCGGACGTAGCGCCAGCCCGTCCAGTCGACGCTCAGCGACAGGTCCACCACGGACGGGACGTTGGCGGCGTCACGGAGTTCCGCCCGCAGCCAAGCGCCCTTCGCGTCGCCGTTGACCCACAGGCCGACGCGTTGGGTGCCTGGCGGCAGCGCGATCGGCGGCGCCGAGTTGACGTACGCCGCTCGCGTGGCGTTGGTCCCGTTCAGCCGGTAGTCCAGCGCGAGACCGCGACCACCGTCGCGGCCGGGTGCCTCGGAAAGCGCGGCGCCGACGACGGCAGGGAAGACGCTGGCGTTCCAGCCCGCCGGGCCGTCCAGCGGTGCCGCGACACGGGATTCCGTGCCGACGGAGGCCGCCAGATGCGTCACCTTCCCGCCCGCGGTGGCGGTGATCGCCGAAGCTCCCGACGCCTTGAGCGCGGTGACGGCGAACCCGTCACCGGACGGTTCGATCTTCACCACAGAGGGGTCGTAATCGAGTTTGACGTCGTCGGGCTCGATCCACGTGCCGTAACCGTCGGCGTCGTAGCCGAACACCTTGAACGTGCTCTTCGCACCTTCGCCGGACAACGCGACCTGCTCGGTGCTCGTGCCCAGCCGGACCGGCGAGCCGAGGACGTTCAGCGTGGTCTTGCCCATGACGCCGCCACGTTTCGCCAGGACGTCGACGTTCGCGGGCGCGTCGGGCCGGAGCCGGTCGGCGTGCGCGGTGAACACGCCGTCGGTCACGGTGCCCCGGAAGGGATTCGTGCTGAGCCACTGGACGTGGGCGTCGACGGCGGCGCCGGTCTCGTCGTGACCCCCGGCGACGAGCTTCCTCGTCAGCCCGGAGAGCACACGGGTCGCGTCGGTGGTGTCCTGCGCGGGAGCGGGCGCGAATCCGGTCAGCCGCCCGCTTCCCGGCACGGTGGCGACGCCGATCCCGTTGGGCACCAGGCGTTCCCCGCCGTCCGACGGCGAATTGCGTACCAGTGGAGACTTCTCGCCCTGCTCGCGGGCGAGCATCGTCGAGGAGCCACCGCCGTCGAGGTTGAGGGCGTCGTCCGCGCCGAGCGACTTCATGTGCCGGGCGAGTTCGAGTTCGGTCATGCCGCGGCTGTCCGCCTGGCGGCCGTCGACCGTGGCCAGCCACATCTTCGTGCCGTCGGCGGAGAACCCGACCGCGGTCCGGGGGTGCATGGCGACGTTGTCGACCGGCTGGACCGCGCCGTCACGCAGCAGCACCTTGTTCCCGCCGACCGAGACGGACAGCTTGCCCCCGTCACTCTTCGGCGCGTACGCGACGCCCACCTTGTCGCCGGGCTTCAAGCCGGACAACGAGTCCACGCCACCGTCACGGGCGAGCAGGATCGTCGCCCCCGCGGCGATCGGGCCGTCGGCGGGCTGCGGCCGCACCTGCGTGACGACGCCGTCGGAGACCTCGACCTCGACGACGCGCTGGGCGCCCGCGACCGAGGTCCGCCGCGAGGAGGCGCCCCACAACGGCGTGTAGACACCGATCGCGTCGCCGCTCAGCACGGGGCTGTTGAAGTTCGAGGCGGGCACGACCTTGCCGTCGGGCAGGGTCACCGACGCTTCGAGGAACACCTCCGCGAGCCGTGCCTTGCCTTCTTCGGTGATCGACGCGGTCAGGTTGTGGCCGCGCGCGGGCGCCGTCTGGAGTTTCCCGGCGTCGACGCCGACGCCGATCGGCGCGCCGGAAGCGTTGATGTCGAAGAAGTCCCCGTTCACCCCGGCGACAGCACCGGCCCTGGCGACCTGCTGCGAAAGCGGCGTCCGCGCGGACACCGTGCCGGGGCTGAGGTAGGTCGGCTTGAGCGTCTTGCTGGTGAGATCGACGGCGAGGGTGTCGCCGCGGATCCAGCCCGCCGGGTCGTAGCGGTCGAACTCGGTGAGGCTCAGCCCCGGGGCCACGCGGGAAGTCGCGCTGGTGGTGACGAGCCCGTCGTCGGGCGCGGCCACGGCGTACGCGGACGGGCCCTCCTTCGCCGAAGAGGCCGCTGGGGCGGCTTCGACGGGCGCCGGGCCGAGCGGAGCGGCCAAGGGATCGGCGTGCGCCGGTGCGGCGACGAACAATCCGGGCAGCAGGGCAGCGAGCAGCAATAGGCGTGAATTTCTCACGAATTACCCCACGATCGAGTGATAGGCAGCATCGCTCAGCACAGCGGACGCGAGCCGCCAGGAGAAGACCCCGAGGTGAACGTGAACCGAACGGCGTAGGGCGCGAAGGTCAGGGCGTGACCGGCCCGGCGAGGAAGGTCTTCGCGGCCGCGGCGTCACCGGTGATTTCGAGCCCCGCCCCGTCGAGCTCGATCCGTTGCCACAGCAGTAAGTCCAGGGCTTCCGCGGTCCCCTCGACGACGGCGCCCGCCGCTTCGGCGGGGTCTGCCTGCCGCGAGCCGGGGACGTCGGCTTCACCCGGCGGTGTGATCAACCAGGCGTGTCCGGTGTCGGATGTCTTCAGCAGCAACGGAACGGTGACCACGGGCGGGGTGTGCCAGCGCTTCACCTTCGGCAGCATGCCGAGGAGGACCTCGTCCACGCCGTCGGCGGCGAGGTTCGGGTCCAGGGTGTATCCGGTCCCTGCCGCGCGGTGTGCGTCGAGCAGGTGCACCGCGGTCTCGTGGACCTGGCGGCGGAACCAGAAGGCTTTGGTCTTGGCGGCCGCGGTGAAGTTCCAGGCGCCGTCTTCCGGGGAGGACTCGCGCAGCGCCCCGATGAGGTCTTCGGCGCTTTCGCGGTACCAGGCGGCGAGGTCCGCACCGGGTTCGTCCTCGAAGCTCTGCGGGGCGAGCTCGCCGGTACGCACGATCCCGGCCGCCCAGCGGTGGACGTTGCCGAGGTGGACGACCAGGTCACGCAGGCGCCAATCACCGCAGCACGGCACGGGCGCGGTGTGGTCCCCGGTGCTCGCCACCCGCGCGAAACCGGTGGTGAGCTCCCGCAGGCGCTCCAGGTACTCGTCCGGCGTCATCGTGCTCCCCAGGTTCGTGGACGGCGCGGAGCTCCCGCGCC
>NZ_LQMT02000023.1:337601-341018 GCF_001620365.2 Amycolatopsis keratiniphila subsp. keratiniphila
CGACGGCGATCGCGACCAGCGGGCCCGAGGTGATGAACTCGAGGAGGTCGCCGAAGAACGGGCGCTCCTTGTGCTCGGCGTAGTGCTCCTCGGCGACCGAGCGCTCGACGGTGCGCAGTTCGAGGGCGGCGAGCTTCAGGCCCTTGCGCTCGATGCGAGCGATGACCTCGCCGACGAGGCCGCGCGCGACGCCATCGGGCTTGACGAGGACCAGCGTGCGTTCAGTCACGGCGGTATTTCTCCTTGGGTGGGATTCGTGCTATTCGCCCGGAGCCTACTGGGTGCTTCGCGGCTCACTTCACGTCGGACCAGGGAATGGCCTCGATGCGCTCGAGGTGCTCCTCGCCCCACTCCCCGAGCGCGGCCATCGCGGTGTTGAGGGAATCCCCGAACTCCGTCAGCGAATACTCCACCTTCGGCGGAACCTGGTGGTACACCTCGCGATGCAGCAGCCCCGTGGTCTCCATCTCGCGCAACTGCAGGATCAGCACCCGCTCGCTGATACCGGGTACCGCGCGCCGCAGCTCCCCGAAGCGCAGCGGTCCGTCCTGGAGCGCGAACAGGATGAGCCCCTTCCATTTGCCACCCATGACGGCGATCGCGGCGTCGAGGCCGCAGGTGAACGTGCGGTTCTTGGTCATCGCTCACTTACCTTTTTGTCGGTACCCGGCAAAATAGTAGGTACTTGATCGAATGTACGCGACCGCCCAGCATGGAGTCATCCCGAAGATTTCCTTTGACTGGAGCGAAAAATGCCGAAGACACCGGTGACCGTCGTGGGCCTCGGCTCGATGGGCTCGGCCCTCGCGGGCGCTTTCCTCGCGGCCGGGCATCCGACCACCGTGTGGAACAGGACGGCCTCGAAGGCCGATCCTCTCGTCGCACGCGGAGCGAGCCTGGCCTCGACGGCCGACGACGCGGTGCGGGCCAGCCCGTTGATCATCGCCTGCCTGACGACTTACGAAGACACCCGCGCGGCTTTGGAAGCGACGTCGTTGACCGGACGTGCTTTGGTCACCTTGAACAGCGGCTCCCCGGTCGAAGCACGCCGGATGGCCGACTGGGCTAAGGATCGCGGCGCGCGCTACCTCGACGGAGCGATCAAAAACGTGCCGTCGGCCGTGGGAGCGCCGGACACGCTGCTGTACTACGGCGGCGACAAGACCGTCTTCGACGAGCACCGGGAAACGTTGTGGGTGCTGGGCGGCGACACCGTCCACCTCGGCGAGGAGACCGATCTCGCGGCACTGTACGAAACGGCCGTCGGCGGCACCCTGTTGCCCGCGCTTGTCGGGTTCTTCCAGGGTGCCGCCGCGCTGCGGTCACGCGGGCTCGAAGCCTCGACGCTCCTGCCGTACACCACCAAGTGGTTCGAGATGATCATCTCGGTACTTCCGATGTACGCCAAGGAAATCGACAGCGGCGACTACTCGGATCCGGCGGCCTCGGTGAACATCTTCCACGCCGGCGCCGCCGCCGACCTCGGCCTGGCCGAGGAAGGCGTCGACGTCGGCTGGCAGCGGCCGATGCACGACCTCGTGCGGCGGGCCGCCGAGGCCGGGCACGGCGAGCTCAGCATCGCGGTGCTGACGGAACTGCTCAGCGTTGGGGCTGCAGGGTCTTCGACCACAGAGAAGCACCCGTAGCGTCCCTCAGGTCGACCGTGAGCGCGCCGCTCCGCCCGTCGATGTTCACCTCGCCGAAGTGCTGGAAGCCGTCGGCGGGCGAGGTGTTCGCGGCGGGCGGGGCGTGCACGAACACCGCTTCCGGCCCGAAGGTCGGGTCGAGTTTGTTCGGGCCGAACGCGCCGGCGTTGAGCGGGCCGGAGACGAACTCCCAGAACGGGTCGAACTCGGTGAAGGAAGCGCGATCCGGCGAGTAGTGGTGCGCCGCGGTGTAGTGCACGTCGGCGGTCAGCCAGACGACGTTGCGCACCCGGCGCCGCGAGATCTCCCGCAGCACCCAGGCGAGTTCGGTCTCGCGTCCGCCGGGCGCGCCGGGAAGACCGTTGGCGACGCCCTCGATGGCCTTGCCGTCCGGGACGGTGAGCCCGACCGGGAGATCGGCCTGGATGATCTTCCAGGTCGCGGTGCTGCGGTCGAGCGCGTCGACGAGCCAGCGGGCCTGGCGATCGCCGAGGATGCGGCCCGGCTTGGTCTGGTCCGAGGTGTTGGCGTCCTTGTAGGTCCGCATGTCCAGCACGAAGACCTCGGCGCGGGAACCGTGCCGGAAGTTGCGGTAGACGCGGCCGTCGACGGCCTTGCGCCGGTCGATCGGGTGCCATTCGTGGAACGCCTGGAACGCGCGGGCGGCGAGGACGTCGACGCGCTTCTCGGTGTATTCGGGACGGTCGTCGAGGACCTCCCCGGGGTACCAGTTGTTCACGACTTCGTGGTCGTCCCACTGGACATAGGCGGGCACGTTCGCCGTGAAGCGCTTGAGGTTCTCGTCGAGCAGGTTGTAGGCGAACTGGCCGCGGTACTCGTCGAGCGTCTCGGCGACCTTCGACTTCTCCGGGGTGACGATGTTGCGCCACACCCGCCCGCCGGGCAGCGCGACGGTCTCGGTGAGCGGGCCGTCGGCGTAAACCGTGTCTCCACAATGGAGGAACAGGTCCGGACGGCGGTCGGCCATCGCGCGGTAGATCGTCATCCCGCCGAGTTCGGGGTTGATGCCCCAGTTCTGCCCGGCGACGTCACCGGACCACAGCAGCCGGACGTCGGAGCGGCCGACGGGGGCGGTCGTGAAACGGCCGGTGACGGGCTCGCTGCGAGTGCGGCCGTCGAGGTCTTCCGCGGTCACGCGGTAGTGGACTTCGGTCCCCGGCATGAGCCCCGCGACGCGGACCTTGCCCGTACCGCCGGTCTCCGGGCTCATCACCGGGCCGCGCACGCGGCGCGCGTGCCGGAACGACGGATCACGGGAGACCTCCACGATCAGCCGCGACGGCCGGTCGGCGCGCGACCAGACGATGCCGGAGCCGGTGGTGACGTCGCCGGACTGGACACCGTGGGTGAGCACCGGGCGGTCACGGCGGAGCAGCGGGACCGGGTTCGCGGTCGCGGTTCCGGGGAGGAGCAGGCCGCCCGCGACCGCTCCGGCGCCGGTGAGACCGGCTTTGAGCAGCGTGCGGCGGTTGTGGTGGGTTGCGGTCATGGCGCGGTTCTATCCCGCGGCCACGGCCGGTGGGCCAACGGCGGTTTGCGCGGTGATGAACGAACGGACGGTAGCCGTTCCGGCGACCTCCGCGACTCTATTCGACTTCGCGTGTTCTAAGTAGCGAAGGACGCTTTTGCCGCCGAGAAGATGCTTCGCGACAAAGAGTCCTCCAAAGGAATGTGAATCAATTTTCACATGATTTGCCAACTTTTGACTCGAACTTTTGTTCGATTCGCTGGTATTCTTGCGGGGTGTCCG
>NZ_LQMT02000024.1:0-23870 GCF_001620365.2 Amycolatopsis keratiniphila subsp. keratiniphila
CGGATCGCGATTAGGGGGCTAAACGCAGGTCCGCGCGCGGATCGCGTTTAGCCCGCTAAACGCAGGTCGGCTCAGTGGGCGAAGTGCCGCGTGCCGGTGAGGTAAAGGGTGACCCCGGCGGCCTCGGCGGCGGCGATGACCTCGGCGTCGCGGATCGAGCCACCCGGCTGGACGACGGCGCGGACGCCGGCCTCCAGCAGGACTTCGAGCCCGTCCGGGAACGGGAAGAAGGCGTCCGAAGCGGCGACGGAGCCCTTCGCCCGGTCCCCGGCCCGCGAGACCGCGAGACGCGAGGAGTCGACCCGGTTGACCTGACCCATGCCGACGCCGACGGTCGCGCCGTCGTTCGCCAGCAGGATCGCGTTCGACTTCACCGCGCGCAGCGAACGCCACGCGAACTCGAGGTCGGCCAGCGTCCGCTCGTCGGCGGGCGCGCCGGTGGCCAACGTCCAGTTCGCCGGGTCGTCGCCCTCGGCGGCGATCGTGTCGACGGTCTGCACCAGCATGCCGCCCGAGATCGGCCGGAACTCGATCGGATCGGGCGACGTGATCGCGGGCAGCTTCAGCAGCCGCACGTTCTTCTTGCGCTGCAGGATCTCGAGCGCCTCGGCGTCGAAGTCCGGCGCCAGAACCACCTCGGTGAACACCTCGGAGATCTGCTCGGCGGCCTCGCGGCTCACCGGCCGGTTGGTCGCGATCACCCCGCCGTAGGCCGAGACCGGGTCGCACGCGTGCGCCTTCCGGTGCGCCTCGGCGATGTCCTCGCCGACCGCGATCCCGCACGGGTTCGCGTGCTTGATGATCGCGACGGCCGGCGCGTCGAAGTCGTAGGCTGCGCGGCGCGCGGCGTCGGTGTCGACGTAGTTGTTGTACGACATGGCCTTGCCGTGCAGCTGCTCCGCGTGCGCGAGGCCGGGGCGCCAGTGCTTGTACAGCGCGGCCTTCTGGTGCGGGTTCTCGCCGTAGCGCAGCACGTCGCCGCGCTCCCACGAAGCGCCGGTGAAGTCCGGGAAGCCGGAGTCGTCCGCGGGCGCGTAGACGTTCGCGAACCACGCGGCGACGGCGGTGTCGTACGCCGCCGTGTGCGCGTAGGCCTGCGCGGCGAGCCGCTTGCGATCGGCCAGCTCGAAACCGCCCGCCGCGACGCGCTCCAGCACCCACTCGTAGCGGGACGGGTCGACCACGACGGCGACGCTGTTGTGGTTCTTCGCCGCGGCACGCACCATCGCCGGGCCGCCGATGTCGATGTTCTCGACACAGTCCTCGGGGCTCGCTCCCGAGGCGACGGTCTGCGTGAACGGGTACAGGTTGACCACGAGCAGGTCGAACGGCGCGATGTCGAGCTGCTTGAGCTGCTCGACGTGCTCCGGGCGGTCACGGTCGGCCAGCAGACCGGCGTGCACGCGCGGGTGCAGCGTCTTGACCCGGCCGTCGAGGGACTCGGGGAACCCGGTGACCTTTTCCACCGGCGTCACCGGCACCCCGGCGTTCGCGATGACCTTCGCCGTGCCGCCGGTCGACACGATCTCGACACCCGCCGCGTGCAGCCCGGTGGCGAGTTCGAGCAGGCCGGCCTTGTCCGAGACGCCGATCAGCGCACGCCGGACGGGACGCTGTCCCTGTGCGGTACTCACGAAAACCTCACCTTTCGTCCCTCGACCGAGCACCCGCTCCGGCCGAGTTTCTCGATCGTTTCCACCAGGAGCCTGCGTTCCACGGCCTTGATCCGCTCGTGCAGGACGTTTTCGTCGTCGTCGGGCTCAACGATCACCGGCTCCTGCGCGATGATCGGCCCGGTGTCGACCCCGGCGTCGACGAAATGCACCGTCGACCCGGTGACCTTGACGGCCATCGCCAGCGCGTCGGCCACGGCGTGCGCGCCGGGGAACGACGGCAGCAGGGCCGGATGCGTGTTGATCACGCGGCCGGGGAACCGCGCGAGGAATTCGGCGCCGAGGATCTTCATGAACCCCGCGGAGACGACCAGGTCCGGCTGATAGGCGGCGACGGCTTCGGTGATCGCCTTGTCCCATGCCGCGCGGTCCGGGTGGTCGGCCATCCGCACGGTGAACGACGGCACGCCGGCGCGTTCGGCCCGGGTCAGTGCCTCGACCCCGGTGCGGTCCGCTCCGACGGCGACCACCTTCGCCGGGAAGTTCGGCTTTTCGACGGCGTCGAGCACGGCTTGCAGCAGCGTGCCGGAACCGGACGCGAGGACGACGAGCTTCACCGGAGTGGGCAGGTCCAACCGACTAGCCAGAACGGGCTCCTTGCCACGGCGGTACGCACTCGGGCGTACGGCGCTTCACCTGGTCGCGACAACCCTAACGGTCGTCGCCGGGGGCGCTTTCGTCGCCGGACCTGTCGGTGGACTCGGTCACAGCGTCGTCCTGCTCGGGCTCGGTTTCGGGCTCCGGTTCCTCCGGGACTTCGTCGGTGTCCTCGCCCAGCTCCCCGGCGAGTTCCGCTTCGGCCTCTTCGTCGAGTGCTTCGTCTTCGAGCGCTTCGGGTTCCTCGGCCGGTTCGGCTTCTTCTTCGACTTCGGCGATGTCTTCGACCTCGGGTTCACCCGGCGGTTCGGGGGCCTCGTGCGCTCCGGCGAAGAACGCGACGAACCCGCCGGGGACGACGATCCAGCAGAAGGCGATCACGGACGCGACGCCGACCGGCACGCTGACCGGGTCGAAGGGCCCGTCGCCGAGCCTGCCGCCGGAGACGGTCCCGAGGATGACGCAGCCGAACGCGACCAGCGCGCCCGCGACGGCGACCGCGCGCATCCGCAGCATCGGATCCTCGTCGATCGCGCGGATCCGCCAGCCGACCAGCGCGCCGACCAGCGCGGGCAGGAGCAGCAACGCCGGCCACCAGACGGCGTGGTGCGACGGGATCCCCGCCAGCACCGGCACCCCGGGCACCTGTCCTTCCTGGTAGCCGAACATGCCGACGGTCAGCGGGCCGACGGAGAAACCGGGCCCGGTGGTGAACGACAACGCGGCGACGATCGCGTTCGGCAGGTAGGCCAAGGAAAGCACGAACAGGCCGAAGCTCGGGCCGAAACCCGGCTCGAACAGACTGTCCACAGTGGACCACGAGAGCGCGGTGGCCGCGGTGAACACCACGGCTCCGCAGGCGATCAGCGCGGCGAGCCCGAGCGCACCCGCCCGCAGCCCCTGGACCGCCACGGGGTCGAACCGGTCCCGCACCGCGGCCGGAAGCCCGCACGCCTTGGCGACTCCCGCGACGGCGGCGAGCCCGGCGAGGAGACCCGGCACGCAGAACGCGGTCAGCGGGTTGACGTCGATCGGCGACCCGCCTGCCAGCACGGCGATCAGCACACCGAAGAGCGCGTGCGCCCCGGCGATCACCGTCACCACCGGGACGGCGTCCGCCGGGGTCCGGCCGCCGACCCGGCGGGCGGCGCGCGCGGCCGCCCTCGCCACGAGCCAGCCGGCCAGGAACGTCGGCAGCAACGGCAGCACACCGAGCGGATGACCGCCGAGGTCGACTTCCACCTGCCACGAGGCGAGCCAGCCGGGACCGGCGGCGAGCAGGGCGCCGGTGGCGGAGAACCGGGTCCGGTCGGCGGCGAACGAAACCATCGCGAGCACGGCCGCGACGGCGGTATAGGAGAAGAGCAGGGGCGCGCAGGCGGCGGCGAGCAACACACGAACCCGCTTCGCCCTGGAGACCTCCAGCTCGGGGACGAGGTCGCTCACCGGCTCTTCGCCCGGCGGGCGTTCGTCGCGGGTGAGCAGCTTCATGAACCGCACCATGACATCCGGACTGGGCCGTCCGGGTGAGGCACGCCGCCGCCGGCCGGGGCACGTGGCCCAACCCACCCGGTCGGGTACCCCCGGAAAAGAAAACACCCGCTGTGACACGGAGAGTCACAGCGGGTGTTTTCGCGTTCGGAAGGTCAGCTCTGCTGGCCGAAACCGCCGGGCGGCGTGCCCGGGTTCTGGCCCGACTCCGACGACGAGGACGGCGGCTGCTGGAAGAACTGGCCCTGCTGCGGGGCGTACGTCGTGGCCTGTTGGCCCGGCGGCTGCGTCACCGGCGGCTGGAACCCGCCGGGCTGGGAAAACGGACCGGACTGCTCGGCCGGCTGCTGCCCCTGGCCCGCGGCGGGGAACGGCTGGACCTGCGTGGCGGCCGGACCCTGCTGACCCTGCTGGCCGAACGGACCCTGCGGGCCCTGCTGCGGGAACTGCTGGCTGTACGGGGCCTGCGGCGACTGCTGCTGTGGCTTCGCGGCGGGCAGCTTGATGACGTCGTGCTCGAACAGCAGCGCGGCGACCGCGACCAGCATCTGCAGGATGCCGAGGATCAGCACCACGGTGAGGATGCCCGGGACCGAGACGTCCTCGCGGCCGCTCCCGTAGCCGATGACCAGGTCCAGCGCGCCGAAAGCGCCGATGACGCTGAACAACGCGGCGAACGGCAGCGTCTTCGGGCCGCGCGGCAGCGCGTGCAAGGCCGCGAGCAGACCGCTGACCAGAAGGAAGACCGAGACCTGCCCGGCGGCGTCGGCCTCGTCGGAGAAGCCGATGAAGAACTGCACCAGGCCGAGGACGGTGACGGCGAGCGCGAGCAGCAACGCCAGGTTCAGCGGGGTGGCCGGTGACGGCGCCTGCTGCTGGGGGAAGGCCCCCGAGGCGGGGTTGGGGTGTTGCTGGCCGCCACCCTGCTGGGGGTAGCCGGGCCCACCGCTGGGATAGGACATCCGAATGCTCTCCTGTCGTTCGACCGGCACCCCGGGGCGCGCGGGACTCCCGGGACAAACGAGGCGGCTGTGATGCTCGAACGCTAGCGCACACGCGGACACCCCACGCCTCGGGCTCTGAGACGTCTGTACACCCGATCAGGTTCCCGGCGGAACCCCTCCCCGACCGTCGGATCGCGTTTAGCCCGCTAAACGCAGGTCGGCCCGCGACGTGCGTTTAGCGGGCTAAACGCGATCCGGGGCGAAAAGAGGCGGGCCGGGCACCAGGGTGGGTGCCCGGCCCGCCGGGGAAAGCTCAGTCTCCGAAGGATCAGAGGCTGTTGTACAGCTCGCGCGCCAGGACGGCGGTCTCGCTCGGGGTCTTCCCGACCTTGACGCCGGCGGCCTCGAGGGCCTCCTTCTTCGCGGCGGCCGTGCCGGAGGAGCCGGAGACGATGGCGCCGGCGTGGCCCATGGTCTTGCCCTCGGGCGCGGTGAAGCCGGCGACGTAGCCGACGACCGGCTTCGTCACGTTGTCCTTGATGTAGGCCGCGGCGCGCTCTTCGGCGTCGCCGCCGATCTCGCCGATCATCACGATGACCTTGGTCTCGGGGTCGGCCTCGAACGCCTCGAGGGCGTCGATGTGCGTCGTGCCGATGACCGGGTCGCCGCCGATGCCGACACCGGTCGAGAAACCGATGTCACGCAGCTCGTACATCATCTGGTAGGTCAGCGTGCCGGACTTCGACACCAGGCCGATCGGGCCCGCGCCGGTGATGTCGGCCGGGATGATGCCGGCGTTCGACTTGCCGGGGCTGATCACGCCGGGGCAGTTCGGCCCGATGATGCGGGTCTTGTTGCCGGTCGCGACGGCGTGCGCCCAGAAGTAGGCGGAGTCGTGCACCGGGATGCCCTCGGTGATCACCACGGCGAGCGGGATCTCGGCGTCGATCGCCTCGATGACCGCGTCCTTGGCGAACTTCGGCGGCACGAAGATGACCGAAACGTCGGCGCCGGTCTCCTTGATGGCCTCCTCGACCGTGCCGAACACGGTGAGGTCCTTGCCCTCGATGGAGACGGTCTGGCCTGCCTTGCGGGCGTTGACGCCACCCACGATGTTCGTGCCGGACTTCAGCATCTTGGTCGCGTGCTTCATGCCCTCGGAGCCGGTGAGCCCCTGGACGATGACCTTGCTGTTCTCGTTGATGAAGATCGACATCTCACGCACCTGCCGCGGCGAGCTCGGCGGCCTTGTCGGCCGCGTTGTCCATTGTGTCCACCACGGTGACCAGCGGGTGGTTCGCGTCGGCCAGGATCTGGCGACCCTCGACGACGTTGTTGCCGTCCAGCCGCACGACGAGCGGCTTGGTGGCCTCGTCGCCCAGGATCTTCAGCGCCTCGACGATGCCGTTCGCGACCGCGTCGCAAGCGGTGATGCCACCGAAGACGTTGACGAAGACGCTCTTCACGTCGGTGTCGTTGAGGATGACGTCCAGACCGGCCGCCATGACCTCGGCCGAAGCGCCGCCGCCGATGTCGAGGAAGTTGGCGGGCTTGACGCCGCCGTGCTTCTCGCCCGCGTAGGCCACGACGTCCAGCGTGGACATCACGAGGCCCGCGCCGTTGCCGATGATGCCGACCTCGCCGTCGAGCTTGACGTAGTTGAGGTCCTTGGCCTTGGCCTTCGCCTCGAGCGGGTTCTCCGCGTCCTTGTCGACCAGGGCCTCGTGGCCCGGCTGACGGAACGAGGCGTTCTCGTCGAGGGTGACCTTGCCGTCGAGGGCGATGATCTTGTCCTGCGGGTCGCGGACCAGCGGGTTGACCTCGACCAGCGTGGCGTCCTCGGAGACGAAGGTCTCCCAGAGCTTCACGACGACGTCGGCGGCCTCGTCGACGACCTTCTCCGGGAACTTGCCCGCGGTCAGGATCTCGACGGCCTTCGCCTTGTCGACACCGGCGATCGCGTCGACCGGGATCTTCGCGAGCGCTTCGGGGCGCTCGACGGCCAGCTGCTCGATCTCCACGCCACCTTCGGCCGAAGCCATCGCGAGGAAGGTGCGGTTCGCACGGTCCAGCAGGAAGGAGAAGTAGTACTCCTCGGCGATGTCCGAGGCTTCGGCCACCAGCACGCGACGCGTGATGTGGCCCTTGATGTCGAGACCGAGGATCGCCTCGGCCTTCTCGGCGGCCTCATCCGGCGTCTGGGCCAGCTTGACGCCGCCGGCCTTGCCGCGGCCGCCGGTCTTGACCTGCGCCTTGATGACGACCTGGTTGCCGATCTTCTCGGCGGTGGCCTTGGCTTCTTCGGGGGTGTTTGCCACGGCACCCGGCAGAACCGGTACTCCGTGGGCGGCGAAGAGATCCCTCGCCTGGTATTCGTAGAGGTCCACTACTCCAGTCTCCTGACGACACGCCACTGTGGTGGTCCGTTGCCGGACCGCGCTGTCGGACCAGTCGAGGTTAGCGACCTGCGCAGAAGCAGGGGACTCCGCACCTGGTGAAGTCGGTCACCGTACGCGGTCAGACGGTGTTTCCACGGTGTGAGACCGCACACCGGAGACCCAGTTCGCCGCCTCTTCCTGGCTTTCGAAGGCGTTGTCGAACCCGCTCGGGCCGTTACCGACCGCGAAGAGCAGAACCCCCGGGAGCGTTTCCGCGAGCCCTTCCGGTTCGCTCGTGCCCCGCAGGATCCCGAGGATGTCCGGATCCTCCTGTTCGACCGTCCGGACGAGTTGTTCGACGGTGTCGAGACGTCCGGCGTAGACGACCTCGACGCCTTCGTCGCGCAGCAACCTGCCCAGCGCGATCGCCGAACCTTCCTCGACACCGAACTCGGCCAGCACGACCCGGAGGAGATGACGGGTCATCCGGCCCGCCGTGAGCCCGCGACGGCCATCCCCGCCGCGACGAGGGTGACGACGGCGCCGCCCAACGCGAGCCAGAATCCGACCCCCGCCGAGGAACCCTCGTACTCCGAGCCGACGAGCGGCAGTTCCGCCGCGCGCAGGCCGAGCACCAGCGCGGCCCCGGCCAAGGCGGCCGCCGCGGCGACCGGCCGTGAGCGCGGGACGAGCGCGTACAGGCCGAGGACGACGGCCAGCGCACCGAGCAGACCCCAGGACGCCGCACCGAAGTTCGACCACAGTCCCGGGGCGGTGTAGCCGGGCGCGCCGAACACCGGCGTGCCGAACGCGGCGATCGCCAGCACCGCCGCCGCGACGACCGGGGTGAGCACGGTCCCGCTCACGCGCGTTTCGTCCGTTTCTTCATCGGAGTCGTCGCGGTCCACGACACCGGTGATCACCGCGGCGAGCGCGGCCAGCGCCGCCAGCACGAGCGCGATGAACGTCCAGGTGACCCCGGCGCCCGCCGAGTAGCCGACCTTGTCCGGCAACGGCACCGGGAGGTCGACCCCGAACAGTGCCGGGTCCACCGCCTTGTCCTCGGTCACGGACAAGGCGGCGCTCAGCACCGCCGCACCCGCGAGGACGACGCCCGCCCACGTGGCCGCGACGACTCCCCTGGCGAACGCCGAGAGCCGCGGCACGAAGACGAACAGCGCGGGCACGGCGAGCACGACGGCCGCACCGAGCAGCAGCCAGCGCGCCGGTGTCTCGGGGACCGGCGTCGGACCGTTGGCCTTCAGCACCGGGGCCAGCGCGCCCGCGGCCGCGGCACCGGCGGCCAGCAGCGCCAGGCCTCCGGTGGCCAGCCGCCACCAGAACAGTCCGGGCAGCCTGACTTCGCCCGCCAGGTCACCGGTGACGGCCTCGTCCGCTTCCGCGACGTCGAACCTGGTGAAGGCCAGCCCGACCAGCGCCAGACCGGCGATGGTCACCACCACCGAACCGGGCGCGACCGAAAGCCGGTCCACGACCAGTCCCGCGACCACCGGCGGGACACCGACCGCGAGCGCGGCCAGCCCCGCGCCCGCGAACCCTCCTTTGCCGACACCGGCCGATGGCGAGCTCACGGCCACGAGCACCGTCAGCGGCAGCAAGGCCGCGAGCAGCAGGTATCCGGCCATCGCGACCGTCGGGCCCTCGAAGGCGTTCTTGGCCAGGAGGTACGCGTTGCCCGAACCGAAGGGTGCGAGCAGCAGACCGACCCCGCCCGCCACACCGAGCACGGGCCCGAGCAACCGCCAGCGGCGCCGTCCGTCGAGCTCACCCGCCAGTTCCGCCTCGTCGCGGGCGGTCCCGGCGGCGAAGGCCCCGGCCGCGAGGGTGAGCAGGTGCCCCGCCACCAATGGCCACAGCCCCGGCCCCGCCTCCGGCATCGCGAGCAACCTGTCGGCGAGGAACAGCTCCGGGCGCGCGGCCAGGGAGCCGTCCGCGAGCAGTTGCAGATCCAGCAGCAGCCGTCCGGGCGCGAGCGCGGTGAGCCCGAGCACCAGGCCCGCCGCGAGACCCGAGCGACCGGAGACCAGCGCGTAGAGCACGGCCGCCGCGGGCGCCAAAGCCAGCACGACCAGCAAGGGAGCGGCGGTGAATCCGGCCGAACCACCCCGGACGACGGGCATCAGCGCGCCGGTGGCCAGCGCGACCGCACCGGCCGACACCAGCCCCGCCGACAGCAGGAGCGCTCGCGGGCGGGCGCCCGGTTCGCTCCGGAGAAGTTCGGCGGACGCGGTACCGGGGACGGCTTGCCCGGTGGATTCGCCACCAGGGTGCCGTGAGCGCGAAGTCATCGACGGCGACGCTAGCAAGCCGGGCCCGACCGGGCCCGCCAGCAGGGCACCACAGGCCGTCACGGACGCGCGGCGGCCTCGATACCTGGGACGACCGAGCGGCGCCATAGGTGACCGGCAGTGCCGAGACGACGCCCGGTGACGAGGCCAGTCCGGTTAAGGACCCTTCAACACCGTCGGGCAACCGGTTATTTCCCTCGTTCGCCCCCTTCCCGGCCGTCCGGTACCCCCGAACGGCCCCTTGAACCTGTAACGCAAGTCACACGGTTGTGAGTAAACCTGGTTTAACTTTGGGTAATCTTCACTGGACAACGGCCAGATCTCCGTCGCCCGATCGGCCGAGAGCGCCGTCAGATCTTGCTGACCGGGGTGCCGCTTCGTTACTGTCCCGGGGTCCCCATTACAGTCAGATCACGAATGAGAGCATCGAACGAACCACCCCCGAGGTCGTTCACCGGGATCCCCCGCCCGGGCTCTTGATCCGACTCCCCGAACACGGAAGGCCCCGTCTTGGCTTCACACCGCTCCCCCGGCGGCCAAGCTCCTTCCCCGGCGCTCGAGAACGCACTCGATGGTGCGGTCGTTCGCGTCCGGGGCTCGCACCGCCTGTCGCCCCCGTCCTCGGCCCTTCGTGGCCGTGTCGTGGTCGCAGCCGTCGCTGCCGGCGCCTTCGCGGCCGCCGCCGCCGGGCAGACCCTGAAGTCCGTTTCGGAATCCTCCGACGCCGCCGTCACCCCGCTGGCCAGCACCCAGGACGCGAGCGCCTCGTTCGCCCTCGGCGGCGGAGCCGGTGGTGGCGCCCCCGAACTGCTGCCGACGAGCCAGTCGACGAACGCCTCCGCCGAGGCCCAGAAGCTCTCGGACAACAACAGCATCACCCAGGCCCGCGTGAAGCGTGAGGCCGAAGCGGCCCGCAAGGCCGAAGAAGAGGCCAAGCGCCCCAAGACCTGCATGCCGACCAAGGGCACCTTCACCTCGGGCTTCGGCGCCCGGTGGGGCACGAGCCACCTCGGCATCGACCTCGCGGCCCCGATCGGCACGCCGATCGTCGCGGCCTCCGACGGCACGGTCATCGAAGCGGGCCCGGCCAGCGGTTTCGGCCTCTGGGTCAAGGTCCAGCTCGCCGACGGCACGGTCCACGTCTACGGCCACATGAACTCGTTCTCCGTCCGCGAAGGCCAGAAGGTCAAGTGCGGCGAGGAGATCGCCGAGGTCGGCAACCGCGGCCAGAGCACCGGCCCGCACCTGCACTTCGAGGTGTGGCAGAACGGCACGAAGAAGATCGACCCGCGCCCGTGGCTCGCCGCCCGTGGCGTGAGCGTCAACTGATCGAGCCTCGCTCTTTTCCGCACCACCGTTCATCACCACACCGGTGATGCCGTCCGTGACGAGGGCGCGCCGGGCAATGACGCTCAGGCGCGCCTTCAAGACCTCCGCTTCCCCCATCGCGGGCATCACCAAGCGTCGTAGGTCTTCCGGCTCGGAGCCCAGGTGATTTTCCGGGCCCTCAAGGCCTCAGGCGACGCCGTCCGGCAGTTTCCGGACGAAGTACCCCACGGCGATCTGCCAGACCGTGCAGAGACCGGCCGGGCGCCGTTCGATCGGCCGCCATCCGGCGAAAGGTCTCCGGGAAAGACTTCTATACCCGGCTGGCCGCGGCCCGAACAGCCATCGCCGCGCGTGCCCGCATACGACACACCGTCCGGCCCCGTCCGGTTCGTGTGCCCGCAGTAACGCGCGCCAGGCCGCGACCAGCCTGAGCACTTCCGGCGGTTCCGGACCCCGATCCGGCCCCGCCCCTTCTTCAACACCCCGCAAGTACTCGAGTACCCCACTCGAGAGAACCTGAAACAGCACCCCGTCCACACCATGCGCCCCCTCCCTGGATCGGGGACGCCTGCTTGCCCGGCATACCCCAGCGAGTCGAACTCGTGTTCGACGGCACAGGTATACGGGAAGGGTCCGACAGTTTTCGGACGCGAGGAAGAAACCGCAGGTCAGGGCTAGAGCTTGACCATCGGCACGCTGCCGATCAGCATCAGCCGGACCTTGCCGGCCGCACCGAAATCGATCGTCGCCGTGGCGCGCGGGCCCGTGCCGTCGCAGGCGACGACCGTTCCGAGCCCGTACTTGTCGTGACTGACCCTGTCGCCCACGTCGAGCTTGAGCGCGACGGTGTCCTTCCAGCCCTTGCCGAACGGGCTCGTGCTCGCCGCCCGCGACGACGAGCCGCCACCACCGCCTCGGCTGCCCCAGGTCGTCGCGGCCCGCGGCGAACCGCCCGACGAACCGAAGCCACCGGAAGAAGAGGAAGGCGCGAGCCTGCGCCAATCCACCAGATCGGCGGGAAGCTCGTCGAGGAACCGCGAAGCCGGGTTCATCTGCGGCTGGCCCCAGGCCGAGCGCACCATCGAACGGGAGACGTACAGCCTCTTCCTCGCCCGCGTGATCGCGACGTAGGCGAGACGGCGCTCTTCGGCCAGCTCCGTCGGGTCACCGAGCGCGCGCATATGCGGGAAGATCCCGTCCTCCCAGCCCGTTCCGAAGACGACCGGGTACTCCAGGCCCTTCGCGGTGTGCACGGTCATCAACGTGACCACGCCCGCGTCGTGTCCTTCGCCGTCATCGCCGCCGTCGGGCGACGGGACCGAATCCGCGTCGGCCACCAGCGAAACCCGCTCCAGGAACGCGGGCAGCGAGCCCGGCTCCGGCACACCCGGATCCGCCTCCGGCAACTCACCGTCCGGGCCGGCCACCTCGGCGGTGAATTCGGTGAACTCCCGCGCGACGGTGACGAGTTCCGTCAGGTTCTCCACCCGCGACGCGTCCTGCGGGTCGTCGGACTCCTCGAGTTCCGCGCGGTAGCCCGTGCGCTCCAGGACGGCTTCGAGGATGTCGGCGACTTCGGCGCCGCTCTCGACGACCTCGCCGAGCTCGTCCATCAGCTCGACGAAACCGGTGATCGCCTTGGCGGAGCGCGGATTCAGCAGCGGCACCTCACCGCTGACGGCACCGCGCAGCGCCTGCGCGAACGAGATGCGCTCACGCTCGGCGTACGTCGCGATGACGGCTTCGGCGCGATCCCCGATGCCGCGTTTGGGGACGTTGAGGATGCGGCGCAGGCTGACCGTGTCCTCCGGGTTCGCCAGCACCCTCAGGTACGCGAGCATGTCGCGGACCTCGCGCCGCTCGTAGAACCGCACCCCGCCGACGACCTTGTACGGCAGGCCGAGGCGGATGAAGATCTCTTCGAAGACACGGGACTGGTTGTTGGTGCGGTAGAAGACCGCGACGTCGGAGTAGTCCGCTTCGCCCTTGTCCGCCAGCGCGTCGATCTCGCCCGCGACGAACGCCGCTTCGTCGTGCTCGTTGTCCGCGACGTAGCCGACGATCTTCTCGCCGTCGCCGGAGTCGGTCCACAGCCGCTTCGCGCGCCTGTTCGGGTTTCGCGCGATGACCGCGTTCGCCGCGTTCAGGATCGTCTGGGTCGAGCGGTAGTTCTGTTCCAGCAGCACGGTCCGCGCGTTCGGGAAGTCGCGTTCGAATTCCTCGATGTTGCGGATCGTCGCGCCGCGGAAGGCGTAGATCGACTGGTCCGCGTCACCCACGACGCACAGCTCGGCGGGCTCGATCCCGGCCTCGTTCGTCTCGGTGCCGACCAGCTCGCGGACCAGCGTGTACTGCGCGTGGTTCGTGTCCTGGTACTCGTCGACGAGCACGTGGCGGAAACGCCGGCGGTAGTACTCGGCGACGTCCGGGTACGTCTGCAGGAGTTCGACCGTCCGCATGATGAGGTCGTCGAAGTCGAACGCGTTGGCCTGGTTCAACCGCCGCTGGTACTCGACGTACACCTCGGCGACGCGGCGTTCGAGGTCGTTGCCCGCGTCGGCGACCGCCGTCTCCGGATCGATCAGTTCGTTCTTGAGGTTCGAGATGTGCACGGCCAGCGTGCGCGCCGCGTACTTCTTCGGGTCGATGTCGAGATCGCGGGCGACGAGGGTGATGAGGCGCTTGGTGTCGTCCGAGTCGTAGATGGAGAAACTCGACGACATCTCCAGCGTTTTGGCCTCACGGCGCAGGATCCGCACGCACATGGAGTGGAACGTCGACACCCACATGGCGTTCGCGCGGCGGCCGACGAGGTCGCTCACCCGCTCCCGCATCTCCGCGGCCGCCTTGTTGGTGAACGTGATCGCCATGATCTGGCCGGGGTGCACGTCCCGTTCGGCCAGCAGGTACGCGATCCGGCGGGTCAGCACCCGGGTCTTGCCCGAACCCGCGCCCGCGACGACCAGCAGCGGCGAGCCCGCGTGGGTCACGGCCTCGCGCTGTGCCGGGTTCAGGTCGTCGAGCAGATCCGAGTGCCGGGGCTTGGCCGGACCGTCCGCTGGGAGATCGAAGAGGGTGTTCATCGCCGGTCCACGCTACAGCGCCGGGCGTAGGCGGTGTTGCCGCCTGCCGTCCGACGCGCTGGCGGTGTTCGCGGCGCAGGATCGGATGCCATGGACACCAACGGGATTCCCTCCAGGCTCAGGGCCGCCGACGCCGACCGCGAGCGGGTCGCCACCCGCATCCATGCCGCCGGCGGTGAAGGCCGTCTCACTCTCGAAGAGGTGGAAGACCGGCTGAGCGCCGTGTATTCCGCCAAATACACGGACGACCTCGCCGCGCTCACGTCGGATCTGCCGAAACCCGCCCCGAAGCGGCGCCCGGTCGCCCTCGGGCATCCGGCGGTGCGGATCCATCTCGCGATCGCCGCCGTGCTTTCGGTGCTGTTGATCGCCCGCTGGGTGGTCTCCGGGGTGCCGTTCTTCTGGCCTGCGATGCCGATGTTCTGGCTGGCCATGAGCGTCCTCGTACACGCGCGTGTGCGCGGATCACGTCGTCGCTTCAAGCCGGAGGACGGCATCGCTGTGGCATAATGAGCGGCATGCGGCACCACGCGACGCGATTTTTTTACGGGACCCGGACTCCGGCTCCCGTGATCGCATAGTGCCGCCAATGCCATCACCTGAAGCCCCGGAGTCCACGGACCCCGGGGCTTTACGCTGTTCCGGGGGCCAGCAGGGAATCCGGACCGAAGAAAGGTCCCGATGAACACCACACAGAAGCCGGACGCCGAAGAACCCACCGCCACGGCCGAAGAGATCGGCGAGCTCCGCAAGGAGATCGACTTCCTCGACGGCGAGATCCTGCGGCTGGTCAAACGCCGCGTCGAAGTCTCCAAGACGATCGGTGCGGCCAGGATGGCCGCGGGCGGCACCAGGATCGTCTACAACCGCGAGATGGACGTGCTCGCGCGCTACCGCGAACTCGGGCCGGAGGGACGGCAGCTCGCGATGGCGCTGCTCAACCTGGGGCGGGGCAGGCTGGGGCGGTAGCAAAGGTCCCTTGCTCCCCTGCGCCGCGTCCGGATCGCGTTTAGCGGGCTAAACGCGATCCGGCCACGTCACGATCCTGCGGCGTGAGGCGGAACTCAGGGTGTTCCCCGAGCCACGACGGCGCGGGACCAGGCAAACTGGACACATGATTAACCTCATCGCCGTGATCATCGCGATCGCCGGTGTCCTGGCGGCATTGGGCCATGTCGGTTATCTCGCCATGCTGAACAGCGCGGCGGGTAAGCGCGCGGGTGGCACACCCGTCGCCCAGTACGTCAAGACGCGCTGGCCGATCGCAGCGGGTACCACCGCGGCCTCGCTTTTCGCCTGGTTGCTCACGAGTGGGGGAACGACGCTCGACGTCATCGCGATTTTGCTTGCAGCGGGTAGCGGGATCACCGCCACGAAAGCCCTGCAATCGACTCAGCAGAAGTACCGCAGCGGCAACTGAGCGACGTCACCAGCGCCGATAGCACAGCGTTACGTCACCGAGGCCCGTTCGGCCGCGCCCGACCGAGTGAAACATCTGCAACTTGCAGAGTGGGTGAAGACTTGCGGGTGTCGAACTTTTAATGTGGACCTCGTGAGGACCCTTGCGTCTGGGTCGGGCGATGCCCGCATGGCGCGCGGGGGCGACGGCCCCGCGCGCCCCCAGTCGTATGCGCGTGCATTTGCTCACGAGTGTGCCCGGGAGTCTGCAAGCGAGGGATCCCGTGAACCCGCTGCTCCGTTCGGCTTAACCGGTGTCACATCGCCGTCAGGGCCGGCCTGTGAGGGGGTCGCTCGGACATGAACGGCTGGGCGGAACACCAGGGACGCAACGGCACCACACAGACAGGACGACACCGGGCGGGTGGCGCCGAGAGCTGGACCCCACCCGTGCCGCCGAGGCGGCAGCGCCCGGCCGGGCACGGGCATCACGCGCACCGCGAGTTCGCCCCACCCTCCACCGGTTCCCTCCCCTTGCCGCCACCGCGGAACAGGAGGGCGCCGAGCCCCGGCTACGCCCCATCGAGCGGCCTGCTGCCGCTCCCCCAGCCCGCTCGTGAGATTCCCGTAGAGCGCCCAGCCCGCGTCGAGGTCTCGTTGACCGAACCCGTCATGACGCCCGTCGAGGAACGGCGCGCGAAGGCCGCCCAGCGCACGAAGGTGACGCTGACCGCCCCCTCGCCCCGACGTCCCGAGCCGGCGGAGATCGACGACAGCGACGTCCGTGTCTACGTCGCCCCGCCCGTCGACGGTCTGAGCACCTTCGATCTGGGCACGGTGCCCGCCTCGGTGACCCCGCCCAAGACCTGGCGCAAGGCCGCCTGGTTCGCGGCGGCGGCGTCCGCGCTGGTCGTGGTCGGACTCCTCTTCGCCGGTTCGTTCCTGGTCGGCAAGCCCCTGCCGGAGCAGCAGAGCCAAGGCGGCTGGCCCGGCTATCGCGGCGGCAGCCCGCTGAGCCAGGACGGTCTCGCCGGCAATCCGACCACCCCACCCCAAGGTGGCGCGGCGGGCGACCCGTCCGAATCCGAGACCGATTCCTCCACCAGGGACGACCGCAGTTCCAGCAACTCCGGCACCTCGTCGGACAGCGACGACACCGGGACCGGCTCGTCGCGGCCCGACTCGGGCGGGCCGGTCACGTCCGGCTCCGCGCCGTCGTCGAGCGACCGGCCGCAGAAGCCGCCGGTCGTGCCCGCCGACCGCACCACAACGACCTCCCCCTGGTACGCGCAGCAGCCGGACGCACAGGCGATGGGCGACAACACCGAGATCTTCCTCAACTCCGTCACCACCGACCCTCAAGAAGCGTCCTCGGTGACCTCCGGCAGCCTGGGCGAAGAAGGCGCTCAGGGGCTCCGTGAGCGCTACGCCGACGTCGCCTACTTCGAGGTGAAGAAGGTCGCCATCGACCAGCGCCGCGGCGTCACGGTCAACACCGTCGAAGTCACTCACAAAGACGGCACGAAGACCATGGAGCAGCGCACGTTCACCTTCGGTGACGACGACAAGATCATCGACGACGGCATGTAGGGCATCACGCACGTGCAAGTGTCCTGTTCCTCTGCACGTGCGGTGCGTTGAGCGGTCATCCCTGGTCCGGGTGGGTGACCTAAGCTGCCGTTCGTCGTATCGCGACGGCATTCCGGCGATAGAGCCTGGCCGAGCACCGTCCGCACAGGGTTACCTGACGACTGCAGGGTCCGCACCGTTCAGAAGACGGCCGCGCGGACCAAAGGCACCGGCCGAACGGCCCAGTGCCTGCCCCGGACCAGAGCGAGGAATTTCGTGCTTGATCGACAGCGCATACGGCGTGAGGACGCCGTACGTGTCGAGGACGTCATCCCGGAAGAGATCCTGAACGACACCCGCGTCGACCGCGAGTATCTCGAGCAGGTCTTCCGCGAGCCGCAGAAGTTCGTACCCGCCCGCACCCGCGAAGTGCCCGCGCCGCGGCCCGAGCCCGAAGAAGACGAGCCGGAGAGCCGTGCCGCCCGTCGGGCCAAGCTGGCCGGGCTGGTCGCCGCCGGACTGCTGGTCGCGGGCGCCGTCGTCACCGCGGGCGTGCTCGCGGGCACCCAGCGGGAAGGCACGGCGCCGGGCGCCTCCGCACCCGAGACGATGAGCGGAGCCGCCGCGCTCGGCGGCCTCGCCGTCCCGGACTCCACCGAACCGCAGCAGCGCAAGCAGGAGACGCCGACGTCGTCGGGCACCAGCACGAAGGCCCAGCCGTCTTCGGGCACCGGTTCGGGCTCGCTCCCCCGGCAGAGCTCCTCGGCGGGCAGCACGAGTCCGCAGCCGTCCGCCAAACCGGTCGCGGTCAGCACGGTCGAGGACAAGATCGAGGCGGTCCGGACGTTCTACCGGACCGTCGACGCCGATCCCTACGGCGCGATGTCGCTGATCACGCCGGTGCTGGCCGAGTCCGAGGCGGGCAGGCTGATCGAGTCCTGGAGCGCGATGGACGCCATCCAGATCCAGGACCTCCGCGAACAGGCCGACGGCACCATCCTCGCCGTGGTGACCATGCGCAATCCGGACGGCGGCCTGTTGCGGGTCACCCAGATACTGGAATTCGCCGACGAGACGACCGGCCTGATCACCGACGCGCGGCTGCTGTCCGCGCAGCACATGTGACGGACACCCCGCGTGTAACGGCCCTCCACCCAGGGCGATCAGAGTGTGCCGCGTGTGTGTGCGCAGAGTGAGCGCCTAGCCTTGTCACGAGTCGGTCTCGGAAAAGCCGGCACACAGACCACTACATGTGCATACGCTCCAACGCTGTGGCGTGCTGAAGGCCGCACCGCGTGCGCGGACGACTCCGCGACGTGAAGACGGAGCCCAAAGGGAGGTCGCGTGAGCGACGAGGGTCGCCTGGTCGCCGGTCGATATCGCATCGCCGGGCGGATCGGCACGGGCGCGATGGGGGCCGTGTGGCAAGCGCACGACGAGGTACTCGGCCGCACGGTGGCGATCAAACAGTTGCTGCTGCAACCAGGGCTTGAGGCTCACGACGCCGAAGACGCCCGCCAGCGCACGATGCGCGAAGGCCGGATCGCCGCGAGACTGCACCACCCGAACGCCATCTCGGTGTTCGACGTCGTCACCGACGACAACGGCCAGCCGTGCCTGATCATGGAGTACCTGAACTCCACAAGCCTCGCGCAGGTGCTGCAGGAGGAGCGGACGCTGCCGCCGACTGAGGTCGCGCGGATCGGCGCGCAGGTCGCGGCGGCGCTCACCGAGGCGCACGCGGTCGGCATCGTGCACCGCGACATCAAGCCCGGCAACATCCTGCTGGCGCCCAACGGCACGGTGAAGATCACCGACTTCGGCATCTCGCGGGCCAAGGACGACGTCACGGTCACGAAGACCGGGATGATCGCCGGAACCCCCGCCTACCTGGCGCCCGAGGTGGCCATCGGCGGCGACCCCGGCCCGGAGTCCGACGTCTTCTCGCTCGGCTCGACGCTCTACGCCGCTTGCGAAGGCCAGCCGCCGTTCGGCCTCAGCGAGAACACGCTGAGCCTCCTGCACGCGGTCGCGGCCGGGCAGATCATCCCGCCGCGTCAGTCCGGCCCGCTCGCCAGCGTGCTGGCCGTGCTGCTGCACCCGGAGGTGCGGCACCGGCCCACCGCCGAGGAGTGCGAAGAGCTTCTCGCCGCCGTCGCGCGGGGTGAAACGCCGCTGGGCGGCCCCGCGGACGACACGGTGCTCGCCGCGCCCATCGCGGGCGCGCTCGCCGGTGGCGGCGTGACCCAGGCGCTCGACAGCGAGGCGGCCGGCCACTCGGGTTCGCTTCTCGACGATCAGGCCGCGGCCGGTTCGTACTACGACGACGAAGACGACTACCAGCAGCCGCCCGCGTCGGGATACCCGGAAGACGACTACGACGGGTACGACAACTACGACGAGACGGCGCTGCTGTCCGAACGCGGCCACCCCGGCGGCGGCCCCGCGCCCACGCGCGCCGTCCCGATCCCCGCGGGCGACTACGACGACGATCCCTACGACGACGACTACGACGACCCGCCTCCTCCGCCGCCGCCCACCCGCGCGCAGACCAGTCCGGTGGACGAGGACGACGAGAAGCCGGGCGCGTGGAAGAAGCCCGCGATCATCGGCGGTGTCGTGGTCGTGGCACTGGCCGCGCTGGGCTTCTGGCTGCTGACCCCGAACAACCCGGAGACGCCCGCGCAGGTGGGGAACTCGTCGCCGAAGCCGACACCTTCGGCGACGTCTTCGGCTCCGGAGACGACGGAAACGCCGACCGAGACGCAGTCGGCCGAGCCGCCCAAGGACACTCCGACCTCGTCGAAGAAGACGTCGAGCAAGGCGAGCCAGACGGACGAGCCGGAAAGGCCGACCAGCTCGAAGCAGACGAAGACGTCGAGTGCGAAGCCGCCGACATCTTCCGACGACCCCCCACCGAGCACCACGCCGACTCCGCCAGTGAGTTCAACCCCGGCTGGCGCGTGATCCGAGGATTGCATTGAGTTCTGAAGGTTCCATCGTCGGCGGCCGGTACCGCCTCGACCAGCCCATCGGGCGTGGCCGGGCGGGCATCGTGTGGCTGGCGTTCGACACCCGTCTGCTGCGCACGGTCGCGATGAAGCGCATGTATCTGCCCGTCGGCCTGCCGCCGGACCGGGCGGAGCAGGCCAAGGCCGTCGTCGTCCAGGAAGGCAAGGACGCGGCCAAGTTCGAGCACGCCACCGCCATCAAGGTGTACGACGTGCTGCCCGACGGGCCGGACGTGTGGCTGGTGATGGAGTACATCCCGTCCCGCGGGATGGCGGCCTTCCTCGCCGAACACGGCAGGCTGACCGCGGAACAGGCGGCCGGACTGGGCATCGTGCTCGGCCGCGCGCTGGCCGCGATGCACGAGGCCGGGGTGGTGCATCGGACCGTCGAGCCGGGCACGGTCCTGCTGGCCGACGACGGCGGCGTGAAACTCACCGACATCGGCATCACCGGCGGCGGCCCGAGTCCGGCGTACCGGGCGCCCGAAGTGGCGCGCGGCGAACCGGCGACTTCGGCGTCCGACGTGTTCTCGCTGGGCGCGACGCTGTACACGGCCGTCGAGGGGGTGCCGCCGTTCGGTGAGGACGGTGAGTCCTCGGAACGCCCGCCGCAGACCGCCGGGCCGCTGGCCGGTGCGCTGCGCAAGATGCTCCGGGCGGAGCCGGACGCGCGGCCGACGATGGCGGACACCGTCCGCTCGCTGAACGCGATCACCGAAGGGCGGCAGACGGCGTTCATCCCGCCGACCGCCCCCGCGATGCCGACGGTTCCGGCCTCGATGCCGATGCCCGTCCAGCAGGCGCCGCAGCAGCCGGTTCCGCAGTTCCCCCAGCACCAGCCGCAGCAGTATCAGCCACCGCAGCCGCAATACGCGCCGCCGACGCAGCAGTACGCTCCCGCCGCGCCGGTGGCCGCGAAGTCGCCGGACACCCGGAAGTGGCTGATCACGGCGGGCGCCGTGGTGGCGGCGATCCTGATCGGGGTGCTGTTCGCGGAGCTGTTCCTGATCTAGAGCCGCTCGAGGACCAGCGTCGCCAACTCCACGGGACGGCTGAGGAACGGGCTGTGGCTTGCCCGCCAGGTCACCGTCGTGTCGCACCGGGCGGCGAAGTGGACGACCATTTCCGGGATGAGCGCCCGGTCTTCAGCGCAGGTGACGTAGGTGGTCGGGGTGTCCTTCCACGCCGAGCCTTCCGGTGACTCGTCGAAGATCGTGACGGGCTCGGGACGCAGCAGGACCGTGGCGCGCTCGGCGACGGCGTCCGTGCAATCGGCGTACATGGCCTCGCGGACGGCGGCGAGGTCGAGATGGGTCCAGCCTTCCTCGTCGAAGATCAAGGGCAACGGCTGGGGTTCGCGGCCGGTTTCCTCTCTGGTCCGCTCGATCCAGTACTGCGCGGTTTCACCCGGCTCGCTGACGATCGCGGCGAGGTAGATCAGATGCGCGGCCCCCTGGAGCCCGCTGGCGGTCAGGCCGCCGAAGGAGTGTGCGAGCACCACCGGCGGCTCGGCCGCCTTGTCGACGATTTCCTGGACGGCCCGGGTGGTTTCGGCGATCGGGCGCGCGCCGAGGTCGGGGACGGTGACCTCGGCGCCGTCCCGGCGGAGGCGTTCGACGACGTCGTCGAAATGGGCGGGCTGGTGCCATGAGCCGTGCAGGACGATCAGGGGACGCACGGAAGTCCTTTCGCCGGCGGGAATGTGGCTTCCCTGCCAGGTTGTCGACCGCCGTCGCGGCTGTTCAAGCTCAGCCGGTTTTCGTGCCCACTCGACCATTCCCGCTTGTCTGTCCGGCCCCCTCACGGATCGCGCTGAGGAAATGGCGCACCGCGGGATGTTCCCTGGCGTGCGCGGCGACGGCGGCGTGGATGGACCGCACCGGATCCGGACGGCGGACCTTGCGGATGGCGACGCCGGGATGCGGGGCGCCGAGGCCGAGTTCCGGGATGAGCGCGACACCGAGCCCGGCGGCCACGAACCCTTGTGCCGTCTGGTAATCCTCGGATTCGACGACATGGTTCGGGGCGAATCCGGCCGCGCCGCAGGCGTCGAGCAGGATGTCGCGGCAGGCGCCGGGGAGACCGTCGACGCCGACCCACGGATCCTCCGCGAGCTCGCCGAGATCGAGGACGCGTTTGCGGGCGAGCCGGTGGTTCTTCGGCAGGATCGCGCGGTACGGGTCGTCGAGGAGGTGGATGTACTCGACGCCCTTGATCCGGGGAGTGCTGCTGGGGAGCACGATCATCGCGACGTCGGCCTTGCCCGATTCGATCTCGGGCATCGAATCGTCGGGCTCGACCAGTTTCAGGTCGAGGCGGACTCCCGGGAAGTCACGGCGCAGCGCGGCGACGGCCAAGGGCACCAGCGACGCGCCGGCGGTGGCGAAATAGCGGATCGCGAGCCTGCCCGTGCGGCCTTCCTTGAGTTCGGTGAGCGCGGCTTCGGCCTTGGCGAGCTGGGTGCTCAGCGTTTCCGCGTGTTCGGACAGCAGGGAACCGGCCGGTGTCGGCCGCACGCCCCGGCCGACGCGTTCGAGCAGTTCGACGCCCGCTTCCCTTTCCAGGGTGGACAACTGCTGGCTGATCGCGGATGGTGTGTAGCCGAGGTTCCGGGCGGCGGCGGTGATCGAACCGCTGCTGATCACGGCTCGGAGGACCTGCATGCGGCGGACGTCCAGCATGCCCCGATCGTACAGTTCTTCTTAAAGCTCCCTGCAGTTATTTTCGCTTGTCCTTACGCGTCGGCCCGGCGAAGCTGGGCCAGGCACTTAAGGAGGACTGGGGTGGGCGAGACGAAGACCCTGCTGCGGATCGGCGCGCTGGCGCTCATGTGGGGATCGAGTTTCTTCTGGATCAAGCTGGGGCTCGGCGCGTTCACGCCGGTGCAGCTGGTGCTGGCGCGGGTGGCGCTCGGCGCGGCGGTGCTGATCGGGCTCTGCCATCTCGGCCGGGACAGGCTGCCGTCGGGACGGCGGATCTGGGGACACCTGGCCGTCGCCGCGTTCTTCCACAACGCGTTGCCGTTCCTGCTGTTCGCGTGGGGCGAGCTGACCGTCGATTCGGGGATCACCGGCGTGCTGAACTCGACGACGCCTCTGTGGGTGCTGGTCGCCGCGCCGATGATGGGTGCGCGGACGAAGATGACCGCGGTGCGGGTCACCGGGCTGGTCGTCGGGCTCGCCGGGATCCTGCTGATCTTCGCGCCGTGGGAGGCCTCCGGCCTGCTCAGCTGGGGCGCGCTGGCGTGCCTCGCGGCGGCCGCGAGCTACGGCTTCGCGTTCGTCTACGAGGGCAAGTACCTCACCGGCATCGGTGACTCGCCGATGTCGCTGGCCGGCGGGCAGATGCTGCTGGCGACCGGGTTCCTGGTGCTCGCGATGCCGATGGGCGGTTTCGAACCGGTGCACCTGAGCACCGGCGCGATCGTCGCGGTGGTGATCCTGGGGATCGGGTCGACCGGGATCGCGTTCGCGCTGAACTACCAGCTCCTCGCGAGCGAGGGTGCCGTGGCGGCGTCGATCGTCGGCTACCTGCTGCCGGTGGTCTCGGTGCTGCTCGGTGCGGTGTTCCTGGCCGAGCCGCTGAACCTGCGGGTGATCGCCGGGATGGTCGTCGTGCTGGGCGGGGTCGCGCTGACCCGGCTCCGCCCGAGGGAGCAAGGGACCTTTGCTACCACTCCGCAGGTCGAGCGCCCTTTGGCCGCCGTCGATAAGGTCGCGCCATGACGGACACGACGACCCTGTGGCGCCCCACCGGTCCCGTCGAGCTCGACCTCGTTCGCGAGTCGGGCTGGCGTGAGTGGCCGCCGAGACTGCCGGAGCAGCCGATCTTCTACCCGGTGCTGAACGAGGACTACGCGATCAAGATCGCCCGTGACTGGAACGTGCGCTACGACGGCGCGGGCTTCGTGACGCGGTTCGAGGTCGAGACGTCGTTCGTCGAGCGGTACCCCGTCCAGCAGGCGGGCGGGAAGACGATCCTGGAGCTCTGGGTCCCGGCCGAGGACCTCGCCGAGTTCAACACGCACATCGTGGGGAAGATCGAGGTCACCCACGAATTCCGCTGACCTGCGTTTAGCGGGCTAATCG
>NZ_LQMT02000024.1:24016-25906 GCF_001620365.2 Amycolatopsis keratiniphila subsp. keratiniphila
CGCGACGGCCACCGCGATCGCGACGCCCCGCTGTATCCCGCCGACGTCGAAAGCCGCGAACCCGAGCAGCACCGCGACGGCCACCCCGAAGCCGCCGTAGACGGCCCGCACCTCGGTCCGCGCCGTCGCCGACTCCAGCGAGATGCCGAACGGCCGGATCAGCCGCTTCGGCGCGGCGAGCCCGAGCAGTCCCATGCCCAGGAAGAACACGGCCACCAGGCCGAGCAGAACAGGCGCCACCTAGACGAGGCGCCGGTCGGAAGCCCAGCGGGAAAGCTCGTACCGGTTCGAGAGCTGCGTCTTCCGCAGGACGCTCGACACATGGGTCTCGACGGTCTTCACCGAGATGAACAGCTCCGACGCGATCTCCTTGTACGCGTACCCGCGCGCGAGCAGCCGCAGCACGTCGCGCTCCCGCGGGGTCAGCAGGTCGAGATCCGGGTCGCTGATCGGCGCGGAACCCGGCCGGTCGGCGAACGCGTCGAGCACGAACCCGGCCAGCCGCGGCGAGAACACCGCGTCCCCGTCCGAGACCCGCACGACGGCGCGCACGAGCTCCTTCGACGAGATCGTCTTCGTGACGTACCCCCGCGCCCCCGCGCGGATCACAGCGATCACATCCTCCGCGGCGTCGGAGACCGACAACGCGAGGAACACGACATCCGGCAGTTCCGGCCGGACCCGCCGCAGCACCTCGGCGCCGCCGCCGTCCGGCATGTGCACGTCGAGCAGCACGACCTGCGGTTTGGTCCGGGCGATACCCGCGACCGCCTCGGCGACCGAGCCCGCCTCACCCACCACGCGGACGTCGTCGGTGATCGAGTCCAGTTCGGTGCGCACACCCGCCCGGAAGAGCGCGTGGTCGTCGACGAGGAAGACCTTGACCGGCTCCCGCGTCTGCTGGTTCTCCGTCACGATGCTCCCTCGCTCGCCCTGTCCCGTGAGCATAGCGACCTCACGCCGCACCCTTCCCCGCCTTGACCGGCATCTCCAGCTGGACCTCGGTTCCTTCACCCGGTGCGGTACGCAGTTTCAGCTTCCCGCCGTGCCGTTCCATCCGCCCCCGGATGGAATCGGCGAGACCGTGCCGGTCGCTCGGCACGACGTCGGGGTCGAACCCCTTGCCCCGGTCGCGCACGAACACCGTGACCGCTGTCGGCTCGACCTCGGCGTACACGCTGACTTCGTCGACGCCCGCGTGCTTCGCGGCGTTCACGATCGCTTCGCGCGCCGCCTGGACCAGCGCGGTCAACGGCTCGTTCAGCGTCGCCTCCCCCACGACGACCTGCTGCACCGAGATCGCGAACGCGTCCTCGACCTCGCCGCAAGCGGCCGCGAGCACTTCGGACAGCTGACCGCTGACGGCCTCTTCCTCGGTCTTCTTGCTCTTGCCGTACCCCGACGGCCCGTACAGCCAGCCGCGCAGCTCGCGTTCCTGACCGCGCGCGAGCCTGGCGACCTCGCGCGGCGATTCCGCCTGTTTCTGGATCAGCGCGAGGGTCTGGAGGACCGAGTCGTGCAAATGCGCGGCGATCTCGGCGCGTTCGTCGGTGCGGATACGGGCGGTGCGCTCGTCGGAGAGGTCGCGGACCAGGCGCAGCCAGAACGGGACGGTCAGCACGGCGACGCCGAACAGCGTCGCGATCACGGCGACCAGCGCGAACTTGACCTGGTCGATGCTGCCGCTTTCCAGGACGACGACGCCGATGCCGGTCATCACCAGCGCGACACCGGCGACCAGGCGGATCGCCGCCGACCAGCCCCCGCCACCGAGGAAGGCCGTGGCGACCCCGCCCTTGGCACTGATGCGCCAACGCCGCCGCTGCGACTCGTCGGCCTCGCGCCAGACGACGGCAGCACCGATCATCGCCAGCGCCAGCGGGATGGCGA
>NZ_LQMT02000024.1:26052-26900 GCF_001620365.2 Amycolatopsis keratiniphila subsp. keratiniphila
CGAGGTGGTCGGCGAGGCCGCCCGCGACACCCGCGATGGCGCGGCCGGAACGGCGGCGATACATCTTGGGCGGCTCGAACGGTGCCGGGGACAGGCTGCCGGGAACGGGCACCGGAGGGCGCTCGATGATCGTCGGCTTCACCTGTTCGGCGAGGTCGTCGGTGACGGATTCCTGCACGTTCCCCATGGTCACACGGAGTGGGGTACTGATCCATCGGGGAAACCCCTGACTCTTCCCGCTGGGGGAAACCTCAGGGGTGTTCCCGGATGTGGCGAGGGCCCGCCGGGGCGCATTCTTTGTGGCATGAGTGGGAGTGAGACACACGTTCCGAAGCGCGGCCCCGCGGCCGGCTTCGAGGAGACCGTCAAGGATTTCTGGCGGAGCAGGCCGGTCCGGCCGGTGGCGGGCCGCAAATTCGCCGGTGTCGCCGCGGGGATCGGCTACCGGTACGGCATCGACCCGACCGTGGTCCGGGTCGCGCTGGTCGCGGCGACCGTGTTCGGCGGATTCGGCGTCTTCGTCTATCTGCTGGGCTGGCTGTTCCTGCCGCAGGAAGGCGACCGCGTTTCCGCGTTCGAGGGGCTGATCGGCCGGGGTCGCGCGTCGAGTTCGCCGGCGTTCGCCGTGCTGCTGCTGATCCTGCTGTTCCCCGGTCTCACCTGGACCTTGACCGGTGGCTGGATGGCCGACGGCACCGGGCTGATCGGTTTCGCGCTGATGGCCGTCGCGCTGTACCTGCTGCACCGCAACCGCGGTCAGTTCAACCGGCCGTCGGTGCCCGGCCCGGCCCAGCCCGCCGCCGCGTTCTCGATGGCGTCGGCGTCGGCCGCCACCTCGACGGCGACCG
>NZ_LQMT02000024.1:27038-27845 GCF_001620365.2 Amycolatopsis keratiniphila subsp. keratiniphila
TGGTTCACCGCGCAGCACGTCATCGGGCTCACCCTGGGTGTGGTCGGCATCGGGCTGGTGGCCGGTTCGTTCGTGCGGGGCGGCCGCGGCCTGATCGGGCTCGCGGTGCCGCTGGCGATCGTCGGGATGGCGCTGACCACGGTGCCGTTCGAGAACTTCTCCGTGAAGGGCGGCGTCGGCGACCTGACGGCGACGCCGAGCCAGGTGTCCGAGGTGCTGCCGGAGTACCACCGCTCGGCGGGGAACATCGACGTCGACCTGACCAAGCTGCCGGCGGGCGCTTCGGTGACCACGAAGGTCACCAACGGGGCGGGCAACTCGACGGTGCTCGTGCCGACGGGAGCCGAAGTGAAGGTCTCGTGCGAGACGGGCGCGGGCGAGGTCGACTGCCTCGGCCAGTCCCGCTCGGGGGTCGGCGAGGACACCATCGACTTCACCTCGCCGGGCGGCAACGGGCAGAAGATCACTTTGCAGGTCAAGAACGGTGTCGGGAACGTGGAGGTGCGTCGTGGCTGAGTACGACTACGACAACGCGCGGACTCAGTCGGCTCAGCCGTCGAAGCGCGGGGTGGACGTCATCACCCTGTTCGTCGGGATCGCGACGCTGCTGGTGTCGGGTTACGTCCTCTCGGACGGCTCCACGTGGCTCCCGCAGTTCGACTTCCGGTGGGTCATGGCGGGCGGGGCGATCTTCGTCGGCGTCCTGCTGCTCGCCGCTTCGCTGCGCAAGAGCCGCCGCTAGGGGCGCCGCTGACGCTCCACCCCACTCCGAAGGCCTCGGCCCCTCGCCGGGGCCTTCGCCTTGCT
>NZ_LQMT02000025.1:0-22823 GCF_001620365.2 Amycolatopsis keratiniphila subsp. keratiniphila
TGCGTTTAGCCCCCTAATCGCGATCTGGCCCGCGCCGGGTGCCCCAGGCCCAAAACGCAGTTAGCGGGCTAAACGCAGGTCGGGGCGGGAGCGGTCACTCCCACTCGATGGTGCCCGGCGGCTTGGACGTGACGTCCAGGACCACCCGGTTCACCTCGGAGACCTCGTTCGTGATGCGGGTCGAGATCCGCTCCAGGACCTCGTACGGCAGCCGCGTCCAGTCCGCGGTCATCGCGTCCTCCGACGACACCGGCCGTAGCACGATCGGGTGCCCGTAGGTCCGCCCGTCGCCCTGGACACCGACGCTGCGGACGTCGGCCAGCAGCACCACCGGGCACTGCCAGATCTCGCCGTCGAGCCCGGCCGCGGTGAGCTCCTCGCGCGCGATGGCGTCCGCCGCGCGCAGCGTCTCGAGCCGCTCGGCGTCGACGGCGCCGATGATCCGGATGCCGAGCCCCGGCCCGGGGAACGGCTGCCGCTGCACGATCGTCTCCGGCAGCCCGAGCTCCAGCCCGACGCGCCGCACCTCGTCCTTGAACAGCAGGCGCAGCGGCTCGACGAGCTCGAACTGCAGGTCGTCGGGCAGCCCGCCGACGTTGTGGTGGCTCTTGATGTTCGCCGCGCCCTCACCGCCGCCGGACTCGACGACGTCCGGGTACAGCGTGCCCTGGACCAGGAATTTGTAGTCGCCCTCGGCCTTGAGGTCGCGCTCGGCCTGCTCGAACACGCGGATGAACTCGCGGCCGATGATCTTGCGCTTCTCCTCGGGGTCGGTGACCCCGGCCAGCGCGTCGAGGAACCGGTCGCGCGCGTCGACGGTCACCAGGTTGACCCCGGTCGCGGCGACGAAATCGCGTTCGACCTGGGTGCGCTCGCCCGAGCGCAGCAGGCCGTGGTCGACGAACACACAGGTCAGCCGGTCACCGATGGCCCGCTGGACCAGCGCTGCGGCCACGGCGGAGTCGACACCGCCGGAGAGACCGCAGATCGCGCGGCCGTCGCCGACCTGCTCGGCGATGCGCTTGACCTGGTCGTCGACGATGGACGACGTCGTCCACTGCGGCTTGATGCCCGCGATGTCGTGCAGGAAGCGGCGGAGCACCTCCTGGCCGTGCGGCGAGTGGTGCACCTCGGGGTGGTACTGGACGCCGGCGAAGCGGCGCTCGACGTCTTCGAACCCGGCGACGGCGGCGCCGTCACTCGAAGCGGTCACGGTGGCGCCCTCGGGGGCCTTGGTGACGCTGTCGTTGTGGCTCATCCACGCGGGCTGGTTGCTCGGGAGACCGGCGTGCAGGACGCCGCCCTCACCGGCGACGCGGACCTCGGTGCGGCCGAACTCGCGGATCCCGGTCGGCTCGACGGTGCCGCCGAGGGCCTGCGCGAGCACCTGGTGGCCGTAGCAGATGCCGAAGATCGGCACGCCCGCGTCGACCAGCCCCGGGGCGAGAGCGGGCGCGTTCTCCGCGTACACGCTGGACGGACCACCGGAAAGGATGATCGCGGCGGGGTCCTTGGCGAGGATGTCCTCGGCGGTGGCGGTGTGCGGGACGACCTCGGAGTAGACCTGCGCCTCACGCACCCGGCGCGCGATCAGTTGCGCGTACTGCGCCCCGAAGTCCACGACGAGTACCGGACCGGTGGGACTGGGCACCTGAAACCTCCAGATCAGAGCAGTACGCTTCCCCACCATCGTCCCAGGTGGGCCCGGTCACCCCGCCGCCAACCCCCTCACGATTCAGGACAGCGGCTGACCGCGAGGCGGCCTAGCGTCGGGGACATGGGCATCGACTGGAGCAAGGAACTCTCCGAACAGCTCGACTGGCATTGGCAGAACCACCTGCGCCCTCGGCTGAAGACCCTGACCGACGACGAATACTTCTGGGAACCCGTCGAGGGCTGCTGGACGATCCGGGTGGGCAAGACCGGAGAGATCGACATCGATTGGGCGTACCCGGAGCCGTCTCCGCCGCCGGTGACGACGATCGCCTGGCGCCTCGCCCACATCATCGTGGGCGTGTTCGGGATGCGGAACGCGTCGCATTTCGGCGGCCCGCCCGTCGACTATCAGACCTTCCCCTACGCGGCCTCCGCCGAAGAAGCGCTGGAGCAACTCGACGACGCCTACGCGCGCTGGCGTGACGGCGTCCGCGGCCTCACCGCCGAAGACCTCGAACGCCCCTGCGGCGAGGCTGAGGGCCCGTACGCGGACTACCCCTTAGCGACTCTCGCCCTGCACATCAACCGGGAGGCCATCCACCACGGCGCCGAAATCCTCCTGCTGCGCGACCTCCACCGATCGCGTTTAGCGGGCTAAACGCGACGCGCCCATACTGGGGCCAGCCGAGGAAAGGACCCGTCTTGCGAGCGACACTCATCTACGGCGCCGGTGACGTACGCGTCGAGACCGTCCCGGACCCGAAGCTGAGCGAACCGACCGACGCCCTCCTCCGCGTCGTCCGCTCCTGCATCTGCGGCAGCGACCTCTGGCCGTACGGCAGCATGCCCGCACGCGACCGCGGCGTCCGGATCGGCCACGAGTTCCTCGGTGTCGTCGAGGCCGTCGGCTCCGATGTCACCACACTCAAGCCGGGAGACCTGGCCGTCGCGCCCTTCGTCTACTCCGACAACACGTGCCAGTTCTGCCGCGAGGGCCTCCACACCTCCTGTCTTCACGGCGGAAACTGGGGCGCGAAGGGTGTCGACGCCGGCCAGGGCGAGGCCGTCCGCGTCCCGCAAGCCGACGGCACACTCGTGAAACTGCCGCACACCGAAGACGACGATCTGCTCGCCTCGTTCCTCACGCTCTCCGACGTGTTCGCGACCGGCCATCACGCGGCGGTCAAAGCGGGCGTGAACGAGCGCACCACCGTCACTGTCATCGGTGACGGTGCCGTCGGTCTCTCCGCGGTTCTCGCGGCCAAGCGGCTCGGAGCCGAGCGCATCATCCTGATGGGCCGCCACCGGGCCCGCACGGACCTCGGCCGCGAGTTCGGCGCGACAGACGTCGTAGCCGAGCGCGGCGACGAAGGCATCGAGAAGGTCCGAGAGCTGACAAACGGCGAAGGCACGCACACCGTCCTCGAATGCGTCGGCACGAAGCCCGCCTTCGAGATGGGCGTCGGCGCTGTCCGCCCCGGCGGCACGGTCAGCCGCGTCGGCGTGCCGCAGTACGCCGAGGGCCCGATCGGCCCCGCGCTCTTCCGGCGCAACATCACCGTCACCGGCGGCGTGGCGCCCGCGCGCCACTACATTCCCGAGCTGCTCGAAGACGTCGTCGAGGGCAAGTACCAGCCGGGCAAGGTCTTCGACCGGACCATCGGGCTCGAAGAGGTCCCCGACGGTTACCGGGCGATGGCGGACCGCGAAGCGCTCAAGGTGCTCGTCAAGCCCTGACTGGAATACCTTGTCACCCATGGACATGATCACCCCGGAGCCGCGCCCCGCCTGGATCGCCGGGCGCCCCGAGCAGGGCGCTTCGACGCTCACCGTGCACCACCCCTTCGACGGAAGCGAAGTCGCCACCGTCGCGGTGCCCGGCCCTGATCAGGTCGACCGAGCGGTGAGCGCGGCGGTGAACGTCGCGAAGGAGTTCCGGCGTTCCTCGGCGCACACCCGCGCCGCGGCGCTCGACCACGTTTCGCGGGTCATCGCGGGCCGGGCCGAGGAGATCGCCGAGGTCATCACCGCCGAGAACGGCAAGCCGCTCAAATGGGCCGAGGCCGAGGTGCGGCGCGCGGTGTCGGTGTTCCGGATCGCCGCCGAGGAGGCCCGCCGGTTCAGCGGTGACCTGCAGCGGCTGGACACCGACCCGGCGGGCGAAGGCAGGCTGGCGCTCACCCGTCGCATTCCGCGCGGCCCGGTGCTGGGGATCGCGCCGTTCAACTTCCCGCTGAACCTGGTGGCGCACAAGGTCGCGCCGTCGCTCGCGGTCGGCGCGCCGATCATCGTCAAACCCGCGCCGCGGACACCGCTGGCCGCGCTGATCCTCGGCGAGATCCTGGCCGAGACCGATCTGCCCGAGGGCGCGTTCTCGGTGCTGCCGCTCGGCAACGAGGAGACGTCGGCGCTGGTCGCGGATCCCCGGCTGCCGGTCGTGTCGTTCACCGGCTCGGGTCCGGTCGGCTGGTCGATCGCGGACGCCGCGCCGCGCAAGCACGTGGTCCTCGAACTCGGGGGCAACGCGGCCGCGGTCGTGCTCCGCGACTGGCCGGATCCCGAGGGCGCGGCGGAGCGGATCGCGACCTTCGGCAACTACCAGGCCGGGCAGTCCTGTATCGCCGTGCAACGCGTCATCGTCGAACGCGAGGTCGCCGAAGAATTCGTGCCCGCCTTGGTGGAGGCCGTGAAGGCCCAGCGGACCGGCGACCCGTACGACAAGAACACCGATGTGGGCCCGGTCGTCGACGAGGCGGCCGCGGAGCGGATCGTGGCCTGGATCGACGAGGCCGTCGCCGCGGGCGCGAAGATCCTCACCGGCGGCAAACGTGACGGAGCCACGGTGGAGCCGACCGTGCTCTCCGACGTCCCACCGTCCACAAAGGCCTGGGCGGAGGAGATCTTCGGCCCGGTGCTCGCGGTGTCCATTGTGGATGGTGTCGACGAGGCCTTCGCGTCGGTCAACGAATCCGCCTACGGCTTGCAGGCCGGCGTGTTCACCCGCGACGTCCATCTCGCCTTCTACGCGTCGACGGAACTCGAAGTCGGCGGCGTGATCATCGGCGACGTCCCGTCCTACCGCGCGGACCAGATGCCGTACGGCGGCGTCAAGGGATCGGGCGTCGGCAGGGAAGGCGTTCTCGCCGCGATGCACGACCTCACCGAGGAACGGGTCACCGTCTTCACCGGCATCGACCTCTAATCCGGGGTGACGGCCTGCGCGAATCCGAAGACCTTGTCCGGGTCGTAGGATTTGGCCACCTGCTTGAGACGGGTGGCATTGTCGCCGTAGTACGCCGTCATCCAGTCGGGCAGGGCGGGGTCGATGTAGTTGACGTAGCCCCCGCCCAGCCCGAGCCCTGTCACCACTTCCGCGACGGAATCCGTTGCGGCGGAACGGTTACGCGTGTCCGCCTGGCTGTAGATCTGCACGCTGCCGATCGCCTTCCGATGCCAGAACGCGGTGGCGTCCGGCGCGACGTCGGCGACAGCGCCGCCGAGCCCGTCGACCAGGAGATCCATTACGCGCCTGCCCTTGAGCACGGAAGTCAGCTTCGCGGGATCCGCCGGTTCTTCGAGTATCCGCGATGAGGCCACAAAGGACTGTCGGCTTTCGCTGCCGGAGAAGTACTTCATCGCACCGAGGTAGTCGAGCTGCTTGACCGAACGCGTCGCGCCGGGGAGTCCGTCCAACAACTTGCCCAAGGAAGCGGAATCGCCGACGTAGCACCCGGAAACGCGCGCACCGACCGGCGATCCCCCGGACAGCACGACGTTCGCCCACAACTCCGGCGGCGCTTCGGGAAGCCACCGCTGCCACGCGGCGAGCACGTCTTCCGCGCTGCCCGCCGGGAAACGCAAGGAAAACACCGAAACGGCCGAAGGTGCCGGATCGGTGCGAAAGGTGAACGAGGTGACGACACCGAAGTTGCCGCCTCCCCCACCGCGCAACGCCCAGAACAGCTCGGGCTCGGACTCCGCCGACGCCGTCCGCAGTTTCCCGTCCGCCGTCACGACTTGCGCGGACACCAGGTGATCACAGGTGAGGCCGTATTTCCGGGCGAGGACACCGATTCCGCCGCCGAGCGTCAGCCCGGCGATCCCGACACTGGGACAGGAACCAGCGGGCAGGCAACGTCCCGCGGCGCCGAGCGTCGCGTAGACGTTCTTCAGTTTCGCGCCCGCGCCGATCACGACCCGTTCACCTTGGACGTCCACTGAGGACATTCCGCCGAGGTCGATCATCAAGCCACCATCGGGAACCGAATAGCCCGCGTAGCTGTGGCCGCCACTGCGAGCGGCGATCGGGACCCGCCGTGCCGCGGCGGAAACGGCTTCCTGCACGTCTTCCGGTTTGACGCAGTTCGCGATCGCGGCGGGCTTGAGCCCGTCGAAGGCCGGGTTGAACACGCGTTTGGCGTTGTCGTAGCCGGAATCACCTGGCAGGAGAAGGGAGATCTTGTTCCGCAGCGCGGCCCAGTCCGGCGGGCCGGACGGTGGCGTGACACCGGTGCTCGGCGGCAACGACGTTCCGGGCGCGGAACTGGGCGCCGCCCCGGGAGGCGCGGCCGAGCACGCCGTCGCGGCCATTCCGGCCACGGTCGCACCGGCGAGTTTGAGGAACGCCCTTCTCTCCATGCCCGTTTAGACGCATCGCGGACGGGCAGGTTGCGACGCTACGCCCGAAGGTGTGCACTCACCGGCACGACCAGCGGAGTACCGGACACCGGATCCTCCATGACCTTCGCCGACAGGCCGAAGATCTCGTCGAGGAGCGGCTCGGTGAGCACTTCCGCGGGCGGGCCCTGCGCGACGATCCGGCCGCCGCGCATCGCGACCAGCTTGTCCGCGTACCTGGCGGCGAGGTTCAGATCGTGCAGCACCATCACCACGGTGGTCCCGCGTTCCTTGTGCAGCCGGTAGACCAGGTCCAGCACGTCGATCTGGTGCGCGAGGTCGAGGTAGGTGATCGGCTCGTCGAGCAGGAGCAGCCCGGTCTCCTGGGCGAGCGTCATCGAGATCCACGCCCGCTGGCGCTGCCCGCCGGAAAGCTGGTCGACGACCCGGCCCGCGTACTCGTCCATCCCGGTCAGCCGCAGCGCCCGCTCGATCGCCTCGTCGTCGGAGGAGGACCACTGCCGGTACCAGCTCTGGTGCGGATGCCGTCCACGCCGGACCAGGTCGGAGACGGTCAGTCCTTCGGGGGCGGACGGCGTCTGCGGCAACAGGCCGATGATCTTGGCGACCTCACGCGTCGGCAGTTTGTCGATCCGATCACCGTCCAGCAGTACCGCGCCCTGGCGTGGCTTGAGCAACCTCGCCAGCGCACGCAGCAGCGTGGATTTGCCGCAGCCGTTGGGGCCGATGATCGCGGTGACGGTCCCGTCGAGGACGTCGAGGTCGAGCCCGGTCACGACGGGCGTTTCGCCGTAACCGAGTTCCAGCTCCCGGGCACGCAGTCTGGCGTTCACGCGCGCTCCTCCTTACGGCTGCGGATGAACAGGAAGATCAGGTACGGCGCACCGAGGATCGCCGTCAGGACGCCGACCGGGAGCCCGGACAGGACCGGGGTCACCCGCACCACGAAGTCCGCGCCGACGGTGAGCAGCGCGCCGAGGATCATCGATCCGAACAGCGGCGGCTGCGCCGAGCGGACCAGCCTCAAGGCGATCTGCGGGGTCGCCAGCGCGACGAAGGTGATGGGCCCGGCGGCCGCGGTGGCGACGGCGGCCAAAGCCGCGCCGAGCAGCAACAAGGTGCCTCGGGCGGCGTCGACCCGGATGCCGAGGCCGCGCGCGGTGTCGTCGCCGAACTGAAGCCCGCCGATGGTGTGCCCGGCGATCAGCGTGACCGGCGCGAGCACGGCCAGCGCGAGCAGGACCGGGCCGACCGATTCCCAGCCGACGTCGGCCAGGCTGCCCACGATCCACGTCGTCGCGCGTGCCGCGTTGTCGACGTCTCCGACGGTCAGCAGCCAGTACACGAGGTTGTAGCCGACGGCGGACAGCGCGATGCCGATCAGGACCAGGCGGTAGCCGTCGATCCCGCGCCGCCACGAAAGGGCGTACAGCAGGATTCCCGCGATCACTCCGCCCGCGAGTCCGGCGAGCGGGACGCCCAGCGTGCTCGCCAGGCCGCTGACCTGGCCACCCGTGCCGCCGGCGACGATCACGCCGACCGCGCCGACCCCCGCGCCCCAGGTGATCCCGAGGATGTCCGGGCTGGCCAGCGGATTCCGGGCGATGGTCTGGAACAGCGCACCCGAAAGGCCGAGGGCCGCGCCGACGCCGATCGCGGTCAGCGTGCGCGGCATCCGCAGATCGAAGATGATCCCGCGTTCCCGCGCGGTACCGCCGCCGAACAGCGTCTTCAGGACGTCGCCGAGCCCGATGTGGGAGGTGCCGATGCCGATGTTCAGCGCCGCGACCAGCACCAGCGCGATCGCCGCGAGCGTCGCGACGGCGAGCGTCCTCGGCCGGACCGTCCAAGCCGCCGGGCCGAGCGAAATCACCTTGGGAGCCGTCATATCCGTGCCAGGCCCTTCTTGCGGACGAGGTGGACGAACACCGGCACGCCGAGCACCGCCAGCATGATGCCGACCTCCAGGCTGTCCGAGGCGACGACGCGGCCGAGGAGGTCCGCGGCGAGCAGCAGGATCGCGCCGAGCACCGCCGAGAACGGCACCAGCCAGCGGTAATCGGGTCCGCTGATCGCCCGCGCGAAATGTGGGACGAGCAGCCCCAGGAACGCGATCGGCCCGCAGGCGGCGACGGCTGCCCCGGTCAGCAGCGTGATCGCGGCGACCCCGAGCAACCGTGTCCGGCCGACCCGCCGCCCGAGCGCGACCGCGACGTCGTCACCGAGCGCGAGCGTGTTCATCCCTGGCGTGTTGATCACCGCGAGAAGCAGGCCCGCGGCCACGAAGGGGGCGGTCTGCCCGATCATCGCGGGATCCCGGCCCGCGATCGAACCCACGTGCCAGAAACGGTACGTCTCCATCCCGCGGTCGTCGCCGAGCACGATCGCGGAGATGACGCCGTTGAGCAGGGCGCTCACCGCGGCCCCGGCCAGCGCGAGCGTCACCGGTGTGGCGCCCCGGCCGCCGACGGCGCCGAGCAGGAACACCACGGCACTCGCGACGAGGGCGCCCGCGAAGCCGAACCAGATGAACGCGTAGAGGTCGTCGATGCCCAGCACGACGACGGCGAGCACCACCGCGAACGCCGCGCCCTGGGTGACGCCGAGCAGTCCGGGGTCCGCGAGCGGATTACGGGTGTGGCCCTGCATGAGCGCCCCGGCCGCGCCGAGCGCGAGTCCCGCCAGGACACCGAGCAGCGTGCGTGGCACCCGCAACGAACGGACGATCAGGTGATCCGGCACACCCGCGGGATGGAAGATCGCGTCCCAGACGACACCCAAAGGAATCGAACGCGCACCGAGGGCGACACTCGCGACGCAGATCACAGCGAGGAGAGTGACGAGCAGGGCTCCCGCTGTCGCCTTTCCAACACGAACTTCCACTGTGGACATCCGCCATCCTATGCTCCGGTTAGGAAAGCCTAACCGCAGAGAAAGAGTGACCCATGACCCCACCCCGGCGCGCAGTCGTCGCCTTCGCCGTGACCGCCTGCCTGGCACTCTCCGCTTGCGGTGGCGGAGCACAGGAATCCGCCTCCACCGGCACCGGCCAAAGTGGATTCCCGCGCACCATCGACCACGTGATGGGCTCGACCACGATCGACAAGCAGCCCGTCACCGTCGCGGCGCTGGACTCCAGCTACGTCGACGCGACACTGGCGCTCGAGACGAAAGTCGTGGCATACACCAAATATCGCAACTACGACAAGTTGCCGGACTACCTCGGCGACGACCGCAAGTACGCCGAGGGCGCCAAGGAGATCGGTGCGCTCGAAAGCCCGGACATCGAGAAGCTGTACGACATCAAGCCGGATCTGATCGTGTCGGCGAAGGTGCGCCACGAGAAGTTCTACGCCGAGTTCGGCAAGGTCGCGCCCACGGTGTTCAGCCAGACCACCGGCGCCACCTGGAAGGACAACATCCGGATGCTCGGCAAGGCGCTGGGCAAGGAAGCTTTGGCGGACCAGAAGATCAAGGCCTACGAGGAGCGTGCCCGCAAGGTCGGTGACGCGATCAAGGCCAAGCTCGGCAAGCCCGCCGCCGTGTCGGTGGTCCGCTTCGTCGAAGGCGAGCCGACCGTGCGGCTCTACAGCAGCGCGTCGTTCCCCGGGACCGTGATGGCGGACGCCGGTTTCCAGCGGCCCGCCGGGCAGCCGGACAACAAGACGAAGATCTCCAACGATCTCAGCCAGGAAGAGATCGGAAAGCTCGACGCCGAAGCGATCTTCGTCGCCACGTACGCCGACGAGACGAAGCAGGCCGAGAGCCCCAAGACGAAGTTCCAGTCGAACCCGCTTTGGGGCACCCTCAAGGGAAAGGTGATCGACGTCAACGACACCACCTGGTTCACGTCGGTCAGCCTGCAGGGCGCGCACGCCATGCTGGACGACATCGCGAAGCAGTTCGGCGTGGACTCGTTCCGCGCTTAGTCCTTTGTGGACCGAGCCGTCACAGCCAATGCGGCAGTGGCGGCGCGGTACCGTCCAAAGTGGATCCGTCGCTACGGCCGGTGATCCACGCCAGGACATCGCCCGGGGATCCGGTCAGCGTGACCGGCTCTCCGGTGCCCATCCGCCATTCGTGACGCGTCCCGTCCTCACCGACGGCGACCAGCAGGACCGAGGGCAGCTCGCCGCCGTACATGCCGATGGCGTTGCCGACGACGATCTCGAACTCGTCGCCGAGCAGCTCGGCGACCCGCGCGAAGTCGTAGCCGAGATCGAGATCCGCCAAGTGGATGGCGGTCTCGGAGAGCCTGAGCCACAGCACGAACTCCGCCGGGATCTCGCGCCCCTGCCGGGCGCGCACGCGGGCCGGCCACGCGTCGTCCGGCATGCTCGACGCGACTTCGACGAACCGCGCCGCGGACGCGACGACGTCTTCCGCGATCCTCGGCGGACCGGTACGCACCCTTCTCGATGTCGTCGTCCCTGGCCGCCTCACCGGCGTACATCGGCGTCTCGACACCCGATTTCGCCCAGGTGAGCAGGTTGACCAGGCCGTCGGCGTTACGCGCCAAGTGGGACAGCAGATGCGCACGCGTCCAGCCGGGCAACCCGCTGGGAGCGTGGACGGCCTCCTCGTCCATCTGTCCTACTACGCGCGCCCATTCTTCGTGGAGGGCGCGGACGCGGTTCAGTAGCGCGTGTGCGCGTTCGGAGGCTGTCACTCCCCCAATCTATCGCCGAAGTGCCGCCGGCGCGGCCGCCGGAACCGCGGGGTTCTTCGGCGCGATCGGTTCGAGCCGCGCGTACGGCGCGTCCTGCGACGGCCTGTTGTCCTTTTCGCCCTTGTTGGGCCAGAACGAGAACGCCCGCTCGGCCTGCGCGGTGATGGTCAGCGACGGGTTCACGCCGAGGTTGGCCGTGATCGCCGATCCGTCCACAATAGACAGGCCGGGATAGTTGAAGACCCGGTGGTACGGGTCGATCACGCCGTTGTCGGCCGCCGTGCCGATCGGAGCGCCGCCGATGAAATGCGCCGTCAGCGGGATGTCGAAGATCTCGCCCCAGGTGCCACCCGCCATGCCGCCGATACGCTCGGCGGTGCGGAGGTTGGCCTCGTGCCCCGCGGGGATGAAGCTGGGGTTCGGCTCGCCGTGGCCCTGTTTGGACGTGTACTTGCGGCGGCCGAAGAGCCCGCGCTTGGTGTACGTGGTGATGGAGTTGTCGAGGCTTTGCATCACCAGCAGGATCACCGTGCGCTCGCTCCAGCGGTAGCCGTTGAGCAGCTTCACGGTCTGGACGGGGTGCTTGACCATGAAGTTCACGGCCTGGCGCCAGCGCGGGACCGCCGAGTCGCCTTCGGTGGCGATGGTCTGGAGCAGGCTCATCGCGTTGCTGCCCTTGCCGTAGCGGACGGGCTCGATATGCGTGTTGTCGTCGGGGTGGATCGACGACGTGATCGCGACGCCGCGGCTGAAGTTCCGCTCCTCGTCGACCGAGGTGCGGGCGGCGCCGATGATGGCCTCGGAGTTGGTGCGGGTCAGCTCGCCGAGACGCGGCGAGAGCTTCGGCAGCTTGGCGGTGTCGCGCATGCTGTGGAGCAGGTTCTGCGTGCCCCACGTGCCGGCGGCGAGCACCACCTGCGCGGCGGTGAGCTTGTGCCGGAACCTGCGCGAGGTGGTCCCGGTCTTCCTGATGCTCACCTCGTACCCACCTGCGTTTAGCGGGCTAATCGCGCTCACGGTGGTCAGGGGGATGACCTTCGCGCCGTCCTTCTCAGCGAGGTACAGGTAGTTCTTGACCAGCGTGTTCTTGGCGCCGACGCGGCAGCCGGTCATACAGGAGCCGCATTCGGTGCAGCCGGTGCGCGCCGGGCCCGCGCCGCCGAAGTACGGGTCCTCCGCGCGCTCGCCCGGCTTGCCGAAGTACACGCCGACGGGCGTCGGGTGGTACGACTCCGGCACGCCCATGTCCTCGGCGACGCCCTTCATGACGACGTCGGACGGCGTGACGCTGGGGTTGGTGACGACGCCCAGCATCCGGCTGGCCTGGTCGTAGTGCGGGCCGAGCTCGGCCTCCCAGTCGGTGATGTGCGACCACTGCGGGTCCACGTAGAACGGCTTCAGCGGGCGATACAGCGTGTTCGCGTAGACCAGCGAGCCGCCGCCGACGCCCGCGCCGGCGAGCACCATGACGTCCTTGAGCATGTGGATGCGCTGGATGCCGTAGCAGCCGACCTGGGGCGCCCAGACATAGCGGCGGAGGTCCCAGGAGGTCTTCGCGAACTCGTCGTCGGCGAAGCGGCGCCCCGCCTCGATGACGGCGACGCGGTAGCCCTTTTCGGTCAGGCGCAGGGCGGCGACACTGCCGCCGAACCCGGAGCCGACGACGATCACGTCGTAGTCGAAGTCGTCTTCAGTGGTGGTGTTACTCGCAGTCACACCCTCGACTGTAACCCCGGCCACCCCTTCTGACCAGAGGTAAGTTACTCGCCGGTTACCTTCCACTCGGATGGTGCATGCTCGGAGTCGTGATCGACGATTTCGCGAAGGAATACCTGCACAGTGACCTGCGAGAGATCCGTGAAGCGATGCTCCGGAAGCTCGACGGGCTCTCCGAGTACGACATCCGGCGTCCGCTGACGTCGACGGGGACCAATCTTCTCGGCCTGGTCAAGCACCTGGCGGCGTGGGAGGCGCGCTACTTCGGCGAGGTCTTCGATCGGCCGTTTCCCGGGGCGATCCCCGAGCGCGGGACCGACCTGTGGGCGACCGAGGACGAAACCCGCGAGGAGATCGTCGGCCGGTACCGGCGTGTCTGGGAGCACTCCGACGCGACCATCGCCGCGCTTCCCATCGACGCGCCCGGACGGGTGCCATGGTGGCCGAGGCCCGACGTGATGCTGTTCAACATCCTGGTCCACATGCTCACCGAAACCAGCCGTCACGCCGGGCACGCCGACATCCTGCGAGAGCAACTGGACGGCTCCGTCGACCTGGCCCCCACCAAGGACCCGGCCTTCTGGGAATCCCGCCGTACCGAAATCACCCAGGCCGCCCGGGCGGCCTCAGAGCGCCTTTAGCGGGCTAAACGCGAAACTGGCGGGGCGCACGGGGCGGATGTGACTGCTGGGGTCAACGACGGCGCCGAGGCAGGACACGGAAGAGATCTCCAAGGGCCCGGATAATCGCCGGACGCTCACCCGGCTTGGTTCCTCGCAATGCGATCAGGAGGGCGAACAGGCGAGTCAGAAAACCGCCGAGGAGAGCGCCTCCTACCCAAAGAACATGTTCAGAACTCACAACCACGGCGTTCATCGGCACCTCTCAGGGCACACGGCCGAAGGGCGGACGTTCGCGAGCGAACTCCGCGCAGGCCGGTATCGGCATGGCTGAGGTGCCACGCCCTCCCTCGATCGGCGCGACGCCGAGGTCGCAGCCGAGAAGGAGCCTCGCGGCTACATCCATTCTAGGAGTGCCCCGTTAGCCCACTCAGGTGCATTCATCCCAGCGACACAGACCGGTCCGGATCGCGTTTAGCGGGCTAAACGCGATCCGGACCGGGGAGCGAGCGTCAGCGGCGAACGGTCAGGCCGACCCGCTGGAACTCCTTCAGGTCCGAGTAGCCCGTCTTCGCCATCGCGCGGCGAAGCGCGCCGAAGAGGTTCACGACGCCCTCGGCGTCCGAGGACGGCCCGAACAGCAGCGTCTTCAGGTCGACGGCGTAGTCCGGCCCCAGCGCCACGCGCGAACGCGGCAGCGACGGGTGCGCGGCCGCCGACGTCCAGTACAGCCCCTGCCCCGGCGCCTCGGACGCGGCGGCCAGCGGCGCGCCCAGCATGACCGCGTCGGCACCGCAGGCGATGGCCTTGGCGATGTCGCCGGACGTGCTCATCCCGCCGTCGGCGAGCACGTGGACGTACCGGCCACCGGTCTCGTCGAGGTAGTCGCGGCGCGCGGCCGCGGCGTCGACGATCGCGGTCGCCATCGGCGTCCCGATCCCGAGCACGCTGTCGGTGCTCGTCACGCCGCGGCTCGCCCCGTGGCCGACGATGACGCCGGCCGCGCCGGTACGCATCAGGTGCATCGCGGTGCGGTAGTCGCTGACACCGCCCGCGATCACCGGGACGTCGAGCCGTCCGATGAAGTCCTTCAGGTCCAGCGGTTCGGCGTCGCGCTGGACGTGCTCGGCCGAGATGATCGTGCCCTGCACGACGAGGATCTCGACGCCCGCCGCAAGCAGATCCGGCGTCAGCTCGGCAGCGTGCTGCGGGCTGACCCGCGCCGCCACGGTGACCCCGGACTCGCGGACGGTCTTGATCGCTTCGGTCAGCAGGTCCAGCCGGATCGGGGCGGAGTGCAGCTCCTGCAGCTCACGCACGATCGCGGTCGGGTCCTCGGTGTCCTCGGCGGCCCGGACGAGGCGGAAGATCGCGTCCTCGACGTTCGGGTGCCGCGCCCAGAGCCCTTCGGCGTTGAGGACGCCCAGCCCGCCGAGCTCCCCGACGGCCACCGCGGTTCCCGGCGACACGATCGCGTCGGTGGGGTGCGTGACCAGCGGCAGCTCGAACCGGTACGCGTCGATCTGCCAGGCGGTGGACACGACCGAAGACGACCGGGTGCGCCGCGACGGCACGATCTCCACGTCATCGAGGTCATACGCCCGCCGCGCGGTGCGGCCCATGCCGATCTCGACCAGATCCCGCACGTCAAGTCCCTTCTCACCGACGACCGTTACACCCCATTGTCGCTAGGCCGCGTGGGTGACCTGCGCACGGGGCACCCGAACCGGGCCGGAAGTCACACCAGCCCCAGGTGCCCCACCCGTTTCGCGTTTAGCCCGCTAAAGGCGCTCCGGGTCAGAAGGAGACCTTCTCCACGGAGTCGGTCCGCAGGACGGATTCCTGCGAGAAGGCCTTCTTGTAGTCGGTCCGGATCTCTTCGATCTCGCGGTTCGCGTCGCGATCGCTGAACGGGTACACGACGACGATCACCTTCGATTTCTCTCGCGAGATGACACCGTCCGAACCGCGCCACTGCCCGCGTCCGGTCAGCTCGGTGAACCCGTCCGGGAACCTCGGCGTGACGGCCTTGTCGGTGAACGCGGCGAACTCGGCGTCGGTCAGCTCCCCGCCGCCCGGCTTAGTCGTCCCGAAGTACAGCTCGGTGCGCTTCCACAGCTCACCCGGCGACGCCTGAAGAGCGGCGGCCTCGGGTGCCGAAGGCGCGGCGGAAGCGGTGGGGACGGCGGAAGCCGCCACGCCACCGCCGAGCCCGAGGGCGGCGGCGGCGAAGACGGCGAGCGCGGTCCGGCGCGACGTGAAAGACATCGGGTTCCTCCCAGGAGACTTGATCAGCGGGCCAAGTCTCCCGGGAACGGAACCGGATGGGTAAGTGTCCTAAGGGGCGGACTAACGGGTGGTGTAGTTCGGCGCCTCGACGGTCATGGTGATGTCGTGCGGGTGGCTCTCCTTGAGCCCGGCCGCGGTGATCCGCACCAGCTGCGCCTCCTGCAGCTCGGGGATCGTCGACGCACCCGCGTAGCCCATACCCGACCGCAGCCCGCCCACCAGCTGGTGGACGACGTTCGCGAGCGGCCCGCGGAACGGGATCCGCCCCTCGATGCCCTCGGGGACCAGCTTGTCCTCGCTCAGCACGTCGTCCTGGGCGTAGCGGTCCTTCGAGTACGACTTCGCCTCGCCGCGCGACTGCATGGCGCCCAGCGAGCCCATGCCGCGGTAGGTCTTGAACTGCTTGCCGTTGACCAGGATCAGGTCGCCGGGCGATTCGGCGGTGCCCGCGAGCAGGCTGCCGAGCATCACCGTGGACGCGCCGGACGCGATCGCCTTCGCGATGTCACCCGAGTACTGGATGCCGCCGTCGCCGATCACCGGGATCCCGGCCGGGCGCGCCGCCTGGTCGGCCTCGTAGATCGCGGAGATCTGCGGCACGCCGACCCCGGCGACGATGCGGGTGGTGCAGATGGAACCGGGGCCGACGCCGACCTTGATCCCGTCCGCGCCCGCGTCCACCAGCGCCTGCGCGCCGGCCCGGGTCGCGACGTTGCCGCCGACGATGTCGACGGTTTCGCCCAGTTCCTTCTTCAGCAGCGCGACGGTCTCGACGACGGCGCGGGAGTGCCCGTGCGCGGTGTCGACCATCAGCACGTCCACCCCGGCGTCGGCCAGCGCCATCGCGCGCTTGTGCCCGTCCGGGCCGACCCCGACGGCGGCACCGACGATCAACCGGCCGTTGGTGTCCTTGGAGGCGTTGGGGTACTGCTCGGTCTTAACGAAGTCCTTGACCGTGATCAGCCCGCGCAGCTTGCCGGCACCGTCGACGATGGGCAGCTTCTCGATCTTGTGGCGGCGCAGCAGCCCGAGCGCGGCCTCGGCGGTGACGCCGACCTGCGCGGTGACCAGCGGCGGCTTCGTCATCACCTCGTGCACCGCGCGGGTGTGGTCGACCTCGAACCGCATGTCGCGGTTGGTGATGATGCCCACCAGCGTCCCGGCGGCGTCCGTGACGGGCACGCCGGAGATCCGGAACCGCGCGCACAGGGCGTCGACCTCGGCGAGGGTGTCCTCGGGCGAGCACGTGACCGGGTCGGTCACCATGCCCGCTTCGGAGCGCTTCACGACCTCGACGGCGGCCGCCTGGTCGTCGATCGGCAGGTTCCGCTGCAGCACGCCCATCCCGCCCTGGCGCGCCATCGCGATGGCCATCCGGCCTTCGGTGACCGTGTCCATGGCGGCGGAGACCAGCGGGATGTTCAGGGTGACGTTGCGCGAGAGCCGGGTGCGGGTGCTGACCGCACTGGGCACCACGTCGGACTCGGCCGGCAGCAGCAGCACGTCGTCGAAGGTCAGCCCGAGCATGGCGAACTTGCTCGGGACGGGGGCGGTGACGCTGTCGCTGGTCATAGCAGGCGAAGGGCCTTCCTGGCGGTGATGGAGGGAAGCCGCCGTGGCTGGTGGCATCGTGGCGGGGGCCTGCTCCTCATGATATCCGGGCCGGGCGGCCGCCCGGCCCGGGTGGGCGCCCGGTAGCGTGCAGGCGTGCCGCAAGATGCGTTGCCCCCAGACCCGTTCGCGGATGACCCGGACGACCCGGCCCGCGCGTTCATCGACGACGCCGACCGGCTCGACGAGCCGATCAGCGACGAAGAGCGCACCGAGTTGCTGGCCGACCTCTCCGATCTCGCCGTCTACCAGGCGCTTCTCGAACCGCGCGGAGTACGCGGGATCGTGGTCGACTGCGGTGAATGCGACGAACCCCACTATCACGACTGGCATCTGCTGCGCGCCAGTCTCGAGCAGCTGCTCGCCGACGGCCGCATGCGGCCGCACGAGCCCGCGTTCGATCCGAACCCTGGTGACTACGTGAGCTGGGACTACTGCCGCGGCTTCGCGGACGGTGTCACGGCCAACGAGAGCGCCTACTGATCGCGTTTAGCCCGCTAAANNTAGCGGGCTAAACGCGATCTGAGACACCGAAGGGCCTGGTGAGAGGGATCTCACCAGGCCCTTTCGGCGTTCTGGGGTGTTACGGCGTCTCGACCGCGCCCGCGGGAGCCTGCGCTCCGGCGCCGGGCGACGGCTCGTTCCGCGAGCCGCCCGGGTCGTTGCCCGAGGCCGGCGGCGTGGTCGACGTCGTGGGCGGCGGGGGCTCACTGGTCGTGGCCGGCGGAGTCGGCGAGGGGGTCGTGGTGCCCGGCAGGCTCGTGCCGGGGTTGCCGCCTCCCGGCAGCGAAGTCGGCGGAGCCGTCGGCTGCGTGGTGGGCTGCGGGGTGGTCGCGACCGGGGTCTGCGTCGGCGACTGCTGATCCGGGGGCAGCGGCTGCTGACCGGGGTTCTGCAGCTGAGCGCTCAACTGACGATGCTGTTCGAGCAGCTGATCGCGGTTTTCTTCGTCGGTCACCTGGTTCAGCGCGGCCTGAGCCTCGTCGAGCGCCTTGCGGGCGTCGTCGAGGCGCCCGCCGGCGAGCGCGAGGTTGGCCTTCTCGAGATCTAGTTTGGCCGCTGCGGCGGCCTCGACCGACCGGGCGTGGTCGGCGTAAAGCACCTTGGTCAGGCCCCAGAGAGTGTCACCAGGCTGCGCGTCCTTCGCGGCGAGACCGGTACCGGCGAAGGCGATGGCCAGGACGGCCGCGGCGGCGGCCACCGGGACCAGCAGCCGGCGTCTTCCCCCGTGTTTGCGGGCGATCGCGGCGCTCTTCACGGTGACGACGGCGGTGTCGACGTCGACGAGTTCCGCGAGCGGTTCGCTGTCGATGTCGCGCCGCCAGGCCAGCAGCAGGGCGTTGAGCTCTTGATCGCCGAGGTCGTCGGCCATCTTCGGATCCGAGCCGCCGAGTGCGTCGAGCAGCGCGTCGTCGGCCTGGACGGCCGACAGATCAGCTGCGAACTCGGCTTCCGAGGGCGTCAGCCCTCTTTCGAAAGCCGTCAGTTCACGATCGGTCCCAGGGGAGAACCGACGGTCGCGATCGGTCACTCAGATCACCTCCTCAGCGGCCAGAACCTTACGTAGGCGCGCGAGGGCGCGATGCTGAGCCACCCGGACGGCGCCGGGGGTGGACCCCACGGCCTCTGCCGTCTCTTCGGCGGACAATCCCACGACAACCCGCAGGACCACGATCTCACGCTGTTTGTCGGGAAGGACGCGCAGCAGCTGCGACATGCGCTCGTTCAGCTCGCCTTGGAGAGCACGCTGCTCGGGACCGACGCCGCCCTCGACCTCGTCGGGGACTTCGGCGACCGGCTCGGCGCGGTTGCGGGCCGCGGCGCGATGCGCGTCGGCCACCTTGTGCTGGGCGATCCCGTAGACGAAGGCCAGGAACGGGCGGCCCTGATCACGGTACGAAGGCAATGCCGTGAGCACCGCGAGACACACCTCCTGAGCAACGTCGTCTGCGGAAGCGAACGAACGCTCCTGCCTGCCAACCCGAGCGCGGCAGTACCGCACTACCAAAGGACGGATGGCCGCCAGCAACCGCTCGACCGCTTGAGGATCACCCTCAACAGCAGCGGCGACCGGCTCATCCAGTCCGTCCCCCACATTGGCCATCGCAGACAACAGTCCCAGTGTTACGTATAGGCGTGCAAAGAGTCCGGCGCGTGACTTCGGAGACCACTACCGGTGACAGCTACCGTACCGCCCGGGTCCGCCGCCTTCACTGACGGCCGTCATCGGCGCGCCGCCCTTCCGGCGAGCGCGCTGAACCCGGGTCTTCCTGGTTCCCTTCGCTCGTAGTCGAACTTTCAACGAGCCGGAACGCAGCGGGGTACGACGGTTCGCCCGGAGGCGGACTCGCTCGGGCAAGAGTGCCTGAGCGTCGAACATAAATGCGCGAAGCGTGACAGGGAACACAGGTACGGGCCAGGGGTATTCCCCCGGCCCGTTCGTCACCCGTTGTGCAATCTGACCGATGAAATCAGGAAAGCGTTGTCAGGAAACAAGTCCACGGCGGAATCCGTGGGCGACCGCCTGAGCGCGGTCACGAACGCCGAGCTTGCGGAACAAGCGGCGCGCGTGGGTCTTCACGGTGTCTTCGGACAGGTACAGCTCGCGGCCGATCTGTCCGTTGCTCTTGCCCTGGCTCATCCCGCGAAGCACCTGGAGCTCGCGCTCGGTGAGCTGGACACCGGGGTCGGACGGCTGGCGCGGCGCCGGCACCGAGGTGCTGGCGAGCGTGTGCGCCAGCGCGGCGACCAGCTCGGGACGCGAGGCGTCCCAGCGCAGGTAGCCGCGCGCGCCGCCGGCGATGGCGGCGGCGATGCTGCCCGCGTCGTCCGGGGCGCCGAACACGATCACGTTCGCTTGGGGGTTCGCAGAGACGAGCCGCCGGGTGGCTTCGACGCCGGTGGGGACAGCGCGCTGGGTTCCCACCAGCACGACGTCGACCGGCTGACGGGAGTACCGGGCCAGCAGCTCGTCACCGTGCGCTACGCAGTCGATGCGACTGACCCCTGGGACCGCGGACATCACTCGAGTGAGCCCTTCGCGGACACTGCGTCGGTCGTCGCAGATCAAGACCGTCGTCACGGGGTTTCCTTCCTGCAGCCGGGTGACATTCCACTTCCCCTATCGGACGCTTTAGCCCGAACCTTGACACGATCCGGTGGCTTTTTTTGAAAGTTCTTAGCCCGGTTGCCGGAATGGGCCCTCCAACAGGCTAGACGCCCTCAGAGGGGGACCCACGGAGATTCCCGGGCGAGCCACCTCCCGCAAGGATCCGCATGCCGTAACACTGCGTGCAACAGTTCGGCACTTCTGGATCGATACTCATCGGCGTGTCCTGCCCCGAAGTCCGCCTCGAGCAGGCATGCCACCCACAGAAGTGAATTGAATTCGTATTTCTCGGCGGTTTCACGCGCGCTCTCTACCAGCGCTTTCGCGCGATCCCTCTCAGCGGAACCGCCATTCGCGATCGTCACGGCGAGTACAAGGCTCGATTTGACGACATGTCGGCACGCACCCCTGGCACGCGCGGTTTCCAACGCCATTTCCGCCGGCGCGATGGCCGCCCCGGAAATGTTACCCGCCAGTTCGATTTCCGCGCCCACCCAACCGGCCCTGGTCCGGGTCCGCCAGTTGCCGCAGTGCACGTCCGCCCGCGCGACCAACCGCCGGGCGGCGGTCAGCCTGCCGCGCCCGAGGTTGTCCGCCGCGAGCCCCAGGAGGGCGTCCGCTCGCGCGCCCTCGGCGTCGAGACCGTCGGGGTCGGGCTCGCCTGACGGCTCCGCGATCGCCAGCGCGAGCGCCTCGCCGTCGAGGACGAGCGCCGCCGTGTGCCCGCCCAACTGCCGCCGATGCGACGCCAGCGTGCTCGCGGCCAGCGACGCGAACACCGGGCCACCGTTCACGCGCAACCCGTTCAGCAGCGTCGCCGCCGCCGCGTACCGGCCGCGGGCACCGAGCCCGATGGCGGCGAGCAGCCGTCCGCGAGGCGACGCGGGCACCGCGAACGGGTCCGGCGGCGGCACGCCGTCGCCGAACGCGGCGGACCGCAAGGACGTTTCCATGCGTCCTTTCTATCGCCTCGCACCGACAAGAACGTGCTCGATCCGGTCGGCGGCGGTCGTCAGTTCGCCGAGCAGTTCGATCTTGTCCGGGAGGGTGGCGGGATCCCAGCCGGGACCGCACGCGAACAGCCTGCTGCGCTGACGGCCGCGGGACACCCTGGCGAACAGGCGCGGGTCCGCGGTCGCACGACGGCCGGACCACAGGACGACCGCCGCCGGGACGCTGCGGCGGACGGTCACGGCGAGCACTTCGGCGGGCAGGGACGCTCCGAACAGCTGGGCGCCGATCCGGCGTCCCGCCAGCGCCGCGGCGAGCGCGTACATCGGCATGTTGTCGCGCTCGTCCGGCACGCAGGTCAGCAGGACGGGGCGTTGGTTACGCGGTTCGCGGAGCACCGGCGTCGCGCGGACGAGGGCGGCGTACACGCATTCGGCGAGCAGGTACTCGACCTCCGCTCCGGCGCTCACGCCGCGCCAGCGCGCGCCGAGCGCGGTCAGCACCGGCGACACGACGCCGGTCCAGGCAGGCAGGACGCCGAGTTCGCGGATCGTGTCGGCGAGCATGCGCTGCACCGCGCCGAAATCCATCGCGAGCGCGGCCGTGCTCAAGCGCCTGGCGAGGCGGGACGGGACGTCGTGGTCCTCCGCGGCCGGTGCGGCGGCCTGCTCCGCCACTTGGACGACGGCGGTCTCCGGAGGCTCTGTCGCCGTCCTGGGCATTTGCTCGAGCGCGTACTTCGCAGCTTCGGCCGTCGAGGCGCCGCGAAGAAGGGCTCGTTGCATCAGTTCGAGACGGCCGATGTCGGAGCTGCCGTAGCGGCGGTGGCGGCCGTTGGTGTGGCGACTCGGCCCTACGCCGTATCTGCGGTCCCAGGTGCGCAGGGTGGACGGTGCGACCCCGAGCCGGCGAGCGACGGAGGCCACCGGCAGGGTGGGTTCTTCACTGCTGGTCCGAGATCCCACTCGACCCAATATCCAGGCAGGCCGGAGCAGGGGCAACCGGAGCGGAAAGTACGGCTCACACATCCGGGGGATGCCTAACGGCTGAATCGTCTTGAATCTCTTGAACAAGTATTGGCGCGCTTCTAACGTTACCGCCGTTGCACCGAATGGAGTATCCGCAGCGCAGCAGAGCAGGTAAACGCTTCGACCGGATGACGGAGGCGGTCAGGATGGCGGACACACGCAGGCTCCCGGGGCCCAACGCGGATGTATGGGACTGGCAGCTCGAAGGGTCGTGCCGAGGCATGGACAGCGCGTCCTTCTTTCACCCTGACGGCGAGCGCGGGCCGGCCAGAGCCCGTCGCGAGGCGCGGGCCAAAGCCGTGTGCCTGGCCTGCCCGGTACTGGCGATGTGCCGGAACCACGCACTCGCCGTGCACGAGCCGTACGGGATCTGGGGCGGGCTGTCGGAATCGGAACGCGAGCACATCATCAAGGCGGACAAGCGCACATTGAGCATGTCGAACGGCTGATCCGGCCGAGTCGGCAACGCGGAAGGGCGGCATCCGGGTGGGGTGCCGCCCTTCCGCATGTCCGGGCACCGGATCGCGTTTAGCCCG
>NZ_LQMT02000025.1:22905-23770 GCF_001620365.2 Amycolatopsis keratiniphila subsp. keratiniphila
TAAACGCGATCCGGGCCGGGGAAGGGCGGGGCAGCAAAACGGGGCGGCACTCCGGCTGGAGTACCGCCCCGCTTCAGGGGTGGAACTAGTGCGCGTGGCCGTGACCGGCCGCGGCGGGCTCCTCCTCGACCGGCTTCTCGACGATGGAGCTCTCCGTCGTGAGCACGAGCCGGGCGATGGAAGCGGCGTTCGCCACCGCGGACCGGGTCACCTTGACCGGGTCGACGATGCCGGCGGCCAGCAGGTCGGTGAGCTCACCGGTGGCGGCGTTGAAGCCGTGCCCCCAGCTCTGCTCCTGGACCTTGTTCACGATGACCGCACCCTCGTGGCCCGCGTTGGTCGCGATCCAGAACAGCGGGGCGGTCAGCGCGTCGCGGACGATGCGCACACCGGTCGCTTCGTCGCCCTCGAGACCGAGGCCACCGTCGAGCGCCTTGACCGCGTGCACGAGCGCCGAGCCACCACCGGGCAGGATGCCCTCTTCGACGGCCGCCTTGGTCGAAGCCACGGCGTCCTCGATGCGGTGCTTGCGCTCGTTCAGCTCGGTCTCGGTGGCCGCGCCGACCTTGATCACCGCGACACCGCCGCCGAGCTTCGCCAGCCGCTCCTGCAGCTTCTCGCGGTCCCAGTCGGAGTCGGTGTTCTCGATCTCCTTGCGGATCTGCGCGACGCGCGCCGCGATGTCGTCCTTGGTGCCGGCACCGTCGACGAGCGTGGTGTCGTCCTTGGTGACGACGATCCGGCGGGCGTTGCCCAGCTGGGCCAGCGTGGTCTCGGACAGCTTGTGCCCGATCTCGGCCGAGATGACCTCGCCGCCGGTGACGACCGCGAGGTCGTCCAGGAACGCCTTGCGGCGGTCACCGAA
>NZ_LQMT02000025.1:23833-31643 GCF_001620365.2 Amycolatopsis keratiniphila subsp. keratiniphila
GGCGATGATCAGCAGCGGCTTCTTGGCCTCGACGACCTTCTCCAGCACCGGGAGCAGGTCGGCCAGCGCCGAGATCTTCTCGCGGACGAGCAGGATGTAGGCGTCCTCGAGGATCGCCTTCTGCTCCTCCGGGTTGGTCGCGAAGTGCGCCGACAGGAAGCCCTTGTCGAACTGGACACCCTCGGTGATCACGAGCTCGGTCGCCAGCGTGGACGACTCCTCGATCGTGATGACGCCGTCTTCGCCGACCCGCTCGACGGCCTCGCCGAGCAGGGCGCCGATGGCCGCGTCACGCGAGGTGACGGTGCCGACCTGGGCGATGTTGTCGCGACCCTTGACCGGGGTCGCCTTCTCCTTGAGCACCGCGATGACCTTCTCCGCGGCGGCCTCGATGCCACGGCCGACCGAGGTCGGGTTGGCACCGGCGGCGACGTTGCGCAGGCCGACCTTCACCAGCGACTGCGCGAGCACGGTCGCGGTCGTGGTGCCGTCACCGGCGACGTCGTTGGTCTTGGTGGCGACGCTCTTGGCGAGCTGGGCGCCGAGGTTCTCGAACGGGTCGTCGAGCTCGATCTCACGAGCGACGGTGACGCCGTCGAGGGTGATGGTCGGGCCACCGAACTTCTTGTCGAGCACGACGTGGCGACCGCGCGGGCCGAGGGTGACCTTGACCGCGTCGGCGAGCTTGTTCACCCCGCGCTCGAGCGCGCGACGAGCGTCCTCGTCGAAACTGATCTGCTTGGGCATGGCCTGTTCCGCTTACCTTCCAGTTCTAAAGCTCGGAAAACACGAACGCCCCGTTCCCCGGCAATGCGGGGCCCGGGGCGTCATGCGCTGAGAGCGGACGTCAGTTGATGACGGCCAGCACGTCGCGAGCGGAAAGGATCAAGTAGTCCTCACCGTTGTACTTCACTTCGGTGCCGCCGTACTTGGAGTAGATGACGACGTCGCCGACGGAAACGTCGAGCGGGACGCGGTTGCCCTTGTCGTCGATGCGGCCCGGGCCCACGGCCAGAACCTTGCCCTCCTGGGGCTTCTCCTTGGCGGTGTCGGGGATGACGAGGCCGGAAGCGGTCGTCTCCTCGGCCTCACTCGTCTGGACAACGATCTTGTCCTCGAGCGGCTTGATGTTCACGCTCACCGGGTTGACCTCCACGGTCGTCGAAAGCGTTGGCAGGATTAGTTACGGCTCCTACCACCCCCGCCGTCGCGGGTGCCGGGGCGTGTTCGGGCCGTGCAATTAGCACTCTAGCCATGTGAGTGCCAGCTTCGCAAGGAGGGTCCGCTCACCTCGCCCCCGAGCGCCTGACCGGCCGTTTTCGCGCACAGACGACCGACGGCGTGCCCGTCCGGTCACCGCGCCTTGCCTCCGAGGGCCGAGTTCGCGCCGCGCGGGCCGCCCTGGCCCTAGCGTCGGCCGGTGTCACTGCTCGCCGCTCGGACGAAACTGCCGGTGTACCTGCGCCTGATGCGGGCGGACAAGCCGATCGGCGCCCTGCTGCTCCTGTGGCCGACGTTGTGGGCGCTCTGGATCGCGGGTCCGCCGTCGCCGTGGATCGTCGCCGTCTTCGTCGCCGGGGTGTGGCTGATGCGCGCGGCGGGTTGTGTGATGAACGACTACGCGGATCGAGGGTTCGACGGGCACGTGAAACGCACCACGGACCGTCCGCTGCCCAGCGGCGCGGCGACGGGCAAGGAGGCGCTATGTCTGTTCGGCGTCTTGGTGCTGCTTTCCTTCCTGGTCGTCACGACGCTCGACATCTCGGCCGTCCTGCTCTCGGTGGTGGGGCTGCCGCTGGCTTGCGGGTATCCCTTCGCGAAGCGCTACACGCATCTGCCGCAGGTGGTGCTGGGCGCCGCGTTCGGCTGGGGGATCCCGATGGCGTTCGCCGCGTCGGGCGCGTCGCTCCCGCCGGTGTGCTGGCTGCTGTTCCTCGCCGATCTCCTGTGGGTGGTCGCGTACGACACGCAGTACGCCGCCGTCGACCGGGACGACGATCTGAGGATCGGCGTCAAGTCCACGGCGATCCTGTTCGGCCGCCACGACCGCCTGGCGATCGGCGTGCTGCAGAGCGCGATGCTCGTGCTCATGGTCCTGGTCGGCCTGGTGGGCTCGCTCGGCTGGGAGTTCCACGTCGCCGTCGTGGTCGCGGGCGCGCTGTTCGTCCACCAGGGCAGGCTGACCGCGCGCCGGGAGCGTGCGGGCTACTTCCGGGCGTTCCTGGCCAACAACCATGTCGGCCTGGTGTTCTTCCTGGGCCTCGTCGCGGATCGCGTTTAGCCCGCTAAACGCAGGTCGGCGAGGTCGGTCACCAGGGCATCGGGGTCGAGGGCCGCGAGGGCTTTGCGCTTGGCGGGCGTCTTCGCCAGTGCGATCGAAGCGACACCGGCGGCGCGAGCGGCCAGGATGTCCGCGGCCGAGTCGCCGACCATGACGCACCGTCCCGGCGACGTGCCGAGCGCCTTCACCGCGGCGTCGAGGAGCGCGGGATCGGGCTTCAGCCGCGCCGGGTCGCTCGTCGTCCGCGCGCTGATCCCGCGCACGAGCTCGGCGAGGTCGTGCAACCCCAGGAACGCCCTGACCGCGTCGACGGAGTTGTTGCTGACGATCGTCACCGTGAACCCCTGCGCACGCCAGTCACGCAGCACGTCCGCGACACCGGGCGACGGCGGGACCTGCGCGACCGCCTCCCCCTCGAAACGGCTGAGCTGCCGCTCGACGACGTTCGCGGCGTTCGGACCGCACGAGGCCGCGAACCGGAGCACGTCGAACGGATCGGCCGAGGTGATCACCTCGGGCTCGACAAGGCGTTTCAGCCTGTCCGCCACGTCGCTCGCCGGAAGCCGGGCGAACACGTCGCACACCGGGCCGTCGAAGTCGAGGAAGACGTGGTCCTTCTCCCGAAGCAGCTCCATGCCTCCCACCTTGCCACCGACCTGCGTTTAGCCCCCTAAACGCGATCCGGAGGGGCCTTACGGACCAAGCCGGTTTCTGGTTAGGTTCCGACCATTGGGGTCGGTCCTGTTCAGCAGACCTAGTCACTGGGGGTATACGCCCATGCCGCGTCCCTTCCGTCCCGTAACCCTCGAGCCGCCCCGGCACCGGTCCAGACGGACCGCCGGGCTCGCGATCCTCAGCCTCACCGCCGGACTCCTCGCCGCCGTCCCCGCGGAAGCCGCTCCGGCGGATCAACAGCGTCAACGGGACTTCGCGGCCGCCGCGCAGGAGTTCGGTGTCCCCGAGAACGTCCTGCTCGGCGTCTCCTTCCTGGAGTCGCGCTGGGATTTCAACGCCGGCACCCCGAGCACGTCCGCCGGCTACGGCCCGATGCACCTGACCGACCTGCGTGAAGCGGGCACGGGCACGCATCACGACGAAGGCGAGGAGGATCCGCGCGGGGACGACGCCCGCAAGGCGAAACTCCCGGTGACGCCGGCGCCGAAGCCTCCTCCGCCCGGCCTGCAGACCATCGACGAGGCGGCCACGCTGATCGGCCAGGACGTCGCGACGCTGCGCACGAACACCACGCAGAACATCCGCGGTGGCGCCGCCCTCCTGGCGAAGTACCAGCGCGAAACCGGCGATTGGAGGGCCGCTGTCGCGCGCTACAGCGGCGCGAAGGACGCGGAGGGGGCGCAGTCCTTCGCCGACGAAGTGTTCGACACGATCTCCAAGGGCGTCAGCCGCAGGACCGACGACGGTCAGAACGTCACCCTCGCCGCGTCGCCGGTGAGCCCGGCGCGCACCCAGGCGGAAACCCCGAAGACGGAGTGCCCGAAGAAGGTCTCGTGTCTTTCGGTGCCGGCGCCGTACCAGGAGCTGCCGGACAACGACTACGGCAACCACGACAAGGCGGACCGGCCGAAGAGCCAGAAGGTCGAATACATCATCATCCACGACACCGAGGGCTACTGGGACACGGCGATGGACCTTGTCACCGACCCGACGTACGTGAGCTGGCACTACACGATCCGCTCCTCCGACGGCCAGATCGCGCAGCACGTGCCGACGAAGGACGTCGCCTGGCACGCGGGCAACTGGTACGTCAACGCGAAGTCCGTCGGCATCGAGCACGAGGGCTTCGCCGCGAAGGGCACTTGGTACACGGAGGCGATGTACCGCACCTCCGCGAAGCTCGTCGGCTACCTCGCGCGGAAGTACGACATCCCGCTCGACCGCGCGCACATCCTCGGCCACGACAACGTCCCCGGCACCATCCCCTCGACCATCAAGGGCATGCACTGGGATCCGGGCCCGTACTGGGACTGGGCGCACTACTTCGAGCTGATGGGCGCGCCGCTGTCCGGGTTCGGCCGCCCCGGCTCGCCGCTGGTGACCATCACGCCCGACTTCGCCACGAACCAGCCCGCCTTCACCGGCTGTGAGACCGCCGGGAAGCCTTGTCCGGCAAGGGGTTCCGGTTCGATCGTGCTGCGCAGCGAGCCGAACGACACGGCACCGCTGCTCAAGGACATCGGCCTGCGCCCGGACGGTTCGGCGAGCACGATGGCCGTTTCCGACATCGGCAGCCGGGCGGAGACCGGCCAGCGCTACGTGGTCGCCGAGCGGCGTGACGGCTGGACGGCGATCTGGTACCTCGGCCAGAAGGGCTGGTTCCGCGACCAGCGCACGACGAGCCCGGCGTTCGGTCTGGTCGTCACGCCGAAGCGCGGGCTGGCGACCGTGCCGGTGTTCGGTCGCGCGTATCCCGAGGCGGAGGCTTACCCGGCGAACGTGCCGGTGCAGCAGGTGATCCCGCTGCCGTACACGTTCTCGGCCGGGCAGCGGTACTCGCTCGGCAACGTCCTCGGTTCCGAGTACTACTCGGCGACGACGTTCGACCCGGCGAACCACGTGGTCGTCAAGGGCAAGACGAAGTACGTGCAGATCCAGTTCGGACACCGCATCGCCTTCGTGAAGGCGGACGACGTCCGGATCCTGCCCGCGCTCTGAGACCGTCCTCCGGGGTCAGGAGTCCAGCGCGACCTTGACCCCGGGGGCGTGTTCGGTGTTCCGCCGCGTCTTCGACCAGCCGTTACGCCCGCGCACCAGCCGGAACAGCGCCCGCCACGACGTGATGTAGAACGTGTAGATGTACAGCGCGTAGGCGAAGCCCATCCCGAGTCCACGTAGGACATTGCGGCTCTTCAGGCATTTGAACTGGTAGATCGGACCCCACACGATGAACGGCAGCAGCCCGAACGAGCCGTAGATCGCGAACAGGATCCACGCGCCGTCGTCGGCGAACCAGGTCCACACCTGCGCCGGATCCCCGGCGGTGCTGAAGAGCAGCAGGATGAACGGGATCGGGTACAGCAGCGAGCCGAGCAGCTGCATCCACGGCTGCGCGAGGTAGTACATCATCTCCGCCGCGCCCAGCGTGCTCACGTGCGGCGAATCCCAGATCCGCCGGAGATACCGCGAACACTGCATCGTGCCCTGACCCCAGCGCGTGCGCTGCACCAGGAATCGCCGCAGGCTGTACAGGCCTTCCTGTTTCACATGGGAATCCGGCGTGTAGCCGGTCCGCCAGCCCGCGGTCAGCAGGTGCACGCCGAGTTCGAAGTCCTCCAGCAGCGAACCGCGCCACGGCTGCTCGTCCGGCCCGGCGATCGAGTCCAATGCGGACAGTCGCGTGAACTGGCCGTTGCCGCCCATGGAGATCGTGCCGGTGAACCCGCGCGAGGTCTGGATGGCCGCGATGGCCGTGCGGAACTCGAGATCCTGCATCTGGGCCAGCTTCAACCCGAAAGCGCGGGAGAACCAGTTCTTTCCCGGCGGCCGGGTGCCCGCGTTGCCCATCCAGACGTCGAGTTGCACGGCGCCGATCGTCTCGTCGCCGAAGAGATGGTCCGCGGCGCACACCTCGAGGCAGTTCTCCGCCGGCCGTCCGTCCGCGTCGACGACCACGACGACCACGTCGTCACGGCTCGCGTCCGGGCCCATCCAGTCGTTGAGCGCCTGATAGGCCGCGTTGAGCGCGTCGCCCTTGCCCGTCCTCGCTTCCGGACGGCGGCGCGGAACAAGGTGAAGGTACGGGTCGTAGCCACCGTTGCGCCGCCAGATCGACCGGACCACGCGGGCCGTGCGGTCCTCGGAGTCGTCGTCGACGACCCACACGTGCGCCTGCCGGAACGTCGAACGCAGGTACCGCACGGTTTCCCGGATGACGGTCTGTTCGTCCCGGCACGGCACGAAGAAGTGCCAGGTGAAGTCGCCGGCGTCGCCGACGGGTGCGGGTTTGCGCCGCAGGTACGGCACGACGATCACGACGACGTACACGATGAACGCCACGCTCATGGTGAGCGCGAAGGCCTGCGTGATCGCGAGAAGGATCTTGATCGAGCCGCCGCCCATCAGGCGGTCCCGCGGTCGGCGCGGGGCTTGCGGGTGCTCAGCCAGACGAACAGGACGAGGGCGACCGCGCCGCCGAGGACGCTGACCATCGAGCCGAGCAGGGTGTGACCCCAGTAATAACCCTCGTCGATACCCATCACGTTCACGAGGCCGACGATGGCCAAAACCCTCATCTGATTGACAAGAATGACGACGATCGCGGAAATGAGCAACGAGGCGAAGAGCCGCTTCGCATTTTTCGGACGGAAATACAACATGACGGCGGTCACCAGCAGCAGTGGCAGCAACATGAATGCCGACGAGCATTCCGGAGTCATTCTTAACCCGAGTGGAGTATCGCCCGACAACCCAAAGTAGACAGTCTCGCGTTCACCGGCGACGAAGACACCCGATGTGGTGATGACCCTCAGTATCAGACCGGAGAGCTGGACTTCGAAAACCCGGTACAGACGTTCGGCCAGCACCAGGCCGACCGCGACGGCGAGCACCGCCAGCACCGCCATACGCAGCGGAAACCGGCTGGAACTCGGCAAAGGAGCGCTCGCAACGGCCACGGTGACCCTCTCAGGAAAGACGCAGCAGACGACGGGGATCCGGCGCAGCGGACAGGAACTCGCCGACGAGAGTAAGTCAGCGAGAACCGGCCCTTTCGACCGGGGTTCGCATTTCCAACGTGATCATGGGCCCTTTCGGCACGATCGTGGAGAAACTGACTAGGCCGAAAGAGTGACAGCTTCGGCGACCTGCGGCAATTTCTCCGAGGACCACCCGATCCGGTGATCCTCGCAGTTTTTCGTTCAATTTAAGAAACACTCGGCGATAGACGATCCGCGAGCCGAGTCAGGCCAGCTGAGGATTCGTCCGCAACGGTTGTGCCCTCGTGCCGACCGCAGACTAGAGAAACCCCCACGAATCAATTCGGAGGACCAGTTGAAGAACACGCACCTCTTGCGACGAGGCGGAGTACTCGCCGCTGTGGTGGCGAGCGTGGCTCTCGCCGGTGCGGTGCCCGCCTCGGCGGCCCCCGGTGACGGCTCCGCGTATGGCGTCAAGGTCGATGTGAAGCTCCTCGGCCTCGACGCGGTGAAGGCCGGGCCGCTCGCCGAGGCGAAGACCTCCGGGCCGACCACCAACAGCCTCGCGAAGGCCAACCTCACCGGTGTGCTGACCGCGGGCGCGATCAACACCGAGGCCAAGCGCGACGACAACTCCGGTGCCGTGACGGCCAAGGCCAGCACCGCCGATGTCGGCTTGCCGCTGCTGAAGGGCGCCCTCGGCGACGTCGGCATCAAGGTCGTCGAAGCCACCTGCACCGCGACCCAGAAGGGTGTGCAGGGCGCGACGAACCTGGTCGGCGCGAACCTGGGCAGCGCGGGCGCGGTCGACGCGACGCCCGCCCCGAACACGCAGATCAAGGTCGGCCTCGGCACCGTCAACGTCGCGACGATCATC
>NZ_LQMT02000025.1:31773-35584 GCF_001620365.2 Amycolatopsis keratiniphila subsp. keratiniphila
TCGGCCTGCTCGGTGCCGTCGCCATCCCGGTCGGCATCCGCGTGGTCCGCAACCGGCGTCCGGCGACCACCGCCTGACCAGGGTGAAGTGAGGTCGAAATGTACAAGTTGCCTGGCGCCGGAGTCGGCGTCGCCGGTGGCGGGGTGGGCGCCCTCGCCGCCACCGGGGCCGATGTCGGCTGGTGGCTGGCCGTCGGCGTGATCCTGCTGGTTCTCGGAACCATCGCGGTCATCGCGGGCTACCGCCGCACGAAACGGCTCGGCGAGATGGGGAGCTGACGCTCCCCTGGACGGAACGGCCGCCGGCGTGGGCCCCTCGCACGCCGGCGGCCGTCACCCGCGTTGTGCGGGACACTGGAAATCGTGGATGAGGAGCGCGAACGCGTGGATGTGATGTTGCTGGCCGGGACGCGCCCGGAGGCGGTCAAGCTCGCGCCGCTGGCGCTGGCACTGGCGGACCACCCGCACCTGCGGCCCTTCGTCGTCCACAGTGGACAACATCCGGGCATGGTCGAACAGGCGCTGATCCCGTTCGGTCTGCCTGTCGACGCCTGGCTCGACACTCCGCCAAGGGCCACGGGCACCCAGGCGGAGCTGGTCTCCGGCCTGCTTCCCGCGCTCGACGAGGTGCTGCGCCGGGTCGCACCGGCCGCGGTCGTCGTCCAGGGCGACACGACGACGGGACTCGCCGGTGCGCTCGCCGCGTTCTGGCAGGGCATCCCGGTCGTGCACCTGGAGGCGGGACTGCGCACCCACGACCTCGCCGCGCCGTTCCCCGAAGAGGGGACGCGGCAGATGATCTCGCGTATCGCCGCCCTGCACCTCGCGCCGACGCCCGGCGCCGCGGCCGCGCTGCGCACGGAAGGTGTTCCGCGCCAACGGATCGCCGTCACGGGCAACACCGTCGTCGATGCGGTGATCGCGATCGCCGAACGTGATCTCCCCGCGCGGGACACCGCGCTCGCCCTGCTGGAGATGGAAATCGCCGAGGCGGGTGAGCGGCTCGTCCTCGTGACGTCACACCGGCGCGAATCCTGGGGCGAGCCGCTGAGCCGCACGCTCGCGGCCATCGAACTGATCGTCGCGGAACACAGCGACGTCCAGGTGCTGTTCCCGGTGCATCCCAATCCGGCCGTGCGGGACCAGGTGACGGCCGCGCTCGGCGGGACGCCGCGGGTGACGATCACCGAACCGCTCGAGTATCCCGATCTCGTCCGTGCGCTGCGGCTCGCCGAACTCGTCCTGACCGATTCCGGTGGCATCCAAGAGGAAGCACCGACCTTCGGCACGCCCGTCTTGGTGCTCCGCGATGTCACCGAACGACGTGAAGCGATCGAAGCAGGCTGCGCCTGGCTGGTCGGGACGGACACCGGTCTCATCGCCGACACCGCGGCGAAGATCCTGCGTGGCGATCTGCATCCGACACACGCCGGAAACCCTTACGGAAACGGCAATGCCGCCGCCTTGTCGGTGGCGGCGCTGGAGGAACTGCTCAACCTCGCCCCGGCACCGCGGACCGCCGCCGAATCCCGCTAGATCGAGACGATCTGCACCGGCAGGGCCGGATTGGCGGAGAAGTCGAGCGAGGCCTGTGGCCGTCTGGCGGCGACCACGTGCGCGCCGAGCGCGGCGATCATCGCGCCGTTGTCCGTGCACAGGCGCGGCCGCGGGACACGCAGGGTGATCCCGGCTTCGGCGCAGCGTTCGGCGGCGAGTTCGGACAGTCGTGAATTCGCCGCCACGCCACCGGAGATCACCAGCGTGTCCACGCCGTGTTCCTTGGCCGCACGGATCGCCTTCATGGTGAGCACGTCGGCGACGGCCTCCTGGAACGACGCGGCGACGTCGTCGACAGGGATGTCCTCGCCGCGGCGCTCCGCGCTCTCGACCCAGCGGGCGACGGCGGTTTTCAAGCCGGAGAAGGAAAAGTCGAACTTGGCGTCGCGCGGACCGGTCATCCCCCGGGGGAACGCGATGGCCGCGCCGTCGCCGTTCTTGGCGGCCTTGTCGATGGGCGGGCCGCCCGGGTACGGCAGGCCGAGGACGCGAGCGACCTTGTCGTAGGCCTCGCCCGCGGCGTCGTCCACAGTGGACCCGAGCTCGGTGATCTCGGACGCGATGTCGTCCACCAGCAGCAATTGCGTGTGCCCACCCGAGACGAGCAGGGCGAGGCAACGCTCGGGCAACGGGCCGTGCTGGAGCGTGTCGACGGCGATGTGCCCGGCGAGGTGGTTGACGCCGTAGAGCGGGATGCCGAGCGCGGCGGCGTAAGCCTTGGCGGCGGCGACGCCGACGAGCAGCGCACCGGCGAGACCGGGTCCGGCGGTGACCGCGATGGCGTCCACATCGGACAGTTTCAGCCCGGCCTTGTCGAAGGCTCGTTCGACCGTCGGGACCATCGCCTCCAGGTGCGCGCGGCTGGCGACCTCGGGCACGACACCGCCGAAGCGGGCGTGCTGGTCGACACTGGAGGCGACCTCGTCGGCGAGCAGCTCGACCGTGTCGTCGTCGTGCAGGCGGACGAGGCCGACACCGGTCTCGTCGCACGAACTCTCGATGCCCATGATGATGCGCGGCATCAGCCCGCCACCTCGTCTCGGACCTGGGCCCGCGGGCGGGCCATCGTGTAGGCGTCGGCGCCGGAAGGCTGGTAGTAGCGCTTCCGGAGGCCGACGCGTTCGAAACCGTGCCGCTCGTAGAGAGTGATCGCCGCGTCGTTGTCGGTGCGGACTTCGAGGAAGACGGGCGCGGCGAGCTCGTCCGCGCGGTCGAGGAGCGCTTTCAGCAGGACGGTGCCGATGCCTTTGCGCTGGTGACCGGGGTCGACGCCGATCGTGTGGATGCTCGCCTCGTAGTCGCCGCGGCGGCCGACGACGGCGAGACCGGCGTAACCGATGACCTCGTCGGTCTCATCCGGACGGGCGACCAGGTAGTAGCCGCCGCCGTCGAGTTCCGCATGGAAGGCGTAGGCGGTCCAAGGCGAATCGCCGGGGAAGAGGATCTTCTCTATCTCGACACAGCGCGGGATGTCCTTGCGGCGTAAGGGTTCCAGCCTCACGAGGTGGTCACCTTCTTGCGCGCGGCCGGTTCGACGGCGTCGGGGCGGCGGAGGTAGAGCGGGGTGAGCGGGGCGGGCTCTTCGCCGAAGTCCTTGCGGGCGGCCTTCACCAGTCCGATGGGTGATGGGAAGCGTGGCTCGATCGGCTGGACACCGAGGGCGTCCGCGTAGAGGAGGGCGCCGTCACCCGCCGCGACCTTGATGGTGGTCTTGAGGTCTCCGGGCCGCTCGACGTTCGGGCCGTCGGTGCGGGCGCCGTCGGCGGCGTACGCGGCCCAGTAGACCTCGCGGCGCCTCGCGTCGGTGAGGACGAGGAAGGGCGCTTCGCCGGGGGCGACGTCGGCGGCGATGGCGTCGAGACTGCACACCGGGTACGCGGGGATGCCGAGGGCGTGGGCGAGCGACGCGGCGGTGGCCATGCCGGCGCGAAGGCCGGTGAAGGGGCCGGGGCCGACGCCGCAGACGATGGCGTCGAGGTCGCGAAGCGTGACGCCCGCGGCCTTGACGGCTTCGAGGGCGTGCGGCGTGATCAGCTCGCCGTGGGCGCGCGGGTCGACCGTGACGCGGTCGCCGCGCGACTCGAGGGCGTCGCCGTCCAGGGCGACGAGGCCCGCGGTGACCGCCGGGGTCGAGGTGTCGATGGCCAGTACCAGCACGGTTACCCAGCCTACGACCAGCGGCCCGGAGCGCGTTTAGCGGGCTAAATGCGATCGGGTGGCGCGGCCGCTCCGCTGGCGCCGGATCGCGTTTAGCC
>NZ_LQMT02000025.1:35593-234708 GCF_001620365.2 Amycolatopsis keratiniphila subsp. keratiniphila
GGGGCTAAACGCAGGTCGGCGGAGGGGTGTGAAGCAGGTCGCAGGGCACGGGCGGCTGGCGCGGGTACGGTTCCGAAAGCGGGGTTCCTTGGCTCCAAGCGCCCCGGCCGGCGGAGTCGAGCAGGAGGTCACACGGTGCCCGATCGGTTGTTCCCCACGCTGGCGAGCGGCTCCGGCAAGGAGGCGCTCCGCTTCGGCGACACCTCCCTCACCTACGCCGACGTCGCGGCCATCGCCGGCACCCTCGCCCGCGACCTGCCGAGTGGCCGCGTCGCCGTCTGGGCGACGCCCTCGGTCCATACCAGCGTCGCCGTGATCGCCGCCCTGCTCGCGGGCGTACCCGCCATCCCGCTCAACCCGAAGATCGGCGAGCGCGAGCTCGCGCACATCCTCGCCGACAGCGAGCCCGTCCTCGTCCTCTCCGAACCGGGCGCCGACCTGCCCGCCGGTCTCGACGGCCTGCCGCGACGCGACATCGTTCTCGAAGGCGCACCGGTCGACCTACTCTCGGAGCCAGGCGCCGAAGCCCCCGCGCTGATCGTCTACACCTCCGGCACCACCGGCCCGCCCAAGGGTGTCGTCCTCCCCCGGCGCGCGATCGCGACCACCCTCGACGCGCTCGAAGACGCCTGGGAATGGACCGCCGACGACGTCCTCGTCCACGGTCTCCCGCTGTTCCACGTGCACGGCCTGATCCTCGGCATCCTCGGGCCGCTCCGGCGCGGCGGCTCGGTCCGGCATCTCGGTCGCTTCTCCACCGAAGGCGTCGCACGCGAACTCGCCACCGGCGCGACGATGATGTTCGGCGTCCCGACGATGTACCACCGCATCGCGGGCGAAGTCGGCGAAGACCCGTCGCTCGCCGAGGCGCTGAGCAGCGCCCGACTGCTCGTCTCCGGATCGGCCGCGTTGCCCGTCCACGACCATCAGCGCATCACCGCGGCGACCGGCAGGCGCGTCATCGAGCGCTACGGGATGACCGAGACCCTCATGAACACCAGCATCCGCGCCGACGGCGAGCACGTTCCCGGGACCGTCGGTGTCCCGCTGCGCGGCGTCGAGGTACGCCTCGTCGACGAATCGGGCGTGCCTGTCGAGGAGGTCGAGACCGTCGGCGAGATCCAGGTCCGCGGGCCGAACCTGTTCACCGAGTACCTCAACCGCCCCGACGCCACCGAAGCCGCCTTCGACGACGGCTGGTTCCGGACCGGCGACATGGCGACCCGCGACGCGGCCGGCTACGTGAAGATCGTCGGCCGGAAGGCGACGGATCTGATCAAGAGCGGCGGCTACAAGATCGGCGCGGGCGAGATCGAGAACGCGCTCATGGAGCATCCCGGTGTCGCGGAGGTCGCGGTGACCGGCGAGCCCGACGACGACCTCGGCGAGCGCATCGTGGCCTGGGTGGTGCCCGAGGGAGAACGCCCGACGGAGTCGGAACTCGCCGACCATGTCTCACGCCTGTTGTCGCCGCACAAACGACCGCGGGTGGTCCGCTATCTGGAAGCGTTACCGCGCAACGACATGGGCAAGGTCATGAAGCGGGCGCTCGGGTGAGCAGGCCCTCGGCGCGGGCTGTCATCAAGGAGATCACCACCGGTTTCGAGGACCTGGACGTTCCGCGTTCCGAGGAGCCGGACGACGGGCCGATCGGCTGGCCGGGCTATCGCTCGGCGCGCGAAACCGCCGAGGAGCGGACCGGCGAGAGCGAGTCCGTGCTCTGCGGGACCGCCAAGATCGGTGACGTCGAGGCGGTGGTGATCGCTTTCGAGTTCGGCTTCCTGGGCGGTTCGATCGGCAGGCGGACCGGTGATCGCGTCGAGGCGGCGTTCGCGCGGGCCGTGGAGTCCCGGTTGCCGGTGGTGTCGCTGATCGCGACCGGCGGCAGCCGCATGCAGCACGGGATGCTGGCGCTCTCGCAGTTGCAGCGCATCGCGCGGGCGGCGGCCGGGGCCCGGTCGGTGCCGCAGATCTCGGTGTTGCGCGATCCGACCACGGGTGGCGGATGGGCGACGCTCGGTGCGAGCGCCGACGTCGTCCTCGCTCTTCCTGGGGCGCAGGTCGGCTTCGCCGGTTCTCGCGTGCGGCCCGCCGGCGCGTCCGCGGAGGCGTACACGGCCGAGGCGAAGCTCGCCTGGGGCCAGGTGGATCAGATCGTGACGCCGGCCGAACTTCCTTCGACGCTGGAACGGTGGCTGCGCTTACTGACTTCGCCGACGACAGAAGCCGCCGAACCGCCTGGAGCGCTTGGGTCCACGGACCTACCTGAAAACGGTTGGGATGCGGTCCAAGCGGCGCGCTCCGCTGAGCGACCGAGGGCTGCGGAGTATCTCGACGCGTACTTCGACTGGCGTGAGGAGGTCTCGGGCGACAGGTGCGGCGGAGTCGACTCCGGAGTCTCGTGCGGCTTCGGGTGGCGAAGCGGCCGGGCGATCGCGTACGCGGCGCAGGGCGGAACGGCGACGCTGCCCGCGGGGTTCCGGACCGCGGCGCGTCTGGTGTGGCTCGCGTCGAGGCTCGGGATCCCGGTACTCACCCTCGTCGACACTCCCGGAGCGGCGAACGACGAGGCAGCCGAGCGGGCCGGTGCGGGCGCGGCGATCGCGGAGTTGTTCGAGGCGGTCGCGAGCGCGGCCGTGCCGATCACCACGCTGGTGATCGGGGAAGGCGGTTCCGGGGGCGCGCTCGCGTTCGCGGCGCCGGGGTCGACCTGGGTGGCGCCCGACGCGTACTTCTCGGTGACGTCGCCCGAGGCGGCCGCGGCGATCCTCAAGCTGCCCGCCGACGAAATCCCCGCTCTCGCCGACCGGCTGCGGCTACGCCCCCAGGACCTGGTGGACCTGGGAATCGCGCGTTCCGTCGTGCGCCCCGCGGATCGCGTTTAGCCCGCGAAACGCAGGTCGCCCCGCGCAGATCGCGATTAGGGGGCTAAACGCACGTCGGGCGGCCAGATCGCGATTAGCCCGCTAAACGCAGGTCGGGCGTGCGGGTGGCCCAGGTGCCATGCGGCTCCAGGGTGACCAGGCGGACATCGTCTTCCCGGCGCTCCAGGCGTACGACGAGGTAGTCGTCCGACAGGCGCTCGGCCGCTCCCTCGCCCCACTCGACGACCAGGGCCGACCGCTCCAGTTCGGTGTCGAGGTCCAGGTCGTCCAGCTGCGAGAGATCCCCGCCGAGCCGGTACGCGTCGACGTGCACCAGCGCGACCCCGGCCGCACCCGCCGGATGCACGCGAGCCAGCACGAACGTCGGCGAGCTGACCCGCCCACCGACACCGAGACCGTCCGCGATCCCGCGGGTCAGCGTCGTCTTGCCCGCCCCGAGCGGCCCGGCGAGCAGCACCAGATCGCCCGCGCGCAGCGAACGCCCGAGCTCACGCCCGAAATCCATGGTCGCCTCGGGAGTCGGGAAAGCGAAATTCATCAGCGTTGCCACCACCAGGTCCGCCGTTCGGAAGTCTCACCATCGGTGCCCGTGCATCGTTGCACCAAGTCGATCAGGTGGCTGTTCACCAGTTCGGGTTGTTCCAGCTGCACCATGTGCCCCGCGCCCCGGACGCGCACCAGCTCCGCGTCGGGCAGCTCCGCCGCGATCCGCTCGGCGTGCGCGATCGGCGTGAACCGGTCGGAATCCCCGCCGACGACCAGCACGTGCGCGTGCTTCAGCCCGGCGAGCGCGGCGTACCGGTTGTGACTGCCGAGCGTGTCGACGAAGTTCACGAGCCCGCGCACCGGCGTCACTTCGAGCATTTCCAGCATGAAGTCGACCAGCCGCGGCGACACGTCCCGGCTGCCGAAAGCCAGCCTGCGCACGGCTTGCCGAGTCAGTTGCCCGCCCGCCGCGCGCACGAACTCGACCAACCCAGGCTGCCAACCGGCCAGCCCGCCGACGCCTCGCGTGAGCGGGTTGTACTTCGACAGCAGCGACCGCGGCAGCCCCCGGGCCCCGACCTCGCCCGCGGCGGTCGCGATGAACGCGACGCCGCAGACCCGGTCGTCGAACAGTTCGGGATGCTCCGCGGCGAGCTCCATGATCACCATGCCGCCCATCGAGTGCCCCATGAGCACGATGGGCCCCTTCGGCACGACCGAGCGCAGGACCATGTCGAGGTCGCGCGCCAGCTGCTCGATGGTGCTGGTCTCGGCGGTCGCGGCGCCGGATTGCCCGTGCCCGCGATGGTCGTAGTAGATCTGACGCACCCGCGGCAGCTTCAGCGACGCGAGGTCTCGCCGCTGAAAGTGCCAACAGCGCTTCGACAACGCGAAACCGTGCACGCCGACGACGGTCAGCTCCGGTTCTCCCCCATCGGCCGGATCGATCTCCTCGACCGCGAGCGGCGTGCCGTCCTCCGCCGCCACTGTCGACGTCCGATCCGGTGCGAGGTCCCCCAACGGCTCGTCCACGAACGGATCCTCACTCTGCCGCCGCTGCTGTGCGGCGACGGCGATCGCGGCGGCGGTGCCGGTGGCCACCGCCCCGACGCCGCCGACGATGGCCAGCAGTCTTCGTGAAGGTGTCACGAGCCTGCCTCCAGATACGTCCGGTGGACCCGCGGGCGGTACATCGAAGTCACGATCTCGTAGTCGATCGTGCCCAGCTTGTCGGCCCATTCCCGCGCGGTCGGCTCGCCGGATGTGCCTTGGCCGAAGAGGATCACTTCGCTGCCGACGGCCGGTTCTTCGTCTCCGCAGTCGACGATCAGCTGGTCCATGCAGACGCGGCCGACGACCGGCCGACGCTTCCCGGCGAGCCATACGTCCATGCGGCCGGACAGCGACCGCGGCACGCCGTCCGCGTAACCGACCGGGACCAGGGCGAGGGTGGTGTCGCGCTCGGCCGTCCAGCTGTGGCCGTACGAGACGGATTCGCCGGCCGGGATCCGCTTCGTGAGCACGACCGACGATTTGAAGGTCATCGCCGGGCGGAGATCGTCTTCGGTGGGCACCGGGTTCAGCCCGTAGATCGCGATCCCGGGGCGCACGAGGTCGAAATGCAGGTCGGGCCTGGTCAGCACGGCGGCGGAGTTCGCGATATGCCGCATCGGGTTCAGGCCGGCCGCGCGGGCGATGTCGTAGGCCTCGTCGAACCGCTTCGCCTGCGCGTTAATGGAGGGGTGGCCCGGCTCGTCGGCGCAGGCGAGGTGCGACCAGATGGCGACGACCTCGATGAGCGGTTTCGCGGCCGCCGCGGCCTTGACCAAGGCCGGCCATTCCGCAGGTGGGCAGCCGTTTCGGGACAACCCGGTGTCGATCTTGAGGTGAACCCGGCAGATCGCGTTTAGCCCGCTAAAGTCGCGTGCCCGGCGCGCGCCGTCGGCCACGCGGGCGAGCTCGTCAAGGGAGCTCACGGCGACGTCGATGTCTTCGGCGACAGCGGGCGCGAAGTCGGCTTCGGGGGTGTCGAGCCAGCTGAAGAGCCGGACCCCGATCCCTGCCCGGCGCAGCGCGAGCGCCTCGCCGAGGGAGCAGGTGCCCAGCCAGGTGGCGCCGCCCTCGACGGCGGCCCGGGCGACCTCGAGGGCGCCATGCCCGTAGCCGTCGGCCTTGACCACGGCCATCGTCTGGGCCGAGGGGGCGCGGGAAGCGAGCAGGGCGACGTTGTGCCGGATGGCGGACAGGTCGATGACGACCTCGGCACGCGGGAAACTGGCGGTCATAACGACCACCAGTTTCCCACGAACCGGCTCAGGACAGGCGCGCCCCGTCGGTGGCGGAGAACACGTGCAGCTCGTCGGGACGGATCCGCAGGTGCAGGGTGTCGCCCATGGTCGGCGGTGTGCGCGGGTCCACACGGGTGACGACGTTCGACTTCGAGCCCTCGGCGTCGGTCTCGGCCAGCTTGCCGTAGACGTATGCGTCCGAGCCGAGCTCTTCGACGAGGTCGACCTTGATCGGCAGAGTGCCGTCTTCGCTGGTGGTCACCTCGAGCGACTCGGGACGGAACCCGAGGGTGACCGTGTCGCCTTCGGCCTTGGCGAGGATCTCACGGGTCAGCGGCACTCGGGCGCCACCCAGCTCGGCACCGTCCTCGGTGAGCTTCGCGGTGACGAGGTTCATCGCGGGCGAGCCGATGAAACCGGCGACGAAAGCGTTTGCGGGCTTGTCGTACAGGGCGCGCGGGGTGTCGCACTGCTGCAGGAGACCGTCCGAGAGGACGGCGACCCGGTCGCCCATCGTCATGGCCTCGACCTGGTCGTGCGTGACGTACACGGTGGTGACGCCGAGGCGGCGCTGCAATGCGGCGATCTGCGTACGGGTGGAGACACGCAGCTTCGCGTCGAGGTTCGACAGCGGCTCGTCCATGAGGAAGACCTGCGGCTCACGCACGATGGCGCGGCCCATCGCGACACGCTGGCGCTGACCACCGGAGAGCGCCTTCGGCTTGCGGTCGAGGTACTGCTCGATGTCGAGCAGTTTGGCCGCGTCGAGCACCTTCTGCTTGATCTCCGACGCCGGGCGGCCCGCGATCTTCAGCGCGAAGCCCATGTTCTGGCCCACGGTCATATGCGGGTACAGCGCGTAGTTCTGGAACACCATCGCGATGTCGCGGGCGCGCGGCGGCAGCTGCGTGACGTCGCGGTCGCCGATCCACACGGCGCCTTCGTCGATGTCCTCAAGGCCGGCGAGCATCCGCAGGCTGGTGGACTTGCCGCAGCCGGACGGCCCGACCAGCACGAGGAACTCGCCGTCGGCGATCTCGAGGTCGAGTGCGTCCACGGCGGGCCGCTCGGAGCCCGCGTAGCGCCGGGTCGCCTTGTCGTAGGTGATCGTGGCCATCGGTTCAGTCCTCTTTCGGTTTCGCGGAAATGCCGTGCCCGAGTTCGCGGGCTTCGAGATGCCGTTGCTGGATCCGATGCCCTTCGGCGCGGTCCGCTTCGGTCGGCTCGAGTGGGGTGTAGCCGTGCTGTTCCTGCCAGCGGGGAGGTTCCGTGCTGGAAGCGAGGGCCCAGGCCGCCTGCCGCGCGGCACCGACCGCGACGTACTCGGCGACTTCGGGGATGACGACGGGCACGCCGAAGACGATCGGCGCGACCGCGCGGACGGCGGCCGACTGCGCGCCACCGCCGATCAGCAGGACGCGGCGGACGTCGAGCCCCTGCTCCCGCAGAGCGTCGAGCCCGGCGGCCAGACCGCACAGCATGCCTTCGACGGCGGCGCGCGCGAGGTTTTCGGGCGTCATGTTCGCGCGGGTCAAGCCGGAGAGCGTGCCCTTGGCGTCCGGGAGGTTCGGCGTCCGCTCACCGTCGAGATAAGGAAGGAAGGTGAGGCCGCCGGAACCGGGGGTGGCGGCGAGCGCCAGCTTGTCGAACTCCGCGAGTTCGACGCCGAGCATCGCGGACGTGGCCGTGAGCACGCGGGCCGCGTTGAGGGTGCAGGCCAGCGGGAGGAACCGGCCGGTGGCGTCGGCGAATCCCGCGACGATGCCGGACGGGTCGGCGCTCGACGTCTCGGAGACGCCGAAGACGGTGCCGCTGGTACCGAGTGAGACGACGACGTCGCCGGGGACGAGTTCGAGACCGAGCGCGGCGGCCATGTTGTCGCCGGTTCCCGCCGAGACCAGGATCCCGTCCGGGGTGTGACCCGCCGCTTCGGCCGGGCCGAGGACCTTGGGCAGCTCGGGAGTACGGCCGCCGAAGGCGTGCGCGAGGAGGTCTTGGCGGTATTCGCCGGTGGCGGGCGAGAAGTATCCGGTTCCGGAAGCGTCGCCGCGGTCGGTGACCGGCTCGGCGCCGTCGCTCAGCAGCCGCCAGGTCAGCCAGTCGTGCGGGAGCAGGACACGAGCGACGCGATCGGCCAGCTCGGGTTCGTTCTCCGCCATCCAGCGCAGCTTCGTGACGGTGAAGCTGGCGACCGGCAGGGAGCCGACGGACTTCGCCCAGTTCTCGGCACCGATTTCGGCGCCGAGGTCTTCGGCCGCCTTCGCGGACCGGGTGTCGTTCCACAGCAACGCGGGCCGGACGACCTCGCCGGCCTCGTCGAGGGTGACCATGCCGTGCTGCTGACCACCGATGCCGATGGCGCCGACGCCGTCGAGAAGGCCGTCCGTGGCCTCGCGGAACGCGTCCCACCACGCGGCGGGGGCGACCTCGGTGCCGTCGGGGTGCGAAGCGCGGCCGGTGCGGACGATCTCGCCGGTGTTCGCGTCGCAGACGACGACCTTCGTCGACTGGGTCGACGAGTCGATTCCGGCGACCAGGTCAGAACTCATATTCCGGCCCCTCCGGTGCGCATTCGACCTGCTCGATGGCGGTGCCCGCGGTCAGCGCCGCCTCGATCTCCTCGGTCGGCGTCTCTTCGTCGGTGATCAGGAGGTCGTAGTCGCCGATGTCGCCGTACGCGTAGGTAGCGGTGCGGCCGAACTTGGAGTTGTCGACGACCAGGACGTTGCGGTCGGCGGTGCGCAGCGCGGCCTTCTTGAGCTCGGCGTAGTCCTGGACCGGGTGGAACAGGCGGCCGACCGCGACCGCGGCGACCGAGACGAACGCGATGTCGGCGTGCGTGCGGTCGAGGAACGCGACGACGTCCGGGCCGGCGCACGAGTCGAACTCGTGGTGGTAACGCCCGCCTGCCAGGACGACCTCGACGCTCTTGGCGAGCCCGAGGATGCGGGCGGCTTCGAGCGAGTTGGTGAGGACGGTGAGGTCCTCGATCTCACCGAGGCGGCGGACGAGCGGGAAGAGCGTCGTCGAATCGTCGACGAAGACCGTTTGGCCGGAGTGGACGTGCGCCGCGGCGGCCTCGCCGAGCGCGTCCTTGGTGGCCTGGTTGAACGTGTCGCGGAAACGGGCGGCCGACTCCATGGTCGTCGCGGGGTAGGCCTCGACCTTGCCGCGGAGTTTGCGGAGGAGACGGCGGTCGGCGAGGTCGTCGAGGTCGCGGTGCATCGTCATCAGGCTGACGCCGAAGCGGGTGGTGAGGTCGTCGATGCGGACCTCGCCGGTGGCGATGACGTGGTCGAGGATCTCCTGGCGCCGGTGCTCGACGGCGGCGTCCGAAGGCCTGGTCTTAGACATGGGCGACACCGTTCACGACCCGGACCATCGCGGTCTCGGCGGGGTGGGTGTCGGCGCTCACACCTGCTTCTTACCAGATTATTCGCCCGGAGTTAACACGTAACTCGATAACTCCCGCATTTTTTCCCACTCGCGCCGTCTGCCCCGCCGACGTGCGTTTTGCGGGCTAACCGCGCTCTGAGGGCGCCCGCCTGCAGAATGCGGGCATCTGAGGGCGCCCGACCGCAGAGCGCAGTTAGGGGGCTAAACGCAGGTTGGGGCCCTGGTCAGGAGGTCAGGGAACGGACGGACCGGAGGGCATCGGGGATCGCGCCGAGGATGCCGGAGGCCGAGGTGGGGGCGCCGTCGGCGGCGAGCGAGCCGGCGAGCGAGTGGACGTGCGCGGCCGCCCCGGCCGCCAGCCACGGATCGAGCCCGGACGCGAGCAACGCGCCGAGCAGACCGGACAGCACGTCCCCCGAACCCGCCGTCGCGAGCCACGACCCCCGCGGCGTGTTCACCAGCGCGCGCCCGTCCGGCGCCGCGACCACCGTGCAGTGTCCCTTCAGGAGCACGACGGCTTCGTACTTCCGCGCCGCCGCCCGCGCCGCCGCGACCCGGTCCGCCCCCGGCGGCGAACCCATCAGCCGCTCGAACTCCCCCGCGTGCGGAGTCAGCACGAGCGGCGTGTCCGGATCGCGCGCGTCCAGCACGTCGGGCGAACGCGCGATGATCGTCGTCGCGTCGGCGTCCGCGCACACCGGCACGCCGCGGCCGAGCACGAACCTCAGCACGTCCCGGCCCTCGTGCCCGGTACCGATCCCCGGCCCGACGACCCACGCCTGCACCCGGCCCGCGTCGGTCACCGAACCCGTCGCGATCACCTCGGGCCAGTGCCCGCGCACGACATCCGCGGCATGACCGGCGTACCGCACCAGCCCGGACGTCGCCCGCACCGCCGCACCGGCCGCGAGCACGGCCGCGCCCGGATACGTCGCCGACCCGGCGGCCACCCCGACCACGCCCTGGCTGTACTTGTCGTCGTCCGGCCCCGGCACCGGCCACGCCGCGGCGACATCCGCCGTATCGAGCCGCCGCAGATCGGGCTCGCTGAGCCGCAGCCCGATGTCCACCAGGGAGACCTCGCCACAGGACGCGGGCGCGAGGGCGTGCACCGGCTTGAGCGCGCCGAATGTGACCGTCCGATCGGCCACGACCGCCGGACCGTCGACGGCGCCGGTGTCCGGATCCACCCCACTCGGCAGATCGACGGCCAGCACCGGCGCGCTGACGTGCTCCAGCAGCGCGGCGGCGTCCGGCCGCAACGGTCCGCGCGCCGAGATACCGACGATCCCGTCGACGACGAGGTCGGCTCGCTGAATCCACTGTGGACCGTCCTCGATGGACACGACCTTGCCGCCGGATCGCTTCAACGCCGCCAAACCCGGGCCGTGCGCGCGTTCGGGCTTCAGCAGGATCGCGGAAACGGTCACGTTGCGGCGGCGCAGGAACGCGCCGGCCCACAACGCGTCACCGCCGTTGTTCCCCGACCCGACGAGCAGCGTCACCCGCCGCCCGGACACCGAGCCCGTGTGTTCGGCCAGCATCTCGGCGGCGTGCACCGAAAGACCGAAAGCCGCGCGCCGCATGAGCTCGCCGTCGGGAGTGACGGCGAGCAACCGGTCTTCCGCCGCGCGAATCCGTTCCGTGGTCCAGATTCCCTGCACGACGCCTCCGGTCTCTACTCGACGGTGACCGACTTCGCCAGGTTACGCGGCTTGTCGACGTCGTACCCGCGCGTGCGGGCGATCTCGGCGGCCAGCACCTGCAGCGGCACCGTGGAGACCAGCGGCTGCAGCAGGGTCGGGACGGCCGGGATCTCGATCAGCTCGTCGGCGAACGGGCGGACGGTCTCGTCGCCCTCCTCCGCGATCACGATCGTGCGGGCACCGCGCGCCTGGATCTCGCTGATGTTCGACACCAGCTTCGAGTGCAGCACCGCGCGCCCCTTCGGCGACGGCATCACCACGACGACGGGCAGGCCTTCTTCGATCAGCGCGATCGGGCCGTGCTTGAGCTCGCCCGCGGCGAAGCCCTCGGCGTGCATGTACGCCAGTTCCTTGAGCTTCAGCGCGCCTTCGAGGGCGACCGGGAAACCGACGTGACGGCCGAGGAACAGCACGGCCTTCGAGTCGGCGATCCGGCGGCCGAGGTCGCGGACCTGGTCCACAGTGGACAGGACCTTCTGCACCGCGGCGGGCATCGCTTCGAGTTCGGCGAACTCGCGGGCGACCTCGTCCGGGTACTTGGTGCCGCGCGCCTGCGCCAGCGCCAGGCCGACCAGGTAGTTGGCCGCGATCTGCGCGAGGAACGCTTTGGTCGACGCGACACCGATCTCCGGGCCGGCGTGCGTGTAGAGGACGGCGTCGGACTCGCGCGGGATCTGCGCGCCGTTGGTGTTGCAGACCGCCAGGACGCGGGCCTTCTGCTCGCGCGCGTGGCGGACGGCTTCGAGGGTGTCCGCGGTCTCGCCCGACTGGGAGACGGCGACGACCAGCGTCGCGCGGTCCAGCACCGGGTCGCGGTAACGGAACTCACTGGCGAGCTCGACCTCGACCGGGAGGCGGCACCAGTGCTCGATCGCGTACTTGGCGACGAGACCCGAGTGGTACGCGGAACCGCAGGCGACGACGAAGACCTTGTCGACGTCACGCAGGTCCTGGTCGGAGATGCGCTGCTCGTCGAGGATGATCCGGCCGCCGTCGAAGTGGCCGCGCAGCGTGTTCGCCAGCGCCTCCGGCTGCTCCTCGATCTCCTTGAGCATGAAGTACTCGTGGCCGCCCTTTTCCGCGGCCGAGAGGTCCCAGTCGACGGTGAACGGCTTGGCCTGGGCGGCGTCGCCGTGGAAGTCGGTGACCTCGTAGCCGTCGCGGGTGATCACGACGAGCTGGTCCTGGCCGAGCTCGACGGCCTCGCGGGTGTGCTCGATGAACGCGGCGACGTCTGAGGCGACGAAGTGCTCCCCCTCGCCGACACCGACGACCAGCGGTGAAGAACGGCGGGCGGCGACGACCGTGTCCGGCTGGTCGGCGATGGTCACGACAAGGGTGAACGCGCCCTCGAGACGACGGCAGACGGCGGCGACGCTGGCCGCGAAGTCGCCCTTCGTGTCGCCCTCGGTGTACGCGCGGGCGATGAGGTGCGCGGCGGTCTCGGAGTCGGTGTCGCTCGCCATCTCGACGCCTTCGGCCTCGAGCTCGGCGCGCAGGGCGGCGAAGTTCTCGATGATGCCGTTGTGCACGACGGCGACGCGCTGGGAGGCGTCGCGGTGCGGGTGCGAGTTGCGGTCGACCGGGGCACCGTGGGTGGCCCAGCGGGTGTGGCCCATCCCGGCGGTGCCGGTGAAGGTGTCCCTGCCGACGGTGTCGAGCTGGGTCTCCAGGTTGGCCAGGCGGCCCGCCTTGCGTTCGACGTTCAGCGCGCCGGCGCCGTCGAGGACCGCGACGCCTGCCGAGTCATAGCCGCGGTACTCCATCCTGCGCAGGCCGCCGATGACGACGTCCAGGGCCGGGCGGTGTCCGACGTATCCCACGATTCCACACACGGCCACCAGCCTAACGACGGGAATCCGGCCCCCTCGCCCGGGCGCCCACGCGTCGCGTTTAGCGGGCTAAACGCGACGCGCAGGGCGGCGCGCGGGCCGGGCGGGGGTGCGGGCAGTAAGGTCACGACCATGGCCAGCAAGCCCAAGCAGCTGCTCGCGGAGCTGTCCCACCCAGGTCCGCACGACGTTCTGCGCGGCAACCTCGCCCTGGTCGGACTGCCCGGTGTCGTGTTCACGCCCCGGTCCGGGCTCGGTCTGCCCGCGATCGCCTTCGGGCACGGCTGGCTCCAGCCGACCGGGAGCTACCGGCACCTGCTGCGGCACCTCGCGAGCTGGGGCATCGTCGCGGCGGCTCCGGCCACTCAGCGCGGGCCGCTGCCTTCGCACCGGCTGCTGGCCGGCGACCTGCTCACCACGCTCGAGCTGATCACGACGGTCCGCCTCGGACCGGACGGCATCAGCGTCGACCCGGCGAAGCTCGGCCTGGCCGGGCACTCGACCGGCGGTGGTTCGGCGGTGCTGGCCGCCGCGCAGGCGGCCGAGAACGACGAGCGGCCCGAGATCCGCGCCGTCGCTACCATCACCCCGGCCCAGACGCTGCCGCCGGCGACGGTGTCGGCCCGGTCGGTGACCGTGCCCGGCCTGCACCTCGCGGCGAGCGAAGACCTGGTCGCGCCGCCGGTCGGCCATGCCGAGGCCATCGCGGACGCGTGGGGCGGGCCGGTGCAGCTGCGGAAGCTCGGGAAGTCATCGCACCTCGGCGTCACCGAAGGCAGGCACTGGAGCCAGCTGCTGCTGCACGGCAAGCCGCACCGCGGGACTCAGCAACTGGCGCGGGCGCTGTTCACCGCGTTCTTCCTCACGCACCTGACGGGGACGACGAAGTACCAGCCCCTGCTGGACGCCGACGTCAAACGCGCCCCCATCGAGGTCCAGGACGAACCCGCCGCCTGACCGCCCGGATCGCGTTTAGCCCGCTAAACGCGATCCGGTGCCGAAGCAGGTCAGTCGACCATCCAAGAGTTGTTCGAGAAGTCGTCGTCGTCGAAGCCCTTGTCATCACGGGCGTGACGACCACGACGACGCGCGGGCGTGCCGGGTGCCTCAGGCGCCGCGGCACCCGGAGCGGGCGTCGGCGCCGCAGGCGGGACGTCCACCGTCGTCGGCATCCCGGGCACCCCGGGGGCGACCGGAGGAGGCGGCGGAGGCGGAGCCGGCCGCGACGCGTCAGGACGCGCACCGAACTCGGCGAACCGGGCGTCCGGTTTCTCGTCGTCCTCGATGTCGAAGCCGATGGTGTGGCTGCGGTCGGCGGTCGTCTTGCCGGTCAGCCAGCCACCCGCCTCCTTGCTCCGCTTCCCCAGCTCCTGCATGTGAGCTGCGTACTTGTCGTGGATGGCGGCGTCCTTCTGCATGGTCTCCACCGCCTGGGCCTTGGCGTCGGCGAGATGCCGCTCCCGCAGCCCGCGCTGCTCCAACTGCTCCGTGATGGCGGCGTCCTGCCTGGACATGGCGGCCGCCAGCCGGTCGACAGCGCTCATCGGTCCTCCCTCGTTCCCCGGTCAGGCGATCATCGCTCGTAACTGATCGAACGGTCGCCACCCTCGTCGTCGAGCGATCCGCTGATCCGGCCGCCCGCACCACTGGTCTCGAAAATGCCACCCTCGACGCGGTACTGGCTCGACCCGCGCTGCGTGTCACCCCCGCCACCGCCTGCCGCGCCGCCCATGGCGCCCATGCCACCCATCATGCCGCCCATTCCGGCGGGCGAGCTTCCGGCACCGCCGGCACCCGCGGGCGCCGGGTCCATCCCGCCGGGAGCCATCCCGAGACCGCCTTCGGCCCCGGCCGGCTGCGCGCCGCCTCCGGACTGCATTCCTGCTTCCAGCGAGCCGGCTTCGTTCAGCGCCCCCGAAGAAGCACCCTCGATGGGGCTTCCGAGCGCACCTTCGAAGCTGCCACCGCCTCCGCCGCCGCTCGCGGCCGGCGCGGTGCCATCGGCTCCGACACCCGAAGCACCACCGCCACCAGCGGCTTCGGCTCCCGCGGACACTCCAGCGGTCCCTTCGGCACCGACACCGACCTCGACGCCGCCAGGAGCACTGAAGCCACTGCCGCCGCCTCCGGCGGGCGCCATCCCGCCCTCGGCCGGGGCGGGCATCGTGCGAATGTCGTCGGTCTTGCCGGGCTGCGGGTTGCCGGGATTCCGGTCGTCGAGACCGTTCTTGAGGTCTTCGCCGGGCTTGAGCTCCTTCTTCTCACCCTTTTCGTCGAGGGTGTAGGTGGTCGGCTCGCCCTTGCCGTCGTCGACGGTCACCACGGTCGGGCCGTTCGGGCCGTCCGGCTGCTCGGCGGTGATCTTGAGGTTGCCGTCCTGGATGTGGATCTTGCCGTCCGGGCCGGGCCGGTAGACGCCGTCGGGGCCGGGCTCGCCTTCCTTGACGGTGCCCTTCGGCCCGAACTCGCCTTCCTTGAGGTCCTTGCCCTCTTCGCCGGGCTTGCCGTCCTCGCCCTTCGGGTCGTCGAAGTCGAGCTTGTAGTCCTTCTCGTTGCCCTTACCGTCGTCGACCTTGATGTCCATTTTGCCGTCTTTGTCCGGCTCGGTCATCTCGATCTTGTTGTCGCCCTTTTGGACGGTCATGGTGTCCTGACCGTCGATGCCGTCCTTGATCGCCTCACCCGTCGAGGGATCGATCGGGTACGGCTTGCCGGTCTCGGGGTCGATCTCCAGCGGCTTGCCGGTGACCGGGTTCGTGCCCTCGGCGGGCTTCTCCTCCGGCTTCGGCGTCTCGGGGACCGTGGCGGCAGGCGGGGTGCTGGCACCGCCGCCGCTCCCGCTTCCACCGCCGCTCCCGGTGCCACTTCCGCCGCCGGTGCCCCCACCGGTGTCACCGCCGCCACCCTTGTCCTTGCCCTTGCCGTCGTCGGCGGGCGGCTTCTCGGAGCCGGGCGCGGGGAACGGGTTCGTGTAGTCCTCCATGAACCGCGAGAGCTCGTGGTACTGCGTGTTGATCGTCTCGGTCGCGTTCTTGCAGAGCTTCTTGAAGTTCTCGTACCGCTCACCGAACTCGGTGGCGAACGAACCCTTCAGCCACTGCTTCGCGGCCCCGATCGCGTAGTCCTTGTTCTCGTCGTTCAGCTTGCAGTCGTCGTGACGCAGCCGTTCGGCGAGGTTGTTGCCCGGACACGCGGAGTCGAGCCAGTACGCGACGTCCATGAGCTTTTCTTTGGAGTCGACCTTGCCGTTCGCGATGTCGACGACCTGCTTCGCGATGTACAGGGGCGCCGTCGCGACCTTGTCGACCCGCAGCTTCAGCGTCTCGTCGACCTTCAGCTTGAGCGCGCTGTAGATCTTGTCGATGGTCGAAGGCACCAGCTTGATGGCGCCGTCCATCTGCGCGATGAGTTCCTTCGCGTCAGGCTGGATCCGCTGCTCGTACTTGACCTTCGCGGCCGTCGCGCCCTCGCCCTTCCAATCGTGGAAGAGCGTGGTCAGCGCCGAAGACGCGTCCTTCTGGGTCTGCTCGACGATCTTCTTGGCGTCGGCGAGATCCTCGACCTCGTCGAACATCTTCTGGAAATTGATCTCACGGTTCTCGTGGAACCGGTCCCAGATGTCGGTCTTGTAGCTGATTTCGCCCGACTTCTCCGGCATCTTGTTCCAGACCTGCTCGGCCCAGTCGGAGAAGAAGTCCAGCGCCGGCTTTCCGAGGTCGAGCACCTGGTCGGATTTGGTGGTCGAACCCCCGGCGGCGGGCCGGGACATGGCGTCGAGGTCCTTGTCGGCCTGCTTCGTTTCGGCCGCCTGCTTCTTGTCCCCGGCCGCGTTCGCGTCACGTTCGGCGACGGCCTTCTTGTAGGCCTCTTCCCTGTTCCACGGCAGCATCAAGGCGTCTTTGGTGCCCTGAGTGACGTAGGGGTCGTTCAGCATCTCATTGATCTGTGCCTGCGTCGGTTGACTCATTACTGGGCTCCCGCCTTGTTGGCAGCCGCGGCGTTCGCCTGGTCGGACGAGGTGTAGCGGGTCGACGCGGTGCTGACTCCGCCGGCGAGCTGGGTGAGCTGGCCCGCGTACCCCTTCATCGCGTCGGAAATGGCGAGAATCCCGGTGGCGTAGCCCTTTTGGTAGTCCTTGTGGACCCGGCCGAAGTTCTCGGGCCCGACCTGGGTCGGCCCCACCTTCCCCGCCTCGGACGTCGTTTTCTCAGCCGCGCGCTCCAACGACGTCGACGCCGTGAGCATCGCCTCTGAATCGGCTTTGTAGCCCCCGTCCGGCATGACCGGTGCCCCCTTCGTCCCGCTGTATCCGCCTCGTTGTCCTACCTACGACGCACGCCGGCGGCATCAGGTGCCGTCGCATATGCACACAGAATGTACCCACCGGTCATCCGGACCGCAGGGACATTCACACCTTTGCTAACTCAAACGATTTCGGCGCAAGAAGCCTGGTAGACCGCGTTTTCGCGGTTTCGCGCCCGCCTCGACGGCTTCGGCGAGCACGGTCGCCGCGCCCCGGATGTCGACAAGGCGGTCCAGCTCGTCGAGGTCGAGGTCGACACCGAACTCCACCTCGACGGTCGCCAGGAGCCGGACGCGGCGCCGGGAGTCGACACCCATCTCGGCGAAGGGCGTGTTCTCGTCGATGGTCTCCGGATCGACGTCGAAGGTCTCGCAGACGAGGGCCTTGATCTCGTCGACGTACTCGCTCCCGTCAGCTGCCATGGGGGGATTCTGTCCCATCCGCCGTCCAGTACCGCGTTCTGGCCGCGGAACGCGCGACCTTGCCGCTGGAGGTCCGCGGCAGGCCGCCGGGTTTCACCAGGAAGAAGGCGCGGAGGCGCACGTCGTGCCGCTCGGCGACGGCACGGGTGGCGGCCCGCTCGATCTCGGATTCGTCGAAGTCGGGGGCCTTCCGGGCGCGCTCGGCGACCACGACGACACCCTCGCCTTCGTCACCGTCGACCGAGAACGCGGCGACCCGTTCGGGACCGAGGAGCGGATGCGCGGCGGCGACTGTCTCCTCGATGTCGTGGGGGCTGTGGTTACGGCCGTCGATGATGATCAGATCCTTGATGCGGCCGGTCACCGACAGCCTGCCGTCGCGGATCGCGCCAAGGTCGCCGGTGCGGAGCCAGCCGCCCTCGCCGTCGAGTTCGGCGTCGAACACCTCGGCGGTCAGGTCCGGACGCCGCCAGTACCCGGCCGCCACGTTGGGCCCCTTGACCCAGATCTCGCCCACTTCGCCTTTAGCGGGCAAAACGCGATCCGCGTCGCCTTTAGCGGGCAAAACGCGATCCGGCGTGGGGACGACGCGGACCCGCTGCCCCCTGGGCCGGCCGATCTCGACGACCTCCCGGCCGTCCACTTCGGCCACCACGGGGCCGTCGGAATCGCCGCTGGCGACGTACACCGTGGCCTCGGCCAGACCGTAGGACGGCCGGAACGCGCCACGCGGGAAGCCGTGGGGTTCGTATGCGGCGAGGAACTCCCGGACGGTCGCCGCCCGGACCGGTTCACTGCCGCTGAGCGCGATCGACACCGTCGAGAGGTCGTACTCGGCGCGCTTCGCCTCCGGCACGGCCTCGGTCACCAGGTCGTACGCGAAGTTCGGGGCCGCCGTGAGCGTGTTCGGATACGACGACATCAGCAGCAGCCAGCGCTCCGGCCGCCGGATGAACTCCAGCGGCGCGATGAACACCGTCCGGCCGCCGGAATGCATCGTCCCCGCGAGCAGTTGCGCCAGCCCCATGTCGTGGAAGAAGGGGATCCAGCCGACGCACGTGGTGCGCTCGTCGACGTCGTAGGCGTCGCAGATCTGCCAGCAAGCGGCCGACAAGGCCCGATGCGTGACGATCACGCCGGCCGGTGATCGCGTCGTGCCGGAGGTGTACTGCAGGTAGGCCGGGTCTTCGGGGGAAACCGGCGACGGCAGCGACCGGTCCGCCGGATCCGCCGGCAGGGTGTCGACGGCGATGATCTCGCGGGGCGCCGGAACCGGCTCGGCTTCGGCGAACTCCGTCAGCCGCCCGACCAACGCTTCCGACGTGAGCCAGATGTCGGCGTCGCAGTCGTTGAGGACCCCGACCAGCCGCTCGCGGTGAGCGCGGACGTCCGGAGCGGACAGTGGCACCGCGACGGCCCCGGCGTACAACGCGCCGAAGAAAGCGACGACGTAAGAGAGGTCCTGCCGCGCCGTGATCGCCACGCGGTCTCCCGGCCGGATGACCTCACGCAGCTTCGCCGCGACCGCTCGGACGTGGACGAGCAGCTCCGCCCAGGTCAGCGTGTTCTCGACGGGCTCATGCCGGTTCGAGCAATCGAGGTGCGTGTACGCCGGGCGCTCGACGTCGGCGCGTTCGAGCAGCCGCCGCACGAGCGGGGTCCGCAGAACTTCTTCGGGCACTTCTGAGCGCACTGGCACATCCTCCGGACGCGGCATGGGCATCATACGAATGTGGACGACTTCTTCGTGCTGGACGATCCCGCGGATCGCATCAAGGCCCTGCGCGACCGCGAACTCAGCTCGAACCCGGGCGGCGCCGCGGCCGAGACCCCGAATCTCCTGCTGATGGACGGCGCGGACCACCGGCGGCTGCGCGCGGTCGTCAAGGAGGTCATCGCCCTGGTGGAGCCGCTTCCGGACGCCGTGCTCGCCGACCTCCGGATCGCGTTTAGCCCGCTAAAGTCGCTCCGGCGGTTCGATCTGGTGGCCGATTTCGCCAGGCCCGCGGCGGCCAGGGTGACGGAGGCCGTGCTCGGCACGGTCGAGCCACTCGGCGAGAAGCTCCTGACGAACCTTTCGGAGACCGCCGCGAACCTCGACGTCTGGTCGGGCGGGCCCGCCAGAGCCGACACCGCCGCGCTGAGGGTCGCGATGTTCTTCCTCAAGGCGACGGCCGTCGAAGGCGGCGGGCTGGCGCTGCTCCGCGAAGCGCATGAAGCGGGCCGGATCACCGAAGACGAGCTGATGATCACGCCGGTCATGCTCGCCCACGCGGCGTACGAGAACTCCATGAACTTCCTCGCCCTCGCCGGCCTCGAACTCCTACGCCGCCCCGACGTTCTCGACGACGTACGCGGCCTGATCCACGAAATCGCCCCGACCCGCTTCGCCGCCCGCCGCGTGACCACACCGTTCTCCTTGGCGGGCAAGGACTTCACGACCGGGGACAAACTGGCCATCCCGCTGGGTCCCGACGCCGAACTCGCCTTCGGCCTCGGCCGGCACACCTGTCCCGGCTCGCGGGTCGCGGTCGCCGAGGGTGAAGTCGCGCTTCGCGCCCTCGCCGAGATCCTGACTCCCGACCACGTCGCCGAAGACGTGCGATACAAGACGCACGCCGTCTTCCACGGCGTCGAGCGGGCCGTCGTGGCGCTGCGAACCTGACCGCTCAGGTCGCCAGCCAGTCGGTGTTGGCGAAATCGTCGTCGTCACCCCGCGCGGCCGCCGCCCGCCGGTGCCGCCCGGCCGGACGCTCCTCCGGCGCGGGTGCCGGTGGCGGCGGAGGAGGTGCCGGCGCCGGAGGAGCAGGCGGCCGGTACGCGACCGGCGGCTCCTCGGCCGTCCGATACCCGGCCCGACGCTCGTTCTCGGCCTCGTCCTCCTCGAACCCGAAGTCGCCGTCGTCCTCGACCTTCTCGCTCAGCGTCGACTCGGTCGCCCAGCCACCCGCGGCCTTGGCCTTACGGTTGCGCTCCTGCAGCCGGACGATGACGCCGCCCTGGATCTTCGACTGCTTGTCGAACTTCTCCTTGGCCTCGGCGAGTGCCTCCTCACGACGTTTGTCGAGCAGGGCCATCCTGGCGGAGTTCTCACTCTCCAGATTCGCCAATCTGCTCTTCATCGCGGCAAGCGCGTCCTCGGAACCCACGGTCAGTCCTCCCTCGCTGATACCGGCCGCTAGCGGAACCCGATGACACCGTCGTCGTCGAGGGAACCGCTGATCCGGCTGCTCGACGTCGCAGTGTCGAAGAGGCCGCCGTCGACGCGGTAACCACTCGAGGAACGCTGCTGGTCCTCGCCACCGCTGCCGCCCGCGCCGGCACCACCCATCATGCCGCCGCCCATCATGCCCATTCCACCGCTCATGGCGGCGGCCTGGTCGCCACCTCCGCCGGGCGCTGAGCCGAGCCCCGACGTCGAGGAGGTGGACGCGCCGCCGCCGGCACCCGCCGGATCGGAGATCTCGCCGAGTCCACCGTCGTCACCCAAGGGGTTACTCAGAGACTGCGGCGACGTCGACTCCGAGGCCGGTGTGGTCTGCTCGGTGGCGGCCGCTGGGACTTCGACCGCGCCGGAAGCCGGAACGTCGTGTGTTCGCGCGGGCTGGGCGTCCCCCTGCGACGCAGGTTCCGGAGCGGCCTGTGCCGTCGCGTGATCCCTCGCCGCCGATTCCACGGGCTGGCCGGAAACGGGCTCGGCGGCGTGCCTGCCGCCCGGCACAGCGGCGTCCGGACGAGCCTCGGCGGCGCCACCACCGGCTCCTGCGGCCGTCTTGGCCGCTGGATTCTCTTCACCAAGGGTGTACGTCGTCGGCTTGCCGCTGCCGTCGTCGACCGTCACCCGGGTGGGCCCGTCCGGACCGTCCGGCCGCTCCGCGGTGATCTTGAGGGCACCGTCCTCGATGTGGATCTTGCCGTCCGGGCCGGGCTTGAACGCCTGGTCTTCCACACGCGGAGCGTCCGGTCGCTGTGCGGTGTCACGATGGATCGCGCCGCCCGCCGCCGGGTCGCCGCCGGGTCCGCGGTTCGGAGTGTCGTCCGCCAAGGGCCGCGGGTCGCCGAAGTCGAGCTTGTACTCCTTCTGCTGCCCCGAACCGTCGTCGACCGAGATCCCCATCTTGCCGTCCTTGCCGGGCTCGGCCATGGAGATCTTGTGATCGCCCTGCTCGACGGTGACGGATTCCGGGCCGTCCGGTTTGACCGCCTCTCCGGTGCGCGGATCGATCGGGTACGCCTCGCCGGTCTCCGGATCGACTTCGAGCGGCTTCTCCGTGACGGGGTTGATGTTCGGGTCCGGAGGGCTCGGCGGCGCCGGCGGGGCGGGAGGTTTCGCGTCGCCGATCGGCGTGGTGTTGCCGCCGCCACCGCTTCCGGGTCCTGAGCCAGGGCCGCCGGTGTGCCCGCCGCCGTTCTCCTGGCCGCCACCGGTCTTGAACCCATCGCCTGAGGTCCCGGCGGCCGCGTCGAGATTGACGAACGGGTTCTCCTCGAGCTGGCTGAAGAAATCGGTCAGCCCTTGCCAAGCCCCGGCCACCGCGGTGTGCGTGTTGGCACACATGGTCCGGAAGTCGTTCAGGTACTTCGAGTAGAACGGATTGAAGGTTCCCGACAGGTAGTTTTTGACCTGTCCGATGATGTGCTGGATCGTGTCGTCGTCGAGGTCGCAGTCTTCGTCGTTGATCATGTCGCGCGACTGCTGGTCGAGGAACTTCGAGCAGTGCTTGAAGTCGTCCTGGCTGGCGTTGTCGCCGAGCTCCGCGATGCGGATGATCCGATCCAGATCCTGCGCGGTCACCTCACCGAGCCGGTCGCACGACGCCTTGATCATCCAGTCGGCTTTGTCGCGGCAGAACTTCGCGACCGATCCGGCCGCCGTCATCATCGCGACGGCCGCGTGCTCCGCGCCGTCGGCGACGACCTTCGTCTTGGCCTCGTAGTTCTGCTGATAGGTCCGCGCCTGGTCGGCGGCGGCCCCCTCCCAGCCTCCGAGGTTCTTGTTCATCTCCCCGGACACGTCAGCGGACGAGGTGGCGACCGCTTCCTTCAGCTTCGTGAACTCGTCGGCACCGGCCGCGAATTTCCCGAACGGGATCTTCCGTTGTTGGTCGTACAACTCACGCAGCTGGTTGATGTCGGCAGGCGCGCCGGAATGCACCGCCGCGACCGAACGGTTGTAGAGCGGGACGAAGATCTCGATGTTCCGGAACGACGCTTTGCCGAAGTCCAGGATCTGATCCGAGGTCTCCGCGGCGGGATTGGTGGCGGTCGCCTTGGAGGCCATCTGATCGAGGCCCGCCCTGGCGTCGGCGTTGGCCTTTTGGTTCGCCTGGCGTTCTTCTTCGGCGAACTTGTCGACATAGCCCTTGGCGTTGCCGTACGCGACCTGAACGCTTTCTTCCAGGCTGTTGATCACCTGGACGTCGGACAGCATCCCGCCCCAGAAGTTGTTCCCGTTGAGATCGCCTTCGCTGATCTTCATCTGCGCCTTTACGGCGTCACGGAAACCGTTCTTGTCCTCGTCGCTGGCGAAGCCGACCTCATCGGGGTCTTCGTCTTCGATGTAGTCGATGTACTGGAGAGCGAGATCACGCCGGACGTCCCACGGGATCCGCTCGTCGTTGATGATCTGCTCGACCTCTGCCCGGGTCGGGAGGTCGTCCTCTTCCTTGGCGGTCACCGGCCGCTCGCTTTCACGGCCTGGCTCGTGTCGGCCTCGTTGGTCTCGTACTTGCCACCCGAGGCGGTCAGCTTCTGCGCGAACAGGTCAGCGGCCTTGAGATAGCTGTCGGCCATGTTCGCCAGCCGCGTGACGGCGGGCCGGTACGGACCGTAGCTGTCCTGGTGTCCCTGTCCGAAGTCCATCGCGATCAGCTGGATGTCCTTGACCGCGGCCAATGGCTGTTCCAAAGCGTGCTTCGGAATGTCGCTCAGTGCCTTGGCCGCCTGCGTCAACGCCTGCGGATCGACCTTGTGGCCGCCGGCCATGTCTCCCCCCTCACCCTGGGCAACGATCTGCGTCGGAGATCAGACGTGGCCCAAGCCCTCCCGGTGCCGTTCCTTGCACACGGAATGTACCGGGCCGGTAACCGCAGCGCAGCGACTTGGGGAGAACGTGAGAGGGCTTACGAGGCTGAGGAGACGACTCCCGCGAGCCTGTCCGCGGCCGCCTGCGCGGTGTCGTGTGCCGGGGCCTCGACCATGACGCGGACCAGCTGCTCGGTGCCCGAGGGGCGCAGCAGGACCCGGCCTTCTTCGCCGAGCTCGGCTTCGACGGCGCCGACGGCGTCACGGACCGCGGCCGAGACGGCGACCGCCGCCTTGTCCGCGACCGGGACGTTCACCAGCACCTGCGGCAGGCGGTTCATGACGGCGGCGAGGTCGGCGAGCGACTTGCCGGTGGACGCCATGCGGCTCATCACCCGCAACGCGGTGAGGAGGCCGTCGCCGGTGGTCGCGTAGGCGGGAAGGACGACGTGGCCCGACTGCTCGCCGCCGAGCGCGAACCCGCTCGCGCGGAGCTCTTCGAGGACGTAGCGGTCGCCGACGGCGGTGGTGACGAGGTCGATGCCGTGGGCACGCATCGCCAGGTGCAGGCCGAGGTTGCTCATCACGGTCGCGACCAGGGTGTTCTTGGTCAGCTCGCCGGTCTCGGCGAGCGCGAGCGCGAGGACGGCCATGATCTGGTCGCCGTCGACGAGTTCACCCGAGGCGTCGACCGCGACGCAGCGGTCGGCGTCACCGTCGTGCGCGATCCCGAGGTCGGCGCCGTGCTCGACGACGGCCGCGCGCAACGCGTCCGGGTGATTCGACCCACAGTGTTCGTTGATGTTCACGCCGTCCGGGTCTGCGTGGATCGCGATGACCTCGGCGCCGGCCTTGCGGTAGACGTCGGGGGCGGCGAACGAGGACGCGCCGTTGGCGCAGTCGACGACGACGCGCAGGCCTTCGAGCGAGTGCGGGGTGGCCGACAGCAGGTGCTGGACGTAGCGGTCACCCGCGTCGGGGACGTCCTTCACCCGGCCGACGCCGATGCCGGTCGGACGGGTGACGGGGGCGGCGAGACCGGCTTCGATCTCGTCTTCGATCCCGTCGGGAAGTTTGTGGCCGCCCGCCGCGAAGAGCTTGATGCCGTTGTCGGGCATGGGGTTGTGGGAGGCGGAGATCATCACGCCGAGGTCCGCTTCGAGCGCGCCGACCAGATACGCGACGGCGGGCGTCGGGAGGACGCCGAGGCGGAGCACGTCGGCGCCGGCGGACGTGAGGCCCGCCACGACGGCGGCCTCGAGCATCTCGCCGCTGGCGCGCGGGTCACGGCCGACGACCGCGACCGGGCGGTGCGAACGGTCGTGGGCGGCGAGGACGCGGGCGGCGCTGGCGGCGAGAGAGAGCGCCAGCTCCGGGGTCAGCTCCTCGTTGGCGAGGCCACGTACGCCGTCGGTACCGAATAGACGAGCCATCTGTCGACCTCCTTGAAAAACCACCACGACAACCTAGCCAGTGCCCCTGCGCCCCCTCCCGCACCCCCGGTTCGCCTTTAGCGGGCTAAACGCGACGCGGACGTACGTGAGTCGCCAGGGGAGGATCGGTGCACCAGCCGCCGCAGGGGTACGGCCAGGGGCCGGGTTACGGCCCGCCACCTGGGCAGGGAGGCCCGCCGGGCTACGGGCAGCAGCCGGGTTACGGCCCGCCCGCCGGTCCCGGATACGGTCCGCCGCCCGGCTACGGCCCGCCCGGCTACGGGCAACCGCCCAAGAAGAAAAAGACCGGGCTGATCGTCGGCGTGATCGTGGGTGTCGTGGTCCTTCTCGGGCTGGGCATCCCCGGCGCCATCTTCGGGTCGGAGTACTACGCCTCGGTCGGCAAGGCGCCGGTCTCGCAGCAGCCGCCCGCCGAGTGCGCCATCTCCCCGGAGCTGCTGAACAAGACGTTCACCACCAGCTTCCAGGGCGTTCGCGACAACGAGATCAAAGCGGGCGAGATCGTCACCAAACAGCAGGGCTGTTCCTGGCTGCCGCCGGAGAGCGACAACGTCCACGACCGCGCCCTCCAGGTCATGGTGTACCGCCACGAGGGTCCGGACGCCGAGAAGCGCGCGGCCGAGTCGTCCACCGGATCGGCCGCGCCGTCCGAGCGCCAGCAGCAGGTGCAGGGCATCGGGGAGAAGGCGGTCCTCGTCTCCCTCGACACCGACAGCGCCTTCAGCGGCGCCGAGCTGCGGGTCATCCAGGGCGTGTACGTCGTCCTCGTCACCTACAAAGGCTGGGACAAGGGGTTCTTCACGAACTCGCCGATCCCGCCCGCGGAGTCCGCCGAAGTGGCGAAATCCGTGGGCGCCGAACTCGTGAAGAACCTGCCCCGCTAGGCGTACAGGCCGTTCAGCCAGGCTGTCCACGCCTTCTCGGCCTTGTCCGCGTCGGCGTCTTCGGCGAACAGATGGTGCCCGATGCCCACAGGCCAGCCCCAGACGTTCCGGCCGTAGAAGCGGTACAGCGCGTCTTCGGTCCGGATACCGATGAAGGCCGGCGTCAGGTAGTCGACGACGCCTTCGACGCCGGCGACTTCGAGATGCACCCGGTCGCCCACGGCCTTCGCGCCTAGCGCCGCTCTCACGGTCTCGAACGCCTCCGGGGCCTTCGACGCTTCGGGGGCGTCGGCCTTGAAGTACTTCGCCTGACGCCGGTTGAAGTGCGTCAGGTACTCGCCCAGCGAGTGGCAGTAGAACGCCGTGTGCTGCTCGCACGCGTCGTACTCGACGTCCCAGTCGTCGAGGACGGTGGTGTGCTCGTAGCGCAGGTACGTGCCCCCGTCCTTGGGTTCGAGGACGTATTCGAGCGTGTTGAACCAGCCACTCTCGTCTTCCGCGTACGTGACGAAGCGCCGCGACGGCTTCCAGACGGTCACCATGCCGCCGTTGGGGGTGAGGCCCGACTCGGCGCCGCCGTCACGGGGTTCGTACTGGATCGGCCAGAGCCACCCACCGCTGGCGGTGGTGATCGCGGCCCAGGTGTCGGCGGGGGTGGTGGGCAGGAAGCCCTCGAAGCGGACCTCGGATTCCTTCGCCATGACTGTCCTCTCTCTTGTGTCTTATGAGAGCGACGCCTGGCCAGGGGCGCTTTCGACAAACAGATCGCGTTTAGCCCGCTAAAGGCGAAGTGATGCAGGTCACAGTTCGGGATGTCGAAGTGCGGCGGACAGCGGCGTCCCCGGGGTGTCCGCGAAGACGACGACCCGAGGAGAGAGACATGCAGCAGAGCGCGATCGACGAGATCCTGAACCGCCCGCTGAGCCAGGAGCTCCTGGCGCGTGACCTGGGCCGGCTGGCCTACACCGCGTCCGACGGCACACCGAGGGCGATCCCGATCGGCATCCACTGGAACGGCAAGGAGATCGTCATGTGCACCTCGACGAACGCGCCGAAGCTGCACTCGCTGCGCCGCAATCCCGCCGTCGCGCTGACGATCGACACCGAATCGCATCCGCCGAAGATCCTGCTCCTGCGCGGCACCGTCGAGCTGGACCACGTCGACGGCATCCCCGACGAGTACCTGCGGTGGAACGGCACCTACGAGATGACGCCGGAGCAGCGAGCCGAGTGGGAAGAGAACGTGAAGTCGCTCTACGAGAGCATGGTCCGCATCGTGATGACCCCGACGTGGGTCAAGCTCATCGACTTCGAGGAAACGCTGCCCACCGCCGTCGAAGAGCTCATCCGCCGTCAGAGCGCCTGAAAGGAACCGCCATGACGCTCAAGAAGCTGGAACAGGTCGCTGTCGTCGTCCACGATCTCGAAGCGGCCAAAGCGTTCTTCACCGAGCTGGGGCTCGAATTGGAAGGCGAGGCGTCGCTCGAAGGGGACACGGTCGATCGCATCACCGGGCTGAGCGGGGTCCGGACGGATATCGCGATGCTGCGGCCGCCGGACGGCCACGGTGGGCTGGAGCTGATCAAGTACCACACGCCGGAGGGGCCGGAAGCCGATCCGCACACGCCGGTGAACACGCCCGGCATCCGTCATCTGGTGTTCTCGGTGGAAGGCATCGACGAAGTCCTCGAGCGGTTGCTGCGGCATGGCGGCACCCTCGTCGGCGAGCTGGTGCGGTACGAGGACAGTTACCGGCTCTGCTACGTCCGCGGCCCGGAGGGGATCGTCGTCGAGCTGGCGGAAGAGCTCGTACGCCGGGAAGCGTAGGCGAGAAGCCGCGTCTCGACGGATTCCCGCGAAGCCTCGCGCTGCCAGCATTTCCGCCATGACATTGACAGGAATCCTGGCCGCCGCGCTGATCGTCACCGGTGCGCCCGCGATCGGCGTGGACGACGTCCGTGTGCACACCGGAGCGATCGACGGTGCCCGCTACCGGGTCGAGGTGCCGTCGAACTGGAACGGCAAGTTGTTGCTGTACAACCACGGGATCTATCCGCCGGGCCACGTTCCCGAGGAAATCGAACTCGCCAACCGGGCGGAGGCGAAACCCGTTCTCCTCGGCGAGGGGTACGCGTTGGCCGCGTCGCTCTACAGCAAGCCGAACGGCTTCTCGGCCCGTGAAGCCGTTCACGATCAGACGGCGCTGCTGTCCTGGTTCGACCGCAACGTCGGGCGTCCGGAGCAGGTGCTCACCTGGGGAGCTTCGGGCGGCGGGCTCAACGCGGTCCTGCTGTCCGAGCGGCTCCCGCACCGGATCGACGGCGCGCTGGCGATGTGCGGTCCCGTCGCGGGTGGTTCCGCGTTGTTCGGCCAGGCGCTCGATCTGGGGTTCACGGTCCGGACGCTGCTGGCGCCCGAACTGGAGGTCGTCCGCATCGCCGACCCCGGGGTGAATCTCGCGAAAGCCCATCAGGTGATCGTGAAGGCGCTGGAATCACCCGATGGACGGGCGCGGCTCGCTCTCGCCAACGCGTTCGCCGACGTCCCCGGCTGGTCGACGGCACATCATCCCCGTTCCACCGATGTCGCCGAGCAGATCCGTCAGCAGACGAAGTTCGTCCAGGCGGTTTACGACCAGCTGGCCTGGGGTGCGCACCGGGCCGATCTGGAGAGGCAGGCCGGCGGGAATCCGACCGGGAACACCGGTGTGGATTACCGCGGCCTGCTCGCCCGGTCCAGTGAACGCGGCCTCGTGCACCAGGCCTACCGTGACGCGGGCCTGGACCTCGGCGCCGACTTGGCACGGCTCGCGGCCGCACCCGGGATCGAGGCCGACAAGGCCGCCGAACGATGGCTCGGCCGTGTCGGGACCCCGACCGGGCGCGGCCGTCAGCCCGTCGTCACGCTGCATCCGATCGGCGACGGCGTCGCCCCCGAACACGAGCGGACGTACGGCGACCGCGTCGATCCCGGCCGGATCCGGCAACTGTTCGTCAACCGGGGCGGGCACTGCCAGCACACCGCCGCGGAAGAACTGATGGCGTTGCGTGTGCTGCGGGACCGCGTCGAAACCGGTCGCTGGCCCTCGACGTCACCGGAAAGCTTGAACGCCGAGGCGAACCGGTTCGGCCCGGAGTTCCGCTTCCTCTACGACTGGCTGCACGGCGAGCCGGGTACCGCCGCACCCGCTTTCCGGCGATATCACCCGGATCCGCTTCCCCGTGCCGTCTGAGGCCGGTCGCCGACGGGATGGCTCGCTTGGAAGGCCAGCCGCCCGTCGGCGCCGGCCGCGATCCGGTCGAGGACGTCGTCCAGCCCCGAGAAGATCTGCCACGGCGGCTGTCCGGTCGCGACGGCAAGACGCTCGATGAGGGCCTGTTCGAGATCGGTGACCCGCTTCGCTTTCCACACCTTGTCCGCGACGCTCACCAAGAGATCTTCGACACCGACGTCCGCCCTCCAAACGGCGTGTGTCCGCGCGAATCGCGCGCGGCTCTCGGCGATTCCTCGGGAGACGAGGAGTTCGTAACCGGCCTGCTCGTGAGCGGAGCCGGGCCCGGACAACTCTTCACGGTGGATCGTCTTGCCGATGTCGTGGACGGCCGCGCCGAAGAGGGTCTCTTCACGGTCGAAGACCACTTCCGGGTGTTGCTTCTCCAGCCAGTCGGCCAGTGAACACGTCACGTCGTGAACCGCGCGCAGATGCGCGGCCAGCCGCGGAGGTGCGGCCAGCTCTTCCAGCAGTCCGCTCACCTCGTCCGGCAACGGGCGAAGCGGTGGCTCACCGGGCTCGGTCAGGGCGCGGCGCAAGGCTGACGAGGGCATGGCGTCCAGAATGACAGAAACCGCCGTTCATTCCCCCTGGTAGCGCAGGCCGGTGCGCTTCAGGACCACCCAGCGCTCACCGGGCCGGTCCGCCACCACCGGATACCACCGCGGCGCGACCGCGTCGGTCAGCTCGCCACCTCGTTCGATGAGGGAGCTCACGGCCGGTTCACCCACCACGATGAGCGCGGACCAGTCGACGTGCGCCAGCAGGCTGTCTTCGGTGACGCCGAACCGTTCCTCCAGAACGGTGACCAGGTCGTGCCCGGTGTCCGGACCGGACCGGACTTCGCTGACGTCGGGCACTTCTTCGACCACATCGGGTTCGTCGTAGTCCTCGTATTCGTCTTCGTCGTCTTCGCGTTCTTCGGACCAGACGTGGTGATCCAGCCGAGAGATGCTGTTGCTCAGGTCGAAGGCCTGCTCGTCGGTCATGCACAGCGTCACGGTCTGCCCGTCGGTCAACGTGAACGTCAGTTCGGCCTCCGGGTAGCCGCTCGTGCCGGGCTCCGCCTCGACCATGCCTGCCACGGTCCCGGCCAGCGCCGTGGGCGCCGGGCTCGTGTGCCAGTCCAGCGACGGCAGGTTCGCGGCCATCTCCAGCACGCACGTCGCGGCGGTCCAGAACGCGTCCTTGTCCCGGAAGTCCTTGCGGCTGCTGGTCAGCGTCCGGCCACCGCCCAGCGGCTCGGTGCGGGCGTCCACCTGGCCCCGCCCGGTCCCGTTCTCCCAGATCGCGGTGACCGTGACCCGGTTGGCCAGGCGTTTGCGGTAGTTCTCGATATGGCCTTCCCTGGCGAGTTCCCAGCCGTTCACCGTCTCGGGCCAAGCGTCGTCCACTGCGGTTTTCCTTTCCTGACGGGAAGACCCCCGGTCTCGGACGTGACAGGGCCGGTGATCGTTCCGGCTCGCTTGACAACCGCTGCGCCACCCGGTCTACTGGAGTCATCGAACAAGCGTTCGAAGTGCCGCCTTCCCCGTGGCACGCCGGTGCCGTCCACAAAGGACGGTCTAGGTGTCGTGGGGAGGCGAGGTCCGGTGACAGCGGAGGTGGTCGAGGCGCGGGCCTTGCCGTTGGCGAGGCTGGCGGCTTTGCCAGGAGTGAGCACGGCCAGTGGCGTGGCTTCCGCGGCCGAACACGCGAGGACGACGGGAAGGGTGCTCCCGGTGTCCCCGGCGTTGTCCGGTCTGCTGCCCGCCGCGGGGCTCCGGCGCGGGAGCACCGTTTCGGTGCTGGGGTCCACGTCACTGATGCTCACCCTGCTGGCCGCCGCGACCGCCGGCGGTGCGTGGGCGGTCGCGGTCGGCCTGCCCACGCTCGGGGTGGTCGCCGCCGCGGAACTCGGGGTCGAGGTGGGCAGGCTGGCGCTGGTCCCCCGCCCCGGTGCCGAGTTCCCGGCGGTGACCGCGGCCTTGCTCGACGGCTTCGATCTCGTGGTCGTCGGTCCGGGCCTCGCCCGGCCCGAGGTGGCGAGAAGGCTGTCCGCCCGCGCGCGCAATCGTGGTTCGGTGCTGCTTTCGCTGGGTTCCTGGCCCGGCGCGGAGGTCGAGCTGAGCTGTCGTCGTTCGCGCTGGACGGGTTTCACCGGCGGTGGCGCGGGCTATCTGCGCGCTCGTGAAGTTGAGGTACGGGCGGGTGGCCGGGGTGCGGCCGCCCGGCCGATGTCGGCCTTGCTGCGCTTTCCCGGCCAGGGCGAGGTCGAGCGGGCCGAGTTCCCCACGACCAAATGGGGGACGGCATGAACCCGCCGGTGCGCATGCTGGTGCTGTGGTGCCCGGACTGGCCCGCGGTCGCCGCCGCGGCCGTCGCGGGCGAACCCGTCGGCCGTCCGGCCGCGGTCTTCTCGGCGAACCGTGTGGTCGCCTGCACCGCGGTGGCCAGGGGATACGGCGTCCGTCGCGGGATGCGGCGGCGCGAGGCCCAGTCCTGTTGTCCGGAGCTGGCGGTCTTCGGCGAGGACGAAGGTCGCGACGCCCGGCTCTTCGAGTCCGTCGCACGGGCGGTGGAAGAGCTGGCCGTCGGTGTCGAGGTGGTACGCCCGGGGATCGTCGCCGTCCCGGTCGACGGCGCGGCCGGTTACTTCGGCGGTGAGCACGGCCTCCTCGAAAGACTGGTGGACGAGGTGTCGGTGGCGGCGGGCGTGGAGAGCCAGGTCGGCGTGGCCGACGGCCTGTTCGCCGCGACGCTCGCCGCCCGCCGGTCGACGCTGGTCGAACCCGGTGGGACGGCGGAATTCCTTGCCCCGCTGCCCATCCGTGAACTCGACCAGCCCGAGGCGGGCCGCGCCGAGCTGGTCACCTTGCTCAAACAGCTCGGCCTGCACACGTTGGGTGCCTTCGCGGCGCTCGGCGAAAGCGATGTCTCCGCGCGTTTCGGCATGGAGGGGGTGCTCGCGCATCGGTTGGCCCGAGGACGGTCCGAACGTCCGCCGTCGCGTCGCCGTCCGCCGCCGGAGCTCTCGCTCGCGAAGGCGTTCGACCCGCCGATCGACCGGGTCGACGCCGCCGCGTTCGTGGCGAAAGGGCTCGGCGAGCGTTTCCATGCCGGGCTCGCCGCGTACGGGCTGGCCTGCACCCGGCTCGGCATCTACGCCACCACCGAGACCGGCGAACAGCTCGGCCGGGTGTGGCGTTGCGCCGAACCGCTGACCCCGCTCGGCGTCGCGGACAGGGTGCGCTGGCAGTTCGAAGGCTGGCTGAAAGCCAAGGATCGCCCGCACTCCGGGGTCGTACGGCTGCGGCTGGAGCCGGAGGAGACGGTCGAAGGCCGGTCGCTCCAGCTCGGGCTGTGGCAGGCGGGTGCGGCGGGTGCGCTGCGGCCGTCCACCGAGGACGAGGACCTGTCCGGCGAGCGCGCCGCTCGCACCCTGGTGCGGGTGCAGGGGCTGCTCGGTCCGGAGAGCGTCTTCACCGCGGTGCTCGACGGCGGCCACGGTCCCGCCGAACGCGTCCGGCTGGTGCCGTGGGGCGACAGACGGGAGAAGACGGCGCAGGCGGACGCGAACTGGGCCGGGAGGCTTCCGTCGCCTTCCCCGGCGACGGTGTTCGCCCGGCCGGTGCCCGCACAGGTGCTGGACGAGAACGGGCGCGTCGTGGAGATCACCGCGCGGCGCCGGGTCACCGCCGCGCCGTACCTCGTGAGCTTCGAGGGTGGTGAGCCGCGCGAGGTGATCGCCTGGGCGGGGCCGTGGTTCGTCGGTGTCCGGGCCGGCGCGGGGCACGCCCGGTCGGCGACCCGGATGCGGCTGCAGGTGTTGCTGGCCGACGGGCAGGACGCCGAGGAAGCGGTGCTGCTCCGCTTCGAGCACCACAAGAATCCGATGTGGACACTGGAAGGGAAGTACGACTGAACATGGACGAGGAGTACACGCGGCTGGTGCGGCGATGGCTGGAGGAGCCTGCCATCCCGGTGCAACGTGCCGAGCTGGATTCGGCCTGGGCGGCGTGCGTCCCGCGCGCGGAAGTGTTCGTCCCCGCGCCGAGAAGCTCGACCGAGAACCGGTGACCGATGGGCTGGAACAACCCTCCGCGGCCATGGAAGGACCTCGCCCGCGAGCTCGCGGGCGAGGTACCGCCCGGGGACGGCGGTGACAGCCCCGCGTGGAGTGCCAAGCGGCAGGGATACCAGCGGCCCGCGGACCTGACCGGGCTGATCGGCGACGACGACGGCGCCACCGCGCGCCGGGTGCCGTACGCCGAACTGCACTGCCATTCCAACTTCAGCTTCCTCGACGGCGCGAGCCATCCCGAGGAACTGGTGGAGGAAGCCGCGCGGCTGGGCCTGGACGCGATCGCGCTCACCGATCACGACGGCATGTACGGCGTGGTGCGCTTCGCCGAAGCGGCGAGGGAGCTGGGCGTGCACACCGTCTTCGGCACGGAGCTCAGTTTCGGCCTGTCCGGCCCGCAGAACGGGTTCACCGATCCCGAGGGTGAGCACCTGCTCCTGCTGGCCAAGCAGAAGGACGGCTATCTGAGCCTGAACCGGGCGATCACCGCCGGGCAGCTGCACGGCTTCGACCGGCGGTCGTTGTCCCCCAAGGAAAGGGCGGAGAAGGGCAGGCCGGTCTACGATCTGCGCGCGGTCGCCGAAGAGGTACGCGGGAAATGCGTCGTGCTCACCGGCTGCCGCAAGGGCGCGGTGCGCAAGGCACTCGTCACCGAAGGCCCCGCGGCGGCCGTCGTGCGGCTGAAGGAACTCATCGACTGCTTCGGCCGGGAAAACGTGTACGTCGAACTCATCGACCACAGCCTTCCCTTGGACAGCACGCACAACGACCTGTTGAGCGAGATGGCCGCGGAATTCGGGCTGCCGACGGTGGCGACCACGGCCGCGCACTACGCCCGGCCGGAGCGGGCTCCGCTCGCCGACGCGCTCAGCGCCATCCGCGCCCGGCGGGGCCTGGAGGACATGGAGGGCTGGCTGCCCGCCGCGGGGACGGCGTTCCTGCGATCGGGGGAGGAGATGGCCGAGATCTTCGCGCGGTATCCCGGCGCGGTGCAACGAGCGGCGCTGCTCGGGCGGGAGTGCGCGTTCGAACTCCACCACATCGAGCCGAAACTGCCGCCGTTCGCTGTTCCGGAAGGCCACACCGAAGCGTCCTACCTCCGGGAGCTCACCTACGAGGGCGCGAAGGAGCACGAGAAGAACAAAGACGCCGAATACCGTGAGAAAGCGCGGAAGCTGATCGAGCACGAACTGGAGATCATCGAAGAACTGGGGTTCCCCGGCTACTTCCTGATCGTCTGGGACATCGTGCGGTTCTGCCGGGACAACAAGATCCTCTGCCAGGGCCGGGGATCGGCCGCGAACTCGGCGGTCTGTTACGCGCTCGGCATCACCAAGGTCGACGCCGTGCGCTACGGCCTGCTCTTCGAACGATTCCTCGCCCCGGAACGCGACGGTTACCCGGACATCGATCTCGACATCGAATCCGATCGCCGAGAGGAGGCGATCCAGTACGTCTACCGGAAATACGGGCGGCTGAACACCGCGCAGGTGGCGAACGTGATCACCTACCGGGCGCGGTCCGCGGTCCGGGACGCGGCGCGGGCGCTGGGGTACTCGCCCGGCCAGCAGGACGCGTGGAGCAAGCAGATCGACCGGTGGGGTGCGTTGCGGGCCACGGAAAAGGACCACGATCACGACATCCCGGAAGAAGTCGTGGAGCTGGCTTGCGCGCTCGAAGACTTCCCCCGGCATCTGGGCATCCATTCCGGTGGCATGGTGATCTGCGAACAGCCGGTGAGCGAGGTGGTCCCGATCGAATGGGCCCGCATGGAGAATCGCAGTGTCGTGCAATGGGAGAAGGACGACTGCGCCGCCGCCGGGCTGGTCAAATTCGACCTGCTCGGGCTCGGAATGTTGTCGGCCCTGCACTATATGATCGATCTGGTTCGTGACCACAAAGGGGAAGAGGTCGACATCTCCGAATTGGATCTCAAGGATCAGAACATCTACGAAATGCTCTGCCGTGCCGACGCGATCGGTGTCTTCCAGGTGGAGAGCCGCGCGCAGCTGGCCACACTGCCCCGCTTGCGCCCCAAGACGTTCTACGACCTGGCGGTCGAGGTCGCGCTCATCCGGCCCGGCCCGATCCAGGGTGGATCGGTGCATCCCTACATCCGGCGCAAGAACGGCAAGGAGAAATGGGATTTCGACCATCCGAAACTGGCCAACGCGCTGGGGAAGACACTCGGTGTCCCGTTGTTCCAGGAACAGATGATGCAGATCGCCCTCGATATCGCCGATTTCACCCCGGCGGAGGCGGATCAGCTGCGGCACGCCATGGGCGCCAAACGTTCCGAACACAGGATGGAAAGGCTCAAACGGCGTTTCCTTGAAGGCGCCGCGAAGAACGACGTCGACGGGGAGCTGGCGGAGAAGATCTTCGGCAAGCTCAAGGCCTTCGCGAATTTCGGCTTCCCGGAGAGTCACGCGCTGAGCTTCGCCCTGCTGGTGTTCGCGAGCTCGTACTTCAAGTACTACCACCCGGACGCGTTCCTGGCGGGTTTGCTGCGGGCGCAACCGATGGGGTTCTACTCGCCGCAGTCGCTGGTCGCCGACGCGCGGCGGCACGGGGTGCGCGTGCTCGGCCCGGACATCAACGCGAGCCTCCCGCACGCGACGCTGGAACCCTTGCCGGGCGGGGAAGAACTGCTCGCCGTGCGGGGCGGTCTGTCCACCGTGCGGATGATCGGCGAGAACCTGGCGCGGAAGATCGTCGAGGAGCGGGAACGCGATGGCCCGTTCGCGGATCTGGCGGAGGTCGCCCGGCGGGTGCGGCTGACCAAACCGCAGGTCGAGGCGCTGGCCGCGGCCGGCGCGTTCGGTTGTTTCGGCGAGAGCAGGCGAAGCGCGCTCTGGGCGGCGGGCGCGGTCGCCGGTGAAAGCCTGGAGAAACTGCCGGGGCTCGTCACCGGGGTCAAAGCGCCGATGTTGCCGGGAATGGAGGAAATCGACATCGCGGCCGCGGACGTCTGGGCCACCGGGGTGTCGCCGGACAGCTTCCCGACCCAGTTCATCCGGGAACACCTCGACGAACTCGGCGTCGTCACCGCCGCGGGCCTGCGCGAGATCCCGCACGGCGCCCAGGTGCTGACCGGGGGAGCCGTGACCCATCGCCAGCGGCCGGCGACCGCGGGCGGCGTCACCTTCATGAACCTCGAAGACGAGACGGGGATGATCAACGTCATTTGCACGATGGGTGTGTGGCAGCGTTATCACCGGGTCGCCCGCGGCAGTCCGGCCTTGCTGATCCGAGGCGTGGTCGAGCGCACCGGTGAGGTGGTGAACGTCCTTGCCGAACAGATCCGGCATCTGCCGTTGCGGATCACCGCCAAGTCCCGTGACTTCCACTGAACCCTCTTGACGATCACTCGGGGGCTGTGCTGAAGTTGCGCCAGCGTCGCAGTGCACCCGGCAAAGAGACCGTCGCGGGCATGGAGGCGCCGGACCATGGGAAATCATGGAAACCCCTTCTCGGACGAACGGCCGGTTGACGGCGTTCGGAAATCAACTCGTTCAGGTTCACAACTGGCTGCGTAAAGAGCTGGCCCTGCTGCACGACGACCTCGGGTCGGTCGCGGAGGGGCGTGCCGAGCGGCTGCGCGATCTCCGCGCCCATTGCCTCACCTTCTGCTCGGCGCTCACGAGGCATCACACCGGCGAGGACGGTGGCGCTTTCCTTGTACTGGCGGACAAATTCCCCGAATTGCGGCCGTCGCTCGAAGAGCTCGCGCACGACCACGGGGTGATGACCGGGATCATCGAACGGCTCGAAGAGCTGGTCGGCGGCATCGGTCCTGGGTCGAGTGAGGACGAGATCCTCGACGTCCAACGGGAACTGGATGGCCTCACGGCGATCATGGAGACGCATTTCCGGTACGAGGAGAAGCGGATCGTCGAGGTGCTCGACTCGCTGGACATGCCGGAGTGGCAGGAGTCGCAGCCGGCTTTCCTGCTGAAGACGCATTAGGACACGATCTGTCCTATACGGGTTCTAGCGTTCTTCTCATCGCACACGACGACTGAGGAGAACCCGATGACCAACCCGATCCCCGACGGCTACCACTCGGTCACCCCGTGGATCATCTCGCGCGACACCGCGGGCGTGATCGACTTCCTGAAGCGCGTTTTCGAGGCCGAGCCGCTCGGTGAACCGGTGTACGTCGAAGGAGGGAAGATCGGGCACGCCGAGGTCCGCATCGGCGATTCGGTCGTCATGTTGTTCGACGCGAAGGACGACTGGGTCGACACTCCGGCATATCTGCGGCTCTACGTCGAGGACAGCATCGAGACGCAGCGCCGGGCGATCGAGGCGGGGGCCGAGGAGGTCACGAAGCAGACCGAACTCTTCTTCGGCGACCGTGTCGGGCGGGTCCTCGACCCGTTCGGCAACCTGTGGTGGATCCAGACCCGGCTGGTCGATCTCGATTATCCGGAGATGGAGCGACGGATGAACGACCCGAAGTTCATCGAGGCCATGAACTACGTGGCGAGCTCGAAGATCATCCCGAGCCGCTGAAATCGGTAGGGTGGTGGCAGCGACGCGGAGGTGAGCCGGTGGATCGCCACCCACTCCGGGGCAACCCCGGGGAGTACGAAGTCAGCCAGGCAAGGCGCCCCGCGCGAGCGCGGCATGCTTCGCGTACGAGTCCGCGCGGATGACAGGAGAAAGAGTCACCCCCGCGTCGCTGCTCGGCCCCATGCCGGTCTGGCGATTCCAAGTGGCCCGCTGGACGACGTTCGACGAGTGCGCCGCCGCGCTCGATCTGACACCCGGCGAACTCTCGTGGTTCGCCGACGCGAAGAGCTGGAACAGGCGTGCGGCCGAGCCGGTCCGGCATTACACCTACCGCTGGATCCCGACCGCCTCGGGCGGCGTGCGGCTCATCGAGCGGCCGAAACCGCGGCTCGCCGAATTGCAGCGCCGGATCGTGCGGCACGTCGTCGACGCGCTACCGGTGCACGAGGCCGCGCACGGGTTCCGGCGCGGGCGTTCGCCGCTGTCGTGCGCCGCGCCGCACGCCGGCCGGGAGACCGTGGTCAGAATGGACCTCGAAGGGTTCTTCCCGACGGTGTCCGCGCGCCGGATCTCGGCGTTGCTCGCCCTCGCCGGCTATCCGCCCGCGGTGGCGGAGGCGCTGGCGGGTGTGCTCACCACCGCCGTTCCGCCCGATGTCCTCGCCACCGTGCCCGGCAGTCGGCGGGATCCGGCGCGCACGCGGCTGCTGAGCAACCTGGCGGCCACGCATCTGCCGCAGGGCGCGCCGTCCTCGCCCTCGGTCGCGAACGCGGTCACGCACCATCTGGACCGCCGGCTCGACGGGCTCGCGCGAGCACTGGGCGCGACGTACACGCGGTACGCCGACGATCTGGCGTTCTCCGGGGATTCCCTGCCACTGCACCGGTTGCTGCCCGGTGTCCGGCGGATCGTGACCGGCGAGGGTTTCCGGCTGCGGGACGACAAGACGTCGATCGCCGGCGCGCACCAGCGGCAACGGGTCGCGGGCCTGGTGGTCAACAGCGCGCCCGCCGCGACGCGTGCCGACTACGACGCCCTGCGCGCCCTGCTCCACAACTGTGCCCGAACCGGCCCGGAAGCACAGAACCGGGGCGGGCATCCGGACTTCCGTGCCCATCTGCTCGGCCGGATCGGCTGGATCGCCGCGTCCTCGGAGCGCCGAGCCGCGAAGCTGCGCGACTTGTTCGGCGGGATCACCTGGCCGTGACCGGGTATGCGATCCTGGAGGGGTGATGGAGACTGCGGAGGATTACCGAGAAGCCGTCCTTTCCCAGCAATGGTGGGAAAAACGCAGTTTCGTCGGCTGTGATTTCACCGAAGCCGATCTGCGCGGGCTGCGCACTCAAGGCTGCACCTTCGACCAGTGCGACTTCACCAAGACGGACTTCGAGGGCTCGCGCCACGAGGCGTCGGCGTTCCGCTCGTGCACCTTCGACCGCAGTGTACTGGCGGGCACGCGGTGGAGCTCCTGTTCGATGCTCGGATCGTCCTTTGTGGACTGCCGGTTCCAGAAGATCGCCTTCACCGAATGCGATCTTTCGCTGGTCTCGCTCAGCAAGGCTCGTCTGTCCAAAGTAGATCTCGGTGGACTGCGGCTGCGTGAGGCGAACCTGCTGGACGCGGACCTGACCGGCGCCGACCTGCGCGGTGCCGATCTCACCGGTGCCCGGCTGGCGGGTGCGAAACTCGAAGGCGCGGACCTGCGCGGCGCGCGGCTCGACGCGAACGGCCTGGTGCAGGCGAACCTCTCCGGTGTCCACGTGGACACCGAGACCGCGATCGCCTACGCCGCCGCGCACGGCCTCGTCATCCACTGACCCCGACCCCGGATGTCATGAAAGGGTCGTTCCTGACGAAAAACGTCAGGAACGACCCTTTCATGACATTTGAGCGCTAGTCGATCGGCGGTTCGCCCGGGTCCAGCTCGATGAGGTCGCCCTCGGCGAGCAATTCCTCGATGGACGCGGGCAGCAGGTACGCCGACCCGCCACCCGGCTGGTTGAACCAGGGGATCGCGACACCGGCGAGGGCTTCGAGCGGACGCTGCACGCGGTACACGTGGTACGGCCGGTTCACCCACTCCGGCACGAGCGAGCGCTCCTCGAACGGCGTCCCGGCCGCGTAGGTCAGGTTGCCGTTCGGGCCGCCGAAGCGGTCCAGTTCGCTGCCGGCGGGCAGCTCACGCAGCTCCTTGCCGCGGAACAGCGTCAGCGGCGGCTCGCCGTTGAGCGGCGAGATCGGCCAGTTCTGCTTGGCGTCGGGCGCCCCGGCGTTCGCCGCGGCCGGCGGACGGGCCGGTTCCTCGCGCCGCATCGGCGGCGGCGGGGGAGGCGGCGTCACCGGCGGCTCACGCCGCGGCGGCGCGGGCGGCGGGCTCGCCAGCACCGGGTTCGGCCGCGACGGGGGCGCGGGCGGGACCGGAGCGGGGGCGGGCTCGTCGTCCGGATCGTCCCCGAGCAGCTCCTCGGCCGTCGTGAACGCGGTCTGCTCCTGTGCCGGGATCGACTCCCGCGGCTGCACCGGATGCGAACCGGTCGCGATCTCGGGGGACAGCGTCGCCAGCACGGGAGGCGCCGGAGCGGGCTCCTCGACAGGCGGTTCTTCGACGGCGGGCTCCTCCTCGGGAGGCGGGGCGCCGTTCGGGTTCAGCAGGACCTTGCCGAGCATGAACGCGGCCGCGTCCTCGGCGTCGCCGAACACCGCCGGGTTGGTCAGCTTCCCGTCGTACCAGCCGACCCGCCAGCCGCCACCGTCGACCTGCTCGACGCTCCAGCCGTGCTCGGCGGGGGCGCCGATGCGGTAGACGTCTTCGGGCACGTCGAGGTCGTCGAACTTCGCCTGGAGCTCGTTCAGCACCGGCACGGGGTGCTCGGCGCGGCGTCGCGGCGCTTCCTCGCGTCGCGGCTCGGGCTCCGGCTGGGGCGCGGGAGTGGTAGCAAAGGTCCCCCGCTCCTGCGGTGGGGCGTCGACCTGCGTGACCTCGGAATCCGACGGCGGCGGGGCCACGTTCGGCTCCGCGTCGTGCGTCAGGAGAGGCAGCTCAGGACCGGCGTCGGCCTGCTCGACCGGCGTGTAGCCGGTGGTCGCCTCCTCCTCCGGAGGCGCGTACGGCTGCTCTTCTTCCTGCCGCGCGTACGCTTCCTGCTCCTCCACGTGAGGAGGCTGCTCGTAGGCGTCGGCCTGCGGAGCCCGCGCGTACGTGGTCGCCTCCGGGTCGGCGATTCGCGGTTCCGGCTCGGTGTCCTGCCGGGCCTCGTCGGTGTAGGCGTCCTGTTCGGACGTGTACGGGTCTTCGTAACCCTCTTCGTACTGCTGCTCGGCGGCGGCCTCGTGGAAGTCCTGCGCCTGGTAGTCCTGGGTGTCGTAGTCGTCTTCGTACCGCTGGGCCTGCTCGGCCTGGTCCGGCACGGTGGATTCGGCGGCGGGAACGGCCGCCGCCGCGGCGACCGGTGCCGCGGCCGCGGCGGCCACCGCGGCCGGATCCGGGCCCTGCTGGTGCGGCGGCGGGACGGGCGGTTGGGCGGGGGGCTGGTTCGGGCCAGGACCACCGGGACCGGGCTGTCCAGGACCGGCCTGCGGAGACGGCGCCGGACCGTTCTGCGGCGGCGGGCCCGCGGGCACGCCGTTGGGGCCACCCGGGCCGGGGCGCTGCTGCGGGGGCTGATTCCCCCGGGTGAGGTACCCCGCCGCGGCCTGCAGCGTCGGGGCGTCGACCTCGGGCAGCGTGAAGTCGTTCTGCCGGACGTGGTCGATCAGGTCGAGCTCCGGCGAGACGCCGTACTCGCGCAGATAGAAGTTGACGGCGGCGGGCCAGATCCACTGCCCGTCGCTGTGGAAGGCGACCGGGACGGTGGCCTCGGGCGTCTGGGCGAGCCGGTCGATGTCGTAGCCGCGTTCGGTGACCACCAGCGGCGCGCGGTCGAGGTATTCGAGCAGCCTGTCCTGCTCCTCGATCTCCAGGTCGGGCCGGTTGATCACCGGACGCCCGGCCGGGCCGATGGTGTCGAAGATGCGGGCGATGCGGAAATGCGGTCCGGGCTGCTCGGGGCCGAGGCCGGACATGCGCCGGATCAGCCATTCGGGCACGTTCTCCTCGGAGCGGGGGAACATGCGCAGCTCGTCGGAGAGCGCCTGCGGAGGCGGCGCGAGGCGCCACTGCGGCTCGTCGCGGTTGTACTCGAGGTTGTAGCTGGACGGGTGGTCGAGCTGGTAACGGGCGTTGAACCAGGTGCCGCGGCCGTCGCGGTACATCCCGGCACGGAGCCTGCCGAACAGCGTCGCGATGTCGTGCGTCGCGACCCACTCGTGCGAGGTGCCGTCCTCGGTGATGATCTCGCCGGTCATCTCGTGGTACCTGCCGACGGCTCGGTACTCGGCGGTCACCTTCCGCCAATCACGCGGAGCGGCCCGCAGCAGGGCGAGGCCGATCTGTTTGACCAGGGTGTCCTGCTCGGTCGCGTTCAACTGAGTCGTCGGTTGTGCCACGGTCACATTTTGACCGTATCCGCGCTCCTGTGCACCCCGCATGTGGGTTTTGCCGCTATTGACAGCTCGGAAGACGCCCTGACCTGCTGCCGGATCACTCACCCGGGATACTGACCGCGTGAACCGATTTGCCGGCGAGACCCCGAAGGACGAGGACTGATGGCGGTGGCCGGACAGCGGCGTGACCGTGGGGCACTGCTCCATCACCTGCCGTTTCTGCTGGTGATGCTGGTGGTGGCCGTCGCCGCCCTGCGGATCGGCCAGTACCACTGGCGGCAGGGCGCCGCGCTGATCGGCGGCGCGTTGCTGCTCGCAGGCCTGCTCCGGGCGGCGCTGCCCGAAGCGAAGGCCGGGTTGCTGGCGATCCGGGGCAAGCCGGTCGACGTCCTGACCTACGGCGCGCTGTCGGTGCTGATCCTGTTCATCGCGTTCACGATCACCGGCGGGCCCCTGTCCTGATGCGCGTGAAGGCCCCCTTCCCTCGGCTCAGCCGAGGGAAGGGGGCCTTCACGCGCTTGGCGCATTCAGAGGACTAAACGCCGCCGCCGGTTTGCGGGGCACCGGCGGGCTTGACCTTCACCTGCGGCGTCTTGCCCGGCATACCGCACGGCTTCGTCACCGCGGCCGGGACGACCCCCGCCGAGCTCGACGACGGCGCGCTGCTGCTCGACGGCGGTTCACTGCTCGACGGCGGCCGGCTGCTGGACGGGGGCTTGCTGCTCGACGGCGGTTTGCTGGGCGTGGTGGTCGCCGGCGGCGGGCAGACGATCTCGAACTCGACGGTCGCCGTCCCACTCGCGGCGGGCAGGTTCGGCCCGCCGTCACACCGGAAACTCGCCTTGAACTTGCCGGTTTTCCCCACGGCCTTCCCGTGCCCGTTGTACGTCGCGCCGGACCGGGCCGAGAGCGTGACCGGACCGGTCAGTCCCGGCGACGTCACGGCGGTGGGCGTGCCGTGGCAACCGGCGGTGAAGTGCAGTGCCTGCCCCGGTGCGACCTTCGCGGGGCTGACCGACAGTTTCGGCGGCGGCGCGGTGGCCGACGCCTGAGGAGCGAGGAGCACTCCCGCCGTCATCGCGAGCAGACCGGCGCCCGCGACGATTCCCTTCATTCCCATGATCTTTCTCCCTCAATGCGAGCCCTCGCAGTGAGAACACCATCGGGAAGAGGAATCGGTTGCCCTCGGCGACGTAGCGAATCGGCCACTCACGTTTCACGCCTCAGCAGACGTTGCGAAAGCCACTTTCGCAACCTGCCACCCTGCCTTATCTCTCAGGCCTTACCACTTACGAGAAAAGTGCCCCGCCGCCGGTCTGCGGCGCCCCCACCGGAATCTTCGAAACCTGACGGCCCGAAGCCGGTTTCCCCGGCGGAGCAGGCTTCGGCAGCACAGTCGGCTTCGGCGACGGCGGCTTACTCGACGAGGTCGGCGTCTTGTCCGGCACGACCTCGAGATTGGCCGTGATCGTCGTGGTCTTGCAGATCGCCGTGATCGTGTAGAAGGCGGGCCGCGCCCCGGCGTCGATATGCGCGACGGCCCCTTGGATCACCGGAACCTCGTTGGTCACCGTGAATTCGCCGATGCGGTCGAGCACCTTCGACTTCACCTCACCCAGTTCGCCGACCGGGCAGCCGACCGAGACCAGGATCTCCTCCCCCGCGACCGACTGCCGCGGCGAGAGCCCGAGGAACGGGTACGGATCCGCCTTCCGGCTCGTGGTCGGGGCGTCCTGCGCGTACGCGACGGCCGGGGCGACCAGCGCGACCCCGAACGCCAGCACCAAGGCGGACCTGATCATGGAACTCACCTCGCGATCAACCGGGCGAAAACGATGATGTTGTCGAGATAGTTGCGCGACGCCTTGTCGAAGACCCCGCCGCAGGTGATGAGCCGCAGTTCCGGTTCCGTGGTGTCGCCGTAGACGGCGTCGGTCGGGAACTTGTCCTTCGCCACCCGCTCGACCTTCGTGACCGCGAACTCGGCCGTCGTGCCGTCCTTGCGGGCGACCGAGACCTTGTCACCGGGCGCGAGTTCCTTCAGGCGGAAGAAGATGCCCTTCTGCTTGTTCCCGTCCACGTGCCCGAGGACCACCGACGGCCCGATCTCCCCCGGCGTCGGACCGTGCACGTACCAGCCCGCCTGCAACGGCTGGGTCACCGGCGGCACCTCGATGGTGTTGTCCGCGTTGAGCCCGAGCGGGATCAGGCTGGACTTCGCGTCGATCTTCGGCAGGTCGATCGACACCGGATCGGCCTTCGGCATCCCGGCGGCCGGTTCGGCCTGCGGCTCGTCGCTCGGCGCCACCGGCACGTCCGTCCGCTCCACGCTCGCCGGGGGCGCGGCCTGGCCGGTCTCCCCCGGCCCGGACAGGACGACCGCCAGCGTCGCCAGGACGGCCAGCAGGGCGGCCGCGAGCACCAGCGGCACCTGTCTCGCTTTCATGTCCACCTCCCGAGGCGCGCCGAGCCGGCCCCGGCCCCCCGACCGGGACCGGCTCGTCGTTCACCCCCACGCCTGGCAAACGCAGCACACGGCCGGTCGGTTGCCCTCCCTGGTCACGAAATGATCGCGATCGCCGGTGCGGGCGGAAGGAATCAGGACGCCAGGCTGCCGTCACCGGCGCGAGCGCCACCGGAAGGCACCGCGCTCACCTGCCGAGGCGGAACGGAAAACGTTGCCGTATAAGACTTTCCGTTGCAGTTGACGGTCAGCGGATAGCTGCCGGGCGCCGTGCCCGCCTTGAGTTCGACGTCGGCGCTGACGTTCGCCGGGACCCCGATGAGCGGGCCGTAGTCGTACTTCCCGACGGTCAGCACCGGCGAAGAGAACGTCGTCGACGTCGGCGCCTTCATACCGTCTCCGCCGGGGCACTGCGCCAGCGCCACGTTGGCTTCGCCGTGCACGTACTTGTTGACGAGCCCGAGTTCGTAGGCCGTGTCGTCGTTGAGCTGGACGGTGACACCGGGATCCGGCTGGGGTTGCTGAGCGAAGCCGGTCGCCGGCCCCGCCGGCACCGCCGCACCGATCGCCACCACTCCGGCGAGCACCCTGCGAATCACGAAAAACCCCTAGCTGTCAACGAAACACCGACACGCGCTAGACGCGGGCACCCCCGCGAAGGTTGCTCGGCCGACGGAGATCAGTCCAGGTCGTCGTGCCGCATCAGCTGGCGGCCCGCCTCGGTGATCGACCCCGACAGCGACGGGTACACCGAAAATGTCAGTGCCAGATGTTCCACTGTGAGCTGGTTCTGGACGGCGAGCGCGATGGGAAGGATGAGTTCGCTCGCCGTCGGCGCCACGACCACCCCACCGACGACCACGCCGGTGGCGGGGCGGCAGAACAGCTTCACGAAACCGCGTCGCAGGCCTTCCATCTTCGCGCGGGCGTTCGTCGCGAGCGGGAGCATGATGGTGCGGGCGGGCACCTCACCCGAGTCGATCGCCTGCTGGCTGATGCCGACGGTCGCGATCTCGGGGTGGGTGAACACGTTGGCGGCGACGGTCTTGAGCTTGATCGGCGCGACACCCTCACCGAGCGCGTGCCACATCGCGATACGGCCCTGCATGCTGGCCACGGAGGCGAGCATGAGCACCCCGGTGCAGTCGCCGGCGGCGTAGATACCGGGCGCGCTGGTACGGGAAACGCGGTCGACGCCGATGAAGCCGCCGGGGCCTGGCTCGATGCCGACCTTCTCCAGGCCGATGTCGGTGGTGTTGGGCACCGAACCGACGGTCATCAGCGCGTGGCTGGCTTCGATCACGCGGCCGTCGGAGAGGTGGATCTCGACGCCCTTTTCGGTGCGCTCGACCTTGTCGGCGCGGGCCTGCTTGACGACCGTGGTGCCGCGCTGGGAGAAGACCTCTTCGAGCACGGCGGCGGCGTCGGCGTCCTCGTGCGGGAGCACGCGGTCGCGGCTGGACACGACGGTGACCTTGACGCCCATCTCGGTGTAGGCCGAGGCGAACTCGGCACCGGTGACACCCGAACCGATGACGGCCAGGTGCTCGGGCAGTTCGCGCAGGTCGTAGAGCTGACGCCAGTCGAGGATGCGCTCGCCGTCGGGCACGGCGCCGGGCAGCACCCGCGGCGTGGCGCCGGTCGAGATGAGGACGACGTCGGCGTCGAGCACCTCGGTCGAGCCGTCGGGGGCGGTGACGGCGACCTTGTGCGTGGCGAGCCCGGTCTCTTCGTCGTCGAAGCGGGCCTGGCCGATCACGACGCGGACGCCCTCGCGCTGGACGCGGGCGCGGATGTCGGCGGACTGCGCGAGCGCGAGGCCTTTCACGCGGCCGTGGACGGTCGGCAGGTCGACGCTGGTGTCGGCCATGTCGGTGTTGATGCCGAGCTCACGCAGGTCGTGCATGTTCGCGAGCGCGCCGGAAGAGGCGATGAACGTCTTCGACGGGACGCAGTCGTAGAGCACGCACGCGCCGCCGAGGCCGTCCCGTTCGACGATGGTGACGTCGGCTCCGTGCTGGGCCGCGACCAGTGCCGCTTCGTAACCGGCGGGGCCTCCGCCCATGATCACGATCTTGGTCACTGGTCTCCTCCTCGCACCGGTGTCTGTGACTGCGTTTACCGTACGCGGGCGACCGTTGGGCGGATTGAGTGGCCGGACACGGCATGTGCGTCCAGCCGGGTGACCGGTAGGTCGCTAGGCTGTGGCCGTGCCGTTGTATGCCGCGTATGGATCCAATATGGAGCCCGCCCAGATGCTGGAGCGCGCTCCGCACTCGCCCATGGCCGGCACCGGCTGGCTGGAGGGCTGGAGGCTGACCTTCGGCGGCGAGGACCTCGGCTGGGAAGGCGCGCTGGCGACCATCGTCGAAGACCCGGGCTCCCGGGTCTTCGTGGTGTTGTACGACGTCACCTCGCTGGACGAGCCCAATCTCGACCGCTGGGAAGGCGGCGAGCTGGGCATCCACTCCAAGATCCGGCTCCGCGTACAGACCATGGACGGCTCCGTGCTGGCGTGGCTGTACGTCCTGGACGCCTACGAGGGCGGCCTCCCGTCCGCGCGCTACCTCGGCGTACTGGCCGACGCGGCCGAGGCCGCCGGCGCCCCCGCCGACTACGTCGACGCCCTCCGCACCCGCCCCTGCCAAGGCATCTCCGGCTGACCCCCGTGTCGTCCGTCCAATCACGCGAGTCGTCCCCCAATCACGCGTGTCGTCCATCTGATCACGCGACCGCGCGCCTTCCGAACGCCTTGGTCAGCTCGGACAGGACACGTCGGGGATCACGAAGGTCCTCCGCTGACGCCCGGATCGTGATCCAACCCCGCCCAGCCATCCGTGCGTCTCGCTCGGAGTCATATTCGCGACGCCCCTCGTGAGCGGCGAACCCGTCGTACTCCAGGGCGATCCTCCGCGACGGCCAGGCCATGTCGAGCACGTACAACGTCCGACCGTCGATCGTGGTGATCTCGTACTGCACCTCCGGTATCGGAAACCCCGCCTCGACGACGACCAACCGGAGGATGCTTTCCGGCGGGGAATCCGCCTTGCCGGTCGCCAGGTCGAGCAACATGAGGGCCCTGTGGATACCTCGCCGGTCTCGGCGGTCCACGACTCTGTCCCGAACGTTCGTACGCAGGACTCGGACGTGGTCCGGCTCGAGCCTATGCATCGCCTCGTCCAGCGCGGCGAACGCGGTTCGCTTGTCGCCGTCACAGAGGAAACCGGCCAGGGCCAAGTCCAAGGAAAACGTGGCCAGCTCCTCAAGCTCGACGACATCCGAGGACTGGAAATCGGCTTGATGGATGATCAACCCCGGCTTCGACTTGATCCGCCGCGAGTAGGGCACCGTCACGTGGATGCTCGTGTCGTCCACCGCCGAAATCCCATGTAGCGCAAGGGCTGTGGCTCCCGACAGCGCCGCAGGCTGCCCCACCACGAGCAAGGCCGCCTGTGCCCGAGTCGCCAGTTCGAGCGAATCCGCGGCATGGACGACCACGCCCCGCCACGGCTGGACGAGGGCGCCTGTGGCCAATCCTTCAAGGACCAGTCGACGCCCCAGAACCTTGTCGGCCTCACTACGCGAGACCGCCCCATGCCGTCCTCCCCAATCGATCATGCCTTCGAGAATCGTTGGGTTTGGCGGCCTCGGAAAGGGCACTCATCCACATCTGTGGATAACTTCACATCTGTGGATAACCTGTGGACAGGTGTTCGGCACCGGCTGTGGCGAACACCTGTGACCAGGTGGACGACACGCGTGATCAGACGGACGACACGCGTGACTGAATGGACATCAGGCCAGGGTGGCCAGGGCGGTGTGCACCAGCGTGCGGACACCGCACAGGAGCGAACGCTCGTCGAGGGTGAAGGTCGGGCGGTGGATGTCGGCCATCGGGCCCTCACCGGACCACACGCCGAGGCGAGCGAAGGCGCCCTGGACGTGCTCCAGGTACCACCCGAAGTCCTCGCCGCCGGACGACTGCTCGGTCCCGGCCACGGCGGTCTCGCCCAGCGCGGCCTCGACGCCGGCCCGCATCAGCGCGTGCGACTCCGGATCGGACACGACCGGCGGCACGCCGCGGCGGTAGTCGAGGGAGAACCCGACCCCGGTCGGCGCGAGCAGCGACTCCACCGAAGCCGCGACGAGCGGCTCCAGCATCGTCCAGACCTCGTGGTCCGCCGTACGCAGCGTGCCGCGCAGCACCCCGTCCTGCGGGACGGCGTTGGCGGCCTGCCCGGCGTGCACCGCGCCCCAGACCAGCACGGTCCCGGATCGCGGGTCGACGCGCCGCGAAAGGACCGCGGGCAGCGACGTGATCACGGTGCCGAGCGCGTGCACCAGGTCCGCGGTCAGATGCGGGCGCGAGGTGTGCCCACCCGGCGACGTGAGCCGCAGCTCGATGAGGTCGGCGGCGGAGGTCAGCGCGCCGACGCGCAGCCCGACCTTGCCGACTTCGAGCCGCGGGTCGCAGTGCAGCCCGTAGATCCGCTCGACGCCTTCCATCGCGCCGGCGGCGATCATGTCCAGCGCGCCGCCGGGCATGACCTCCTCGGCGGGCTGGAAGATCAGCCGTACGCGGCCCGGGAGCTCCGGCGCGCCCGCCAGCGCCCGGGCGGCGCCCAGGAGGATCGCCGTGTGTGCGTCGTGCCCGCACATGTGCGCGGCGCCCTCGGTCTTGGAGGCGTACGGGAGCCCGGTGGCCTCGGTCAGCGGCAGGGCGTCCATGTCGGCGCGCAGCGCGACGCAGCGGTCGCCGCTGCCGATGTCGCAGACCACGCCGGTGCCCGACGGGAGCACCCACGGCTTGAGCCCCACCGAGCGGAGCAGGGACATGACCAGTTCGGTCGTGGCGAACTCGTGGCGGGAGAGCTCCGGGTGCGCGTGGATGCGACGACGCCACGCGACGACGTCGGTGGCGTTCGCGCGGAGCCAGTCGTCGAGCCAGAAGGGGCCACGCCCGGCACCCAGATCATGCACAGGTGCCATGCTGACGCCGGCCTCGGAGATCAGCGCGGTGGGCGCCTCTATAGGGGCAACGACGCGACCCTCGGGGTCGCCTGGAATGTCCGGACGTGAATCGAGCACCGTCACGCCGCACCTCCTCCCGCAACACAGTCACCTTCGTCTACCACCGTACGAGTGGTCGCTGAAGGCACGCTGGGTGCCGTTCGATCTGTGATACGCATTTGCGATAGATCGTGCACCATGCAGATGACAAGCCGCTCGTCGAGTGATCGAGCCGGAGATGGCCGGTAGTGGATCTGCGATGAACGGCTGCGAGAGTTCGGCCCGGGCTAAGCGGAGAGTCCTTCTACTTACGGGTAGCGGTTCAGGACTTCTTCTTCTTGGAACGGGAGCGACGCCCGAGGATCACCAAGCCGAGCAGGATGGCCGCGGCGATACCCGCGATGACCTTGTTCTTGGTCTCCTGGCTGTTGGCCTTGTCGGTCTCGGCGGGGTCGAGCACCGGCCCCGGAGGCGCCTGCTCGAGCACCTCGTGCACCGCCGCTGCCTGCATGATCACCGGCGCGGGTGCCTGGATCTCCGCGGCCTGCGCGACGGGCGCGCAGACGACCAGCCCGGCGGCGACGAGTCCGGCAAGCTGCCCGAGACGAGACCTTTTCGGCATGATTCCCTTTCGACGGCGTGGCGCGAACCCGATTCTGCACTCTGCCGGGTTCCCGCGTCAGCCGCCACGCGGAGGACCGGAGAACGCCTCCAGAATCCGTTGCGCGGCCAGCGTCGGGGTCAGCTCACCGTCCCGGACCGCCCGTTCGACGTCCGGAACGACCGCTCGCACGTCCGGATGCGCCGCCAGCCGTCCGAGCAGCTGTTCGCGGACCATCGCCCAGGTCCACTCCACCTGCTGCCGCCGTCGCCGCTCGTCCAGTTCACCCGAAGCGGTCAGCACGTCACGGTGACGGCCGATTTCGGCCCAGACCTCGTCGAGCCCGACGTCGGTGAGCGCGCTGCAGGTCAGCACCGGGGGCGTCCATTCGGCGTCCCGGCCGTAGATCATCCGCAGCGCCCCGGCCAGTTCGCGCGCCGCGCGTTTCGCATCGCGTTCGTGGTCGCCGTCGGCCTTGTTGACCGCGATGACGTCCGCCAGTTCGAGGACGCCCTTCTTGATCCCCTGTAGCTGGTCGCCGGTCCTGGCCAGGGTGAGGAACAGGAAGCAGTCGACCATGTTCGCCACGGTCACCTCGGACTGCCCGACGCCCACGGTCTCGACCAGCACGATGTCGTACCCGGCCGCTTCCATCAGCACGATCGTCTCGCGGGTCGCCCGCGCGACACCGCCGAGCGTGCCCGAAGTCGGCGAAGGGCGGATGAACGCCTTCGGGTCCACCGCGAGCCGAGCCATCCGGGTCTTGTCGCCCAGGATCGAGCCGCCGGTCCGCGTCGACGACGGGTCGACGGCCAGCACGGCGACCTTGTGCCCGGCCTCGGTCAGATCCGTGCCGAGCTGGTCGATGAAAGTCGATTTGCCGACACCGGGGACGCCGGTGATGCCGACGCGCCCCGCCCCGCCCGCGTGCGGGAGCAGCTCGACCAGCAGCTCCTGCGCCTGCGCCCGGTGATCGTCCCGATTGGACTCGACGAGCGTGATCGCCCGCGACAGCAGGCCGCGGTCACCCGCGAGGACACCTTTGGCCAGCGCCCCGACGTCGATCTTGCGAGGCAAGGTTCAGGACTCCTGGGCGGTCAGCTGTCCGATGAGGTCGATCGCCGCTTCGGCGATCACCGTGCCGGGGCCGAAGATCGCCGCCGCGCCCGCCGCGCGCAGCTCCTCGTAGTCCTGCGGCGGGATCACGCCGCCGACCACGACGATGATGTCCTCGCGGCCCTGCTCGGCGAGCTCGGCGCGCAGCGCGGGCACGAGCGAGAGGTGCCCGGCGGCCAGCGACGAAACGCCGATCACGTGCACGTCCGCCTCGATCGCCTGCCGCGCGACCTCACCGGGCGTGGAGAACAGCGGGCCGACGTCGACGTCGAAACCGATGTCGGCGAAGCCGGTCGCGATCACCTTCTGGCCGCGGTCGTGGCCGTCCTGGCCCATCTTCGCGACCAGGATCCGGGGACGACGGCCCTCTTCCTGGGCGAAACTTTCGACCAGTTCACGGGCCCTCTCGACGTTCTCGGTCTTGCCGACCTCCTCGCGGTACACACCGGAGATGGTACGAATCTGTCCGGAGTGGCGCCCCCAGATCTTCTCCAGCGAGTCGGAGATCTCGCCGACGGTGGCCTTCGCCCGCGCGGCGTCGATGGCGAGCGCGAGCAGGTTGCCGTCGGACTCGGCGCCCGCGGTGAGCCTCCGTAACGCGTCCTGCGTGGCGTCCTCGTCGCGTTCTTCGCGCAGCCGCCGCAGTTTCTCCAGCTGCTGCGCGCGCACGCCCGCGTTGTCGACCTTGAGCACGTCGATCTGCTCGTCGTCGGTGACCTGGTACTTGTTGACGCCGATCACCGGCTGGCGGCCGGAGTCGATCCGCGCCTGGGTCCGCGCCGCGGCCTCTTCGATGCGCAGCTTGGGGATGCCGGCGTCGATCGCCTTCGCCATCCCGCCCGCCTGCTCGACCTCGGTGATGTGCCCCCACGCCTTGCGCGCGAGGTCGTAGGTCAGCTTCTCGACGAACGCGCTGCCGCCCCACGGGTCGATCACGCGCGTGGTGCCGGATTCCTGCTGCAGCAACAGCTGCGTGTTCCGCGCGATACGGGCGGAGAAGTCGGTCGGCAGCGCCAGCGCCTCGTCGAGGGCGTTGGTGTGCAACGACTGCGTGTGGCCCTGGGTCGCCGCCATCGCCTCGACGCAGGTGCGGACGACGTTGTTGTAGACGTCCTGCGCGGTCAGCGACCAGCCGGAGGTCTGCGAATGCGTCCTCAACGACAGGGATTTCGACGACTTGGGTTCGAAACCCTTCACCAGCTTCGCCCACAGGAGGCGCGCCGCGCGGAGTTTCGCGACCTCCATGAAGAAGTTCATCCCGATCGCCCAGAAGAACGACAGGCGGGGCGCGAACTTGTCGACGTCCAGCCCGGCCTCGACCCCGGCGCGGATGTACTCGACGCCGTCCGCGAGCGTGTACGCCAGCTCCAGGTCGGCGGTCGCCCCGGCTTCCTGCATGTGGTAGCCGGAAATGGAGATCGAGTTGTACTTCGGCATGTTCCGCGAGGTGAACGAGAAGATGTCCGAAATGATCCGCATCGACGGCTGCGGCGGGTAGATGTAGGTGTTGCGGACCATGAACTCCTTGAGGATGTCGTTCTGGATGGTCCCGGCCAGTTTGTCCGGCGTGACACCCTGTTCCTCGGCCGCGACGACGTACAGCGCGAGCACCGGCAGGACGGCGCCGTTCATGGTCATCGAAACGCTCATCTTGTCGAGCGGGATGCCGTCGAAGAGCTGGCGCATGTCGTAGATCGAGTCGATCGCGACGCCCGCCATGCCGACGTCACCGGCGACGCGCGGGTGGTCGGAGTCGTAGCCGCGGTGCGTCGCGAGGTCGAAGGCGACCGAAAGGCCCTTCTGCCCGGCGGCGAGGTTGCGGCGATAGAAGGCGTTCGACTCCTCGGCGGTGGAGAAACCCGCGTACTGGCGGATGGTCCACGGCTGGTTGACGTACATCGTCGGGTACGGGCCGCGAAGATACGGCGCGACACCGGGATACGTCGAGAGGAAGTCCACTCCGGACAGATCGTCGGCGGTGTACACCGGTTTGACGCCGATACCCTCCGGCGTCTCCCACGCGAGCGCGTCGGGCCCCTTGCCGGTGGCGGCGTGCAGTGCTTCGGTCCACTGAGGACGGTCGACCGGTTCGGGAGAGCCGAGGTCGATTCCGGCGAAGTTCGGGATGGTCATCACTGCACTCCGAGCTCGTTCAACGTGCCGGTCAGGATTTCCAGGGCGTCGCAGCCCGTGAAGAGGTAGCCCGTGACGTCCGGGTGGTCACCGGGTTTCCCGGCGAGGAGCACCGACGTCGCGCCCGCTTCCTTCAACGCCTTCGCGACGCTGTCCGCTTCTTCGGCGTAGGAAGTGTTGCTCCCGCATATGCAGGCGATCTTCGTTCCACTGGCCCGGAATTCCGCGACGACGTCGTCCGGCGCGCCGGGGTTCACCGCCTCGATCCCGCCTGCCTGGAACAAGTTCGCCGCGAAACTCGCCCGCGCGGTGTGCGCCGCGACCGGGCCGAGGGTGGCGAGGAAAACGCGAGGACGGCTGGGATGCGCGTCCGCCCGGTCTCGCAGCGCTTCGAAGGCCTCGGCGTACCGGTAGCGCGGGAGGCCGCCGCCCGCCACGTCGTCCATGGCGTCGCGGACGACCGCTTTCTCCGTCAGGTTGGGGAATTCGCTGACTCCGGTGATCGGATCGCGACGGGTCCCGATCCGCTTCGACCGCTTCTCCCAGGTCTCGGCGAGCCGTCCGGCGAGAGCGCCGGAGGCCAGTTCCGCCTCGATCCCGCCCGCCGCTTCGATGGCGGTGAACTCGCGCCACGCGGCCTTGGCCAACTCGTCGGTGAGGTTCTCGACGTACCAGGAGCCGCCCGCCGGGTCGATGACACCGGCCAGTTTCGACTCCTCCAGCAGCACGGCGTGCGTGTTGCGCGCGATCCGCGCGGAGAACGCGTCCGGCTGGCCGATCGCGGCGTCGAAGGGGAGCACGGTGATCGCGTCCGCGCCGCCGACCCCGGCGCCGAAACAGGCGAGCGTGGTCCGCAGCATGTTCACCCACGGGTCTCGCTGGGTCAGCATCGCGGGCGAGGTGACCGCGTGCTGCCGCATGCCCGCCCCCCGGCCGGCTGAGACCCCCGCGACCTCGGTGACCCGGGCCCACAGACGCCGCGCGGCGCGGAACTTGGCGATCGTGAGGAACTGGTCGGCGGTGGCGGCGAGCCGGAATTCAATCTGGCCGGCGGCGGTGTCGACGTCCAGCCCCGCTTCGGTGAGCGCCCGCAGATACGCGACGCCCGCGGCGATGGCCGCGCCGAGCTCCTGCGCGTCCGAGCCGCCCGCCTCGTGGAACGGGAGGCCGTCGGCGACGATCGTCCGCACCTTCGGGTGACCGGTGGCGACGCGCGCGGCCAATTCCGCGGCAGCAGCGAGCGGATGCGCCGTGCCGGTGCGCGCGGTCAAGCCGATCGGGTCGGCGCCCAAGGTCGCGGTGACCGCGCTCGCCGGGATCTCGCGCTCGGCGAAGATCGTGAACAACTCGTTCGCGGCGGCTTCGTACTCTTCGCCCGCGTCGAGCGTGACGGGCGCGAGGTCGACGTACACCTCGTTCAGCGCGTCGCCCAGATCGGCGACGGGAACCCCGGTCACGCCGGCGCGCAGCCAGATCGAGCTGACGCCGCCTTCGAGGTCGGCGAGGATCGCGGCGTTCGTGGCCTTGGCGTCGCGGCGCGCGTACCGGGCCCGGACGTCCCAGCCCGTCGTCACCGCGCCTTCGGGCCGGGCGCTTCGCACGAACGGCGGAAGGCCGGGGAAACCAGTCCCCTCGACCGTGTCTTCGGCGGTGTAGAGCGGCTGGATCTCCAGGCCGTCGTACGTCCGCGTGACCAGCTTGCTTTCCGGCAGGCCGTCGAAGGACTCGTCGATGGCGCCGCTCTTGCGCAGCACGCCGGCGACCAGCTCACGCCACTGTTCCCGGCTCGCTTCCGGGAACTCCGCCGCGAGTTCCAGCTCTCCGGGCGCGTCGGGCTCGCCGGGGGTCGGCACTGACTCCGTTTCGGCCACTTCCGTCATAGCCAACGATGCTAACGGGCCTCATGTCACACCACTTGTGACGCTAGTCGCGCCTAGGGGGTGCTTAGGGGGCGCGGCGAGGTGGGGGCCGCTGGTCGCGAATGGCGGTTTCGCGTGACTGGCCGGACGGTGCGTGTGATCAGACGGACGACACGCGTGACGGAATGGACGACACGCTCGGAGCCGGGCTTCCGCCTCGAGTCGTCTGTCTGATCACGCGTGTCGTCCGGCCAGTCACGTGTGTCGTCCGTCTGATCACACGAACGGCCCGGCAGTGCACCGCGCGGGCGCCGCTGTCCGGGCGGCCCGTTCACTCCGACAGGGCACGGCGCATAGGTCCGTCACACGGGCATACGACACAATTGGGCCGTGCCGTCCGACACCACCGAGTCCAGCGAGAGTCCCGGCGACGAGAAGCGTGTGGTCGCGGGGCGATATCGGTTGCGCTCGGTCATCGGATCAGGGTCGATGGGCACGGTCTGGTCGGCCTACGACGAGTTCCTGCACCGCCCCGTCGCGGTCAAAGAGGTCCGCCTCCCGCCCGGCGTCCCGGCGTCGCAGGCCGACGAACTGCGCGAGCGGACCCTGCGCGAAGCCCGCGCGATCGCCGTCCTGAGCCACCCGAACGTGATCATCCTGCACGACGTCGCGCGCGAGAACGACGAACCGTTCGTGGTCATGGAGCTGCTGCCGTCGCGCAGCCTCGCGCATATCCTGCGCGACCACGGGCCGCTGACGGTCGAGCAGGCCGCGGCGGTCGGTATCGCGGTGGCGTCCGCGCTCGAAGCCGCGCACGCCGCCGGGATCACCCACCGTGACGTCAAACCGGGGAACGTCCTCGTCGCGGGCGACGGCCGGATCAAGCTCACGGATTTCGGCATCGCGCGCAACGTCTCCGAAGCCACCATGACCCGCACCGGGATGATGCTGGGCTCGCCCGCCTACATCGCGCCCGAAGTCGCTTCCGGCGGCGCCGTCGTCCCCGCCGCCGATCTGTGGGGTCTCGGCGCGACGCTGTTCGCCGCCATCGAGGGCTCACCGCCGTACGACGCCGACGGCGACCCGCTCGAAACGGTCGGCAAGGTCGTCAACGGGAAGGTGCCGAAGCCCGGCCCCGGTCCGCTGGCCGACGTGATCGGCGCGCTCATGAAGAAGGAGCCGTCGAAGCGGATCACCCTGCGCGAGGTCCGGCGCCGGCTGTACCCGTTGCAGGCCAAGACACTCATCGACCTCTTCCCCGCCGAGCTGTTCCACACGCCCGACGGCAAGAAGACGACCGCGCATCTGGACGCCACCGACACCCAGGTGATCAAGCCGGTCGCGCCGGAGAAACCGGGCGAGGGCACGAGTTCCGAACTCGCCGCCGACCCCGGTCCGCTGCCGTTCCTGAACCAGCCCGCGCCCGCGCCTCCCGTCGAGCTCGCGCCGATGCCGACCGTCACGCCACCGCCGCCTCGGCGGCCCGGCCGGTCGACGGTGGGCACCGTCGTGCTGGCGCTCGCGTCGGTCGTCCTCTTCCTGCTGGCCGCGGGCGGCGGTTTCGTGCTGGCCAGGGCCGTCGGCGGGCAGGATCTGCGGCCGCCGGAGAAGCTGCAGCAAGGCGACACGATCGTCACCCAGCCGCCGCCGAAACTGATCACGCAGCAGGGTGACGCCAGCACGGTGAACGGCCTCAAGGGCGGCCGGTTCAGCCTCGGTGTCCCGGAGGGCTGGCAGAAGTTCGTCGCCCCGCACGTCACCAGGGGTGGGCCGAGCACGGTGGTCCAGTACGTCTCACCCGACGGCCGCCAGACGATCCGGGTCGAGCGGCTGAGCGGTTTCCTGGCGGAAAGCCCGGCGCCCGCCTACTTCAGCTGGCTGAGGAGCCAGCATCCGGAGATCGCCCCGATCGGCGGGCCCACCACCGTGCCCGGCCGGGGTGAGGACAGCCTGCGGTACACGTACCGGACGACGGAGCGCGCCACCGGCAACCGGGAAACCGCGAACGAGAGCATCACGCGGACGACGTACATGGACCTGTTCGGCGGCGGCTCGGATCTGTGGATCCTGTCGGTGACCTCGACCATCGAGCAGGAGAACTCAGCGAAGACCGGGATCTTCGAGCCGGTCGCGCTGTCCTTCATCGTCGACGGCTAGCCCGGCGAAGTAAGCCTTCGACGCGCGCTGCTGCGCCATCCTCCGCAGCACCGAGAGCAGCCTGTCGCCCAGAACCGTCTCCACGACCGCGATCTCGATGATCTGCTCCAGCGACTCGATGCCGGCGATCCCTTCGAGGTCCAGGTCGGCGGTCCGGTCGGCGATCTCGGCGTAGGCGTCGAGCTTCTTGAGATACCAGCCGTGCCCGACCTCGCGGATCGTGCACAGGACGCCGACCAGGGCCTGGATGACCAGGTCGTCCTTGCCCTTGCACGGCCAGCCGCGGCGGTCGGCGAGGTCACGGACCGTGGCGAGCGCCCATTCGCGGGCTTCGTCGTCGACGACCCGCTTCGAGGGCGTGATGCCCTGCTGGGCGATTCCGAGGACGTGATGGGGGCCGGCCTCCCCGGCGTCGACCGCGGCGAGCACCTCGCCGACCGTCGCGAGCGAAAGGCCTCCGACGTCCATCAGCGCCCTGATCAGCTTGATCCGCTGCACGTGCCCGTCGTCGTACTTCGCCTGGTTCGGGCTGGTCCGCTCGCCCGGCGGGAGCAGCCCCTCCCGCAGGTAGTACTTGATGGTGGCGACCGGGATCCCGGCTTTCTCGCTCAGTTCGGCCATCCGCACGCGTGCGTTCTCCGATCTCGGGGACGGTTCCAGGGTCATCCCTGAAGACTTCTCAGGATGGATAGTTTAGCTTCCCATAACGGAGAGCTTGACTATCCATTCTGGGAGGGACCATGACCATCTTGACCGATCTCCGTGAGAGAACCCGCACCTGGCACCGGGGTTCGTATCGCTTCGCCCAGGCCTTCGCCGTGATCACCGTGCTGTGCGTCCTGGCCATGCTCGTCGACCAGCGGACGCTGAGCGGCGCGCCGCTGTGGGCGAAACCGTTCAAATTCGCCGTCTCCGCCGCGCTGTACTTCTTCACCTGGAGCTGGCTCGTTTCCTTGTTGCCCAAGTTCCGGCGGACCGCGAACTGGCTGGCGAACGTGCTCGTCGTGATCTTCGCGGCCGAGTACGTCCTCGTGATCTTTCAGACCGTCCGCGTCCGCGCGAGCCACTTCAACAACGCGACCCCGCTGGACAACACGATCTTCCAGGTCATGGGCGGGATGATCGCCGTGCTCTGGGTGGTCAACCTCGTCCTGACGATCGCCGTCATGTTCACCCGGCTCCCCGACCGCGCGACGGCGTGGGCGGCCCGGATCGGCGCGGTCCTCGGCATGATCGGGATCTCGCTGGCGACGCTGATGAGCGCTCCCACCCCGGACCAGCAGGCCCTGCTCGACGCGACCGGCCAGTCCGCGATGATCGGCGCGCATACCGTCGGCCTGCCCGACGGCGGTCCCGGCCTGCCGATCCTCGGCTGGAGCACGGTCGGCGGCGACCTGCGGATCCCGCATTTCCTCGGCCTGCACGGCCTCCAGGCGCTTCCGCTGCTCGCGCTCGTCCTCGGCGTCCTGGCCGCGCGCTACCCGCGGCTTCGCGACGACGTCCTCCGGCTGCGGCTCGTGGTGATCGCGGGCGTCGGCTACGCGGGCCTGCTCGCGTTGCTCACCTGGCAGGCACTGCGCGGCCAGTCGATCGTCGCCCCCGACGGCCAGACCCTCACCGCCTTCGCCCTCCTGATCGCGGGCGTCGCCTTTAGCGGGCTAATCGCGATCGGGCGACCGGTGCGGGAACTGGAGGCATCGTCGCGATGAGCGTCGAGACCCTGTTCACCTGGACGTTCCCGCTGGCGACGCCGTTCTGGCTGCTGATGATCTTCCTGCCGGGCTGGTCGTGGACCCGCCGGATCATGGCGTCACCCTGGACGCCGCTGCTCCCGCTGATCCCGTACTTCGTGCTCGCGATCGCGCATTTCGGCGAACTCTGGACGGCGGTCAGCAGACCGGACCTCGGCGTGCTCAGCGCGTTCACGGGTTCGCCGTACGGGGCGGCCACGATCTGGGCCCACCTGATCGCCTTCGACCTCTTCATCGCTCGCTGGATGTACCTCGAATCCCGCGAGCACCGGATCCACCCGCTGGTGACCGGCCCGATCCTGGCGCTCACGATCTTCCTGTCCCCGTTCGGGCTGGTGGCGTTCCTGCTCGTGCGAACCGTCCGGATACGCTCGTCGCATGAGTGAGAACGAGGTCGCGGCGGCCGCCGCCATCGCCGAACGCACCGGCGTCGAGAAGCACGACATCGCCGTCGTGCTCGGTTCGGGCTGGCGCCCGGCGGCGGACGTCATCGGGGAGCCCGAGGCGGAGATCCCGCTGGGCGAACTGCCCGGATTCGCCGCGCCGGGCGCGGTCGGGCACGGGGGAACCGTCCGGTCGGTCCGCGTCGGCGAGAAGCGCGCGCTGATCCTGCTGGGCCGCACGCATTTCTACGAAGGCAAGGGCATCGACCCGGTGGTGCACAACGTGCGCACCGCCGCGGCGGCGGGCGCCGGGACGGTGCTGCTGACCAACGCCGCGGGCGGCCTGCGCGAGGGCTTCCGCGTCGGGCAACCGGTGCTGATCTCCGACCACCTGAACCTCACCGCGCGCTCGCCGATCGTCGGCGCGAACTTCGTCGACCTGACCGATCTCTACTCGAAGCGGCTGCGCGACATCGCTCGCGAAATCGACCCTTCGCTGGAGGAAGGCGTCTACGCGGGGCTCACCGGACCGCATTTCGAGACGCCCGCGGAAATCCGCATGCTGCGGACGCTCGGCGCCGACCTCGTCGGCATGTCGACGGTGCTGGAAGCCATCGCCGCCCGCGCCGCCGGGGTCGAGGTGTTCGGGCTTTCGCTGGTGACCAACCTGGCGGCCGGGATGACCGGGGAACCGCTGAACCACGAAGAGGTCCTCGAGGCGGGCCGTCAGTCCGCCACCCGGATGGGCACCTTGCTCAAGGAACTCGTCTCCCGCGCCTGAGAAGTGTCATGAAAGGGTCGTTCAGGACATCTTTCGTCCTGAACGACCCTTTCATGACATCCGGGGCAGTACTCAGCCGGCGAACCCGGGAAGCCGCCGAGCGACCTCCGCGGGCGAAGGCATCGCGGCGACCTCGTCGGCGAGCCGCCGCGCCGCACCGTGGACGGTCTCGTCGGCGAGCAGCTTTCGCGCCTGCTCGAAAATGACGTCTTCGACGGCCTCGGCACCGATCAGCTGCACGCCCACCCCGGCCGCGACGACGGCCTCGGCGTTCGTGAACTGATCCGCCCCCTGCGGCAGCACCAGCTGCGGCAGCCCGGCGCCGAAGGCACCCAGCGTCGTCCCGCTGCCGCCGTGGTGGACCACGAGGTCGACATGCGGCAGGAGCTCGACCTGCGGCACCCACACCTCGACGCGGACGTTGCCCGGGACTTCGCCCAGTGCCGCCGGATCCACCGTCGGACCCGCCGCGACGATGACGTCCGCGTCGAGCCGTGACAGGCCACCGATGGCCCGCTTCAGCACGTCTTCGTCGCCGAACGCCGTCCCGAGCGTGAGATAGACGAGCGGACGGCTCTTGTCCCGGCCCACCACGCCCGCCGGGAGGTCTCCCGGCTCGGCCCAGCCGACCGGACGGAGCGGGATCCGGTTCGCTCCGGCCAGGAATTCCGGCGATTGCACCGATTCCGGGCAGATGTCGACGACAGGGTCACCGAAGGACCGCGTATCCAAATCCGGCAAACCGACCTCCGCGGTGAATTCCGCGAGGCGGCCGTAGATGACGTCCATGACGTCGCCCGGCGAAAACCGGCCGAAACCGTGCCCGATCGCGGGAATCCCGGCGAGGTGGGCGGCGATGGCGCCACCGGCGTTGCCGCTTTCGTAGACGACGAGATCCGGCCGGTGCCGCTCCAGCACCGGGGTGAGATCGGCGACGAATCGCCGGGGCAGCACATTTCCGAACACTTCGCCGATAACGGGATTGAACGACTCGGGCGGGGCGTCGGAGGCGTTGGGTTTGGGAGCGTCGGGCCCGGCGACCTGCTCGAACGCCTCCCGCATCCCGAATCCGGCGCTTTCCACTGCCAGACCGGCCTTTTCGACCACCGTCAGCATGTCGTCACCGGTGGCGAACACGACCTCGTGCCCGGCGTCGCGAGCGGCGACGGCGAGCGGTAGTAGGGGATAGAGATGACCATGACTCACCAGAGAAGTGAAGATCAATCGCACCCTCTCCAACGTACCCGTAGGCTGACTCGGTGACGACTTCCTTGACCTCGGATCTCCGGGATCGGGCGTTCCGCTGGATCGCCGACGACCCGGACGACGATTCCCGCGTCGAGCTGCAGAACATCCTCGCCCGCGCGATGGGCGGCGAAGCCGGTGCGGCGGACGAACTCGCGGACCGCATGGCCGGACCGCTCGAATTCGGCACCGCCGGCCTGCGCGGCCCGGTGCGCGCGGGCCCCAATGGGATGAACGTCGCGGTGGTCACCCGGACGACGGCGGGGGTCGCGGCCTGGCTGAATGCACAAGGACATTCGGGCGGCGTCGTGGTGGTCGGCCGCGACGCGCGGCACGGTTCGGAGGCCTTCGCCAAGGCCGCCGCCGAGGTGCTGACGGCCGCCGGTTTCGCGGTGAAGACGCTGCCCGGTCCGCTGCCCACTCCGGTGCTCGCGTTCGCCGTGCTGGAACTCGGCGCGGTGGCGGGTATCCAGATCACCGCGTCGCACAATCCCCCGGCAGACAACGGTTACAAGCTTTACGACGCGACAGGGGGCCAGATCGTCCCGCCTTCGGACGGCCAGATCGAGCGTGCCATCGAAGCCGCTCCCCCGGCGATCAGCGTGCCGCGTGAGCCCGGCGCCGAAGTGCTGGGCGACGAACTCCGGGACGCGTACCTCGCCAAGGTCGCGCTGCTGCCGCGCGGACCGGAACGCGCGGTCAAGGTCGCCGCGACCGCGTTGCACGGCGTCGGCGCGGAGACGCTGCGCGCCGCGTTCGAGCGCGCCGGTTTCACCGAGCTGAGCCTGGTCGCCGAGCAGTCCACGCCGGATCCGGACTTCCCGACGGTTTCCTTCCCGAATCCGGAGGAACCGGGCGCGACGGATCTCTTGCTGGCACTGGCATCCGAGGCCGATGCCGACCTGGCGATCGCGCTCGACCCGGACGCCGATCGGTGCGCGCTGGGCGTGCGCGAGCGGGACGGTTCGTGGCGGATGCTGCGCGGGGACGAAACGGGCGTCCTGCTCGGCTGGCACGTTCTGTCCACAATAGACAAAACCGATCCGCTGGTGGCCACGACGATCGTGTCGTCGTCGATGCTGGGCGAAGTCGCGAAGGAGTTCGGGGCGCGCTACGCGGAGACTCTGACCGGGTTCAAATGGCTGGTCCGCGCCGGCGAAGGGCTCGTGTTCGCTTACGAAGAGGCGCTCGGCCTGTGCGTGAACCCCGGTTTCGTGCGCGACAAGGACGGCATCTCCGCCGCCGTGCTCGCCGCGGGATTGGCCGCCTCCCTGCGCGCGGCGGGCCGCGGACCGCTGGACGTCCTCGACGAACTGGCCGTGAAGCACGGGGTGCACGTGACGGATCAGGTCTCGTTGCGGGTCACCGACCTGTCGGTGCGGGAGCGCCTGATGGCGGGCCTGCGGGCCACTCCCCCGGCGTCGCTGGGCGAAACCGGCGTCACGATGGAGGACCTCCTGCCCGACGCCGACGTCCTCCGCCTGACCGGCGAGGGACTGCGTGTCGTCATCAGGCCGTCCGGGACCGAGCCGAAACTGAAGGCGTACCTGCAGATCAAGGAGCCGGTCACGGGCGATCTCGCCGAGGCGCGGGCCGCCGCGGACGCGCGGCTGGCGGCACTCCGGGCCGACATCGAGTCCCGGCTGGTGTGACGTGCCGAGGCTGCTGATCGTCCATCACACGCCGTCGCCCTCGACACAGGCGATGTTCGAAGCCGTGCTCTCCGGCGCGAACCATCCGGACATCGAGGGCGTCGACGTCGTGCGCCGCGCGGCGCTGGGCGCGGCCGTGCCCGACGTCCTGGAGGCCGACGGCTATCTGCTCGGCACCCCGGCGAATCTTGGCTACATGTCCGGCGCGCTGAAGCACTTCTTCGACACCGTCTATTACCCGTGCCTGGATTCCACCCGGGGGCGGCCGTTCGGGTTCTTCGTGCACGGCAACAACGACACGTCCGGCACCGTGCGCGGGATCGAGGCCATCACGACCGGCCTCGGCTGGGAAAGCGCGGCCTCACCGGTGCTCGTCACCGGAGAACCGGGCAAAGCGGATCTCGAGGCATGTTTCGAATTGGGCGGTACCCTGGCCGCCACGCTCATGCCCTGATCCCCCGCGGGGAGAAAGTAAAGGGGCCTGTCACCGGAAGCCCTGGGGGTCGACCTCCGGCAACAGGCCTAGGCCAAGGGTTCGCCGTGATGGCGATCAACCTTGGCTGCCTCAGCGTACTACATCCGGCACGATCTTGTGCACCCACCGGAAAAAACGGCTCTCACTCCGGTGTCCGTGCACCCCCAGGGCACGGATTCCGGAGTAAGAGACCGGACACGGCACGAAACCGCTTGACAACTGTAAACCACTGCATACATGGGCTGTCAACAGCTGCGGACAGGCTGTATCGCGTTACACTCCAACTACGGAACGGGACTACGGAACGGTTGGGGGGTCATGTCGCCGTATCAGACCTTCGCCCAGAAACTGACCGCGCTGATCGATTCGGTGCGCGCGGACGAAGGCGCCCCGCACAGCTATCGCGAGCTGTCCGCGGCCATCGACCGCGCCGGCGGGCCCACCATGTCGCCCGCGTATCTCCAGCAGCTCGCGACGGGCAAACGGGTCAACCCGAAGATCCACTACGTCGAAGCGCTGGCGAAACTGTTCGGGGTGCCGATCACCTATTTCTTCGACGAGCAGGAGCCCCAGCCGGTCGGAGAGGCGACGCTCATGGCCATGCGCGCACAGGAGCTGTCCCCGCAGGGCCGTCGCCAGGTGATGGACCTGCTGGAACTCGTCGAACGCTATGAACGGGCCGAGCGCGAGCAGCCGGAAGAGAACCGATGAAGGAACGGGAACTCCGCAAACGCTGCCGCAAGATGCTGAACAAGCTCGACATCGAGCCGCCACTCGACGTCGGCGTGCTCTGCGAGCGGCTCGGCGAACAGCGCGGCAGGCCGATCCGCCTGATGCCGTATCCGCTGGAGGTCCCCGGCCCGTTCGGCTGCTGGATCGCCACCGGTTCGGCGGACTACATCTTCTTCCAGCAGGAGACCACGAAGTCCCACCAGGACCACATCATCCTGCACGAACTCGGGCATATGCTCGCCGATCACCATCCCGGCGGCGACGCCGAACCCGCCGATTTCCTGCGCGGCCCCGCCCCAGGCCTCGACGGCGACGCGGTACACCGTGCTTTACGCCGCACCTCCTACGATGAGGCGCACGAATGGGAAGCCGAGACCGTGGCGACCATCATCCTCGAATGGGCGTCGGTCTTGAACTACACGATTCCCCGTCGCGCCGACGACGATGACGTCCGCCGCGTCCAAGGCGCGCTGGGCGACCATCAAGGGTGGCTGTGACTCCACTGTTCTCCCCCATCAACGTCGTGGCGATGGTGCTGTTCGCGACCGCGCTCGCCTGGCGGATCTACCAGACCTACCGGGCACCCCGCCTGCTGCCGAACTGGGCGATCACGATCACGATCGTCTGCGTCGCAGGCTCCTTCCTCGCCCAGCAGAAGGTCATCGTCGGCTGGCTCGACGGCCTGACCGGCAAGGGCACCGGCCGCCTGGTCAACAACGTCCTGCTCGCCATCGGCGTATGCGCGCTGCTGATCGTGTTCCTCGGCTCCGCGCTGGGTCCGCGCAGGCCGGGGCGGGTCCTTTTCGAGCTGATCCCGTTGTCCGGCGCGATCGCGCTGATGCTGGTCGCCATGGCCGTCACGCCGCCGGAGGTGCGAGGGCTGGCGCTGAGCCCGAAGCTCGTCCACATCCCCGGGGTGGCGCTGTTCTACCTGGGCGCGGGGATCTACCTGATCTACGGCCTCGCCGCCTGCGCCTGGTGGATCTTCCGGTACATCCGCACCGCGGACCGCCATCTGAAGATCGGCCTGAAACTCAGCGCCGCCGGGCTGATCTGCCTTTCCGTCGGCAGTGTCTTCCGCGCGCTCTACATCGTGATCGCGTGGGCGTTCGGACCGTCGGTCCCGATTCTGCTCACCGTCGCCGTCCCGCTGGTGCTCCTCGGGATCGTGCTCTTCCTCGCCGGGATCACCTACCCCGGTGCCCGCGCGCGGTTCGCCGCGCTGCGACGACGCCGCCAGCACCGGCGGCATCACGACGAGCTCACCCCGTTGTGGACCGCGCTGGCCGGGATCTACCCGAACATCGTGCTCCGGACCACGCCGCAGGGGGCGTGGGAGCGGTGGCGTCCGCGCACGGTCCATCGCCGGTACTACCGCCGGGTGATCGAGATCCGGGACGGGCTCGTGCAGCTGAGTCCCTATCTGGAAACCGATCTGACCGCACTCGCCGCGGACGATCCGCAGGCGGCGGCGGAGGCGTTGAAGACGGCGATCGCCCGGCAGACCGCGGGCGAGGAGACCGACGGGCGCGCGAAACTGGTGCTTCCCGGCGGCGCCTCCGACATCGAATCCGACGTGCGGCCGCTGCTCGCGCTTTCCGCCGCCGTTTCCAGGAGCAAGGTATGACGAAACAGCTTTTGCTGACGGCGAGCCGGATCCTGCCGCGTCCGAGCACCCCGGTCGAAGACGGCGCCGTGCTCGTCGAGGGCGAGCGCATCCTCGCGGCGGGACCACGCGCCGAGGTCGTGGCACAGGCGCCGCCGGACGCCGAAAGGCTCGACTTCCCCGGCGCGACATTGCTGCCCGGCCTGTTCAACGCCCATGTGCACCTGGCGTTCGACGCCACCCGCGAGATGCTGCCGAACTTCCTGGCGAGCGACGACGAAGCCTTGCGCGCGGGCGCCAAGGAGCGTTTGGGACAACTGCTGCGGAGCGGCGTCACGACGGTGCGGGATCTCGGCGATCGCGGTGCGTTGGGCGCGCGGGTCCGATCGGAACTCGAAGGCGCCGCCGCGCCGCGTCTGCTGACCGCGGGCTCACCCCTGACCGTCCTCAATGGACACTGTCATTTCTTCGGCGGCGAGGTCGACGGCGACGACGCGATCCGGGCCCTGATCGACGCGAACGCGGCGGCCGGCGCGGACGTGATCAAGGTGATGGCCAGCGGCGGCCAGATCACCGAGGGCGGCGCGGACATGTGGGAGTCCCAGTTCGACGTCCGCGCGCTGCGCCTGATCGTCGAGCACGCGGGACGCCACGGGCTCCCGGTCGCGGCGCACGCCCACGGCTCCGACGCGATCGAGGCGTCGGTCGAGGCGGGCGTGGCGACGATCGAGCACTGCACCTGGATGACCGGGCCCCAGCGGCAGGATCGGCGCGAGGGGGTCGCCAAACGAATGGCCGCCGAGGGCATCGCGGCCTGCTCCACCAGCAGCCGCAATTGGCGGATGCTGGCCGAGCGCATGGGCGAGGAGCTCGCGAAGACCGTCTACGGCAGGCTGTCCTGGCTGGAGGAGCTGGGTGTCCCGCTCCTGGCGGGCACGGACGCCGGATTGCCCGGCTCGGTGTTCGACGACCCCGTCGGCGCCCTGGAACTCTACGAATGGCTCGGTTTCGGCAGGCGCCGCATCCTCGAGATCGCGACCGAGGACTCCGCCGCCGGGCTCGGACTCGGCGACGTGACCGGACGGCTCGCGCCTGGGCTGAGTGCCGACGTCCTGGTGGTCGACGGCGATCCGCTCGCCGATCTTTCCGCCCTCCGGAACCTCCGCCTGGTGCTTTCGCGCGGGTTGGCCGTGAGTGGCGTTTCGGGTTAGAGCCAACCGCGTCGCGGCGTGATCGAAGGCGTAACTCGCGTGATCAGGCACGTAACTCGCGTGACTGGATGCCGCACTCGGTGTTCCGCCTCTAATCACGCGAGTTACGGCTTCAATCACGCGAGTTCCGTGCCCGCGTCACCGTGAGCGGGACGCCAAGTTTGGTGACAGCGTTTTAAAACAGTGTTATCGTTGGCTCATGGAAGGACCGATCAAACTCTTCACCGTCATCGCCCTCGTTTCGCTGCCGACGGTGATGTACGGCGGCTACGCGCTGATGGGTGTCCTGCGCGACAAGAAGCTGACCGAACACCAACGCGCGATGTTCCGTGCCGGCCACGCGCACGCCGGTGTCCTGCTGGTCCTCGCGCTGGTCGCGCTGCAGATCCTCGGGCAGACCGGGCTCCCGGACGCCGCTCGATGGATCGTGTGCTTCCTGCTGCTGTTCGGCGTGCTCGCCCAGTCCGGCGGCTTCTTCCTGCACCTGGCACCGGGCAAGGGCAGGCTCGGCGGGCGGATCACCAGCGCCGGGGCGGTCCTGCTCGGAGCGGCGATCCTGACCACCGCGTACGGCCTCGCCTTCGCTGGTTAAGCTTGTTGACGTGCCTGAATACCTGCCGACAGCCCCCGCCAAGGGGACCCGCGACTTCCTGCCCGCCGAGATGTCCGTCCGGACGCAGGTGTTCGGCCATCTCTACGACGTGCTCGAACTGCGGGGTTTCCTCCGCTACGACGGGCCGATCCTCGAACCCGCCGAGATCTACGAGCGGAAGTCCGGGCAGGAGATCGCCGATCAGCAGCTGTACACGCTGACCACCAAGGGCGGCGAGCGGCTGGCGCTGCGCCCGGAGATGACGCCGTCGGTCGCCAGGATGATCGCGGGCAACGCCAAATCGCTGCAGTTCCCGGTGCGCTGGTACAGCCACCCGAACTGCCACCGCTACGAGCGGCCGCAGCGTGGCCGGGTCCGCGAGCACTGGCAGATCAACGCGGACATCTTCGGTTCGGACAGCGCGAACTGCGAGATCGAGATCTTCGAGCTGATCCACGACATGATGAGCGCGCTCGGCGCGACCCCGGACATGTTCCAGGTGCGGGCCAACGACCGGAACCTGCTCTCGTCGGCGCTCACCGACATCGTCGGCGTGACCGCGGAGCAGCTTCCGCAGGTGTTCACCCTGGTGGACCGCTGGGAGAAGTCGGACCGCGCGAAGCTGAGCGACACCGCGACCGAGATCGGGCTGACCGACAAGCAGTTCGAGAAGCTGACCGAGATCCTGTCCTCGGGCGCGGCCCTGCTCGACGAGCTGCCGGAGCAGGTCAAGGAGAACTCGAACCTGGTCAAGGTGCTGAACAGCGGCGCCGCGGACCTCATCACGTTCGATCCGATGATCGTGCGCGGGCTCGCGTACTACACGTCGACGGTGTTCGAGGTCTTCGACACCTCTCCGGAAAACCGTCGCGCCCTCTTCGGCGGCGGCCGGTACAGCGACCTGGCGTCGTTGTTCACGTCGCAGCAGATCCCGGGGATCGGCTTCGGCATGGGTGACGTCACGCTGATCGACTTCCTCGACACGCACGGCCTCACGCCGAAGCCGCGCAGCGAGGTCGACGTCGTGGTGATCCCGGTGACCGAAGAGCTCACCGACGCCTCGCGCGAGGTCGCGGGACGGCTCCGGAAGGCCGGGCTGCGCACGTCCACGCCCGTCGAACTCCGCAAGCTGGGCAAGGAGCTCACCCGCGCGGACAAGGCCGGGGCGCGGGCCGTGGTGATCGTGGGTCAGGAGGACTGGGACGCCGGGAACGTGACCGTGCGCGGTCTCGCCACCCGCGAACAGCGGACCGTGGCCATCGACGACGTGGTCGAAGCGGTCAACTCCTCGCTCTGACAACGAAAAAGCCGGCGCCCTTTGATCGGGCGCCGGCTTTTTTCGTTTCAGCGGGACAGCATCCGCATGGACGCCTCGGGGTAGCGCTCCCCCGCGACCGCGTCGGCGGGGACCGCTTCCTCGATCGCGGCGATGTCCTCGGCGGTCAGCTTCAGGCCGACGGACGCGACGTTCTCTTCGAGATACTTGCGGCGCTTGGTGCCCGGGATCGGCACGACGTCGTCGCCCTGCGCCTGCACCCAGGCCAGCGCGAGCTGCCCTGCGGTGACGCCCTTCTGCTCGGCAAGGGCGCGAAGCGCATCGACGATGGCCAGGTTTCGCTCCAGATTCCCTTCGGCGAACCGCGGCTGGGTCATTTGCCGGAAGTCACCGTCGGCGAAGTCCTCTTTGGACTTGAAACGGCCGGTGAGGAAACCGCGGCCCAGCGGGGAATACGGCACCAGCCCGATGCCGAGCTCCCGGCAGACCGGGACGACCTCGTTCTCGATGTCGCGCGACCACAGCGACCATTCGGTCTGCACGGCCGTCACCGGGTGCACGGCGTGCGCCCGCCGGATCGTCTCCGGACCGGCCTCGGACAACCCGATGTGGCGGATCTTCCCCTGCTCGACCAGCGAAGACAGCGCACCGGCGGTCTCCTCGATCGGCACGTCCGGATCCACGCGGTGCTGGTAGTAGAGGTCGATGTGGTCGACGTTCAACCGGCGCAGCGACGCCTCGACCTGTTGCCGCACATAGAATTCGTCACCGCGGACACCGCGCTTCGAGGGGTCCGCCTCGTCGCGCACGATGCCGAACTTGGTCGCCAGGACGACCTGGTCGCGTTTGCCCGCGAGGGCGCGGCCGACCAGTTCCTCGTTGCGGCCGAAGCCGTACATGTCGGCGGTGTCGATCAGGGTGACGCCCAGTTCGATCGCGCGGTGGATCGTCGCGATGGATTCGGTGTCGTCACCTTGGCCGTAGAACTCGCTCATGCCCATGCAGCCGAGCCCTTGCGCGCCGACTTCCAGCGTGCCGAGCCTGCGAGTGGGCAGGGTGGAACCCGTCATGATTTCTTCTCGCAATTCTTCCGGGTTTTACTTGCCGGCCGCGCGGGCGAGCCGCTCCGGGTAACGCTCACCGGCGATCGCCTCGGCGGGCGCGGCCTTTTCGATGGCTTCGATGTCCACTTCGGACAGTTCCAGCTCCGCGGCGGCGGCGTTCTCTTCGAGGTACTTGCGCCGCTTCGTGCCCGGGATCGGCACGACGTCGTCACCCTGCGCCTGCACCCAGGCCAGCGCGAGCTGTCCCGCGGTGACCCCCTTCCGCCCGGCCAGCTCGCGCAGCGCCTCGACGATGGCCATGTTGCGCTCGAAGTTGCCCTCGGCGAACCGGGGCAGCCCGCGGCGCAGGTCGTCCGCCGGAAGGTCCTTCACCGACGTCACGCTGCCGGTGAGGAAGCCGCGGCCGAGCGGCGAGAAGGGCACGATGCCGACGCCCAGCTCGCGCGCGGTCGAGAGGATCTCGCCTTCGATGCCGCGAGTCCACAGCGACCATTCGCTCTGCAGCGCGGTCACGGGGTGGACGGCGTGCGCGCGGCGGATGGTCTCGGCACTGGCCTCGGAGATCCCGGCGAAGCGGATCTTGCCTTCCTGAACCAGCTCCGCGAGCGCGCCCCAGGTCTCTTCGACCGGCGTGTTCGGGTCGACGCGATGCTGGTAGTAGAGGTCGATGTGGTCGACGTTCAACCGGCGAAGGGACTCTTCGCAGCTCTGCTTGACGTACGCCGCGTCGCCGCGAGCGGACATCCCGCCGTCCTCGTCCCAGACGATGCCGAACTTGGTCGCCAGCACGACCTGGTCCCGCTTGCCCGTGATCGCGCGGCCGACGAGCTCCTCGTTCGCTCCCGCGCCGTAGATGTTCGCGGTGTCGAGCATGGTGACGCCCAGTTCGAGGGCGCGGTGGACGGTGGCGATCGACTCCGTGTCGTCGTCGCGGACACCGTAGGCCTGGCTCATCCCCATGCAGCCGAGTCCCTGCGACCCGACTTCCAGACCGCCGAGCCTCCTGGTGCTGATCACGCTGAAATTCCCTCCACGGTGGCTCCGGTGCCGAGCACCTTGCGCTCCACCTGGTCGTAGTGGTCGATCTTGTAGTCGAGGATGTCGAGGCAGGTCTGCAACTCGGCGATCCGATCGGCGACCGATTTCCGCTGGTCGACGAGGATCGCCTTGCGCCGCCCCGCGCTCGACGCGCCGTGGTGGCGCAGTGACGCGTACTCCCGCATCCGTTTGATGGGCATGCCGGTCAGGCGCAGCTTGGTCAGGAACCCCAGCCAACCGAGGTCGTCGTCGGTGTAGGCGCGCCTCCCCGCGGCGTCCCGCGCCGGCGGCTCGACGAGTTTGATGCGCTCGTAGTACCGGAGAGTGTCGATGGACAGTCCGCTACGTCGCGCGGCTTCCGCTATCGAGTAGCTCATGTGAACGACAGTACGACCTGGAGTGCGCTCCAGGTCAACTCCGAATCCGAGCGATTGATAACAGCGTTGCGTTACGCTGGGCGCATGCCCCGCCCCAGGACGCACGACGAGAACCTCCGGCTGAAACTGCTGGACCGCGCCGGTGAGCTCATCTCGGCCGACGGCCCCAAGGCGCTCAGCCTCCGCAAACTGGCCGCCGACGTCGGCACGTCCACCACCGCGGTCTACTCGCTCTTCGGCGGGAAGACGGATCTCGTCAGCGCCCTCTTCGCCGAGGGCTTCCGCCGTTTCGGACGGCGGATGGCGGGGGTCACGCTGAGCGGCGACCCCGTCGAGGACCTGGTGCGGCTCGGCGTCGCGTATCGGGAAAGCGCGCTGGCCGACCCGCACCTCTACGCGATCATGTTCACGAAGTCGGTACCGGGTTTCGAGCCCGCGGACGAAACGGCGGGCCAGGCGCGCGCCACGATGGCGCCGCTCGAGGAGACGATCCGCAAGGCCGTCGCCGACGGCGCCTTCCTCGACGTGCCGCCCGAGGTCATCGCCGTGAGCTGCTGGGGCATCGTGCACGGGCTGGTGTCACTGGAGCTGAACGGGAACCTGCCCGACGAGTTCACCGTGAGCGCGGCTTACGAGGCCGCGCTGCGGGCGAACGCCTCGGGCTGGCTGCGTCGCTGACCTGCGTTTAGCGGGCTAAACGCGATCTGTGCAGACCTGCGGCCTGCCGCGGATGCTGTGAAGGCCCCCTTGCCTACCTTCAGGGTAGGGAAGGAGGCCTTCACGACCTCGGCGGTCGGGACCGGATCGCGTTTAGCGGGCTAAACGCAGGTCAGTAGAGCGGCAGCGTGCCCTGGTGCAGGATCGCCCCCGCCGCGTCCAGGACGGTGACCCCCCCCACCTTCGCGTTCGCGTAGTCCCGGCTGCCCCCGTCCAGAACCCACGCCGCGAAAGTCCCGGCACCGGCAGTCGCGTCGATCGTCGTTCGAACAGCTCGGTGAAGGCTCCGTGGTCACCGCCCGCGGCCGTCCGCCAAAGCTCCGTGTCGCTCCTGCCGGGAGGAGATCCGCACGAGTCCACCGGCACCCCCACCGTTCCGGTCACTGTCCTGGTCACATCGGTCAGTGACCGGCAACGGCGGAGTTGTTGCGAACCGGGCCGGATCGCGTTTAGCGGGCTAAACGCGATCCGGGGCGGTCAGACGGCCCCGTACTGCCGGTCCCCCGCGTCGCCGAGCCCCGGCACGATGAACCCGGAATCGTTCAGCCGCTCGTCGATGCTCGCGGTCACCACCCGCAGCGGCAGCCCGGTCTTCTTCAGATGCTCGATGCCTTCGGGTGCCGCCAGCGCGCAGATCGCCGTGACGTCGGTGGCGCCGCGGTCGGTGAGCAGCCGGATCGTGTACTCCATCGACCCGCCGGTCGCCAGCATCGGGTCGAGCACCATCACCGGCCGGTCGGCGAGCGATTCGGGCAGCGATTCGAGGTACGGCGTCGGCTGGAGGGTCTCCTCGTCGCGGGCGAGGCCGACGAAACCCATCTGGGCGTCGGGGATCAGCTTGTGCGCCTGATCCGCCATCCCGAGCCCGGCGCGCAGCACCGGCACGAGCAGCGGCGGGCTCGCCAGCGCGTAGCCGTCGGTGCGTGCCACCGGCGTGTGGATCCGCTCGATCCGCACCGGCATGTCGCGCGTGGCTTCGTAGACCAGCATGACGGTCAGTTCGTGCAGCGCCGCACGGAAGGCGGCGCTGTCGGTGCGCGCGTCGCGCATGGTGGAGAGCCTGGCCTTGGCCAGCGGGTGATCAACGACGTGCACATCCATGCCGGTCAATTTAGCCCGTCACGCCTGCCGCGCGAACCAGCCGACCCAGCGGCGCTGCCAGGGCGTCTCCACCGAGCGCTTGTCGTGGTTGGCACGCGCCCAGGCCACGGCCTCCTCGGCGCTCAGCCCGGAAAGCGTGGCGAGACAGGACAGCACCGTGCCGGTCCGCCCGACCCCGCCGTAACAAGCGACCTCGACGGCTTCGCCCGCCGCCGCCCGGTCGTGCAGGCCGACGATGCGCCGCCGCGCGTCCGCCCAGTCCGTCGGCAGCAGGAAGTCGGGCCAGCGGATCCACGCCCGTTCCCACTCCATTTTGTGATCGTGTTTCCGGCGCAGCTTCGCACCGCCCAGATACAGCCCGAAATCCGGCGAAGGCCCCTCTGGCCAGGGACGGCCCAGGCCTCGTCCGCGCACCTTGATCCCGTCCGGCAGCTCGACGGCGCCGGGTAGTGAGTTCCCCATCACGGGAGGATGCCACTGTCGACCATAAGATGGACGCTCGGCCCTGTCCTCGGCGCTAGGCTCCTCCAGGTGAGTGAAGAACCGGCCCTGCCGGGCCCCGAACAGATGCGCATCTCCGACGCCGACCGCGAGCAGGTCGCGCAGGTGCTGCACGCGGCGATGTCCGAAGGGCGCATCACCATCAACGAGCTGGAAGAACGGCTCACCATCGTCTACGCGGCGAAGACCGTCGGCGACCTCAAACCGGTCACCGCGGATCTGCCCCAGCACTCGCGGTCGGCGATCGAGCCGGCGACCTCGCGTGCCCTCGGCCTGCCCGACGACCGCATCGGCGGGCATCCGGGCTCCGGTGCCTCGATCGCCGTCATGTCCGGCGCGTCGCGCAAGGGCAGCTGGGTCGTCCCGCCGCAGCACAACAGTTTCGCGTTCTGGGGCGGCGCCGAGCTCGATCTGCGGCACGCGCGATTCGCCGAGAAGCACTCGACGATCACCGCGGTCGCGATCATGGGCGGGATCGACATCATCGTGCCCGACGACATCAACGTGGACGTCACCGGAATCGGCTTCATGGGCGCCTTCGAGCTGGAGGACCGCGCCGGGACGCCCCCGGCGCCGCCGACGGCGCCCACCGTGAAGGTCACCGGCCTGGCATTCTGGGGTGGGGTCGTCGTGAAGCGGAAGCCACGCAAGAAGGACGTGCCTGGAATCGAAGGCTGAACACAATCTGGGGGGAGATTCATCCGATGCGCCGAACCATCGTCGCGATCGCTTGTGCCGCAATGCTTTCCGTCACCGCCTTCCCGGCGGTGGCCGCCGAGAAGACCGATCCGCGCCAGGCCGCGATGGACGCGGCGGTCGCCGCGGGCATTCCCGGCATGGTCGCCGTCTCCGACGATTTCCGCGGTGTCAGCGGCGTCGCGAGCATCGAGCGTCCCGGCAAGCCCGACGTGTCGGGCCGCTGGCGGATCGCGAGTGTGTCCAAGGTGTTCGTCGCGACGCTGGTCCTGCAGCTCGTGGCCGAAAAACGCGTGGGGCTGGACGAGCCCGTGCAGCGCTATCTGCCCGGATTGCTGCCGTACCCGGAGCCGATCACCGTCCGCCAGCTGCTGCAGCACACCAGCGGGCTCCCGCGCGACCTGCTTCCCGAGGACACCTGGTCGTCGCCCGCGGAGGTCGACACCGAACGCTTCGAGCATTTCGACAGCGACGAAATGATCCGCCTGAGCGTCACGAAGCAGCCGTTGCAGTTCAAGCCGGGGACGGGCTGGGCGTACTCGAACACCGGCTACAACGTCCTCGGCCTGCTGGTCGAGAAGACCACCAGGAAGCCGCTGGAACGCGTGCTCGCCGAGCGGATCACCGGGCCGCTGCACCTGCGCGACACCTCGCTCCCCCGCGACTTCCCGTTCCTGATCCGCCCGGCCGCCCGCGGCTACGAGCAGCTGTACGAAGCGCCGCGCGGTCTCACCGACCTCACCACCTACAACTACACGCGCTATTTCGGCGCGGGCGGCATGGTGTCTTCGGGCAAGGACCTCAACCGCTTCTTCGAGGCGCTGTTCGGCGGGCGCCTGTTGCCCGCGGACCTGCTGAAGCAGATGAAGACGACGGTCCCGATGGGCGGCGGCTCGGAGTACGGCCTCGGCCTGATGAAGGTGAACCTCAAGACCGCCGGCGTCTGCGCGGAGGACCACGTCGTCTGGGGTCACGGCGGCGACCTGCCGGGCTTCAACACCCTCAGCTTCCACGACGACGCGGGCAAGGACATCTCGACGCTGGCCACCGTCGACCTCACCGCGTCGCCGGAGGCCGAGCTCAAACGCCAGCTGCCCATGGTCAGCGAGTTCTGCACCCCGGTCGTGCCCTCGACCAGGGCGGTCGCCCAGGCCCCGGTGCCCAGCCTGTAGGCCGCTTACACTCACCCGTATGACAGCTACGACCAGCTCGTCAGCGGCGACGGCCACCCCGTCGCCGCTGGCGGACGCGACTCGCGACGAGGCGAGCCTGCGCCGGTTCCTGCACGGGCTGCCTGGTGTCGACCAGGTCGGCGTCGAGCAGCGGGCGGCGGGACTCGGCACGCGAAGCATCAAGAAGGCCGCCAAGCTCTGGGCGATCGACACCGCCATCTCCATGGTCGACCTGACGACCCTCGAAGGCGCCGACACCCAGGGCAAGGTCCGCGCGCTCGCGGCCAAGGCCAAGCGGCCGGACCCGGAGCGCCCGGACACCCCGCAGGTCGCGGCCGTGTGCGTGTACCCGGACATGGTCGAGACGGCTGTCGAGGCGCTTCGCGGCACCGGCATCCACGTCGCGAGTGTGGCCACCGGCTTCCCGGCGGGCCGCACGAGCCGCGAGATCAAGCTGGCCGACACCAAGATCGCCGTGGACGCCGGCGCCGCCGAGATCGACATGGTGATCGATCGCGGCGCGTTCCTGGAAGGCCGCTACCTGGAGGTCTTCGAGGAGATCCAGGCCATCAAGGCCGCCTGTGGCAGCGCTCACCTCAAGGTCATCCTCGAAACCGGCGAGCTCGCCACCTACGACAACGTCCGCCGCGCGTCCTGGCTCGCGCTGCTCGCGGGCGGCGACTTCATCAAGACCTCCACCGGCAAGGTCTCGCCCGCCGCGACGCTGCCGGTCACCCACGTGATGCTGCAGGCCGTCCGCGACTGGTTCGTCCAGACCGGTGAACTGCGCGGCGTCAAACCGGCCGGTGGCATCCGGACGACCAAGGACGCGATCAAGTACCTGGTCGCGGTGCACGAGGTCGCCGGCGAGCAGTGGCTGACCCCGGACCTCTTCCGGTTCGGGGCGTCCAGCCTGCTCAACGACCTCCTGCTGCAGCGCCGCACCCAGGCCGACGGCCACTACAGCGGTCCCGACTACGTGACGGTGGACTGATCCATGGGCATCTTCGAGTACGCGCCCGCGCCCGAATCGCGCGACCTCGCGAACCTCAAGTCGCATTACCGGCCGTTCGTGAACGGCGAATTCGTCGACGGCTCGGGTGAGCCGCTCAAGACGATCAACCCGGCCACCGAAGAGGTGCTCGCCGAGGTCGGCACCGCGTCGGTGTCCGATGTGGACATCGCGGTGAAGGCCGCGCGCAAGGCGTACGACAACGTCTGGTCCAAGATGCCGGGCTCCGAGCGCGCCAAGTACCTCTTCCGCATCGCGCGCCTGATCCAGGAACGGTCGCGGGAGCTGGCCGTGCTGGAAAGTCTCGACAACGGCAAGCCGATCAAGGAATCGCGTGATTCCGACGTGCCGACGGCCGCCGCGCACTTCTTCTACCACGCGGGCTGGGCCGACAAGCTCGAGTACGCGGGCTACGGCCCGAACCCGAAGCCGCTCGGCGTCGCGGGCCAGGTCATCCCGTGGAACTTCCCGCTGCTGATGCTGGCGTGGAAGATCGCGCCCGCGCTGGCCACCGGCAACACCGTGGTGCTCAAGCCCGCGGAGACCACGCCGCTGACCGCGCTCGTGTTCGCGGAGATCTGCCAGCAGGCCGAACTCCCGCCCGGCGTGGTGAACATCCTGCCCGGCGCCGGGGACATCGGCGCCGCGCTGGTGGGCCACGGCGACGTGAACAAGGTCGCCTTCACCGGATCGACAGAGGTCGGCAAGGCCATCCAGCGCCAGATCGCGGGCACCGCGAAGAAGCTGACGCTGGAGCTGGGCGGCAAGGCCGCGAACGTCGTCTTCGATGACGCTCCGCTGGACCAGGCCGTCGAGGGGATCGTCAACGGGATCTTCTTCAACCAGGGCCACGTCTGCTGCGCGGGCTCGCGCCTGCTGGTGCAGGAGTCCATCGCCGGCGAGCTGCTCGAAAAGCTGCGCTACCGCGTCTCGACGCTGCGGCTGGGCGACCCGCTGGACAAGAACACCGACATCGGCGCGATCAACTCCGCCGAGCAGCTCGCGAAGATCAAGGGCCTCGTGGAGTCCGGCGACGCCGAGGGCGCGCAGCGCTGGACCAGCCCGTGCCCGGTGCCGGAACGCGGTTTCTTCTTCGCTCCCACGGTGTTCTCCGACGTCCAGCAGTCGATGCGCATCGCCCGCGAGGAGATCTTCGGCCCGGTGCTTTCGGTGCTGACCTTCCGCACGCCGGACGAGGCCGTCACCAAGGCGAACAACACGCCGTACGGGCTCTCCGCCGGAATCTGGACCGAGAAGGGCTCGCGCATCCTGTGGATGGCGAACCAGCTCCGCGCCGGTGTCGTCTGGGCCAACACGTTCAACCGCTTCGATCCCGCCGCGCCGTTCGGCGGCTACCAGGAGTCGGGTTTCGGCCGCGAAGGCGGACGCACCGGACTGGAGGCCTATCTCGATGTCTGACCGTATTTCGGTGGCGAAGACCTACAAGCTCTACATCGGCGGCAAGTTCCCGCGTTCGGAATCGGGCCGGGTGTACCCGGTCACCGACACCAAGGGCAAGTTCCTGGCGAACGCCTCGCACGCGTCCCGCAAGGACGTCCGTGACGCGGTTTCCGCCGCACGCAAGGCTTTCGGCGGCTGGTCGGCGGCGACCGCGTACAACCGCGGCCAGGTGCTGTACCGGGTGGCGGAGATGCTGGAAGGCCGCCGCGAGCAGTTCGTCGCGGAGGTCTCCGCGTCGGAAGGCGTCGCGACGAAGAAAGCTCAGTCCATTGTGGACGCATCGATCGACCGCTGGGTCTGGTACGCGGGCTGGACGGACAAGATCGCGACCGTGCTCGGCGCGGCCAACCCCGTCGCGGGCCCGTACTTCTCCTTCACGGTCCCGGAGCCGACCGGTGTCGTGGGCGTGCTCGCGCCGCAGCAGTCGTCGTTGCTGGGCCTGGTGAGCGTGCTGGCGCCGGTGCTGGCGACCGGCTCGACCGCGGTCGTCGTCTCCAGCGCGGACCGGCCGCTGCCCGCGATCACGCTTTCGGAGGTCCTGGCGACGTCGGACCTGCCCGGCGGGGTCGCGAACATCCTGACCGGCCGCGCGTCGGAGCTCGGCCCGTGGCTCGCGTCGCACGGCGACGTCAACGCCCTCGACCCGACCGGCGCGGAGCCGTCCGCGCGGGCGGATCTGGCGCGTGAGGCGGCGGGCACCGTGAAGCGGGTCCTGACCGTCCCGGACGCCGAGCCGGACTGGACCGCCGACGCCGACATCGCGCGGCTGCGGCGGTACCTGGAGGCGAAGACCGTCTGGCACCCGCTGGGTGTCTGAACCGGCCCGGTTTCCGCAGTTGGACAGGTGACCGAGCGGTCAAATGTCAGGAAAGGGTCGTTCAGGACGTTTTATGTCCTGAACGACCCTTTCCTGACATTCGGGCCTTCACGGACTCACGGGTCGAGATCGGCCCCGGTCAGCGCCCGGCCTGGCAGCGGCCCGTTCGAGCCCTCGGCCCGCAGGCCGTCGATCATGATCCCGATGCACCGCCGCGTCGCCGACCGCGCGACCTCTTCACCCTTGCCGGGCATCTGCCGCAGCAGCGTCGCGAACAGGATCGCGACGTCACCGGTGGCGACGTCCGTCCGGAGCCTGCCCTCCGCCTGCGCGCCCTGGACGAAAGAGTCCATCACCAGGAGCAACTCGTCACGCAGGGCCTTGATCGCGGGGTCGCTCTTCAGGATGGCCAGTGCCCGCGGTGACACCATCGCGAGCTGAATGCTCAGCTGCAACTCCATCGACTGGTGCAGGAGCCGGATCAGGGCGTCCCAGTCCGAAGACTCCTGGTCCTTCGCGGCCTTCGCGTCCCTGAGAACCCTGTCGAAGTTGTCGACGGCGACCGCCCGGATCAACGCGTCCCGGTCCGGGAAGCGCCGGTACAGGGTGCCGACTCCGACGCCCGCCGCGCGCGCGATCTCCTCCATCGGGACCTCGGCGCCCTGCGCGGCGAAGATGACTCTCGCGGCGGCCAGGATCTGATCCCGGTTCCGGCGCGCGTCGGCGCGCAAGCGGGTCTCGGGGTCGGCTGTCATGGTCCTCGCCTCTCGAAGGTCCTTCAGGGCCGTGATTCTCGCACGTAAGGGCCTGCCCTTCACGCCTCCCGGGAAACCACCCCTTCGCGAGTGGACGACCTCCCTCCGCTTGAGTACCTTGGTGACATAAGCGGAATGAATCCATCCGCATACGTTTTTGGGGCCCCCTGTCCGATTCCGCCCGAACCCACCCGACACCTGGGGAAGGACAACCCGATGACCGACGTCGAGGAAACCACCGCGACCTTGCCACTGGCCCGCAAATGCCCGTTTTCACCACCGCCAGAATACGAGCGGCTCCGCCGGGAAAGTCCGGTTTCCCGGGTCGGTCTCCCCTCCGGTCAAACCGCTTGGGCGCTCACCCGGCTCGAAGACATCCGCGAAATGCTGAGCAGTCCGCATTTCAGCTCCGACCGGCAGAGTCCGTCGTTCCCGCTGATGGTGGCGCGGCAGATCCGGCGCGAGGACAAGCCGTTCCGCCCGTCCCTCATCGCGATGGACCCACCGGAACACGGCAAGGCCAGGCGTGACGTCGTCGGGGAATTCACCGTCAAGCGCATGAAAGCGCTCCAGCCGCGTATTCAGCAGATCGTCGACGAGCATATCGACGCCCTGCTCGCCGGCCCCAAACCCGCCGATCTCGTCCAGGCGCTTTCCCTGCCGGTTCCGTCCTTGGTGATCTGCGAACTGCTCGGTGTCCCCTATTCGGATCACGAGTTCTTCCAGTCCTGCAGTTCCCGGATGCTCAGCCGGGAAGTCACCGCCGAAGAACGGATGACCGCGTTCGAGTCGCTCGAGAACTATCTCGACGAACTCGTCACGAAGAAGGAGGCGAACGCCACCGAGGACGACCTCCTCGGCCGCCAGATCCTGAAGCAGCGCGAATCGGGCGAAGCCGACCACGGCGAACTGGTCGGACTGGCGTTCCTCCTGCTCATCGCCGGCCACGAGACCACGGCGAACATGATCTCGCTCGGCACGGTGACCCTGCTGGAAAACCCCGATCAGCTGGCGAAGATCAAGGCGGATCCGGGCAAGACCCTCGCCGCGATCGAGGAACTCCTGCGGATCTTCACCATCGCGGAGACGGCGACCTCACGCTTCGCCACGGCGGACGTCGAGATCGGCGGAACGCTCATCCGCGCGGGTGAAGGCGTCGTCGGCCTGAGCAACGCGGGCAACCACGATCCGGACGGCTTCGAGAACCCGGACACCTTCGACATCGAACGCGGCGCGCGGCATCACGTCGCCTTCGGATTCGGTGTGCACCAATGCCTCGGCCAGAACTTGGCGAGGTTGGAACTCCAGATCGTGTTCGATACGTTGTTCCGGCGAGTGCCGGGCATCCGGATCGCCGTACCGGTCGACGAACTGCCGTTCAAGCACGATTCGACGATCTACGGCCTCCACGCCCTGCCGGTCACCTGGTAGGAGGAGCCATGAAGATCATCGCGGACACCGGGAAATGCGTGGGGGCGGGCCAGTGCGTGCTCACCGATCCCGATCTGTTCGACCAGAGCGAGGACGACGGGACGGTCCTCCTGCTGAACGCCGAGCCTGAAGGTGAAGAGGCGGAGGAGAACGCGCGCACCGCCGTGCACATCTGCCCGGGGCAGGCACTTTCGCTCGCGTAGGCGTGGGGCTCGTGAGTGGCGTTTCGGGTTCTAACCCGAAACGCCACTCACGACCACCCGGCTTGGGTCCCTGAAGTACATGAAGGCCCCCTTCACGCGCCGCCGTGGTGATTGCTGTGGTTGCTGGTGCAGGTGAGCTGCAGGTGGCGATCTCTGAAGGTAGTGAAGGCCTCCTTCACTACCGTCAGGGTAGGCAAGGAGGCCTTCACGGACCCGACCCGCGATCAGCCACAGCCAAAGTCCAGCAGGTCCTCAAGGAACCCTTCGCCCTAACCCGAAACGCCACTCACGAGTCGGCCCGGAAGCAGTCCTTCACGTGGTCGTCGACCATCCCCGTCGCCTGCATCAGCGCGTAACAGGTCGTCGGCCCGAGGAACACGAAGCCGCGCTTCTTGAGTTCCTTCGCCATCGCCTTCGACTCGTCGGTGATCGCCGGGACGTCCGCCATCCGCCGCGGCCGGGCGTGCGAAGCGGGCGCGAACGACCACAGCAGGTCGTCCAGCGAAACGTCCAGTTCCGAGATCGCCCGCGCGTTGTTGATCGCCGCGAGGATCTTCGCCCGGTTCCGCACGATCGACGCGTCCGCCATGAGCCGGGCGACGTCGTCGTCGGTGAACACGGCGACCTTCTCCGGCACGAATCCGGCGAACGCCTTCCGGAACGACTCCCGTTTCCGCAGGATCGTGATCCACGAAAGCCCGGACTGGAACGACTCCAGGCACAGGCGCTCGTACAGCTCTTCGTCGCCGTGGAGCGGGACGCCCCACTCCGTGTCGTGGTACTCGGCGTAGTCCGGCGCCGAATTGCCCCACGAACACCGCTTGATCCCGTCCGCCCCCAGCAGACCCGCCTCAGCCAACCCTGTACCCCTCCGCGTACTTCACGAATCTCTGCAGGCTCAACCGCAGTCCCAGTTCGAAGCCCGGTTTCGCGACCGGCCAGCCGAGCCGTCCGACGACGCCGAACGGCGGCCGCAGATGCTCCGCCCAGACGAACGTCGAGGCATGCGGCCCCTTCTCGATCACCTGGAAAACCCCGGTGCCCTGCACGATCTTGCCGAGGTGCCGCACGACGCAGCGCAGCGGCGGCTCCCAGCTGGTGATCTCCATGGTGTCGGTGAAGCCGATCCCGGCGACACCGGTGAACGCCGACAGCTTCGATCCCACGCTGCGCCCGTTGCCCTCGACGACCTTGACCTCGGTGCCGAGCATCCATTCGCCCTGGCGTTCCCAGTCGGTCAGGGCGAGCCAAGCCGTCCCGGCCGGTACCGCGACGTCGACGGAGACGACGACATCGGTCACCTGGCGCCCTCGCGCTCGGCCTCCAGTTCGGTCACCTTGGCCCGCAGGTCCTCGATCTCGACGCCGAGCCGCCGCATCACCCAGTCCACTTCGGACATCTTGTAGCCGCGCAGCACCGTCTGGAAGCGGACGGCATGGACGTCCTCGGCGGTGATGTCCTCGGCGGGCAGCCTGGTCGGCGAGCCGCCGGGCGGCAGCGGGGCCAGCTCCTCACCCCGGCCGAACACCACGGCGGCCAGCAAAAACACCACGGCGGCCACCAGCAGCATGACTACGAGATAGATCAGGGCGGTCGTCACGCCACGATCGTGGCACACGAACGCCACGATCGTCGCGCCAGCAACGCGAGTCGCACGCTGAGGACCACCCAGAGCACCATGAGCATCCCGCACGGCACCGACAGGAACAGTCTCGACGCGTCGATGAATCCGGTGGCGATCACCAGCAGCGCCACCGAAAGCAGGTTCAGCCCGACGGCCTCGCCGATCAGCACACCGGCGGTCCTGACCAGCCGGGTGCCGTCCATCCGCCGGGAAAGCCAGCGCATGGAGACCAGCGCGAGCACGCCCAGCATCGGCACGATGAACACCGAGCCGTGGGTGAACTGGGCGACGTACTTGTACCAACCCGGGGTCGGCGTCGCGAGCTGCGACCAGTCGCCGAAGGTCCACTTGCGGGCGAACTCCCAGGCGAGCTGCATCATCGGCACGCCGAGGATCAGCTTCCACAGGGTGCGGGTGCCGCTGTGCATCCCCAGTTCGGCTTGATAGTCCCTCGCGATCAGATGCACCGGCCCGAAGTCGTCGACGGCGCGCCGTTGCGCTTCGTGCTCGCTCCAGCCGCCGTCGCGATACGCGTCCGCGGCGTCGTTGAGCCCGTCCCGTGCCTCGCGCAGCAGATCCCGCTTCGCCGACGCCGGCCCGTCCAACCGGGCACGCAATTCGCCCAGGTAAGCCTCGATCACCGTCATGCCGTGGCTCTCCGACTCCGCGCGGCGACCGCGAGCCGCATGCTGAACAGGATCCAGGCTCCGGACATGACCGCGCACGGCACGCTGACGAGCATACGGGCGGGCTCCAGCAGCCCGGTCGCGCCGCCGTACGTCATGACCGCGAGCAGGTTCAGTCCCACCGCGCCCGCCAGCGACCACGAGACCGTGCGGGCGACGGGCGGACCGGCGGCCCGCCGGGAAAGGAGCCGGGCCGCGATCAGCCCGGCGACCGCGACGGCCGGCGACAGCGCGGCCAGCGTGTCGGCCGTGCCGATCGCGCGGTGATACCAGGACGGCGCGTCGCCGAACCGCGACCAGTCGCCGAAGCCCCGCGTGAGATCCCAGCCGAGGATCAGCAACGGGACACCCAGGATCAGCTCCCACAGCACGCGGATGTCGCGCCGGAGCCCCAGTTCCGCCTGGTAGTCACGGGCGATCAGATCCGCCGGGCCGAAATCGGCGACGGCACGGCGTTCGGCCTCCGCTTCGTCGGCTCCGCCCGCGCGGTAGGCGTCGGCCGCGTCGGTCAGACCATCCCTGGCCTCGGTGAGCAGATCGGCCTTCGCCGACGCCGGACCGCGCAAGCGCGCGTCCAGCTCGCCGATGTAGGCCTCGATCGCGTTCATGCGGCGAGGGCGTGCCGGGGCCGGAAAGCCGGTGAGAGCAGCCAGAAACTGAAGGCGACCCAGCCGAGCGCCACCAGGTTGCACACGAGACTCACGTTCATCCTCGACGGATCGAGGACCGTGGTGCTCACGGTGAGCAGCAGCAGCGCCAGCAGGTTCGTGCCCGCCGCGGCACCCACCGTCCACCGCGTCACCTTCCCCAGGCTCACGCTGTCGAGCCTGCGGCCCAGCCGCCGCGCCCCGAAAAGCGACACCGCTCCGATCACCGCCGGAACGAGGACCAGGACGCCGAAGACTTCGATGACGGCCGTGTACCACTCCGGGTTCGGCTTTCCGCTGCGGCTCCAGTCGCCATAGGTCCAGATCCGCGCCAGCTCCCAGGTCACCTGGATCAGCGGCACACCGACGATGACCTTCCACAGGGTGCCGATGTCGCCGCGCAAGGCCAGCTCGGCCTGATAGTCACGCGCGATCACCGCGACCGGGCCGAAATCGGCGACGGCACGGCGTTCGGCCTCCGCCTCGTCGACACCACCCTCGCGATACGCCTCGGCCGCGTCGACCAGACCGTCCCTGGCCTCGGTGAGCAGATCGGCCTTCGCCCCCGCCGACCCGCGCAATCTGGTGTCCAGATCACCGATGTAGGCCTCGATCGTGCTCATGCCGTGCTCCCCCCGAGGACACCGCCGATCACGGTGGTGAACTCCTGCCACTCCGCCCGTTCCGCCGCCAAGGCCTTCTGCCCGGAGCGGGTGAGCTTGTACGTACGACGTTTGCGGCCGGACACGACGTCCCATTCGCTGGCGAGGTAGCCGGCGCGCTCCAACCGGCGAAGCGCCGGGTAGACGGTGCCCGTCGGCAGGTCGAGCGCACCGTCGCTGCGGAGCTGGAGCGCCTCGATGATGGCGTATCCGTGCAGCTTCCGGCCGTCGAGGACGGCGAGGAGCAGCGCGTCGAGGTGCCCGCGCAGGCTGTCGGCCTTCATGAATAGACAGTCTACACATCGCCGCATACCAGGGTAGCCGGGACTTTCCCGGACCGGCCTCAGGGAATGTCCCCGAGATCACCCCGATTTCATAGATTTAGTGGCTACATGTAGCCAGGCTACGTATACAGTGCTTCGACATGGACGCACTCCCGATCGCGAGACTCCAGTTCGCGACGACGACCTCGTTCCACTTCCTGTTCGTGCTGCTCACACTGGGGCTCGTGACACTCGTCGCGGTGATGCAGACACGCTCCGCGTTCGGCGGAAAGCCGGAGCTCACGCGGATGACTCGCTTCTGGGGCAAGCTTTACGTGATCAATTACGCGCTGGGAATCGTCACCGGAATCGTGATGGAATTCCAGTTCGGACTCACCTGGACCGGTCTGTCCGCGGTCGCGGGCGACGTCTTCGGCGCCCCGCTGGCCATCGAGACACTGGTGGCGTTCTTCGCCGAATCGACCTTCCTGGGGCTCTGGATCTTCGGCTGGGGGCGGCTGAACAAATGGGTCCATCTGACGCTGATCTGGCTGGTCACGCTGACCGCGTACGCCTCGGCGCTGTTCATCATGGTGGCCAACTCGTTCCTGCAGAACCCGGTCGGCACGCACGCCGAGAACGGTGTGCTGAAACTCGACGACTTCGGCGCGCTGTTCACCAACCCGGCACTGACGAGCTCGCTGCCGCACGTGCTGAGCGCCGCGCTCATGACCGGCGGCTTCTTCGTGGTCGGCGTCAGCGCGTACCACTTCATCAAGCGCACCAAGGAGATCGAGTTCTTCCAGCGGTCGATGCGCATCGGCGTGCTCACCTCGCTCATCGGCAGCACGATGGTGATCGGCTTCGGCTTCGCCCAATTCGGCCCGCTCGGGGAGTACCACCCCGGCAAGCTGGAAGGAGCGGATCCCGTCGTCGGCGCCTCCCTGGGCTTCATGATCCAGATCGGCTTCATCGCCTTCCTCGCGTCGATCCTCGGCACGCTGCTGCTGTTCCGGAACTGGATCACCAAGGTGCGGCCGCTGCTGTACGTGATGGTGCTGGCGATTCCGCTGCCGTTCGTCGCGGCGATCCTCGGCTGGCTGGTGCGGGAGATCGGCCGCCAGCCATGGCTGATCCGCGGGCAACTGACCACCGCGGACGCCGTCGCGTCGATCCCGGCGGGGCAGATCCTGTTCTCCTTCATCGCTTTCACGCTGTTGTTCCTGGTGCTCGCGATCGCCGACTGGGTGCTGATGTCGCGGGTCGCGAAACGCGGCCCTGACGCGAGCGAAGAGGCGTCCGCGCCCCGTGCCGAACTTCCCGTCCTGAGCGGAGTCTGACCGATGGTGATCCTCTGGTGGTGTGTGCTCGGTTTCCTGACCGCCGGCTATTTCGCGCTGGCGGGCTACGACTACGGCGTCGGGATGCTGCTCGGCAGGCTCAGCCGTGACGAGGCCGGGCGGCGGCGCGTGCTCGGCGCCTTCGGCCCGTTCTTCCTGGCCAACGAGGTGTGGCTGGTGGCCGCGGTCGGTGTCCTGTTCGGCGCTTTCCCGCATCTGGAAGGGAAAGTGTTCGCCGGGGCGTACCTCCCGGTGGTGACCCTGCTGCTCGGGCTCGTCACCTTCACCGCGGCGGTGCAGTTGCGCAGCAGGCGGCCGGACGCGGGCCGCGGCGCCTGGACGCTGGCGATCACCGTCGGCGCCTGGGTGACGGCGGTGTCCTGGGGTGTGTTCCTCGGCAACCTCGTGCTCGGGCTCCCGCTCGACGCGGCCGGGAAACCGAGCGGCGACGTCCTCGCGGTGTTCAGCCCGTACGCGCTGCTCTGGGGTGCCGGGTTCGTCGCACTGTTCGCCTTGCAGGGCGCGGCTTTCCTCGCCGTCCGGGCACCCGCGGAGTTCACCGCCCGCGCGAACCGGATCGCCAAGGCCCTGCTCGCGCCGGCCCTCGCGTTCCTGGTCGTGGCGGTCGTCTGGGGCGCCGTCGAGACCACCGCGTCGTGGTCGGTGGTGCCCGCGATCGTGCTGGCGTTCGGCGCGCTGGGCGTCGCGGCCGCGGCTCTGCGGGCGGGACGGCACAAGGCGGCGCTGGTCGCCACGATGACGTTGTCCGCGTCGCCGGTGCTGGCGGTCGGAACCCTGCGCCTGCCGGACGCCCTGGTGTCCTCTGTGGACGGAGGGTTCTCGTTGAGCCTGGCCGAAGCTGCCACCAGCACCGAGATGCTCGGCCTGCTCACCTTCGTCCTGCCTCCGGCACTGGTGGCGATCGCCGCCGTGCAGTGGGTGACCTGGCGCAGGCACGACACCCGCGTCGACCAGCGTTCGCTGCTGCACTTCTAGGAGCCCGAGATGCCTCCCCTTCCCGGATTGCGACGCCACTTCGGCGTACTGGGCGTGCTCGGAACACTGACCGCCGCGGCGATCCTCGTCCAGGCCGACGGTCTCGCGACGCTGCTCACCGGCGGCGGCGTGACCTGGACACTCGTGGCCGCCATCGCGGTACGGGCGCTGCTCGCGGGTGTCCAGGGGTCCGTCGGCGGCCGCTTCGCGGCTAAGGTCAAGGCCGGGCTGCGCAAACGGCTTCTCGGCGCGGAGGCGGAGAACCCCGGCGCGGTCGCGACCCTGGTGACCAAGGGGATCGACGCGGGCGACGCCTACCTGACCGGGTATCTGCCGACGGTGGTGCTCTCGGCGATCGTGCCGGTCGCGGTGCTCGTCCGGCTGTTCGCCGCCGATCTGTCGTCGGCGCTGATCATCACCGCGACGCTGCCGCTGATCCCGGTGTTCGCGATCCTGGTCGGGCAGCACACGAAGGCGAAGACCGCGAAGCAGTGGTCGCTGCTTTCCAAGCTGGGCGGGCATTTCCTCGACGTCGTGCGCGGGCTCGGCACGCTCAAGGTGTTCGGCCGTGCGGAGGCGCAGGCGAAGACCGTGCGGGCGATGGCGGACGCGCACACCGACGCGACCATGCGCACGCTGCGGGTCGCGTTCCTGTCCGCGCTGGTACTGGAACTGGTGGCGACGCTCTCGGTGGCGCTCGTGGCGGTGCCGATCGGTTTCCGGCTGATGGAAGGCGGCATGGTCGTGCACACCGCGGTGCTCGTGCTGCTCCTCGCCCCCGAGGCGTACCTGCCGCTGCGGGCCGCGGGGGCGAAGTTCCACGCCAGCGCGGAGGGGCTCGCCACGCTCCGGGAAGCATTGGCCGTCCGTTCGGGAGACGTCGCCGGGGGTGCCAGGGTGGCCCGCCACGGTGCGCCGCGGATCGTGCTGGAGAAGGTGAGCGTCGCGTACGGCGAAGAAATCGTACTGTCCGAAGTGGACATGGCGATCGAAGCGGGCGAGCACGTCGCGCTCGTCGGGCCCAGCGGTTCCGGGAAGAGCACGCTTCTGGCGGTCTTGCTGGGGTTCGTGACGCCGACGACCGGCCGGGTCCTCGTCGACGGCGTCGACCTGCGCGAATTGGATCCGGCCGCGTGGCGTGCCGGGACGGCGTGGGTGCCGCAGCGGCCGACGTTGTTCACCGGGACCGTCGAGGAGAACATCGCCATGGGCCAGGTGCCGGACGTCCAGGCCGCGGCACGCGCGGCGGCGTTCGACGAGGTCGTGCGCGGCCTGCCCGACGGTTACCGGACCCGGATCGGCGAACTGGGCGCGCCGCTTTCGGCCGGTCAGCGGCAACGGCTCGGCCTCGCCAGGGCACTGGCGCGCACGGAGGCGGGCCTGGCACTGCTCGACGAGCCGACCGCCCGGCTCGACGCGGGGACCGAAGCCGCCGTGCTCGGCGCGACCCGCGAACTGCTCACCGGCCGGACCGCGGTGCTCGTCGCCCACCGGCCCGCGATGGCCGCGCTGGCCACCCGCGTCCTCGAAGTCCGCGATGGCGCCGTACTGGCAGGAGGCGGAGCTGAAGATGCACCTCGGGCGGTGACCGAACGCGTGAACCCGCCACGGCCGAAGGCCCCGCTATCGCGGTGGCAGGACGCCACCTCCGCATCGGCGAGGTGAATGACCGACCAGCGTCCTGCCGACGTCGATCGCGGACGCGGGTTCACCGACGAACACTGAGAGAACGGGAACTGGTGTGAACGTCTGGGGTGTGTCCACAAAGGACGTCGTTCGGCTGGCCCGCGCCGGGCTGATCGCGGCCGGGGCCGAGCTGGCGGGACTGGCGCTGATGGCCACCGCCGCGTGGCTGCTGCTGAAGGCGGCCGAGCAGCCGCCGCTGGCGTCGCTCACCGTGGCGATCGTCGCCGTGCGGACACTGGCGTTGCTGCGCGGCGGGCTGCGGTACGCGGAACGGCTCGCCGGGCACGAGGTCGTCCTGCGTTATCTCGGCTCCTTGCGGACCCGGGTGTACACGTCGCTGCTACCGCACCGGGTCTCGCGGCATTCGGGCGGCGATCTCGTAACCCGGCTGGTGTCCGATGTGGACGCCGTGCAGGACGCGATCCTCCGCTGCTTACTGCCCGCCGGTGTCGCCGCCTTCGTCGGCGCGGCGGCGACGACGGTCGCGCTGATCGCCAGCCCGGCCGCCGGGCTCGTGCTGGCACTCGGTCTCGCCGTCGCCGGGATCGGCCTGCCGTGGCTGTGCGTGCGGATCACCCGCGCGGCGGCGGAGGCGAGCGCTCCGGCCCGCGCCGATCTCGCCGAGCGGACGGTCGAGCTGATCACCGGGCGCCGCGAGCTGATCGCCTACGGCATCCACGAGTCCACTGTGGACGCAGCGCACACCGCTGTCGATTCCCTGGCTTCGCGGGATCGGGCGACGGCGAACCGCACGAGCCTGCTGACCGCGGCCGGGATCCTCGTCCAGCTGCTGACCTGCGTCGCGATCGCGCTGACCGCCGGGGTTTCACCGCCGCTGACCGCGGCACTGGCGCTGGGCGCACTGGCCGTGTTCGAGCTGGTCCTCCCGTTGACCGCGGCCGCCCAGCGCTGGGTCGAGGTCCGCGCTTCGGCCGAGCGGGTGCGCTCGCTGCTGACCGAACCGCCGCCCGCACGCGGGACCGCTACGCCCGAACCCGGGCATCTGCGGCTCGAAGGCGTCGGCGTTCGTTTCGCGGGCAGGGCCCCGGCGCTGGACGGCGTCGACCTCGACCTGCCGCCGGGCAAGCGGCTCGGGATCGTGGGGCCGAGCGGGGCCGGGAAGACGACGTTGCTGAACGTCCTGCTGGGTGCCGTGGCACCGACGTCCGGACGCGCCCTGCTGAACGGGAAGCCGCTGGAGACCTACGACCCGGCGCTGCTGCCGTCGGTGATTTCAGGCGCGCTCGCGGACGCGCACGTCTTCCATACGACGGTCCGCGAGAACCTGCTGCTCGCGAAACCCGGCTCGTCCGACGCCGAACTGCTCGACGCGTGCGCCACGGCCGGTTTCGATCTGCCGCTGGATCGCGAAGTCGGCTCCGACGGCGACGCGCTGTCCGGTGGGCAACGCCAGCGGCTCATCCTGGCGAGAGCAGTGCTCTCGGCGCCGCCGGTCCTCGTCCTGGACGAGCCGGTCGAAGGGTTGGATCCGGAACACGGCGACGCCGTCCTGGCCGACGTACTCGCCGCCGCGCGCGGCACCGTGGTCCTGGTGACGCATCGTGAGTCCCAGGTCGCCGGGTTCGACGAGGTCCTTCGTATGAGTACCAGTCAGGCGCAGCCTGTCCCTTGAGGGTGGTGGTGGGGCGGGGTCCGGGCTAGGCCGCGCACCTCGCGCATCGGCGGCCGGTCGCTGACCGACACCTCGGCGACCTCCGGCAGCCATTCGTCACCCACCTGCGCGAACTGGGTGAGCTGGGCCGGGTCGTCGGATTTGACGCCGCAGCGCGCGAGCGCCGTCCCGAGGATCTGGCGCGCCATCACACCCAGCTGAAGCAGCGAGCGGTTGCGATGCTTGCGTACGCCGAGGTTGACCTGAGCGAGCCCTTCGAGGCCGTAGCGCGCTTCGGCGTCGAGGATGAGCCCGATCTCGACGCCGTACCCGGCCGCGAAGGGCACCGACTCGAGGAACTCGCGCGTCGCGGCGTACTCGCCGCCAAGGGGCTGGATGAGTCCCGAGAGTGACGGGCGCAGCGCCGAGAGGACCGGTCGCGCCAGCAGCTCGGTGACCCGGCCGCCGCCGCTGCTCTCCAGCCGCAGCGGCCGCCGGTAGAAGCCCTTGACCAGGTGGACGCCGTCCTCGCAGAGCAGGGGCCCGAGGAGGGTCGGCACGAACGCCGGATCCGGGTCGACGAGGTCGGAGTCGAGGAACACGACGACGTCACCGGTCGTCGCGGCCAGCGACCGCCACAACACCTCGCCCTTGCCCGGGACCGGTGGCAGGCCGGGGAGCACGTCCTCGCGGTGCACCACGCGCGCACCGGCGCGGGCGGCGAGCTCGGCGGTGGCGTCGGTGGACCCCGAGTCCATCACGATCAGCTCGTCGACGACCGTGCCCAGCAACGGGCGGACCGTGCCGACGACCTCGGCGACGGTGTCCTCTTCGTCGAGCGCCGGTAGCACGACCGAAACCGTCCGGTCACCCTTCGCAGCGACGATGTCCTCGACCGTCCAGCCCGGGTTCTGCCAGGTGCGCCGCTCGAACCAACTCATGAGTAGTGATCGTGCCATGCTGGAGTCCGACACCCTGTCGATGGAGGAACCTTGCTACCGCTGCTCGTCCGTTTCGTGCTCGGCCCGCTGGTCAGAGCGCTGTACCGCCCCGAGATCCGCGGCGTGGAGAACATCCCCGCCACCGGGCCGGTGCTGCTGGCACCCAACCATCGGGCGGCGCTGGACACCGGCGTGATCACTTTCACGGCGATGCGGCAGGTCAAGTTCCTCGGCAAGGCGGAGTACTTCACCGGCCGCGGGCTCAAGGGCAAACTGATGGCCGGTTTCCTGGGCGGCCTCGGCTACGTCCCGGTCGAACGCGGCAACGCGCAGGCCGGACTCGCCGCGCTTGAAGCGGCGCGGAAGGTGCTCGACGCGGGCGGCGCGTTCGCGATCTATCCCGAAGGCACCCGCTCGCTGGACGGGCGGCTGCACCGCGGGCACACCGGTGTCGCGGCGCTGGCGCTGGCGACCGGGGCGAAGGTGGTGCCCGTCGCGCTGACCGGGACCGAAAACCTGCAGCCGGGCGGTAAGCGGATCCCGCGGCGGGCGAAGATCACGGTGACCTACGGTGCACCGTTGGACTTCTCGCGGTACGAGGGACAGGACTCGTCGCCGGCGATCCGGCGTTCGGTGACCGACGAGATCATGTACGCGATCCTGGAGCTTTCGGGGCAGGAGTACGTCGACTCGTATCACAAACGGCCTGATCAGAGCGCTGCTTGACGGTCGCGGCGGGGCGCGGGTGGTAGCAAAGGTCCCTTGCTCCCCCGCTGCTCGTGGCTCCCCCTTGCCGCTGCAATGAAAGTGTCTTTCCTTGCAAATTTTGCAAGGAAAGACACTTTCATTGCACGCGAGAGTTGGACTAAAGGGACATTTGACGCATTCCGGTGCGGCTGGTGCTGGGTGGAGTGCCGTGAAGGCCTCCTTCCCTACCCTCAAGGTAGTGAAGGAGGCCTTCACGGACTCTGGGTCCCTCAAGGGGTCCTTCACGGACTCGCCGCACCACCTCACGAACCCCAGATGCCCCAGTGACCCCACACGTCACAAGCAGCGCGCGTGAAGGCCCCCTTCCCTCGGCTGAGCCGAGGAAACTCGCCCTTCGCGGCAGCCCCAAGTACATGAAGGACCCCGTCACGGCGCTAAACGCAATGAAGGGGTCCTTCACGTACCCGAGGAGCAGCCGAAGCCAACCCGAAGCCCTACTTCGCCCACTTAGGCCGAGGCGGAGGCACGTAGTCCACGAAGCCATCGAGAAGCACCGAAGCGTCCGAGTCGATCGAGAGCATGTCCCGGTACCCGGCCGACAGGAAACCCTCCGACACCATGTGGTCGGCGAACTTCAGCAGCGGCGCGTAGTACCCGCCGACGTCGACCAGCCCGATCGGCTTCTCGTGCAGCCCGAGCTGGGCCCACGTCCACACCTCGAACAGCTCCTCCAGCGTCCCCGCACCGCCGGGCAGCGCGAGGAAGCCGTCGGACAGCGCCGCCATCTTCGCCTTCCGCTGGTGCATGTCGGCGACGACGTGCAGTTCGGTCAGGCCGGCGTGCGCGATCTCGACACTGCCCAGCGCCTCCGGGATCACGCCGATCACCTCGCCGCCCGCGGCCAGCGCCGCGTCCGCGACGACGCCCATGGTCCCGACCGACGCCCCGCCGTAGACCAGCCCGATCCCTCGCGAGGCCAGCAGCGTGCCCAGGGCCCGCGCCTCGTCGGCGTACCTCGGGTCGAAGCCCATCGAAGAGCCGCAGAAGACGCAGACCCGGCGCGGCGCCGCCATCAGTGGGTGTCCTCCCACGCCTGGTACGACTCCTGCACGACACGCACGGCGTCGTCGATGTCGTCGGTGACGTGCAGCAGGTCGAGGTCCTTCTCGCCGATCTTGCCCTCGGCGAGCAGCGTCTTGGCGATCCAGTCGTACAGGCCGCCCCAGTAGTCGCTGCCGAACAGCACGACCGGGAACTTCGTGACCTTCTTCGTCTGCACCAGGGTGAGCGCCTCGAACAGCTCGTCGAGCGTGCCGAAGCCGCCGGGCAGGCAGATGAACGCCTGCGAGTACTTGATGAACATGGTCTTGCGGGCGAAGAAGTACCGGAAGTTGACACCCAGGTCGACCCACGGGTTCAGCCCCTGTTCGAACGGCAGCTCGATGCCGAGGCCGACGGAGAAGCCGCCCGCCTCGTTGGCGCCGCGGTTCACCGCTTCCATCGCGCCGGGGCCGCCGCCGGTCATCACCGCGAAGCCCGCGTTCGCGAGCGCGGCGCCGATCTTGCGGCCGAGTTCGTACTCCGGGTGCTCCCGTTTGGTCCGCGCGGAACCGAACACCGTCACCGCGCGCGGCACCTCGGCGAGCGCGCCGAAGCCTTCGACGAACTCCGCCTGGATCCGCAGCACGCGCCACGGGTCGGTGTGCACCCAGTCGCTCGGACCCCGCGAGTCCAGCAGGCGCTGGTCGGTGGTGCTGCCCTGGTCACGGCGATCCCGCCGCAGCACGACCGGGCCCTTGTGGCGCTCGATCGGACGTTCCGGGTACTGGCCGTCGGGGAACTCGCTTGTCTCACTCACCCCGCCAAGACTACGACGTCGTCACCGTCCGGAGCGGCGGCATCGCCGCGAACAGGAGTTGTCGGGTACGCGAACGCGGGGCCCGCCGGTGAGCGGGCCCCGCGAGCACGCCTCAGGAACGTCCGGTCAGCGCGAACGCGAGCATGGCCGTCGAGGTGAAGTCGATGGCGGGCTCGTTGCTCGGCCACGAAGCGAGGTCGTCGGCGTAGCGGGACTCGGGGGTGTCGAAGGCGTCGAAGGGCTTCTTGCAGTCCTTCGAACCCGGCGGGAGCTCCATGTGCTCGAAGTTCTCCGCCCCGTTCGGGCCGTTCACGACGGCGCCGTAGAGCAGCTTCTCCTCGCCGGCGAGGTTCGCCGCCTGGTGGTGCGGGCACCGTGGGTACGTGGTGCCGACGCCGACGACCAGCGAGATGCCCCAGGCGTTCGCGCCGAGGGTGAAGTTCCGCTGCTGCGAGCCGAACGCCGCGTACCGGCGGTCACCGGTCAGGTCCGCGTACAGCCGCTCGGTCGCGGCGAACCCGAAGCTCTTGCTGGCCGCGTCGAATTCCTTCACCGAGACGGCGGTCCGGAAAGGACTCTGAGCCGCGCTCGCGACACCCTCGTCGAGCTGACGGCGAAGGTCACCGATCAGCTCCTTCGGGCCCAGCGCCGCCCCCGGGACATCGTGCCGCAGGAGCTTCGCCAGTTCGGCGTGCGCCAGCGCGCTGGTGTCGTACAGGTTGAGCGTGCTCTTCTCTTCGACGTCGATGTAGGCCTTCGCCCAGTGCGCCGCCTGCCGCGTCCATTCGGCCGCCCGCGGGTCCCGCAGGGCCTTGGCCGCCAGGGCGAGCTGCGTCGCGCCGAGTTCCATGTCGTCCCGCCAGGACGATTCCGGGTAGTACGCGTGCGGGAACGCCGTGACCAGTTCGCCGACGTTCTCGGTCTTGGCATGCGCGAAAACCGAAGCGGCCTCGGCGAAGTACTTCTTCGCCAGCGAAGGGTTCCGCTTGGCCTCGACCTGCGCGCCGAGCGCGAACGCGGCGGCCACGCGGCCGGCGAGGTTCGGGCTGAGCGCGGAACCGCCGGGGTTCGCCGGGAAGACCGGCCGGTGCTTCACGAAGTACTTGGGGTCGCCCGGCTTCACGTCGAGCGGGTCGTCGTCGTGCGGGTTCCGCCAGACGTCGTGGTCACCGAGAAAGCCGAACTTGTCGCTGCCCGTCCCGATGCCGACCTGGGCGTAGAGCGTCTTGCTCTTCTCGTCCCACATCTTGTCGAGCCAGTCGAGACCGAGCTTGACCTCCTTGGCCAGCACCCGGTCGTAGTCCTCGCGGAGCACGTATCCCAGCTCTGCCAGCGAGTAGGCCGTGTTGGAGGTGAACTTGACGAAGTCGCCCGCGTCGACCCAACCGCCCTCGACGTCGACCGGCCCGCCTGACGGCTTCAGCGGTTCGGTGATCTCGTCGCCGAATTCACCGCCGAACGCGGGCCATTCGTAGACCGTGGCCTGTTTGTCGGCCAGATGCGAGGGTTTGCGGTCGAGCCTGCCGGGGATGATGTCGTCACCGTCGCGCTGTGCCTGGAAGAACTCGTTGGTGGCGCGCACGAGCGGGGTGAAGAGCCGGTCCTTGGTGTCCACCCGGAACGTCGGCGACGTCGCCTTGGTCTCGCCGGTGACCTCGATCCGGTACTTGCCCGGCATCCAGACCTTCGACAGGTCCAGCTGGTACACCGCCGGGTATTTCGCGTTCCACGCGCCGAGCGACTGGCCGGTCCGTCCACGATGGACGGTCCGGCCGCGTTCGTCGATCACCGAGAACGAACCCGGCGCGCTGGAGAGGAGATAAGCGTGCTTCGTCTCGGTGATGCCGTAGCCGACCTGGTCGACCCGGACCTCACCTTGCACCGCCGCCGCGGCCGAAACCGCCGGAACCGTCAAACCCCCGAGGACCAGTGCCGAAACCGCGGCCACCGTCCGGGACCAGGAACTCACCATCATCGGCGCCCCGCTCGTGAATTAGTTAAGAAAGTTTCCTTTTTATGGCGCAAGACGCTAGCGCCCGGAAGCCCACCAGTCAATATGTCCGTTTCAGCGGTCGAAAGTCACCGGATCCGGGCGTTGTTGGCGGGTATCTGTCCTGCTCAACCCGGATCCCGGCCGGGAAATCGTCTACCGTGGTCGAGGTGCCGTCCAGCGGGGCAGAACCACTCGGCGCGCGGATCCGGCGGTTGCGCCGGGCACGCGGGCTGACCCAGCGCGAGCTGGCCGAGCCCCGCTACGACCGCGGCTTCCTCGCCAAGGTCGAGTCGGGCGGCCGTCTGCCCTCAGACGACGTGCTCTCCCACCTCGCGCGTCGACTCGGACTCACCCCGGACGAGCTCCGCTTCGATCGGCCGCCGGGCGCCGCCGAAGAACTCACCGACGCGCTCGAGACCGCGTATCGCGAGCTGCAGAAGGGCGGACTCGAAGTCGCCGAGCGCGAATTCGCCCGCGTCGAGCGCCGCGCGGCCGGGTACCGGCTGCCGGACGTCCAATGCCACGCCCGCTTCTATCTCGGCGAAGTCCAGTGGCAGCGCTACGACATCCCGTTGGCGGACAAGGGTTTCGCACACGCCATGGAACTCGCCGACGCCGCTTCGCCCCGGTTGCGCGCGATGATCGTCAACCGGCTGGCCGCCTGCCGCGCGTTGTCGGGTGATCTGGGCGCGTCGGTCGCGCTCGTCGAAACAGCGCTCGCCGATCTTCGCGCCACCGGTGCGACCGATCCGGATGCCGAACTGGCCCTGCTGACCGCGTTGATCCATCCGCTCATCGAAATGGGCGCGCCGCGCCGGGCGCGACGGGCCGCCGAGGAAGGCCGCCGCATCCTCTCTTCCGCTCACCGCAAGGACATCTCCGCGCGCTATCACCGGCAGGCGGCGCAACTGTGGCAGGAGATCGGCCTGGTCGACCGCGCGGAGAAGGACCTTTCACGGGCACTGCGGCTGTTCACTTCGATCGGCTACGACCGTGACGCCGCCCGCAGCCGCTGGGCTCGCGGCTTCCTGTGGCGACGGCTGGGAAAACTCGACGAGGCGCACGCCGAACTACGGCTCGCCCGTGATCTCCTCGCCAAGGCCGGATCACAGGAGGGGGTGCTCGGCGCGACCATCGAGCTCGCCGACGTCCGCCGCCGCCAAGGAGAACTCGACGAGGCGGCCGAACTCGCCGAGGGGATCCGGCCGCTTCTGGATCGATCCCCCGATATCGAGGCGCGGACCGAGGTTCTCCGGTTACTGGGACTCATCGCCCGTGCCCGCGGCGATCTGCCCGAAGCGACCGCGTTGCTCGAAGAAGCCGCCACCGCACAGGAAAAGGCCGAGCTGCGCGGCGCGCTCGTCGCCACCGCACTGCATTTGGGCGACACGTTGCGAGCCCGCGGATTAATCGAAAAAGCGGCGGAGGCCTATCGGCGCGGTGTGCGCGCGGCCGCTATGTCCGATTCCGGGCCGTCGGTCTGAAAACCATACGAAAGTCGCCATATATCGCACATGGCGGGAAAAACTCTTACTACACAGGGATTTCATTCCTTGCATGTGGATCTTCGCCCGGCCCGCTAGGCCATCCGGCCCATTGACGGCCTTGTGAGCGGCTCCTTTACTCGAACGTGTCCATCGGGATAACTCCAGTTATCCGAATGGGCACGCTCCCCGTCCCCCGCCGTGCACCCGCCCCGGTCTGATTCCCCGCCGCGCCACTGGCCGTCCGGGTACGCGGTCCTGCCCATGGAAGGTTCACATGACCGTTCAGCGAGGGCTCAGAACAGGGTTGGCGGCCGTCGCCGGCCTTGCCCTGAGCATGACGTTCCCGGTGACCCCGGCGAACGCGACCACCGCCACCATCCAGCCCGCGAGCCCCGACGCCGTCGCCGCGAGCGCGGCCGACCGGGCCGCCGCGGCCGGGGTGGACCACCTGCGGAAGGGAACCCAAGAGGACTTCCGCCGCGTCGGGCTGACCCAGGGTGGCGGAGGACTGTTCTACGCCGCTTACGAACGAACCTACCGTGGCCTGCCGGTCGTCGGCGGGGACGCGGTGGTGGTGGCCGACGGCGCCGGGCGCGTCCGCGGCACCAGCGCCGCGGAGACCGCGGCGATCTCGGTCGACACCAAGGCCAGGATCTCCGCGGCGAAGGCGACCGAGGTCGCCCGCGGTCAGCTGTCCAAAGTAGACAGCGTGGTCGCGCCGAAGCTCGTCGTGCTGGCGGGGAACTCCCCCAAACTCGCCTACGAGGTCGTCGTCGCGGGCACCAAGGCGACGGCCCCGAGCAACCTGCACGTGTTCGTGGACGGCGTCACCGGCGCGGTGCTCGAAACCCGTGACGACGTCAAGATGTCCAACTTCCCCGCCGCCGCAACGAAGGCCACGTCGAACGAGGTCGGCACGCTGGGCGCCGGGAACAGCTACTACGTCGGCAACGTCACCATCGACACGACGAACTCCGGCGGCACGTACACGATGCGCGACCCGCAGCGCACCAACATCAGCTGTGCCCGCCAGAACGGCTCGCCCTACAGCGGCCCGGACGACAACTGGGGCAACGGCTCCGGCACCGACCTGGAAACCGCCTGTGTCGACGCGCTCTTCGGCGTGCAGACCGAGTGGAAGATGCTGGGCGAATGGCTCGGCCGCAACGGCATCAACGGCAACGGCGGCGGCTTCCCCGCCTACGTCGGCCTCAACCAGGCCAACGCCTACTGGAACGGCTCTTCGACCACCTACGGCCGCTCGCAGGACGGCCAGCGTCAGGCCACCCCGATGGACGTCGTCGCCCACGAGTACGGCCACGCCATCTTCCAGACCACGCCGGGCGGCGCGGGCAGTGGCAACGAGAACGGCGGCCTCAACGAGTCCACCGGTGACATCTTCGGTGCCGTCACCGAGCACTACGCCAACAACGCCAAGGACGTCCCCGACTACGACGTCGGCGAGGGCGTGAACCTGGTCGGCCGCGGCCCGATCCGCTACATGAACCAGCCGAGCCGGATCTCGGGCAACCCCGACTGCTACTCCTCGTCCATCCCGAACACCGAGGTGCACGCCGCCGCGGGCCCGCAGAACCACTGGTTCTACCTGCTGGCCGAGGGCACCGCGCCGGTCGGCAAGCCGGCCAGCCCGACCTGCAACAACACCTCGATCACCGGGATCGGCATCCAGAAGGCCGCGAAGATCTTCTACAACGGCCTGCTGAAGAAGACCTCCAGCTGGAACCACCGCGCGGCCCGCAAGGCCACGCTGGAAGCGGCGCTCGCGCTGTACCCGGGTTCCTGCACCGAGTTCAACACCACCAAGGCGGCGTGGAACGCCATCAGCGTTCCCGCGGCGACCGGTGAACCGGCCTCGTGCACCCCGCAGGGCGACGACTTCTCGGTCGGCGTCACCCCTGCGTCCGGCACGGTCAAGGCGGGCGAGTCGGCCACCGTCACGGTGAACACCGCGACCACCAACGGTGCGGCGCAGACGGTTTCGCTGAGCGCGAGCGGCCTCCCCGCCGGGGCGACCGCGACGTTCAACCCCGCCTCGGTGCAGTCAGGCGCCTCCTCGACGCTCACCATCGCGACGTCGGCGAGCACCCCTGACGGCACCAGCACCATCACGGTGACCGGTACCGCCGCGAGCGGCACGCACACCGCGCAGTACAAGCTCACCGTCGGTACCGGCGGCGACCTGCGGACGTACACCAACGACACCGACTACGCCCTGAACGACTACGGCACGGTGAACAGCCCGATCACCTCCACCGCCACCGGTAACGCGGTGTCCCCGGTGAAGGTGACGGTCACCGGGACGCACACCTGCTCCGAGGACCTCCGCATCAGCCTGAAGGCCCCCGACGGCAGCACGTACTCGGTCAAGCCCACCGGCTCCCTGCCCTGCACCGATCTGGGCACGCGGAACTACTCGGTGAACGTGACCAACGAGGTCGCGGCGGGCACCTGGACCCTCGTGGTCTACGACGCCTACGCGCAGGACACCGGCACGCTCTCCAGCTGGTCGATCACCGTCTGACCCCCGTTCCGTGAAGGCCTCCTTCCCTACTTTCAACGTAGGGAAGGAGGCCTTCACGGACCATCACCCCAGAAAGGAACACCCCGGCATGAAGTGGGGAAAGCGAATAGGAGCGGCCGTCGTCGGTATGGCCGCCGTACTGGGTGTCGTCACCGCGCCCGCGCAGGCGACCACGGCCGCCGCACCGGACATCTCGCTCGCCAACGTCAAGGCGCATTTGAGCGCGTTGCAGACCATCGCCAACCAGAACGGCGGCAACCGCGCCTCCGGACGGCCGGGCTACCCGGCGTCGGTGTCCTATGTGGCGCAGAAACTGCGCGACGCCGGCTACAACGTCACGTTGCAGTCCTGCACGAGTTGCGCGGGTTCGAACCAGAACGTCATCGCGGAATGGCCGCAGGGTGACGCGAGCCAGGTCATCATGCTCGGCGCGCACCTCGACAGCGTCAGCGCCGGCCCCGGCATCAACGACAACGGCTCGGGTTCGGCCTCGATCCTCGAAGTCGCGCTGACGCTGGCCCGTGAGAACCCGGCGATGGCCAAACGCGTCCGCTTCGGCTGGTGGGCCGACGAGGAGTCCGGCCTGCGGGGCTCCAAGTTCTACGTCAACAGCCTTCCGCAGACCGAACGCACGAAGATCAAGACGTACCTGAACTTCGACATGATCGGCTCCGACAACTGGGGCTACTTCGTCTACGACGACGTGGCTTCGGTCAAGGCCGTGTTCGACGAGTACTTCCGCACGATCGGTATCCAGACCGAGGGTGACACCGAGGGCGACGGCCGTTCGGACCACGCGTCGTTCAAGAGCGCGGGTATCCCGGTCGGCGGTCTCGCGACCGGTGCCGGCTACACGAAGAGCGCCGCGCAGCAACAGAAATGGGGCGGCACGGCAGGCAGGCCCTTCGACAGCTGCTATCACCGCGCCTGCGACACGCTGTCGAACATCCCGGACACCCCGCTGGAGAAGAACAGCGACGCGATCGCCTACGCGCTCTGGAAGCTCGCCGTCGGCACGTCGACTGGCCCGGACTTCTCGCTCGGTCTTTCGCCATCCTCCGGCACCGTCCAAGCGGGACAGTCGACGACCGTCACGGTCAACACCGCGACCACTTCCGGTGCGGCGCAAGCGGTTTCACTGAGCGCGAGCGGCCTCCCCGCCGGGGCGACCGCGACGTTCAACCCCGCTTCCGTGCAGTCGGGTGGTTCTTCGACGCTCACCATCGCGACGTCGGCGAGCACTCCCAACGGCACCAGCACGATCACGGTGACCGGTGACGGGACCTCGGTGGACCGCACGGCGCAGTACACGCTCACCGTCGGCGACGTCAGCGTGCGCACGTTCACCAACGGCACCGACTTCGCGCTCAACGACTACGCGACGGTCAACAGCCCGATCACGTCCACCGCGACGGGCACGGCGACCTCGCCGGTGAAGGTGTCGATCACCGGGACGCACACCTGCTCCGAGGATCTGCGGATCAGCCTGAAGGCCCCCGACGGCAGCACGTACTCGGTCAAGCCCACCGGCTCCCTGCCCTGCACCGACCTCGGCACGCGGACCTACTCGGTCCCGGTGACCAACGAGGCCGCTTCCGGCACTTGGACGCTCGTGCTCTACGACGCCTACGCGCAGGACACCGGCACGCTCGACAGCTGGACCATCACCGTCTGACCATCCGAATGGCGAAGGCCATCTCACGAGGACACCCGGCCTCGTGAGATGGCCTTCGTGCGTGGGGGAGAATTTCGGGCAACTCTTCGATATCTGGTCTAGACCACCCGATCGTCGGTAGCGGGGGCCGGGCACCGCGACCTATGTTGAGCCGAACGGCCGCTTCCTGTTCGTTCAAACCGCTTTCGAGATGGGAGCTGGGTATGTTCGGTCGCGTCTCACGGCTGCTCGCAATCACCGGCGCGGCGGTACTCGCCGTCACCACCCTCGTCGCCCTCGGCTCGGCGCAGGCATCACCCGACGCCGAGGTCTGCGCGGTCAAATCGAAGCCGGCGGGCAAGGTCCTGCAAGGCTATTGGGAGAACTGGGACGGCGCTTCGAACGGCGTCCATCCGCCGCTGGGCTGGATCCCGATCACCGACGCCCGGATCAAGGACAACGGGTACAACGTGATCAACGCGGCCTTTCCGGTCATCCTGTCCGACGGAACGGCCAAATGGGAGGATGGGATGGACGCGACTGTGAAGGTCGCGACCCCGTCCGAAATGTGCGCCGCGAAGGACGCGGGCGCGACGATCCTGATGTCCATCGGCGGTGCCACCGCGGGAATCGATCTGAATTCGGCCACCGTCGCGGACAAATTCGTCGCGACCATCGTGCCGATCCTGAAGAAGTACAACTTCGACGGGATCGACATCGACATCGAAACCGGCCTCACCGGCAGCGGGAACATCAACACGCTGTCGGCGTCGCAGAAGAACCTCATCCGGATCATCGACGGCGTCCTCGCCGCGATGCCGCCGAACTTCGGGCTCACCATGGCGCCCGAGACCGCGTACGTCACCGGCGGCAGCGTCGTCTACGGCTCGATCTGGGGCGCGTACCTGCCGATCATCAAGAAGTACGCGGACAACGGCCGGCTGTGGTGGCTGAACATGCAGTACTACAACGGAAGCATGTACGGCTGCTCCGGCGATTCGTACCAGGCCGGGACGGTTCAGGGCTTCGTCGCGCAGACCAACTGCCTCGACAAGGGATTGGTGATCCAGGGCCAGACGATCCGCGTCCCCTACGACAAGCAGGCCCCCGGCCTGCCGGCGCAGGCCGGTGCGGGCGGCGGGTACATGTCGCCGAGCCTGGTTTCCCAGGCGTACCGCAGCATCCCCGCGCTCAAGGGCCTGATGACCTGGTCGATCAACTGGGACGGTTCGCGGAGCTGGACCTTCGGCCGGAACGTGAAATCCCTGCAGGGCCGCTGACCTCCCGTGTCGTCCGTCTGATCACGCGAGTTCCGCCCCCAATCACGTGAGTTCCGCCTTCAATCACGCGAGTCCCGCGTTTCGACCGCCTGGGCTCACCGTGCGGAAACGGCGAACTCGCGTGATCAGAGGCGGAACTCGCGTGATCGAAGGCCGATCTCACGAGTCGCCGCGCGGGATCGGATCGTCGTACTCCCCCGAGGGACCCGTGTACTGCTTCCCATCGGGATAGGGCCACGGATTCGGGGCACAGCCGTGCAGGCCGAGCGTCTGCTGCTGCATCACCGGCGCGAGGGCGCCCGGCACCGGGCATCGTTCGTGGCCGCGCCCGAGCCGGTGCCCGACCTCGTGCGTGACCATGTACTGCCGGTAGACCCCCAGCGGGGCACCGTAGCCGGGCACGCCGTGCGCCCAGCGCGCGACGTTGAGCACGACGCTGTTCCCGTTGCGGCACGAGGTGTAGCCGTCCGGCCTGCCGCACAGCACGTCGCGCGTCTTCGGCGTCGCGAGATAGATCGTGAAATCGACGGGCCCGTCGGGCCCGGCCCGCTGCAGGCGCCACCGTCCGCCGCCGGTCCAGCCGCGCGGATCGGCCAAAGTGGACTCGATCGTCTTGACGAGAGCGTCCTGGCTCACCCCGACGATGTCGGCTTCGGCGGCGAGCCGGTACCGGAGCAACCTCCCGGCGGACCCGGCGACCTGGCCTTCCCCGGTCGGGAACACCCACTGGCCGGATCCCGCCTCCGGGAAGGTGATCTCGGCGGACGGTGGCGCCAGCACGGGCTTGGGCGCGGACGACGGCGTCGTCGAGAGGACGGTGACCGGCACCGGTGTCACCGCGGGAGGGGCGACGGAATGGTCTTCGCAGCCGGCCACCACCAAAGCGCAGACGACGAGGGCCAGCGCCCGGCGCACGGTCATCGGTCCTCCCGGAGGTCTTCGGTCACGTCCGGGGATACGAGCAGGGGCCGGGAGAAGTTGTGGGACCGCGCGCGCAACCTTTCGGCGCGCTCGCCCGTATCGTTCTCGGTCATGGGCGAGGAGGTCGGCGGACGGCTGCGGCGGCTTCGCGCCGAACGCGGCCTCACCCAGCGCGAACTCGCCGAACCGCATTACACCGCCGCGTACGTCTCCTCCGTCGAGACGGGCGCGCGGACACCGTCCGGCGACGCGGTGCGCCATTTCGCCGCCCGGCTCGGCGTGGACACCGGTGAGCTACTGGGCGTGACTTCGCCGCGCGACGACGTCCGGCTCGACCTCGACATCGCGGCGGCCGCGGCGGACTTCCTGGCCGGGCACGGTTCGGCGGCGAAGATGCGACGGCTGGCGCGGCTGGCCGAGAAGAGCGGCCGCGACCGCCAGGCCGGGCTCGCCTGGCTGTGGCTCGCGCGCTTCGCCCGGGACGACACCCTGCCGCGGCTGGTGGCCGCCGCCGAAACCGCGCTCGCCGCCGACATCCCGTCGTACCGGGGGCTGGCCGCCGCGCTGCGGGCGAACGTCCTGGTCGGCCGGGGCGAGCCGCACCACGCGATGCACCTGCTCCGGACGGCGCTCGACGCGAGCCTGGAGCGTCACCCGCATCCGGTGCTCCTGCTGACCCTGCACGCGTACCTCGCCGACGGGCAGCTCCGCCTCGGCGAGACCGCCCAGGCCGCGCGTCACGCCGGAGAAGCACTGCGGCTGGCTCGCGGTGACGAGGAGATCCTGACCGAACTCGCCGAGAACCAGCGGCGGCTGGCCGAGGCGTATCTCGCCGAAGGACGGGTCGCCGACGCCGTCGCCGCCGTGTCGGCGCTGCACGATCTGCTCCACGAGCGCGCCCTGCGCCCGGTGCTGGCCCGGTGCCTGTTCGCGCGAGCGCTGGTCCGGCGGGCCGACGACCTCGAAGGCGCTCTCACAGACCTTCGCGCGTCACGCGCGGCCGCGCCCGACCAGGCTGTCACACTGGAACTCGCCGACGTCTGCCGCGAATTCGGTCGTCTCGACGACGCCGCCGGTCTACTCTCCGAAGCGGCTGAAGCCATCCCTGCGGACTCGCCGCTCTCCGCGTCCCTCGTGTTCCAACAGGGAATGCTGGCGCTGGCTCGCGGAGACCTCGAAGCAGCCGAAGCGGGCTTCGCGCACGCCATCGACGTAGCGGCCCTCCGCGACGCTCGCGGCGTCTTGGCCGCTTCGATCGACAAGGCGGGAGAGCTGCTTCGCGATCAAGGGCGCTTCGAAGAGGCCGCGGACCTACTGCGGCGCGGACTGCTCCTTCTCGGAGCCGAGGAGGACGTTTCCCCGTGACCGATGTGGACTTGGAAGACATCAGCACCCGTCTGGCCGACCGGTTCGGCGCCGACGCCGAAGGGTGGCTCGCCGGCGTCCCCACCCTCGCCGAACAGCTCGCCTCCCGATGGGACTTCGCGCTCGGTGAGTTGTTCGACAGCGGAGCCTCGTCCGTCGTCTTTCGCTGCCGGTGGTCCGACGGGACACCGGCGGTGCTCAAACTCAGCCCGGACGGGCCGCTGCTGACCAAACAGCTCGAAATGCTGCGGGTGTTCGCGCCGTCGGGCCGGGTGCCCGGCGTCCTCGCCGCCGACGCGGACGCCGGCGCGATGGTGCTGGAGGAGATCCGGCCGGGCACCGAAGCCGAGAACCTGCCGCCGTCGACCTTGCCGGGGCGATGGGGAGAGCTGCTCGCCGCCCTGCACGCGGTCGCCCCGCCCGAGGGCTGGCCGTGGAGCCTGCGCGGCCGGTTCGAGGAGTCGTTCGAGCGGATCGGCCGTCGCGTCGCCGAACCGGCCATCGCCGCCCGGATCGGTCCGGCCACCTGGCAGCGCGCGATCGACCGCTGCGAGAGGCTGCTGGACACACAGGCCGGCGTCGTGCTGCTCCACGGCGATCTGCATCTCGGCAACGTCCTGGACGGCGGCCCGCGCGGCCTGATCGCGATCGATCCGAAGGCGTGCGTGGGTGATCCGTGCTTCGACGCCGTCGACTACGTCGTGAGCGGCGCCGGGCGCGAGGGAGTCGAAGCGCGGTGCCAGGTGGTGGCGACGGCGTGCGGACTCGACGGCGACCGGCTGTACGCCTGGAGCCGCGTGGTCGCCCCCATGTTCGCCATCTCGCACCTCACCTACGGCGGCCCGGAGCAGGCTCTCGACGAATACCTCGCGCTGGCTAGCTGAGGAACGCGCGCAGCACCGAGGCGACCTGCCGGATCTCGCCCGCCCGCACGTTCTCCTGGCGGGTGTGCGCGAGCGTCGGGTCGCCGGGTCCGAAGTTGACCGCAGGGATCCCGAGAGCCGCGAAGCGCGCGACGTCGGTCCAGCCCAGCTTCGCGACCGCCTTACCGCCGGCCGCGGCGACCAGCTCGGCCGCCGCGGGTGCGCTCAGCCCAGGCAATGCCCCTGGCGACAAGTCGACAACCTTGACGTCGTAGGCCTCGAAAACCTCGCGAAGGTGCGCCTCGGCCTGCTCGGCGCTCCTGTCGGGCGCGAAACGGTGGTTGATCGTGAGCACGGCCTCGTCCGGCACGACGTTGCCCGCGACACCGCCGCCGATCTTCGTGGCCTGGAGCCCTTCGCGGTAGGTCAGGCCGTCGATGTCGACCACGCGCGGCGTGTACTCGGCCAGCCTGCGCAGCGGTTCGGCGAGCCCGTGGATCGCGTTGACGCCCATCCAGCCGCGCGCGGTGTGCGCGCGGACGCCTTCGACGCGGATCTCGATTCGCATCGTGCCCTGGCAACCGCCCTCGATCCCGCCGTTCGACGGCTCACCGAGGATCGCGAGGTCGGCCTTCAGCCACTCGGGCAGCTCGCGCTCGATGCGGCCCAGACCGTTCTTCGTCGCTTCGATCTCTTCGCAGTCGTAGAACACGAAGGTGACGTCGTGCTTCGGTTCCCGGAGTTCGGCGGCGAGGTGCAGGAAGACGGCGTCACCGCTCTTCATGTCGACGGTGCCCAGCCCGTGCAGGATCTCGTCGTCACCCGTCCCCTCGCGGCGCACGGGCATGTTCTCGTTGACCGGAACGGTGTCGAGATGCCCGGCCAGCAGGACCCGCGACGGGCGGCCGAGGTTCGTGCGGGCGAGGACCGCGTCACCGTTGCGGACCACTTCGAGATGCGGTGCCTGCGCCTCGAGCGCCGCCTGCACGGTGTCCGCGATGACCTTCTCCTCTTCGGAGACACTGAAGATGTCCACCAAGGCGGCGGTGAGGTCGACGGGGTCGGCGTGCAGATCGAGCGAAGGCATGCCCGCACCGTACCGCCGGGCGCCCGGGGCTACCGTGAAGGAGTGCGCATGCGAACGATCTTGGTCGCCCTCCTCCTGGTACTCAGCGGCTGCGGATCAGGCGAAGTCCCGGTGAAGGTCCGTCCGACCCAGGGCACCGGCCCGGACGTGCTGCCGATCAAGCTCAAGGCGCTGACGACCGACCAGTGCTACCTGGCGCCGGGGACCGAATCGCCCAAGAGCTGCCAGAAGTACGTCACCGAACTCTCCAGCGCCGCGGGCACCGTCCGCAAACGCCGCCCGGACCTGTCGTCGCACGCCGACGTCCTCGACCGCCCGATCGCCGCCTTCCGCGCCGCGAACTGCCAGGACGTGGCGGCTCCCGGCGGGCCGTGCGGCCAGGCGCTCGGCGACATGGCGACGGCGCTGACCAGTGTGAAGAGCCTCGTCGGCGGCTGAGGAGGGTCACTGGGTTACCGTTCAGGACGTGAGCGAGCAGACCCCTGACCCCGAAACGACCGGCGCCACCGGCGTCGGACTGGCCACCGTCACGACCGACGGCACGGTGCTGGACACCTGGTTCCCGCTGCCCAAGCTGATCGACGGCGCCGAAGGCACCGCCGGCACGGTGCGGCTGACCGCTGAGGAGGCCTCCGAGGCCCTCGGCGAGGCCGCCGCCGCGCAGCTCGGCCCGGACACCGACCGCGGTGTCGAGGTCGTCGCGGTCCGCACGACCATCGCCCGTCTCGCCGACGCCCCCGGCGACACGCACGACGTCTACCTGCGCCTCCACCTGCTGTCGCACCGCCTGGTCCGGCCGCACGGCGCGAACCTCGACGGCATCTTCGGACTGCTGGCGAACGTCGTGTGGACCAACCACGGGCCATGCCCCGTCGAGGGCTTCGAGGCGACCCGGCTGCGGCTGCGGGCGCGCGGCAACGTCACCGTCTACGGCGTGGACAAGTTCCCGCGGATGGTGGACTACGTCGTGCCGACCGGCGTCCGCATCGCCGACGCCGACCGCGCCCGCCTCGGCGCACACCTGGCCAACGGCACCACGGTCATGCACGAAGGCTTCGTCAACTTCAACGCCGGCACGCTCGGCGCCTCGATGGTCGAAGGCCGGATCTCGGCGGGCGTCGTGGTCGGCGACGGCTCCGACGTCGGCGGTGGCGCGTCGATCATGGGCACGCTGTCCGGCGGCGGCAAGGAGACCATCTCGATCGGCGAGCGCTGCCTGATCGGCGCGAACGGCGGCGTCGGCATCTCGCTCGGCGACGACTCGGTCGTCGAGGCGGGCCTGTACGTCACGGCCGGCACGAAGGTGGCCTTCGAGGGCAAGGTCGTGAAGGCGCTGGAGCTGTCCGGCATCTCGGGTGCGGTGTTCCGGCGGAACTCCGGAACCGGCGCCGTCGAGGTCGTCGCGCGCACCGGGGTCGGCATCGAGCTGAACGCGGCCCTGCACGCCAACTGACCTGCGGAAAGAGAGCAAGGGACCTTTGCTACCACTCGGGTAGCCCGGGATGTCGGGAAAGCAAGGGACCTTTGCTACCACCCAGGCGGGACCGGGCGGACGGCAGTGAGGGTGTGTGGAAATAGAGACGTTGAGCGTCCCTATTCCCACACACCCCTCACCCCGCGTAGCGACACTGGCCCCCGAAACCCCGCACAGTCACCCAAGGCCGAGGCCCGAAAAGAGAGCAAGGGACCTTTGCTACCACTCTCCCCCGGAGGGCGGTAGCAAAGGTCCCTTGCTGTTCTCACGGCCTGGACCACCTTGCCGGTTCACCTAGAATTCATCTTGTGACAGCCGAGACCCTGCCGCGCAAGAACGTCCCTTCGACCACTCCGGCCGCGCTCGGGCTCGGCGACCGTCCCGCGAAAGCGGGGCCGGACGATCCGGCGGCCACCCACGTACGGGTCAAACTCGACGTCGAGATCCGCGCCCTCCTCGCACACGAACCGGGCACCAAATCCGGCGCCGACCCCGAAGACCTCCACCAGATGCGGGTCGCGCTGCGCCGCATGCGGAGCGTCCTCAAGCTCTCGGGCCGCCTCGTCGGCCCGGACGCCGAGCCCGTGCGCGCCGAACTCGGCTGGCTCGGCCAGTCCCTCGGCGACGTCCGCGACTACGACGTCCTGATCGGCCACCTTCGCGAGGTCGTCGCCGAATTCGAGGTGCGCGATCAGCCCGCCGCGCGCCGTCTGGTTTCGAAGTTCGTCACCGAACGCGGCGTCGCGAAGCGGCGGCTCACCCGCGCCCTCGCCAGTCCCCGATACGCCTCGATGCTGCAGGACATCGGCCGTCTCGCCCGGCAGCCCGCCACCGAAGAAGCCGATGAAAGCCCCCAGACCTCGGCCGATCTCGTCGCCGGTCTCGCGAAGCCGCATCGAAAGCTCGCGAAGGCCGTGAAGGCGCTTCCCGCCGATCCCCCGGACGACGATCTTCACGCGCTTCGCATCTACGGCAAGAAACTTCGCTACGCCGCCGAAATGGCCAAGCCCGCGGCGAAGAAGAAGCAAGCGGAACGGATCCAGCGGCTGATCAAGGCCACGAAGAACTTCCAGACCGTCCTCGGGGATCACCAGGACGCCTGCGTCGCCGCCGATCGGATGCGTGGCGTGGTCGCCTCCGTGGACGCAGAAGTCGCGTTCATCGCGGGCCGGATCGCGGAGAAGGAACTACTGCGCCGAGCCGAGGTCCGTGCCGTATGGCGCGACGTCTGGACGGAGGTCGACGCGGCCGCTCACGCGGTGAGCCCGCGGATATAGCCGTCCGGGCGGATCATCACCTTCCGTCCGTTCTCGGCTTCGTACGCGGCGAAGGCATACCCGCCGACGTCCTCGAAGTCCACATCGGACAGTGCGCTGCCCGCGGGCAGGATCCGCCGCGCGCCTTCGGGCGCCGGGCCGTCGCCGAACACCAGCACCGTCGCCTGCGGCCCCCGCAGCAACTCGAACAGCCGGACGGGTTTGCCGTTCGCGTCCTTCAACGGCGCGTCCGGGGCGCGGTCGCCAGGCCGGATCCGGCCGGTCGCCGCGGGCGCGAGCGGGCCACCTCGGTAGCCGATGTCCAGCTGACGCGTGTTCTCGCCGCGTTCGTGCGCGTCTTCCGCACCCTCCTTGTACTTCTCGAGGATCTCGGTGCTGATCTTCAGCACCCGCGCGGCGACCCCGCGACGCTCGGGCTCGTAGCTGTCGAGCAGCTCCGGTGAGCCGTCGGCGAGTTTCCAGCCCAGGTTGTACGCGTCCTGGACGCCGGTGTTGAGCCCCTGCCCACCGGTCGGCGGGTGGACGTGCGCCGCGTCGCCGGCGAGGAACACTCGACCGTCACGGAACCGCTCGGCGAGCCGGATGTTGGGCCGCCACACCGTCGACCAGGCGAGGTCGTGCAGCCGGACCCCGCCGCCGGAGAGATCATCGAGCCGGGACTGCAACGTGCCGAGAGACGCCTCGACCTCCTCCTCGCCCAGTGGCGCGCCGAACTGGAAATGCGGCACTCCCGGCAGCGGCGTGAGCACGATGCCCGACATCGGATCCTCGGGCTTCGCGAACCAGTGCCCGTACGCGCGATCGAGCCCCTCGGCCTGGACGTCACCCAGCAACATGCGGACCGACTCGTCGGTGGTGCCCTCGAACACGATCCCGAGCGCCTTGCGCACGAAGCTCTTCCCCCCGTCCGCGCCGACGAGGTAATCGACCCGGACGCGCTCGCCCGGCAGCTCGGCGGTCACCCCGTCGGCGTCCTGCTCGAAACCGAGCAGCGGGGTGCCGAGCTCCACCTGGACGCCGAATTCGGCGAGCCGCTCACGAAGGATCCCCTCGGTCCGCGACTGGCCGAGGAAGTGGCCGTTCGGGTACGGGACGTCCGGCGTCGGCTCGGCGAGCTCGGCCATCCACCGCTCGCCGACGACCTCGCCGCCCAGATGGATCTTCACCGCCACGGGCGCCTGCCCGGCGGCCAGCACCGCGTCCAGGACGCCGAGGTCTTCGAAGACCTCCAGCGTGCGCGGCTGCAGGCCGTCGCCCCGTGAGCCCTCGAAGAACGTCTCGGCCTTCTCCACGATCCGCACTCCGATGCCACGGCGCGCGAGGTCGATGGCCAGCGTGAGCCCGGTCGGCCCGGCCCCCGCGATCAGCACCTCGGTCATCCCACTCCTCCGGTGAATTGAGATTCAGTGAATTCGAATTCACTATGCTCGTTGCTAGCCTTCCGTGTCAAGGAGGTGCCGATGACGGCGATGAGCCGCAAGGAGAAGGCGGCGGAGACCGAGGCCGCGCTCAAGGAGGCGGCGAAACGCGTTTTCGCGGCGAAGGGGTACCTGAACACCAAGATCACCGACATCACGGCGGAGGCCGGACGCGCGGCGGGTTCGTTCTACAACCACTTCACGAGCAAGGAAGAACTGCTCGAAGCGCTCCTCGACGATCTGGCGGCGGAGAGCGATGTCAACGCGTCCTCACCGGAGCACATCCCCGACTTCACCGACCCGCAAGCCGTGCGCTGGCACGTCTGCGAATACTGGAACTTCCACCGCGACAACGCCGCGACGATGCTCGCGCTGCGGCAGGCCGCGATGGTCAGCGACGAGTTCGCACGCACGTACGCGCGCTTCGGCGCCGCTCAGGCGGCGGACCTCCTCGACCACCTCGGGTACATCACCGCGGCGGGTATGGAACTCCCGGCGTCGGAGCAGGTCACGCTCGCGATGATGGCCGAACTGGTCAACGGTTTCGCGCACACGTGGCTGCTCGACCCGTCGGCGATCTCAGAAGAAGAAGCCGTCGAGGCGCTGACGCGATTCGTCTACCGGGGTTTCACCGGTCGCGACGTGTCCTGAAGGTGCGTTGCGAAAGCCACTTTCGCAACGTTGAAGGTTGCGAAAGTGGCTTTCGCAACCCCGGTCAAGGCCGGCATCCAGGGACCGTGGCCGTGACATCCAGCCGATCAGGAAGCCAGCCGCTCCACGGCCGCGTCGATCCGCTCGTCGGTCGCCGTCAAGGCGATCCGGACGTGGTTCCCGCCGGTCGGCCCGTAGAACGTGCCCGGCGCGGCGAGGATGCCACGCCCGGCGAGCCAGTCGACCGTGTCTAGCGCGGATTCGCCGCGCGTGGACCAGAGATACAGCCCCGCCTCGGAATGCGAGATCTCGAAACCGCTGTCCAGCAACGCCTTCCGCAGCACCAGCCGACGGCGCGCGTAGCGTTCCCGTTGCACGGCAAGCGCTTCGTCGTCCTTCAGCGCGGCGACCATGGCCTCCTGCACCGGCCTCGGCACGATCAGCCCGGAATGCTTGCGGATCTCCAGCAGACCGGCGACGAGCTTCGGGTCACCGGTGACGAAACCGGCGCGGTAGCTCGCGAGGTTCGCGGACTTCGACAGCGAATGGACGGCCAGCAGACCGTCGAGGGAGCCGCCGTGCACGTCCGGGTGCAGGATCGACACGGGCTCGCTTTCCCAGCCCAGCGCCAGATAACACTCGTCGGAGACCACGACGACGCCGCGTTCCCGCGCCCAGTCGACGACCTTGCGCAGGTGGTCGACACCGAGCACACGCCCGGTCGGGTTGGACGGCGAGTTCAGCCACAGCATCGATGGCCGCTGCGGACCGAGCGCGAACGTGCTGTCCGCGCGCAGCAGCGAAGCACCCGCCAGCAGCACACCGACCTCGTAGGTCGGGTACGCCACCTCGGGGATGACGACGAGGTCACCGGGGCCGAAGCCCAGCTGCCGCGGCAGCGAAGCGACCAGCTCCTTCGAGCCGATCGTCGGCAGCACAGCGGCCTCGGGAACACCCGAGATGCCGTGCCGCCGCGAAAGCGCGTCGATCGCGGCGGCCCTGAGCTCGGGGATCCCGTGCGTGGTCGGGTACCCCGGGATCTCCGACACGGAGGCGAGCGCCGTGCGGATGCTCTCGGGGACCGGGTCCACCGGCGTGCCGATCGACAGGTCGACGATGCCGCCGGGATGTGCCTGAGCCTTCGCCTTGGCCTCGGCCAGGGAGTCCCAGGGAAAATCGGGAAGAGCGACCCGGCTCATTCGCCCTGCGGGGGAAGAGCCTTGATGAAGGCGGGGTCGTGACTGGTCTTGCCGACCTTGGAGGCGCCACCGGGCGAGCCGAGCTCGTCGAAGAAGTCGACGTTGGCCTTGGTGTAGTCGTTCCACTCGTCGGGGACGTCGTCCTCGTAGTAGATCGCCTCGACGGGGCAGACCGGCTCGCAGGCACCGCAGTCGACGCATTCGTCCGGGTGGATGTACAGCATGCGGTCACCCTCGTAGATGCAATCCACGGGGCACTCGTCGATACACGCCTTGTCGAGCACGTCGACGCAGGGCTCGGCGATCACGTAGGTCACTGCGTACTCCTGCTTTATCTCTGCTTCACCAGTCTGCAACGGACATTACGCGCCCACGGGCGCGACCGGCCCGCTTAGGCCACCCTTATCGCCTACCCCGGGTATGGGCTTTCAGCGGTCTTTCCGGCGCGGCGGCGGAGTGGCCCTGCTGTCCCCAGTGATGACGAACTGCGGCGCGGCGGGCTTCGCCGCCGCTGCGTCCTCGTCGACGGCCTTTTCCGCGCCCAACGCCCGGTTGAAGCCGTCGGAAATCTCGCGAACCAGGTCTTCGTTGTGCCTGTCGTCCTTGCGCGCGATGCTCATCGGGGTCCCTCCACTGCCTTCCTTGGCACAATCTAACCGTGAACAGTGCGGAAATGCTCGAGCTCACCTGTAGCCGGGCTTGGACTCCCCTGCTGGAGAGCCGGATCGGCGACTGGCGGCTCCGCTGGGCGGACGGGTTCACCGCCCGGGCCAACAGTGCCCTGGCGATCGGTGACCCGGGAAAACCGCTGCCAGACGCCCTGCGGGCGGTCTGTGACTTCGCCCACGATCATGCCATCCCGCCGGTCGTTCAGGTGATCCAGAACACGTCTCTCGAAGACCAGCTCGCCGCCTCCGGCTGGGTCCACTATGTGGAACACCGCCCCGCGCACGAGGTCCGCCTGCTCACCGGGCCGCTTTCGCGCGGGACCTCGGCGGGAGCGGAGATTCTCGACGAGCCGACGTCCGGATGGTGGGAGATGACGGCGGGCAGCGCCGACCCGCCGGAGGCGCCGCGCCACGTCCTCGGCACCGGCAAGGTCGGCTTCGGGATCGTGGAGCTGGACGGCGTCACGGCCGGCGCGGTGCGCGGAGCGGTCGTCGGCGAGTGGCTGCACATCGCCCGTTTGGAGGTACGGCCGGAGTTCCGGCGGCGAGGGCTGGCGCGCGGGCTGATGAACGCCGTGGGCGCCTGGGGCGCCGGTCAGGGCGCGAACGGGATGCTCCTGCAGGTCGCGATGGCGAACTCCGGCGCGCTGAAGCTGTACGAAAGCCTGGGCTGTACGGAGCACCACAGGTACCGCTACTGGGCCCCGGGACCCGGCGCGTGCGAGGATCGCCCGTCGTGAAGGTCGTCATTTTGGTCGGCGGAGTGGGCGGGGCCCGCTTCCTGCTGGGGGTCAAACAAGCACTGGGTCTGCCCGCGACCGGTTCCTCGCCGGACTCGCCGCACGAGGTGACCGCGCTGGTGAACACCGGGGACGACGTGTGGATGCACGGTCTGCGCATCTGCCCGGACCTGGACACCTGCATGTACACCCTCGGCGGGGGGATCGACACCGAACGCGGCTGGGGCCACGCCGGCGAGACCTGGACGGTCAAGGAGGAGCTCGCCGCCTATGGCGCCGAGCCGACCTGGTTCGGCTTGGGCGACAAGGACATCGCGACGCATCTCATCCGCTCGCGGATGCTGCGCGCGGGCTATCCGCTGTCCCAGGTCACCGAGGCGCTGTGCGATCGCTGGCAGCCGGGCGTACGCCTGCTGCCGATGTCGGACGACCGCGTCGAAACACATGTCGTGATCGACGACCCCGAAGATCCGGACCAGCGCAAGGCGATCCACTTCCAGGAGTGGTGGGTGCGTTACCGCTCCGAGCCGAAGGCGCATTCGATCATCGCCGTCGGCGCCGACGAGGCCAAGCCGGCGCCGGGCGTGCTCGACGCGATCGCGGCCGCCGACGTCGTGCTGTTCGCGCCGTCGAACCCGGTGGTCTCGGTGGGCACGACGCTCGGCGTCCCGGGAATCCGCGACGCGCTGCGCAAGACGCGCGCCAAGGTCGTCGGGGTCTCGCCGATCATCGGCGGGAAGGCGTTGCGCGGTATGGCCGACGCGTGCCTGAGCGCGATCGGCGTGGAGACCTCCGCCGAAGCCGTCGGGCGGCATTACGGCTCCCGCAAGGAATCCCCGGACGGGGTGCTCGACGGCTGGCTGGTCGCCGAGGGTGAGACCGTCGACGTGCCGGGAGTCGCGGTCCGCGACGTGCCTCTGCTGATGTCCGATGTGGACGCCACGGCCGCCATGGTGCGTGCCGCTTTCGATCTGGCTGGAGTTTCCGTTGAGTGACCACGCTTCGGCGAAGATCGAGATCCTGCCGGTCGAGGGCCTGCCGGAGTTCCGGCCCGGCGACGATTTGACCGGCGCGATCGTCGAGGCCGCCCCGTGGCTGCGTTCAGGCGACGTCCTGGTCGTGACGAGCAAGATCGTCTCCAAGGCCGAGGGCATGCTCATCCGGGTCCCGTCCGATCCCGAGGAGCGTGACGCCGCCCGGCGCAAACTCGTCGAGGAGGAATCCGTCCGCGTGATCGCGCGGATCAACCGGACGGTGATCACCGAGAACAAGCTCGGCATCGTGCAGGCGGCGTCCGGGGTGGACGCCTCGAACGTGGCTTCCGGCGAGGTCGCGCTGCTGCCGTCGGATCCGGACGCGTCCGCGCTCGCGCTGCGGAACGGGCTGCGCGAGCGGCTCGGCGTCGAGGTCGCGGTCGTGGTCACCGACACGATGGGCCGCGCGTGGCGGGTCGGGCAGACCGACGCCGCGATCGGCGCGTCCGGCCTGCGGGTGCTGCATTCGTACGCGGGCGAGGTCGACAGCCAGGGCAATGAACTCGCCGTCACCGAGGTGGCGATCGCCGACGAACTCGCCGCCGCGGCGGATCTGGTGAAGGGCAAGCTCGGCGGGACGCCGGTCGCCGTCGTGCGCGGCCTCCAGCTCACCGACGACGGCTCGACCGCCCGGAAACTGCTCCGGCCGATCGAAGAGGACCTGTTCCGCCTCGGTACCAACGAATCCATCGCGCAGGGCCGCCGGGAAGCCGTGCTCGCGCGGCGTTCGATCCGCTCCTTCACCGACGAGCCGGTCGATCCCGAGGTGCTGCGCCGCGCGGTCGGCACCGCCCTGACGGCACCCGCGCCGCATCACACGAAGCCGGTCCGGTTCGTGTGGCTGCGCGAGGAAGGCTTGCGCCGCAAGCTTCTCGACGCGATGAAGGCGTCGTGGCAGGCCGATCTCGAAGGCGACGACTTCACGCCCGAGCAGGTCGCGAAGCGGCTCAGCCGCGGCGACATCCTGTACAACGCGCCCGAGGTCGTGGTGCCGTTCCTCGTCGCCGAGGGCGCGCACACCTACCGCGACGACCGCCGGAACGCTTGTGAGCACACGATGTTCACCGTCGCCGGCGGAGCGGCCGTGCAGGGCCTGCTGGTCGCGCTCGCCGCCGAAGACCTCGGCTCGTGCTGGATCGGGTCGACGATCTTCGCGGCCGACATCGTGCGCGACGTCCTCGGCCTGGACGAGCGCTGGGAACCGCTCGGCGCGGTCGCGATCGGTCATCCCGCCGCCCTCCCGCCAGCGCGAGGCCCTGTCGAACCCGGTGAAGGACTTCTCGAACTGTGACCCTGCACGACGACGTCGTGTCCACATTGTCCGGTTGGCGACCGGCGGACGCGGCCCAGGAATCCTTGCGCCAGGCCTATCTCGGCTTCCTCGCCGCACGAGACGACGTCTGCCGCCGCGAATGCGCGGCCGGGCACATCACCGCGTCGGCCGTCCTTCTCGACGCCGACGCGGAGAACGTGCTCCTCACCCTGCATCCGCGGGTCGGGCGCTGGTTGCAGCTCGGCGGGCATTGCGAGCCCGGCGACGCGACGCTCGCGGACGCCGCACTTCGTGAAGCACGCGAAGAATCCGGCATCGACGACCTGGTGATCGACCCGGCGCCGGTACATCTCGACGTCCACCCGATCACCTGCTCGCTCGGCGTGCCGACCCGGCATTTCGACGTGCGGTTCGTGGTGCGCGCACCCCGCGGGGCACAACCGGTCCAAAGCGACGAATCGGATGATCTTCGTTGGTGGCCGGTGGATTCCCTCCCGAAAGGCTCGGAAGATCTCGCCGAACTGATGGAAGCCGCCGTGCCCGCGGCGTCCGCCCGTTAGGGTGTCGGCTGACGTTCTTAAGGGGGAATGATGATGCTGACGACGCTGACGCCATACCTGGACCGGGTCCGGGTCCACAGCAGCGGTGACGGTGACGGCTTCGGCTGGTTTCTGCTGATCTTGGCGATCATCGTCATCATCATCGTGATCGTGGTGATCATCGTGAAGGTCAACCAGGCGAAGAAGCCGCCGATGACCTTCCCTCAGAACCCGAACTTCGGCGGTGGCGGCCCGGCTCCGGGCTTCCCCCCGCCGCCCCCGCCCGCCGGCGGCCCCGCACCGCAGGGCAACTGGCAGCAGCCCGGTTTCCCGCCGCCCCCTCAGCCCGGTTTCGGCCAGGCGCCCGGCTTCCCGCCGCCTCCGGCCCCGGCTCCGGCTCCGGCGGGTTTCGCGCCGCCGCCCGGCGCCCCGGCGCTCAGCCCGTTCGGCGCGCCCGGCATGCCCCAGCCCGGTTTCCCGCCGCCCCCTCCGCAGGCCGGGCCGCCGATCGACGCCGACGCGGACCGCACCCAGGTCGTGTCCCCGCAGCAGCAGGCGGCCGCGGACCGCACGCAGGTGGTCTCCCCCGCGAACGCCGACCGCACGCAGGTCGTTTCGCCCGCGAACGCCGACCGCACGCAGGTCGTTTCGCCCGCGAACGCCGACCGGACACAGGTGGTGGCCGGTGGCACCGGTGACGCCACCCAGGTCGTGCCCGGTGGTGGCGGCGACCGGACCCAGGTGGTTCCGCCCGCCCGGTAGCCGCTTGCGTTTGTGTCAGCGATTGTGTCATCATGGCGATACGATCACTGACACAAAGGGGGAGTGGCATGGTGGTGGCACTCAGTGAATCCCAGCGGCTTCAGCTGGCCAGGATGAAGCTGCGGAGCCGGATCAAAACGCAGACGGTCGTCGTGGCCGTGGCGTTGTTCGCGGCGACCTGGGGCACCTGGTTCCTGCTGAGTCAGGAGTTCTTCGTCCGGGCTTCGGACGGCACGCCGGGGCTTTACTCGCGCCGGAAAGCCGACTGGCCGACGTTCTCCGCGTCAGCGGGCTTGATCGCGGTTCTGGTGAGCTTCGTCGTGCTGGCAGGGCTTGTCTCGTGGACCTTTCTGCGAGTGCGCAAGGCGGAACGGCGGCTGGCACGGTCGCTGCCGCGCCGGATGGCGCACGGGAAGAAGCTGGGCGTCCCCGACGTGGCGGGCTTCGGGTCGTTCGGGCTGTGGCTGCTGAGCACGATCGGCGGGATCGTCATCGGGCTGGGCATCGGCCTGTCCGCCGACGCGGCCGCGACCCGGCTGCTCGGCTTCACCTACGCGGCGGGCGTGGTCGTGCTCGGCGGGCTGTCGCTCGTTCTCGTCCGCCAGGTGATCGAGCAGCCCGCCCTGGCCGACGACGAACGTTCCCTGCGCACGGACGACGCCCTCCGCCGGAAGGATGCGCAGCTGGCCCTGGTGCCCGCCGGAATCTACCTCGGACTCCCCATGACCTCCGCGGTTCCGGAGTTCGCCGGGTGGCTGTGGTGGTTTCTCGTGGGATACGCCGCGATCGTCCTCATCGGCGCACTGGCGGCGTGGATCCGCAGGTCGGCACAGCGCCCGCCGAGCACGGTGCTCTAATCAAGCCCGCCGACAAGAGACCTGGAGCACGAAGTGATCGTCAGCGTCGACACGAACTCACCCGTCCCACCGTACGAACAGGTACGGGCCGCCTTCGCCGCGCAGATCACGGACCGGACGCTTCCCGTCGGAACGAAACTCCCGACGGTCCGCAAACTGGCCGAGGATCTGGGCATCGCCCCCAACACCGTCGCCAAGGCGTACCGCGAACTGGAAGAGACCGGCCTGATCGAAACCCGCGGCCGGGCGGGCACCTTCGTCGGGGACTCGGGTGACCAGAACCGGAAACTGGCGCAGAACGCGGCCGCCGAGTACGCGGCGATCACCCGGAAGCTGGGGTTGAGCCAGGGCGAGGCGAGCGCCATCGTGAACGCCGCACTGACCGCGAACGTCACCGCCTACCGCACGCGGCTGCAGGAACGCCCCGCGCACTGAGCCCGGCCCGATGGCCGCCGCGCCGGTGGCCGCACCGCGGGTTAGTCTCTCGGCATGGTCTTCCTTCTGGTGCTGGTGGTCGGCGTCCTGATCCTGGCCGGGATCGGCGTCGGGATCTACTTCCTGGTGAAGTCGAACAGCAAGCCACAGCCGCCCGCTCTGCCGTACCACCAGTACCCGCAGCAGCAGCCGCAGTACCCGAGCCAGCAGCAGCCCTACCCGCCGCAGGGCTGGGGCAACTGAGTCACATCGCCCGGTAGTCGCGGAGTTCGATCTTCGGCCCGAACCTCGGCCGCCGGAAACCGGCCGTCGACAGGTAGCGCACCGCGCGCTGCCGCTGCGGCGAATACGGCGCCAGCACTTCGGACATCCCGACGTCGTCGAGTTTCGTGCCGACGAGCGCGTGCCCGACCATCGACGGGATGTTGTAGTCCCCGAAGCTCACCGCGTCCGGATCGCCCCAGGCGCGCTGCGCGATCTCCGCCGCGGTCCACACGCCGATCCCCGGCACCTTCCGCAGCCAGGCCCGGCCTTCGACACCCTTCAGTTCGACGGCCTTCTCCAGCCGGGGCGCGACACGGGCCGCCGCGATCAGCGTCGTCCGCCGTTTCAGATCCACCCCGGCACGATGCCATTTCCAGTCCACAATGGAGCGGATGGCGACGGGGGTCGGCGGCACGCGCAGCCGTGACGGCCCCGGCCCTGGCGCCGGTTCGCCGAACCAGCGGCACAGTTCACCCCACGATCGCAGCGCCTCCGTGCTGGTCACCTTCTGTTCCAGCACGGCGAGCACCAGCGCGTCCCACACCCGGCCGGTCGAGCCGAGGCGCAGTCCCGGGTTCCGGCGCCGGGCCGACGCGATGACGTCGTGGTGCGCGACGAATTCGGAGTCGTCGTCGTGTGCGCCGAGCATCGCCGGGACACCTTCGAGCAGCCTGTCCGCGCCGAGCCCCCAGGCCTCCGCCTCGATCTCGCCGTCCGCGCGCCGCAGCAGCGCGAGCGTGCCCGGGCCGTCCGCGGTGTTCGCGGCCAACCAGGTGACCCCGCCCTCGGTCCGGACGACGTTGGGCGAGCGCGACCCACGGCTCAGCGGGCCCAGAACCGTGTCCAGGTCCAGCTCGAAGGCAGGACGGAATCGCACACACGGAAACTACCCGGCACTCGGCTAGGGTGAGCGGGCCACCCGAAACCGTAAGCCTACGGAGGACACCGACGATGACCGAGCGACCGGCGAAGGCCTCGATCGTCAGCGGGTACTTCAACCCGCTCCACCAGGGCCACCTCGACCTGTTCGAAGCCGCTCAGGCCAGGTCCGGCTACCTGATCGTCATCGTCAACAACGATCACCAGCAGGTCCTGAAGAAGGGCAGGGTGATCCAGGTCGAGGACGTCCGGGCCCGGATCGTCCGCGCGCTGCGCATCGTCGACGACGTGTACATCGCCGTCGAGCAGGGGCCGGGCATCAACGAGTCGTTCGACCTGATCCGCGCGGCGTACCCGGACACGGAGCTCGAGTTCTGCAACGGCGGCGACCGGCGCAACGTCGACGAGCTCCCGGCCGACGAGGTCGAGGCAGGAGCCCGGAACAACATCTCGATGATCTACGGCATCGGCGGCACGGACAAGGCCGACTCCAGCACCCGGATCCTTTCGGACATGGAAGCCTGACACCGATATTTGTCGGATGACGTTCGCGGGTCTGCTGACGGCGGCCGCTCCTAGGGCCTACCCTAGACAACACACAGTCGGCCCTGAACCCAGAGGGCCCCAGGTCAGTCGGGAGGCCTAGGGGAATGGACCCCCGTGCTCGGGCGGACGCCTTGCTCGCACGCGCAAGCGCGCGTGGAGCCTTCGTCGTGACACCGGACAACGCGACGTCTCCGATGGACTCCGCGAACACTCAGCAGATCCCCCGGTCGGTGGTCGCCGAGATCGACCGTTCGTCGGACCCGGACACGACCACTCAGCTACCGGCTTCGCTGATCGCGGAGAACGACCACCCGCTCGCGGGACCCGAACCGACGACACGGCTGGATCTGCCGGCGGTGCGGGGCGAAGGCTCGACCCAGCCGCAGCCGTACCCCCGGCGTCCCGGTACCCCTCAGCCGACCAGACCGCTGCCGCAGGCGACGACCCCGCTCACCCGGCGGCCGCCCGCCGCGCCGGTGCAGAGCCCGCTGATCGAGCAGCCGGAGCAGGAGACCGTCGAAAACGAGGTCGGCGGCTTGGTGCCCACGGTGAAGCAGAACCCCTCGGGGCGTTCGAACCTCTCGCGCCGGCTGGACGGCATCTAGCCCTTCCGCACGCGCTATGAACGGTCCGTTCCTTGCAAATTTTGCAAGGAACGGACCGTTCATAGCATCCGGATAGCCCGATCGATCTCCTTGATCGCCGCTCCCCCGCCGTACGTGGCGTTGGACAGCATCGCGACATCCAACCCTTCGGCGGGATAGTGCCGCATGAGCGAGCAAACGCCGACGTTCCCGCCGTCCTTGTAGTAGTGCCGCACCGAACCGTCCGGCGCCAGCACGAATTCGAGGCCGAAGCCGTACCAAACGCCGCTGCTGTGGAGAACCTGCGGGGTGAGGAACTCCTTCGTGCGCTCTGGGCTCAAGAGCCGCTCCTCGCGGATCGCGCGCAGAAGCCGGACGAGGTCGCCGACGGTGCAGTACGCCCCTCCGTCGGGTGAACCGATCGGCGGGTAGCTGAAGATGTTCTGCTTCCAGCCGGTGATCCGCTCGCCATCGAGGATCGGGTCCCAGCCTTCGGCGACCCTCGGCTGCGGATCACGCCGGTCGAAGAACCCCGAATCGGTCATCCCCGCGCGGTCGAGCACGGTCTCCCGGACGTGGTCGCGATACGGCCTCCCGGTGATCTCCTCGATCACCAGCCCGGCGAGGACATACCCCGAATTGCAGTACCGGCAGCCCTCACCCGGTGCGAAATTCGGTGCCCGGTAAGCGAAATTGGGCAGATGGTCACGCGTCTCGACGACCGAGTACACCGGCTTGTCGACCCACAACGCCTCGTAACTCTCGCCCGCTTCCTCGTCCGCGTCGTCGGCGATCCCGGACGTGTGCGTCAGCAGATGCCGCGTCGTCGCCCCGGCCGAGATCACCGTGCCGTCGAGGTCGATGATCTCGCCGATCGGGCGGTCGAGGTCCAACCGGCCCTCGTCGGCCAACTGCACTGCGGCGATCGAGGTGACGACCTTGGTGATCGACGCGATGTCGTACCGGATGTCCGGCGCGTTCGGCACCGACCAGCGGCGGCTGGCCAGGCCGTAGCCATGTTCGAACAGCGTCTCGTCGCCCCGCAGGATCAGCACGACCCCGGAGAAGCGGTCCTCCCCGGCGCGTTCCGTCAGCCAGGCGTCCAGTGCGGCGAAGTCCATGCACCGACGGTAACGACGACGGGGAGCCCGGTCGCGTGAATTCCGGTGGCCGGAACGACTACTTCCGGCGCGTTTCGAGTTTGAGGCGCAGCGCGAGACCGGCCTTCACCGCGAGCATGACCGGCTTCCACCGGAGACCGCGGTGACGGTCCGCGAGGTAGCGGTACGCGCTGTCGTGGTGCGCCCGCAGCATCTTCGCCGAAGCCTGCGAAGTCGAGTGCCCGCCGATGTGCATGACACTGGACGAAGGCGCGTACACGTTCAGCCAGCCGGCGCGGGCCAGCCGGTCGCCGAGGTCGACGTCCTCGAAGTACATGAAGTAGCGCGTGTCGAACCCGTCGACCGAATCGAAGGCCTCGCGACGGAACAGCTGGCAGGACCCGGAAAGCCAGCCCGCCGTGCGCTCGACCGGGGTGCCGGTCTCCTGCCGGTACTGCCGCGTCCACGGATTGCCCGGCCAGATCTTGCCGAACACCGCGTGCCCGATCCCGCGGCCGAACGACGGCAGCAGCCGGGCCGACGGGTACACGGTGCCGTCGAGATCGTGGATGAGCGGGCCGAAGGCGCCACCGCGCGGCCAGCGCTCGGCCACCTCGAGCAACGCGTCGAGCGAACCGGGCTCCCATTCGAGGTCCGGGTTCACCACGACGACCCAGCCGTAGCTGTCGTCGAGCTCCGCGACGCCCCGATTGGCTGCCGTGCCGTACCCGACGTTCTCGCCGATGCTGAGCAGCTTGACGTTGTCCCGGCGGGCGGCCTTCTCCGGCGCGCCGTCCGTGGAGTCGTTGTCGGCGACGACGACCTGGACGTCCCGGTCCGTCGCCTTCTCGAGGGTGTCGAGGAACTTCTCGAGGGTCTCGCCGGGGAAGTACGTCACGGTCACGACGGCGATCCCGTCGCCGTAGCTGGGGTGCTCAGTCACGCGGCCATTGTCCACCCGTCACCGAACGCGACTTCGGCCCCACCCCACCGGGGCGGTAGCAAAGGTCCCTTGCTCTCCGCCCGCCGCCGAGCGCGGGAGTCTTGAAGGCCCCCTTTGAGACGTTGAATGTCTCAAAGGAGGCCTTCAGGACAGCAGAGCTAGCTCGCCCGTCGCTGCGAGTGCCGATACCAAGCCTTCGCGTAAGCCTCCCGGTGCCGCTCCGCGGTCGTCGCCCACGAGAACTCCTTCGCCCGCCGAAGCGCGGCTTCAGCCAGCTCGGCCCGGCGAGCCGGGGCGTCGAGCAGTTCCGAGATGGCCGCGGCGACGTCTCCGGCGCCGACACCGCAGTAGGCGACCGCGTCCCCGCCGACCTCCGGCAGGGAAAGCCGTCGTGTCGTGAGCACGCTCGCGCCGCACGCCATCGCCTCCAGCACCGGCAGTCCGAATCCCTCGCCGAGGCTCGGATAGGCGACCAGCTCGGAGCCGCCGAGGAAACCGGCGAGCGTGTCGAACGGCAGATACCCGGCTCGGATCACCCGCAGCCGGTGCGGAACGGCGTCCAGCGCGCGTTCGACCTGCGAATCCCAGCCCGGCTGCCCGGCCAGCACCAAGGCGGGCGGGTTCGGCCTGCCGATCACGGCGTGCGCGAAGCCGCGGATCAGCGCGGGCACGTTCTTGCGTGGTTCCAGCGCGCCGAGGAAGGCGACGTACGGCGTCTTCCCGAGACCGACGGCCTTGCGCGCGGCTTCGATCTCCGCGGGCGAGGGCGGATGGAACCGATCCGGTTCGACGCCGTGGTGGATGATCTCCAGTTCCGCCGTACGCACCTGGCCGACGCGTTCCAGTTCGGCCGCCGTCGCGATGCTCGGCACGACACACAGCGTCGCGCGCCGAAGCGCCGTCGCGGTCCAGGCGCGGAAGAAGCGCGCCTTCACCGAAGAGTGCAGGACCGCGTCGGTGAAGAAGGTCGCGTCGTGCAGCGTCACCACTGAAGCGGCCGGACTGGCCAGCGGCATCGTGTAGTGCGGTGAATGGACGACGTCGGCGGCGAGCCGGCGGACCAGCCGGGGCAGGGTCGCCTGCTCCCAGGTCAGCCTGGCCGTCCTGGTCGATGTCGACGGCGAGGTGGGCACGATCCGCGCGCCGGGCGCGAGCCGGTCGTACAGCACCGCGTCCCGCGGCTGACAGACGACGGTGATCCGCGCGCCGTCCTCGTCCAGCGCCGCGACCAGCGAATCCACGTAACGACCGACGCCACCCCGGTCCGCGGGAACGGCAGTCGCGTCGATAAGCACGCGAGGGTCATCGGTCACCCTAGGAGGGTACGGCGGCGCACCAGGTCCGCGGTGGGGAACCGACAAACTGCTAGCGCAGGTGGAGTTCCCAAACCGCGGAAGCGGCTCGTTGCCAGGTGAACTCACTCGAACGACTGAGACCACTGTCACGCAGGGCTGCCGCACGCTCCGGCTGGTCGAGGACGTCGCGAAGGGCATCCGCAAGCGCTTGCGCATCGCCGACAGGGACGGCGACGCCCGCTCCCCCGGCCACCTCGACCAGGGCCGGGACGTCCGAATGCACCACCGGCACCCCGGCCGCCATCGCCTCGATCAGCGGCAGCCCGAATCCCTCCGCCCGGCTCGGCATCGCCAGCACCGACGCGCCCCGCAGCACGAACGCCAGCTCCGCGTCGCTCACCTTCCCCAGCACCCGGACGTCGGCGCCGTGCTCGCGCGCCAGCGCCGACGGGTCGATACCGCCCCAGCCCGGCTGACCGGCCAGCACCAGCGGCACGCCCAGCCGCCCGACGGCGTCGATCAGCACGTCGATGCCCTTGCGCGGCTCGATCGTCCCGATCGCGAGCACGTACCGCTCCGGCAGCGCGACCTCGGCGAATCCGGCGGGCGGCCGCACCCCGTGCGGGATCACGCGCACCGGCACCGAAACCGGCACCAGCCCGGCGAGCTCGTCCGCAATCGCTTGCGTGGGCACGGTCAGCGCCGTCGCCCGCGACGCGGCCCGCGCGATCACCGCTTTGTGCCACGCGACGCCGCGCGGGGTCAGCGTCTCGGGATGCGTCCACGGCACGGTGTCGTGCACCGCGACCGACAGCGTCCGCCCCTTCGGCACCCGGGCGGGCGCGAGCGGGGTCGGCGCGTGGACCGCGTCGCCGCCCGGCCACCACGGCAGGCCCAGCTGCCAAGCCGCGACCAGCCCGCGAGGCGGGATCGGCAGCACGCGCGGCCCCGCGACCCCCTCGACGACCGCGGCTTCGATGTCGGCGTGCCGCGCGACGACGCTCGACACCGTCCAGCCCGGCGGCGCCGTCTCGGCGAGCGCGCGCAGCAGCTCACCGGTGTAGCGGCCGGTCCCGCCGGGGACCGGCGCCAGCAGCTGCTCGGCGAGCACGACCAGTTCGGGCATGGTCTCTATTCTCTCCACCATGACCAGCACCACCGTCGTCGTGGTCACCTGGCGCGGCGCCGCGCATATCACCGCCTGCCTCGACGCCCTCGCCGCGCAGTCCCGCGCGCACCGGACCCTGGTCGTCGACAACGCCTCCGACGACGGAACGGCCGCCCTGCTCGCCGCCCATCCCTCGAAGCCCGAAGTGCTCCGGCTGCGGCACAACACCGGCTACGCGGGCGCCATGGCCGCCGCACTGGACAAAGTGGACACTCCGCTGATGGCCTGGCTCAACGACGACGCCGCTCCGGCCCCGGACTGGCTCGCGACCTGCGAAGACACCCTCGCGAAGGCGCCGCTCGCCGCGGCCGTGAGCGCCCGGCTGACGCTCGCCGACGGGACCGTCCAGTCCACCGGCGTCCGCCTGACCGCCGACGGCCACGGCGCCGACCTGCCGGAACCCGCCGACGAGATCTTCGGCTTCTGCGGGGGCGCGGCCGTGCTCGACGTCGAGGCGCTCCGTTCCGTCGGCGGCGTCCCCGCCTCCTACTTCTGCTACTACGAGGACACCGACACCGCGTGGCGGCTGCGGCTGGCGGGCTGGGACGTCGTAAGCGCCGAAGCCGACGTCACCCATCAGCATGGCGCGAGCACCCGGCCGGGTTCGGTCCGGTTCCACCTGTGGAATGAACGCAACCGCCTCCTCACCCTCCTGCGGTGTGCTCCGCGGGCGGTGGCGATCCGTCAGCTGGTGAAGTTCGCCGCGCTCACCCTGGTCCTGCCCCTCCGAGGGAAACCAGCCGCACCGAACTTCCGTCCGAGCCTCCGGTGCCGCGTCCTCGGCGACGTCGCCGCCCGCCTGCCGCGCACGCTGGTCGAGCGGCGGGCCATCGGGCGGCGGACGGCGCTCGACCGAGGCGCGGTCTGGGAGGCGTGGGCGGGCAATTAAGCTTGCCCCAATCGAGAGCAGGGAGTACGGCTTTGGCGCAGGGGGAAACGCAACCGGTCGTCTCGGTGATCGTCGTGAACTACCGGGGGGCCGCCGACACCGTCACCTGCCTGCGCGCACTCGCTGAACACGATTACCCGAACCTCGAGGTCATCTGCGTCGACAACGCCTCCGGCGGCACCGACGTGGCCGAGATCAAGGCCGCCGCACCGGGCGTCAAGCTCGTCGAATCCCCGGTGAACTCCGGCTTCGCGGGCGGCTGCAACCTCGGCGCGCGGCACGCCACCGGCACCGTCCTCGCCTTCCTCAACAACGACGCCCGCCCGGCTCCCGGCTGGGTCGGCGCGGCCGTCGCCGAACTGCGCGCGCAGCCGACCGTCGCCGCGGTGGCCAGCAAGGTCCTCGACTGGGACGGCACCGGCACCGATTTCGTCGACGCTGGCCTGACCTGGTTCGGCATGGGCTACAAACGCCACGCCGGCAGCCCGCTGGCCGACGTCCCCGCCGCCGAACACGAGATCGCCAAGGACGTCCTGTTCGCGACCGGTTCGGCGATGTTCGTCCGCGCCGGGGTGTTCGCCGAGCTCGGCGGCTTCGACGAGCGGTTCTTCATGTTCTACGAGGACGTCGACCTCGGCTGGCGGCTGAACCTGCGCGGCTGGCGCGTGCGCTACGTGCCGGAATCGCTGACCTATCACAAGCACCACGCCACGATGTCCACAGTGGACGCCCCGGACTCCGGGCGTGAGACGTTCTTGCTGGAGCGCAACGCCTTGGCGGCGCTGTACAAGAACCTCTCCGACGAGACCCTCTCGCGTGCGCTGCCCGCCGCGCTGGCCCTGGCCGTCCGCCGGGCGACGGCGCGCGGGGACCTCGACGCCACCCAGTTCGATCTCGCCAAGGGGGTCGGCCCGGCCGAAACCGGCCCCGTCGAGGTGCCGAGGACGACGTTGGCCGGGGTGCTGGCGATCGACCAGTTCGTCGAACTCCTGCCGTCGCTCGCCGAGGCGCGCGCCACCGAACAGGCCGCCCGTGTCCGCACCGACGCCGATCTGCTTCCCTTGCTGCGCAAGGCCTTGGAGCCCGCGTATCCGCTGCCGCGCTATCTCGCCGCGCACGACGTCCTGGTCGAGACGTTCGGCATCGACGCGCTCTTCGGGCAGCGCCGCAAGGTGCTGGTGATCACCGGCGACGCGATCACCGAGCGGATGGCGGGCCCGGCCATCCGCGCCTGGAACATGGCCGCCACGCTGGCCACCGAGCACGACGTCCACCTGGTGACGATCAACCCCCTCGCCGATCCGCCGCCCGCGCCGTTCCGGGTCAGCGCGGCGACCAGGCGCGATCTGGAGACGCCGATCGCCTGGGCCGACATCATCATCCTGCAGGGGCACGTCCTGGAGCTCGCGCCCTCGCTCAAAAAGCAGTACGCGCACAAGATCGTCGTCGCGGACCTGTACGACCCGATGCACTTGGAGCTGCTCGAACAGGGCAAGGGCGTGCCCGACGACAAACGGGCACTGGACCTCATCGGGGTCACCAAGGTCCTCGACGCGCAACTGGAACGCGGGGACTTCTTCCTGTGCGCGTCGGAGCGTCAGCGCCACTTCTGGCTGGGCCACCTGGCCGCGATGGGCAGGCTCTCGCCGAGGCTGTACGACGCCGACCCGACCACCCAGTCGCTGCTGTCGATCGTCCCGTTCGGCCTGTCGCCGCAGGCACCGGTCCGCACCGGCCCCGGCCTACGGTCCACTTTGGACGGTATCGGCGAGACCGATCACGTCGTGCTGTGGGCGGGCGGGGTCTACAGCTGGTTCGACCCGTTGACCCTGGTCCGGGCGATCGAACGGCTGCGGCAGCGCCGCGGTGACGTCCGCCTGGTGTTCCTCGGGATGAAGCATCCCAACCCCGAGGTCACCGAGATGGACATCGGCGCGCGCACGATGCTGCTCTCGGACACGCTCGGCCTCACCGGCAAGCACGTGTTCTTCAACCAGCAGTGGGTGCCGTACGAGGAACGCCAGAACTGGCTGCTCGACGCGAACTGCGGTGTCACGACGCATTACGAGCACGTCGAGACGACGTTCGCGTTCCGCACGCGGGTGCTGGACTACCTGTGGGCCGGGTTGCCGATCGTCACCACCGACGGCGACTCGTTCGCCGATCTGGTCCGCGAGGAGCGGCTCGGCGTCGTCGTCCCGGCCGAGGACGTGGACGCGCTGGCCGACGCGCTGGAAAAGGCGTTGTACGACGAGGAGTTCGCCGCCGGCTGCGTCGAGCGGATGGCCGCCGTCGCCCAGCGCTACACCTGGCCCGAGGCACTGAAACCGCTGGTGGAGTTCTGCCGGAACCCGCGGCCCGCCGCCGACCGGCTGCCAGGTTCGGAGGACCTCGTGGTCACGGCTCCGGTGCGGGGCAAGGAAATGCTGCGCCGTGACGTCGACCTGATCCGCGAGTATCTCGCCGACGGCGGGCCGAAGGAACTCGTGCGGCGCGTCGGCGGCCGGGTGGTCAAGGTCGCCAAGCAGAGGCTCGGCCGTGGCTGACCGCCCCTTGCGCGTCCTGCTCGACGGGACCCCGCTGCTCGGTGCCAGGACGGGTATCGGCCGGTACACCGTCGCTCTGTCCGAAGAGCTCGCCTCGATGTCCGAAGTGGACACTCGCGCGGTCGCGTTCACCTTGCGCGGCTGGCGACGGCTGCGGCACGTGCTCCCGCACGGTGTCCGGGCCCGTGGCATGCCGGTGGCCGCACGGCTGCTGCGGAAGGCGTGGCTGCGGTCGCAGCTGCCGCCGGTGGAGCTGTTCGCCGGGCCGACGGACGTCGTGCACGGCACCAACTTCGTGCTGCCCGGCCGGTTCCGCGCGGCGGGTGTGGTGACCATCCACGATCTGGCCTTTTTGGACGCTCCCGAAGAGCTCGCGCCGAGCGACCACGAGCTGCCGCGGCTGGTCCGGCGCGGCGCCCGGCTCGCCGACGCGATCTGCACGCCCACCAACGCCGTCGCCGATCAGGTCGCCGAACGGCTCGACGTGGACCGCGGCAAGATCATCGTCACGCCGCTCGGCGTGAACCCGGCGTGGTTCACCGCGCGCCCGCCGGATCCCGAGCGCCGCAAGGAACTCGGGCTCCCGGACAAGTACCTGCTCTTCGCCGGCGCCCCCGGGCCCCGGAAGGGCCTGCACTGGCTCCAGCAGGCCCACGAGGCCGCGCCGGACCTGCCGGATCTGGTGTTCGTCGGCCCCGGTTCGTTCTCGGTGGGCTCGCGTTCGCGGCACGTCGGGTACCTGTCGGACGTGAACCTCCGGCGGGTCGTCGCCGGGGCCAGCGCGCTGGTGCTGCCGTCACGCGACGAGGGCTTCGGGCTTCCGGTGCTAGAAGCGCTGGCGTCGGACGTTCCCGTGGTGTGCACGGACATCCCGGCGCTGCGCGAAGTCGCGGGCAACTGCGCGAGCCTGGTGCCCTACGAGGACGTCGACGGGCTCGTGGAGGCGCTGCGGATGGCCGTCAGCGACCCGCACGCCGTCGCCACCTCGGCCGCGCGCCGCGCCCACGTCGCGAACTTCACCTGGCGCGCGTGCGCCGAACTCACCGTCGCCGCGTACCGCCAGGCGAGCACGAAGCACTGACCTCCCGTGTTCCGTCTCCAATCACGCGAGTTCGCCTTTCAATCACGAATGATCGCCGTCTGATCACACGAGTCCCCCATCACCGCCCGTATGCCCTCCGTCCAGGAAGGGCGAACTCGCGTGATTGAAGGCGTAACTCGCGTGATTGAAGGCGTAACTCGCGTGATTGGGCGACGAACTCGCGGCAGATGCGAGCGGACTCAGGAAGCGAAATAGGCCTTCAGGGCGTCGGACCAGTCCCGAAGCGGCGCGAGACCCGCCTCGCGCCAGGAAGCGTTCGACAGCACGCCATACGCCGGACGCGCCGCCGGACGAGGGAATTCCGCCGTCGTACAAGGCTTCACGCGAGCCGGATCCGCGCCGAGCTCCGTGAAGATCGCCTTCGCGAAGCCGCACCACGTCGTCGACCCGCCACCCGTGCAGTGCAGCACCCGCTGCGAAGGCCCTTCACCCGCGGCGACCCGGCCTGCCAGCTCCAGCAGCCCGGCGGCGAGGTCGCGCGACCAGGTCGGCGCACCGGTCTGATCGTCCACTACGGACAATTCCTCGCGCTCCTTTTCCAGGCGCGCCATGGTCTTCACGAAGTTCGACCCGGTCTTGCCGTACACCCAGGACGTCCGCACGATCCAGGACCGCGCTCCGGACCCGAGCAGCGCGTCCTCGCCTGCCGCCTTCGTCCGGCCGTAGGCGTTCAGCGGGCCCAGCAGATCACCGGGCTCGTACGGCGAAGTCGCGTCACCGGCGAACACGTAATCCGTGGACACGTGGATGAGCGGCACCCCGCGTGACGAGCACGCCGCGGCGAGCACCCGGGGGCCGTCGGCGTTCACCGCGAACGCCCGCTCCTCGTCGGTTTCCGCCGCGTCCACGGCGGTGTAGGCCGCCGCGTTGATCACCACCGGCGACGTCCCCGTCGCCCGCGCCCGGTCCGCCAGCTCGGTCACCGCGGCGACGACCTGGCCGGTGTCGCGCACGTTCAGCTCCGAAGACGACGGTGCCGCGGCCTGCGGGGCCAGCGCCGCGAGGTCCTGTCCGAGCTGACCGGATCCGCCCGGTACGAGAATGCTCAGCACCTGCTCACGCCCCCGCACGGTTCTTCAGCGGCTCCCACCACGACCGGTTTCCGCTGTACCAGGCGACCGTTTCAGCCAGACCGTCCTCAAAGGACTGACGCGGCGCGTAGCCGAGCTCCGTCGAGATCTTGGTGATGTCGACCGAGTACCGGCGGTCGTGCCCCTTGCGGTCCTCGACCGGCTCGACGCTCTCCCAGTCCGCGCCGACGGCGGTCAGCAGCCGCTCGGTCAGCTCGCGGTTGGTGAGTTCCGTGCCGCCGCCGATGTTGTAGACCTCGCCCGGCCTGCCGCCGTCGGCGACGAGCTGGATACCGTGACAGTGATCGTCCACGTGCAGCCAGTCACGCACGTTGAGCCCGTCACCGTAGAGCGGGACCTTCTTGCCGTCGAGCAGATTGGTCACGAAGAGCGGGATGACCTTCTCGGGGAATTGGTACGGACCGTAGTTGTTCGAGCACCTCGTGACACAGACGGGCAACCCGTGCGTGCGGAAGAACGAACGGGCCAGCAGATCCGAGGACGCCTTCGACGCCGAGTACGGCGAATTCGGCTCCAGCGCGTGGTCTTCGGCCCAGGAACCCTTCTCGATCGAGCCGTAGACCTCATCGGTGGACACGTGGACGAACTTCCCGACCTCGGCCTCGAGCGCGGCCTGCAACAGGGTCTGCGTGCCCAGCACGTTGGTCAGCACGAAGTCGGCCGCGCCGGCGATCGAACGGTCCACATGGGACTCGGCGGCGAAGTGCACGACCAGGTCGACGCCCCGCATGAGCTCGCTGACCAGGGCGGCGTCACAGATGTCGCCCTTTTCGAACCGGTAGCGCGGATTCCCGCGCACCGGCTCCAGGTTCGCCTCGTTGCCCGCGTAGGTCAGCTTGTCGAGCACGATCAGCTCGGCGTCGGCCAAGCTCGGGTACGCGCCCGTCAGCACCTGCCGGACGTAATGCGAACCGATGAACCCGGCACCCCCGGTGACCAGCACTCGCATCCCGCGATCCTCCCTCTACGACTTCACCGACCGGCCGAGTGTGTCACGACCGGGGCAACCTTTCACCAGCCTACGGACGTCTAACACGAGGGTCAGTAGAGTTGTCGGGTAGGCACGCGTGTGCCCTGGGGAGATTCGTGGAGGACCGCACGTGACCGAGTGGCCCGGGCCACCCATTCCGGCGCGCCGTGGCGGCGGCGTCGTGGTCTTCGCCCGCCGCGGTGTGAAGGTCGTGTTCAGCCTGGTCTCGATCACGATCCTGGCGCTGACCTGGTGGGGCTGGCAGTTCATCGGTGACCCGTCGCAGGGCTTCGCGACCACGAACATCTTCGAGGACAACGGCCATCCGCCGGCGAAACCGCTGGACGGCGCGATCGACATCCTGCTCGTCGGCCAGGACAGCCGCACCGACGCGCAGGGCAACCCGCTGCCGCGCGAGGTCCTCGACATGCTGCACGCCGGCGTTTCGGACGGCGAGCGCCAGACCGACACGATGATCCTGGTGCACATCCCCCAGAACGGTAAGAAGGCGGTCGCGATCTCCTTCCCCCGCGACTCGTGGGTCGAGATCACCGGCGGTTTCGGCAAGCACAAGCTCAACAGCGCGTACGTGTACGCCTACAACGACACGTCGAAGACGCTGCAGCAGCAGGGCAACTCCGATCTCAAGGACGTCGACGCCAAGGCCAAGGACGCCGGCCGCAAGAACCTGATCGCGACGCTGGAGAAGTTCATCGGCAAGCCGAAGATGATCGACCGGTACGCCGAGGTGAACCTGTCGAGCTTCTACGAGATCACCAAGGCGATCGGCGGCGTCGAGGTCTGCCTCAACAACGCGGTCAAGGAGAAGAAATCCGGCGTGGACCTGCCCGCGGGCAAGTCGACCGTCGAGGGCGTGCAGGCGCTCGCGTTCGTCCGGCAGCGCTACGACCTGCAGAACGGCGACCTCGACCGGATCGCGCGGCAGCAGGCCTTCCTGTCGGGGCTGGCGAACAAGGTGCTCTCCTCCGACGTCCTGATGAACCCGGCGAAGATCTCCGACCTGATCGAGGCGGTGAAGAAGTCGGTCGTGCTGTCGGCGGGCTGGGACCTGCCCGAGTTCGCCGCCCAGATGCGCGGCCTGACCAGCGGAAACGTCGAGTTCCACACCATCCCGACCCAGGGCGACGCGAATATCGGCGGCGCCGCCGTGCTCCGGGTGGACCCGGCACAGGTGCAGGCCGAGGTCACCCGGCTGACGGCCGACGGCGAGACGGCACCGGCCGAGACCCCGGCCACCCTGCCGGGTGCGGAAGCGGTGACCGTCGAACTCTTCGACGGCTCCGGCTCGCCGACGGCGGCCACCGAGACCCGGAACCTGTTGCAGGGCAAGGGTTTCAAACTCGCGGCCGACACCAAGCTGAGCACCCGCAACTCGACGGTCGTCCGGTACGCGCCGGGCGACGACGACGCGCTGGCCCTGATCAAGCAGGTCTTCGGCACCGCGGTGCAGGCCGAGGCGGACCGTGACGTCGCCCCCGGCAAGGTGCGGGTGCTGCTCGGCAAGGACTACAAGGGCGCGAACGCGACTACGGCCCCGGCGAAGACTTCGATCCCCTCGAAGCCCGCTCAGCCGCCCTCCAGTGCTCCGGCGGCACCCAGCACGACGCCGATCGTCGCGGGCAATGTGCCCTGCGTCAATTAATCCCGGGTACTCAGCGTGGCCGACCTCACGGTGGCCTAGCCTTCTCCTACGATCGGACGAGCGGCAGTACAAGGGGAGGTGATCAGGGATGAGCGACGAGGAAAAGAGCGTCAACGCACGTTCTGAGCAGTTGGACGACGAAGAGCCCAAGTCCGAAGAGGACACCGATTCGGACACCGAGAGTGACGAAGAGCCCCGGTTCGTCCCGACGCCGTACCCGCGGAATCCGCCGCTCCCCCAGCCGTCCACCCCGGCCGAGGACGACGACGAAGCGGTCTCGGGCACGCTGGCCGTGCCCGAGCGCCCGCTGCGCCGCGCGGGCCGGATCACCCGCCGGATCGCGGTCGGCCTCGTATCGCTGCTCGCCCTCGGCACGACGGGCTACGCGTACGTCACCAAGGACCAGCTGCAGAACAACGTCCCCACGACGAACGCGCTGAGCAAAGCCGACGACCCCGCCGCCCCGCCCGCCGACGACGGCGCGAACGACATCCTCCTGGTCGGCAGCGACGCGCGCACCGACGCGCAGGGCAATCCGCTGCCGCCGCGGGTGCTCAAGGAGCTGCGCACCGAGGAGAAGCCGGGCGTCAACACCGACACGATCATCATCCTGCGGATTCCGAAGAACGGCGGGAAGCCCTCCGGTGTCTCGATCCCGCGCGACACCTGGACCGAGATCCCAGGCCGCGGCCAGAACAAGATCAATTCGGCCTACGGCGTCGCGAAGACCAACTACGCGAACGCGCATCGCGGTGAATCCGATCAGGCGAAACTCGAACGCGATTCCGATCAGGAAGGCCGCAAGGCACTGGTCCAGACCGTTCAGGACCTGACACAGATCCGCATCGACCACTACGCCGAGGTCAATCTGCTCGGGTTCTATCTGCTGACCGAGGCGCTGGGCGGCGTCAAGGTCTGCCTGAACCACTCGACCGAGGACAAGGACTCCGGCGCGAACTTCCGGCGCGGCGAACAGACCGTGTCGGGTGGCGAGGCGCTTTCGTTCGTCCGGCAGCGCAAGAACCTGCCGCGTGGCGACCTCGACCGCATCGTGCGGCAGCAGACGTTCCTGTCGTCGGCGCTGAACCAGGTGCTCTCGGCGGGGACGCTGACCAGCCCGTCGACGATGGCGGGCCTGATGGACGTCGTGCGCCGGTCGATCGTCCTCGACGAAGGGCTGGACCTGCTGGAGTTCGCGCAGCAGGCGAAGGGGATCGCGTCGGGCGACCTGACGTTCACGACCATCCCCGTGGTGAACATCAACGGCCGCAGCGCCGACGGCCAGAGCATCGTCGAGATCGACCCCAATGCCGTCCGGTCGTTCGTCTCCGGCCTGGTGGGCCGGGGCGGTGGCGGTGGGGCGCCAGGGGCGGCTCCGCTGCTCGCCGCGTCGAGCGTTCCCTGCGTGAACTAGCGTTGGGGGCGTGAGCCTCACCGAACTGCTGCTGCGGCCCGTGCTCGGGTCGCCCGCGAAACCGCTGATCACGCACTACGACGACAAGCAGGGCAGCCGGGTCGAACTGTCCGTGGCGACCACGGTGAACTGGGCCGCCAAAACGGCGAACTGGCTGGTCGACGAGTTCGACGTCGAACCGGGCGACGAGGTCGCCGTGGTGCTGCCGTCGCATTGGCAGACCGCCGGTGTGCTGCTGGGCGCGTGGTGGTGCGGCGCCAGGGTGGTGATGGAGACCGCGGGCGCCCGGGTGGCGTTCGTCGCACCGGGCGGCGCCTCCGACGCGGCCGCGACCGCCGTCGTCTCGCTGCACCCCATGGGTCTCGGGCTGCCCGCCGGCTCCGTACCCGATGGAGCGATGGACTACCTGACCGAAGCCAGGCTTTCGGGTGACCAGTTCAGCCCGCTGTTCCCGGTACCCGGCGACACTCCCGCACTGGGCTCGTCCACTGTGGACGAAGTGCTCGCCGAGGCTCGCTCTCGGGCTTCCGGGCTGGGACTGTCCGCCGAAGACCGCGTTCTGTCCACTGTGGAATGGGTCGGCGCGGAAGGGATCCTGGCGGGTTTCCTGACTCCGCTGGCGGCGGGTGCGCATCTGGTCCAGGTCACCGACGCAGATCCGGCCAAACTCGCTTCTCGGCGCGAAGCGGAGCGGACTACCGCGGATCTCCCCTCCTGAAATGTCATGAAAGGGTCGTTCCTGACATATTTCGTCAGGAACGACCCTTTCATGACATACGGGGTCAGGCGTCCTGGAGCTGCTTCGCCTCACGCTTGCGTCCGAAGAGCGCGTGGTCGAGCGACAGTTTGCCGGGGTTGAAACCGAGCGCGAGCCCGGCGACCGCCAGGACCAGGACGAGTTCGTAACCGCCCTGTCCGGTGAGGCCGTTGTCGAGGTGCACCGAGAGCAGAGCGCCGACGGAGACCACGACGAAGCCGAGGCCCACCAGCTGCGTCAGGAAACCGACGATGAACAAGATGGCTCCCACGATCTCCACCGCGATCGCGAAGATCGCCGCGAGCGTCGGGAGCGGGATTCCGGTCTGCTCGAAGAACTTCGCGGTGCCGTCGATCCCGTTTTCCCACTTCTGCAGGCCGTGTGCGAGGAAGACCACACCGACACCGATCCGGCCCAGCAGGAGGGCGACATCCTTGAAACGAGCGAACATCGGGTATCAGCTTTCTGGTCGGTGAATATTCAACTTACCCGGATCACGGTAGGGCACCGAACGCCTCCGGCGGCACCTCCGGAGCGTGATCGACAGGTACCCGACAGGAACTTCCGTACGGCAGAATCCCCTTCGTGACGGACGAACGACTGGTCGGGCTCTGGTCGGATGAGATCGTGCATCCGGGCAGCGTCGAGTCCGTCGACCTGGCGTTCCTGGACAACGGCTCCGGATGGCTCTATTGGTCGAGCTGGAGCTCCGAATTCGCGGTGTCGCGCTTCACCTGGGCGACTCCGGACGAACTGGTCTTGAATTTCCATCGCGCTCTCGGCGGCACGTGGTCGATCGAAGACGGTGTCACCTGTCACGAAGTCGAGTCCGACGAGAAAGAAGAGTCCGTCATCCGGCTCGGCTACGAAATCGCGCCCGGCGAGGACCCGTTCGGCAATCCGGTGACCCTGCTCTCGCTGGACCGCCCGTTGGACGATCACCTCGCGGGATCACGGTTCGCCAGGGTCGAGAAAACGGAGTCGCTCAGCGACCCGTCCGTCGATGCTCCGCGGCCAGACCCGTCCAGCCGCCACTGACGGCCAGCAACTCGAGCACCCGCTCCGCCTGTTCCGCGAATCCGGCCAGATCGGCGTGCAGCAACGCTATCCGCTCGGCGTCGAGCGGGACCTCGTCGTCGGCCCACAGCTCGATCACCGTGCTGACGGTCCACACGAGGAACTGGATGATCCGGATGAACTCCTCGGACGGCTCGTCGACGGCGCCGCGGTAGCCCGTCTCGATCTCGTCGCAGGCCGCGACCAGCTCCCGCAGCGGCCTGACGACGTCGGCCGCCGTCCCGTCCCACGCGGCCGACGGCCACGTGCGATCCCCGAGTTCGAGCCACAACCGCCAGCCGGCGATCAGCTCGGCCTCGTCGTGCGGTGTCCACGACACCGGAGCGAACCAGAACATCCTTCGAGAGTGACACCGGCGGCCCATGATCGCCGTACTTCCGTGAAGCATCTCACCGAGGGTTAAACCGATCGCCTGCGCGAACCGGCGCATCTAATCTCACACCGTGCCCGACACGAACCAGCCCTGGTCGGGCGACGACGAGAACTTCAACCGCGCCTGCCACGCACGCTGGCGCGAACGATTCAACCGCCTCGGCGACCGTCAGGGCGAGCAATGCGGCGGCTGCGCCTTCTGGGTCGCCTTGCACGGACGGCTCGGCGGCGACTACGGCGCCTGCACCAATGCGCGTTCGTCCTTCGACGGCGTGGTCCGCTTCGAACACGACGGTTGCATCGCTTTCACAGAACGCGGCGACGGATCTTTCGGCTGATGCATCCGGAGTACATGAAGGCCCCCTTCCTTGCGCCTATCGCAAGGAAGGGGGCCTTCATGTACTTACCGCAGATTCAGCCCTTGAGCAGGGCGCGCGCCATGACCATGCGCTGGATCTGGTTGGTGCCTTCATAGATCTGCGTAATCTTCGCGTCACGCATCATGCGCTCCACCGGGAAGTCGCGCGTGTAGCCCGCGCCGCCGAAGAGCTGCACCGCGTCCGTGGTCACCTGCATCGCGATGTCCGACGCGTACGCCTTCGCGGCCGCGGCCATGTAGCCGCCACGCGAGTCGCCACGCTCGGTCGCCGCCGCGGAGGCGTAGACGAGGTTCCGGGCGGCTTCGATCTTGATGCCCATGTCGGCCAGCATGAACTGGACGCCCTGGAACTCCGAGATCGACTTGCCGAACTGCTTGCGCTCCTTGACGTACGCGATGGAGGCGTCGAGCGCGCCCTGCGCGATGCCCAGCGCCTGCGCGCCGATGGTCGGCCGGGTGTGGTCGAGAGTGCGCAGCGCGGTCTTCAGGCCGGTGCCGGGCTCGCCGATGATGCGGTCGGCCGGGATGGTGCAGTTCTCGAAGTGGATCTCGCGGGTCGGCGAGCCCTTGATGCCGAGCTTCCGCTCCTTCGAGCCGACGGTGAAGCCGGGGTCGTCCTTGTGCACGACGAACGCGGAGATCCCGTTGGCCTTCTTCTCGGCGTTGGGGTCGGTCACCGCCATCACGGTGTACCAGGACGATTCACCCGCGTTGGTGATCCAGCACTTGGTGCCGTTCAGCACCCAGTGGTCGCCGTCGAGCTTCGCACGGGTGCGCATCGAGGCGGTGTCCGAGCCGGCTTCGCGCTCCGAAAGCGCGTAGGACGCCGAGGCCTCACCGGAGGCGATCGAAGGCAGCACGAGCTTCTTGAGGTCTTCCGACGCCGAAAGGATGATCGGCACCGTGCCCAGCTTGTTGACCGCCGGGATGAGCGACGCCGACGCGTCGACGCGCGCGACCTCTTCGATGACGATGCAGGCGGCGATGGCGTCCGCGCCCTGGCCGTCGTAGGCCTCTTCGATGTGGACGGCGTTGAAACCCGACTTGACCAGCGCGTTGTACGCCTCGATCGGGTAGCGCTCGTTCTCGTCGACCTCGGCCGCGTACGGCTCGATCTCCTTCTCCGCGAGGGCACGCACCGCGGCCCGCAGCTCCTCGTGCTCTTCGGCAAGCTGGTACAGACCCGGGCCGTCAGACACCTTCGTCACCTCTTCTAACCGCGTTTGGGAGTTTGACCGATGTTAGCGCTCGTTCACATGGTGCGACATCGCGAGCGCTTGTGTCTTTGACCGCAAAGTCCGTACGTTCGAGTGATGGAGCTCACCCCGTTCCCCCGGTCGCTCGATTATCCCGAGGTCCCGGTCGGCTCGGTGCTCGCAGGCGCCGCTGCTCGCTGGGGCTCCCGCACGGCCTTCGCCCACGGAGACCAGAGCCTCACCTTCGCCGAGACGTACAGCGCGGCCTGCCGGTTCGCGAACGCCCTGCGTGCCGAGGGCATCGGGCGGGGCGACGTCGTCGCGCTCCACCTGCCGAACTGCCTGGCGTACCCGGTCGCCTACTACGGAACGCTGCTCGCCGGGGCCACCTTCAGCCCGGCGAATCCCCTGCTCCCACCGGAGGACCTCGCCCTCCAGCTGGCCGACGCCCGGGCGGTCGCCGCCGTCACCGTCGGCCCGGTCGCGCGCGTTCTCGCTTCGGTGCGTGATCGGACGTCGGTCCGGCTGACCATCGTCGTTCACCCGCCGGAGGGACTTGGGCAGGGCGAGGTCGAGTTCACGGAGTTCCACTCCGGTCACTCCGACGAGCGGCCGGACGTCGAGATCGACATCTACCGCGATCTCGCCCATCTGGCGTACACCGGCGGCACCACCGGACGCTCGAAAGGTGTCCGCCTGCCGCATCGGAACGTCGTGGTCAACAGCCTGCAAAGCTCCTGCTGGCGGCTGGGCGCTGTCCCCGCTGTCGACGAGTCGGGAGACGTGATCGTCGACCAGTTCGGCGGCCCGGACGAGTGGCCGTCGCGGATCGGCACCGGGATAGCCCTCAACCTGACGCCGTGGTTCCACGCCATGGGCACCATCGCCGCGCTCAACGTCCCACTGCTCGACGGCGGCACCATCGTCCTGCACGACCGCTTCGACCCGGCCGCGTACGTGGCCGACGCCGAACTGCTGCGGGTCACCACGATCGGCGGCGCGCCCGCGCTGTTCGCCGCGTTGCTCGCCTGCCCCGAGTTTCACACAGCCGACCTGTCTTCGGTACTGACCATCGGCTCCGGCGCGGCGCCGATGAACCACGAGATGATCCGCGCGCTGCAGAAACGCTTCCCCGGCGTGCTCATCATCGAGGGTTACGGTCTCACCGAGGTCACCATGGGAGCCGTCATCGCGCCGGCCTACCGCTCCGCGGTCCGGAAGGTGGGCTCGGTCGGCCTTCCTCTCCCCGACACCGAGATCAAGATCGTCCCGGCCGAAGGCGGCGAAGATCCTTTGCCCGCCGGGGAAAGCGGCGAGGTCTGCCTGCGCGGCCCGCAGGTGATGACCGGCTACCGCGACCGCCCCGAGGAGACCGCGGCCGCGCTCGTCGACGGCTGGCTGCACACCGGCGACATCGGCATCCTCGACGAGGACGGCTATCTGTCCATTGTGGATCGTAAAAAGGACATGCTGCTGTACAAGGGATACAACGTCTTCCCGCGCGAGCTCGAAGAGCTGCTGATCACCCTGCCCGGCGTCTCGGCGGCGGCCGTCGTCGGCAAACCGGACACCGAGGTCGGCGAACTGCCGGTCGCGTTCGTGGTGCGCAGCGACGAGAACGTCACCGCCGAACAACTGCTGGAAGCCGTCGGCGCACGCGTCCTGCCGTACAAACGGCTGCGGGCGATCCACTTCGTCGACCAGATCCCGGTCTCGGCGGCCGGGAAGGTGCTCAAACGGGAATTGCGGAAGCAGCTCGCCGACTGACGCTCAGCGGCCGCGGAGGTTGCCGATCACGAACTCCGCGGCCTTGAGTGCCACCGCACACCTGTCATCGCCCCAGTACTGCGACTTGGCGTCGTTGACCTGGGAATATTGGAACTCCAGCAGTTCGGTGTCCGTGGCTCCGACCTCGACAGTGCAGGCTTTGAGCGTGGAACCGTTGTACTCGAAGGTCGGCGGATTCCCCACCTGTTCGACCGCGGGAAGGCCGCTGATCGACAACTCCCGCCAGTGGGAAAACTTCGACGGATCCCGCTTGTGCTGGTCCACCCGCTCCTCAAGACTGCCCGTGGCCGCCCGAGGAATCCCTACGGTCAGCGAGCCCGCGCGAAACTGGTCCCACTTGCAGGCGCGGTCATATCCGACGGAGTACCGCTCCGCTTTCACCTTGTCCGGCGGATCAGCGATCAGCGCGGCGACTTCAGCACGACCGAGAACGCCACAAGGGTCCACATTGAAGGAATCCAAGGGCAGTGGATCCTGCACCGGCGCGGCGGGGATCGCAGGCCCCGTCAGAGCACGCGTCGGCGGCGCGTCGAGGACTTTGCCGAATCCACAACCGACAACAAGCGATGCCGGCAAGATACAGATGCCCAAGAACAAGGATCGCACATTTTGTCCTTCCAACACTCGCAGAATGTCAATGGCCGCGGAGGGTGCCGATCACAAGCTCCGCGGCCTTGAGCACACCCGCACACCGATCGGTGCCCCAATACTGCGAATCAACCCCATCGGGATACATGTAGTCGAACTCGAGAGCCTCATCGTCCGACACACCGACCACCATCGCGCACGACTTCATGTCTCCGAGCAAATGGTACTGCGCCGCAGGCAGACCTTCGATCGACAATTCCCTCCACCCGGAGTATGTGCCCTGATTGCCGGCACTGAGCGCCGTCAGTCCGGCAAGGCTTTTTTCTTTCACTGCCGGGCTCTGCACACGCAACTGCGGCGCGTCCCGGATGACCCACGCACACCCTGTCAAAGGAGGATCCGCCCGGCTGGGCTTGACTCGATCCGGCGGATCGATGACCAGCGCGGCGATATCCTCGCGTTTCAGCGCGCTGCAAGGGTCTGCTCGAAAAGACGCGAGATCAATGGGCTGCTCGACCGGCGTAACCGGGATCGCGCCTCCCGCTTTGGCCGGCGTCGGCCGTTCCTTGAGCAACGGGTCAGGCTTGCCCGGACCGCACCCGCCCATGAGCACAGCCGCCGCGAGTACGGCGATGGCCACAAACTTGGTGAGACGTGCTTCCATCACCCGCGCCTGATCCCGAAACACTCCTGTATCACCTGCTCCCCCCACCGCCGGCCATTCTGACCAGCAGTGCCCGCACGACACTTTACTGTGACGACTCACGCCCGCAAGCAGGGTTCCAAGGAGTCAACTGCTGGTGTTGGTTCGATGGCGAACCACCGCATTCAGAGGAGGAAATAGCGCGGATTCAGCCTTCGACGCGTTTCCGCAGCGCGGCGTCCTTGTCCAGCACCAGCTGCTCCAGATCCGCCTGGAACCGCGCCATTTTCGCCTGAAGCTCCACATCGGACGCGGCGAGGATGCGCACCGCGAGCAGCCCCGCGTTGCGCGCCCCGCCGACGGAGACCGTCGCGACCGGGACACCGGCGGGCATCTGCACGATCGAGAGCAGCGAGTCCATGCCGTCGAGGTACTTCAGCGGCACCGGCACCCCGATCACCGGCAGCACGGTCGCCGAAGCGACCATGCCCGGCAGGTGCGCGGCACCGCCCGCGCCCGCGATGATCACGCGCACACCGCGCGAGGCGGCCGACGTCGCGTAGTCGAGCATCCGCTGCGGAGTGCGGTGCGCCGAGTAGACGCCGACTTCGTATCCGATGCCGAACTCGGCCAGCGCCTGCCCGGCCGCTTCCATCGTCGGCCAGTCCGAATCGCTGCCCATGATCAGGCCAACCTGCGGCGACATACTCAGTTACTCCTAGTGGATCTCGTAGCCGTCGAGCCAGACGGCGTGGGAAAGCCAGTGCGCGGCGAGCAGCGCGCGGTCGCGCAGCTCCTCCATGCGTTCGCCGACGAGGTTGACGTGGCCGAGTTTGCGGCCCGGGCGCTCTCCCTTGCCGTACAGGTGAACGCGGATGTCCGGGTACCGCGCGAACAGGTGGTGCAGCCGCTCGTCCGGGCCCATCTCCGGCGTCTCGGGCGCGCCGAGGACGTTCGCCATCACGCAGGCGGGGGCGATCAGGTCGGTCACGCCGAGCGGGTAGTCGAGAACGGCACGCAGGTGCTGCTCGAACTGCGAGGTCTTCGAACCGTCCTGGGTCCAGTGGCCCGAGTTGTGCGGGCGCATCGCGAGTTCGTTGACCAGCAGGCCTTCGTCGGTCTCGAACAGCTCGACGGCGAGCAGGCCGGTCACGTTCAGCGTCGCGGCGATCCGCAGCGCCAGGTCCTGCGCCTCCTGCGTGCGCTCGAGGCTCAGCCCCGGGGCCGGGGCGAGCACCTCGGTGTTGATCCCGCCGGACTGCACGGTCTCCACCACCGGCCACGCCGCGCCCTGCCCGAACGGGGACCGGGCCACGAGCGCGGACAGTTCGCGCCGCATGACGACCTTTTCCTCGACCAGCAAGGGGGTTCCGGCGTCGAGCAGTTCGGGGACGGTCTCGCGGGCGTGCTGCGCGGTGTCGAGCATCCAGACGCCGCGGCCGTCGTAGCCGCCTTGCGCCGCCTTGAGCACGACCGGCCACGAGTGCTTGTCGCCGAAGGCGAGCACATCGTCCACAGAGGACACTTCGGCGAAGGCGGGGCCGGGAATCTCGAGCCCGGCCATCATCTCGCGCATGACGAGCTTGTTCTGCGCCATCGACAACGCGGCCGGATCCGGCCGGATGGTGACGCCTTCCATCGCGAGCGTCAGCAGATGCTCGCCGGGAACGTGTTCGTGGTCGAAGGTCAGCACATCGACCCCGGCGGCGAACGAGCGCAGCGCTTCGAGGTCGGTGTGGTGCCCCTGCACGACCTCGCCCGCGACGAGGCCGGCGGATTCGTTCTCCCCGGCGGCGAGCACGCGCAGGGACTGGCCGAGGGAGATCGCCGCCTGGTGGGTCATCCTGGCCAGCTGTCCGCCGCCCACCATGCCCACGATCGGAAGACCGGTTCGTTTGTCCATAACGACGCAGAGATTACTTGGCCGCCACCGCCGCGACCTGGGCGGACCCGCGTCGCAGCTCCCGCACGGCCAGGCCTGTGATGGCGATCGCAGCGGTGAGGACGTAGACGTTGCCGAGCAGCGACCAGCCCAGCCCCCAGCCGAACTCGGTGTCCCCGCCGTTGGGCACGAACATGATCACGCCGCTCGCGAACAGCACCGCGACGCCCGCGGCCGGAACCCATGCCCGGCGGACGACGAGCAGGACGAGCAGCGGCACCGTCCACACCCAGTGGTGTGACCACGACACCGGCGAGAGCAACAGCCCGTAGAAGGCGGTCACCAGCAGCGCACCGACCGGGTCGCCGCGGCGATGCAGGCGCACGACCAGCCAGACGGCGGGAACGGCCAGGACGGCGGCGACGGCGATGGCCACCGCCAGTGACCACGACGCGAGTTCCGAAGCGCGGTTCACCAGCCCGTTGAGCGACTGGTTGAAGATCCAGTGCACGGAGCCGACCCGGCTGGGATCGGTCGCCGACTCGGTCCAGAACCGGACGGCGTCACCGGGGATCACCGCGAACATCACGGCTTCGAGCCCGGCGAACGTGCCGAGCGCCCGCAGCGCGTCCTTCCAGCGGCCGGTGAACAGCAGATGCGGTACGAAGATCAGCGGCGTCAGCTTGATCGCGGCCGAGATCCCGATCAGTACGCCTGCCCAGCGCGAACCGCGTGCCGAAAGCACCAGGACGTCGAGGACGATCAGCGCCATCAGGATGAGGTTGATCTGCCCGAGGAAGATCGTCTTCCAGACCGGTTCCAGCGCCAGCGCGCCCGCCGTGGCCAGCGGCAGCACCCACCATCGGGTGAGCGGGGCGCCGCAGGCGCGGGCGACCACGGAGATCACGACGCTGAGGCAGACCAACGACAGAGCGCCGACGACGCCCCAGGTCAGCCCGGCCGGCACGATCGCGAGCGGCAGGAACAGCGGCGCCGCGGCCGGGGTGTAGGTGAACGGCAGCAGCACCCACGGCGGCAAGGTCGTCAGCGCCTCGCGAGTGTAGAGCGGTTCGCCCTTCAGCAGCGTGAGGGCGCCGGCACGGTAGACGGCGCTGTCCGCGCCGAGGTGCCATTCGCCGAGCCAAGCGACGACACCCAGCGTGAACATCGCCAGCGCGAGCACGCCCGCCAGCGTGATCCCGACGAGCCGGGCCTCAGCCGCCGGACGTGACTTCAGCATGCTTTCCGGTGTCCCCCGTGCCCTGCTTCCGCCGCAGGTACCACCAGCGTCCGGCGAGCGCGAGCGCCAGCACCAACGGCATTAAGATGTACGCGCTGCCGAGGATGTTCTGCCACACCTTCCAGTGCAGCTCGACGTTGCGGCCGTTCGGCAGGATCAGCAGCACACAGCTGATGAAGACGAAGAACACCGCGAAGGTGCCGAGCCAGCGTTTCCACGCGGTGGCGGGCGTGGTCTTCGGCAGGCGCGAGACCAGCAGGACGACCAGCGGCGCCACCCACACCCAGTGGTGGGTCCAGGAGATCGGCGAGATCAGCAGGATCCAGAACGCGGTCACCAGCATCGCCGCGAGCGCCTGGCCCTTGCGGTGGAAGCGCAGCACCAGCCAGATCGCCGGGATCGCGAGCAGCGCGCCGATCCCCATCGCCGCCTTCGACGCCCAGGGCGCGAGCTCGGTGAAGCGGTTCATCAGCGCGTTCAGCGACTGGTTGCCCGCCCAGTGCACCGGGCCGATCCGGCCGGTGTCGGGCAGCGTGTAGGTCCAGTACCGGGCCGCGTCGTGCGGGATGATCAGGAACATCAGGCCCTGCATCACGACGAACGTGACGAGCCCGCGCACGGCGTCCATCCGGCGGCCGGTGATGAACAGATGCCCCAGGAACACGATCGGGGTGAGCTTGACGGCGGCCGCGACGCCGACGAGCACGCCGCCCCAGCGGCTGCCCCTGGCCCCGATGACCAGGATGTCGAGCATCACCAGCGCCATCAGGATGATGTTGATCTGGCCGAGGAAGATCGTGCGCCACACCGGCTCGAGGCCGAGGAAGACCAGGAAGAACGCGATCGTCGACCGGGCGGGCGAGGCCCACCAGCGGGGACCGTCGGTCGAGGGCTTCGGGAGCGCGCCGATGGCGATGCGGACGCACAGGGCCAGCGCGAGCAGCGAAACCGCGGTCAGGAGCCCCCAGGCGACCTGCGTCGGGACGATCGCGAGCGGGATGAACAGCAGCGCGGCAGTGGGCGGGTAGGTGAACGGCAGCAGCGCCCACCACGGCTCCACCGGAAGGGTGTTCGCGTCGTACAGCGGGTCGCCGTTCAGCAGCGTCTCGGCACCCGCGCGGTACACCGCGCTGTCCACGCCGAGCACCCAGTCGTGCTGCCATCCCCAGATGCCGAAACCGATCGCGACCAGCGGGATCACCGAGAGGATGAGGATCGATCTCGGCCGGACGGACAAGCGGGCGAGCGACTTCCGCAGCGACAGACGGTGTTGCGGTCGGCTCGCCGAAACATCGCCGTTGGCGTCGGCGGGAACAGTCCGGGTCACGCGAACAGGAAATCATGAACCGGGTAGTGCCTGGTCGACAGGGTCGGCCGTGACCTGGAGAACCTCTTGCGGTACCCGGCGTCAGGAACGCGCGAGACTGCCGAGCAGATCGCACGCCAGGTCGTAGGTCGCCGGGAGCCGGACCGCGGAAATCTGCGGACGGCCGGTGTCACGCAATTGCGCGTCCACCGAAAGCCGCTCGTTGAGCGCCCTTCGCAGCGCGACGCCGGACGAAGCGAGCCTCACGTCCTTCGGCACGAGGGCGCCCGCGACGGACGGCCCGATCGAGGCGACGCTCTCCCCGCCGTCGAACACCTGCTTCAACGCGTCCGCGACCAGGATCATCCCGGTGAGCCGGGGCCAGCCCGCGACGGAACTGAAGTCCATCGAGACCACGAGCAGCGTGTGCGCCTCCGCGACCGGCCGCTCGTCGCGGCGGGCCTGGCGGTACAGCTCACTCAACCGGGTCCTCAGATAGGCGGCGGTGGGCAGGCCGGTGAGGGGTTCGGTGACCTCGGTGTTCACCAGCTGGTCGGTCGCGACGTCCGCCCAGGCCAGCGCCGTCACCCGGAGTAAGCGGGAAGGCGTGGAATCGACATCCGGAGCGAGGAAACCGTCCACCGCGTCCGGGTCGGCGAGCACGGCGTGCAACGCCGCGAGGTCGGCGAGCGTCTCGGCCAGTCCAGCGCCCGCGGCGGCCCGTGCCCGGCCCAGCCCCGCGAGGGCGGTCTCCGCCACTTCCGCGGGAGCGACCCGGCCGTTCTTGATCACCGCCGCGCAGACGGCATCGACCTCGGGCAGGCCCCAGTCGCTGGGGAAACGCCAGCCCGCGGCCAGGCTGGCCGTCCGCCAGCGGGCCCGCAGTGCGCGGAGCGTGCGATCTCGTTCGAACCGGTTCCAGGCGGCTTGCCCGTCGGATCCCCCGGACGGCGCACCGGTGGCCGGTACGTCCACTGCCCACCGCCCCTTTCCGTTCCGATCTTTTCGATCTTGCGATCGCTTCACGGTGGGGACGCCCGTCCACGCCGCGCGTGACGGCGTTTTTCAAGGATCTTTCCGAACTCTTCGGTAACCCGTCCCGGGTGATGGCGTTGCGCCCTCCGGGTCATCGAAGGGACCGCGAGGTGACGTGCGTCGCCCAGTCCGTCACACTGAGCGGGTTCGGGCGTTTAAGACAGTAGACCCGCCGAACCAGCAGATGAAGGAGCCCCGTGTCCACCGTTCCCGCCGATCTCTCCGGTAAGAGTGACGCCGAGCTGATCGCCGAGGTGCGTGACGGGAAGATCGCGTCTTACGGAACCCTTTACGAGCGCCACGCCGGCGCGGCGCACAACCTCGCACGCCAGCTCGCCCGCTCCAGTTCCGAGGCCGACGACCTCGTTTCGGAAGCCTTCGCGAAGGTGCTGGACACGCTGCGCGGTGGCAAAGGCCCCGACGCCGCGTTCCGCGCGTACCTGCTGACCGCGCTCCGGCACACCGCCTACGACAAGACGCGCAAGGACAAGCGCGTCGACCTGAACGAGGACATGTCCGACGTCGGCGGTGCCGTCGGCGAAGCGCTGACTGTCCCCTTCTCCGACACCGCCGTCGCCGGGCTCGAGCGCACGCTCGCCGCGAAGGCGTTCGCCCGGCTGCCCGAGCGGTGGCAGGCGGTGCTGTGGCACACCGAGATCGAAGGGCAGACGCCCGCCGAGGTCGCGCCGCTGCTGGGGCTGACCGCGAACGGTGTCTCCGCGCTCGCGTACCGGGCGCGTGAAGGCCTGCGGCAGGCCTATCTGCAGGTCCACCTGGCCGAGAACTCCGCCGAACGTTGCCGCGCGAGTGCGGACAAGCTCGGCGCGTGGACCCGCGACGGGCTGTCCAAACGCGAACGCGCCCAGGTGGAGAGCCACCTGGACGAATGCGAGAAATGCCGCGCGCTGGCCGCGGAACTGGCCGACGTCAACACCGGTCTGCGCGGGATCATCGCGCCGATCGTGCTCGGTGGCGCGGCTCTCGGATAACTGGCGACGACCGGGGCGGGCAAGGCGGGCGCGGTCACCGCGGCCGCGACGGCCGCCGCCGCGGGTTCGACCTCGGGCGGCGCCGCCGGTGCCGCCGCGGCCGGACCGCGCCAGTTCGCCGGCGTGGCCGGATCGAGTGCGGCCATCGTCGCCGCCGTCGCGGTGGCGCTCGCCGCCGGTGGCGGCACCCAGGAGATCCCGGCCGCCGCGGCGGTCCCTCCGCCCGCCGTCGCGCCGCCGACCGCTCCGCCCCCGCCCCCTCCCCCGGGGCCGCCCGCCGCCCCGCCGGGGCAGCAGCCCGTGCCGCCCGCTCAGCAGGCGCCACCTCCGGCCCAGCCCCCTGCTCCGGCTCCGACACCCGGTCCTTCTCCGTCGAACCCGGCGTCTCCGACGATGACGGCGTCGACCCCGCCCGATGGTGTCCAGCTCAAGCCCGGCGAACCGGCCAACCTGCCGATCACCGTGCGCAACAACGGTGGATCGAAGTCCGAGCCGGTGGCGGTCTCCCTGAATCTTCCGCAGGGTGTGCGGGCCGTTCCCGCCGGAGGTGGCGGCGCGATGGGCGCCGGCGGCTTCCGGCAGCAAGCGCCGGCCACGATCGCGGTGAGCTGCCCCGGTGGCACCGGCACGGTGACCTGCCGGACCGGTACCGGCCTCGAACCGGGCCAGTCCGCGGTGCTGACGTTCCGGCTGCTCGCGGACGAGACGGCCAGGGACGGCAGCGTGGTGACCGGCTCGGTCACGGCCGGCGCGCGGATCAACGTCCGGGTCGAGGTACAGGTCAAGGTGCCGCCACGGCCGAAGCCGCCGGAACCGAAGCCACCGCGGGACGACCTCACCCTGACGGCCAAGAGCGACGACCTGTCCGCCTTCCCGTGGAACCGCAATCCGCTGGTGATGATCCGCGTGACGAACACGGGCGAGTCGACCAAGCCGGTCACGATCACGCTCGATCACCGCGTGCTCAACTCGTGGAGCGTGTCCGGCATCCCGTGCACGCCGACCGGCGAAGGCGCGTCGTGCACTTCGCGCGGCTCTCTGAAGCCGGGACGCCAGGCGAGCCTGTGGGTCCGGCTGAAGGGCCGCCCGCCGGAGAGCGTCCCGGTGACGGTGAACGCCACTCTCGGCTCCGCGAAGGCCGATCCCGCGCGGGTCTACTTCGACTGCTGGCGCCACTGGTGTGACGACAACGCGCTGCTCCCGCCGACCACGGTGCCTTCGCTGCCTTCGGTTACTTCGAAGCCTTCGGCTCCTCCGGACACGACGAAGCCTGGGCGTCCTGGATGGCCTGTTCCGACGAAGAAGCCTTCGCCGGCCGTGACGCCTTCGCAGCCTGTGCAGCAAGAGCCGGCCCAGCCGACGACGACCACGAGCGCGCCGCCGCAACCCGGCAAGTCCAAGCCGTCCACGCGGCCCAACGGAGTGGTCGACCGCGTTTTCCAGTAGCGTCGCCCGCATGCCGGCGAAGCATCGCGAACTGCTGCGGTTCGTCCTGGTCGGGGGCGCGAGTTTCGTCATCACGATGACGATCACCTACGGGCTGAAGTTCACCGTGCTGACCGACAAACCGGTGACCGCGCTGATCATCGGCGTGCTGGTGGCGACCGTCTTCTCGTACGTCGCGAACCGCGAATGGTCCTTTCGCACCCGCGGCGGACGTGAGCGCGCGCACGAAGCGGCGCTGTTCTTCCTGCTCAGCGCGATCGCGCTCGGCCTCAACGCGCTGCCGCAGCTGGTTTCGCGGTACGTGTTCGAGCTGGAGCAACCGCATGTCTCGCTGCTGACCCAGGAGGTCGCCGACTTCGTCAGCGGGGTGCTCGTCGGGACCCTGCTCGGTACGGCGTTCCGGTGGTGGTCGTTCAAGAAGTGGGTCTTCCCGGAGGCCGGCGCGCGGCCGCGGCTGCTGCGGGGCGGCGGGCGGGAGATTTCCGGCATTCCGGACGATTCCGCCGCCTGACCTGCCAAGTGGTAGCAAAGGTCCCTTGCTCCCCCGGTCCCGTGGGTCGTGAGTGGCGNNTCTAACCCGAATCGCCACTCACGACCCACGCGCCGAAACGCCCAAAGCGTCATATACCGCGCTGTCCATCCCCTGCCGACCCGTTCGACGGGCGACGCGAATTAGACTGATCTGGTGACCGTGGTCGAATCCGTCCTCTCCAGGACGCCCGAGCCGCTCCGATCCGTGCTGATCAAGCACCGCGAGCTGTTGAAGTTCGCGATCGTGGGCGGCACGACGTTCCTGGTCGACAACGGCGTCTGGTACCTGCTGAAACTCAGCGTGCTGGAGTCGAAGCCGACCACGGCGAAGGCCATCGCGATCATCGTCGCGACGATCGTGTCCTACATACTCAACCGCGAGTGGTCCTTCCGCACCCGCGGCGGCCGCGAGCGGCATCACGAGGCGGCGCTCTTCTTCGTGATCAGCGGTATCGCCGTGGTGGTCAACCTGATCCCGCTCTACACGTCGCGCTACATCTTCGATCTCGAAGTGCCGCACGTGACGCGGTTCGTCCAGGAGTTCGCGGACTTCACGAGCGGGTCGATCATCGGCATGCTGCTGGCGATGTTCTTCCGCTTCTGGGGTTTCAAGAAGTGGGTCTTCCCGGATGAGCTGGGCAAACGCCGCCGGGACAGCGACGAGCCGGACGACGACGTCGTTCCGCTCCACTGAAACACTTGTCAAAAGACATGTGATTGTTTAAGGTCATCCATGTCAACGTTCCTTCACTGATGACGCCGGCCGGGTTCGTACGGTCGAGCGGGACGAATTCGAGGTGATCGCCAAGCGCGAAGAGGACCGCATCCGGTTCGGATGACGGTTGAGCCTTTTCCCGTCTTGGCGGGGATCCGGAGTGCTGCTCCGCGTCCCTCGCGTTCCCTCGTTTCTTCCAGTGAACGGATCTCTTTCTTGAGCCCCACTCTCGGCGCGCCTCCGCGCGCCCGAAACACCCTTGCCCTCGTCGGGCTCTTCGCCGCCGTGTTCCTGGCGATGCTCGACGCCCAGGTCGTCGCGACCGCCCTGCCGCGCATGGTCGGCGAGCTCGGCGGAGCCACGTCATTCGCCTGGGTGACCACGTCCTACCTGCTGGCGGGCAGCGTCAGCGCGCCCGTCTACGGAAAACTCGGCGATCTCTTCGGCCGCAAGCGCGTCGTCCTCGTCGCGATCGCGCTGTTCGTCCTCGGCTCACTGGCCTGCGCCCTCGCGCCGACGATGCCGCTGCTGATCGCCGCCCGCGTCCTGCAGGGCATCGGCTCCGGCGGCCTGTTCGTCGCGGTCGCCGCGATCATCGGCGAACTGTTCCCCGGCCGCGAAGGCGCCCGCTACTTCGCCTGGTTCTCGATCTGCTTCGCCGGGTCCTCGCTGGCGGGTCCTGTCGTCGGCGGCGTCCTGACCGACCTCGCGGGCTGGCGGTCGATCTTCGGCCTCAACGTGCCGATCGGCCTGGTCGCGTTCGCTGCCGTCGCACGGTTCCTGCGGCTCGAACGACGCCGGACGGCCGCACCGTTCGACTTCGCGGGCATCGTCGTCCTGTCCGGCGCGATCGTCGGCCTGACGCTGGCGACTCCCCTGTCGACGTCGATCGGCGCGGTGCTGCTCGCCGCCTTCCTGCTCATCGAGCGCCGCGCGGCCGAACCGGTCGTCCCGCTCCGGCTGTTCCGCTCCCGGATGTTCAGCCTGAGCGTGCTGGCCAGTGCCGCGGCCGGGTTCGTCTTCCTCGGTTCCGTCAACTACCTGGCGCTCTTCCTGCAGACCGCTGGTGGCGCCGGACCTTCCGAAGCCGGGCTCCTGCTGCTGCCCATGACGCTCGCGGTCGCCGCGTCGTCGATGGTCGCGGGCCGGATCATCGCCAGGACCGGCGCCTACCGCTGGGCGCCGATCCTCAGCATGACCCTCGGCCTCGCCGCCGCGCTCGCTATGTCCACAATGGACGAAACGACGCCGTTGCCGCTCGTCGTCGCCTATCTCGTCGTGTTCGGCGCGGCCGCCGGGCTCAACATGCAGGTGCTTTCCATGGCGGCCCAGCAGAACGTCGCCAGGACCGATCTCGGCGCGGTTTCGGCGACCGTCGGCTTCCTGCGTTCCCTCGGCACCACGGCCGGGCTGATCGTTTTCGGCGCGATGTTCACGAACGCCTTCACCGACGACAGTCCGGCCGGTTACTCCTCCGCGCTCAACGGCGTGTTCTGGGTGATGGTCCCCGCCTTGACGGTCGGCCTCGCCGCTTCCCTCTTCCTGCCGCGCGTTTCGTTGCGGCGCAACCACTAAGGAGTCTTCCGATGATCCTCGTTCTCGGTTCCACCGGCAAAATCGGCCGTGAACTCGTTCCCGCACTGCTGGACAGGGGCGCTCGAGTCCGCGCTCTGACGCGCGATCCCTCCCGCGCCCGGATCGATCCGCGTGCCGAGGTCGCCGCCGGCGACCTCGACGCCTTCGACCCCGCGCTGCTCGACGGCGTCGAGCGCGTGTTCGTCCTGACATCCGGCCACGGCTCGGACCCGCTCGCCCAGGAACAAGCCGTGCTCAAGGCCGCCGGCGGCGTCTCGCACGTCGTCAAGCTCTCCACCACCGGGGTCCACTTCGGACAGACCGACCCGGTCTCCCTCGTGCACGCCGAGGCCGAGCGGGCCGTGCGCGAAGCCGGGCCGGCCTGGACGATCCTGCGCCCCGGCACGTTCATGGACAACCGGTTCGCTTGGCTGCACGCCGTGCGCGGTGACGGGGTCATCCGCGTTCCCGAAGGCGATCCGGCGTCCGCGCTGGTGCACGTCCGCGACATCGCCGAGGTCGCCGCGACCGTGCTGACCGGTGACGGGCACGCGGGCAAGACCTATCCGATCACCGGCGGCGAAGCGCTCACGACGCGGCGGCAGGTCGAGATCCTCGGTGACACGCTCGAGCGGCGGTTGACCTACGTCGAAGAGCCCGAAGCCGCTTCGCGCGCCCGGATGCTCGGGCACGGCTGGCCCGCTTCGGCCGTCGACGGGATCTTCGAACTCAAACGGCAGTCCGCCGGGAAGGAGGAGATCGTGTTCGGCACCGTTCGCGAACTCCTCGGCCGGGCGCCGCTGACGTTCGCGGACTGGGTTCGCGAGCACGCCGCCACCTTCGCCTGACCTGCGGAAGGGGAGCAAGGGACCTTTGCTACCACTCGCATCGCCGATCGTCCACAAAGGACACTAGGCGCGCCTAATTGTCCGTTTGCTGTCAATTTGACCGGTTAGCTCAGTCCGTGAAGGCCCCCTTCACTGCGCTAGACGCAATGAAGGGGGCCTTCACGTGCTTCAAACACAGGCTTGGTTCCCGGCCCTCGCAGCCACGCGCACCGGGAGGGAGCGAGGGACCTTTGCTACCACTCGGGCTGAGGCGCAGTCCGTGAAGGCCTCCTTGAGGGACCCAGAGTCCCTCAAGGAGGCCTTCACGGACTTGAGACCCGAACGTGGGCCGAAAGGGTTAATGGGTTGGGTGAGTCACCGGGATACGCGATACTCATCAGGCGTTTAATTCTCGCCGGTCCGCTGTCCGGACCTCGCATTGTTCGTGACCGGCCCTCTCGCTTAACGTGCCGCGTCGGGGAGACAGGGGGAACCGTATGAACGAACGTCTTCGCGTGCTCGTGGTCGACGACCATCCGCTGTTCCGGTTCGGGGTCTGCACACTGCTCGACAACGAACCGCTGATCGACGTGGTCGGCGAGGCCGCGAGCGGCGCGCACGCGATCAGCGCGGCGAGCGCACTCACGCCCGACGTCGTGGTCATGGACCTGCATTTACCCGACATCAGCGGCGCCGAAGCGACCCGGCACATCGTCGCCGAACGGCCCGGCGTCGGCGTGCTCATGCTGACGATGGCCGACGAAAGCGAATCCGTTTTCTCCGCGATGCGGGCCGGAGCCCGCGGATATCTGCTGAAAGACGCGGAACCCGACGAAATCATCCGCGCGGTTCACGCCGTCGCGAGGCGCGAAGCCATCTTCGGGCCCGACATCGCGACGCGGGTTCTCGGCTTCTTCAACCACACTCAACCGGCCACGGACACGGTGTTCCCGGAACTCACCGTCCGCGAACGAGAGGTCCTCTCGCTCATCGCGGGCGGGCACAGCAACACGGTCATCGCCAGCACTCTGTGTCTCAGCCCGAAGACGGTGCGGAACCATATTTCGAACGTCTTCAGCAAGCTTCACGTCGCGGATCGCGCCGAGGCGATCGTGCGCGCTCGCGAAGCGGGGCTGGGTCGCTGAAAAAGCGACCCCGATAAGGGCGGCTTTTCGGGCAATTCCGGGACCGGAGTCCCATGCGCTCGGGACACCTCACCCGGCAGGGTGAGTAGCGCGAGGGGTGGGGCCCTCGCACTGTTCGAGGGGAATGGGAATCACATGTTCGAACCGAACCGGACACCGGTGGTCGTCCGCGCGACCGATCCGATCCTGCACAACGGCGTCTGCATGACGCTCCGCTCCCGTGACGACGTCTGGCTGGTGGACGGGGAGACCGCCGACCCGACCATGGTGGCCCTCCTGGTCACCGATCGCCTCGACGAGGCGATGACGCAACTGCTGTCCGCCTTGCACCACCAGGGGTTCACCCGCATCGTGCTCATCGCGGGTGAAGTCGACGACAACGAGATCCTCAGCGCCATCGAACACGGCGTCTGCGCCGTCGCCCGCCGTTCCGAGGCGGGCGCCGACGTCCTGGTCCGGCTGATCAAGGCGGCCGCGGCCGGGGAGGGCGCGCTGCCGCCCGACCTGCTCGGCAGGCTGCTGCACCGGGTCTCACGGCTGCAGCGTCAGGTGCTGCAGCCGCGCGGCCTGCACCTCGGTGGGATGAGCAACCGGGAGACCGAGGTGCTCAAGCTGGTCGCGTCGGGGTTCTCGACGCAGGAGATCGCCGACCAGCTCTGCTATTCGCAGCGCACGGTGAAGAGCATCCTGCACGACGTGACCAACCGGTTCCAGCTCCGGAACCGCTCGCACGCGGTGGCTTACGCACTGCGTGAGGGATTGATCTGACCCCGTGATCAGCCAGGTCGACGAGGCGTTGTGCCGGCTCATCGCGCCCCATCTGCCGGAGGGGACGGTGGTTCGGCTCGATCCGCCGAAACCGACCTGGCAGACCGAGACGCGGGTGTCGAGCGTCGATCTGTTCCTCTTCGCCCTGCACGGCGCCGGCCCGGGAACCGGCGCCGTGCGGGCGAAGCGGTGCCGACTGTCCTATTTGGTCACGGCGCGGGCGGACAAGGTCCGCGACGAACACACGCTGCTCGACCGGTCGCTGGGGGTCCTGATCGGGACGGAATTCCTCGTGGTCGGCGAGCAGCCGTTGCCGATCACCCTGGAGGAGACCGATCCGACGGGGCTGTGGGTCAGCCTCGGCATGCCGGCCCGTGCGGCGTTCGTCGTCACGATCACGGCGGAGTACCGAGACTGAGCACCGACGACCGGCGCAGGACCACACCGCCGATGGACGCCAGCTCCCCGCCGAAGAGGTCGCACCATTCGGCGGCGTTCCCCGGCGGGCCGCAGTCACCCGCCCGTCTCGCCCACTCCGCGCGGACTTCGAGGCGGTAGCCGAGGATGCCGGTCAGGGTCAGCCCGTTCCGGCTGACGCCGACCCCGCACATGCCCCGGTAGAGCCTGCCGTCCGGCGGCTCGAACTCGGCGCTCTGCTGGACGAACCGATGGCCCGCCGCCCCGGTGACGGTCGCGACCGGGGTGTCGATCCCGCTGACGAACAGGCCTTTGGAGAGCAGGTCGAGGGCTTCGGCCTCCATCCGCTCCACCACGCCGGGAGGACGGCGGCACGCGTACAGCGCGCCGTCGAAGGACAACCGCACGGTGATCGCCACCTTGCCGATCTCCAGGGTCGCCGCGGCCACCGGACTCACCGGTGGGCGGTACCGGAACGCCGACGCATGCACACCCCCGACGGTAAGTCGCCGCGCCGCCGCGGCCTTGCCCGATCGGGACGTTCTTGGGGCGGCACTTAGCGAGGGACCCGCTCGGCCGGCCACCGTACTTCGGCCACATCACCCGGCCGGGGCACCTTGAGGAAGAGGCTGAACACCGCCGGCTGCTTGCTCGACAGCTCCAGCCTGCCCCCGTCGGCCTCGATCAGCGCTCGCGCGAGCGCGAGACCGACGCCGGTCGATCCGCCGCCGGAGAATCCGCGTTCGAAGATGTGCGGCGCCAGCTCGTCGGGCACCCCCGAGCCGGTGTCGGCGACCTCGACGACGACGGTGCCTTCCGTGTCGCCGCGCCGGGCGGCGAGCGTGACCGTTCCCGCACCGTGGCGCAGCGCGTTGTCGAGCAGGACGCCGACGACCTCGCGCAAGCGGCCGGGCGTCGCCCTCGCCCTCAGCCCTTCGGAGACACGGATCCGCAGATGCCTGCCCTCGGCGCGAAGCAGCTGTCGCCACTCTTCGGAGACCTCGGGGAGCACTTCCGCCAGGTTCACCGGTTCCGCGCCGACCTCCCGCGCCGCCCGCGCGGCGGCCAGCAGCTCGTCGAGTGCTTCGGCGAGCCGGTCCGCCTGTTCCTGCGCGGCCTTCGCCTCGTCGACGACGTCCTTGTCGGAATGGACGGTCAGCGGTTCGAGCCGCAGCTGCAACGCGGTCAACCGGCTCCGCAGCTGATGCGAGACGTCGCCGACGAGCTGCCGTTCCCGCTGGACGAGCTGTGCGAGCGCCGAGCCGGACGCGTCGAGCGCTTCGGCGACCATGTCGAGCTCGCCGACGCCGTAGCGCTTCGGATCCGGCCGGAAATCCCCGCCGCCGAGTTTGACCGCGCGATCCGCGACGTGTCTCAGCGGTTTCGCGAGCCTGCGCGCGGTCACCGTCGCGACCACCGTGCCGGTGCCGACCGACAACACGACCAGCAGCACCACCAGCAACGTCACCTGGGTCTGGCGGGTGCGCATCGGCCCGGCGGGCACGGACAGCTCGACCTCGCCGTGCAACGCGATCGGGGCCCGCTCGGACACCACGTCCGAGCCGGGGTCCGAGCCGTAGCGTTTCTCGATCTGCCCTTGCGCGCGGACGGTCAGCAGACCGCCCTGCGGCACGGCGACCCGGACCAGGTCGAGGTTGATCGGCTGGCCGACGGCGATCTCGTTGTCCAGCGTCGCCGCGATCCCGCGGGCCGAGGACGCGAGGTTCTCGCGGTTGAGGTTCTCGACCAGCTGCCACGCGGTGATCCCCAGCGGGATGCCCAGCACCGCGGCGGTGACCGCGACGGCGAGCAGGATCGCCAGGAGGATGCGGCGGCGCATGCTATTCCGCGTTGAAGCGGAAGCCGACGCCGCGGACCGTGGCGATCCGCCGTTCGCCGTCGCCGTTCCCGCCGGGTTTGCCCGCGCGGCCTGCCGCCTCGTCGGCGGCGATGGCGAGCTTCCGGCGAAGCCACGACATGTGCATGTCGAGGGTCTTCGAGGTCTTCGATTCGAGGTCGTTCCAGACCTCGGCGAGGATCTCGTCGCGGCTGACCACCTGGCCGGCGCGGCTCATCAGCACCCGGAGCAGCTCGAACTCCTTGTTCGCCAGCTGCACCTCGTGCAGGTCGACGGTGACCATCCGGGCGCCGAGGTCCATCCGCACTCCCCCGGCTTCGAGCACGTCGGGCGCCCGGCGGCGGAGCAGCGCCCGGATACGGGCCAGCAGCTCGGCCAGCCGGAAGGGCTTGGCGACGTAATCGTCGGCGCCGGCGTCGAGCCCGACCACGAAGTCGACCTCGTCCGTGCGCGCGGTGAGCATCAGGACCGGGACCTCGGTGCCGCTGGCGCGCAGGCGGCGGCACACCTCGAGCCCGTCCATGCCCGGGAGGCCGAGATCGAGGACCAGCAGATCCACGCGGTCGCTCTCGGTCGCGTCGAGGGCGGCGGGCCCGTCACCGACGACCCGCACCTCGTACCCCTCCCGCTGGAGTGCGCGGGAAAGCGGATCGGCGATGGCCGGGTCGTCCTCGGCGAGTAGCACCATGCTCACCTGGCCAACTCTACGACTGCCGGGCGTGAAACCATCGTGACCGTGCCCGGCTACGAGAATGATCTTGAACTCGCCACTCGGCTGGCCGACGCCGCCGACGCCATCACCACCGCCCGGTTCCGCGCGCTCGACCTGGCCGTGGAACGCAAACCCGACCGGACGCCGGTCACCGACGCGGACACCGCCGTCGAGGACGCCATCCGCGCGATCCTCGCCACGGACCGGCCGGACGACGCGGTGCTCGGCGAGGAACGCGGCGGCACCGCCGCGACCGGGCGGGCCTGGGTGCTCGACCCGATCGACGGGACCAAGAACTTCCTGCGCGGCGTCCCGGTGTGGGCGACGCTGATCGCGCTGGTCGAGGACGGGGACCCCGTGGTGGGCATGATCAGCGCACCGCTGCTCGGCCGCCGCTGGTGGGCCGCCGCCGGGGACGGCGCCTGGATGAGCGACTCCGCCGGGGAACGCCGCATCTCGGTGTCGAAGGTCGCGGCGCTCGAAGACGCCTATCTGTCCACAACGGACCTGAACTCGTGGGTGGAGTACCACTCACGCGAGAAGTACATCGACCTCGTCGACGCTTGCTGGGAAAGCCGCGCTTTTGGCGATTTCTGGCACCACTGCCTGGTCGCCGAGGGCGCGCTCGACGTCACCGCGGAATGCATCGTGAACCCGTGGGACGTCGCCGCGGCGCAGGTGCTGGTCACCGAAGCCGGTGGCCGCTTCAGCGACCTGAACGGCGAAGCGCGCTACGACAACGGGTCGGCGCTTTCGACGAACGGGCTGCTCCACGATGAGGTCTTGGCGATCCTGAAGCGCTGAACGCACGCTCACGGCGTCGGAGCATGTCGCTTCACTACCACCTGGGCCGACCGGTTTCCGGACGTTGCGAAAGCCGCTTTCCCCACCTCCAACGTTGCGAAAGTGGCTTTCGCAACACGTCCCCTTGCCTCACCCCTCAATGAGAACCCAGATCGCAACCCACGGCCCTCACGACCCGGTCCTGAAGCGCTGAACGCGGTCACTGCGCGCCGGGCAGCAGCCCGACGGCGCCGCGCGCGACCTGCGACCACGCGAGACGCCCGAAGAGGTAGTGGCAGGCGACCTGTTCGCTGGTGAACCGCGCCCAGTCGTACCGGTTGCCCTGCTCCCGCCAGAAGACCTCCCAGGCGGGCTCGGCCCCCTCTTCCTCCGTGCGCATGAGGCACCAGGCGTTGTCCACCTCCGCGCCGACCGAGACCACTTCGGGCGGCACGCCCAGCGCGGCCAGCCACCGCAGGATCGTCCCCGTGTTCACCGAACCTCCCCCGTGACGTCCGCCAGGAAGCCCAGCGTGACGAGTTCATCGGCGCCCAGCACCGTGCGGAAGCGCACCCCGCCGCCCGGCTGGCCGAACCATCCCGCGGTCACCGAGCGCCAGACCGGTAGCGGCCGGACGACGCGGTAACGCCGGTAGACACCGACCTGGTCGGGCGGCAGCGAGCGCATGGGGAACAGGGTCGCGTCCTCGGCGAACACCCGGCCGTGCTGATCCCCGAAGCGGTCGAGATGAGTACCGGCCTCGAGCATCGTCGGCGTCGCCGGATCGCCGTCGGACGGCCACAGGTAACCCGTTCCGGTCACGAAGCGCTCTTTCCAGTCCTCTTCGGACATTTCGCCCCACGGATGGTGCCCCCTGGTCAGCTCCGGCGGCGGAACCGCGGCCGGAGTCGTCGGCGAACGCCGGAATCCGCTGCTGACATGGGACAACGCGTCCAGGTCGTCGAGCACGTCCGCCTCGGGATGGTCCTGCGGGCCGGAACCGCCGTCGGGCAGCGGCAGCTGACGCGCGGGTTTCCCCATCGCGACCGGAAGATGCCCGATGGGGAACATGTGCACGAGGAACAGCGCGATCACGCTCTCCCGTTCCGTCCGCAACGCCCCCATCGGCGGCGGGGCGGCGGGCTTCGCCGGGAAGGGCACCCGCAAGGGCGCCACCGCGGGCGGCCACGGCGAAGGCGCGTACGGAGCGCGAGCCCCGTGCGGCGGTGTCGGGGCGTCGTACTCGACGGGCAGCCGGATCGGGCCCGTCCCGGCCTCGCTCGGATCGGTCACCGCACCTCCCCCAAGGAATCGGTTCCCACCGGTGAACGGGGGAGGCAGCGGACAGGACGCGCTACGACCTTAGCGCCGGACGGCGTTCCCGTCGGCGGATACCCGAAAGCGCGGCGAACCTCATCCGGCGAGCGCGTTGACCACCCGCGACGGACTCGGCCTGCCGAGCTTCCCGGCCATCCACTTGCTCGTCGCCACCAGCGCGTCGAGATCGACGCCGGTTTCGACACCGAGACCGTCGAGCATCCACACGAGATCTTCGGTCGCGAGGTTCCCGGTGGCCGATTCGGCGTACGGGCAGCCGCCGAGGCCACCGGCCGAGGAGTCCACAGTGGACACACCGCACCGGAGGGCCGCCAGCGTGTTCGCGAGCGCCTGGCCGTACGTGTCGTGGAAATGGACGGCCAGCGCGTCGACGTCGGGGAACTCCCCGATCAGTGTCTCGACCTGGCCCGCGGTGGCGACACCGATCGTGTCGCCGAGCGAGAGCTGCGAGCAGCCCAGGTCCAGGAGCCGTTTACCCACTCCGGCGACCTGCGCGGCGGGGACGGCGCCTTCCCACGGGTCGCCGAAGCACATCGACACGTACCCGCGGACGTCCAGCCCCGCGGCCCGCGCCCTGATGACGACCGGCTCGAACATCGCGAACTGGTCGTCGACCGTCGAGTTGAGGTTCTTCTCGGCGAAGGTCTCGGTGGCGCTGGCGAAGATCGCGATATGCGAGACGCCGGCCTCCAGCGCCCTGTCCAGCCCGCGCTCGTTCGGCACGAGCACCGGGTACCGGACGCCCTCACGCTGGTCGAGCCCGGCAAGGAGCTGCTCGGCGTCGGCCAGCTGCGGCACCCATTTCGGGCTCACGAAACTGGTCGCCTCGAGCGTGGTCAGCCCGGAATCGGCGAGCCTGTCCAGGAATTCGAGTTTGACCTCGACCGGGACGATCGACTTCTCGTTCTGGAGACCGTCACGCGGGCCGACCTCCCAGATCGTCACCCGCTCCGGCAGGGAGTGGACGGACGGGACCTTCTCGGGCAGCCCCAGCTCTCGCGTGCCCATCAGCGGCGCCTGTTTCCGCGCGGCGGGTGCCCCTGCGGCGGCAGCGGCTCGGTCTGCTGCGGTCCCGGCGCGAAGTCGTCGTACGGGTTGTCGTTGACTTCGCGGTAGATGACCGTGTGCACGCGCTCGACCTTGGGGATGTCGTCGAACTTCAGCGGTTCGTCCGAAGCGGACTCGATCACCAGGGTGCCGCAGCCGAACACGCGGTCCAGCAGCCCGTGCTCGAACTGGACGCTGTTGATACGCGACAACGGGATGTCGATGCCGGTCCGCTTGAGCACACCCTCGCGGGCGATCAACCGGTCCGTGGTGACGATGAAATGCGTCGTGCGCCACCGGACGAACGGCGCCAGGAACAACCACACGACGAGACCGAGTCCGACCGCGGCGATCGCGATCTCGGAGATCAGGTCCCACGGGGCCGTCGCGTCCTTCGCGATGACGGCCAGCCAGATCCCCGCGCCGAGCGTGACGATCAGCGCGAGGAACGGGAAGATCAGCATCTTGAAATGCGGGTGACTGTGCACCACGACGTGCTCGTTCTCGCTGAGCAAATCGTCCGGATAGGCCACGACGGACGCTCCCAAAGTGTGTTCGGCGCTGGTGAGCTCACCGTACCGGCGAACGGTCCCGGCGGAAGAGGAGACGCCGGAAATCGAGACGCACGGATCAGGCCTTGGCGGGCCGCACGTGGACGACGTCTCCGGCGAACACCGTGTACCGCTCACCACCGGGAACGTCGACCTGGAGCTGGCCGGCGGGATCGATGTCGGCGGCGCGGCCGGTGAGCGCCGAACCGTCGGGCAGCTGGACCTCGACGTCCTGGCCCAGCGTGGCGCAGTACCGCCGGTAATCCCCGAGCAGACCGGCCTCGGCCAGCGACCCGCCCGCGAGCCGCCAGCGGCGTTCGAGCTCGTCGAACGCGGTGAGCAGCCGGACGGCGATCTCGGCGCGATCGGTCTCCGTCGCCCCCTGCTCGGCGAGCGAGGTCGCGGGCAGACCGCCGGGCCCGGCCGGGACGTTCTCGCCGAGCGGCAGCACGTTCAGGCCGATGCCGAGGATCACCGTGGTCTCGTCACCGGCGACGGCCTCCGCCAGGATGCCCGCGCATTTGGCGCGGTCCGGGCCGGCGAGGACGTCGTTCGGCCACTTGAGGACGGCGTCGACACCCAGTCCCTCGGCGATCTCCCGGACCGCGAGCCCGGCGACCACGGAAAGTGAACCCAAATTGGCGAACGGAACGCCGCCCGGGCGCAGCAGCACACTGACGTAGAGGCCCGGTCCCTTCGGCGAAGACCAGTGCCGGGCGCGGCGGCCGACCCCGGCCGTCTGCTCTTCGGCGATCAGCACCGTGCGGTCTTCAGCCCCCTTCGCGGCGGCTTCCCGCAGGTCGGCGTTGGTGGACCCGGTGCTCGCCACGACCTCGATCGCGGCGTACCGGCCGGACAGCGCGGCGCTCAGACGCCCGGCGTCGAGCGCTCCCGTCTCACTCATTCGTCCAGAATATGAGAGTCCCCCTAACGTGCAAGGCGTTCGCTCGTTACGCAGAGGTGGTCTCCAATAATCTGGACGGCGTGACCGAGCCCGAGCCCGCGCCGAGCGCGTCCGAAACCAGCCGGAAGAAGTCGTGGGCGCACGGCGTGGCGATGCGCGGCCTGGTCGCCCTCCCGCTGGTCGCGGGGCTCGCGACGGCGGGCTGGCTGCTCGCGGGCGGGAACGATCCGGCCCCGGCGGACGGACGTCAGCCAGTGCCCCTTCCCGCCGCGAAGCAGGATCCGGCCACCGTCGGCGGCGGCGCGGGCCCGTCGGTCCTGGAGGTCAGCGCGCCGGTCAAGGCGCAGGAGACCCCGAAGGGCGCCCGGCCGCTCGAAGAGTGGGCCGACAAGCTGGCCGGACCGCTCGACATCCCGGCGAAGTCGCTCATGGGCTACGCGAACGGCGAACTGGCGCTGCGCGGCGAGCAGCCCAACTGCCACCTGTCCTGGGTCACCCTGGCCGGGATCGGCGCGGCGAGCTCGAACCACGGCCGCGGCGGGGACAACCCGCTCGGCCTGTCGGCGCAGCAGTGGAAGAAGCACGGCGCGTCGATCCCCGGCATCGCGAAACCCGCGCTCGCCGATCCCGACTCCGCTTCGGTCGCCGCGGGCCGCGCCCTGTGCGCTTCCGGGGCCGACCTCGGCGGCGGCAACGGCTGGTGGAAGGCCATCGCCGGCTACCAGGGCGGCAAGGGCAACGAGGCCGAACTGTTCCGCCAGCGTGTCCTCGGCAACGCGCAGCTGTACGCGACCCTGTCCCTCGACCCGGCGCGCTCCGCCAGCCCCGCCGTGAAGGCGACGCGTTTCGCCCTCGGCCAGCTGGGCCTGCCGTACGTGTGGGGCGGCAACGGCCCCGAAGCGGGCGCGGCGGGCTTCGACTGCTCCGGGCTGACCAAGGCGTCCTACGACGAAGCCGGTGTCGCGCTCCCGCGGACCGCGGACAGCCAGTTCCGCGCGCTGCCGCAGGTGCCCGGCGAGCCGAAGCTCGGCGACCTCGTGTTCTACGGGAACCCGTCGACGCGGATCCACCACGTGGGGCTGTACCTCGGGAACGGGCTGATGATCAACGCGCCCACGCAGGGCCAGGCGATCCAGATCCACACGTATCACTCGAAGGGCGACGATTACACGGGTGCGGGGCGGCCCGCGGCCTGACCTCAACCGGCCAACCTCCGACGACTCCTGTCGCCGATGCCTACCGTGTGGTCATGCGTGAGATCGAGTTCCGCAGGTTTTCCACGGAGCCAAGGCGACCGGACGAGCGGGATACGTGGCTCCAATTCCTGATCGACGGTGTTTCCTTCCTTGAACTGGTGCGCGAGGCCGAACTTCCCGACGCGCTCGCGGAACAGAAGGAGCGCAGCGCGGAATTCCCGACGGAACCCGCGCCCTTGCTCGCCGGGGATTACGCGAATTCGACGTGCCTTTCAGCCGGGCATCTGCTCGGCGAAGCGCCGGACCGCGTTCCGCACGGCGCGGAAGACGACGAGTACCTGTTGCTGGGGTGCGCGTGCGGCATCGAGGACTGCTGGGCGCTGGTGGCGAAGATCGCGGCGGACGAGGACACGGTGACGTGGTCGGATCTCCGCAACACCTACCGGGACTGGAACTACGACGCGATGGGCGTTCTGACGTTCTCGCGCCGGCAGTACGAGAGGGCGCTCAGCGCCGTTTTCACGGCGTGATCCAGACCGTCGCCCGGGTGGGCCGATGCCGTCCCGATCCCGGCGACGACTGACGCACGACTCGCCCCTCCGAGCCCCCTGTCAACGGCGTCGTCGCGTCTGCCTCGTACAGCACGATCTCGGCTTCCGCGGCCAGGGCGAGAGCCTGAGCGACCGAAAGCCCCACGAACTCCGGGACCGGCCACGGCAGGTCGTAGTTCAGATTCCGTGACACGCCACCCATGGCACCTCCGGACATACGCAGCCGATGAACGGCGGGCATCGGCATGTCGCGGGAGAACGCCCAGTCGATCCCCGGCCGGACTCCGGCCAGCAGCCGGGACACGAACGTTCCATGACTGCCCACCAGCACGACACCGCCGTCGTACTCCTCCGCCAGCCGATCAACGGCGGCCATCGCCCGTGCCGTCAGCTGCCGCAGGCTCTCGCCGCCCGGACGCGTGAAATCCGGATCCGCCCAGCTGCGCTCGTAGTGGACGGCGTAGTCCGATGTCGGCTCCAGGCCCGAGTCCCACTCGCGCAGCTCCCAGCGCGTCGTGACTTCGAGCCCGACGGCCTTGGCCCCGGGCGCGACCGTCGCGACAGCCCGCCGGTAAGGGCTCAACACGACCGCCGTCGGGTTCAAGGCGGCGAGTTCGGGCGCGAGCAGCTCCGCGGCCGCCACGCCCGCCGCGGTCAGCGGCCGCTCCGGATCGTCGGGCTTCCCCGGCGAAGGCGGAACGGACTCGGCGTGCCGGACGAGGACGATCTCGCAGCTCACTGCTGAGCGGCCAGCCACTCGAGCGCGCCCGCCCCGTGGCGCAGAACCGAGACGTGCCCGTCTTCGGGGAACACGCGCGACTCGGCCGTGGCGCACTGCCGCGCCAGCCACTCGCCGTGCGCGAGCGGCACGATCCGGTCCTCGCCACCGTGCAGGAACAGGGCCGGGGCCCGGACATCGGACGGCTGGCAGCCCCACGGCGCGACGTACGCGAGGTCGTCGTCGATCAGCGCGCCGGGCCCGCCCTCGACCGCGGGGCCGACGACGTCGAGGATCCACTTCCAGTCACCCGACAAGGCCGCGTGGTCCGCCGGGGTGAACATCTCCGCGTCGTACTCGGCCGTCGCCTCGTACCGCTCCTTTTCGGCCCGCCCCGCCACGGCGGCCGTCAGGGATCCGGCTCCCGCCGCGCCCATCCCCGCGAACCAGTCCAGCCCGGCGGCGCCGTACGGGGCCAGGCTCGCGACGCAGACCAGCGCCGACACCCGGTCCGGCAGCAGTGCCGCGCAGGCGAGCGCGTGCGGCCCGCCGCCGGAATGCCCGAAGACCGCGAAGCGCCCGATTCCCAGGGCGTCGGCGATCTTCTCGACGTCCGACGCCGCCGACGCGACATCACGGCCGGTCCGCGGCGACGAACCGCCGTAACCGGGCCGGTCGTAGGAGACCCACCTCAGCCCGAGCCGCTCGGCGGCCGGGAACAGCGGGACGGGCGGGGCGCCGATGTTCGGGGTCCCGTGGTGCCAGAAGACCACCGGACCGGTCCCGCCGGTGTCGTACGTGTGCAGTGTGGCCCCGTCCCCCAGGTCCACGTCCGACTCGTCCACCATGGCCCGAGCGTAGGGCACCCTGGAGCCATGTCCCGCTATCACGAGATCAAGCACCGGGTGGCCACGACGTTCCAGCGCCACGTCGGCAACCCGATCCTCGGCAGGCTGCCGAACCAGCCGGTCCTGGAGACCACCGGCCGCAAGTCCGGCGAGGCCAGGCGGACGCCGATCGGTGGCCGCCGGGTGGGCCGCGAGTTCTGGATCGTCTCGGAGTTCGGCGAGAAGTCGCAGTACGTCCGCAACATCCAGGCCGATCCGCGGGTCCGCGTCCGGCTCAGGGGCCGCTGGCACACCGGCACGGCGCACCTGCTCCCCGGCGACGACCCCCGCGCGCGCCTCAAGGCCCTCCCCAGGCTCAACAGCGCCGCCGTGCGCGCGATCGGCACGGACCTCCTCACCATCCGGGTCGATCTCGACGAATGAACGTTTGCCTTGACGCCAAGGGCAAGGTTTACGCTCGGGACCATGCGGATCGGCGAACTCGCCGCGCGTACCGGAACCACCACCCGCGCGCTGCGTTTCTATGAGTCACAAGGACTTCTCGACGCACGGCGCGCGTCGAACGGGTACCGGGAGTACGACGAGGACGACTTCCGGCTGGTGAACGAGATCCTGACCCTGCAAGCGGTGGGGCTCAGTCTGGAGGACACCAGGCCGTTCGTCGAGTGCCTGCGCGCCGGGCACGAGACCGGCGACTCGTGCGCCGATTCGATCGAGGTCTACCAACGCAAACTCGCCGAGGTGGACGCCTGTCTGGCCAGGCTCAACGACGTACGGGACAGCCTGCTGACCAAGCTCGCCGGCGCGTTGAAAACGCCGCCGGGACCGTGCGTCGTCGTGCCGCGAACCGAGGAGGCCTGAGTGTCCCTTTCCGTCGTCACCGACGAAACCTTCCAAGCGCTCGTCCTGGACCAGGACAAGCCCGTCCTGGTGGACTTCTGGGCGCAATGGTGCCCGCCTTGCCACATGATCGCGCCGGTGCTCGAACAGATCGCCGGAGAACGCGCCGGATCGCTGATCATCCGCAAGCTCAACTCCGACGAAAACCCGCTCACGGCCAGGAATTATCAGGTCATGTCCCTGCCGACGCTGATCCTCTTCCGCGGCGGGAGTCCCGTGTGGACGACCGTCGGCGCCCGGCCGAAGGCACGGCTGCTGGCCGACCTGGACGCCGTTCTTCAGCCGTCCCTCTCATGAGTGGCAGGAGTGAATGTGGCGCATCCCTTGGTGTCCACAGTGGTCACTTCCCGGGCAGCATGCGCCTTCCTTGTGCCCGTAAGTCCGGTTTCGCGGGGAGTCGTGAGTGGTAAAGAGGGTTAGAACGACCATCGCCACTCACGACCCCCAGGCAATGCCGCTCAAAGCGCTCAAATCGGACGCCTGGATCTCGAAGAGTGTCCTTTTTGGACAGAATGAGGGCGCGGCGCCGGGTCTCGGTGGCGAGCCCGCTCGCACCGCCACCTTTGACGCACCCCTCACCAGAACCGTCCATGTCCTGTACACCTAAGGCCGGGCGGACGCCGAGTGTCGTCCACGCGCGAGCCGCGAGGTAATTGTGTTGCGCGAGCGACACCCCGCTCGCATCCTTCTCCCATGACATCGACCCGCACCTTCCTGCCGCCGTCCACCGTCGTCCGACGGGTGCGGAAGCAGCAGCAGGCCGGGTCCGGGTGGAGGCCCACACCAGTCCGACCGTGAGCGCCGCGTTCGTCGCGGGCCTGCTCGCCGGGTATGGCATCGCCATCCCGGTGGGCGCGGTCGGGACCTATCTCGTGGTGCTGACGGTCAGGGCGGGCCTCAAGATCGGCGTGTACGCCGCGCTGGGGGTCGCCACGGCCGACGGGCTTTACGCGCTCGTGGCGGTCCTCGGCGGGGGCACGCTGATCCCGGTCATCGAACCGATCACCGTGCCACTGCGCTGGATTTCGGTGGTGGTGCTGCTCGGGCTGGCCGTCCACATCGGACTCACCGGGGTCCGGAACTTCCGCGACTCCGCGAAGACCGAGGTGACCGAGCCGGTCGCGATCGGACCGGTGAAGGCCTACGCGAGCCTGCTCGGAATCACTTTGCTGAACCCGATGACGGTGGTCTACTTCGCGGCGCTCGTGCTCGGAAGCAAGGACATGGCCGCGGCGAGCGGAGCGGAACACGTCGTCTTCGTGCTCGCGGCGTTCGCGGCCTCGGCCAGCTGGCAAGTGTTCCTCGCGGGCGGCGGCGCCTTACTCGGCAAGGCGCTGACCGGACGACGCGGGCGGTTGGCGACCGCGCTGGCGTCCAGCGCGCTCATCACCGTGCTCGGTATTCGCCTTCTTTGGTGACGAATCGAGGACTGTAGGTGTCCTCATCGCTTGCGAGGCTGTGCCCATGACCGAAACCAAGGAACGTCCCGCCTCCCTTCACACCTACCTCGCGTACAGCGATGCCCCGAAGGCGCTTCGCTGGCTCGAACGCGCCTTCGGCTTCGAGACCACCACGGAGTACGCCGGCGACAGGGGGTTGATCCTGCATTCGGAACTGCGACGCGGCGAAGTCCGGATCATCGTGTTCAGCGCGGAAGAGGACTACGACCGCCCGGCCCGCAAGGGCGAGACGGTCGGCCACGGCCTCTACGTCAGCCTTCCGACGCAAGAGGCCGTGGACGCCGTCTTCGCTTCCGCCGTCGACGCCGGGGCGACGACGGTCTGGAAGCCGGAGAACACCGAATGGGGCAATTACCGTTGCCGCGTCGACGATCTCGAAGGGTACGAATGGACTTTCGGCACGTACGTCCCCGGCGAGCCGCAGGGTTAGAGCAGCCGCGCGAACCACTCGCGGGTGCGACGAAGCAGATCCAGCTGGTGCACCCGTCCGCGGATCGAATGCCCTTCGCCGGGATAGACCACGAGGTCGTGTTCCACGCCGAAGTGGCGTAGCGCGCGGTGGAAGAATTCGGCTTGGGACAAGGGGACGTTCGTGTCGTCCGCACCGTGCACGATCAGCACGGGGGTCTCGATCTCCGACGCGAAGGAGATCGGGCTGAGCTGATCGTGCCGGTGCGGGCCGGTCCCTTCCCAACCGGTACTCCCGCCGAGCGCGGCTTCGAGCGGTCCGAGCTCGCCGGTCGCGGCTTGCATCCCCCAGTCACAGATACCGGCGCCCATCAACGCCGCCTTGAACCGCCTGGTCCGGCCGACGGCCCAGGCCGACACGAAACCGCCGTGACTCCAGCCCGCGATGCCGAGCCGCTCCGGATCCGCCACCCCTTCGGCGACGAGCAGATCGATGCCGGTTTCGAGATCGCTCCATTCCTCCAGCCCGACCCGTCCCCCGACCGCGGCGGCGAATTCGTGTCCGTGTCCTTGTCCCCCACGGGCATTCGGCAGGAAGACCGCGTGCCCCGCCAGCGCGAGCCATTGCGCGGAAGGGAACCAGCCGAGCCGGAAGCCGTCGGCGTACCGGTCGTACGGCCCGCCGTGCGGCAAGGTGATCAGCGAGAACGGGCCGTCGTCCCGGGTCTTTCCCGGCGGGAGAACGAGCAACCCGTCCAGAGCGAGCCCGTCGGAAGCCTTGTACGACAAGCGTTCCTGCGTACCCCAAGTGACGTCGGCGAACTCCGGCGCCGTATCGCTCACTCGCACCAGAGGCTCACCGATCAGTCCACAATGGACATCCTTCGGCCGGTGCGCGGTGCTCAACACGATGGCGACGAACTCGCCGTTCGAAGCGACGGCGTCGGCTTGTCCGCGCCAGAAAGCCACTTCGCCTGATCCGAGCCGGTGGAGGGCCGTGTCGAGCCCGTCCGCGACGAGCATCAGCGGAGCACCGGAATCGACCTGCGCGAGCCTGATCGGGCAGGCCGATTCCGGCGTCAGGTTCCGATGTTCGGCCGTGTCCACGGGCACGTCGAAGACCGCCCAGCCACCGACCATCTCCGGTGTCGCGAGATAGGCGACGTGCCAGTCGTCGCCGTCACGCCACCAGACCGGGCTCGTGGCTTCGACCGCAGTCCTCCCGAGGTCACGACGCTCGCCGGTTTCCAAGTCCAGCACGGAAAGCCGGGGTTCGAGCCCGCTGGGATCGAGCTCCGGGGTGAGCCAGGTCAGCACCGCGAGCGCCCCGTCGTCCTGACGGCAGGCAACGTCGACGACGTGCTCTTCGACCAGTGTCGTGATCTCCCCGGTCCGCCGATCGAAACTCCGGAGCCGCGCCGGACGGAAGCTCTCACTCCAGACCCGGATATCCGCTGCCGGCGCCGCGTCCTCGGCGATGAACATGATCCGTTCGCGCATCGGAAGGAACGCGGTGATCTCGCTCCCCCAGGTGAACAGCGGCCCGTCCACCGTGTGGATCAGGCCGTCCCGAAGGAAATGGAGCGAATCCGCCGACCACCGGGGCGCGGAACCCTCTGCCAGCTTCCGGGGCCTTTCGCTCCCGTCGACGGCCACCAGCCAGATCTCGGGGACGCCCTTCGCGATGGTGTCGACCTGGTAGGCGACCCACCGCCCGTCGGCGGAGAGCGCGGGGTTCGACGGGACTCGGCTGTCGACGATCAGCTCAGCGGTCAGCATGTGTTCATACTGCCGACAAAGCCTTCCCCAATGCGTCGAGCCAGCATCCGGTTCCCTGCTCGCGCCAGGCCGGTTCTTCTTGTCCGTCGAGGAAGGTGCCCTGCTCGATCAGCGTCAGGCGGGTGCCGTCCGCCTCGGGTTCGAGCAGCACCGTCGTGAGCGAGACGGTCGCGAGGACGTCGTCGGTGGACAAGGTCGTGGAGTAGACGATCCGTTCGCTGTCGACGATGTCCTCGTACCGCGAGTCCGCGATCAGCTTCCGGCCGTCGCCATTGGGACCCGTGGTGATCTCGCGGCCACCGACGCGGAAGTCCAGGGAATGCTCGCCGCCCGGCACGGTGAACCAGCCGGCTTTCGCGGCGGGATCGGCCCAGGCCGCGAAAACGCGTTCCGGCGGGACGGGGTAGACGCGCTCGAGGGTGAACGTGGCGTGTTTGACGGTCATGACCTGTTCCCTTCGTCGGAGTTCAGAAAGCCACCAAGACGATCGAGCCGGTGTTCCCAGCCGGTGCGCTGTCCGCCGAGCCACTCCTCGGCCATCCGCAGGCCGTCCGGTTCGAGATGGCAGGTGCGGACGCGCCCCGCCTTCTCCGACCGGACGAGCCCGCTCGTCTCCAGCACCTGGAGGTGCTGCATCACGGCGGGCAGCGACATCGACAGCGGCTGTGCGAGCTCCCCCACCGAGGCGGGTCCCCGGGTGAGGCGCTCGATCATTTCGCGGCGCGTCCCGTCGGACAGCGCCTTGAACACCTGGTCCATCCGTTGGTTAGGCACATGCTTAACTATCCGCCCACGCGGAGCGATAGTCAAGTAAGTGCTTAACTTTCGGCGGTCATCCCCTCGACGAGCAACCACTGCGACGCCAGGTACGAGGTCAGCACGAAGGTTTCGAGATTGGCCCGCACCCGCTCACTCGTGACGAAGTTGCGGCGGATCAGGATCGCCAGATCCGACGCGGAGAACAGCAATGCACCGGCGGCGATCCAGGTCCGGCGGTCACCCGACGGAATCACCATCCCGCCCGAAACCTTGGCCTTCGGTGCCAGCACCGGGTCCGCCGCGAGGGTCGACGTCGTGCTCAGCAAGCCTCCGTAGACCGAAAGCACCGAAGACACCGGAGACGGCTTCGGCAACGCCATCGCGACCGCGGCCGACGCCCACGCCGCCAGCCGGGGCGTCGCCGTCGCCGTGCGCGGACGAGCTCCCCGGCGCCAGAGCAGCGCGGAGTAGAGCACCTGCATCACGCCGAACGAGGTCGCGCCCTTGATCAGCTCGCGATCCTCGTCGGACCGGCCCATGAAATGGTCGCCCGCGCCGGCCGCGATCAACGCGGCGACGAGCAGCCCCTTCTCCCCCGACGCGAGCCCCCGCGAACGCGCGACCCGGGCGGCGAGCACCGGCACCGCGGCGGGTTTGGTCGCCAGTTGCAGCTTCCGATTGCCGGTCCTCGCGGAATACACCGTGCCGATCGCGGCACCGGCGAACAACACGCGTTCGGCGAGCTTGAGGGCTTTCACCAACCACCTCCGGAACTTATTTCCGGGTAAGTTACCAGGAGGTCAGTCAAAGTCAGACGGCTTCGCGGAAGGTGTTCCGGTACGCGCTCGGCGAGACACCCAGCGCCGCCTGCAGATGCTGACGCAGCGACGCGGCGGTGCCGAAACCCGCCTCGGCCGCGACCTTGTCCACCGGCAGATCGGTCTCTTCGAGCAGCTGGCGCGCCCGTTCGATCCGCTGCTGGGTCAGCCACTGCAACGCCGAGATCCCGACCTCGTCGCGGAACCGCCGCGTGAACGTCCTCGTGCTCATCGCCTCTTTCGCCGCCAGCTCGCGCAGCGTCAGCGGCTTGTCGAGGTTCTCCAGCGCCCAGGCCCGCGCCGCAGCGGTCGACGAGGACTGCGGTTCCGGGACCGGCCGCCGGATGAACTGCGCCTGCCCGCCCTCGCGATGCGGTGAGACGACCGTTCCTCGCGCGACCTCGTTCGCGACCGCGGCACCGTGATCACAGCGGATCATGTGCAGGCAGAGGTCGATCCCGGACGCGACGCCCGCCGCGGTCAGCACGTTCCCGTCGTCGGTGTAGAGCACGTTCGGGTCGAGGGCGACCTTCGGGAACTTCGCCTGGAAGTCCAGCGCCGAACGCCAGTGCGTGGTCGCCTTCCGGCCGTCGAGCAGGCCTGCGGCGGCGAGCACGAAGGCACCCGTGCAGATCGACGCGATCCTGGCCTCCGGCCGGATCAGCTCCAGCGCCCGCGCGAGCGGTTCGGTGAGGTCGTGCCCCGAGGGTTCGTATTCGGTGGACGACGCCGGGATGACGACCGTGTCGGCCTCGGCCAGCACTTCCGGGCCGCGCGTGACCGAGATGGTGACGTCGGCGTCGGTCCGGATCTGACCGGGTTCCGGCGTGCAGGTGACGACTTCGTAGAGCGGCTCGCCGTCGGCCGATTTGGCCGTGCCGAACAGCCGGGTGACGATGCCCAGCTCCATCACCAGCATGCCGTGCCGGACCAGCACGGCGACCCGATGGCGGCCGGGATGCGCGAAAAAGCCCATGGCTCGATTCTTGCACATGTTGTCCATCGGGCCACTCGTTTCGGCGGCGGGACCGCGCGACGGTGGGATCATGAACGTGTTGTGGATCTTCGCCCACCCCGAACCCCGTTCCCTCGGCGGCTCACTGCGCGACGAGGGAGTGCGCACCCTCCGCGCGCAGGGCGCGGACGTCCGGGAATCCGATCTGTACGCGATGAAATGGAAGCCCGTCGTCGACGCCGACGACTTCGGCCGGGCCGCTTCCGCGGATCGGCTCATCGTCGGCTCGACGTCGAAGGACGCCTTCCGGACGGGCGAACTCGGCGAAGATGTCCGCGCCGAGCACGAAAAGCTGGCGTGGGCGGACACCGTGATCTTCCAATTCCCGTTGTGGTGGTACGGAATGCCCGCGATCCTCAAGGGCTGGTTCGACCGCGTCTTCGTCAAGGGTTTCGCCTACGGCGTCCGACGCCCCGACGGCCGGACGGCGCGATACGGCGAAGGAGCGCTGGCCGGGAAACGCGCCATGGTCGTGCTGACCGCGGGTGCACCGGAAGCCACCATCGGCCCGCGCGGCGTGAACGGCGAGATCGGCGACCTGCTGTTCCCGCTGCAGCACGGAACACTGTGGTACGCGGGCATGTCCGTGTTGCCACCGGTGACGATCTGCGGCGCCGACCGCGTTTCACCCGCCCAATACGAAGCCGCCGCGGAGTCGCTGCGTGCACGACTACGGACACTGTCCACTCAGGACCCGATCCCGTTCCGCAGCCAGAACGGCGGCGACTACGACGGCGATCTGGTCCTGCGTGACGACCTGGCTCCGGGCCGGAGCGGGATCGGCGTCCATATCGCCGGTTGACCCAATATTACGTCGCGGTTATATTTCCCTCAAGGCACATTAGGAGGTAACCGTGAACGCTCGCGCCCGGTTGGAAACCGTCGGAGAACGTCCGGCGCTGCGGATCGAACGCCGTCTCGCGCATCGGCCGGAACGCGTCTGGCGGGCGATCACGGAACCGTCGGAGCTCGCGAACTGGTTTCCCGCCGCGGTCACCGTCGACCTGCGGCCGGGCGGGACCATCGAGTTCACCTTCGAGGGCGAAGAGGCGCCGACGCTGGGCGAAGTCCTCGAAGCCGATGAACCCCGTGTCTTCGCTTTCAGCTGGAACGAGGACGTGCTGCGCTGGGAGATCATCCCGGAGGGCGACGGCAGCCGTCTGCTGTTCACGCATACGTTCGGCCGGGGCGAACCCGCCATCGCCAGGGTCGCGGCGGGCCGCACGGCCGCCGGCTGGGACAGCTGCCTCGTCGCGCTTTCCGCCCTGCTCGACGGCGAGGAACACGAGGCGCCGCAGGACTGGGTCGGCCCGATCGAGGCCTACACCGAAGAATTCGGGCTCGCCGAGGGCGAAGTCCTGGAAACCGGTGACGGCAAGGTGATCCGCTTCCGCCGTGACCTGATCTGGAAGCCGCTCGACGAGGTCTGGGCCCTTCTCGCGGCCGAAAAGGCCGAGGGGACGGTCGTCCGCGAGGAACCGCCGCGGCTGCTGGAGATCGACCTGCCGCGAGGCGGCGTCGTCCGCTGGGAGTTCAGCCACTCCGAGCTCGACGGCACCATGGTCGAGCTGACCCAGACCGTCCCCACCGGACAGGACGACGTCGTACCCGAAGCGCTGCGAAGCTGGCGAGAGAGGCTGAAGGAGCTCTTCGCGGCGGCTCACGGGAGCTGATCTCCACCCTGGGGATGACCTCCACCGGACGGACGCGGAAGCGTCGCCCTTCTGGTTGAGTTCGCCGTATGAAACAGCCGTCGGCGCTCTCCCAACGGGTGGCGTACACGATCGACGGGCTCCTCGCGCTGGTGCTCGTCGTGGCCGTCGGCGGGAACCTCGCCGCGCGGACCTGGACGTTCCTCGTCGTCATCCCGATGTGGCTCGCCTGGGCGACGGTCGCCGCCAGCGGGATCGCGATCGCGCTACGGCGGCACCGCCCGCTGCTCGCCTACGGTCTCGGCCTGGGCAGCCTCGTCCCGGCGCTGATCGCGGGCAACGGGCTGGCCCCGGCCGCGCTCCTGGCGACCGGATGCGCCCTGTACACCGTGGCGCTGGAACACCCGCGGGCCCGCTCGCTGATCGCGATGGGACTCGGGCTCGTCGTCGTCATGGTCTTCGAAGTGCTGCGGCTCGGACCGAACACGATCGCGTCGACGGCCTTCGCGGGCGGCGGGGTCGCGGGCTCGTGGGCGCTGGGCTGGATGACGCGGCAACGACGCGCGAACCTGGCCCAGCTCGCCGAAACCCAGGCCGATCAGGCGGTTTCCGACGAACGGCTGCGCATCGCGCGCGAGATGCACGACGTCGTCGCGCACAGCATGAGCCTGATCGCGGTCAAGGCGGCCGTCGGCAACCACGTCGCGGAGCAACAGCCCGAAGAAGCACGCGAGGCGTTGCGGGTCATCGAACTCACCAGCCGCGAGACCCTCGTCGAACTCCGGCGGATGCTCGGCGTCCTCCGTTCCGGCGACGGCACGCCCGAAGCCGCACTCGGGCCCGCACCGAAACTCGCCGATCTGCGGACCCTGGCCGAACGCGCCGGGCAGGCCGGGGTGCGGGTCGAGCTGACCGGCGAGGCCGTGGACGATCTGCCCGAAGGCGTCGCGCTTTCGGTCTACCGCATCACGCAGGAGGCGGTGACCAACGTCGTGAAGCACGCGGGACCGTCTGCGTGCCGGGTCACGATCACCGAAGGCCCCGGTGAGGTCAGCGTCGAAATCGTCGACGACGGGCGCGGCGAAGGTTCGCCACCCGCCGTGGGCGGGCACGGCTTGATCGGCATGCGCGAACGCGTCGCCGTCTACGGTGGTGACTTCGAGGCGGGCCCGCTGCCCGCCGGGGGATTCCGGGTGTTCGCGCGGCTTCCGTACGCCGCCAAGGAAGTGGGGACACGATGATCCGCGTACTGATCGCCGACGACCAGGCGTTGCTGCGCGGCAGCTTCCGCGTGCTCGTCGACAGCGCGCCGGACCTCGAAGTCGTCGGGGAGGCGAGCGACGGCGCGGAGGCCGCGGAACTCGCCGAGAAGGAACGCCCCGACGTCGTGCTGATGGACGTCCGCATGCCCGAGCTGGACGGCATCGAAGCGACCCGGCGGATCTGCGCGTCGTCCGCCACCGAAGGCGTCCACGTGCTGATGCTGACGACCTTCGACCTCGACGCCTACGTCTATTCGGCCCTGCGCGCGGGCGCGAGCGGCTTCCTGCTGAAGGACACCCCGCCCGCCGAACTGCTGACCGCGATCCGCGTCGTCGCGGCGGGCGAAGGGCTTCTCGCCCCTTCGGTCACGCGAAGGCTCATCGCGGAGTTCGCCCGGCTGCCCGAACCCGGCCAGCGCGTCGCGGCCTCGCTGGACAACATCACCACGCGCGAACGCGAGGTGCTGAGCCTGATCGCGCGGGGCCTGTCGAACGACGAGATCGCCGGGACGCTGCATCTCGGACTGGCGACGGTGAAGACGCATATCGGCCATCTCCTGCACAAACTCGCGGCGCGGGACCGGGCGCAGCTCGTGATCGCGGCCTATGAGTCCGGGCTGGTGCGGGCGTCGGTCCAGTGACCGGTTCGGTCCGTGAAGGCCTCCTTGAGGGACTCTGGGTCCCTCAAGGAGGCCTTCACGGACTTGCGAGACGCCACACGCGCCCCATGAACACCAGCAGTCACAGCGGGCGCGCGTGAAGGACCCCTTCCCTCGGCTCAGCCGAGGAAACTCGACCTTCACACCTTCCCCAGTACGTGAAGTGAAGGCCCCCTTCACTGCGTCTAGCGCAGTGAAGGGGGCCTTCACGTACTTGCCAGGTGCCACACCCCCGAGACGTTGCCTACGCCACACGCGAAGTGACCGTCGAGTAGCTAGGCTGCGGTTTCATGAGCAGTGCGACGGAGCCGCTCGGGACGCCGCCCGAGGACGAACCGGACATCCACACGACGGCCGGCAAGCTGGCCGACCTGTACCGCCGGTATGACGAGGCGGTGCACGCGGGTTCCGCGAGGGCGGTGGAGAAACAGCACGCCAAGGGCAAGAAGACCGCTCGCGAGCGGATCGACCTGCTGCTGGACGAGGGCTCCTTCGTCGAGCTCGACGAGCTGGCGAAGCACCGCTCGGTCAACTTCGGCCAGGAGAAGAACCGGCCCTACGGCGACGGCGTCGTCACCGGCTACGGCACCGTCGACGGCCGTCCGGTGTGCGTGTTCAGCCAGGACGTCACCGTCTTCGGCGGTTCACTCGGTGAGGTGTACGGCGAGAAGATCGTCAAGGTGATGGACCTGGCGATCAAGACCGGCCGCCCGATCATCGGCATCAACGAGGGCGGCGGCGCGCGGATCCAGGAAGGCGTCGTCTCGCTCGGGCTGTACGGCGAGATCTTCAACCGCAACGTCAAGGCGTCCGGCGTCATCCCGCAGATCTCGCTGATCATGGGCGCCAACGCGGGCGGGCACGTCTACTCCCCCGCGCTGACCGACTTCGTGGTGATGGTCGACAAGACCTCGCACATGTTCATCACCGGCCCCGACGTCGTGAAGACCGTGACCGGCGAAGAGGTCTCCTTCGAGGAGCTCGGCGGCGGGCGCACGCACAACACCCGTTCGGGCGTCGCGCACTACCTCGGCTCCGACGACGAGGACGCCATCGCGTACGTGAAGGAACTGCTCGCGTTCCTCCCGGCGAACAACCTGTCCGAAGCGCCGCTGTTCGAGACCGACTCGGCGCCGGGCGGGTTCTTCGACGACGTCACCGACACCGATCGCGAGCTCGACACGCTGATCCCGGACTCGCCGAACCAGCCGTACGACATGCACGAGGTCATCAACCGCGTCGTCGACGACGGTGACTTCCTCGAGGTACACGAGCTGTTCGCGCCCAACATCCTGGTCGGCTTCGGCCGGGTGGACGGGCGCAGCGTCGGCATCGTGGCGAACCAGCCGACCCAATTCGCCGGCTGCCTCGACATCGACGCCTCCGAGAAGGCCGCGCGGTTCGTGCGCACCTGCGACGCGTTCAACATCCCGGTGCTGACCTTCGTCGACGTCCCCGGCTTCCTGCCCGGCACCGACCAGGAGTGGAACGGCATCATCCGGCGCGGCGCGAAGCTGATCTACGCCTACGCCGAAGCGACCGTCCCGCTCGTCACCGTCATCACCCGCAAGGCGTACGGCGGCGCGTACGACGTGATGGGGTCGAAGCACCTCGGCGCGGACATCAACCTGGCCTGGCCGACGGCGCAGGTCGCGGTCATGGGCGCGCAGGGCGCGGCGAACATCGTGCACCGCAAGACGCTCGCCGCGGCCGCCGCCGACGGCAAGGACGTCGACGCGCTGCGGGCCGAGCTGATCCAGGAGTACGAAGACACCCTCCTGAACCCGTACGCGGCGGCCGAGCGCGGTTACGTCGACTCGGTGATCGTGCCCGCGCACACCCGCGGCCACGTCGCGAAGGCGCTCTCGCTGCTCCAGGGCAAGCGTGAGTCGCTGCCGCCCAAGAAGCACGGGAACATCCCGCTGTGACCGCGCCCGAAACGCCGCTGCTGCGCGTCGTCCGGGGCAACCCGGACGACGCCGAGCTCGCCGCGCTGACCGCCGTCGTCGCGGCGGCGGCCGGTGCGCGGGCACCGCAACCGGCGCCGAAACGCGATTCGTGGTGGGCGGACAAGGCTTCGCTCGTTCGGGCCCCGCTCGCTCCCGGAGAGGGCGCCTGGCGCGCTTCGGCGCTTCCTCGCTGAGAGGGGCTCGGCGGGCTATCGTGACAGTCCTGCCGACCGCGATCGCCTCAGAAAGCCGTGCGTGACGAACCAGGACCACCTCTCCACCGAGTTGCGCCGTCTGCGCAAGGCCGCCGGGCTGTCCGGTACCGAAGCCGCGAGACTCACCGGTCTCAGTCAGTCGAAGGTGTCGCGGGTCGAGACCGGCGCGTTCATGCCGACCGAGGACCAGGTCGTCGCGCTGTGCCGTGTTTATCGCGCGCCTGCGAAGGTCCGGCGGGAGCTGGTAGCGATCACCCGGGACCTCCGCGAGGAGGCGGCGTCCGCCCGCGTCGTCTTTCAGCGCGGCGCCTGGCGGATGCAGCAGCGCATCGGCAAGATCGAGACGGCCTCCGCCCGCATCCGGAGTTTCCAGCCGACCATCGTGTTCGGCCTGCTCCAGACCCGCGACTACATCACCGCGCTGTTCGGCGACACGCTGCCGGAGGACGAACGCGACCAGACCGTCGAGGCCCGGCTGGAGCGCCAGCGGATCCTCGATTCGAATCGCCGGTTCCATTTCGTGCTCACCGAAGGCGCGCTGCGCTGGAACATGGGCGGCGCGGAGACCATGCTCGCCCAGCTCGGCCACCTCATCGAGATGTCACGCCGCGATCGCATCCGGCTCGGCGTGATCCCGTGGACCACCCCGGTGTCGGTCCCCGTCCTCCACGGTTTCGACATCTACGACTCGCGCGCGGTGCTCCTCGGGACGCAGACGGCCACGGCCCTCGTAACGGACGAACGCGAAGTCACCGACTACGAAAAGAACTTCGCCGAGGTCGAGCGCTACGCCACCTACGGCGACATCGCCTGCGGGCATCTCACGCGCATCGCCGCCGACTACCGACAGCTCGCGGCCGGTTCACTTCGGTGACCTAAGACCCTTGGCCTTATGCACTCCGAGAGTGCATCGTATGTAAAGCAGCTGTCGGTGAAGGTCCCTTTCCGTGCGCCGAACGCGATCATCGGAGCCACTCACCGACCGATCGGCACAGATCACCCGATCTCGCCAACCTTGCTGCCGCGCAACCCGTCTACTTGCCGAAACAGTCACTGGGGAAAGGCCCTCCTATGACCACCTGGCACGAGAACATGACCGGCTGGCACAAATCGACCTACACCCACTGGGAAGAGAACGCCTGCGTCGAGGTCGGTACCGCACCCGGCCTGGTGGGCATCCGGGACACCAAGCAGTGGGCGCTGCCGGACGAGACCCGGCCGATCCTGGTGCTCCCGGCCGAGTCCTTCGCCGCGCTCCTCGAACACCTCGGACGATGAACGACGTCGCCGAGCCGTACATGGTCCACGATCCGCGGGAGATGGCGGGCCAGCTGATCAACGGCAACTGGATCGTCGCGCGGTGGGAACACCTCGGCGAGGACGAGGACCTCGACCACTGGACCGCCGTCCTGCGCGGGCACTGCGAAGAACTCGACGTCGATCCGTATGTCATCAACATCCCGCGGAAGAGCCTGACCATCGTCTTCAACGGCGCGCTCCCCGCGCCGACGTTCGAACAGCTGGAGAACTCGATCGCGGCCATCGAGTACCACCGCTTCCTCGAACGCGAGATCGGGCCGAGACCGCTCGGCTAGCGGCCGGCCGCAGCACCGACACCCCCTTGAAGATTCAGCACTGCCTGGCATATATTCCACGAGGAATAATCAGCAGGGAATCTTCCAAGGGGGACACTCATGGCCGCGAAGCTCACCCCGCTCGCCATGGCGGTGCTCGAACTCCTGCATGAGCGGCCCATGCATCCGTACGAGATGGCGCAGCTGATGCGCGAGCGCTTCGTCAACACGCGTGTGAAGGTGAAGGCCGGTTCGCTCTACCACGCGGTGGATCGTCTGGTTCAGAACGGTTTCGTCGAGGTCGTCGAGACACAACGGGACGGGAAACGCCCCGAGCGCACCGTGTACGCGATGACGGACACCGGCCGCGACGAGTTCGTCACCCGGGCGCAGGACATGCTGGCCAACCCCGCCGAGGAGTACCCCGAGTACCTCAGCGCGCTCGCCGTCATCGACGAGCTCGGCCCGGAAATGTCGCTCGCCCAGCTCAAGCACCGCGTGCTGCGGCTACAGGCCGCCCTCGCCTCCGACCAGGTCGTGCTCGAAAACCTGGTCAACGAGCACAAGCTCCCCGAGATCTACTGGCTCGACTGGTCCTACGCCACCGCGCGGCGGGCCTTCGAGCTCGAATGGACCCAAAAACTCGTCGCAGACCTGGAATCCGGCCGCATCCGGTTCCAGGGGCACTGCACGCCGCAGCTGAACCTGGTCACCGAGGACGACAGTGATGAACGCAAGACAAGCTAATCCCTGGGCCGCGCTTTCCGCGCTGTGCCTGGGTTTCTTCATGATCCTGCTGGACACCACGATCGTCTCGACCGCGATCCCCGCGATGCTGCGGGAGCTCGGCGCCGGGCTGAACGCGATCGTCTGGGTGATCAGCGTCTACCTGCTCACCTACGCGGTGCCGATGCTGTTCGCCAGCCGTCTCGGCGACCGCTTCGGCCCGAAACGCGTCTACCTGGCCGGGCTCGTGGTGTTCACGCTGGCCTCGCTGTGGTGCGGTGTGTCCGGATCGGTCGAAATGCTGATCGCGGCCCGCGCGGTGCAAGGCCTCGGCGCCGCTTTGATGACGCCGCAGACCCTGGCGTTCATCAGCCATCTGTTCCCGCCGTCGAAACGCGGCCCCGCGATGGGACTCTGGAGCGGTGTCGCCGGGATCGCGGCCATCGTCGGGCCGGTACTCGGCGGCGTGCTCGTAGACCACCTCGGCTGGGAATGGATCTTCTTCGTCAACCTGCCGGTCGGCGTGGTCGCGATCGCGCTCGCGCTGCTCAAGGTGCCGGACTGGCAGCCGAAGCACTCGCATTCCTTCGACGTCCCGGGGATCCTGCTGTCCGGCGCCGGGTTGTTCTGTGTCGTCTACGGTGTCCAAAATGGACAGCACTACGACTGGGGACGAGTGTTCGGGCCGGTCACCGTCTTCGAGATCATCGGCTTCGGTATCGCCCTTCTGGTCGCTTTCGTTGTGTGGCAACGGTTCAACCGCCGCGAACCGCTGCTCCCGCTCGGCGTTTTCGCGAACCGCAACTTCTCGGCCGGGGCGCTGACGGCGGTCACCGTCGGCTTCGCGATGACCGGCATGTTCCTGCCGCTGGTGATCTACATCCAGGCCGTGCTGGGCGAGTCGCCGACGATGTCCGGGCTGCTGTTCGCGCCGATGTCGTTGCTGGGTGGCCTGATCGGCCCGTTCGTCGGCCGCGCTTCGGACAAGGTCAGCGGAAAGATCCTGCTGATCGTCGGGCTCACCGCGCTCGCCGCGGGATTGGGCCTGGCGGCCTTGATCGCCAGGGCGGGCGCGAACGCGTGGGCGCTCACCCCGGCGCTGCTGGTGGCGGGTTTCGGCATCGGCTTCATCTTCGCGCCGATGGGCAATCTGGCGATGAGTTCGGTCGAACCGCGGCTCGTCGGGACCGCGTCGGGCATCTTCAACACCGCCCGTCAGGTCGGCGGCGTGCTCGGCAGCGCGGCCGTCGGCGTGCTGCTGCAGGCCCGGATCAGCGCTTCGATCGCCGGCGAGGCGGCGTCGGCCGCGAGCGCGTTGCCGGAGCAGTACCGGGCGCCGTTCTCCGAAGGCGTCGCGAAGGCCGCGGAATCGACCGGGGAGTTCGGTTCCTCCGGCGCGGCCACGTTCCCCGGCCTGCCGCCAGGTGTCGCCGAGCAGGCTCAGCGGCTCGCTCTCGACGCCGTCCATAATGGACTCACCGACGCGGCCCGGGTGGCCCTGCTGCTTCCGGCCGCGGTGCTCGCGCTGGGTGTGCTCGCCGCGCTCACCATGCGGCGCCCTTCCCGGGCACCCCACCCGCCCGCTCGCGAACCCGCCGCCAGCGCCGCCTGACCCTGTCCCGCAAATGTCAGGAAAGGGTCGTTCATGACGTTTTTCGTCCTGAACGACCCTTTCCTGACATCGGGCTACCGGCGGTACCGCAGGCCGTAGCCGTACGGGTACAGCGCCTTCTTGCCGTCGCCGACGTTCACCGGCTCCTGCGCCGCGCTGACCGGCCAGCTGAACGTCAGCTTCCCGGTCGGGTTGTAGTCGCCGTAAAGGACATCGGCGACACCGGCGCCTTCGCTGCCCGGGAGCCAGGCCGCGACCAGCCCGTCGAACTGCGGCAGCTGCGCGGCGATGTCGAGCGGACGGCCGGACACGGTCACCACGACGACCGGGACACCGGAACTCTTCAGTTTGGCGATCGTGGCGAGGTCTTCCGCGTCGAGTCCGAAGCCGTTCGGCCGGTCTCCCTGTCCTTCGGCGTACGGCGTTTCGCCCACCACGGCGACGGCGACCTGGTAGCTGCCGTCGATTCCGTTACCCGCACGGTCATAGGTCACCGTGGTTCCCTTCCCCGCCCCCGACTTGATGCCGTCGAGGATGGTCGTGCCCGGGATCACCGGGCCGCTCTGTCCCTGCCAGGTGAGCGTCCAGCCGCCCGCCTGGTTGCCGATGTCGTTCGCGTTCTTGCCCGCGACGAAGATCTTGTTGTTCTTCTTCGCCAGCGGCAGCACACCGTCGTTCTTCAGCAGCACCTGGGATTCGCGGACGGCCTGCCGGGCCAGTTCGCGATGTTCCTTGCTGCCGAACGCCTTCTGGAGCGATCGGTCGGTGTACGGGCGCTCGAACAGGCCGAGCTTGAACTTCTCCGCCAGGATGCGGCGGTTCGCGTCGTCGATCCGGTCGCGCGAAACGCGGCCCGCTTCGACTTCGGCCTTGAGGTACGCGATGAACTGCGGCGCGTCCCACGGGACCATGAACATGTCGATGCCCGCGTTGACCGAGAGCCGCACCTCTTCCGGGGTGAAGCCCTCCTTGCCGTCGATCTGGTTGATCGCGTTGTAGTCCGAGATCACCAGCCCGCGAAACCGCAGTTCCTTCTTGAGGACGTCGGTGATGAGGTACTTCTGGGCGTGCATGCGCACTCCCTGGAAGCTGGAGAACGAGATCATCACCGAGCCGACCCCGCGGTCGATCGCCTCGCGGAACGGCGGCAGGTGGATCTGGCGCAACTCTCGTTCGCTCACCTCGGTGTTGCCCTGGTCGACGCCGTTCGTCGTGCCACCGTCGCCGACGTAGTGTTTCGCCGTCGCGAGCACTGATCCCGGTTTCTCGCCGAGCCTGTGCCCTTGAAGCCCCGTGATCGCCGACGCGTTCGCGATGGCGTCACGCGGGGATTCGCCGAAGGATTCGTAGGTCCGGCCCCACCGGTCGTCGCGGGCGACGCACAGACACGGCGAAAAGTCCCACTGCGGACCGGTTCCGGCGACTTCGAGCGCCGTCGCCCGGCCGATCTTCTCGACCAGGCGCGGATTGTTCGCGGCGCCGAGGCCGATGTTGTGCGGGAAGATCGTGGCGCCGTAGACGTTGTTGTGGCCGTGCACGGCGTCGACGCCGTAGATCGTGGGAATGCCGAGCGGCGTCGAAACCGCCGCCTTCTGGTACGAGTCGACCATGTCGGCCCACCCGGTCGGCGTGTTGCTGGCCGGTACCGAGCCACCGCCGGAAAGCAGGGACCCCAGTTTGAGCGCGGCGGCCTGGTCGGGGGTGACCGCGCCGCGTTCGGCCTGCGTCATCTGGCCGATCTTGTCGTCGAGGCTCATCCGCTTGAGCAGGTCGTTCACCCGCGCGGAGGTCGAAGCGTGCGGGTTCTTGTAGAGCGGTCCCGGAGCTGCGGAAGCCACCGGGGTCAGGGCCGAACCGGCCAGGAGCAGTCCTGCGAGCACTGTGGTTTGCGTCGTGCGAAGAGATCTTCTGACGCGGAGGCGGGGCGACATTGGTTCCTCCGTAGCTCGAACAATCCATATGTTGCGCGCCACAACAAACTAACTCCACGTTCGGGTGTTCCAGGTCACAATCAGGCAACGGCGAGCCGTCGAGTACCTTCCTCACGTGCGTTTCGTTCTCGCGTCCCAGTCCCCCGCCCGCCTCGGTGTCCTGCGTTCCGCCGGCTTCGATCCGAGCGTCGTCGTGTCCGGCGTCGACGAGGACGCGGTCGCCGCGTCGCTGACCGATCCGGCCCCCGAAGAGCTGGTCCGCGCGCTCGCCGCCGCGAAGGCCGAGGCGGTTTTCGAGGCGCTGGGCGGCCACTCCGACCTGGTCATCGTGGGCTGCGATTCGATGCTGTCGATCAACGGCGAGATGGTCGGCAAGCCGATCACGCCGGAAGCCGCGCGCGAACGCTGGGCGTCGATGGCGGGCAAGACCGGTGAACTCCTGACCGGTCACGCGATCATCCGCGTCGAGAACGGTGAGAGGACGAAGGAAGCGTCCGGGACCGAAGGCACCACTGTTCGCTTCGGCACACCGTCACAAGAAGAGATCGAGGCGTACATCGCTTCCGGAGAGCCGCTTCAGGTGGCCGGCGGCTTCACCCTCGACGGGCTCGGCGGCTGGTTCATCGAGGGAATCGACGGTGACTTCTCGAGTGTCATCGGGATCAGCCTGCCGCTGACCCGTCGTTTGCTGACGGAGGTCGGTGTGAGCGTCATCGATCTCTGGACCCGTCCCGCATCCTGAGACGACTCCCACACGATCGGGTGATCCGGAAGAGTCCTGCCTCGCCGAACGTTCTTCACGTTCGGGAAATCAGGAAACCTTCACGCACCGGAGTCGCCCCGTGTCTTTCATTCGGACCTATACAAGGCCAAGGGTCTTCGCGGCGGCGGTCCTCGGCTCGCTCGTCGTGGGCGCCCTGCTCGGCGTCCTCGCCAGGACGACCGAGGCGAGCTGGCTGACCGACCTGCTCGACCAGATCGGCACGATCTTCACGACGCTGCTGCAGATCGCGGTGATCCCGCTGGTCTTCACGGCGATCGTGGTCGGCATCAACAGCCTGCGCAACCTCGGCGGCGGCAAGAAGGCCGCGCGGCTGGGTGGCAAGACCGTCCTGTGGTTCGCGATCACCTCGTTCATCGCGTCGCTGATCGGCATCGCCGTCGCGAAGCTGTTCAACCCGGGCAGCGGCGGCCTCGGCGAAGGCGTCGCCGCGACCGCGAAGAACGCGGACAAGGCCACCAAGAGCGTCGACAACTGGGGCTCCTGGAGCGCCTTCGTCGAAGGCTTCCTGCCGAAGAACTTCTTCACGGCTTTCACCGAAGGCTCGACGCTGCAGGTGCTGTTCCTCGCCGTGATCATCGGTGCGGCGGCCTACAGTCTCGGCGACAAGGCCAAGCCGTTCGTCGACTTCACCACCAGCGTCTTCGAGATCATCCAGCGCTACCTCGGCTGGATCGTCCGGCTCGCCCCGATCGGCATCGTCGGCCTGATCGGCGCCGCGGTCGCGAACTACGGTGACGCGCTGTTCCGCCCGCTGTTCACCACCACGCTCGCGGTGTACGTCGGCTGCCTCGTGGTGCTGCTGGTGGTCTACCCGATCCTGCTCCAGTTCGTGGCGAAGGTCAGCCCGCTGAAGTTCTTCTCGAAGGCGGGCACGGCGATCCAGTTCGCGTTCGCTTCGCAGTCTTCGGCCGCGACGCTGCCCCTCACGCGGCAGTCCGCCGTGAACCTGGGCGTCCAGCCCGCGTACGCCGCCTTCGCGACTCCGCTGGGCAGCGCCACGAAGATGGACGGCTGCGCCGCGGTGTTCCCCGCGATCGGCGCCATCTTCATCGCGAACCTGTCCGGGGTCTCGCTGAACATCTGGCAGTACGTCGGGATCGTCGTGGTCGCCGTGCTCGGCGCACTGGCCACCGCGGGCACCACCGGCTGGCTGACCGCGCTGACCCTGACCACCGCGTTCATCGGCCTCGACGCGCAGCAGGTGGCGCTCGGGATCGCGCTGATCTACTCGGTGAACCCGATCATGGACATGATGCGGACCGCGACCAACGTCGCCGGCCAGATCGTCGTTCCGGTGGTCGTCGCTCGCGGCGAAGGCCTTCTGGACGACGAGGTGCTCAACTCGCCGACAGACCCTTCGCCGACCTCTGACGGCGAAGCGGCTACTGCCTCCGCTAAGGAGCCTGCCGCCGCTGGTGCGTGACGCTTCTGCCGGTCCGTGAAGGCCCCCTTGAGGGACCAGATGTCCGTGAAGGCCTCCTTCCCTACCCTCAAGGTAGTGAAGGAGGCCTTCACTACCTTGAACGCTCCAGGGACCGGCCGCCCGAGTGGTAGCAAAGGTCCCTTGCTCCCCCTCAGGGGCAGGCCCGCAGATCCGCCCTGGTCAGCCGCACATCCGGCCAGCCCCTCAGCTCCGAAGGAGCGGTGTACCGCCGCGTGCACCCCACGGAACCGCGGGCGACGTCGTAGACCTCCGCGAGCACCGGCGCCGCCTGGCACCGCGCCGACCCGGACTGCGCGCCGGGACATTCGTGCCGCACGACGATCACGTCCGCGACCCCGTCGGCGGTGACGTCGTGCAGGGCGATCGTCCCGGCATCGGAGAAATACGGCTTCCCGGTGTCCCGCCAGATCCCGCCGCGCGCCACGAACAGTTCGCCCGTCACACCCCTGCCCGTCTCGCCGCGCACCAGGCACACCGGTGTCGTGCCATCGACACAGCGCAAAGAATCGCCCTTCAGGGTGACCCCGCGGTCGTTGATGATCAGCGGGTACGCGGTGTCCGCGCCGATCCGGACCACCCCCTGCTTCCCCGAGGAGTCGGCCAGCAGCACGACGGGCAGCCCGCCGACGGTCATCGCGCCGATCTCCCGGCAGGCCGAGTCGCCGCAGTTCACCCTGGGCGCGCTCGGGGCGCCATCGGATACCGGAGGCACACCGGGGTCGCCGGCGGGCGTCGGTGCGGCCGGGCGGAGCAGGACCACGGTGACGATCACGCCCGCCGTCACCACAACCGCCAGCAGCGCGGTGAGCAGCACGGATCGTGGCGCCCGCGCTTCCTGTGTCCGCATATCCGAGAGCGTAAGTGATCTAGCGCAGAGTGCACGTCTATGTTGTTCCTGTGACGAACCCCGGACTGCCCAGCGCACTGTTCCTTCCGACGGCGAAAAAGCCGAAGGACTACACGAGCGCGGAGATCGAACTCCGCGCGACCAAGGACGGCCGGATGGCGTTGATCGCCTTCAGTTCCGTGCAGCGTCTGGTCGAGTGCTGCGGGCCGCATCAGCCGTGGGCACTGGTCAAATCCGAGCACCTCGGCCGGGTCCACCAGGCCCAGCCGTACGACCTGATCGTGCTCGATTCCGATCTTCCGGAAGAACTGCGGCACCGCGAAGCCCTGGTGTAGGGCCTGTTAGAAGAACTACGCCACAGTGAGTCGCTGCTATAAACAGTGTCACCGGGTGGCCTTGCTCTCACTAATCAGAGCGGGAACTTCCGTAAACTGCTGCGGAGCCGCATCGGGGCGGCCCGACGTGCGAACGCAGGAGGTACGGCGTGACCGAGCAGGCCGGCACAGGTGGTCCGGTGACCAAGGTCCTGATCGCGAACCGCGGGGAAATCGCGGTACGGGTGATCAGGGCGGCGAAGGACGCCGGGCTGACCAGCGTCGCCGTCTACGCCGATCCTGACCGCGACGCACCCCACGTGCGCCTCGCGGACGAGGCCTTCGCGCTCGGCGGCACCACCGCGGCCGAGAGCTACCTCGTCTTCGACAAGCTGCTCGACGCCGCCAAGCGATCGGGCGCGGACTCGGTCCACCCCGGCTACGGTTTCCTCTCCGAGAACGCGGACTTCGCCCAGGCCGTGATCGACGCCGGGCTGACCTGGATCGGGCCGAGCCCGCAGGCCATCCGCGACCTCGGGGACAAGGTCACCGCGCGCCACATCGCGCTGCGCGCCGGCGCCCCGCTCGTGCCCGGCACCAAGGACCCCGTCGCGAACGCCGACGAGATCGTCGCCTTCGCCGACGAGCACGGCCTGCCGGTGGCGATCAAAGCGGCGTTCGGCGGCGGCGGCCGCGGGCTGAAGGTCGCCCGCACCCGCGAAGAGATCCCGGAGCTCTTCGAGTCGGCGACGCGTGAGGCGATTTCCGCGTTCGGCCGCGGCGAATGCTTCGTCGAGCGCTACCTGGACAAGCCGCGCCACGTCGAGGCGCAGGTCCTCGCCGACCAGCACGGCAACGCCATCGTCGTCGGCACCCGCGACTGCTCGCTGCAGCGCCGTCACCAGAAGCTGGTCGAGGAGGCACCCGCGCCGTTCCTGACCGACGAGCAGCGCAAGCGCATCCACGAGTCCGCGAAGGCGATCTGCAAGGAAGCCGGCTACTACGGCGCCGGGACGGTCGAGTACCTCGTCGCCGTCGACGGCACGATCTCGTTCCTCGAGGTCAACACGCGGCTGCAGGTCGAGCACCCGGTGTCCGAGGAGACCACGGGCCTCGACCTCGTGCGCGAGATGTTCCGCATCGCGCGTGGCGAGAAGCTGCGCATCACCGAGGACCCGGAACCGCGCGGCCACTCGATCGAGTTCCGCATCAACGGCGAGGACGCCGGCCGCGGCTTCCTGCCCGCGCCCGGCACCGTGACGAAGTTCGTCGCGCCGAGCGGCCCCGGCGTCCGCGTCGACTCGGGTGTCGAGTCCGGCAGCGTCATCGGCGGCCAGTTCGACTCGATGCTCGCGAAGCTGATCGTCACCGGCTCGGACCGGCAGAACGCGCTCGAGCGCAGCCGCCGCGCGCTGGCCGAGATGGTCGCCGACGGGATGGCGACGGTGCTGCCGTTCCACCGCGTGATCGTGGACGACCCGGCGTTCATCGGCGACGAGAACGGTTTCAGCGTCCACACCCGCTGGATCGAGACCGAGTTCGAGAACACCATCGAGCCGTTCGTGGCGCCGGAAACCGTCGAGGCCGAGGAAGAGCAGCCCCGGCAGAACGTCGTCGTCGAGGTCGGCGGCCGACGGCTCGAAGTGTCGCTCCCCGGCGGTTTCTCGCTCGACGCCGGTGGCGGCGGGACGGCCGTGAAGGCCAAGCCGCGCAAGCGTGCGGGCGGCACCAAGGCCGCGGTGAGCGGCGACGCGGTCACCGCGCCGATGCAGGGCACCATCGTCAAGGTCGCCGTCGAAGAGGGCCAGCGGGTCGAAGCGGGCGAGCTGGTCGTCGTGCTCGAAGCGATGAAGATGGAGAACCCGGTCACCGCGCACAAGGCGGGCACCGTCACCGGGCTTTCGGTCGAGGTCGGCGCCGCGGTGACGCAGGGCACCCAGCTGTTCGAGCTCAAAGACTGACGAATGTCGTGGTTGACGGGGCCTCGCCCGGCCTATTCTCGAAAGGGTGAGCGAGGTTCCGTCTCCGCGGCTGCGGATCAGTGATCAGGATCGCGAGTCCGCGCTGACCGCGCTCGGCGAGCACATGACCGTGGGCAGGATCGACATCGACGAGTTCGGTGACCGGTCGGCCCGGATCACCGCCGCCAAAACCCGCGGCGAGCTGGCCGAGATCTTCCTCGACCTGCCCGAGCCGCACCCCCGCTACGACGCGCCCGTCGGCGAACCGGAGAAACCGGTGTCGCCGTGGGCGGGCATCTCCCCGACGCAACGCGTCATGGGCGCGCTCCTGCCGATCCTCTTCATCGCCACCATCGCGCTCATCATCACCACCGGCATCACCTGGTGGTTCATCCTCGTCCCGATCGGGATCAGCGCCGTCGGCGAGGGCATCTGGGGCAAGGGCTGGGAGAACTCCCACAAGAAGCTCGGGAAGCAGCGTCGGCGGGAACTCGACGGCTGATCCGCCCGTAGACTCGGGACGTGGGTGCCGAGAGACCGGACATGCGGCTGAGCGACGCCGAACGCCAAGACGCGCTCGAGGCGCTGGAAGAGCACGTCCGCACCGGCAGACTCGACCTCGACGAGTTCGGTTCCCGGTCGGCGAAGGTCAGCGCCGCGAGGATGGCGAGCGAGCTCGAACCGCTGTTCACGGACCTGCCCTCGCCCCGGCCCAGCGCGCTGCTCCCCCTGCCGCCGATGCCCGGCGTCGCGCAGGCGTCCGCGAAGAACGAGGTCCAGCCGTCGAAATGGCTGACGGCCAGTGCCGTGCCGATCGCCGCCGCGGTCGCGATCGCGCTGTTCTTCTTCACCCGCGGGACGTTCCTGGTCTTCCTGTTGCCGTTGGCGGTCGCGCTGATCATGAGCCGCCGTCGCTGACGCTCCGGTTACCCTCGAAGGGTGGAACCGGTGGAGATCAACGCGGGCGAGTACTACCTGCGGCAACTGCGGGCGGACAAGGCCCTCGACGACCGTCCGGCGCTGGTCGCGGCCTTCGCGGACCCGACGCACCGCAAGTACGTCCTGAACTACCGATTGCGGGACCTCGACGAGGCGACCGAGTACGTCGCGCTGCGCGCCGCCCAGTGGGCGGGTGACGAGCGCTGTTCCTGGGCGGTGGCCGAGCCGACGACCGGGGACCTGCTGGGCGAGGTCGGCCTGCGGGATCTCGATCTCGACGCCGGGTACGCGGAGGCGTCGGTCTGGGTGCGCGCGGCGTCGCGGGGCAAGGGGGTCGCGAGCACCGCGCTCAACGCGGCCCTGCGCTTCGGTTTCGGCGGGCTCGGCCTGCGTGAGGTCAGCTACCGCTACGAGGAGACGAACGAGGTGTCCGCCTCGGTCGCCCGCAAATGCGGGTTCACCCTGGTCGGGCCCGAACTGGAGCCGGCCCCGACCGGGGAACGCCTCATCCGCTGGCGCCGCACCGCCTGACCTGCGTTTAGCGGGCTAAACGCGATCTGCCGGTCAGAAGGGGTAGGTGGGCGGCGGGTTCCGGACGGTGACCCACCGGGTCTCGGTGAACGCCTCGATGTTCGCCGCCGCACCGCCGAAGCGGCTTCCGGTGCCCGAAGCGGCGACGCCACCGAAGGGGCTGTTCGCCTCATCGCTGACGGTCTGGTCGTTGATGTGCACGATCCCGGTCGGGACGCGATCCGCGAGCTCCAGTCCTTTGAGGACATCGCGCGTGACGATCCCCAGCGAGAGCCCGTACTCGCTCGCGGTCGCGAGGCGGATGGCCTCCTCCGCGTCGGAGAACCGCACGACCGGCGCGACCGGGCCGAAGATCTCCTCGGCGACCGCGGGTGCCGTCGGCGGCACGTCGGCGAGCACCGTCGCCGAATAGAACAGCCGGTCGTACTCGGCACCGGCGGCGACTCGCGCGCCCGCCGCGACGCTGGCGGTGACCAGTTCGTGGATCTTGTCCCGCTGCCCGGCGTCGATGATCGGCCCGAGCGCGACCTCGTCCTGCGCCGGGTCGCCCACCCGCAACGCGGCCGCCTTCGCCGCCAGCCGCTCGACGAAGTCGTCGTAGAGCCGCTCGTGCACGAGGTGCCGCCCGGTGGTCATGCAGATCTGGCCCTGGTGGAAGAACGAGCCGAACGCGGCGACCCCGGCGGCCTCGTCGACGTCCGCGTCGTCGAGCACGATGAGCGCGGAGTTCCCGCCCAGCTCCAGATGTGCGCGCTTCAAATGCTTCCCGGCGAGTTCGCCGACCTTGCGCCCGGCACCGGTCGACCCGGTGAACGAGATGACCCGGACCTCCGGATGCGTCACGAGTGTCTCGCCGACGTCCGCGCCGCCCGGCAGCATCTGCAGCACGCCCGGCGGCAGCCCCGCCTCCTCGAAGATCCGCGCGAGGACGACGCCACCGGTGACGGCGGTGCGCGGGTCCGGCTTCAGGATGACCGCGTTCCCCAGCGCGAGCGCCGGGGCGACCGAGCGGATGCCGAGGATGATCGGCATGTTGAACGGCGAGATCACCGCGACCACACCGGCCGGGACACGGCGCGCCATCGAGAGGCGCGGCTCTTCGCTCGGCAGGAGTTCGCCGTACGGGCGGCCGGGCAGGGCCGCCGCTTCGTAGCACTCCTGCTCCGCGACGTGCAGCGAAAAGCCCGCGACACCCGGCACGGCGCCGACCTCGCGGACGTTCCACCAGCGGATCTCGTCGGCGTACTCCGACCACAGGGTGGCCGCCTTGCGCAGGATCGCGGCCCGTTGGACGTGCGGCGTCGCCGCCCAAGCCCGCTGCGCCTCGGCCGCCGTTTCAGCCGCTTTCGCGGCGTCTTCGGCCGAGGCGATCCCGATGCTGCCCAACACCGCTCCGGTCGCGGGCTCGGTGACCTTCCGGGTGCCGCCGGTGCCGGGCACCCAGGCACCGCCGGCGAAGATCCGGTCCGTCCACGTCGACGAGTCGAGAAACACCACAAGGCCGCCTTCCGTCTCTGTGCCTGATCAAGGAGCCCGCGACCGCGATCGACGTCGGCAGGGCGCTGATCAAACTTCTCCCGTTCGCGGGCAAGGGCCCTGCCACCGCGATAGCGGGGCCTTCGGCCGCGCGGGCTGGGACGGCCGACGCTATGCCAGATTCACCGGATCAGGCAACGATCTCCGCGCGCAGGGCACACCATGCGGCACGGACGGTCAACTCACCGGCTCGATGATCCCGGAGCGTGCCTCCGGCGCGGCGGAGCGCAACGCGTCGGCGGCCTCATCGCTCGGCTGCGACTGGGACTCCCGTTCCGCGTCGACCCGCGCCTTGTACACCTCGACTTCGCGCTTCTCCTCGTCCTTCGACCAGCCGAGCACCTCGCCCACCAGCGTGGCGACCTGCGCGGCGCAGTCGACGCCGCGGTGCGCGTACTCGATGGAGATCCGCGTCCGGCGCGCCAGCACGTCTTCCAGGTGAAGCGCGCCCTCGTGGCTGGCCGCGTAGACGACCTCGACACCGAGGTAGTCCGGAGCGTGCTCCAGCGGCTTCAGCAGTTCCGGCCGTCCTTCGCCGAGCGCGAGGACCTCGTGCACCATCGAGCCGTACCGGTCGAGCAGGTGACGCACGCGGTACGGGTGCAGCCCGTGCTCGCCGGCCAGATGGTCGGCCTGGTTCACCAGCGCGTGGTAGCCGTCGGCGCCGAGCAGCGGCACCTTGTCCGTGATGGACGACTGCGGCCTGCCCGGCAGGTCGACGGCCGCGGCGTCGACGGCGTCGGCCGCCATCACCCGGTACGTCGTGTACTTGCCGCCCGCGATCGCGACCAGTCCCGGCGCGACCCGCGCGACCGCGTGCTCGCGCGAAAGCTTCGACGTCTCTTCGCTTTCCCCGGCGAGCAAAGGCCGGAGCCCCGCGTAGACGCCTTCGATGTCGTCGTGCGTGAGCGGTGTCGCGAGCACGGTGTTGACGTGTTCGAGGAGGTAGTCGATGTCGTGTTTGGTCGCGGCGGGATGCGCGAGGTCGAGGTTCCAGTCGGTGTCGGTGGTCCCGACGATCCAGTGGTTGCGCCACGGGATGACGAACAGCACGGACTTCTCGGTGCGCAGGATCATCCCCGATTCGGAGACGATCCGGTCGCGCGGGACGACGATGTGCACGCCCTTGCTCGCCCGCACGCGGAACCGGCCGCGGCCACCGGAAAGGCGCTGCAGTTCGTCGGTCCACACGCCGGTGCAGTTGACCACCGCGGAGGCGTGGATCTCGGTCTCGCGGCCGTCCTCGACGTCGCGCACGCGGACCCCGGAAATGCGGTCGGCCTCGCGGAGGAAACCGACCACCTGGGTGGAGGTGCGCACCACGGCGCCGTAGTGCGCCGCGGTGCGGGCGACGGTCATCGTGTGGCGCGCGTCGTCGGCTTGCGCGTCGTAGTAACGGATCCCGCCGATCAACGCGGACCGCTTCAGCGCCGGGACCATCCGCAGCGCGCCGGCGCGGCTCAGGTGTTTCTGGCCGGGGACCGACCGCGCGCCGCCCATCGTGTCGTACATCAGCAGGCCGGCCGCGGTGTACGGACGCTCCCAGACGCGGTGGGTCAACGGATACAGGAAGCTGACCGGCTTCACCAGATGCGGGGCGATCGTCGTCAGCATCAGCTCGCGTTCCCGCAGAGCTTCCCGCACCAGACCGAATTCCAGCTGTTCGAGGTAGCGCAGCCCGCCGTGGAAGAGCTTGCTGGACCGGCTCGACGTTCCCGAGGCGAGGTCTCGCGCTTCGACGAGGGCGACCCGCAGACCGCGTGTCGCGGCGTCGAGCGCCGTGCCTGCCCCGACCACTCCGCCACCGATGACGACGAGATCGAACTTGTCCGCACCCAGCCGCTGCCAAGACTCTTCCCGCTTGAGCGGTCCCAGCCTGGCGGGGCTGTTTTCGGCTTCGCGCTGAGAGCTTGCCACGTGACATTCCTCCTTGTGCCGCTGTGACTCCAGCATCGCACGATCGGCCGCGACCGGTCCGTTATGCGGGTGACACGTGTGGCGTAACCCTCGTCGATCTTGGAAGGATTGGTTCCCGCGATGCCTGGAACGAACAAATACGCGACGGTAACGTGCCACGGACGTGGGTCGGCAAGGGCGCCGTAGCACACCGTGTTCGACCCTGCGCGGAATGTCCAAAGTGGAGGTCAAGCGGTGAGTGTGGGAGCCATATTCGTCTGGGAACTGCTGGGAACGGCGGTCCTGATCCTGTTGGGTAACGGCGTGGTCGCCAACCACGTGTTGCGGAAGAACAACGGCCACAACGGTGGCGTCGTGATGATCACCTTCGGGTGGGCGTTCGCGGTCTTCGCCGGCGCGAGCATCGCCGCGCCGAGCGGCGCGCACCTGAACCCCGCCGTGACGCTGGGCCTCGCCATCGCGGACAAGACGAAGTGGGCGGACGTCCCGATCTACTTCGCCGGGCAGATGGTCGGCGCGATCCTCGGCGCCGTGCTCTGCTGGGCCGCCTACAAACTGCAGTTCGACGACCACCCGCAGCGCGACGAGACGCTCGGCATCTTCTCGACCGCGCCACAGATCCCGAACAAGGCGTGGAACCTCGTCACCGAGATCATCGGTACCTTCGTGCTGGTCGCGTGGATCCTGCTCAGCCCGGTCTACGCCAACGCCACCGGTGAGGGCGGGACGCCTCAGTTCGGCAACTCCGCGCTCGGCTACGCGGGTGTGGCGTTCGTCGTGCTGGTCATCGGCCAGTCCCTCGGTGGCCCGACCGGGTACGCCATCAACCCGGCCCGGGACCTCGGCCCGCGCATCGCGTACGCGTTCCTGCTGCCCATCAAGAACAAGGCCAACCCGAACTGGGGCTACTCCTGGGTCCCGGTCGCCGGCCCGCTGGTCGGCGGTGCCCTGGCCGCCCTGCTCTTCCTCGCCGTCCACAACCTCACCTGAGACTGGAGTTCTAGATGACTTCGTACGTAGCCGCGATCGACCAGGGCACCACGTCGACCCGCTGCATGATCTTCGACCACTCCGGCCGGGTGGTCGCCGTGGACCAGCGGGAACACGAGCAGATCTTCCCGAAGGCGGGCTGGGTCGAGCACAACGCCGAAGAGATCTGGGAGAACACGCGAGCCGTCGCCGCGGGCGCGCTGGCCAAGGGCGACCTGGTCGCGAGCGACATCGTCGCCGTCGGCATCACCAACCAGCGCGAGACCACGCTGGTCTGGGACCGCACCACCGGCAAGCCGGTGTACAACGCGATCGTGTGGCAGGACACCCGCACCGACAAGATCGTGGCCGACCTCGGCGCGCTCGGCGGCGGGCAGGAGCGCTACCGCGCGAAGGTGGGCCTGCCGCTGGCGACCTACTTCTCCGGGCCGAAGATCAAGTGGATCCTCGACAACGTCGACGGCGCCCGCGCCAAGGCCGAAGCCGGGGACCTGATCTTCGGCAACATGGACACCTGGGTGCTGTGGAACATGACCGGCGGGGTCGACGGCGGCGTGCACGTCACCGACCCGACCAACGCGTCACGGACCATGCTGATGGACCTCGACACGCTCGCCTGGGACGCCGAGATCGCCGAGGAGATGACGATCCCGCTGTCGATGCTCCCGGAGATCCGGTCGTCTTCGGAGACCTACGGCAAGGTCCGGGAGAAGGGCGCGCTGGCCGGGGTCCCGATCTCGGGCATCCTGGGCGACCAGCAGGCGGCGACCTTCGGGCAGGCGTGCCTGTCGCCGGGTGAAGCCAAGAACACCTACGGCACCGGCAACTTCATGCTGCTCAACACCGGTACCGAGAAGGTCATGTCGGACAACGGGCTGCTCACCACGGTCTGCTACAAGATCGGCTCGAACGACACGGTGTACGCGCTCGAAGGCTCGATCGCGGTCACCGGTTCGCTCGTGCAGTGGCTGCGGGACAACCTCGGCCTGATCGGCTCCGCGGCCGAGGTCGAGCAGCACGCCCGGACCGTCGAAGACAACGGTGGCGCCTACTTCGTGCCGGCGTTCTCGGGCCTCTTCGCGCCGTACTGGCGCTCCGACGCCCGCGGCGCGATCGTCGGCCTCACCCGGTTCGTCAACAAGGGTCACATCGCGCGGGCGGTCCTGGAGGCGACGGCGTTCCAGTCGCGCGAGGTCATCGACGCGATGAACGCCGACTCCGGTGTCCCGCTGAAGTCGCTGAAGGTCGACGGCGGCATGGTCGTCAACGAGCTGCTCATGCAGTTCCAGGCCGACATCCTCGGTGTGCCGGTGATCCGGCCGGTGGTCAACGAGACCACCGCGCTCGGCGCGGCCTACGCGGCCGGTCTCGCGGTGGGCTTCTGGAAGAGCGAGGACGACATCCGCAACAACTGGGCGCAGGACAAGCAGTGGGACCCGTCGATGGACGAGACCCGCCGCGAGTCGGAGTACCGGAACTGGAAGAAGGCGGTCACGAAGACCTTCGACTGGGTGGACGAAGACTGACCTGCGGTTTCGCGCGTGAAGGCCCC
>NZ_LQMT02000026.1:0-12210 GCF_001620365.2 Amycolatopsis keratiniphila subsp. keratiniphila
GTCGTCGAGCGCGGCCGCGGTTACGTTCCGGCCCTGCAGAACAAGCAGGCGGGCGCGGAGATCGGCCGGATCCCGGTCGACTCCATCTACTCCCCGGTGCTGAAGGTGACCTACAAGGTCGAGGCGACCCGTGTCGAGCAGCGCACCGACTTCGACAAGCTGATCCTGGACGTGGAGACGAAGCCGTCGATCACGCCGCGGGACGCTGTCGCGTCGGCCGGTAAGACGCTGGTGGAGCTGTTCGGTCTCGCGCGCGAGCTGAACGTCGACGCCGAAGGCATCGAGATCGGCCCGTCGCCGCAGGAGGCGGACACCATCGCCGCCTACGCGATGCCGATCGAGGACCTGGACCTCACCGTCCGGTCGTACAACTGCCTCAAGCGCGAGGGCATCCACACCGTCGGCGAACTGGTCTCGCGCAGCGAGGCCGACCTGCTGGACATCCGCAACTTCGGTGCGAAGTCGATCGACGAGGTCAAGCTCAAGCTCGTCGGTCTCGGCCTCGCGCTGAAGGACAGCCCGCCCGGGTTCGACCCGACCGCGGCCGCGGCCAGCTACGACGGTGAAGGCTGGTCCGAGGGCGTCGACAGCATCACGGACGGAATTTCGGACAACGGCCACGACGATGGCCAGGACTACGCAGAGACGGAGCAGCTGTAAGGCCAGCTACGGCTCCCTCACCGGTCGGGTGGGGGAGCGCCGGCCTTCAGCTGTGAGCTGAACGAGGAGAACCGATGCCCACCCCCACAAAGGGACCCCGTCTCGGCGGGTCGCCCGCGCACGAGCGGCTGATCCTGGCCAACCTGGCCACTCAGCTGTTCGAGCACGGCAAGATCACGACGACCGAGGCGAAGGCCCGGCGGGTGCGCCCGCTGGCCGAGAAGCTGATCACGAAGGCGAAGCGGGGCGACCTGCACAACCGTCGTCAGATCCAGCGCGTCGTGCGCGACAAGGATGTCGTGCACAAGCTGATCGCCGAGATCGGTCCGTTCTTCGCGGAGCGTCCGGGTGGCTACACCCGGATCACCAAGACGATGGCGCGCAAGGGCGACAACGCCCCCATGGCCGTCATCGAGCTTGTGTCCGAGAAGACCGTCACCGCCGAGGCCGAGGCCGCGCGCAAGACGAAGTTCGCCAAGGACGAGCCGAAGGCTGCCGCTCCGGCCGCCGAGGAGACCACCGACGCCCCTGAGGCTGCCGACACGGCCGCCGCTGAGGCTCCGGAGGCCACCGAGGCTCCCGTCGCCGACGAGGCCGCTGAGGCCCCCGCCGCGGACGCGGACAGCAAGAAGGACTGACGTCCTGACGGCACCGAACACCCCGGACGAGCCCGCCACTCCCACTACGGAGGGCGGGCTCGTTCGTCTGCGTCTGGACCTCTCGTACGACGGCACCGATTTCTCCGGCTGGGCGCGGCAGCCTGGACGGCGCACGGTGCAGGGAATCCTCGAAGAGGCGCTCGCGAAGCAGCCTCCAGGCGCTTCGGTCCCAAAGTCCGTCGTCGTCGCCGGCCGCACCGATGCCGGTGTGCACGCGGCGGGCCAGGTGGTCCACGTCGACGCGTCGCCTTTAGCGGGCAAAACGCGATCCGGTCGTCTGGAACTGGACGAGCACGGCATTCCTGACCTGGGGCGGATGCGGCACCGCTGGAACCGGTACCTGCCGGGAGACGTGCGGGTGCTGGACGCCAGGGTAGCGGCGCCCGGGTTCGACGCGCGGTTCTCGGCCGTGCGGCGTCACTATCTCTACCGCGTTTCGGACGCGCCCTGGGGCGTGGATCCGTTGCGACGTCACGACACTTTGGCTTGGGGCCGTCCGCTGTCGGTTGACGCGATGAACGAGGCTTCGGCGGCTCTGTTGGGGCTCCAGGACTTCGCGGCCTTCTGCAAGCAGCGTGAAGGCGGGACGACCATTCGCGAGCTTCAGCGGCTTGTGTGGCGGCGGACCGGACCGCACGCGGTCGAGGTCGAGGTATCCGCCGACGCCTTCTGCCACTCGATGGTGCGCAGTCTGGTGGGGGCGCTGCTCCTGGTCGGTGACGGCCGTCGTCCGCTCGATTGGCCGGGCGACGTTCTCGAGAGCCGGACGCGCGACAGCGCCGTCGCTCCCGCGCACGGCCTGACGTTGATGGCCGTCGACTACCCGCCAGACGCCGAACTAGCCACGCGTGCCGATCAAACGCGCGCCATGCGCACCCCCTCCTGACCCGGCCGCGGCGCCTTTAGCGGGCTAAACGCGCTGCGGCGGGCCTGCCAGACGGCGTCGACGACGCCCTTGAGGTCGTTCGCCAGGTCCTCGGCGGTGACGATGACGAATCGCCATCCCTCGGCCTCCACGCGTCTTCGGCGTTTGCGGTCATAGGCTTGTTCCTTCGGTGTGTTGTGCCATCGGCCGTCGTACTCGATGGCGACACGGAATTTCTCGTCCGCGAGGTCCAGACGAGCGAGGAAACGGCCGACCCTGGACCTGACCTCGACTTGAGGCGTCGCCGTGATGCCGCCGGCGGCCAGCACGATGCGGAGTTCCGATTCCGGAGACGATTCAGCGCGAGGGTCGGAGAGACGTAAGGCATGCCTGGCCAAGCGAATTCCTCTATTGCGACGACCGTAGAACTCGCCGTTGAGGTGCAGGTCGGTCAGGTTGTTGGCCCTCATGAACTGGTCCAGATCCGGAACGCCGATGCGGAGCCGTCGCGTCCAGCTGGATTTGCGCGGAGAAAGCCGAAGCAGGAGATCCAATGCTATTCGGCGTTTCCGTGCGATGCGAATGCCGTTCCAGGGTCGCGATTCTTCGGGTTTGACTTCTGTACGTCGAACCTTGATGCCGACGATCGGGCCGAAGCGATTCTTCTCTGGCACTATCATCTCGACGGGATCGCTGGGGTTGGCCAGCTCGACACCGTGAACGGTCGCGGCCGATCGCCCGGTCAGGACTGCTTCCGGAGGCGCCAGCAATGCGGCGCCACGGCATCGCAGCTCGTGGGTGACCTCGACGTCGGCGCGCGTGTAGACGTCCTGAAACAGCCTCCGGACGCTCGAGCCGCGCAGCTGGCTGGCAGTGATGAGACCAGCCTTGCGCGCCTCCGAGCCGCGGAAGACATCGGGAAGGTGAGATGAATCGAAGGGTCTGGTCATGTCGACACGGTGACCGACGTGACCGACAACCTGCGGCAATCTATGCCATTTCAGTGCGACTTATCCACAACGCCCGGCTTATCCACAGTCGGCGCGATTGCCCCTTGACTGACAAACGCCACGCCTCGGATCGCGTTTAGGGGGCGAAACGCGACGAGGTGGGACGCAAAGGGGGCACTGTCCGATGTGGACAGTGCCCCGTAGAGCGCGATTAGCCCGCTAAAGTCGACGCGGGCGGGGGTTAGTCGCCTCGGCGGACAGGGCCCAGGATCTGCTGTTCTTTGGCGGTGGTGACCAGGCGCAGAGGGCGCCACAGGTTGCGGCCCAGGGCGACGACCTGGTCGTCCTTCAGCGTCGTGAGCTGCTTCATCATCTGGGGCGGGAGCCGCCAGATGCGGGCGGCCAGTTCGGCCTGGCCGGGCGGGAGCCGCTGCATCAGCACCAGGTCGGCCGCGTTCGCGGTCGCCCCGGCCTGCGGGTGCAGGTACGGCAGCACGTACACCGTCGTCTGCCACGGCGACCGCGGCGGGAAGAGGTCCTGCGGTGTCGGACCGCCGTCGGTCACCACCAGCAGCGGCGCGTCCTCGGACGGACGCGGGAGGTCCACCGGCGACAGCCGCCGGATCTGCACCAGCGGCGAAGGCCTGCCGTTGGGCTGGTTTCCCGCGGCCTGGGGGAGCACCTGCCACGCGGCGGGACGTCCGGTCGCCACGACGACCCACGCGCCCACCGCCATCGCCCGCAACGCCACCTGGCGAGCCAGATAGAGGCCGCCGACCAGCACGATCCGGGTCGGCGTCGAACGCAGCGCGGAAATGGTCAGCGGTTCACCCTTGAGCCCGGAGCCGAGGACGATGCCGCCGCGATCACCGGATGGGCTGATCGCGTCGAGCATCGCCGGGTCGACGGTGAATTCCGGGGCGACACCGGCGCTCTGGCCTGCGTCGCGCATGCGGGTGCTCATGCCGTGCCTCCGATCGGCAAAGTCGCGGAGAACCCGGAGATCTGCAGGCCGCGCAGCGGCGTCAGCGTCACACCCAGCCGGTCCGAGACGCCCTGCAGCCGCTGGTCGGCCGCGTCCAGTTCACGCGGATTCCGCGCGCTCAGGCGAACGATCCCGCGAAGCCCGATCTTGCCCTCGTCCGCGGACGGCGAGATCGACATCGCCACCGTCGCCGACAGCGCGCGGACACTGGTCAGCGCGTTCAGGCTGCCGCTGATCTTGCCCTTCGGCCAGCTGGTGATCGCGTAGCTCGCGTGCCCGATGCCGGCCGCGGTGACGCCGGTCCAGCGTTCCTGCAGGCCGACCTTCCCCGGCGAACCGGCGACCGCGGTCAGCTCCGCGGCCGAAATGCTGGACCGCAGCAACTCGTCCGGGTCGAGCGGCCGGGTCGGCACGCCCTGGGATTCCAAGGCGTTCCGCACCCGTGAGAGCGCGCCGATCAGCGCGCGGTGCGCACCGACGACGCCGCCACCACGTTCGCGGATGGCGGCCGGGCACCGGCGCGGGTCGAGCCGGATGGCGACCCACGTCGTCCGCCGCGCGGCCGCGGGAAGCGGGCCGAGCACCTCCATGTAGGAGCTGAGGGCGGGCGAGTCCGACGGAAGCGCGGCGCTGCCCGGGTAGCAGTGCCAGATCATCTGGATCGAGTCGAGGACCACACCGCGGTCTTCGAGACACGGCGCGAGCGCGGACAGCGGCAGGCTCGGCGCGCCACCTGCCTGGGTGATCAGCGCGGGCGCGGGTTCGACGAGCAGGACCGCGGTCCACGTGCCGTCGTTCCACGCGATGCCGACCTGCTGACGTTCGTGGTCCACACCGTGCGCGACGACGAGATCGGGAACAGCCAGGCGAAGCAGGTTCACGCGGGCGTCGTCGGGGCCGGTGACGGCGTCTTCTTCGGCGGCGAGCGACTCGATGGTGCTCGGGGGAAGCGGATTCGCCACACGATCGTGTGAACGGAACATGTACCGCATCGTGAGTCCGGCCCATTGGGTGAACCAGCGGCCGCCCCAGCGCAGGAACGCGATGATGATCGCGAACCCGAGCACGCCGATCGCGACGTACTTCAGCTTCATGTCGATCGCGAGCAGGATGAGGCCGATCGCGAGCCCGAGTTCGAGCACGACGAGGTTCGCCACGGGCAGCGGGCCGAGGTTGATCCCACCGGTCCGGCGCCGCGCGGGCGCGGCGATCCGTGCCGCCGGAGCGGGCGGGGGACCGGACTGCGGACCGGGGCCGCCGGACGGAGGCCCGCCCGGGCCGCCCGGCCCACCGGGACCTCCCGGACCACCAGGTCCGCCGGGGCCACCGGGGCCCTTGGGGCCTCCCGGGCCGCCGGGACCCTGCGGTCCGCCAGGACCTCCAGGGCCGCCTGGGCCCCCGGGGCCGCGAGGAACACCGGGACCTCCCGGGCCTCCGGCCGGGCCGCCCGGACCACCCGGTCTGCCGGGCCTTGGCGGCGGCCCCGGCGGACGACCAGGAGGTTGAGACCCCGGAGGGCCGGGCGGACGTGGAGGAGTGGTGACGGACATCCGCGCTTTCTCTTCCCCTCGTGCTTGCTGCGTACCCGGAAAGCCGGTCCCGAGGAACTTGACACTAGCTGGAGTTGGTAGAAACCCCACACCAGACGGTCCCCGTACGGCTATCCTGCGGAACCGTACCGCGACGGGGAGGACTGTAGGTCGAGAATGCCATCAACACCGACTACTAAGTCTCAAGTTCAGGCTTATCAGTTCGTTCTGCGACGGATGCAATCCGCGCTGGTCCGTCGCGACGCCGTCATGCTCCACGACCCGATGCGCACGCACACGCGTGCCACCATCGTGGGTGTCGTGCTGGCCGCGCTGGGCGTCCTGGTCTTCATCATCTGGGGCTTGCTGAGCCCGAAGCCCGCCGTGCCGGACGCGGGCAACATCGTCATCGGCGAACAGTCAGGAACGGTCTACGTCGTCGCCGGGAACCCGAAGAAACTGATCCCGACCTTCAACCTCGCCTCCGCGCGGCTGCTGATCATCGCGCAGTCGAAACAAGGGCAGCAGCAGGCGGGAGGCAAGCCGACCGGGCCCACGCAGGCGTCGGAAGTGAAGAACCCCACAGTCGTTTCGGACGAACAACTGAAGAACATTCCCCGCGGCCAGCTCATGGGTATTCCCAACGGCCCGCAGCTGATGCCGACGGACACCCAACGCGTCTCCCCGGAATGGGGCGTCTGCGACGAGGTCGTGTACGACGAGTCGGTCCCCCAGCCGGATCTCTCGAAGACGGAAACGACCGTCTACGCGGGTGTGAAGCAGCTCGGGAACCGTGAGCTCGGCCAGAACGAGGCCTTGCTGGCCAAGGGCGTCAACGGCCGGGAGTACCTGATCTACCGGCAGACGCCGGACCCCAACGCCCGGAACGCGAACGCCGTCAAGGCCGAGATCAAGCCCGAAGCGAACGCCGTCCGTTCCGCGCTGAAGCTGTCCGATCGGCCCCGCGGTATCTCCCAGGGCCTGCTCGACGCGATCCCCGAGGTGCCGGAGCTGAAGCTTCCGGAGGTCCCGGGCAAGGGCGAGAAGCCCAACTACGAGATCGACGACATGAAGGTCGGCGACGTCTTCTCGACTGAGCAGGCCGAAGGGCGGAAGGACTTCTACCTCATCACGAAGGACGGAATCCAGGCCATCTCCCCGGCGGTCGCCGACATCGTGCAGACCGGGAAGAACGATGGCAGCACGTCGGTCATGTCCGTGCCGCTAGGCAAGATCCGCAACCTCACGCGGGTCTCGCAGGTCGTCGAGCTCGACGCCTACCCGAAGACCGTGCCGACGGTTCTCGACGCGACCCAGGGTTCCCGGGTCTCCTGCCTGAGCTGGTCCATCACGGGCGAAGGCGGCGGCCGGGACGGGCACACGGCGGTGTTCGTCGACGACAAGCTGCCGAAGGGCAGGAACGCCGACGGATCCGCGCCCGGTGTCAAGATCGGTACCCCCGGTCCGGTCGGCGCGCCGATCAACAGCTTCTACATGGAGCCCGGCTTCGCGGCCGTCGTCCAGTCGGCGACCGGCAAGGAGACCTTCGACAAGGGGCCGATCCAGCTGATCTCCGATCGCGGCATCCGCTATGGCGTCCCTGACGCCGTGACGGCTGATTCGATCGGGCTCAACAAGCGAGTGCCGGCGCCTGAGGCCATCGTTCGGATTCTGCCCACCGGAGCTTCGCTGAACACGCAGGATGTGCTCCGGACGTTCGACACGGTGCCGATCGACGACAGGGCCGGCTCGGTCGCCACGCAGTCGCAACAGACTCCGGCGGGCAACTGATCACGGGAACCCGCCGGACGGCCCGAACGTCTCAACGCCCGAGCGGTATCGGGTGAGTGGAGGGTGCAGTGGCCGGCCTGAAGATCGACGGCAACGTCGTCGGTGACTATGCGAAGCGGGTGGACGCGGCCGCCGGAGAGCTCGACCTGGCGGCCGCGGAGGTGACCGGTGAGGGCGTCACCGTCGAATCCCATGGCACGCTGGGCGAGGAATTGGGCCTCGGCGCGTCCTATGGGCGTGCGGCCGAGGCCATCCGGCGTCAGCTGGTGGAGGGCGCGGCCGCGTTGAGGTCGGCGTCCGAGGCCCTGCACACCGTGACCGCGCGGCATGCCGGGCACGACGACGAGGCAGCGCAGATGATCAAGCGCGCCGTGGAGCTCTGAACCGCATGATCGCCGAATCGGAGCACCCGACGGATTCCATCCCGCACCCGATGGCGGCCGCACGCCCGGCTGCTCCCGAGCCGCCCCGGAGCGCGTTTAGCCCGCTAAACGCGACGGGCTCCGGCGGGGAAGAGCTGGTCGAGGCTGCGGCACCGCATCTCGCCTTCGTTTCGGAGCTGTCCGGCCATCTGGGGCTGATCGATCCGGTCGAGACCTACCTGACCCCGTTGGTGGGGCGCTGGGAGGACTTGAAGAACGAGGCGGACCTCCTCCGGAAAGCCGCGAAGACCGCGGGCAACGTTTCGAAGGAGCTGTCCGAAGACCTCGGGCGCCTCGACGCCGGGTGGTCCGGCAAGGACGCCGACGCGTTCGTCGCGTACATCGTGGACATCCACGCCGCGGGTTCTGACGTCGAGGACGCTCTCACGACGCTGGCGAGTTCGCTCGACGAACTGGTGCTGTCGATCCGCCGTATCCTGACCGACCTCGTCGAGGTCCTCGTCGACACGGCGGAACTGACCTCCGAGACCGCGATGCTGCCGGTCGGCGGGGTCCGGCGGGCGCGAACCCAGTTGGAAGAGGCGCAGGAGTCGGCCAAGGCGCTCTTCGAAGCCGCTCGCAACGTCCTTGAGGGCTTCGTGCGGTTCTGCGACGGCGTCGACGATCCTGACGCCGGATCGCGGAGTATCGAGATCACTCACCGGTACCCGCAGGACGAGTTCAAGCTCCACGACGATTCCGAGGCGCAGGGCGCGCCGGTCCAGGAGAAGGCCGCCGCTCAGGTCGATTCCGGTGCCGCGTCCGACGACCAGTCGACGTCCCCGGCCGCGGCCGACGGCAGGCAGACCGGATCGCAGGAACCGCTGACCGAGCAAGGGCAGGCGCTGATCCCGGAGGTCGCGCCCGTTCAGGCCGCTCCGGCGCATGGATCGGGTGTGGCCGGCGTCGGCTCGGCGATGATGCCGATGGGGATGGCGCCCATGATGGGCATGGGAGGCATGGGCGGTGGAGGACAGACGGCCCACCAGTCCAAGACGCGGCCCGCTTCGAAGCCGTCCGATGTGGTCGGTGAGCCTGGCCAGGTCGTCCCGCCCGTCATCGGTGAGGACGAGACCCCGCCGAAGCCCGCTCCGAAGAAGCCCAAGCCCGCCAAGTAGGAGCCCCAGGGGCCAGAGCGACTTTCGCGGGCTANNGCGGTCGGCCGGTTGCGGCGGACCGAGTGCACCACGAACAGCGTGACGAGCAGCGCCACCAGACCCCCGCCCGTTCCGGCGAGCGCGACGATCATCGGCGCGGGGTCGTGGTCGTTCGCGGGTGGCAGGTTCGCGGGCAGCTGAACCGGCTTGGCCTTGTCCGCCTCCGACGGCACGATCGCCGTCAGGGCCGCGACCGGGTCGATGACGCCGAATCCGACGAAGTTGTCCCGCCCGCCCGGCGCCGCGGGATGCTGCGCCGTTTCCTTGATGCGGGTCATCACTTGACGGGCATTCAGCTCCGGGAACTTCTGGCGCACAAGTGCGGCCACACCGGCGACGTACGGGGCGGCGAAGCTGGTCCCCTGGATGGGGCCAGGGTCCTTGCCGCCCTCGATGGTCAGGTTGGCCAGGCTGCTGGAGCCCTCCGCGGGGTCCAAGGAAATGATCTTGGTGCCTGGGGCGGCGACGCTGACCCACGGTCCGTGGACACTGAATTCCGCGACGCCACCGGTGTCGTCGATCGCCGCGACCGACAGCACGTCGTCGGAGAACCAGGGCGGCGTGACGATCGTTTTGGGCGCCTTGGGGTCCGGCTGGTCATTCTGCGGGCATTTGTCACCGACGTTGCCCGCCGCCGCGACAACGACCACGTTGTTTTCGACGGCGTAGTTCACCGCCGCCTGCAGTTGCTGCTCGCCTTCGGTGATGCCACCGGTGGCCGGGCGGCAGTTGTCGACCGACATGTTGATCACGTTGGCGCGCTTGTCGACAGCCCTGACCACGGCCTGCGCGAGCGTCTTCAGCGTGCCCGCGGTCTTGCCCTGACCTTGCTGCCGTCCGCCCTTGTCCTGGCCCGGAGCGGTTCCGCCGACAGCGCCGTTCCCCGAGGACGGCGGAAGCTGCGAACCCGGATTGTTCGATGAGGAGGGAGGAGCCTGGTTGGACGAAGCCGGCGGCGCCGGTGGCTCTTCCTTCTTCTCCGCTTCCTCGTAGTTCTGGCTGGACTGACGGATCGACAGGATCGTGGCGTCCGGCGCGACCCCCCGGAACCCGATGCTCGCGTCGGGCGGGTTCGCGGCGATGATCCCCGCCACCTCGGTGCCGTGACCGTCGCAGTCCTCGAGCCCCGGCGCCTTGCCACCGCCGGGAGTCGCGACGTAGTCACCACCCGATTCGACACGACCTTCGAAGTACGGGTGCGCGGAAACGCCGGTGTCGATCACGGCGACCTTGATGCCCCCGCCGACCGACGACTGCCCGGCACCGCGCATCAACTGGTGCACCCGTTCGATCTGCAGGTACTGCTGACCCCAGGGCCGGTTCTTGATGTCGACCTGGTCGCCACCGAGTTTGCTGCGCTGGACGCACTCGGTCTTCTTCTCGTAGGTCTTGTCCGGCTTGCCTTCGTCGTTCGGCTTCATGGACTTGTTCACCTGCGGCGGGGTCGCGTAGTAGCCGCCGGCTTCCGGCGCGACGCTGCTTTGCTGCGCCCACGCCGGAAGGGCCACCGACGCCGGCGAGAGAACACCGATACCGGCCGCCAGCAGCACCGTTCCGGTACGTCCGGCGAGGCCGAGGTGGCGGACGCGCGTCCCCCTGGACTTCCGCGCTGCAGCCATCAGAGCATCATCCGATCGGGTCGTCACTTGAAGTTGAGGTGGCGCAGCGTGGTGTAGAGCTCCATGACGCCGAGCGCCAGCGGGAGCACCGTCGCGATGAAGACGGCCTCGAAGATCTCCACCGTCCGCCGCAGCGGCGGCGAGAAGCGCTGGTTGGGGAAGATCACGCCGACCACGAGCGCGCCGGCGCCGATCAGCAGCAGCGCGCCGAACACGAACAGGACGCGGTTCAGCGGGCTCGCCGACCACATCCAGCCGAGCAGGATGCCCGCGCCGGACACCATGCCGGTGGTCAGCAGGGCGATGGCCTGCGCGCCGTTCGCGTACGCCCGTGCCCTGAGAAGGAGGACCAGCGTGGCGATCACGCCGAGGATCGGGCCGAAGATCGTCGGCGACGTCGAGGCGATGATCGCGAACAACGCCGTGGCCGCGCCGCAACCGGTCAGGAGGCCGGTCATGTACTCGTGGGCGACCGCGGTGCGGCGCTCGATGGCGCGGTAGTCCGGGAAGCCCGAGTCTTCCTTGAGCTCTTCGGCGCTGCCGGGGACGTGCGGCGTCGGGAGGGCCGCGAGCTTGATCGTCGCGCGCGGCAGGATCGAGATGCAGGCCAGCGAGAACGCGGTGGCGCCGGCGGCGATCCCGGCGATCGGGGTGTCGATGAGCGTCGCGGCCAGGAACGTCAGCGCCGAGATCGTGGCCGTCGTCGCGGCCGCGATGAAGGTGGTGATCCCGTGCCCGATGACGAGGATGCAGACCGCCGCCACGATGATCACGAGAGTGCTCGCGAGCAGCAGGTTCGCCCACAGGGACAGCCCTGGCACGATGTAGAACCCGCTGACGAACGCCAGCGGCAGACCGCCTGCCGCGGCGATCAGCACACCGGTCGCCTCGGCCTGGTAGGCCTTGGCCAGGGTCGCGCCGATCGCGACGCACGCGATCGCGCCGACGCCGCCGGCGATCGCGGCGGCGAGCGCGTTGCCGCCGTAGAAGGAGCCACTGGTGAAGAGCGCGAGGGCCGCGAAGAACAGCGCCAGGCCGCCCGCGATGTGCCCGAAGCGGCGCGCCGTCTCCTTGGTCCACGGACGGAAGCTGTCCGGGGACGACTCGGCGATCGCGTCGACGACGTCGTCGTACAGCGGGGGCGGCGGGTTCTCGTTGCGCTTGCGCAGCTGAAGCAGCTCGCCGTCGACGACGCCGAGGGACGCGAGGGTCCGGCTCGGGTCGAGTGGCGCGTCGCCCAGCTTCGCCAGTGCCCAGCCGCCGTGGCGGGCGCCGCCGTCCGGCGTCGCCTCCTTCGCCATCTCCAACAGCATGGGCAGCAGGTCCGCCACCGCGACGTCAGCCGGCAAAGCCACGTCGATCCGGGTGCGTGGCGCGACCACCGTCACCCTGCTGAATACCGTCGTGCCCGTTGCCACTGCCTTCCCCCTGCCCTGAGAGTCTGCTCCCGGGGAACCTATACCGAACCCGGGTGCCCACATCATCGACTGTCGGAAAAAGACCGGCAAAAGTAGGAGAGGCGACCTGCGAAGCCTCCCTGACCGGCTGCCGGCGCGTCGACTTTAGCGGGCTA
>NZ_LQMT02000026.1:12294-16172 GCF_001620365.2 Amycolatopsis keratiniphila subsp. keratiniphila
TAGCCCGCTAAACGCACGTCGGCGGAGCCGGAGCTCTACACTCCCGGCATGCGTATGGTCCCGGTCGGGGCCGTTCTCGGCGTTGTCCGGATTTCACCGGCCACGTTCGATAGGTTGTCTCGCGCACCCGTACGCGCACCAACGGTGGCCGCCATCGTCGAGTTTGAAGAGGGGTCCTTCGATGAGCACGCTGCAGTTCAAGAAGTCACCGCGCCTGGCGGCGCCGCGGCCGCCGGGCGGCGAGGTGCATCTCGAACCGCCGCCTGAGGTGCCCCGCACCATCCCGGGCAACATCGTCATGAAGCTGCTTCCCGCGGTGATGATCTTCGCCTCCATCGGGATGATGATCTTCATGTTCACCACCGGTGGACGCAATCCCATGATGATGATGATGGGCGGCATGATGGTGCTCAGCACCGTCGGCATGATGGCGGGCGGCGCGGGCAAGGGCGGCGGCGCCAAAAAGGCCGAGATGGACGAGGACCGCAAGGACTACCTGCGTTACCTCGGCCAGATGCGCGACAGGGCCCGCGAGGCCATGGTCGACCAGCGCGCCGCGCTCGAATGGGTCCACCCCGACCCGCAGACCCTGTGGTCGCTGGCCGCGAGCCGCCGCATGTGGGAACGCCGCCAGAACGACCAGGACTTCCTCCACCTCCGCGTCGGCCGCAGCTCGCACCGTCTCGCGACGCGGCTCGTGCCGCCGCAGACCGGCCCGGTCGACGAACTGGAGCCGATCGCCACGCTCGCGCTGCGCCGGTTCGTCCGCGCGCACTCGATCGTCCCGGACCTCCCGACCCAGATCACCCTCCGCGGGTTCGCCGCGGTCAGCATGCAGGGCGACCGCGGGCTGACCCGCGGCCTCACCCGGGCGATGCTGGCCCAGCTGGTCACTTTCCACAGCCCCGACGACGTCCTCATCGCGGTCGCGACGGCGGGTCGCGCCAAGGAGGAGTGGGAGTGGGCGAAGTGGCTGCCGCACGCCCAGCACCCGGCGCTCGCCGACGGGATCGGCCAGCTGCGGATGATGGCGGGCTCCCTCGCGCAGATCGAGCAGTGGCTCGACGAAGAACTCCGTGACCGCCAGCGGTTCTCCCGTAACGCGACGCCCGCCCCGGACCAGCCGCATATCGTCATCATCGTCGACGACGCCGAGGTCACCCGCGAAGAGCAGATCATCCTCGAAGAGGGTCTGGTCGGCGTCACCCTGATCGACCTTTCCGACTCCATCGGCAACCTCGCGGCCCGCCGTGGTCTGCGGCTCGTCGTCGAGGAAGACCGCCTCGGCGCGCGCAGCGCCGGCGGCGTCGAATGGTTCGGCCGTCCGGACACGCTCAGCGTGGTCGAGGCCGAAGCGCTGGCCCGCCTCCTCGCCCCGTACCGCGTCGGCACCGCCGCGCAGGACGCCGCCGAGGAAGAGCCGCTGCTGTCCAACCCCGGTCTGCTCGAACTGCTGGGCATCCCCGGCGACCCGATGACCTTCGACGTCCAGCAGGCCTGGCGCCCGCGCCCGGTGCGGGACCGCTACCGCGTCCCGTTCGGCGTCGGCGAGTACGGCCAGCCGGTCGAGCTGGACATCAAGGAAGCCGCGATGGAGGGCATGGGCCCGCACGGCCTGTGCATCGGGGCGACCGGTTCCGGTAAGTCGGAGTTCCTCCGCACGCTGGTGCTGGGCATGCTCGCCACGCATTCGTCGAGCACGCTGAACTTCGTCCTCGTCGACTTCAAGGGTGGTGCGACGTTCCTCGGCCTGGACTCCGCGCCGCACGTCTCCGCGGTCATCACCAACCTCGCGGACGAGGTCACGCTGGTCGACCGGATGAAGGACGCGCTGGCGGGCGAGATGAACCGGCGCCAGGAGGCGCTGAAGAACGGCGGTAACTTCAAGAACGTCTGGGAGTACGAGAAGGCCCGCGAGAACGGCGCCGACCTCGACCCGCTGCCCGCGCTCTTCATCGTCTGTGACGAGTTCTCCGAGCTGCTGGCCGCGAAGCCGGACTTCATCGACCTGTTCGTCGCCATCGGCCGTCTTGGCCGGTCGCTGCAGATGCACATGCTCCTCGCGTCGCAGCGGCTGGAAGAGGGCAAGCTGCGCGGTCTCGACTCGCACCTTTCCTACCGCATCGGTCTGAAGACCTTCTCCGCCGCGGAATCCCGTGCCGCGATCGGCGTGCCTGACGCGTTCGAGCTGCCGTCCGTGCCCGGTGGCGGTTACCTCAAGTACGACACCTCGACGCTGGTCCGCTTCAAGGCCTCGTACGTCTCGGGCCCGTACCGGCCCGCGGGCATCAAGGCCGCCGGCCCGGTCGCGACCGTGGTCCGCGCGGACAAGCGCCCGCAGCTGTTCGTCCCGGACTTCGTCGAACTGCCGAAGGAACCGGAGCCGCAGCAGATCGAGGCCGCGCCGGTGGAAGAGGCCAAGTCGGAGGAGGCCGTCGAGCCCAGTGAGCTCGACGTGATCGTGTCCCGGCTGATCGGCCAGGGCCCGCCCGCGCACGAGGTGTGGCTGCCGCCGCTCAAGGAGCCGAACTCGCTCGACACCCTGCTGCCGAACCTGAACCCCACCGACGACCGCGGTCTTTCCCCGGTCGGGTTCTTCGGCAACGGACGGCTGCAGGTGCCGATGGGCATCGTCGACCGCCCGTACGAGCAGCGCCGTGACCTGCTGTGGGCCGACTTCTCCGGTGGCGCCGGCCACGGTGTGATCGTCGGTGGTCCGCAGTCGGGCAAGTCGACCATGCTCCGGACGCTGATCATGTCGATGGCGCTGACCCACACCCCCGAGGAAGCGCAGTTCTACGCGCTGGACCTCGGTGGCGGTACGTTGGCCGGTCTCCAGGGCCTGCCGCACGTCGGTGGGGTCGCGGTCGCGCGGCGCGAGCCGGACAAGGCCCGCCGGATCGTGGCCGAGCTGACCACCCTGCTCACCGAGCGGGAAGGCCGGTTCGGTGCCATGGGCATCGACTCGATGAACGAGTTCCGCAACCGCAAGCGGCGGGGCGAGATCAAGCCCGAGGAAGACGCCTTCGGTGACGCCTTCCTGATCGTCGACAACTGGAAGGCCCTGCGGGACGACTTCGACGAGCTGGAGACCTCGATCACCAAGCTCGCCACCCAGGGTCTCTCCTACGGTGTGCACGTCATCATCGCGGCGAACCGGTGGGCGGACATCCGCCCGGCGATCAAGGACATGATCGGTACCCGGTTCGAGCTCCGCCTCGGTGACCCGAGCGAGTCGGACATCGACCGCCGGGTCGCGGTGAACGTCCCGGCCGGGCGCCCCGGCCGCGGTCTCACCAGGGACAAGCTTCACCTGCTGACCGGTCTGCCGCGGATCGACGGATCGAGCAACCCGGACGACGTCGCCGCCGGTGTCGCCGACGCGGTCGCGAAGATCAAGGCCGCGTGGAAGGGCCGCCCGGCGCCGCAGGTCCGCCTGCTGCCGGAGATGGTCACCTACGACGAGGTCCTGTCCATCGACACCAAGCGCAACACGAAGCTGGTGCCGATCGGTGTCAACGAGGAAGACCTCCAGCCGATCTACCTCGACTTCGCCGCCGATTCGCACTTCTACGCGTTCGCGGACGGTGAGTCGGGCAAGACGAACCTGCTGCGCCAGATCACCCGGGGTATCACCGAGCGGTACACGACGCAGGAAGCGGTCATCATCCTCGTCGACTACCGGCGCACGATGCTCGGCTTCATCGGCGGGGACCAGCTGCTCGGTTACGCGGTGTCCGCCGCGCAGCTGGAGAGCATGGTCAAGGACGTGCACGGGTCGATGACCCGGCGGCTCCCCGGCCCGGACGTCACGCAGGAACAGCTCAAGACCCGGTCCTGGTGGACCGGTCCGGAGCTGTTCGTCATCGTCGACGACT
>NZ_LQMT02000027.1 GCF_001620365.2 Amycolatopsis keratiniphila subsp. keratiniphila
ATTAAGTAAGCCTTCCCTAATCAATGGAAATCAATTAGGGAAGGCTTACTTAATTTCTGTTTCAGATGCTTTCGCGCCGGATCGGGCACGACATGCAGCGCGGGCCGCCGCGGCCGGAGCCCAGCTCGGAGCCCGTGATGGCCAGGACCTCGATCCCGGCCTCCGCCAGGCGTGCGTTGGTTTCCACATTACGTTCGTACCCGACGACGACGCCCGGCGCGAGGGCGAGGGTGTTGTTCCCGTCGTCCCATTGCTCGCGTTCGGCGGTGACCGGATCGAGGCCGGTGTCGATGACGCGAAGCCGGTCGATTCCCATTGCTTCGGCGGCCGCGGTGAGGAATGGAGCCGGGCCTTCCACCTTCACCGAACCGTCGTCGGTCGGCCGCATGGTGAATGCGGTCAGCGAATCACGGGAAAGCGGATACATGACGACGGCGTCGGCCGCGACCATCGTGCAGACGGTGTCCAGATGCATGGTCGCGCGGGTCTGCTGGATCGGGACGGCGAGCACGGTGTGCGCGATCCCGTCGGCGAACACCGACCGGGCGAGGGATTCCGCGCCGGCCGCGGTCGTCCGCTCGCCGACGCCGATGGCGAGGACGCCCGGCGAGAGCAGCATGACGTCGCCGCCCTCGATCGGCGCCGAATGCGCGCCGTACGCGCGGGACGCGTGCCGGAACCACGGGTGATAGGCGTAGATGAGGTCCAGTACGGCGGTTTCGCGGACACGGGCGGGCATGGTGAGCGAGGAGACCGCGACCCGGTCGCCGATCCACGCGGACGAGTCACGGGTGAACAGCAGGTTCGGCAGCGGATCGACGGCGAAGTCGTTCGGGTGGTTCATCAGCCGGACCAGTGAGGCGCCCTCGGCGGCTGGCAGTTCCTCGAAGGTCATTCCGGCCATCAGGACCTCGGCCAGCGTCGCCGGGGCCGCGCTCGACAGGTGGGAGCGGAGCGAATCGGCCAGGTCGGGCCCGAGCCGCCGCTCGTCGACGGCCGCGTGCACGCCCGCCGCGTGGGCGCGGGTGTCCGAGAGCGCCGTGCGCAGCGCGTCGGCCAGCAGCAGCACCTCGACACCGCGGCCGCGCAGCACCTCGGCGAACGCGTCGTGCTCCTCCTGCGCGCGGTCCACCCACGGGATGGAATCGAACAGGAGCTGGTCGTTGTTGCGAGGCGTGAGCCTTTTGAGCTCGTTGCCGGGCCTGTGCAGCAGCACCGCACGCAGGGGGCCGACTTCGCTGTCAACTCGGGGTGGAGTCGTCTCGTCAATCACGGTTTCACACTAGCTAGGGAAGCCAGGAAACTCGCCCTTTGAGCAGCGCGTATCCGACGAAGGAAACGAAATCCAGCGCGGTGTGCGCGGCGATCAGCGGCCACAGCCGGTTCGTCTTCTGCCACAGCCTGCCGAACACCAGGCCCATCACGACGTTGCCGACGAAACCGCCGAAACCCTGATACAGGTGATAAGAGCCGCGAAGCACCGAAGACGCGACAAGCGCGGTGTTCTCGCGCCAGCCGAGCTGCCGTAGCCGGGTCAGCAGGTACGCGACGACGAGCACCTCTTCGGCGAACGCGTTCCCGAAGGCCGACAACGTCAGCGTGATCGGACGCCACCACGTCTCGCCCAAAGTGGACGGTTGCACCGACAGGCTGAACCCGAGGCTGTAGGAGAGGAAATACAGTCCCAGCCCCGGAATCCCGATCACCGCGGCGAGCAGGAGCCCGTGGACGACGTCGCGGCCGGGCCGCCTTTTGTCGAGCCCGATCTCCGCCAGCTTCATCCCGCCGCGCCACAACAGGTACAGCCCGAGCGCTCCCCAGCCGACCAGCTGGCCGGCGCTCAGGAGCTGCTTGAGCAGGTCTACCAGGCTCAGGGTCGCCTGGGGGACGTTCAGCTGGGCCTGTTGCTGCGCCAGCGGCACCGGCTGCAGCAGCGAGTCCACAAGGGACAGCAGACTGCGTAGCCCGGACAGGCCGAGGGTGATGCCGAAGACGACGACCAGTTCGATGACGATCGCGCGGCGGCGCGCCGGATCTTCCACGAATTCCGGCAGCGCCGGGCGTTCGGGACGCAGCCAGCTCATCGGCCGCACGTTACCGTCGGGTCATGCCAAGGAGTATCGCGACCAACGAAACCGTCGACCGGGCCGCGCTCGTCGACTTCCTGTCCACCCGTCACCGCGCCATCCTCATGACCACCAAGGCCGACGGCGGACCCCAGCTTTCCCCGGTGACCTGCGGAGTCGACGCGGAAGGCCGCTTGGTCATCTCCACCTATCCGAAGCGGGCGAAGGTCGTCAACATCCGGCGCGAGCCGAAGGTGTCCGCCTGTGTCCTGTCCGACGAGTGGAACGACCAGTGGGTGCAGCTGAACGGCACCGCCGAGGTACTCGACCTCCCCGACTCGGTCGAGCCGCTGGTCGACTACTTCCGCGCGATCTCCGGTGAGCATCCCGACTGGGACGAATACCGCGAAGCGATGGTGAAGCAGGGCAAGAGCATCATCCGCGTCACCATCGAATCGTGGGGTCCGATCGCCAAGGGCGGGTTCCCGGCGGAACTCGCCTAACCCTGGGGGAAGTAGGGGCAGCCGACCAGACGGCGGATCTCGCCGCTCAACTGCTGCGGCCCTTCGACCGGCCGCGAGAACGCGAGCCGGACGTCGTGGTCGCCGGAGTCGGCCTCGACGCGCAACCGCAGGCCGTAGCGGTCCAGCCCCAGTGGCCGGATCCAGCCGCCGCGCAGTTCGGCGGGCACGTGCTTGGCGAGCTGCTGGACGACGTCGGCGTGGTCGGTCTCCAGATGCCGCAGCCACGCGGCCTCGTAGTCGTGGAACGGATCCGGCGGCGCGGCACTGAACATATGCGGACGGAGCGAGTGGGTGCCCTCGGCGTCCGCGAGCACCAGCGACGCCGGAGTCAGCCTCAGCAGCGTCAGGCCGTGCCCGACGTCCAGCAGCCGCTCGTCCGGGCGGGTTTCGGCGATGGAGACCGCACGGGCCCGCGCCGACACCTCGGAAAGCGGCCGGAGCCAGCCGGTGATCCACAGCAGCCCGCGGATGGGCTCGCGCAGGTCGACCGGCGCCTGATCGGTCAGTTCGACCATCACCGCGAGCTCGCCGCGCTGTGCCTCGTGCGCGCGTTTCACCAGGTGGTGCTCGTCCGGCAGCAGGATGCTGACGCTGCCGCTCGTGTGCACGTGGTGCAACTCCGGGATGACACGGCCGCACTGTCCGGGCAGGTCACGCTGCTCGGCGGTCGGCATCAGCGTCGCCGGCCCGTTGCGGGTGGCGATCGTCTTCGCGCGTTCCGCGGGGTTCGGCGCCGGCGGGCGGCGGATGGACGTCGGTGTGGTCACGGCTCACCTCCTACTTAGGTGAGCCTAACCTGATCTGGCCGCCGAGTGGAAGTAGCCTGGATCACGTCTCACCGCACGCGTATACGTTCACCTGGTGGAAGACCACAGAATCCGGGTGCTCGAACCACCCGAAGGGATTCCGGCGAAGAACATGCCGGTCCTGACAGCCCTTCTCGACCGCAGCACCCTGACCGCCGGGACGATCACCGTCGCGACCGGACTGCTCGTGGTGCTGGGTGCCGTGCTCGCGGTTTCCGGGGGCTACGGGATCGCCGTGCCCTCGGCCCTCCTTGTCCTCATGACACCGTCCGCGCTCTACTTCGGCTACTCCGCCCTTGCCGGATCCTCGTCGATGCGGAAGCTGACCGGCAAACCGTTCCGCCTGGTGAGCGGGCTGGACGGCGCCCTCGTCGCCGGTTCACGGGTGAGCGTTCCCCTGGACGGGCGGTGGCTCGTCATGCGGCTCCCCGTCCCGCTCCTGGCACAACTCGCGGCCCGGCGGCGGCTCTGGGTGCTCGGCCGGTTCTTCGTGCTGCCCGGTGTCGTCGTCCCGCGTCGCGGCGCTGTCCGCGACAAGCCGGTGAAGGGCTCGGTCCCGTTCGCCTTCGAACCGGTGTCACCGGGCCGCATGCTCGCGACGCAGCGGCGACTTCTCTCGGCGTACTACTTCATCGGTGTCGTGATGCTGCTCGTCGCGAGCGCGTTCGGTTTCTGGACGTCGGCGGACTATCCGCGGCGGGACAGCGTCGTGGTGAGGAGCGCGTCGGTTTTCGGCTACGGCTGCGCGGTGGGTGCCGTCGGGCTCGCGATCGTCGCCGTGGTGCTGCTCAGGAAGCTGCCCGAGCCGCGGTGGACCGAACTCGCCGTCGTGTCCGGGCCGGCGTCGGTCAACCTCTTCGGCATGGTCACGTGCAAGGGCCGGACCGTCCTGCCCGGCGGTCGCGAGGTCACCGTCACCGCCGGCGGTTCGGATCCGTCGCTGGCCGCCAACATCGCCGCGACCGGACGGCTGTGGGTGCTCGGCGAACCGGCGGCCGGGAAGACGGCGCAGGCCGGAGTGCCGGGGTACGCGGTTTTCGGGCCGGTCAGATTCGGGCGGTAACGCGCCCTGATCCCCACGCGATCCACAGGCGGGGATCAGGGGGAGAAAATGCACGATTCGTCAGTTTCGCGTGTCCGTGTGCTCGAACCGCTTCGCGATCAGCTGGCGGTCGCCATGCCGGTCTTCGGCTCCGTGCTGGGAGCCATGCGCGGGGCCCGTGCTTTGTGGATCGTCGTGCCCTTGGCCGCGCCGGGGATGCCCGCCGCTTATCTGAGCGGACGTCTCGGTATCGCTCCGATGGTGGTGTTCCTCGCCCTCACGACGCCGGTGGTGTGCTGGGGGCTGTGGCGGTCGATCCCTTGGAAGGCCTTCTCCGAACTGGCGCGCAAGGCGCCGTTCCGCGAACTGTCCTTACCGCCGGAAGGGCTTTTCGCTGACAGGGCGAAGGTCTACTTCCAGCTTCCCGACGCGGATTCCGCGTGGGCCGAGGTCCGGCTGCCGAAAGCCGCCCGGCTTCAGCTCCAGGCACAGCGGCGGGTGTGGCTCCTCGGGCCCGACGAGAAGGGGCGCCGGTTCCTGCAGTTGCCGGGCGTCCTGTGGCCGCATCGGGTGAAGGTGGTGCCGGGCCTGCCCGGCGGCGCGGTGCGGCAGGACGAGGTCGAGCAGCGCATCGTCCCGCCCGAAGAGGACGTGGTCCTGATCGCGCACCGGCAACGGATCGTCCGTGGGATCCGCGTCTCGTTCGCGGCGGCGGTGCTCGTCTTCGTTCTTCTCGCGACGGTCCAGGTCTTCGCGGTCGTCGACGACGTGTCCAGAGCAGGCTCGGGAATCGCGCTTCTGACGCTCTACTCGATCGTGTTCCTGGCCTGGGGTACCGAGGCGGTCAAGGGGATGCTGAAACCGCTGCCGCGGGGGAAATGGACCGAGCTGGTCGCCGTTCCCCACCGGCCGCCGCAGATCGGCGGCACGGGCCTGGCGACCCTGGCCTGCCGGGTCCAGTGGCCCAACGGCTGGTGGAGCGACATCTTCCTGTCCAAGGTGGACCCGGCGCTCGCCGCGGACATCTTCGCCACCCAACGGATCTGGATCCTCGGGGAACCGTTCCGCGGTGCCACCACGTTCGCCGGCGTTCCCGGCCACGCCGTCCTCGGCCGCGTCAGATTCAACTGAGCGAGCGCCGCGTCGCCTCCTCGGTCTCCACGACACCCCGCCGGATCCCTTCCAGCTGCTCGCTCAGCTCGCCGATCGTGGTGGTGTCGAGCAGTGAATCGCCGGTGGCGGCCGAAAGTTCGGCCGCCCTGGCGACCAGGCCGTCGAGGCCGAGCGCGCCGGAGCGCAGCTGTGCCAGCAGTTTCCGTTGCGCGCTCGAAAGCCGGGTGTGCACGTCTTCCTGTGCCTGCACCGATTCGAGCGACTGGTTCAGGTCGCCGCGGATGTCGTCGTCGGCCGTCTTCAATTCCTTGCGCAGCCGGGCTTTCTCGGCCGACACCGCGCCGAGGTCCACACGCGCCAAAGCCTTCCCGGTGGAGGACGTGCGCGCGGCCAGCCGCCGGAGGGTGTCGACGGTTTCCTGTACCAGCGGCTCCATCGCGGCCACCCGATCCGCGAGCGGACCGGAGCCGAGCGAAGCGGAAATCGAGCGGAAGCCGTCGGCCGCCGCTTCCGCGCGCCGCACCCAGCCCGCCTCGGGTGAGCCCGGCTCGACGTCGGGAAGCGGCCGTTCTTCGGGCTCCGGCAGCGGTTTCGGTCGGGTGGCGGCGGCGACCCCGGCCCGGGCGGCGAGCACGGTCACGCCGACACCGAGCGCGGCGAGCACCGGCAGCTGCACGGCCCAGGCCGCGCCCGCCGACGTCGCCGCGAGGAGCAGTCCCCACGGTTCGGCGAGCTCACGGATGAAGCGCATATCCGAGGATCTCAGAAATTCGAGATCACGGCGGTGAAGACCTGATCGATCGAGTCCGGTTTGGACGAGTCGTACCCGACGCCCTGGGTGGTCTCGGCGATCTCCTTGAGCACGTTCAGATCCGCGTCCGAGCCGTAGGCGATGGTGAACAGCCGCACCGCCTCGCCACCGCCCTCGGTCCGCAGCTGCCCGACCAGGTTCGGCAGATCGATCCCGCCAGGGTCCTCGTTCCGGCCGTCGGTGAGCACGACGACCGCGTTGATCGCGTTCGGATCCAGCCGCTGCTTCATGAACTCGTAGGCCGCCAGCGACGAGTCGTAGAGCCCCGTCCCGTTCTGCGGGGTCAGCCCGTTCAGCCGCGACGCCAGCTCCTGCCTGCCCGGTTCACCGCCGATCGGCGACACCGGCCGGAGTTCGACATAGTCCTTGTCGCCGTCCAGTTTCGTCGAGAACATCCACAGCCCGACCTTGTCGGCGTCGCTGAACTGCGGCAACGACGCCACGGCGGCCTGCTTCGCGAGATCCATCTTGTTCTTGCCGGTCCCGCTGACGCCGTCGCCCATCGACCCGGAGACGTCGACGACCAGCAGCACGTTCGCCTTCTTCCGCAGGTCCTTCCACGACTTCAGCACCTCGGTCAGCACCGGCGGGCTCGGCGGGCGGATCAGGTTGAGCTTCGAGTCCGGCTCGGCGCCGTTCTCCTTCGTGGTCTGAGACCCGGGCCTCCCGTCGAACGTGCGGAAGCCGATGTCGCTGAACTTCTGCTGCGCTTCGGGGCCGCGCAGATGCGCGAGGAAGTCCGCCGAGACCTGCTTGCGGATGTCGTCGGTCCAGTTCAGCACGGTGAACGGGTGATCGGAGTTGAGCGTGCCGTCGCTCGGGTAGATCCCGACGAGGGGCACCTTCGGCGGCGCGTGCTGACCGCGTTTCGCCGGATCGTTCGTGGGATTGCCCTGGTTGTACCCGACGAGCGAGTTCTCCTCGACCGTCACCGCCGAGATGTACGACATCGCGGCGCCGCGGTCGTCGGCCTTCTGCAGATTCGTCAGGAACGTCAGCGTGTTGTCGCCGTAGTGGACGATGGCCTGCTCGACGTTCTGCACGAAGGTCCGCGCCTCGGGCTTCGCGAGCGCGTTCGCGGTGAGGTCCGAAGACGTGCCCGTCGCCGCGTAATAGGCGCCGATGGTGGCGTTCAGGCCGGAGGTCGAGATATTCGGATTCGTCTTGCCCAGCCGGAACTTCCCCCATTCCGGATGGCCGTATTTCGCCCAGCCCTGCGGATCCGTGGCGAGCGCGGCGAGATCCTTCCAGCCGATGCCCTTGCCCGGCCAACCGAGCGCTTCGGCCATCGGCTTCGGCATCGCGACGACCAGCGGCGCGTTCGCGACGGACTCGGGCTCGCCCTCCGGCACCAGCGCGGGGTGATCGGAGCCGGTGAGGTTCTGGCGCAACAGGTTCACCCAGCCGGCCGCGGCGGGCGTCCAGACGTCCGGCCGCGGGCCGTCCACCGCCTCGTTCCAGCCGCGGGCCAGCGCCTGCATCGCGGTGCCGGACGATTTCGACTGCACGAGCACGTCGACACAGCGCCCGGCCACCGTGCGGCCGCTGTACCCCTTGGCGATTTCGGCGACCACGCCCGCCTTCTCCGGCGATGACGACACCTGGAGCTTGACCGCGTCGCCCGTCGTGCACTTCGCTTCCGCGGCCTCCTCACCGGAGTCGCTCGTGAGCGCGCGCAGACCGATGATCAACCCGATCGCGACCACCGCGGCGGCCACGAACGCCAGGACCTTCCGGCCGCCGCGGGACTGCCCTGGATTCACGACCATGGAGAACCTCCCGGTGAGAAACACCGATTATCCGGAGGTTTCGCCTTGCCGGGCTTGGCGTTGCCGAACCGTTGCGGCCATGGCGGTACTTATCCCGCCATGGCCGCGACGGGGAAATCAGGCACCAGGGCCCCGGCCGGACCAGGTCCACGCGTAGCCGTGATCCTCCGACGCGTCCGCCGCCTCGCCGAGGTCCAGCGGCGCGAAGGTGTCCACCATGACCGCGGTCTCGTCGAAGAACTGCGCGCCGATCGACGCCTCCGCCGCCCCGGGCTGCGGCCCGTGCGTGAAACCGGACGGGTGCAGCGAAAGCGAGCCGACCTCGATCCCGGAACCCTTGCGCGCCTCGTAGTTCCCGCGGACGTAGAACATCAGCTCGTCCGAGTCGACGTTCGCGTGGTTGTACGGCACCGGGATCGACTCGGGGTGGTAGTCGACCTTGCGCGGGCAGAACGAGCAGACCACGAAGTTCGGGCCCTCGAACGTCTGGTGCACGGGCGGCGGCTGGTGCACGCGGCCGGTGATGGGCTCGAAGTCGTCGATGTTGAACACCCACGGGTACAGGCAGCCGTCCCAGCCGACGACGTCGAACGGATGGGTCGCGTAGGTGTAGCGCGTCAGCCCCGCACGGTGGCGCACGAGGACCTCGACGTCGGTGCCGTCGACGACCAGCGGCTCGGACGGCCCGCGGATGTCGCGCTCGCAGTACGGCGAGTGCTCCAGGAACTGGCCCTTCGCCGACAGGTACCGCTTCGGCGGGCCGATGTGGCCGCGCGCCTCGATGGTCAGCAGCTTGACCCCGTCGTCACCGTGCGGGAGCACGCGATAGGTGCACGACGTCGGGATGACGAGGTAGTCGCCGTCGCCGACCTCCAGCGAGCCGTAGATCGTCTCCACGGTCGCGCTGCCACCCTGGACGTAGAACAGCTCGTCGCCCGCCGCGTTGCGGTACAGCGGCGAAGGTTTGGTCGCGTGGACGAAGCCGATGGTGACGTCGGCGTTGCCGAACAGCCGCCGCCGGTCGGTGACCGCGTCGGCGTCGCCGAACTTGAGGTCGTGGGTCTTGAAGGCGCGGGGCTTGAGCGGGTGGTTCGGGGTGATCGGCCCGCGCTCGTCCTCGATCGCGACGGCGTCGACGATGGCGGTGGGCAGGCCGCGGTGGTAGAGCAGTGCCGAGTCCGCCGAGAAGCCCTCGACACCCATCAGTTCCTCGGCGTACAGGCCCCCGTCGGGCTTGCGGAACGCCGTGTGGCGCTTGTGCGGGATCTCGCCTACCTGCCGGTAGTAAGGCATCGGAATCTCCCCGGAACGTGTCCGTTGTGCGAACGATTTTGTCCTGATGTCGTACGCTACTAGCGTGTCAGTCGTGTCAAGCGCTGTGGAACTCACGCCACCCGGCCCCCGAGGAATCCCTCCCCTGTTCGCGCGGCTCGTCGACGACTCGGCGTTGTTCCCGCCCGGTGAGGCGTCCATGCCCGAAGCGCTGCGTGCGCACTTCGCGTCGAGGGCCGGTGAGCACTCCGGCGTCCTCGGTGTGTTCCTGTGCCAGGCGTCGCGGCTGCCCGAGCTCATCACCGAACTCATCAAGATCAAACCCAAGGAACCGCTGCCGCTGTCGCTGATCATCGACACCGGCCTCGGCGGGGTCCCGAAGGCGATCTCGATCGTCGAATCGCGCAGCGAGATCCTCAGCCTGCGCATGGTCGAGATGCCGGCGCCGTCGGACGTCGACGAGGTCTGGCTGGAGCGCGTCTCCGAGTTCGTGCCCGAGGACGTCATCCGCGTGGTCGAGCCGCGGCGCGGCGTCGGCTGGCTCGACGGCGTGCGGAAGGTGATCGAGCACGGCAGCTGGCCGAAGATCCGCTGCGGCGGCAAGGCGGGCGAGAACTTCCCCAGCGTCGACGAGGTCGCCGACTTCCTCGCCGTGGTCAGCGGCTCGACCGGGGCCTCGTTCAAGGCGACGAACAGCCTGCACCGCGCCGTCCGGCACACCGAGGAGTCGAGCGGCTTCACCCATCACGGGTTCCTGAACCTGATCGTGGCGTCCGCGCGCTGCCTCTCCGGCGGCGACGTGCGCGCCGCCCTCGAATCGACCGACGGCGCCGCGCTGGCCGCCGAGGCCAAGGGGATGTCGGACGAGGCGGCGAAGGCCGTTCGCGGGCTCTTCGCGTCCTACGCGGCGGCCTCGTTCGACGAGCCGGTCGCCGACCTCGGGGAACTCGGGTTGTTGTGACTCGTGAAGGGTCGCTGACCCTGGACAGAGGGCTCGCGCTGCTGCAAGCGGTCGCGGACGCCGGTGGCGAGGCGGCGACGATCTCCGAACTCGCCGTCGCCATCGGCGCGAGCCGGGCCGCCGTCTACCGGCTGCTCGTCCCGCTGTCCGAACGCGGCCTGGTGTGGCGCGACGGCAACAAGGTGCGGCTGGGCGTCGGCCTGCTCCGGCTCGCCGGGCAGGTCCTCCCGCAGCTGCGCGAGGCCGCACGGCCGGTGCTGCGCGAGCTGGCGGAGAAGGTCGGCGCGACGGCGCACCTGTCGGTCGCGCAGGGGGACCAGGCGCAGGCCGTCGCCGTCGTCGAACCGTCGTGGACGAGTTTCCACGTGGCCTACCGCGTCGGCACCCGCCATCCGCTGTCCGCCGGCGCGGCCGGCAAGGCGATGACACTGCGTCCCGGCGGCGGCGAAGGCTGGGTCACCTCGTCGGGTGAGCTGGAGGCGGGCGCCTCCGGGGTCGCCGCACCCGTGCGCGGTGTGCCGGGCCTGAAGGCCAGTGTCGGCGTCGTGTCCCTCGAGCCGCTGGACGCCTCCGTGGTCGGGCCCGCGGTCGTCGCGGCCGCCGTCCGGCTGGCCGAGGTGCTGAAGCAGCCCGAATAGGGCGTCAGCGGTGGCTGAGCAGCGGGCGCACCATCGTCGCCAGCAGCGTGAGGTCGACCGCGAACAGCAGCCGCTCGAACAGGCCGAGCGTGACTTCCTGGTGCGACGGGCCGGTGAGCATCGTCCAGACGAAGCCGCCGAGCACGATCACCACCGCGGCGAAGCTGGCCACCGAAAGCCGCCGGATCGTCGTGCGGCGCGGCTCCCACGGGCAGCGCGCGCGGCCGGGGCGGGTCAGCACCCAGGCGGCGGTGGGCAGCGCGAGGAAGGCCGCCAGGGCGGCGTAGTTGTGGATCTGGCCTGCCAGCGACCGGGCCTGGCCCTCGGGGTCGACGGGGACGAGCGCGAGGACGAACAACCCGGCGCACCACACGCCGAGCAGGACGAGGACGGACTCGTAGCCCTTGCGGTGCGCCTTCGCGATCCCGCCGAGCAGGGCGAGCGAACCGAACCCCAGCGCCAGGCACATCGCGCCGAACAACGGGGCCGCCGTCGAACCGGGCGAAAGATAGCCGTAGACGTACTCGGACAGCGTCTGCCAGATCGGGCTCACCTGGCTCGACAGCCTCAGGTGCAGATCGATCGAGATGGCGACGGCGACGGCCATGCCGAAGACCGCGAGCCTGCCGTGCACAGGGGAGACGGCGAGTGTCTTCGGCGAGGTCACGACCGGTTTCTCCTGGCACGTCGGGGCGGGTGTTCACCTTTTCGTTCCCGAAAGGTTACCCGGCGAACCTGTGAAAACCCCGTGCGCCTCAGAAGACGAGCTGGGCCAGCGCGAACAGGGAGAACCCGGCGAAGACGAAGCCCGCGACGCGCTGGATGAGCTTCGGGCGGATCCGGCTGCGGACCTTCGCGCCGATGAAGACGGCCAGACCGGCGACGGCGACCAGGGCGACGAAGGAGCCGAGGCCGACCGCGAACGGGTTGCCGAAGCGAGCCGTGAGGCTGGCCGTCGCGAGCTGGGACGCGTCGCCCCACTCGGCGGCGAAGAGCACGCCGAACGACGTCAGCGCGGAGCGGAGGAAGGTCGCCGGGCCGGGGCCGGAACGCGAGGCGTCCTCTCCGCCGTCCTTGGCGGGACTGAACCCTTCGCGAAGAAGCATGTACGCGCCGACGCCGAACATTCCGGCGACGATCGCGGTCACCAGCGCCTCCGGCAGCAAAGTGAGCACACTGCCGAACGTGGCCGCGATCGCGGATTGCACGGCGAATGCGGCGGTGACCCCGACGAATACCGGCCACGCGCGGAAACGAGTGGTGAGAACCAAAGTGGCGACAAGGGTCTTATCCGGCAGCTCCACGGCCAGTACCAGGCCGAACGCGCTGATCAGCGCCAGCATCGAGCTAGACATGATGGTTCTTCACCCCTTTCACTGCAACGATAAAGGGGCGATTCAGAGAAAGGCAAGCTGATGGCTTTTCCGAATCGGACGGCGTGTGCGGGCGAATTGTATTCCTCGGCCGGGCGGAATTGAGTTTTCGGCAAACCGAATTCTTTTTTCAGGCTTCGCTGGTAGCGTCGCCGGCCATGGACGAGAGAGCGCGGATCGAAGACGTGTGCAGGCGCCTGCAGGACCACTACGTGTTCCCGGACGTCGCCGAGAAGCTGACGGTGTTCCTCCGGGCGAGGCTGGGCGACGGCGTGTACGCGGGGCTCGACGATCAGGCGTTCGCCGTCGCGGTCACCGAAGACCTGCAGTCGGTCAACGGGGACAAGCATCTGCGGCTACGGCACCACGTCGACCCACTGCCCGAGGTGGACGGGGAGTCGTTCGATCCCGAGGAGTACCGGCGTGAAGCGGAACTGAACGGCCACGGCATCGCGTCGGCGCGGCGGCTGGCCGGGAACGTCGGCTACCTGGAGACCAAGCTGTTCTACGGGCCGGACATCGCGGGCGAGGCCCTCGCCGCGGCGATGACGCTGCTCGCGACCACCGACGCGCTGCTCATCGACGTCCGGGAGAACCGGGGCGGCGACCCGTCCGCGGTCGCGCTGCTGATCAGCTACCTCGTCGGCGAGCCCGTCCACTTCAACAGCATCTATCTGCGCGACGGCGACGTGACCAACCAGTTCTGGACGCAGCCGTACGTACCGGGCCGCAAGTTCGGCCCGGACAAGCCGGTGTGGGTGCTGACCGGGCCGACGACGTTCTCCGGTGCCGAGGACCTGAGCTACTCGCTGCAGCAGCTGGGGCGGGCGAAGACGGTGGGCGAGGTCACCGGCGGCGGGGCGAATCCGCGGAAGCAGTACAAAGTGGACACCCATCTGGATGTCACCGTCCCGGGTGGACGCGCCGTGAACCCGGTCACGGGGACCAACTGGGAAGGCGTCGGCGTCCAGCCCGATATCGCCGTCGCCGTCGAGGATGCTTTCGACACGGCGTACGCGTTGGCGCTGGCCCACGTGCTGACACTGGGGGACACGGGTCTGCGGCGGCAGGTCGCCGATGAGGCGCGTCTCACGCTCGCCAGCCTCGGCTGACCAGGGCGCGGGACCTACGTCCCGGCGAGATCGGGACCACTTGAACTGGCGGGCTCATCGGGCGTTGAGCAGGCTTGAGGCGTGGAGGTTCTCGATCTCGCTCGGTGGCAGTTCGGCATAACCACCGTCTATCACTTCCTGATGGTCCCGCTGACCATCGGGCTTTCGGTCCTGGTCGCCGGGATGCAGACGGCGTGGGTCCGCACGGGTGATCAGCGGTACCTGAAGATGACCAAGTTCTGGGGGAAACTCCTGCTGGTCAACTTCGCGATGGGCGTGGTCACCGGCATCGTGCAGGAGTTCCAGTTCGGGATGAACTGGAGCGCGTACTCGCGGTTCGTCGGCGACGTGTTCGGCGCGCCGCTGGCGATGGAAGGGCTCGTCGCGTTCTTCGTCGAGTCGACCTTCCTGGGGCTGTGGATCTTCGGCTGGGACAAGCTGCCGAAGAAGGTCCACCTGGCGTGCGCGTGGGCGTATTCGCTGGCGACCGTGGCGTCCGCGTACTTCATCCTGGCGGCGAACTCGTGGATGCAGCATCCGGTCGGGGTCGAGTTCGTCGACGGGAAGCCGACGATGAACTCGATCTGGGCGGTGCTGACGAACAACACCGCGCTGGCCGCGATCCCGCACACACTCGCGGGCGCGTTCTCGGTGGCGGCGGCGTTCCTGGTCGGCGTGGCCGGCTGGCAGCTGTGGCGCAAGCGTTCGGAGGACGACGAGCACCGCGCGGTGTGGCGTTCGTCGTTGCGTCTCGGCGGCTGGACCGGCGTGGTGGCGTTCGCGGTGCTGGCGATCACCGGCGACCTGCAGGGCAAGCTGATGTTCGAGCAGCAGCCGATGAAGATGGCGTCGGCGGAAGCGTTGTGCCATACGGAGAAACCGGCGAGTTTCTCGATCATCGCGATCGGCGACGTGCGGAACGCGAATTGTGAGGACGTCAAGACCTTCACCGTGCCCGCGCTGCTCTCGTTCCTGGCGCACAACGACTTCACGACCGAGGTCAAGGGCGTGGAGAACCTGATCACCGAGTATCAGGCGAAATACGGCACGCACTACCCGGACGACCCGCAGCTCGGCTCGCTCGCGGGCAAACCGATCGACTACGTGCCGAGCCTGCCGGTGACCTACTGGGGCTTCCGCGCGATGATCGGCTTCGGCGCGATCTCGGCCGGGATCGGGGTGCTCGCGCTCTGGCTGACCCGGCGCGGGCGGATCCCCGGGCAACGCTGGTTCCCGTGGCTGGTGCTCGGCGGGATCGCGACGCCGTTCATCGGCAACAGCGCCGGCTGGATCTTCACCGAGATGGGCCGTCAGCCGTTCGTGGTGGTGCCGAACCCGACCGGCGTCGACGGGGTGTGGATGTTCACGGCACAGGCCGTCTCGAAGTTGTCCACAGGTGAGGTGTGGACTTCGCTGATCGCTCTGACGACCGTCTACGCGGTGCTCGGCGTGGTCGAGGTCTACCTGATGCGCAAGTACGTCCGGGGCGGCGTCGACGCCGTCATGCCACCGAAGAAACCGGCCTCGACCAGCAAGAACAGCGACTCGGAAGGCGGTGACGGCGATGATGACGCGCTGGCCTTCGCCTACTGATCGCCTCTTACCCTCACGTACCCAGCCCCCCGCCCTTCCCGGGGGACGGCCCCGCACCCAGCGTATCGGGGGTATCGCTCAGGCGGGTTACCCACAGCCGATCTGTGGACAACTTGCGCGGTTGTGGATAACTCAGGGCGACCGGGGGGCGAGGGGGCGGCCCCGAGCGGCAGGGGCACGTTGCGAAAGCCACTTTCGCAACGCTCAAGGTTGCGAAAGTGGCTTTCGCAACCCTCGGGCCGGCTCCGCGACAGGCCACCGGGCCGAAGCACGCGAAGTGAACGAAGCAAGCAGGAGCATCCGATGACCCTCGAAACGATCTGGTTCTGCGTCATCGCCCTGTTCTGGCTCGGCTACCTCTTCCTCGAAGGTTTCGACTTCGGCGTCGGCATGCTCATGCCGGTCCTCGCGAAGGACAACACCGAGCGCCGCGTCATGGTCAACACGATCGGCCCGGTCTGGGACGGCAACGAGGTCTGGCTGATCGTCGCCGGCGGCGCGATGTTCGCCGCGTTCCCCGGCTGGTACGCGTCGCTGTTCTCGGCCGCGTACCTGCCGCTCCTGGTGGTCCTGCTCGCCCTCATCGGCCGCGGCGTCGCGTTCGAGTACCGCGGCAAGGTCGACTCCGACCGTTGGCGCCGCAACTGGGACCGCGTCATCGGCATCGGCTCGTGGATCCCGCCGTTCGGTGTGGGACTGCTCCTCGCCACCACCGTCCTCGGTCTCCCGCTCGACGCGGACGGCAATCGCGTCGGCGGCCCGTTCGCCGCCCTCAGCCTCGAAACGCTGCTCGGCGCGATCGCGGTCGTCGGGTTCTCGCTGGTCCACGGCGCCGCGTTCCTCGCGCTCAAAACCGAAGGCGACCTCCGCCACCGGGCGCGGAACCTGGCAGGCCGCCTGCTCCCGGTCGCGCTCCTGCCACTGCTCGCGTTCCTCATCGTCGTGCAGTTGCGCTCGGGCGACCTGTGGACGCTGTTCCTCATCGGCGTCGCGGTCGTCGCCGCGGTGCTCGCGTGGTTCAAGATCCGCATGGGCCGCGAAGGCCAGGCGTTCGCCGCGCTCGGCGGGGTGATCGCGACCTCCGCCGTCGCGATCTTCGTCGCGCTGTACCCGAACGTCTTGCCGTCCACTTTGGACGCCGCGAACACGTTGACGATCGCGGGTGAGGCGTCGAGCCCGTACACGCTGACCGTGATGACCTGGGTCGCGCTGTTCGGCGCCCCGGCCGTCCTGATCTACCAAGGCTGGACGTACTGGGTGTTCCGCAAGCGCATCGGCACCCGGCACATCCCACCGGTGCACGCACCATGACCGAACTTCCCGGCCGCGACACCCTTTCCGCCACGGAGTCCACAATGGACCCAGCGCGACCGGGGAAGGGTCCGCTCGGCGCGCTGGCTCCGCTTTCGAGTGCGGCGCGCCGGGCGTTGATCCTCAGTGGAATCCTCTCTTTCATCAATGCTCTGTTGCTGGTGGGACAGGCGTTCCTGCTGGCCGACGTCCTCTCCGCGGTCGTCCGCGGAACACCGGGGGACCGCGCCGCCCAGCTGGCCGTGCTGCTCGCGCTCGTCGCAGGGCGCGCGCTGACCGGCTGGGCGGTGCGGATCGTTTCCGTTCGCGCGGCCGCCCGCGCGAAGGAGGAGTTGCGCGCCAAAGCCCTCGATCACGCCTTGAAACTCGGCCCGGAATGGATCGCGCGCCGCGGCCACGGCGAGCTGACGTCGTTGACCACCAAGGGACTCGACGCGCTCGACGCCTATTTCACCCAGTACCTCCCGGCTCTGGTGACCGCCGCGATCGTGCCGCTCGCCGCCGGCGTCGCGATCCTGTTCGCCGACTGGCCGTCGGCCCTGCTCGTCGCGATCACCGTGCCGCTGGTGCCGCTGTTCGCCATCCTGATCGGCAAGCACACCGCCGAACGGGTCGCCGAAGCCGCCGACGCCGAACAACGGCTGTCGGGGCATCTGCTGGAACTCGTCCGCGCGCTGCCGATCCTCAGCGCGTTCCGTCGCGCCGGGGCGCAGGCCGAGACGGTCCGGAAGATCTCCGAACGCCATCGCCGCACCACACTCAAGACGCTGAAGGTCGCCTTCGCGTCGGCGTTCGCACTCGAACTGATCGCGACGCTTTCGGTCGCGCTGGTCGCGGTCGTCATCGGCGTCCGGCTCGTCTCCGGCGACCTGTCGCTGGCCATCGGGCTCGGTGTGCTGATCCTCGTACCGGAGTGCTACCAGCCGCTGCGTGCGGTCGGCGCCGCGTTCCACGCCAGCGAAGACGGTGTCGAGGCCGTGCGCCGGGTCGCGGACGTGCTCGCGGAACCCTTGCCGTCCAACGGCTCCGCGACTCCGGCCAAGGGCGAGGTCCACGTCGGGGGACTGCGTGTCGCCAGGCGGGGCGGATTCGCGCCCGACGGTGAGACGTTCAGCGTCCGGCCCGGCGAGATCACCTGGCTGCGCGCGCCCAGTGGCGGCGGCAAGTCGACGACGCTCGCCACGCTGCTCGGCTTCGTGCAGGCCCACGACGGGACGATCACCGTCGGCGGCACGGACCTCGCCGACGCAGACCTGGAGCGCTGGCGCGCGAACGTCGCCTGGGTGCCGCAGTCGCCGGTGTTCGGCGGGGGCACGGTCCTCGACGAGGTCGGCGCGGAAGACATCCTCGGCGAACTCGGGCTGACCGGACTCGCCGACCGGCCGGTTTCGAAGCTGTCGCAGGGACAACGCCAGCGTGTCGCGGTGGCGCGGGCGCTGGTGCGGATCCGGTCGGGCGCGTGGCTGCTGCTGCTCGACGAACCCACCGCGCACCTCGACGAGGTCAACGCCGCGCGCGTCATGGCCGCCGTCCGCGCGGCCGTGGACAACGGTGCCGCCGCGATCATCGCCGCCCACGAACGCGGCTCCGGTGTCGACATATCGACCGCGAATGGGGTCGAAGCCGGCGCCACCGCGGAAACCCGGGAAGTCCGGCCACTGCCTTGGCGCGAACTGCTGCATCCCAGGTTCTTCGGTGGCGCGTTGCTCGGCGCCGCCGCGTTGCTCGCCGGGGTCGCACTGACCGCGCTTTCGGGCTGGTTGATCGCCAAGGCGTCGCAACAGCCGCCGATCCTGACTCTGACGGTGATGATCGTCGGCGTGCGAACGTTCGGCCTTGGCCGCGCGGGGCTGCGTTACCTCGAACGGCTGGTCACGCACGACGCCGCGTTCCGGATCGCCGGATCCCTGCGTGTCCGGCTGTGGGAGTCGCTGGTGCGGCTCGGCCCGGCACGGGCACTTCGAGCGGGTGAAGAGCAGCGTCGGCTGGTCGGCGACACCGACACCGTGCGTGACCTGCTTCCGCGCGTGATCACTCCGCTGATCGTGGTCGCGCTGGTGGCCGTCGGCGCGGTCGCGGTCCAGGCCGCGGTGCTGCCCGAAGCCGGGCTCGCGCTGGCGGCGGCCGTGCTGGTGAGCGCGTTCGCGCCGCTGCTCGCGCTCCGGGCCGAACGCCGCGCGACCAGTGCGCTGGCCGCCGGACGGCGTTCGGTGTCGGCGCAGGTGCTGAGCCTGTTCGAGGCCGCCGCCGAACTGATCGCGTACGGGGCCGACAAAGAGCGTCGTCGACGAATCGCCACGACCGACGCCGCGCTGACCGCCGAGGCCCGTCGGCAGGCCTTCGGCGCGGGCGCGGCCGACGCCCTGATCATCCTGGCGACGGGGGCCGCCACCGTCGTGAGCACCGGGTTCGCCGTGAGCGCCGTCGCCGCCGGCGCGCTGAACCCGGTGCTCGCGCCTGTGGTCGCCTTGGTGCCGCTCGCGCTGGCGGAGGTCCTCTCCCTTCTTCCGCCCGCCGCGCAGCACTGGGACACCCTGCGCCAGGCCCGTCTGCGCCTCGCCGAGTGTCAGGAAAGGGTCGTTCAGGACGAAAAACGTCAGGAACGACCCTTTCCTGACACCGGCGGGGTGCGGATCCGCAACGCCGACCTCGGCTGGCCCGGCGCCGAGCACCCGGTCCTCACCGGCGTCGACCTCGACATCGCGCCCGGCACGCACGTCGCCGTCGTCGGCCCGAGCGGCGCCGGGAAGTCGACGCTCGTCGCGGCCCTGCTCGGCTTCCTCCAGCCGAGCAAGGGCGACGTCGCCGCACCCGCGAACGTCGCCTGGGCGCCGCAGGAACCGATGCTCGTCTCGACCACGGTCGCCGAGAACCTGCGCCTCGCCAAACCGACGGCGTCCGAGGCCGACCTGCGAAAAGCCTTGTACGAAGCCGTTCTCGAAGACGTCGAGCTCACCACGATGCTGGACAGCGCCGGGGCGGGTCTTTCGGGCGGGCAGGCACAGCGGGTCGCGCTGGCGCGGGCCGTGCTGGGCGCCGAGCAGGCCGATCTCGTCCTGCTCGACGAGCCCACCGCCCACCTCGACGAGCCGACCGCGCGCACCGTCCGCGAACGGCTCGGCGAGGCACTCGCCGGGAAGACCGTCGTCCACGTCACGCACCACGCCGTCGAAGCCGAGGAAGCGGACGTGATCCTGGAGGTCCGAGAGGGCCGCGTCACAGCGCGCGCCTTGGCCGGAGCCGACTAATGTCGATAGCGCTCATGGATCCCACGCTTGCCGCGCGCGCACTGTCCGCCGCCACCGAGATCACCGGCACCGCCCTGTCCGGTGACGACCCGGGTGACGTGCTGGAGACCGTGGTCGCCCGCGCCGTCGAACTGGCCGAGGCCGACCTCGGTCTCGTCATGGTGCGCGCGGACGACGGCCAGGTGGTCGCCGAGGCCGCGCACGGGGCCACCACCCAAGGCCTGCGCGGGCTGGCCTTTTCCGCCGATTCCGCGGCAGGCCAGGTCGCCCGCGGCGGTGGGCCGGTGGTCAGCGAGGACTTCACCGTCGATCCGCGCACGGCGCCGTTCGTGCCGCCGGAACTGCAGGGCTTCGGGCCGTTCGCCGCTTCGGCGTTCGGCGCGGGCGGGCGCGTCCTCGGCGCGCTCACCGTGTACCGCCGCCACGGCGGGGAACCGTTCTCCGCCAGCACGGTCGAGGTGCTCACCGCGTTCGCCGCGCAGGCGGGCGTGGTGCTCGCGCTGGCGGAGGGCGCCAACGCCCGGCACCGCGTGACCCTCTACCAAGAGCGTGAACGCATCGCGCGCGAACTGCACGACGTCATCGTGCAGCGCCTCTACGGCGCCGGGATGCAGCTCGACCGCGTCCGCAAGAACATGCGGAAACGCTTCGCGCAGGCCGACGGCGCGCGGCTGTCCGAGGCGATCGACCAGCTCGACCAGACCATCGAAGAGATCCGTGGCACCGTGCGCGCCCTGCGCAGCCCGGAACCGGCGAACCAGGCCGTCACCGCCACAGACCTCGCCGAGTCCGCGCGGGGCGAGGTGCGCATCGCGGGCGAGCTCCTCGGCTACCCGCCGACCCTCGAACTGTCGGGCGAGCTCGCCGACATCCCCGCCGAGCAGGCGGACCACATCCGCGCCGCCCTGCGCGAAGCACTGTCCAATGTGGTCAGACACTCCGGAGCGAGCGAAACCCGCGTGACGCTCAGCCGCGACGCGGAAGGCGTCAAACTCCGTGTGCGGGACAACGGATCCGGGGTCCCGCAGGGGGTCGCCAAACGCGGTCTCCGTCATCTCGCGGAACGCGCGACGACGTCGGGCGGGCGTTTTTCGATCAATTCTTCCCCGAGTCTGGGGACTTTGGTCGCTTTCGACGTTCCGCTCGACTGAACCGTGTAACGGCTGGGGCCGGGGCGCGACTCTATGTGCATCGAACGCGCCCCGAGCGCGGATTCCCAGCGAAAGGACTCCCTATGTCCTCGGTTCGTCGCGCCCTCGGCACGGCCGTCATCCTTGCCGGATTCTCCTTGTTCGGCCCCGCTTCCGTCGCGTTCGCGCTGGCCGAAGCGCCCGCGATCGCCGATCTGAACTGTCGTGACTTCCAGTATCAGGAAGACGCGCAGGCCGAACTCGAAAAAGATCGGTCCGATCCGCACAACCTGGACGATGACAATGACGGAATCGCCTGTGAAACGCGGCCCAAGCGTGGCACGGCAACGAGTAAAACGATCACGCCCGTCCCCGTGCCGACGTTCAAGGACAAGGATTGCGCCGATTTCCCCTCGCAGGCCGCCGCACAGGCCGAGCTCAAGAAGAACCCGCGAGACCCGCACAAGCTCGACGGTGATCACGACGGATACGCCTGCGAATCCCGGTTCGGGGAACCCGCGAAATCCGGTCAGGTGAAGGTGAAACCCGTCGGCGGCGTCGCGACCGGCGGCGGGGACGCCGTCGAAGGCAACGGTGGGTTCCTGGAGGTCACCGCGGTCGCGTTGACCGGCGCCGCGTTGCTGACCGTTTCGGCCGCGGGCGCGTCCCTGGTCCTTCGGCGGCGTGCGGAGCGATGATCCGGCCTTCCTGGCGCCGGTGGCCGGTTCCGCTGGTCGTCGGCACGCTCATCGGGGTGGTGCTCGCGGCCGCGCTGACCGCGTGCGCCGTCCCTCCGCCGGGCAAGGTCGCGTCACCGGCGCCGCCTTCCCCGGTGTCTTCCGTCGCGGAGGCGCCTCCGCTGGCGCCCGCGAAACCGGCCAGGCTCGAGATCCCGGCGATCGGGGTCCGCACCGGCGCGATCGTCGACCTCGGCCTGGCCGGTGACGGCACCCTGGAGGTGCCGCACGACGCGGTCACCACCGGCTGGTTCACCGGCGGCCCGGCGCCGGGCGAGGTCGGGCCCGCCGTCCTCGCCGGGCACGTCGACTACAAGAAGGTCCCCGGCGTCTTCGTCCGGCTCAAGGAGCTGAAGGCGGGCGACGAGGCTCTCGTCCACCGCGAGGACGGGATCACCGCGGTGTTCACCGTGTACGCCGTCGAGCGGCATCCGAAGGTGTCCTTCCCCACTGAGAAGGTCTACGGCGACACGACCGGGCCCGAACTGCGCCTGATCACCTGCGGCGGGGATTTCGACTCCTCGACCGGCAACTACCTCGACAACGTCGTCGCCTTCGCGAAACTGACGCGCGTTTAGATTCTCCGGATGCGCACCGTCTACGTCGTCACGCATCCGGAGGCCACGCATCACGTCGATCGCCTGGTGGGTGGGTGGTACGACTCCGAACTCACCCCCGCGGGTGAACGCGCGGCCGCCGCCGTCGCCGAGTCGCTGCGCGCGAAGGTGCCGGACGAGGTGGAGCTCTACGCCTCGGATCTGCGCCGCACCGCGCGGACCGCGGAACTGATCGGCGAACGGCTCGGCGTGACCCCGGTCCTGGACCGGCGGCTGCGCGAGAAGTCGTACGGGGAAGCCGGAGGCAAACCGCAGGCTTGGCTGGACAGCCGGTTCGTCCCGCCTCCCGCCGTGGGCGAGCGGCTGGGACACGACGAAGGAATCCCCGGCGCCGAAACGAAAGGCGCGATGGCGGCGAGGGTCTACTCGGCCATGGAGTCGATCCTGGGAAGCCCGTGCGAGCACCAGATCGTCGTCACGCACGGTGGCGCGCTGACCTTCGTGATCGCCGCGTGGATCCGGATGCCGCTCGAAGCGGCCGGATACGTCGACTTCCGCGGGTCACCCGGCAGCGTCACCGTGCTGCGTGAGGACGACTACTTCCACAACCGGCAGGTCGTGACGCTCGCCGGGAAATGAAAGGATCTCCCCGGACCGTCGAAGACCATGTGGGGAGATGACATGCCGAGGTTCCTGCGAGCAATGGCCCTTGCCGCCGCCGTGGCGGTCGTACCGGTGACCGTGCCCGGCACGGCCACGGCATCGATCGCGCCGCCCTGCCCGCAGCTGCGGTTGGCCGACCACTGGTACGGCGACAACGCGGCGAAGATCCAGCAGGTCATCTGCGGTAAGAAGCACGGCGAGCGGCCGGTCGCCGTATTCGATTGGGACAACACGGTCATCAAGAACGACATCTCCGACCAGACCGTCTTCTGGATGATCCGGCACGACAAGGTCCTCCAGCCGCGTGACAAGGACTGGCGCACGACCAGCCGCTACATGACCGACGCCGGCGCGAACGCGCTGAGCAAGGCGTGCGGCACCGCGACCCCGGCCGGAAAGCCGCTTCGCACCAGCAAGAACGTCGCCTGCGCCGACGAGCTCCTCTCGGTGCGGAAGAGCGCGAAGACGACCACCGGCGAAGAGGTCTTCGCGGGGAACAACCGGCGGTACATGGAGGCGGCCTACGCCTGGGTCGCGCAGATCAACGCCGGATACCGCCCGGACGAGGTTCGCGCGATCGCCCGGCAGGCCAGGGCCGCGGCGTTGCTGGCGCCGGTCGGGGCCACCCAGAAGGTCGGTTCGAGCACCCAGGTCGCGTGGATCCGGTACTACCCGGAGATCAAGGACCTGATCGCGACGCTGAACAAAGCGGGCTTCTCGACCTGGGTCGTTTCCGCCTCACCCAAGGAATTCGCTGACGTGTGGGGCTCCGCCGTCGGCATCCCGCCGAGCCGCACGCTCGGGATCTACTCGCAGACCACGAACGGCCGGATCAACGGACACCTCGAAGGTTGCGGCGGGCACGCCGACGGCGCCGACGAGATCATGACCTACATCGACGGCAAACGGTGCTACATCAACGAACGCATCCTCGGGATCCGCGGCGCGAAGGCGATGGAACCGGCGCCGGCGGACAAACGGCAGGTGCTCGCCGGCGGCGACGCGACCACCGACGTCACGATGCTGCGCGACGCCACCGGAGTCCGCGTCACGCTCAACCGCAACAAGGACGAGCTGATGTGCCGCGCCTACGACAACGCGGACGGGAAGTGGGCGGTGAACCCGATGTTCATCGAGCCCTTCCCGGCGCTGAGCCGCACCTACCCGTGCTCGACGTCGGCGTACGAAAACGCCGACGGCACACACGGTCCGGTGCTGCGCGACGACGGCACGGTCATCCCGGACCAGCGGGACACCGTTCATCCCTGAGCGGGTTCACGATTCGCTGGAGTGAGTGAGTAATTCTGTTAAAGTCGCCATAAGGTCGTGGAAGGGGAGAGACATGACTGCAGAGGCGATGATTCTCGGCTATAGTGCTACGACACTTGGCTTGGTTCTGGTTGTTCTCACTGTTCATGCGGGTTCATGGATGGTCCTGCTAGACGGTTTGGTGCGGTTCGGCGCAAGAGTTTTTTATGGCGAGGAGTTTTACGGTAAAAGTTCAACGTGGAGGAAATTCGCCCGAGTGGTGTGGCTTGTCTTCGGAATCATCGTGGCTCTTTCTGTAGCGGAGACGGTTGCGATCGGTTTCGCGTTTCTGAGTTGGCGCGTGACTCTGACTCTTCCGCTGTTCTTAGGGATCTTGGCCGCCCCGGTGGTTTATGTGCTCCTCTACCTGGCGTCGGTCGGCTGGATTTACGGGCGAATCCGTTCGCGTATGGACGAGGAGGCCGTGACCGTTCCGGGGATCGAGGACATCAAGGGCCTGATCAGGGAGTTTGCCGTGTCCAGGGCCCGTGATCGAGGAGTTTCGTTGTTCTTGGTCTTTGGCGCCGTCCTGCCCGCGATCTGGGCGGGCGTGGTGTACTCGATCGAGGTTTTCCCGGTAGGAGGGCGCACCGGCCCTGAAGCCGCAAAGCTCGGTTTTGCGACCGCATTGAGTGCCAGTGTGGCTCTCCTCTGGATTGGCCTGATTAAATGGTTTCTCCGTATTTCGTCTCCGCAGCAAGGATTGATCGATGATTCATTCTCTATTCTTGAATTCCTTGCCATGCGGCGGCCGGACGAGTCTTACCGGCGACCGCCGCATCTGCCCTGGTCCTTCCGTGCGTCCCGGTCGCGGAACCTGATGCATGAAATGGGCTTCGGTCTGGCGCGCCATGTCGAACGGTATGTCCGCGGAACTGAGCGCCGTCTCACTCCGCACGACTACGAGCGCCTGCGAACCACATATCAGGACGTCGCCTGGGCGCTTCGGAGTGAATCCATCGGCGCTGCGCGGAGCGCAGAGAACACGCAAAGGTATCGAGAACTCGTCATTGCGGGGTTGGCACTGGTCTCCGTGGAGGAGTTCAATTTGCTTCCCGACCGGTACGCGTCGCTAGTGGCGAACGTGCCGGAGCAGCCGGTCACCCGGCCACGCTGGCAACGGTGGGTGGAGACAGCCGACACGGTTCTGCAGCGAGGCCGCGCGTTCATCAGCGTTCTGATCGTGATGGCAGGCATTCTCTTCTTCCTGGTGACCGGACAAGTGGCCGAACTGCTGGGCCTCGTCAAGTAGCCGTAGGACCCCTGCCTCACGGTGAGTGACGTGCATGATCCGCGCTGCTAGCGTGTCGGATACAGCTGTGAGGGGGTTTACAGGTGACCGATCCGTTTCAGGCGGAGCTCGTCAAACAGACAGTCGCGCTGGTGTTCACCGGTGGGGGCAAGGTCGCCGAGTACCTCTGGAAGAAGCTTTCGGGGCGGCGGGACGAGAAACGCCTGCGTTCCGACCCGGCCGCGCTGGAGGCCGCGGTTCGCCGCCTGGCCGCGGAAGATCCCGCCGTGGCGGGGGAATTGCGCGAGCTGGTCGGAAGCATGCTCGCGATGGGTCACGACCGGCCGCGGATCGTGCCCCGGTCACCGAACCTGTTCGACCGCGTCGGCGCTCAGGCTCAGCTGGGCGGCACGGGCGTCGTGGTGCTCTCCGGCCCCTCCGGGGTGGGCAAGACGACGCTCGCCGAGCACTACGGGACACGCTCCGGCGGGGCGTATCCCGATGGCGCGCTGCTGATCGACCTCGCGGACCATCGCGACGGCCCGGGCGCGCCGTTGAGGATCAGCCAGGTGCGGGAGGCCGTACTCCAGGCGTTGGGCGTGGAGCCGAAGCTCATCACGCCCGGTGCCGGGGAACTGAAGACCCAGTACAACGACGTCCTCGGGCCGTTGCGCCTGCTTCTGGTCTTCGACTCGGTCGAGAACGTCCGCGATCTCCAGGCGCTGGTGCCTCCGGCGCCGATGAGCCTGGTGCTCGCGTTGACGGAAGGGCCGTCCGACGAGCTCGTGACGCAGTATCCCCGGCATGTACCCCTCAGCAGGCTCGAAGAGGGTGCGGATCGGATGCTTTTCGAAGCGATCGCGGGGACCGACCTCCTCGCCGCCGATCCCGAAGGCGCGCTCGAAGTCCTCGTCGAATGTGACCGTTTCCCGGCGACGGTGGTCGCCGCCGCGATCGCGGCGAGGCAGCGGGCGGCACTGGCGGCTCGGCCGCTCCAGCTCCTCGCGAAGGAACTGAGCAGCGGGCGCGCACTCGGTCCCGTGAGTGCCGCCTTCGATCGGGTTCTCGCCGGGCTCCCGGCGCGGGAACGGGATCTTTGCCTGGCGCTGAGCGGAATTCCGGGACCGAGCTTCACGCACGAGGCGGCAGCGGCTGTCGCCGGTTGCGAACCGTTCGAGGTCCTCGACGGGCTGGTGCATCTCCAGTCGGTCTTCTTCGTGACCGAGGAGCCCGGCAAGCGCCTGCGGCTGACCAAACAGGCGAGGCAGGCGCTCACTCGCGCGGGGCATGAGGGGGACGGCGAGGGATTCCCGCGGCTCGTGCGTTTCCACCGCACCAGAGCGGTGCAGGCGGATCACTGGAAGATGGGCGACCGGCGGCTGAGGCTGTACGACCAGACGCTGCCGGAGGGCACCCGGCCCTTGGACCTCGCCCCTGGGCAGGACGCGATCGATCTGCTGGTCGCCGAAATCCCGACGTACCGCGCGCTGGCGAAACCGGCCCACGACGCCGGGCTCCATCGCGAGCTGACGCAGATCTGCGGCGCCTTGGAAATCGTCGGGCTGCACCGGGGACATCTGCGCGAACTCGCGGAGATCAACGAACAGGGGATCGCGAGCGCGGAGGCCCTCGGCGACGTCCCGCTCCAGTTGAGGACCATCGCACAGCAGGCACGGCTGCACTCGTTGCTTCAGGAGTTTCCGCGGGCGGAGAAGGAGTTCGGCAAGCTGGGAGAGCTGCTGCGACGGCTCGAGTCGCCCGAGACCGAAACGAATCGGCAGCTGCGGGCGTCGCTTTGGGAGTTCCGCGGGCTCTTCCACCGGGAACGAGGCCAGTACACCGAGGCGTCGGCGTGTTTCTTCGAGGCGCTGAAGATCAGCCGGACGTTGGGCGGGCTTCCCTTCCGAGGGCAAGGGCTGCACGCGAGGATGCTCGCCAACGTCCAGGTGCTGCTCGGGGACCTCGCCGGGGCGTTCCAGCTGTTGGAAGAAGCCGAGGCGAACACGGACCCCGGCAACAAACGTGACCTCGCCCAGGTGTGGCTGGTGCGGGCGAAGGCGCTGAGCCGATCGGGGACGGCGGAGGCCGCGCGGCAGGCGCTCGATCTGGTACCGGAGGTCTGGCGCATGGTGGCTCCGACGGGGAGCGATCAGTACGACCTGGAGATCGCCGAGGCACTCGGGGACGCCGCTTGGGCCGCCGGGGACTTCGGCAAGGCACGCGAATACTGGTCCGGCGTCTGGCAGCGGTTGCAAGCGGTCAAGCACCCGCGTGCGGGCGGGGTGCACGCCAAGATCTACACCGAGCCGCCGCTCATCCGGTGAGCACCGAGGCGACGACGTTCCGGACGTGGTGGCCCTCCCGCACGCGGAACGACCCGGTCGCCGGGAGGTTTCGGCTCCTGCGCCAGTAATAGGCGGAAATCGCGGCCAGCGGCTCACCTCGCGTGGTGAGTTCGACGACCGGTTCCCCGGCACTCCAGAGCAGACACCGCTCCGCGCCGATCCCGGCGATGAGCCCGGCATCGGGACGGCGCTGGGCGATTTCCCTTGCCCAGCCGTCGAATTCCGCATCCTCACCGGTGAACTCGCAGTAGACCGCGGCGGCACCTTCGAGTTCGTCCAAAGTGGACAGTTCCTCGTGGGCGACGACATGGCGATCGAGGGAGCCGGACCGTCCGGTCTGTTCGGTGGGGAACCGGGAAACCGTCAGATGGTCCGCGTGCTGCCGAACCTCGACGGAGAACGTCGCGGGCTCCGTGACGTCCGGCACCGGATCGGGAACGGGGAGGAAGACCGCCCGGGTCTCCGGCTCCGTGAGCCGCATCAGTTCGTAGAGAACGGGACGAAGAAGCTCCGCGCACTTGCCGGAGAACTCGACCGCCTGCGCCGCGACCTCGGTGAGCGGTCCCGCGGCGCACGCCTGGTCGACCTGTTCGCGTAGATCGCGTTCCTGGTCGAGCCGCGGGGCCCTGGTCAGTAGTTCCGCGAGCGGGGAATCCGGCACCACGGTGGCGGGTTCCCGGCTGCCGATCAGCACCGGGATCCGCGCGGCGGCCGCGTACAGCGCGATGGAGCCGCCGTCGGAGATCAGGCAATCCGCGGAAACGACGGTCGCCTGCCAGCCGCGTTGGGGCGGGATCACGGCGAGCCCCGCTCGCCGGGCCCGCGACAGCCACGCGCGGAGCTGCCACGGACTGTGCGCGGCCCAAGCGCCCGGATGCGCGATGAGGCTGAACTTGTACTCGTCGACGGGGAGCTCGGTGAGCAGCCGTGCGGGCAGGCCCGGATCGGTGCCCAGCAGGGAATCGGGCCCCCAGGTGGAGGCCAGCACGACATGTTTGCGGTCACGGACGTCGAGCAGGCGCCGGTAGCGGGCCGCGCGGTTGAGACTGGCGAGCATCCGGTCGTGACAGGGGTCGCCGACCACGACGGCGTGCGGTTCGGCTTGCGGACAGGTCCGCCGGAGATAGCGCAGCTGATTGCTGTGCGAAAGGCCGATCCGGCTGGGGACGACCTGACCGTCGCGGACCAGCCGCGCCGGGTTCAGTCCGGAAATGACCGTCTGGTGCGGGTAGTGCTTCTGGTGTCCGATGCCGTGCGGCACGAGCAGGACGGGCGCGTTCACCCGGTGGAGTTCGTCGTTCTCGCTGGCGGCGATCGCCAGGTCGAACCGGGTCTCGACGGCCTGCTCCCAGGAGATGACCTTCGCGTCCAGCGAGGCGAGGAACTCACCGACCCCGGAGGAAAGGATCGCTGGCTCGCGCTCGTTGTGGGTGAAGACGATCTGGACCCGCGGATCGTCTTTCAGCAGCGACACGACGTCGAGCAGCCGGGTCAGGGTGGTGACGGTGCGGACGACGACCAGGACGCGGTGGGAGAACCGGACCGTGAGCCACTGGTCGAACTCGGGATCGACCGGGACCTTCGCCCAAAACGACGGGGGGGGGGTACCTTTTTCGCGCACTACCTGTCCCGGCGCGCGATCCACGCCGCGGCCTGCGTGCGGCGCTGCATGCCCAGCTTCGCGAGCACGGACGTCACGTAGTTCTTCACCGTCTTCTCGGCGAGGAACAGGCGCTCCGCGATCTCACGGTTGGACATGCCCTGCCCGATCAGGTCCAGCACCTCGCGCTCGCGTTCGGTGAGCGAGCCGAGTTCGTCCTCGGGCGGATGCCGCAGCTTGTCGAGCACCCGCGCCGTCGACAGCGGGTCGAGCAGCGACCGGCCCGCCGCGACCTCGCGGACCGCGTTGACGACGTCCTGACCGCGGACCTGTTTCAGCAGGTAACCGGCCGCACCCGCCATGATCGCGCCGACCATGGCCTCCTCGTCGTCGAACGCGGTCAGCATCAGGCACTGCGGCGGGTTCGGCTTCGAGCGCAGCTCGCGGCAGAGCGCGATGCCGTCGCCGTCGCCGAGCCGCACGTCGACCACGGCGACGTCCGGCTCGACGTGCATCGCCACGGCGAGCGCCTCGTCCACCCCGCTCGCCTCGGCGACCACCTCGATGTCGGGCTCGTCGGTGAGGAGGTCACGCAGACCGCGCCGCACCACCTCGTGGTCGTCGATGAGCAGCACCTGGATCGGCATACCCCCACGTTACTTCGAGGCCGCCCAGTAAACCGCCTTGGCCACCTGCGAGTACAAGCCCTTCGGGTGATCGCGGAACAGCGGTTCGGTACCGAACAGCACTGCCCGCCCGCCGAGCCCGGTAGTCCCGGACACGACGGCCGCCTGGCCCGCCGCCTGCAGTGGCCCGCCGGTCCCGTCGTCCCGGGTCCGCCAATGCCCCGCGACCAGGGGGTTCCCGCTCGCGTAGCGCTGTTCGACGGTGACCGAGGAGCCGAGATCGGTGAACCAGAACGGCCCGTAGACGAACGAGTCCGGCAGCGCGCCGGCACCGACCGGGCCGGTCCCGTTGACGACCGAAACGACGCCGTTCCCGTCCTCCCAGCCCGCCACCGGACGTGCTTCGAGAAGCCCCGCGTCGGTGTTGAACCGCGCGCCCGTGGCACCGCGGGTGACCACGCCGCCGCGGGTGAGGAAGGCACGCAAAGCGTCCTTCGCGGCCGGAGTGAGGTCGGTGTACCGCAGTCCCGATGAGACGAACAGCAGGTCCACCCTGGACCAGTCGAAGCCCGCGTTGAGCACCGCCGCCGACACCGGCCGCACGTCGAAGCCCATGTCCCGCAGCGCTTTCAGCTCGTCCGCCCCGACGGCGGCCGCGATCGTCTTGCGGCTCAGCGGGGTCGCCGTCCCGTGTGCCTCGGTGAACCGGACGCCGTAGCGGTCCGCCACCTCGGCGGCGGCCGGGCGGGCCGACGCGGGGACGACGATCGTGCCGTCGTCCGTGCGGCCGAGGGCGAGGCCCCGGTTCAGCAGGTCGTTGATGGCACTGACGTCCTTGGCGTCGACCAGCTTCAGCGCGAGGTCCCGGCCGGGTGCGGCGTCGACGCCACCGGTCGGCGACGCCGCGACGACGTCGTGCGCACGGACGTCGAGCCTGCCCTGCTTCACGATGTCGACCGACGCGCCCCAGAGCAGGCGATGGCTCCAGCCGGAGATGTCGTACATGACCGGCACCTTCGCCGAGATGTCGCTACCCTGCTCCAGCATCACGTTCGCCAGCCCGCGTTTCGGCTGGTGCATGTCGACCAGGTACGAACCTGCCGGGTAGCGGCGTCCCGCCAGCGAGAACGGGCGATCGGCCTGCCGCACCCGGACGTCGTTGGCCACCAGATGGTCGACCAGCCGGGAAGCGGCGACGGCCGAACGCTGGTCGGCCCCGGTGGGGATGACGTACGCCCGCGGGAACTCCGTGCGGTAGCGGTCTTCCGGCCCGAAACCGGGCACGAACCCGTCGGGGATCTCGCGCTGCGCTTCACCGGCCGTGCCGCGGCGGAACATCTCGATCTGGTTCGCGATGAGTTCGCCGCGGTTGCGGTCGACGTAGCTCAGCGTGCTGCCGATGGTGGCCTCGACGACCTCGGTGTTGATCACCGCGCGCCGCTGGAGTTCCGCCACCGGCTGGTTTTCGTAGTCCGCGTTGTTCACCCGCATCGGGATTTCGATCGTGAACGACACCGCGCCGTGGTACATCGCGTACTGGGCGGTGTAGATCGGTGCCCAGCCGTCCCAGCTGCCGGGGTCGTAGTCGCGGAACGGGATCTCCGGCTTCGCCGTCTCCGGGCGCCCGAGCGCCTTGACCGCCTGCTCCATGCCGAGCCCGTTGGCGTACCCGTGCTTGATGTAGAGGTCGAAGTCGTAGTTCTGGCCGTGCGGCGGCGTGGTCGGCTCGATGAGCGTGTTCTCGACGTAGCCGTGTTCGTCCAGCATCATCAGCGGCTGCTTGCCGATCGCGATCCCGCGCATGGCCCGCACCTCCGGCTGCGACGCGGTCACGAAGTCGCGGTTGGGGTCGAAGCCCTGCGACGTCTGCCGCGTGCCTGCGACGCGGCCGTCCGGATTGGCCGTGACGTTGAAGTAGAAGCGGTTCCGCTTCAGCAGTTCGACGGTCTTGGGATCGTTCGACGTCGCCAGCTTCTCGATGACGCGGAGCGCGCCGTCGGTGCCTTCCCATTCGTTGCCGTGGATGTTGTTGTTGATCCACACCGGCGCCTTGTAACCGTGGCGCAGGAACGGGTCGCGCGCGGCCCGCGCCGGATCGTTCTCGATCAGCGACCGCCAGGCGTCCTGCCGTCGCGTCTCGGACCGGCTCTCCGGCGCGGTCAGCGTCACCAGGTAGAGGTCGCGGCCCAACCCGGACTGCCCGGCGATCTCGACCGAGATCCGGTCACTGCGCGCCTGCAACGCGTTCAGCTTCGGCGCGATCGCGTGATACGGCGCCAGCCCGAGCTTGATCGACTTGTCGGCCGTGTTCTCCGGATACACGCGCAGCTTCGTCTTGCGCGGATACCCCGAATGGTCACCCGCGACGTTCTCGCCCGCCGCGGCCCGCGCGACGCTCATCGGCGGGTCGGTCGCGGCCACCTCGTTGCGCTCCGGCCCGTTGCCGGGATCGCGATGCGGCGCCGTCGGCGGTGGCGCCGCGTACGCCGGCGCGGCGACCGCGCTCAGTGACAGCATCAGGGCCAGGAACACGGTGCGAGCCGAACGCGACAAGGGCCACCTCCAGGGACGTCGGCACAGTGTTTCCGCCGAACGAACGCCCCACAAGACCCGAAAGGCGGCTAACCGGGCGCCGGGAACCGGTGTTCGTTCCGATCGATCTTGGCGTTGGCCGCCTCGATCAGGTCCACCCCGAGGCTGTTCGCCAGCTGGAGGAGATACAGCGTGACGTCGGCGATCTCGTCGACGACGTTGTGCGCCAGCTCGGGATCGGAGCGCCACTCCGCCGATTCCTCCGGGGTGAGCCACTGGAACAGCGAAGTCAGCTCACCGACTTCCCCGGACAGCGCCATGACCAGGTTCTTCGGGGTATGGAACGGTTCCCAGGCCCGTGCCGCGGCGAAGTCGCGGAGGCGCTGGTTGAGGTCGTCGAGAGTCACGTGCCGTGCCTACCAGATCGTCACGGTGCGCTAACGGCCGTATGGCGGACGAGCGTTGACGTGCAATTTGCAACTTGCATAGCGTCGCTGGGCGTCGGGGAACGATCCGGAAGGAAAGTCTTGACGTACCAGCGAAGCCTTCGGTCTCGCATGCTCTCCATCGCGTTCGTGCCGAGCGCGGCCTTGGTGCTCGTCGCGTTGTTCATCGGCGGATTCCTCGTCCAGCAGGCCATCCAGGACCGCGACGACGCCGAGAGCGGGGCCATCACCCTGGCCGAAGCGAGCCGAGGGATCGCGTCGCTGCAGCGGGAGCGGGCGGTCGCGTTGCGGGCGCCGGGCAGCCGTTCCGCCACATACACCGCGTACGCCGACCGCATCGACACTTCGCTTTCCTCCTTGCGCGAGGTCGCGCGGGCCGCTCCGGACGCCGAAGTCGGCTTTCAGCAGACGATCGCCGTCGAGCTGCTCACCGCCGTCGAAGGCATGGACCGCAGCGATTCCCTCGCGGTCGCCGGGATCGACGACGAGGGGCGGCGCGACTACGCCGCGGCCGTGGGCGCTTACCGGTCCAGGCTCGACGCCGTCGCCGGAAAGCTGACGGAAAGTAGCCGACGGACCTACCGCGAACTCGTCGGGAGCGTGGACTGGAGCCGGTTCGGCGCGGTCGAAACCGCGTTGAGCGCGGCCACGCCGCCGCCCGTCGGCCAGGACGCCTGGCGTGTCGCGGCCGGCGTCGTCGGCCGGACCCTCGGCGATCTCGCCGCACGCCAGATCGAGCACTCGGCGCAGCTCGCGATCGACGGCGGACGCCGGGTGCTGAGCGGCGCCCTCGCCGCCGCCGCGGCGATTTCGCTGCTCGCGGTGGTGGTGATGGCGATCGTCATGCAGCTGGCCAAGCGGCTTCCGATCCCGATCATCCGCTGTCCGTCCCGGCTCGACGCGGTGCCGCTGACCTGGTCACACCTGGTGAGCGATTACGCCGAAAAGAGCACGCTGTTGGCCCACACGAGTCGGCGAAGCGGTCGGGCAGACTTGTCCGGGTGAGTTCCCCGACGGATCTGCGCCCCTACCTGCGTACTTTGGACGCGGAAACGCTGGCGGACCTGCTGCACGCCCAGGCCGAGCGTGACCCTGAGTTACGGCAGGCTCTGGAGAACCGTTTCGCCACCCAGGGGAGTGATGTCGCCGAGGCGCACCGCCTCCTCGACACCGCCGTGCTGGCGGGCAACGTCGAGTACGCCGCGAAGGTCGGCTCCGTCCTCGACACGCTTCAGCGGCTTCTCGACGCCGGCAGCCGGGCCGACCTCGCGCCGCTCGCCCGCCGGACCGTGGACGACATCAGCGAGATGCTGGAGCAGATCGACGACACCTCGGGCGAGGTCGCGGACCGGCTGGACCGGGCCGTCGAGCTGTACGCGCGGGCCTGTGCGGCCCGTCCGCCGGATCCCGAAAGCCTGGCCGCCTGGATCCTCGAGGTCGAGTTCGACGGGCCCGGCCGGCCCGTCATCGAGCTGGCCGACTTCGCCTCCGCCTTGGGGGAAAAGGGAATCGCGCGGATACGGTCCACTGTGGACGCGGTACTGGCGGAGCGGCCGTCCGGTGCGAAACGCGAGACGGCCGAGCGGCTGCGCGAGGAGCTGGCGGAGGTGTCCGGCGACGTCGACGCGCTCGTCGCGATCCTCGCCGCCAAACCGCCGCGGGTGGACGTCAGCCTCAAGATCGTGCGCGTGCTGCGCGCGGCGGGACGGCACAGCGAGGCCATCGCGCACGCGGCGCGGGCACTCACCCACGACAAGAAGGAAGAAGCGCCTCAGGCGGAAAAAGATCCTTTGTCGCGTAAGGACTTCGACGAGAACCCGACGGCCGCCACCTACCTCGCCCTGCGCGAGGAGTCGTTGGAAGCGGGGCGCTGGGTCGCCCAGCGGAAGACCGCGCTGGCCCGTCTGCGTGAACTCGCCGCCGGCAGCACCCCGGCCGCCGACGAACTCGTCCGCGCGTTGCTCGGCGAGGACCGCGCCGACGAGGCATGGCGGGCGGCGGTGCGGTTCGAGGCCTCTTTGCCGATGCGTGTCGAACTCGCGGACGCGCGTTCCGTCGCCCATCCCGCCGAAACCATTCCCGTGTATCGGGACCATGTCGAAGAATTGATCACGCGGAAAGATCCGCACTCCTACCGCGAGGCGGCCCGGCAACTGCGCAAACTGCGCACGGTGCACAAAAAGGCCGGTATGGCCGAAGAATTCAGCTCGTACCTCGGCACATTGGTGGAAATACACAAACGCAAGACCCGGCTGATCGCCGAGGTCAAGGCGGCGAGAATCGCGATTCCGAAACCGGTCGGCGCGTAACCGCTCTCGCCGGCCGTCGTTATTCGAGTGAACCGAGGAAACCCGGCGAAGAAGGTCGAAGTCGCGGTGGTCCTGTAACCGGTTTCCGTCCGCGTCCTCCCCGCGGACGGGACCCGTGTTCCGCGCCCAGGGCCACCGCGACGAGCCCGATCGGGCCCGCGTGAAAACATGTCGCCATGAGTCCGGTCAGCCGTGCCCGCAAGAAGGCAGCCCAGCCCTCCACCCCGAGTGTGACGGGCCTCTTCAAGGACGTCCTCCGGGACTTCTCGACCCTTGGCGCCGAACCCGAGGTGCTCGACGTCGAGCTGCTGACGTCCGAGGTGCTCGGCCAGTGGTGGGACATCGAGGTCGAGGAGGACGAGACGCCACTGGGCCTGGAGCTCATCGCGTTCGCCGAGCGGAAGATCACCCCCGCCGCGGCCGCGCTGCTCGCCGCATTGCGCGTCTTCGCCGAGACCGAGGAGGAGCGCGAGGCGGCCGCTTCGGCGCTCGGCACCGTGCTGGGCCGCGGGATCCCGGAGCCGGAGTGGGCCGGGGACCTCGCCGCGGTGACCGTGGGGGACTGCTGGCGGACCGGCGACGTCTTCGGTGACGAGTCCTCCCTGCTCTGCGTGTTCTCCCGCGGCGGTGTCGAGCACGGCCTGCTCGCCCTGGTCGACTTCGCCGAGGGCGGCCGGATCCGCGACGTCGTCGTGGTCGACAAACCGCAGGACGTGCTGGCCGAGATGCGCCAGCAGGCCGCCGACGACCCGGACCTGGTCACGCTGGAGCGGGTGCTGCCCGAGCGGGCCCACCAGCTGCTCGCGGACGGCCTCGCCGCGACGGACGTCGTCGAAGAACCCGACGTCAGCGAGGATTACGCGCGGTTCCACGCGCTCGCGCTGGCCTGGATCCGGGCGCTTCCCGAGCCCGAACCGTCGCCCGAGATCTCCGAATGGCCCGAGCAGGTCCGCGAAGAGGTCGTCGCCGACTTCATCGGCTCCGGACTCGTGGAGGACACGGACGCGACGCGGTTCTACGCGCGCCTGCTCGTCGATTACGGCTGCGAGACCGAGCCGGGCAGCCCGCTGCGGGTCGGGCCCGAGAAGCTCGCCCGGTTCCTCGAATCGCTGCTGGACGGCGAGTTCGAGATCGACGAGGCCTACGAAGACGCGCTGGAGCCCGCCCTGCTCGGCTGGGTCACCTGGGCCGCCGACCGCGCCGGGCTGCCCGAGGCCGCGCGGGTGGCGCTGCTGGAGAGCGCGACCGAGTTCCTGGAGGAGTTCGCGCAGGACGAGGACTCGGCGTTGGACGTCTACTTCGACGGCTCGGAAGGGATCGAAGACCCGGCGGAACTCGCGGACGCGCTGGCGCGCCGGATGTTCGCCGTCCCGACGGTCTACGCGGAGATCGGCGACGAGGAGCTGGAACTCGAGCCCGCCGACCCCGAACAGCGCCGCCTGCTGGTGATCGGCGAGCACCCCGAGTACCACGAGGCGCTGGCGGAGGAGACCTTCGACGGCGAGCCGAGGATGCGGCTCGCGCTCAAGACCACGATCGTCGACCAGCTCTGGGACGACGAGCCCGCCGAGGTCTGGCAGGCCGTGCTGCGGCTGAGCGAGACCGGGCAGGAGCGCGAGGAGATCTTCGACCGCCTCATCGAAGCGTTGTCCGCCCAGCTCACCGAAGCGGGCGAACACGAGATGGACTACGACGTCGACGACTACCGGAAGGCGCTCGACGAGCTCTGAGCGCCGGAGGCTCAGCTCAGCGGAGCCGCGGGGGAGCCCTTGGTCTCGGCGACTTGGGGCTTCTTCCGGCGGCGGTCCCCTCGGGCGTCGTCGAAGTCGACGACGAAGGCGCCGGCGGCCATGGCCACCAGGAGTGCGAGTCCGAGAATCGAGCCGACCCAGGTCAGGATGATCGAGAACATCGTGACCCTCCTCCCTGCTCAAGGTCCTTTCGAGACCTTTCGTTCCCCTGACACAAGGGTCGCGGTGGGGGGCGGTAGCCGGTATCGGCCAACCGGTTACACGTACTGAGCGTGGATCGGCCGATCGGCCGAGGAAACCCGCTCGGCGACAGCGGTGCGCGACGAGAGGACATCACCGGCTCGCCGGTGGTGCGAAGGCTCCTGCTTGTGAGGGAACGGCGGGGAGCGGGAAACCCGCGATCGTCCGGTTACGCGGTGTGTCGATCAGAGCTTGCGCAGCCGGACCCGGTTGATCGTGTGGTCGGCGTCCTTGCGGAGCACGAGCGTCGCCCGCGGCCGCGTCGGTTTGATGTTCTCCATCAGGTTCGGCTCGTTGATCGTGTGCCACAGGTGGCGCGCCTCGGCCCGGGCTTCGTCGTCCGGAAGGCCGGCGAAGTGGTGGAAGTGCGACGCCGGGTCCGCGAAGGCGGTGTGCCGCAGCTTGAGGAAGCGCTCGATGTACCAGCGTTCGATGTCGCTCGTCGGCGCGTCCACGTAGATCGAGAAGTCGAACAGATCGGAGACGGTGAGCCGGGGGCCGGGCTGGAGGACGTTCAGCCCTTCGAGGATCAGGATGTCGGGCTGCTGAACGACCTGTTCCTCGTCGGGAAGGATGTCGTAGGCGAGGTGCGAGTACACCGGCGCGCTGACCCGTTCGGCCCCGGACTTCACCTCGGTGACGAACCGCAGCAGCGCCCGCCGGTCGTAGCTCTCCGGGAAACCCTTGCGGTGCATGATTCCGCGCCGGACGAGCTCGGCCCGCGGGTAGAGGAACCCGTCGGTGGTGACCAGGTCGACCCTGGGGTGATCCGGCCAGCGGGCGAGCAGGGTGCGCAGGATGCGCGCGGTGGTCGACTTGCCGACGGCGACGCTCCCGGCGATGCCGATGATGTAGGGCACCTTGGTGCCCCGGCTGTCCTCACCGAGGAAGGTGGTGGTGGCTTCGTACAACCGTTGCCGGGCGGCGACCTGGAGATTGATCAGCCGGGAGAGCGGGAGGTAGACCTCGGCGACCTCGGCCAGGTCGACCTGTTCACCGAGACCGCGCAGCCGCAGCAGTTCCGCGGCGGTCAGCGGCAGGGGAGTCGACCTGCGCAACTCGCGCCACTGCTCACGGTGCAGCTCGACGTAGGGACTGAGCTCACGGACCCGCGGCATCGCACACTCCTCGCCCGTCGCCTGCGCTGGCGCCGTACAAAAACCGTGTTGACGAGTTCTCGGCGGGTGAACGTGCCTCGAACCGGATGAAGCCGCTTTAACGGTAGGGCTTACGGCTCGTGAACGCGCCGCGATGTGATGTAGCCCGCTTCGGGGCGCTACCGTCCGTTACGAGGACGACCGGGCGTGAAGACCTCGTCCCAGGCCGCGGCGACCTGCCGGGCGCAGGAGGCGGGGGCGACTCCGCCGACGCCGGTACCGAGCCCCGGCATCGCGATCGTGTGCACGAGATCACGGACGCGGCCCTGGTCGAGACGGCCGTCGCGCCACTGCTGGAACACCGCGCGGGCGGCCAGGTACGGGTGCACGGTGTCGCGCGGGAGGCGTTCGCCGGGTTCCCGCATCGTCGGCGCGCTGATCAGCCAGGCGGGCTCCGCCTCGCCGGTCGGCACGATCACCGCTTCGCCGATCGGCAGCTCGCCGCCGTGGTAGGCGAGGACCGCGCTGCGGACGTTCTGCTCGACGCCGGGATACGCGCGGGCGTAGACGGCGTCGATGCCGCCACGCATCCAGCCGTAGGAGTTCGCGGGGCTGACGACGGCCTGCGCGACGACGTCGAGCACGGAGCCGCGGTGCACGAAGACCCGGCCGTCCACGGTGTCCGCGACGGTCGTCCAGGCTTCGGCGAGCAGGTCATCGACGGCGCACAGCACCAGCTCCGGAGTGGGATGGTCCGGCACGGGAGCGAAAGAGGAGCCGCCATCCTGGTGGCCGGTGTGGGTGCCCGGTTCGGCGGTCACGCCCTAAGCATGGCAAAAAAAGCCACCCGGCGTAACCGGTGCGCGTACCGGCTGTCCGAGTGAAAGTCGCCACCCGCGCCGTGCGTAATCTGGCGGGGTGTCACGGATCGCCTACTTCGGCCCCCAGGGAACCTTCACCGAACAGGCCGCGCGCCGGCTCGCCTCCGGTGAGGAGCTGATCCCCGCGGAGACCATCCCGGCGGCACTGGCCGCGGTGCGCTCGGGCGCGGCCGACGCGGCCTGTGTCCCGATCGAGAACTCGGTGGAGGGCGCGGTCACCGCCACCCTCGACAGCCTGAGCGAGGCCGAGCCGCTGGTCGCGGTGGCGGAGGTGCTGCTGCCCGTCCACTTCAGCGTGCTGACCCGGCCGGGGACGACCGAGATCCGCACCGTGGCGAGCCATCCGCACGCGCTCGCCCAGGTCCGTCACTGGGTCGAGGCGAACCTGCCCGGCGCGCATCCGGTCGCGACGTCGTCCACGGCGGCGGCCGCGGTCGCGGTGGCCGAGGGCGAGTTCGACGCGGCCGTGACCGCGCCGGTCGCGGTCGAGCACTATCCGCTGGAGGTGCGGGCCACCGAGGTCGCCGACGTCCGCGACGCCAAGACCCGGTTCCTGCTGGTCCGCGCCCCCGGCGAGCTGCCGGAGCCGACCGGGGCCGACCGCACGTCCATCGTCGCCGCCGCCACGAACCGGACCGGCGCCCTGGCGGAGCTGCTCACCGAACTGGCGGTCCGCGGGATCAACCTGACCAAACTGGACGCCCGCCCGACCAGGAACAACTTCGGCGAGTACCGCTTCTTCATCGACTTCGAGGGGCACGTGGCCGAGCCCCGGATCGGCGACGCGCTGGCCGCGTTGCGCCGCCGGTGCCGCAACGTGCGGTTCCTCGGCTCCCACCCGCGCGCGGACAACGGCACGACCGAGATCGAGCCGGGCGCCGCCAACGAGGATTTCACCGACGCGATCGACTGGGTCCAGTCGGTACGGAAGGGAGCACAGGCGTGAAACTTCTCCTCGTCCGCCACGGCCAGACCGACGGCAACGTGCGCGGCGCGCTCGACACCGCGCTCCCGGGGCCGCCGCTCACCGAGCTGGGCCGCGAGCAGGCGCGGGACCTCGCGAACCGGCTGGACGGCGAGCCGATCGTCGCCGTCTACGCCTCGCAGGCGATCCGGGCCCAGCAGACCGCCGCGCCGCTGGCCGCCAAGCTCGGCCTTGACGTCCAGGTCCTCGACGGCGTGCACGAGGTCGCCGCGGGCGACCTCGAAGGCAAGACGGACAAGGACTCGATCACCACCTACATGAGCGTCGTGCGCCGGTGGACCCTCGGCGAACTCGACCCGCCGATCCCCGGCGGCGAGACCGGCGCGCAGGTCCGCGCCCGGCTGCTCGACGCGGTCACCCGGCTGCGCGCCAAGCACGAGCAGGCCGACCCCGACGGCACGGTGGTGCTGGTGAGCCACGGCGGCGCGATCCGGCTGGGCGGCGAATGGCTCGCCGGGAACGTGACCGCGGAGATCGCCAACCAGGGCCTCATCCCGAACACCGGCATCGTCGAACTCGTCGGGACCGCCGCCGGCTGGACCTGCCTCACCTGGGCGGAAACCACCGTCGAACCCTGACCGGGGACTGTCAGGTCTCGGCTGGGAACGCAGGTGCGGGCGTGCGTAAGGACGTAAGTCGCGTGATCAGGTACGTAACTCGCGTGACTGGAAGCGGCACTCGCGAGTTCCGCCGCTGATCACGCGTGTTCCGGCTTCGAACACGCGAGTGCGGCGCCACCGCACGCCTTGTGAGTGTTAAGGACGGTTAAGGCCAAGGGTGTCTCCGCGGTGGGTTGCGAAAGCCACTTTCGCAACCTTCAACGTTGCGAAAGTGGCTTTCGCAACGTCGGCCGTGGCCGGGCCCGGTGCCACCCTGGCGATCATGTCGCGAA
>NZ_LQMT02000028.1:0-1041 GCF_001620365.2 Amycolatopsis keratiniphila subsp. keratiniphila
CCTGCCGGTCCTGCAGGGCGGTGAGCATGTCGACGACCGTCCGCCCGCCGTCCAGCGGCACCCGGATCGGCACCGTGTTCATCATGAGCCCCGGCATCGACTCCACCCCGGCGAGTTCCGCCGGCCGGGTGGCGACCGTCGTGCCGAACACCACGTCGGTCCGCCGCACCAGCCGGGCCAGCACCATCGCCCAGGCGCCCTGCACCACCGTGTTCAGCGTCAGCCCATGGTCGCGGGAGAACTCGATCAGCCTGGTGTGGAGTTCCGGCGGGAGATGGATGACACGGTAGTCGTACTCCGTGCCGGAGTCCGTCTTGGCGACCAGCGCGGGCACGTCGATGCCGTCCAGTTCGGCCCGCCACGCCGCACGGGCCGCGTCCTTGTCCTGCCGGTCGAGCCACGCGAGGTAGTCCCGGTAGGAAGCGGCGTCCACCCGCTCCGGGAGTCGTCCGCCCGCCGTGTAGGCCTCGGACACCTCGTTGAGCACCACCGCCACCGACCAGCCGTCGGTCAGGATGTGGTGACTGACCACCACCAGCCGGTACCGGTCCTCGGCCAGCCGGGCCAGCACCAGCCGGAACAACGGTGCCTTGGTGAGATCGAACCGCTTTTCCTGTTCCTGGCGCGCCAGGGCTTCGACGGCCACGTCGGCATCGCTCGCCCCCGTCAGATCCACTTCCCGCCACGGGAGGGTGACGTGCCCGGCGACGGCCTGCACGGCCTTTCCGGACGCGAGCCGGTGGAAACTCAGCCGAAGCGCGGGATGCCTCGCGAAGACCGCTTCCCACGCGGCCCGCAGCCGGGCCACGTCCCACCGCCCGTTCAGCTCCAGGATCCACTGGCCCTGGTAGATGTCGGATCCCCGGTCGTCGTCGAGGGTCGACTGGAAGAGCAGCCCCGCCTGCAGCGGTGCCAGCGGCCAGATCTCTTCGGCGTCCGGCGCGACGAGTGCCAGCTCCGCCTCGTCCTCCGCGCCGAGCACGATCAGCGGGCGGGCCGCGGGCCGCTCGGCCGGTACGGCCCTGGCCGCGGCGGCCGCCA
>NZ_LQMT02000028.1:1067-1487 GCF_001620365.2 Amycolatopsis keratiniphila subsp. keratiniphila
CGAAGATCTCCGCGAGCGTCAACGACAGCCCGGCTTTGGCCGCGCGCGCCGCGAGGCGCATCGCGACGATCGAATCGCCGCCGAGTTCGAGGAAACCGTCGTCGACCCCCGCGCGGTCGAGGCCGAGCACGTCCGCGAACAGTCCACAAAGGACCTTTTCCTCCTCGGTGGCCGGTTCCCTCGTGCCGGCGGCGGCCGCGAAATCGGGCGACGGCAACGCCGCGCGGTCGACCTTGCCGTTGCCGGTCAACGGCAGCGCGTCGAGAGCCAGTACGACGGCCGGGACCAGGTACTCCGGCAGTACCGCCCCGAGCCGCTCGCGCACGAGAGCGGGTTCCGCGTCCGTCACCACATAGCCGATCAGCTGCCCGCCGATCGCGACCACGACGGCCTCGTGGACGTCCGGCTGCGCGGTCAACG
>NZ_LQMT02000028.1:1603-2491 GCF_001620365.2 Amycolatopsis keratiniphila subsp. keratiniphila
ACGAACCGCTCCGCCGTCAGCCCGGCCCGGTCCAGGTAACCGTCGGCCGATCCGGAACCGGCGAGGTACAGGTCGCCGATCACTCCCGGTGCCACGGGACGCAAGGCCTCGTCGAGCACGTGGACCCGGCGGCCGGTGAGCGGACGTCCGATCGGCAGGACCGGGCCCAGCGGATCACCCGGCGCGAGCAGATGCCAGGTCGCGCAGAGCGTCGTCTCCGTCGGTCCGTACAGATGCCGCACCCGCGTTCGCGGGCTCACCGCCCGCACCCGCTCCACCGCGTGCACGGGCACCAGGTCACCGCCGGTCAGCACCTCGGCGAGACCCGCGAACGACTCCGGCGCCTCCTCCGCCACCGCACGGAAACCGCCCGCGGTCAGATGTGCCCGCGTGACCCCGGCCGCGACCGCCTCCCGCAGGCGCCGGGCGTCCACCACTCCCGGCTCGGCGATCACCACCCTGGCCCCGGACACCAGCGGTACCCAGATCTCGTACAGGGACGCGTCGAAGGAATGCGGCGCGTGCATGAGGATCGCGTCCCCGGGCCCCACCGTCCACCCGGGATCGCCGACCAGTTCCGCGACGCCGCCGTGCGGAATGGTCACGCCCTTCGGCGTGCCCGTCGAACCGGACGTGTACATCACGTACGCCGTGTCCCCCGGCCCCACCTGGACCGCCGGGGCTTCGGCCGTGTCATCGTCCGCGGCGGCGTCCGCCTCGATCGGCTCGATCCCCTCCGGCACGCTGCCGCGCGTCGCGGCCGAGCACACCATCAGCGACACGCCCGAATCCGACGCCATGAAGGCCACCCGCGGTGCGGGATAGGCGGCGTCGACCGGGACGTAGGCCGCCCCCGTCTTCCAGACGGCGAGCAGCGCCACCAGCAGA
>NZ_LQMT02000028.1:2575-3175 GCF_001620365.2 Amycolatopsis keratiniphila subsp. keratiniphila
ACGGCCACCGCGTCCGGTGCCAGGTCCACCCGGCGGGCGAACAGCTCCGGCACGGTCAGGGCGGCCTGCGCTGCGGAAGTCATCGTTCTCCTTCAAGGACAACCTGGTGCGCCGCCCCGTTTCCGTTGCGCCGGGCACCGTTGCTTTCCGGTTTGGCGAACTGTGTGTGGTAGAGATCCGCGTAGAGACCGCCCGCGGCCAGCAATTCCTCGTGCGTCCCGCGTTCGGCGACCCCGCCGCCGTCGATCACGAGGATCTGGTCCGCGTCGCGGATCGTGGACAACCGGTGGGCGATCACCAGCGAGGTCCGGCTGCGCAGGGCGGTTTTGAGCGCCGCCTGCACCGCCGCCTCCGACTCGGAGTCCAGATGCGCGGTGGCTTCGTCGAGCACGACGACCGTCGGCGCCTTCAGCAGCAACCGGGCGATGGCCAGTCTCTGCTTCTCCCCGCCGGACATGCGGTAGCCGCGATCGCCCGAGACGGTGTCCAGCCCGTGGGGAAGGGATTCGATGAGATCCCAGATCTGGGCTCCCTTGCAGGCCTCGACGAGCTCGTCCTCGGTGGCCGTCGGGCGGGCGTAGAGCAGGTTCTCCCGGATCG
>NZ_LQMT02000028.1:3262-12600 GCF_001620365.2 Amycolatopsis keratiniphila subsp. keratiniphila
TCCCCGCGCCGGACGGGCCGACGAGCGCGGTGAGGGTGCCGGCGGGCACGTGGAAGCTCACGTCGCGCAGGACGTCCGGCGGCACTTCCCCGCGTTCCCGGTCGGCGCGCAGATGCTCCAGCGACGCCAGCGAGACCTCGTCCGCGGTGGGGTACCGGAACGCCACGTTCCGGAACTCGATGTCCGGCGCCACGCCCTTTTCGAGCGCGACCGCGTCTTCGCGTTCCTCGATCAGCGGTTTCAGATCGAGGAGCTCGAAGATCCGGGAGAAGCTCACCACGACGGTCTGCGCGGTCTCCTGCATCCCCGACAGCTGGGTGATCGGCCCGAACAGCCGCGAGAGCAGGGTCGCGATGGCGACCAGCGTCCCGAGCTGGAAGGCCCCGGCGAGCACGAGCTCACCACCGATCCCGTAGACGAGCGCCGTGGCGAGTGAGGCCACCAGCGCCATCATCACGAACGCCATCCGGCCGTAGACGGAAAGGCTCACGCCGATCCGGCGGATCCGCCCGGCCCGCTCCCGGTACTCGGCCATCTCGTCGTCCGGACGGCCGAAAAGCTTGGAGAGCATCGCGCCCTGGACGTTGAAGCGCTCGTGGAGCGTTCCCCCGAGGCCGTCGTTGGCCTCCATCAGCCGTCCGGCACGCCGTTGGATCGCGCGTCCCACCCGGATCCAGGGAAAGAGGAAGAGCGGCACCAGCACCAGGACGACGACGGCGACGAGCCACGACAGGTAGATCAGTTCGGCCAGTACGACGAAGACGGTGAGCGCGCTGGTCGCCGCGATCAGCAGGCCGCCGAAATGTTGCTGCGCCATGATCAGGTCGGTGTGCAGCCTGCCGACCAGTACCCCGGTCTGCGTCCGGGTGAAGAACGCGATCGGCAGCCGCCGGACGTGGTCGAGCGCCTCCACCCGGAGGTCGTAGCTGACCCCTTCCCCGATCCGCCCGGAGATCCAGGCCGACACCAGTGCCAGCGCCGCGCCCGCGACCGCCAGCACGGCGGCCAGGCAGGACATCAGGAGCACGGTGCCCGGATCGTTCCCGACGATGCCGTCGTCGACGAGTTCCCTCAGCAGCAAGGGGGTCGCGACGACGACGAGCGACTCCAGTGCCGCGACGAGGACGAAAAACGCCACCATGCCGATATGCGGACGGAAGTAGGAGAGCACCCGGCGCACCGTCCCGGGATTGACCTTGGTCTCCCAAGGATCGGGATCGTCATCGCTCTTCCGCACCCCCCCGTAGTTCAGCACTGCGTCCATGCGGGCACCCCTCTCACACAACAGGTCGGCGAGCTCAATCGTGCTGAATCGTGTCGATGTCCACGAGAGGGGCGAAGCGAACACTTGGGGCGGACATGCTCCGCATTGTCCACAAGCGACGGTCGCCCCCGCCGGGTCAGTGGGAGACGTGCCGTCCGTGGCCCCGGCGGGCTTCGGCATGCCTGCCGGTGCCGTGCTTCCCGGGGATCCGGGCGTGTCCTTCCACCCCACGGCGCAAGAGATCGGTGACGCCGGCGTGCTCTCCGGCCCGCAGCGCGGACGCCGCCCCGGCGAGCTCCGCCGCGATCCGGTCCAGTACCGCGGCCACCGGAACCGCGTTCCCGGCGAGGATCCGCCGCCACAGCCCGGGATCCCCGGCGGCGATCCGGGTCACGTCCCGCAGGCCCTGCCCGGCGAGGCTCAGCGCGACGTCGTCGCCACCCGTCAGTGCCGCCGCGACCGCCGACGCCGCCACGTGCGGAGCGTGCGACACCAGCGCCACCGCCGCGTCGTGGTCGTCCGCGGGCACGGTCACGACCTCCGCCCCGCACAGCGACACCAGCTCACGGACCAGCCCCAGCGCGCCCGGATCCGTTTCCGGACGAGGGCAAAGCGCCCACGGGCGACCGAGGAACAGATCGGCTTGAGCCGCCGCCGGGCCGGACCGTTCCCGGCCGGCGAGCGGATGCCCCGGCACGAAAGAGGTCAGATCACAGCCGAGCCGCTCCGCGTCGGCGATCGGCCCGGCCTTGACACTGGCCACGTCGGTGTACGCCCGCGCGGCGCCTTCCTTCTGGAGCCACGCCAGCCGGTCACCGACCAGATGCGGCGGCACGGCGAGCACCGCCAGATCCACGGTCGCGCCGGTCCATTCCCGGCCGGCGCCGAGTTCCTCCGCCAGCCGGAGGGCGTCCGCGTCGACGTCGGAGAGCCGGATCGCCGTGCCCTTCTCGCGAAGGGCCAGCGCGACCGAGGTGCCGATCAGTCCCGTGCCGACGACAAGTGCGGTTCGAACGGTCACCTCTGCCTCCTTGAAGTGGTGCAGCATGAAGGCCTCCTCGACGGACTCGGATCCTCGAGGAGGCCTTCACGGAACTCATCTCGCGGCGAGGTCGGTCGCCTGGTGTTCCAACCGGCCCGCGAACTCCGACCAGACCCGGGCGTGGTCCTTCGCGAAGCCGGCTATCACGCCGTACAGATGCGGCGGGACCCCGTGCAGGATCCTTTCCCATTCCTGGCCGTCGATCGAGTGCATGGACAGCATCCTCAGCAGGAGCCTGCCCACCTCGCTCAGCCGCAACGCGGGATCGGCCTTGAGGCGCTCCAGCACGGCGAGCCGTTCCCGGTCCACGGTGCTGTCGAACTCGGGTTCCGTCCACCGCAAGGGATGCGGTTTGGCCCGCAGCTTCCTGCTCCCGTCCGGGGTCGGGCTCTCCCCGCGCTCCAACCGGGCCCGCACGTCCCGGACGGTCTCCGGAGAGATACCGACCTGCTTGGCGACCTGCCGAAGCGAAAGGCCCGGATCGTTGCGAATGAGCTCGGCGGCGAGTTTCCGCCGCTCCGAACCGTCGACGGGACGGACTCGCCCGTCACGCCCGACCCTCGCCTCGCCTCCGCTTTCGCCGCCGCGCCGCCGCAGATCGGCCACGGTTCCCGCGGAGATACCGGTCGCCGACGCCACCCGCCGGTCCGACCACTGCGGATGTGTCCCGATGATCTGGACCGCCGCCCGTTTGCGGTCCGCGAGGGAAAGCGGCAGACCGTGCCGGATATTCGCTTCCACGGCGAGGACGAAGGCGTCGGATTCGGCGCCGTCGATGAACCTCGCCCGGATTTTCGTATCGCCTCTCACTCGTGCCGCCCTCAGCCGGTGCAGGCCATCGACCACCTGCATCGTCGGACGGTGCACGAGAATGGGCGGAAGCTCCCACTCCGCGGACAGCAGTGTCTCGACGTGTTCCGGATCCTCGCCAGAGGTTCGTGGCGAACATGCGGTGGACAGCCGGGACAACTCGATATCGACGACAGGGAGAGCGGAGAGGTCAACTCTCGTCGGATCCACCAGGCCCCCATTGAATCTTTTGTTTGATCGACGTTTGCGATACGGCAAGGAACCCACCGTCCAACTGCTCGGCTTCGGTGGTTGGACACCATGAACCCGTCCGGCGCCGTCTTCGGCAGCAGGGCGGGGTGTCCTCGACGGTGAGGATCCCTCTGGCGCCACCGGACAGATCCGCGTTCTCGCGGTCCGTCCCCACGGTCTCCCAGATGACCGGTGGCGCGTTTTCCGACGAACACCGAAGCTGAAAGGGCAGCCTCCCATCGCCCCGACGGCGATCAGGTGAGACGTTCACTCGACGGGTCGGGCCGTCGAGCCGGGCTTCGGTGCGGCCCGATGAAGCCGGTACCCGCCGCGATGCGAGACCGGATGTGCTCGTTCCTTGTGCTCCATACCTACCCGGCTGTTCACCGGTTGGAATCCGTGAATGCCTCTTGGTCGCGAGTCACCGACGCACCCCCCATCAGTCCCCAGTAGGCGCGAACCAGGTCAGCCCCAGTGGGTTCGCACCATCGCAGCATGGCATGAACAATCCATGTCGGCAATTGACAAACAGTGTGATTTCCGCAGACAAGACGCGCCGCAAGATCAATATCCGGATTTTCACATCCGGCATTGACACGGATGTCGAACATAAGTATCGCGGCCGCGGGCACGTTTGTCCCGGCGGACGCCGTTAGGCTGTTCGCATGTCTTGTTAGGCCATTCATACGACCTTGTTCTCCTCCCGAGATGATCTCGGGAGTATCGATTCCTGTCCCGCTCCCCGGCATCTGTTCACACGAACGGCCGAACCTTGCGGCGACACCGGGCCTGGAGCAAAGCGAGGCCTGCCATCGTTGGCGCAACAAAGGAACGATGCCCGCGCCGCGGGCCCGGCGAAAGGCACGGCGAAAGTCACCCACGTGAGCGACCGGCCGGCCGTCCAAGTGAACTCGGCGGTTCCCCGCCGTTCAGCCAAAGGACGAAAGACATGCTCATCCGTGCCGCCCGAAGTACATCGAACGGCCATTCACGGCACAGAAAGGGGAAACCAAACCCGGCCTTTCCCGGAATGGCCGGGATTGCATATTTCCCGCACCAGGGACCGGTATTCACCCGGTCATCCCATGTTTGTCAGCCGGATGGGACGAGGTCCGGCCGAAACCGCGGGCGGCGCGTCCAGCAGCGCACTTGGACAGTCGTTCACCACGCCGCCCGCCTGCCGCGGAGGGCATGAAAATGCCGCGGGCGCCTTCACGGCACCCGCGGCATCCTCGCTTGCCTGCCGACTCTCCTACTCGATGGGGAAATCGAAATAGGTGTCCGGGTAGGGCTCGTCCTTCAGGTTGTAGTGCCACCACTCGCACTCGTACGACTTGAAGCCCGAGCCCTCCATGATCGCGCACAGGTGCGCGCGGTTCTTCGCGGCCTCGTCCGGCACACCGTCGGCACCGTGGTGCGAGACGACGTCCATCAGGTCGTGGTCGCCGCCCATGTCGGCGAGCTCACCGGTGTCCAGGCGGTAGAGCGTCAAGTCCACCGTGCTGCCCCGGCTGTGCCCGGACTTGGTGGCCACGTAGCCCTGTTCGAACATCTGGGGCCGCTCGATGTTCGGGTAGTGCCTGGCCTTCTTCCGGCCGTCCTCGGGCTCTTCCGCCCAGCGCATGAAGCGGTCGACCGCGCGCTGCGGGCGGTACACGTCCCAAAGGAGCAGACCGAAACCGAGCTCCGCGGCCTTGTCCCGCGCCTTTTCCAGTGCCGCGCAGAACGCACGTGTGCCGACGACGCGGTTCACCAGGTAGCCGTCCACCGGCTTGCCGGTGAAGTTGTCCCACGTGGCGTACTTGGCGTCCCAGCGGATTCCGGAGACGACCTCGTCGACGAAGACGAAATCATCCCTCATTCGTCACGCCCGCCAGCGTCAGCTTCACCAGGCGGTCGATCACGTCGCCGAGCGAGAGGCCGGCGGCGTTCATCATCCGCGGGTAGCGGCTGTACGAGGTCAGGCCGGGCAGGGTGTTGACCTCGTTGAGCACGACACTGCCGTCCTCCTTGAGGAACAGGTCCACCCGCGCGAGCCCGCTGCAGCCCAGCGCGCGGTAGATGACCTTGGCCGTCTCCTGGACCAGGTCGCGCGAGGCGTCCGGGATGTCGGCGGGGACGATGAAGCTCGAGTTCTCGGAGCCGGTCTCGGGGCTCTTCTCCTGGTGGATCTTGAAGAAGCCGTGGGTCAGCGCGACCCGGTCGACCTCGCCCGCGAACAGGTCCTCGCCGTCGCCGAGGATCGAGCAGCCGATCTCGCTGCCGATGACGGCCTCTTCGATCAGGATCTTCGCGTCGTACTGGCGCGCCTCCGCCAGCGCGGCGGGCAGCTCTTCCTTCGCGGAGACCTTGCTGACGCCGAACGACGAGCCGGAGCGGGCGGGCTTCACGAAGACCGGGTAGTTCAGCGCGTCCGGGTCGACGTCGTTGTCCGGCGTGACGATGTGGAAGGTCGGCGTCGCGATCCCGGCGCCGCGGACGACGGAGTAGGTGAGCGACTTGTCGATGCACATGACCGAGCTCGGGAGGTCGCAGCCGACGTAGGGGACGCCGGAGATCTCCAGCAGGCCCTGCATCGCGCCGTCTTCGCCGAACTTGCCGTGCAGCACCGGCAGCACCACGTCGAGGGCGATCGTCTCGTACTTGCCCTCGTCCAGGACGAGCAGGCCGTGCACACCGCGGTCCGGCGACAGGACGGCCGGGCGGACGTTCCCGTTCTCCCAGTCCTCGGCGGGGCCGTCGCACAGCATCCAGGAACCGCTCTGGGTGATCCCGATGTAGTACGGCTCGTACTTCTCGAGGTCGAGGTTCTTCTGGACCTCACGCGCAGATTTGATGGAGATAGGATGTTCTTCGGAAAGCCCGCCGAACAGAATTCCGATTTTCAGCCTACCCATACTACTTCCCGCTTTCGAATTGGAGACAATTGATGATGGAGTTTTCAACAGTGTCACTCAGTGCGTGGTCCGTGTAATAGGCGGTATGCGGACTGATGAGCACGTTCGGCAGCTTTTCCAGCCGCAGCAACGTTTCGCTCTCGAGCGGCTTGTTCCGGCAGTCGGCGTAGAAGATGCCTTCCTCTCCTTCGACGACGTCCAATGCCGCTCCGCCCAGTTTTCCGTCTTCCAGCGCCGAAATGAGGGCTTCGGTTTCGATGAGCGGGCCACGTCCGGTGTTGATGATGTACGCGCCGTCCTTCATCCGCTCGATGTTCTTCCGGTCGAGAAGATGATAGGTATCTTTGTTGAGCGGCACGTGGAGCGTCACGATGTCGCTCTGCTGGAGCAATTCGTCGAGCGGAACGTAATCGGCCGAGGCGGTCAGCAGCGTGTCGTAGGCCAGCACCCGGCAGCCGAAACCACGCAGCCGGTCCAGCACCGCGACCCCGATCCGCCCTGTTCCGACCACTCCGACGGTCAGATCGCGCAGCTCTTTCCCGCGCACCTCGTTCAGCCGGTAGTCGTGCACCTCGGTGCGGCGGATGATGGACTTGGCGTCGCGCACCGCCATCAGCATCAGCATCAGCGTGAAATCGGCAACGCTGTCGGGCGAGTAGGCGACATTGCCCACGGTGATACCGACGCTCGCCGCGTATTCCACATCGATGTGGTTGAAGCCGATGCTCCGGGTGGAGATGTATTCGACGCCCGCTTCGGCGAGGGCGAGAAGAATGGAATTCGTGACCTTGGTCTTGTGGCCGATACTGATGCATCGATTTCCGGAGACCAGCCCGATATTGGCCTCGGACACCGGCTCGTCCACAATGGTCGGCATTACGCCGAAACGAGGAGCCATCTCCCGGAACAAGGCGGCCTCGTCCGATCCGCAACCATAAATCGTGATTCCCCTCGCCAAGACGGCCGAGGAGGAGGCGGACGCCGGCGATCCGGTGCGGGGGGCAGCTGATCGCGCTGGTTCGCTGTAGGTCATGCCCGACATTGTAGGCAGCGCGTTGTTGCCGCTTCTTATGGGGTTTTCGATGCCCCGACAATAAGTTACCAACTGGTAGCGCCGAGTGCATGTCGTTGTCGCCCACCTGCGGCGCACAGCTCTACCGCAGATCTTGCCCGCCCGTCCCCGGCGTCGAAACCGCCCCGTGACCGATGCCACAAAGCCATCCGGACACGAGGTCCGCGAGGTGTTCCGGAGCCTCCCTCGCCACGAGATGACCCGCCGCCGGAACCCGGACGACGGCGACCCGGCGGTTGGCCGCGCGCAGACGGCCCACATCGGCGTCGCGCAGCGGCGACCCCTGTCCGCCGTGCACCACCAGGACGGGCAGGTCCAGGGCCCCGGCCGTGGCGAGCAGGGCGGGCCCCGAGCCGAGGACGTCGTCCACCAGGCGCGTGTACCGGCCGCCGAGCCCATGGAAATCGAGCCACGAGCGCACCCTGCCCGGCTCGAGGTCGGGTACGACGTCGACGAGCACGAGCCCGGACGCGCGTGCCGCGACCGCGGGATCCGCGAGCGCCGCGATGGCGGCCAGGCCGCCGACCGACGCGCCCACCAGGACGACGGGCGCGGGCTGGCTCGCGATCATCCCGGCCACGTCGTCGGCCAGCGCGCCGAGCGTGGTCGCCCGGCCGGAGCTGTCCCCGTGTCCGCGCAGGTCGAAGGCCACCGACCGGAAGCCGTGCCCGGCCAGCGCCGCGGCGACCGGCACCCAGACCGCACGGCGTTCTCCGCCCGCGTGGAGCAGCAGCACCGTCGGGCCGGCGCCGGTCACCGTGCCCCGCAGGATGACTTCGCCCAGGTCAAGACCGATTTCGGTACTCACGGCATCCCCCTTACCTTGAACTGTCAAGGTAACGCATCTACCTTGGCCCATCAAGGTACGATCCGGTCGTGACGAACTCCCGAGCCCGACGGGCGCCCGAAGAGGCCCGGCGGCTGATCCTCGACGCCGCGGCCTCCCTGCTCGGCGAGTCCGGCGTCGCCGCCGTCCAGATGCGCGCCGTGGCCGCACGGGTCGGTATGACCGACGCCGGCGTCGCCCATCACTTCGGCAACCGCGAGAAACTGCTCGCCGAACTCCTCCGGCACGGGGGCCGCCGTCTCCGGGACGCGCTTCAGGCGCTCCTCACCGGCTGGCTGGACCACGAGGCGGACCTGCTCGGACTCGTCGAGGCCCTCCACACGCTGTACCGGGACGGCTACGGCGAGCTGGCGGTGGCACTGCACGCGGCGGGCTGGCACGACCCGGGCAGCGGGATGCTCGACCCGGTCGTCGACGCCCTCCACCGGCTCCGGCCACCCGGCGGCTCACTCGACGACACGCGGCTCGCCGTCGCCGCCCTGCACCAGGCGATGGCCACGGAGCCCCTGTACGGGAGCGATTTCCGGCGCAGCGCCGGGCTCACCGCGGCCGACGACTCGTCCGCGCAGGTGCGCTGGTGGGCGCGCCAGCTCCACCTCGCGCTCGGGCTCAGGCCCGATACGGACCCTGGTCCCCGAGATCCGGGCTCACCCGCGGGTTCCGGCCCTCCTGACCGGGCACCGGGGTGACCGTCGGCTCCGGCTCGGGGTCGGCGCGGTCGTCCGCACGCTTCCGCCGCCGGGCCCCGACCGCCACGTCGTCCTCGCGCCGATGGGCGAGCACGGACAGCGTGAGCACGTGGGCCACCGCCATGAGCAGCAGGAACACGCCCAGCCTGCCGACGAACGCGGCCGTCGAACCGGACCAGTCCGGGGCCACGACCGCCAGCAGCGCGAGCATCCCGATCGCCGCCAGATGAAAGACCGTCACCACCATCCAGGCCACCGACCCGCTGCCCTCCCGGGCGTCCGGCGCGGTCAGGAAGCGGCGGGCGCCGCGGTACAGGATCTGGCCGTCCGCGACGACGAAGATCAGGCCGATGATCAGGAAACCCGGAAGTTCGTTGTCGGGCATCGTTGCCTCCTCCGTTTCCCGGGGGATACCCGCGGGACGCGGCGAGACCTGCCTCGTGCCTCGATCGTGTGACCGAGCGAGTCCGTGAAGGCCCCCTTGAG
>NZ_LQMT02000028.1:12682-18156 GCF_001620365.2 Amycolatopsis keratiniphila subsp. keratiniphila
AATGAAGGGGGCCTTCACGGAATCAACCTCAGCGAATACCCTCCGCTAGCCGCTGGCCCAGGCCTTCGACGGCGTCGAGCGCTGCTCGCAGCTCGGCGGCGTACTCCTCGGCCCCGGCCCGCAGGCCCCGCTCGACGACGTCCACGGCGTCGAACGTCTCGACGTCCCCTCCGCTCAGCGCCGCGACGGATTCCTTGACGACGGCACCGAGCAGCAGTTCTTCGGGGACCCCCGGCGCCCCTTCCAGCGGCCAGACGAGATCGTCGAGCACGCTCTGCCCGCCGACCTCGCGGACCAGGCCCGCCGCGGTGATCCCCGGCACCCGGAACCCCTCCGGCAGCACCGCGCGGACGCTCATATTGCGCGAAAGCCAGTACAGCAGCTGCGCGTTCACTTCCAGCTTGACCGGCTTCGGCGCCAACCACAGCGTGAGGTTCACGTAATACTCGGTGAGGCGATCGAGCACCTCGCCGCCCTTTTCGAAACCCCACAGATTGATGTCGAAATAGTGGTGCCAAGTGGCGTCGGCGACGATTCGCCCGACACCGGCGGCCGCGCCGTCGTACACACAGGACACTCCGTAGACCTGGCCGTTGCGTTTGTCGGTGCCCTGCGCGACGATTTCCGGCTTCGGCTGTCCCGAACGCCCGGACGGCCAGACATCCGCCGGGAATTGTTCCGGAATGACCAGCTGTCCCTCGTGCATGTGGTCCGGGAAAACGGTTATCGGTCCCCGCCTGCCCTGGAACAGCGCGTGCGGCCTACCGAACCGCTTCCGCAGGATCAGCTCCTGCGGGTACGGATCGAGGTCGTTCGGGATCGGATTGTCGATGTCACTGCCCCACGGATCCGGCTGGTGGGTGTTGTGGCTGAACTCGATACTGGCGTCGGGCCGGTCGTTCCACACCCGCAGCTCACCCGCGCGCGGGACCCGGTGCCCCAGCGCCCGGCCCAGGTTCAGATAGTCGGGCAGCGACGGATCCGCTCCCGGCGGGCGCGGATTCGAGTGGTCGCCGCAGATGAGCACGCCACCACCGGCGTCCATCCACGTCCGCAGCGCGGCGACCTCCGCGTCCACGAGCTCGTTTTCCGGCTCTCCCGGCATGTTGGACTGCAGGATGCCGAAGAACCACACCTGCTCGTATCGGCCGAGCACTTCGGCGGTGAGTTTGTTGGCGGCGTGCCCGCCCTCGTGCCGGTTGATCAAATCGATCTCGAACTCGACGAAGAAAGGCTGATTCCCCAAAAGGAGATCACGGATGATTCCCAGTGAGAAGCCGCCGTTCCCCGAGAAGCCGACGGCATCGGTGTAGAACAGAATTCTGATCTTCGGTCTGGTGGTCGGGCTGACTTGATCAGCGACGAGACGCGCGTCGAACATCGGTATTTCCCCCTTGCTTCAAGCGCCATGCCGTCCTCCCCGGCGGCGCCCTCCCTTCCACGTATACCGGAACTTCCGACGACCGCGCAGCCGCCGAGGAATTCGCGGTGATCAAGAACGGAATCGAGGAAATCCTTTTCGGAAGCCCGGGGCCGGTACCCTCGAAACCGCCCCGAAGTGCTTGCGCGAAGATGCGGGGATGGGTTACCGGACCTGGATGCGGTACTTCACACCGTCGGCCGTGCACCGACGGCTGGGCCTGGTGTGCCTCGGGGTCGGGCTGCAGCACGGCGTCCTGCCCGCCGTGGGGCCGCGGGTGCTCGACCATTACGTGGCCGTGGTGGTGTCCAAGGGGCGCGGCTGGTTCGCCGTGACGGGCGGGGAGCGGCAGGAGGTCGTCGCGCCCGCGCTGCTGTGGCTCGTCCCCGGGGTCGGGCACCATTACGCGCCCGATCCCGCGCACGGCTGGGAAGAATGCTTCGTCGACTTCGACGGCAGCGCCGTGGACGCCTACGTCGAACTCGGTTATGTCACGCCCGCGACGCCGGTGGTACCGCTGGGCGACGTCGAGGCCGTGCGCGACATCGTGAGCCGGATCGTGCGCTGCGCGCGCGGCGGCAGTCCGCTCGCCCAGGTCGACGCCTCGGCGGCCGTGCATCACCTGCTGGTGGCGTTGCGGCGGGCCGCCGACAGCACCCCCGACGACGGTCCCTTGCTGGAGGCGCTGGCACAGGACGCCCTGCTGCCCCTCAGCGTCGCCGAAATCGCGGCCCGGCGCGGGATGACGCTGCCCGAACTCCGCACCGCAGTGCGCCGCAGCACCGAGACGGGGCTGAAGGACCACCTGCTGACCCTCCGGCTCAACCGGGCCAAGGAACTCCTCGCCACCACACGGATGCCGGTGCAGGAAGTGGCGCAGGCGATCGGGTACGAGGACGCCGCGTACTTCAGCAGGCTCTTCACCCGCCGGGCCGGCGTCTCCCCCGCCCGCTTCCGCGAGTCGCGCGTCCAGGCCGTGCCCGGCGGCTGGAGTTCGCGCGTCCCCCCGGCCGACGACCCGCCGTTGGTACCCGACTGACCGCCTTGGACTTCCGTATCGGACCGCTTGGACTTTCCGCGCAATAAGTGCATGACTGACGCTTGAAGTTGACTGAAAGCGTTGACTTACGCGCAATTACGTTCATAACATCGGCGACCGCCCCGCCAACTGTGGTGCGGGTCACCCTTGGGAGAGAGTCATGCGGACCCTGCCTCTTCTCGGCGCCGCGGCCTTGGCCGTGGCGGCGACCACGGTGGTACCGGTGTCGTCCGACGCCGCGCCGCCGGACGCGACGTACACCATCACGGTCGACGCCAAGAAGTCGTTCAGCCCGACCACCGACACCCCGGCGAGTACCTATGTCGACAAGGACGGCACGTTCTACTTCCAGCAGGCGGCCGCGCTCTACGGCGCGGATCAACCGCGGGAATGGGACTTCTACAGCGGACGCGATTTCGACAGCTTCACCAAGAACCCGATCAGCTCGGCGGTGAACCCGGCGAATCCCGCCGACCGTAACGACGACACCACCTGGCGCTGCAACAACAGTCCCACCGGCAAGGAATCCACCGATCCGCCCGCCGGTTCGGGCTACTCGCAGCGCAATTTCTGCGACCTCGTCGGCACGTGGGTCGATCCGGACACCGGCGACTGGTACGGCCTGATCCACAACGAGTTCACCCCCGAACCGTTCGGCGCGTATTCATTCTCGCACTACGACGCGATCGACATGGCCGTCTCGAAGGACCAGGGCAAGACCTGGACCATCAAGGATCACGCGATCACTTCGCCGTACAGCACGAAACGCGGTGACACGGCGGCGTTCCCGCATCAGACGTTCGACTACGGCGACGGCGATCCGCGCCTGTTCGTCGACACCGCCTCCGGCTACTTCTACGTCTACTACGGCTCGCGCATCGTGCCGAAAGCCGGCGCGGGCGGCCCGATGACCGGGTTGGCGCACGTCGCGCGTTCGCCGATCTCGGCCAAGATGGCGTCCGGCTCGTGGCAGAAGTGGTTCGACGGCGGCTGGAGCCAGCCCGGCGTCGGCGGTCGCGAGAGCAACATGGTCCCCGTGTCCGCCGCGGGCGACACCGGCTACACGCCCGTCGCGGACGACTACGACCCGGCCAACACCGGCAACGTCACCCAGCAGATCGCCGCGGGACAGCTGCCGAAGAAGTCGGACCTGTTCATCATGAACATCGCCTACAACGCGCATCTCGGGCTCTACATCGGCGCGCCGGAGGCCGTGGACAGCGTCGTCCCCCAGCGTTATTACGTGACCGACGATCTGACCACGCAGAAATGGCGTCTCATCGGCGACACCGGGAGCTACACCAACCAGTCGTGGTACCGCTGGTTCGTCGACGCGGCGAACAAGACGAACTCGACCATCATCGGCAAGCAATTCCGGTCGTACTGCGCGGTGGCCTGCTCGAACAACGCGGGCGGCGAGTACACCACGCAGACCATCACGTCGTCCGCGCCCGCACCGTCCCCTGTGGACAGTTCCCGCAAGTACCGGATCGGTCTCGGTGACGGCCGGGTTCTCGCGCAGGGCACCGGAACCGCGACGACGTCGGTCGCGGCCACGACCGGTTCCGACCGCGAAGCGTGGCAGTTCACCTCCGACGGCGACGGCTCGTACCGCATCGCCAACGCCGCCACGGGCCAGCTCCTCGGTGTCGACGCCGTGCAGGCCGGCCGGGCGTGGGGCGCGAAACCGACCGTCACGTCGGCTTCGACGGTCGGACAGCAGTGGTTCGTCATCCCGTCCACTGTGGACAAGGGCACCTTCCGGCTGGTGAACCGCTACAGCGGTCTCGTGCTCGGCCTGTCCGGCAAGACGTCACGCCTGTCGGAGACCACCCCGCTGCGATCCTGGACCGACACCACCGGCAACGCCGTCGGCGGCGGCCGGACCGCGGCCGAGCAGACGCTGAAGTTCACCGACGCCGGCGCGGGCACCCTCGGCGGCGTCCACACCCTGGCCGCGTCCGGCAAGAACCTCGACGACCCGGACTCCTCGACCGCCGCCGGAACCCCGCTGGTCACCTGGACGCCGAACAACGGCGCCAACCAGAAGTGGTTGTTCACCAGGCAGTCCGACGGTTCCTACACGCTGACCAACACGCATTCGAAACTGTGCGCCGACGTCGAAGGCGGAGCCACCACCGCGGGCGCGCGCGTCATCCAATGGACGTGCACCGGCGGGGCCAACCAACGCTGGAACGCGGCGAAACAGCCCAACGGCACCTACAAGATCGTCAGTGTCCGCTCGGGCCTGCTCCTGACCACAGCGTCCACTTCGGACGGTGCGGCCGTGACGCAACAGGCCGACACCGGCTCCGCGTTGCAAGCGTGGGCCGTCGGCTGAACCGGCGTGGCCCGCTCTTCCGGGGCGGGCCACCCGGGTTGCGTTTGTGTGGCACATCACACTCTCACTGCACGTCCATGATCCGCAACCGTCTCCCTACATGAGAGCACTTTCGGTGAAAAGTTCACCGGGAGCGTTGGAGGGAGAAGCACCATGAAGCACACCGGCATCGTCCGTACCACCGCCATCACCGGCGTCGTCGCCGCGCTGAGCCTGGCCGCTGTCGTCCCTGCGCTCGCGAGCGCACCTTCCGTCGATCCGGTCACCACCGTGGCCGACCTCGACGGCGACGGCGAGATCGAGACCGTCACCGCGCAGCTCACCGGCCCCGGCGACCAGGTCGTCTCGGCCACCGTGCACGGCACCTTCACCTCGATCCACCTCGGCGCCGACAGCTCCGTCCCGCTCGAGGCCCCGCGCGTCACCGACCTCAACGGCGACGGCCGCGCGGAACTGATCGTCACCCAGTCCGTCGGCGCCAACACCACGTTCTTCACCGCGCTGCACTACGACGGCCGCAACCTCGCCCAGGTCGTCGGCAACGACGACAAGCCGCTGTCGGTCGCCGAAGGCGGTGGCGTCGCCGCCCATCTGGGTTACCAGTGCACCCCGCTCGACGGCGGCGGCCGCACCTTCGAAACCGTCGCGGCCGAGGCCGACGACGTCGGCGCCGA
>NZ_LQMT02000029.1:0-164313 GCF_001620365.2 Amycolatopsis keratiniphila subsp. keratiniphila
CAACAACCGATTGAGACCGCCGGCCTTCATGTACTTCAGTCGTGAGCGAAAGCCGCGAAGCGCCCATGCCGAGGCCTTTCCGGTCACCCAGGCCGACCGCTCGAGCCCGTGGAGCCACGTTCGCCTTACCGCTCACGAGGCGTCACTTCAGCGAGTTGTCCACTGTGGTCATGAGGGATCCGGTGTCACCGGACATCTCCCAGGCCATGACCCCGAGCAGTCCTCTCGTCTTGAGCCAGGCGACCTTCTGCTGGATGGACCAGGCGTCGTCGAAGGTCCACCATTGCCCGCCGTTGCCGGTGTAGCACGACGTGGCCACGGCCGCGGTGTCGTGCTGGACGGCGCAGTTGGGGACGCTGGCCAAGAGATTCGCGTAGCCACGAGTACCTGCTTCCTCGGCGAACTGTCCTGGCGCGGCGCCGGTCGCGCTCTGCCATTCGCCCTTCTTCCCGCCGTCCGCGACCCCTTGCCAGCCTCTGCCGTAGAAGGCGAGCCCGAGGGTCAGTTTCCGTGGATTGGCACCGGCTTCGGTGTAGGCGTTGATCGCCGATTCCACGCTGAACTTGAAGTTGTACGGGTCGTCCGCGTCGGCGTAGAGGTTCCCCTGGTGGCCGGTGCGGTTCGGCTCCCACGAGTTGTCGCTGCCCGAGCCGTGGAAGTCGTAGCCCTGCACGTTCGCGACGTCGAGGTAGTCGAAGATCTTCGGGATCTCCCAACCGCCCTTCACCTTCGCCGGGTCGGCGGGGGTGAACGCCTGCAGTTCGTACCGTTTGCCGGTGGTCGCGCCGTAGGCGTCCATCTGTGTGCGGAACTCGGCGAGCAGCGCGGTCAGGTTCGTCTTGTCGTTGGCGCTCCAGTGGTTCCCGGGGTGCCCGTCGGGGCTGCCGGGCCACTCCCAGTCGATGTCGATGCCGTCGAAGATGCCCGCGGCCGTGCCCGGCCCGCCGGCGCCGCCGTAGGGCTTCACGTTCCCCTTCAGGTACGTGTCGATGCACGACGCGACGAACTTCTGCCGCGACGCGGGCGTGGCCGCGACGTCGGAGAAGTACTTCGAGTAGGTCCAGCCGCCCAGCGAGATGAGGATCTTCAGGTTGGGGTACTTGGCCTTGAGCTTCTTCAGCTGGTTGAAGTTGCCGCGCAGCGTCTCCCAGCCGGTGTCGCCGACGCCGTCGACGGACTGGGCCGCGGACATCGGCCGCGAGTAGTCGGCTTCCGCGTCGCCGGCGCCGTCGCCCTGGTTCGGGTCCTGCGGGTTGGACGTCGTTCCCTTGGTGACGCCCGAAAGGCAGGTGTGGTTGACCGGGTCGATGTTCCCGAAGGCGTACAGCAGATGGGTCAGCTTGGCGGCCGAGCCGTTGGTCACCATGTTCTTGACGAAGAACTGGCGGCCGTAGATGCCCCACTGCACGAAGTAGCCGACCCGGGCGTAGCCGTTCACGATGTCGCCGGTGCGGGCGCTGACGGCCGCGCTCGCCGCGGAGACGTTGTCGTAACCGTCACGGGCTTTGACCGTGAAAGAGTACGAAGTGGACGGTGAAAGCCCGGTCACCGTCGCGGTCGTGCCGGTGACGGTGGTGGCGAGGGTCGTGCCGCGGTAGACGTCGTAGGACACGACGCCGGTGTTGTCGGTGGACGCGTTCCACGCCAGCGAAATCGAACCCGAGGTGACCGCGGTCGAGCGGAGGTTCGACGGCGCCGTCGGCGCCTGGGTGTCGTCGCTCGGGTTGTTGGTGGTGACCGCCAGCGCCGGGGTGGGTGGCGACTTGGCGTCCTTCCGGTCCTTGGCGACGACGGTGAAGCTGTAGGCCGTGTTCGGCGTCAGCCCGGTGATCCTCGCTTCGGTGCCGGTGACCGAGGCCGCCAGCGTGGTGCCCTGGTAGACGTCGTAGCCGACGACGGGCAGCGAGCCGGGAGCCGCGGCGTTCCACGCCAGCGCGGCGGTCGTGGTCGTCTTCGCCACGAGACGCAGGTTGGCCGGCGTCGACGGCGGTGCGTCGCCCGAGCCGTCGCAGTTGGCGTCGTCGATCCGGCACGTGGTCGGGTTGACCCCGGAACTGAGCTGGAACGACGGGCTGTAGGGATAGGTCGAACGGCCCGGCGCGAGCGACTTGATGTAGAACGCCGGGGTGAGGGTGACCTGGTTGCCCGACTGGGAAACCGTGGCGTGCGAGCCGCTCGTGGCGGTCACGCCGGCGGGCACGGTGAAGGTGATGGACCAGTCGGCGACGGTTTCGCCGCTGGGATTCGTGACGGTGTACTCACCGGTGTTCCCGGCCAAGGTGAAGGCGGCGCGGAGGCGGCCCGCCGCCAACGCCGGATTACCTGCGGCCACGAGGAGCCCGGCGGCGAGGAGTGTCACGGTGAGTGCGCTGAGTAGTCTTCTTCTGGTGCGTCTCATGGCGGTTCTCTCCAAAAGAGGCGGCGAGACTGACCTGCTCGGAAAATGGCGCGCGTGGTCTAGACCACAGATGAATGTAGCGCGGCACGCATAAAAGGTCTAGACCGATTCGTCGGTCGTGAACCCGTTCGACGCCGGATGCGGACGACAAGTGACACCGATGAACGGCGAAAGGCGGTCCATGAGCTCATCCGAGGCGGATCCGGGCGATCCGGAGGACGCGGAAGTGATCGCGAGGTCGGTGACCAGCCCGGAACGGTTCTCCGCGATCTTCGACCGGCACGCCGCGCACATCCACCGCTACCTGGTCAGGCGCATCGGGCCCGCGGCCGCGGAAGACGCGTTGGGGGAGACGTTCCTGATCGCCTTCCGCAAACGCGCGGGATACGACACCGAGCGCCGCGATGCCCGGCCGTGGCTCTACGGCATCGCGACCAACCTGGTCGCACAGCGGCGCCGTGAGGAGGTCAGGGAGCTGAAACTGCGGGAAGCCCTCGGCCCGCCACCCGACGAAGAAGGGCATGCCGAGCGCGTCGCCGATCAGGTGACCGCCGAGGCGATGGGAAAACTGCTGGACTCCGCGCTCGCGGAACTGGCCGACGGCGATCGCGACACGCTCACGCTGTTCGCCGGGGAAGGCCTGAGCTACGAGGAGATCGCCGCGGCTCTGGACATACCGCTCGGCACCGTCCGATCGCGGCTCAACCGTGCCCGCCGGAAGGTCCGCGAAGCGCTGGGCCGCTCGGACATCACGACTTCGAAGGAGATCCCTGCCCATGGATGAGCTGCAACTGATCGCCGAGCGGACCGGATCGATGCCTCTCGCGGAATCCGAAGCCCTCGGCTCGGCACGCGCGCGATTGATGGCCGAAATCGCCCACGCCGGAACGGAAAACGCGGTGCCGCTGAAGAAACGGCGGCGCTGGGTCTGGACCGGCGCCGGGGCGGTCGGCCTCGCCGCGGCGATCACCGCCGTCGTCACGCTGGCGCCGGTCGACCAGGTCGGTCTCGAACCTCCAGCGGCCGTCGCGGATCCCGTGACGGTGCTCCGGAACGCCGCCACGGCCGCCCTGAAGTCTCCCGCCGCACCGCCGAGGCCCGACCAATTCGTCTACACGAAGACGAAGCAGCCCGACGGCGAGCGGGAATCGTGGCGTTCGGCCGATGGCACCCATGACGGGCTCATCAAGATGGCGGACGGCGGTTCCATCCCGCTTCCGGGGTGCCGGAACGGACGGGCTCAGGTGTACAAGGGCGGAGAGCCGCTCGACGGTGTCATGGAGCCGTGCACGCCATCACCCGGTCACCGGGCGGATCTCCCCACCGACGCGGACGCGATGTTCGACTACCTCAACGCCGGCCGCGGCGGGCACGACGGCGACTTCAACGCGATGGGCAAGGACGTTCTCTCGCTGGCGAACGAGAGCTACCTTTCACCCGCGGTCCGGGCCGCCTTGTACGGCGCGGCGGCGAAGGTCCCGGGGCTGCGCGCCGTCGACCACGCCCAGGACGCGGCGGGCAGGCCCGGTGTCGGCATCACGTGGCCGCTCGGACCGCATGACGACCCGAAGGTGGCGAAACCGGTGGTGATCGTCTTCGCCGCCGACACCTTCCTGTACCTGGGGACGAATTCGACGGCCGTGACCGCGTCCGGCGTGGTGGACGCGGTCGGTCGGCGGCCGTAGCGGCTCAGCGGCCGGTGAAGGTCGCCTTGCCGGGACCGTCGGCGAGGAACGACTTCACCGCGCCGCGCAGGTCTTCGGTCTCGAAGAGCCCGGCGGCGATGGTCGTGATGTGCTCGTTCGCCTCGGCGACGCCACCGTGCTCGTAGTGCTCCAGGACCTTCTTGGTGGCGGCGTGCGCCCGCGTCGGCCCCTGGGCGAGGTCGGTCGTGAACGCGCGGACGGCCTCGTCGAAGCCGTCCGCCGGGAACACCCGGTTGACCACGTTCCAGCGTTCGAGGGTCGCGGCGTCGTAGGTCGCGCCCGTCATCACGAACTCCTTGGCGCGGCCGACCCCGGCGCGGGCGGCGAGCCGCTGCGTGCCGCCCATGGTCGGGGTCAGGCCGACGACCCGTTCGACCAGGCCGAACTTGGCCTTCTCGCTCGCGAGGATGATGTCGCAGGCGACCGCGACCTCGAAGGCCCAGGTCAGGCACAGGCCGTGGGCGGCGAACACGGTGGGGAACGGGAGTGCGGCGATCCGGTCCGGGATCGCCAGCATCTCGTCGAAGAGCACCTTCGCCTCGGCGGGGCTCGACTGGGCGTCGAACAGGGAGACGTCCACCCCGCCGCTGACGATCTTGCCCTCGGCGCGGATCAGCGCCGCGCGCGGCGGCGTGGCCTCCAGTTCTCCGATCGCCTCGCCCAGCTCGCGCTGCAATTCCGCCGTGTAGAGGTTCAGCGGCGGCGAAGCGATGGTCAGGACGGCGAGGTCGGCTTCACGGTCGAGGCGGATCGAGGTGGCCAAGGCGGGTTCCCTCCGGTGGGTCGGTTTCCCGTGACCCTAGCCCGAGGTCGCCGCGAGTTCGTCCCATTGCGCCTGTGCTTCCGGTCGCCATTCGACGTGCTTGCGGTGGAAGAGGTCCGCCGCGCGCACGCCGCTCCAACCGTCGGGGAGAAGTTTTAGCGGAAGCCGCGGATCGAGGAACGGGAAGCTGCGCCATTCGTGTACGAGTTCGGTCTGCGCGCGCAGGACGCCGTTTTCGCCGGAGGGACGCAGACCGGTGAAGCGGTCGATGAAGTCTTCGTAGCGGTCTTTCAGATCGCTCAGGTCCCACGACCGCGCGACCATCGTCTCCTGGTCGCCGACGTCGCCGTAGGCGGCGGTGAACGACATCGCCTGCGCGTCGAGGCCGAGATCCTGCACGATCTGCTGGGCCTCCCGCTGGCGGCTGAGGTCCGGGCTGACCCAGACCCCCGCGACCGGGGAGCCGAACCCGGCCCAGGTCAGCCGCGTGCGGAGCCGGTGCCGGAGATCCCGCTTCGCTTCGGGGACCGAGACGATCAGCATCAGCCAGCGCCCGTCCCACGCCTTTTCCTCGTTGCCGAAGGCGTAGATCCGTTCCGCGCCTTCGGTCAGGAGGCGCCTGCCTGGTGGAGTGAGCGACCAGCGCACTCTTCGTCCGACGCGTTCGGAGACCACCCAGCCCTCGGCGGAGGAACGGGCCAGCGCCTGCCGTGCGGACTTCTCTTCGATGTCCAGCACGCGCAGCGCCTCGACCAGCGTCGACGTCCAGATCGCCTGGTCGCGAGGCAGGACGTACTCGCCGAGGATCGTCATCAGCAGCGACCGCGCGCTGGCATGACCGACTTCCCGCCGCCTGCTCAATGTCGGCCTGCGGGTACCGCCTTTCTGCTGGTGGACGACGGGGACCGGGGTGGCGGAGTCCGCCATTTGCTGTCACCGACCTCAATGCTCGGGGGATTCGTTCGGGTCCAGAAGAACAACCAGGTTACCCACGTTCCGTGATCGCTTGGATACTTGCCACTCTTCCGAGGGACCACGAGCTGTTCAATCGGTCCCCGTAGACTTACCGATCTCATGAGCGCCACACTCGTTGCCAAGGATCTCGCCGCCGGCCACGGCGACCGTGTTCTGTTCTCCGGTCTCGACCTGGTCGTCGCCCCGGGCGAAGTGATCGGTCTCGTCGGGGTGAACGGCGCGGGCAAGTCGACCCTGCTGAAGACCCTCGGCGGCCTCGTGCCACCGGAAGAGGGCAGTGTCCGGTTGAACCCGCCGACGGCCACCGTCGGTCACCTCCCGCAGGAACCGGAACGCCGCGAGGGTGAGTCCGTCCGCGCGTTCCTCTCCCGGCGCACCGGCGTCACCGCCGCCCAGGTCGCGCTCGACGCCGCGACCGAGGCGCTCACCGCGGGCGAACCCGGCGCGGACGACGCCTACGGGCTGGCCCTCGACCGCTGGCTCGCGCTCGGCGGGGCGGATCTGGACGACCGGGCGGGCGAGGTCGTCGCGGATCTCGGGCTCACCGTCAACCTCGACCAGCCGATGCTTTCGCTCTCGGGCGGGCAGGCGGCGCGCGCCGGGATGGCCTCGTTGCTGCTGAGCCGGTACGACATCTTCCTGCTCGACGAGCCGACCAACGACCTCGACCTCGACGGCCTGGAACGGCTGGAGAGGTTCGTGACCGGGCTCCGCGCCGGGACCGTGCTGGTCAGCCACGACCGGGAATTCCTCGCCCGCACCGTCGATCGCGTCGTCGAACTCGACTACGCGCAGCAGCAGGTGCGGACCTACGGCGGCGGCTACGAGTCGTACCTGGAGGAGCGCGCCGTCGCGCGTCGGCACGCCCGGGAGGAGTACGAGGAGTACGCGAACACCAAGGCCTCGCTCGAAGCCCGTGGTGCGATGCAGCGTTCGTGGATGGAGAAGGGCGTCAAGAACGCCCGGCGCAAGGCCACCGACAACGACAAGGTGGGCCGCAAGTTCCGGAGCGAGGCGACCGAGAAGCAGGCGTCGAAGGCGCGCCAGACCGACCGCATGATCGAGCGGCTCGAAGTGGTCGAAGAACCGCGCAAGGAATGGGAACTGCGCATGGAGATCGCCGCGGCGCCTCGGGCGGGTGCCGTCGTGGCGACCCTGCGCGGCGCGGTGGTGCGGCGGGGCGGGTTCACCCTCGGCCCGGTCGACCTGCAGATCGACTGGGCGGACAAGGTCGCGATCACCGGGGCCAACGGCGCCGGGAAGTCGACGCTGCTCGCGGCATTGCTCGGGCGGGTCCCGGTCGACGAGGGCGCCGCCTCGCTCGGTTCCGGTGTCGTGGTCGGGGAAGTCGACCAGGCGCGGAAGCTGTTCCTCGGCGACCTTCCGCTCGTCGAGGCGTTCGCCCGGGAGGTGCCGGAACTCGCCGACGCCGACGTGCGGACATTGCTGGCGAAGTACGGGCTCAAGGCGGCGCACGTCCTGCGGTCGGCGGCCACGTTGTCGCCGGGGGAGCGGACCCGGTCGGCGCTGGCGCTGCTGCAGGCACGCGGGGTGAACCTGCTGGTGCTCGACGAGCCGACGAACCACCTCGACCTGCCCGCGATCGAGCAACTGGAGTCGGCGCTCGCGGACTATCCGGGGACGCTGCTGCTGGTGACGCACGACCGGCGGATGCTGGACGCGGTGGCGACGACCCGGCGGCTGGAAGTGGCCGAGGGGAAGGTCACCGAACTCTGAGCATTCATCGAGGGGTAAGGCAAACGTGGCGCGGGTGAGTGACCGGGGTGAAGGCTCCCTTCACCGCATTAGACGCGGCGAAGGGAGCCTTCACCCCATCATCGACCCGCCCGCGACCACGACGCCTTTGCCTTACCGCTCGATTGTCCTCTGAATGCGTGCCGCATCCAGAGGACTAAACGCGGGTCAGCCCTTGGTCGCGCCGCCGGTGAGCCCCTTCACGAACTGCTTCTGCAGGGCCAGATAGAAGATCAGCACCGGCAGGGTCGCCAGGAACATGAGCGCGAAGACGCTGCCGAGATCCGCCTGGTACTGCCCGATCGAGCGGTAGATCCCGGTGGTGACCGTGGTCCCCTGGCTGGGGCCGAGGATGATCAGCGGATCGATGAAGTCGTTCCAGATCCACACGCCGAGGAAGATCAGCACACTCGCCGTCGCAGGCCGCAGCAGCGGGAAGACGATCCGCCAGAACACCTGCGTCCGGCTCGCACCGTCGAGCAGCGCGGCTTCTTCGAGTTCCACCGGCACCCCGCGGATGAACCCGGTGAACACGAAGACCCCGAACGGCACGTAGTAGCCGACGTTGAACAGCACCAGCCCCTGGATCGTCGCCATCAAGCCGGTCAGCCGCAGCACCTCGGTGACCGGGATGAGGATCACCTGGGGCGGGATCATCAAGCCCGCCAACAGGATCAGCGCGAGCACCTTGGTCCACCGCTTGGCCGAACGCGCCAGGTAGTGCCCGAGCATGGCCGAAAGCACCGTCAGCACGAGGATCGAGAGCAGGGTGACGAGCAGGCTGTTCGCCAGGCTGACCCAGAACAGGCCGTCGGGCCGGGTGAGCACTGCGTGGATGTTGGCCGGCGTCGGTGGCAGCGGGACCGACGCCGGCGTCCGGGCGATCTGGTCGCCGGGTTTGAACACGTTGACGAGCACGTAGTACAGCGGCACGGCGAACAGCGCGCTCACCAGTATCGCTGCGATAGGCCGGAGTTTCGTGCTCACAGGTCCACCTCCCGCCGCCGGAGGAAACGCAGCACGATCGTGGTCAAGGCCGCCACGATCACCAGCATCACCATGGCCATCGCGGACGCGTAGCCGACGTGGTTCGCGTCGAGGCCGGTGGCGAGGACGTCGAACGCGATGGTCGCCGTGGTCCCCGAACCCGGCCCGCCGTTGGTGACGACCTTGACGTAGTCGTAGGTCTTGAACGCCGAGATCAGCAGCACGACGGTGTTGATCGTCAGCGAAGGCGCGAGCAGCGGCCAGGTCACCGCGCGGAACCGGCGGACCGGCCCGGCACCGTCGATCTCCGCGGCCTCCAGCAGTTCGGCCGGGACACCCTGCAGGCCCGCGAGGTACACGACCACGCAGAAGCCCAGCATCTGCCAGCACACGATCGACGCGACCGAGTACAGCGCCAGATCCGGGTCGGAAAGCCAGCCCGGCGGGTGCTCGACGCCGAGGGCGCGGAGCGCGTCGTTGACCGGGCCCCGGTCGTCGAGCAGTTTCGTCCAGATGATGCTGACCACGACCGAGCTGAGGATCACGGGCGTGAAGAACACGCTCCGCAAAGCGTTGTACAGCCAGCCTTTCCGGTCGAGCAGCACCGCGACGCCGAGCCCGAGCACATTCGGCACGATCACGACGATCAAGGTCAGGATCGTGGTGACCCGGAGCGCGTTCAGGAACTGTTCGTCCTGGAACAGCAGCCGGTAGTTCTCGAGGCCGACGAATTCCGCCGGCGGGTTGAACGGGTTGTGGTTCGTCAGGCTGTAGCCGAAGCTGATGAGGATCGGTGCCATGACGAAGCACAGGTAGATGACGACTCCAGGTGCGCCGAACGAGGCGAAATGCCACAGCCGCGGCAGGATCGGTTTTCTCGCCATCGTGATGTCAGCGCGCCTTCGCCCACTCGGTGTCCAGGAACGCGCACGCGTCGGCCACCGTTCTGCGGCCGGTGATGACGTCCTGCGCGGCCTGGTACACCTTGTCCTTCATGCCCGGCAGGAGCCCGTCGTCCGCGGTCTCCCAGCTGAAGGCGTTCACGACCGCGTTCTTCGCGACGGCTTCCTTGTACAGCTCGTATCCCGCCTTGAAGACCGGTCCGACGTCGGCAGGCGGCGTGTAGCCCTTGATCGCGGGGAACAGGCCATCGGCCTTGACCGAGGCGTCGATCTGCTCTTTGTCCAGCTGGAACGCGAGCGCGAACTTCCTTGCCGCGTCGAGGTTCCGCGACTTCGCGTTGACGACGATGCCGCCACCGGTGTACGCGGGCACGACGAGTTTCCCGTCTTCGGAAGGAAAGTTGAAGACGCCGATCTCGAACGGCGGTTTTTTGGCGTCGGCGCTCGCGGCGAACCAGTTGCCCATCGGGTACATCGCGCCTTCGCCGTTGAGGAAGGCCGCCTCGGTCGCCGAATAGTCCCGGGACACCTGGGTCTTGTCGATGTACCCCTTGGCCACCAGATCGGCGAACTTGCCGAACGCCTGCCGGAAGGCCGGGTCGGCGAACTTGACCTTGTCGGCCCGCCGCTGGGAAAGCCAGTCCGGTGTCTTGCCGTAGACGTCGACGCTGACCAGGCCGTCCAGCAGCATCGCGGACGGGAACCCTTCCTTGCCGCCGCCGATCGTGAACGGCGTGATGCCCTTGGCCTTCAATTTCTCCGACGCCGCGAGGAGCTCGTTCCAGGTCGACGGCGCCGAGGTGATCCCGGCGTCGGCGAAGAGCTTCTTGTTGTAGTAGATCGGCGGGATGGTCTGGGTGTTGGCGGGCAGCTGGTGGTGCCCGCCCTTGATCGGGTTGGCGCCGGGGAACTGGAAGTCCTTGAGCTCCTCGGGCGTCCACGCGTACAGGTTGCCCGATTCGGCGAACCCGGCCGAATCGACGGCGATCGCGACGTCGGGGAACTGGCCGGACTGCAGGAGTTGTTTGGCGTAACCGGTGCGGTCTGTCGACGGGGCGACCAGCTTCTTCACGCTCAGGCCGGGGTTGCGGTCCGTGACGCGTTTGATGGCGGAGTCCCAATAGGACGGTGGAAGGTTCGGCGTCTCGAACGTCAGGAAGGTGATCTCGCCGCCGGAGGCGCTCGTCCCGCCGACGGTGCATCCGGTAAGGCTCGCGGCGAGGAGTAGTGCGGCTCCCAACGCGAAGGACCTTCTCATGCCCCAGTCACCCTTCTCGCGGCGATGCACGACGTCTCATATACGACGGCATTCGATCGGATGTCTAGGGGGATGTCAAGCGGCCCTAGCGGCTTCTTCTGGGCGAAAAGCGGCGATACATCTGATCTATTGCACCTTCGTCAAGCGGATCACCGCACTGGCGAAATCGCCGTCCGGGAGGCCGGGGAACAGGCCGTGTGCCAGGAGCGGGGCACCGTGCCACACCTTTCCCGTGTCCTCGTCGCGGTAGCGGGCGGCGGGGTCGAGACCTTCCAGGCGGACCGGCCGTTCGCGAGTGTGGAAATGTGCCGCTTGCCGGTACACGAACACCACCGCGCGGCCGCCGTCGGCCGCCACGTACTGCAGCGCGGAGACACCGTCGGTGACAGGCGGCACGAGACGGTGGAGCCTGCCGTGCTGGACGACCGGCCGGATGTCCTTGTACAGCGCGATCTGTTCGCGCGCGTAGGTCAGCTCCTCCTCGGCCCACTTCACGATGTCGCCGCCGATGCCGAGGACACCTGCCATCGCGACATGGAACCGGAAACGCAGGGGAGTGGACCTCCGGGTCACGAAGTTGGGGTCGTCGGTGACCCACGCAGACGTCGCGCGCGCCGGGTACACCTGGCCGTAGCCGTGCTGGATGACGAGCCTGTCGAGCGCGTCGGTGTTGTCGGAGGTCCAGACCTGATCTGTCCTGGCCATCACGCCGAGATCGATCCGCCCGCCACCGCCGCTGCACGCCTCGATCCGCAGCCCGGGATGACGGGCGCGCAGGCGGTCCATGATCGCGTAGACCGAGCGGGTGTGCTCCACCCAGAGCGTGTCCGGATTCCCGTCGCCGGGCCAGCCCGCTTCGCTGAAGGGACGGTTCATATCCCACTTCAGGAAGTCGATCCCGTGCTCGGCGACGAGGGAGTCGAGCGTGCCGAACGCCCATTCGACGACGTCCGGCCGCGCGAAATTGAGCACCAGCTGTCGTCGCAGTTCCGAACGTGTCCGATGTGGATAGTGGAGGACCCAGTCGGGGTGGGCGCGGTACAGATCGCTGTCCGGGTTGACCATTTCGGGTTCGACCCAGAGCCCGAACTTCATGCCGAGCCGATGCACCTCGCGGACGAGCGGGTCGAGACCGTCGGGGAACTTGTCGCGGTTGACCTGCCAGTCGCCGAGGCCGGCGTGGTCACCGCTCCGGGCGCCGAACCAGCCGTCGTCCATCACGAACAGTTCCACGCCGAGCGCGGCGGCTTTCTCCGCGAGCGCGCGTTGACCGGCTTCGGTGACGTCGAAACCCGTTGCCTCCCAGGAGTTGTAGAGCACCGGCCGGAGCTCGCCGGGATGCGGGAGGACATGGTCGAGCGTGTACGCGTGCCAGGCACGGCTCGCGGCGCCGAATCCGCCGTCGGTGTACAACCCGGCGAAGACCGGCGTGGTGAGCGTGTCGCCGGGTGCGAGCCGGGGGACGACGCCGTCCTGGCCGAAGCCGCCGGTCACGGTGAGCCGTCCGGTGGAGGAGCGGGTGGTGGTGATCCGCCACGAACCGCTCCACGCGAGCGCGGCGCTGTAGACCTCGCCGTGTCGCTCGGTGGCTTCGCCGTCGTCGAGCATCACCCATGGATTGGCGTGATGGCTGGTGATGCCGCGCCTGCTGCCGAACGTTGTCTCGCAGTGGGGGACGGGCTCACGGAGCAATTGGCTCTCGGCCGCCCAGCCGCCGGTGACGTGGCTGATCCGGTAGTCCGGCCGGACCGGCACGACCCAGGTCGCCGAGTCCGCGCGGAAGATCTCGATCGGGCCGTCCGTGCCGTCGTGGGCGAGTTCGGTCCAGCGTTCGATGACGTCCGTGCCCGCCGGGACGCGGTAGCCGAGCGTGATCCGCAGCGGGTAGTGGCGATCGCGGAAGTGGACGCGCAGGAGTCCGTCTTCGATGTCGTGGCCGAGGTACCGCCATTCGAGGGCGCGGGTCCCGTCGGCGAACCGGACCTGGAGGGCGGGGGTCCAGTACCGGGTGCCGCCGTCGGCGGCGAGCTCGTCCAGCCCCTCGTTGGGATCGTTGAAGGAATCCCAGCGTTCCTCGGTCCGGCTGAGGACGTCGGCGAGCTGGCCGGCGGTGAGCGCCGGGCCCCAGTAGACGTGGGAAGGCGCGTCGTCGTCGGTCAGCCGGAGCGCGTAGCTCGTGGCTGCCGTGCGGATGAGCCAGGAACGGGTGCTGTCGTCGAAAACGATCTCGGCCACGGGCCCATCCTTACGCCGAACGCCCGCGGTGACCAGTGGCTCCCGCTCGGCGGTACATCACGCCTGGCGCCGTACTCACGTGATCGAAGCCGGAACTCGCGTGATTGAAGGCGGAACTCGCGTGATCAGCGGCGGAACACACGAGTGCGGCCTCCAATCACGCGAGTTACGTGCCTGATCACGCGAGTTACGTCTTCGCTCACGCCGCACCAGTAGGCACAGAGGACGCGGTCAGCCGCCGACCTTCGCGATCGCCACGAAATGCTCCGGCCGCACCCGCACGATCACCTTCCCCGGCGAAGTCGCGTACGCCAGCCAGCCGTCGATGACCTCCTGCCCCGCTTCGCCGAGGTACCGTCGGGCGATCAGTTCCGAGCCGAGACGCACGCCGTCCGGATCCGAAACGATCTCCGCGACACCCTCGACGCTGACGAACGAGTACGGCGGGAGGGGGTCGTCGGCGACCACCGAGACCCGCGGATTCTCCTTGAGCGCCTTGCCTTTGACCGTGTCCGCACCCAGGTTGACCAGGAGGTCGTCCCCGTCGAGGGCGAACCAGACCGGTACCGCGTGCGGCCTGCCGTCGGGACGGACCGTCGCGAAGACGGCGGTGCGGGTGCCTTCGGCGAGGAAGGCGCGGCGCTGGTCGTCGGTCATCTTCTCCGGCATTACTTTCCCTCCAGGATGGCGTTCAGGCCGAAGGCCGGGAACAGGTGGCTGTCGAACGTGGTGAACTCCGCGGCCTTGCCGTCGACGACGCGGACGAGGTCGAGTTTGAACGCCCGGAAGACGGTGTCGCCGGGACGCCGCAGGTACGAGGCGAACGCGGGCATCCGGTTCGCGTCGACGGGGACGGCGCGCCATTCGCCCATCTCCTCGGCGATCCTGCCGTGCCGGGCGAGATGTTCGAGGCCGATGTAGCAGTGGGGCTCCGGCGGCATGGTCACGCGGACGTCGTCGCGGACCAGACTGCTCAAAGTGCTGAAATCGCCGCTGTCGTGGGCTTCGACGAGCCGCCGGACCAGGGCCCGTTCCTCTTCGGAGGGAGCCGGGACCGACCATTCGCCGCGCTGCTGCGGGAGGCGTTCACGCAGGGTGGCGCGACCCCGCTGCAGGGCGCTGTTCGCGGCGGGGACCGAGAGATCGAGCAGTTCGGCGGTTTCGGCGGCCTGCCAGCCGAGCACGTCGCGCAGGATCAGCACCGCGCGCTGCCGCGGCGGCAGCATTTGCAAGACCGCGAGGAAGGCGAGTTCGATGGTCTCCCTGGCGACGGCGAGCGCGTGCGGTTCGGCCTCGGGCGGCGCGATCTCGTCCAGCAGGCGGTCCGGATACGGCTGGATCCAAGGGACTTCGGCGAACGAGCGGACCGACGGCACCCGGCGGTCCTTCTTGCGGATCGCGTCGAGGCAGGCGTTGGTGGCGATCCGGTACAGCCATGCGCGGAAGTTGCCGCCGTCGAAGGTGTCCAGCCCGCGCCACGCGTTGAGCAACGCCTCCTGGACGACGTCCTCCGCCTCGTCGAACGAGCCGAGCATCCGGTAGCAGTGGACGTGGAGTTCCCGGCGGTGCTGTCCGGTGAGCGCGGCGAAGGCGGTTTCGTCGCCCGCCTTCGCCGCGGCGATCGTGTCGGTCATGGCGCCTCCCATCGAGTGTTCTTACCCGATGTAACGGCGCCCTTCGCCGGAACTCATCGGTCCCGCGATGACTTTTTCGCGGGACCGGCGAAACCGCAGGTCAGGGGCGGGTGGTGAGGTATCCGCCCATGGTCCGGAAGTAGTCGGTGGCGGCCAGTTCCGTGCCGTCCTCGGTCCGCACCCGCTCGATGACGAGCCCGTGCGAGCGGCCGCGGCGCGACTCGGGGCCGGCGACGATCACGACGCCTTCACCCTCTCGGATGAAGATCCGGCCGGGAGTACCGCCGTACTGGCCCACCGAAACCGAGGAGCGGATCACGCGCAGTTGCTTGCCGCGGTGGTAAGTGAAGGCGTTGGGGTACGGGTCGGACTGGGCGCGCACCAGCCGCTCGATCTCGTCCGCGGGCCACGACCAGTCGATGAGGCTGTCTTCGAGGGCGCGCTTGTGGAAGAAGCTGGCCTTCGACCTGTCCTGTTTGACCGGTGTGAAGTCCCCCTTCGCGATCAGCTCGATGGCTTCGGTGGTGATCGGCGCGATGAGGTCGACCGTCCGGTGGAACAGATCGGTCGTCGTGTCCTTCGGTCCGACCGGGACGGAGCGCTGCAGCACGATGTCGCCCGCGTCGAGGTCGGCGTCCATCATGTGGGCGGTGAGGCCGACCTCCTTCTCACCGTTGATGAGCGCCCAGATCAGCGGCGAGAAACCGGCGTAGGCGGGCAGCAGCGAGTCGTGGACGTTCAGCGTGCCGTACCGCGGCATCTCGAAGATCTCGGGCGGCAGCCAGGTGCGCCAGTTGTTGGCGACGATCAGGTCGAGATCGGCTTCCTTCAGCTCCGCCAGGAGTTCCGCGTCGTCGGGACGTTGCCGCAGCAGCGCGCGGATCCCGTTCTCCTCGGCGAGGTCCGCGACGGAGTCGGACCAGATCTTCTCGTAGGCGTGGTCGCTCTTCGGGTGGGTGACGACGAGGGCGACATCGTGGCCCGCGTCGATCAACGCCCGCAGGGTGCGGTGTCCCCAGGTCTGGTATCCGAACATGGCGACCCGCATGGGACTGGCCTCCTCCTGGTCGAGGGATGAACATCACCACTGAAAGTACTAGTTGAGCCTCACCTAACTTAGGTTAGGGTTCCCTGGTCTTTGTTGCGAAGTACCGAGATGCGGCTGAGCCGCGCAAGGGGTTCAAGATGGCACGAGCAGTGGTCGGTGAACGGGTTCCGGTCTACGACGTGGTCGGGGTCGGGTTCGGTCCCTCGAACCTCGCGCTCGCCATCGCCGTCACCGAGCACAACGCCGCGCCCGGGGCCGAGACCGTCACGGCCCACTTCCTCGAGCGTCAGGCTCGTTTCGGCTGGCACCGCGGGATGTTGATCGACAACGCGACCATGCAGGTCTCCTTCCTCAAGGACCTGGCGACGATGCGGAACCCGACCAGTTCGTTCAGCTTCCTGTCGTATTTGCACAGCAAGGACCGATTGGTCGATTTCATCAACCACAAGAACCTGTTCCCGTTGCGGATCGAGTTCCACGACTACTTCGAATGGGCGGCCGAAAAGGTCGACGACCTGGTTTCCTATGGCACGGAAGTGCTTTCCGTCACGCCGGTGTTCGACGGCGACGAGATCGTGTTCTTCGACGTGCACGCCCGCACCGACGGCGAGCTGGTGAACCTGCGCGCCCGCAACCTGGTGATGGGCACCGGCCTGCGGCCGAATCTCCCCGAAGGTGTGACGCCGGGCACACGGATCTGGCACAACAGCGAACTTCTGCTCCGGCTCGAGGGCATGGCCGCCGAGGAACCGCGCCGGTTCGTCGTCGTCGGCGCCGGCCAGAGCGCGGCGGAGGTCAGCGCGCTGCTGCACGATCGCTTCCCCCGCGCCGAGGTGTGCGCGGTGTTCGCGCGGTACGGCTACAGCCCGGCCGACGACAGCGCGTTCGCCAACCGGATCTTCGACCCCGAGGCGGTCGGCCGGTTCTACGAGGCACCCGAGGCGGTCAAGGACCGTCTGATGCGCTACCACGGCGCGACCAACTACTCGGCCGTGGACATCGAGCTCATCGACGAGCTGTACCGGCGCGTCTACCGCGAGAAGGTGCAGGGGATCGAGCGGCTGAAGCTGATCAACGTCTCCCGGCCCACCGAGGTCACCGACACCGGGTCCGAAGTGCGGGTCACCGTCGAGGCGCTGGAGACCGGGGCGCGGACCAGGCTCGACGCCGACTTCGTCGTGTACGCCACCGGGTACAGCCCGGCGGATCCGACGCCGTTGCTCGGCGAGCTCGCCTCCACCTGCGCGCGCGACGACGAGGGCAGGCTCCGCGTCGAACGCGACTACCGGATCGTCACCGAGCCGCCGCTCGACGGCGGGATCTACCTGCAGGGCGGCACCGAGCACACGCACGGCATCACGTCTTCGCTGCTGTCGAACACCGCCGTCCGGGTCGGCGAGATCCTCCAGTCCATTGTGGACCGGCGCGCGGCCGGCGCGTCCCGGCCCGCGTACGCGGTGAGCGGGTCCGGGCCCGCCTGAGGCCCGGACGATCCCAAGCGCTTTCTCAACGGTGGAGGCAAAACCGATGAACCGCGGCTTTCCCCTGACCCCGGCACAGCAGGGGATCTGGCTCGCCCAGCAGCTCGACCCGGCCGATCCGGTCTACACGATCGGCTGGTTCGTGGAGCTTCGCGGCGCCATCGACCTCGCCCGGCTGGGTGACGCCGTCCGGCGGGCGGTCGCGGAGGCGGAATGTCTGCACGTGACGGTCGGGCTGGAAGGTGACACGCCGGTCCAGCGTCCGGCCGCTCCCGGCGAGGTCGCCGTGCTCGACTTCAGCGGTGAGCCGGATCCGGAGCGCGCCGCCGACGAGTGGGCGCGGGCCGAACTCGCCGTCGTGACCGACCCCGCCAGGGGCCCGCTCACCGCGCACACGCTGCTGATCCTGGCCGGGGACCGGGTCCGCTGGTTCCAGCGCTACCACCATCTCGTGATGGACGCGCACGGGCAGGCCGTCCTGACCCGTCGCGCGGCGGTGCTCTATTCGGGCACCGCCGAGGAGGTCTCTTGGCCGCTGGCGGGCTTGGCCGAGTCCGGCTACGACGGGACAGCCGACCGGGAGTACTGGCTGGGCGAGCTCTCCGGCAGGCCGAACCCGGTGCGACTGCTCGGCCGCGCGTCGGCGGGCCGGGTCCGGCTGCGACGGCATTCGTGGGAGCTGCCCGCGGCCGAAGCGGGCCGTCTGCGGAAGTTCGCGCTGGACGCGGGGACGCGGCTGTCCCGGGTCGCGATCGCCGCCGTGGCGGCGTACGCCCACCGTGTGACCGGCGCCGAAGACGTCGTCCTCGGCCTCCCGGTCACCGCGCGCACCACCCGCGCCCTGCGTGAACAGCCGGGCATGGTCTCCAACGTCCTGCCGCTGCGGCTGACCGTGCGGCCGGAGACGACGCCGTCGCGACTCGTCGCCCAGGTCGCGGAGAAGGTCTCCGCGCTGCTGGAACACAGCCGGTACCGCGGGGAGGACCTGGCCCGCGAACTCGGCGCGAGCGGCGGGGTGCACGAACTCGTCGGGCTGAGCGTGAACTACATGGCCGTGGACGGCGAACTCGCGTTCGGCGACGCGAGCGCGACGGTGCACAACCTCGAACTCGGGCCGATCAGCGACGTCGCCATCGCCGTGTACGACGCGGGCGAGGGCCGGGGCCTCCGTTTCGACTTCGACGCCGATGCGGCCGTCTCGTCCGACGACGAACTCGCCGACCATCGTCGCCGGTTCGCCGCCGTGCTGGATGCCCTGCTGGAAGGCCCGGACCTGCCGCTGGCCGTCATCGACCTGCTTTCGGCGGAGGAGCGGGCCCGGGTGCTGGAGCTCGGGACCGCGGTCGCGGATTCGCCCGAGGTTTCCTGGCCCGAGGCGTTCGCGCGGGTCGTGGCGCGGAAACCGGACGCCGAGGCCGTCGTCTGCGAGGACGTCCGGATGACCTACGCCGAGGTCGACGCCGCCGCCAACCGGCTCGCGCGGCTGCTGCGCCGGCGTGGGGTCGGTGACGAGGACGTCGTCGGCGTTGCCATGCCGCGTTCGGCCGATCTCGTGGTCGCCCTGCTAGGCGTGATGAAGGCCGGGGCCGCGTATCTCCCGCTCGACCTGGACCACCCCGAGGACCGCCTCGCGTACATGCTCTCGCACGCGGGCGCGGGGATCGTGGTGTCCACTGTGGAGGAATCCGCCCAGCTCCCGTCCGGTGTGGACGTCGAGCGGATCCTGCTCGACGACCCGGCGATCACCGCCGAGCTCGCGGAGCTTGACTCGTCCACTGTGGACGTGAGCGGGATCGCGCTGGGCCAGGCCGCTTACGTCATCTACACCTCGGGCTCGACCGGGAAGCCGAAGGGCGTGGTCCTGTCCCACGACGGGATCGGCAGCCTGATCAGCACGGCGACCGAACGGATCGGCATCGGCGAAAACAGCCGGGTCGTGCAGTTCGCCTCCACCGGATTCGACGTGACGGTCTGGGATCTGGTCATGTCGCTGTGCGTCGGCGGGACACTGATCGTCGTGCCGTCGCACCGCCGCGTCGCGGGCGTGGAGCTGACCGGGTACATCGCCGCCAACGCGGCGACGCATATGATCCTGCCGCCGTCGCTGGTCGCGGCCCTCCCGGCGGACTGCGAGCTGCCGAAGGGCGCGGTGCTGATCGTCGGCACCGAGACCGTCCCGCCGGAACTGATCGCGCGCTGGGCCGAAGACCTGAAGGTCGTCGCCGCGTACGGGCTGACCGAGGCGACGGTGAACTCGACGCTATGGGCGGCCGAGCCCGGCTGGAGCGGGCCGATCCCGATCGGCGTCCCGGATCCGAACACCCGCTGCTATGTCCTCGACACCGCGCTGCGACCGGTCCCGGTCGGTGTCGAAGGGGAGTTGTACGTCGGCGGACGCGGTCTCGCCCGGGGTTACGCGGGGCGTCCGGGGCTGTCGGCTGAACGCTTCGTCGCCGATCCGTTCAGCGGTGGCGGAGAAAGGATGTACCGCACCGGCGACCGGGTCCGCTGGCGCGCGGACGGGAACCTCGACTTCCTCGGCCGCACCGATCACCAGGTCAAGATCCGCGGCTTCCGGATCGAACCCGGGGAGGTCGAATCCGCCCTCGCCGCGTACGCCGGGGTCGAGCGGATCGCCGTCGTGCCGCGCGAGGTCAAACCGGGGGACCGGCGCCTGGTGGCGTACGTCGTGCCGCAGGCGGACGGATCGCCGTCACTGCTGAAAGACCTGCGCGCCCACGCGGAAGCGGCGTTGCCGCACTACATGGTGCCGTCGGCCTTCGTGGAACTCGACCGGCTGCCGATCATGCCGAACGGCAAACTCGACCGGACCGCGTTGCCGTTGCCGGACTTCGGCGCCGCCGCGACCGGCCGCGCGCCGGCCACCGAACGGGAACGGATCCTCTGCGACGTCGCCGCACGAGTCCTCGGCCTGGCCACGATCGGCGCGGACGACGACTTCTTCTCCCTCGGCGGCGACAGCATCCTGTCCATCCGGCTGGTGCTGGGCGCGGCGGAACACGGTCTCGCGATCACCCCGCGCCAGGTGTTCCAGCACAGGACTCCCGAAGCGCTGGCCGTCTGCGCTGAAGCTGTGCGTACCGAGTCCACTGTGGACGAGCGACCGCTGCTGGAACTGACCGACGTCGAACGTGCGTCGCTCGCCGAATACGCCGAAGTCCTGCCCGTGACGCCGTTGCAGGAAGGCTTCTTCTTCCACGCGGAATTCGAAGGCGGTCCGGCCGCCGACATCTACACGGTCCAGGAGGTGCTGGACCTCGAAGGCGATGTCGACGCCGACGTGTTGCGCCGGTCGACGCAGACGCTGCTGGACCGGTATTCGTCGCTGCGGTCCGGGTTTCGGCAGCTCGACGACGGCCAGGTCGTCCAGACGGTGGCACGGCACGCCGAACTGCCTTGGCGCGAGGTGGCCGCCGAAGACGCCGAGGCAGCCTTCGAGGCCGATCGTGCGCGCCGGTTCGACTTCGCCCGGCCTCCGCTGCTGCGGGCGACCTTCACCAGGCTCGGCGAGGATCGCGCCAAACTGGCGCTCACGTTCCATCACATCATCGCCGACGGCTGGTCGGTCGTGGTGCTGCTGCGCGAACTGCTCGCGGCGTACGGGGGAGCACCCGTACTGCCGGAAGCGGGCACCCGGGCCGAGCACCTGCGGCGGCTCGCCTCGCGTGATCACGAGGTTTCGCGCGAGGCCTGGCGGACGGCGTTGTCCGAAGTGGACGAACCCACCCGGCTGATCGACGAACGAGCCGGGGTGGCGAGACGGCCGTCGCGGCTGCACCTGAACCTCGGCGAGCAGGCGACGGCGGCGTTGTCCGCGATGGCCCGCGAGCACGGGCTCACCCTCGGCACCGTCCTGCACGGCGCCTGGGGGCTCCTGCTCGGCGGCCTCACCGGACGGGACGACGTCCTGTTCGGGAGCACGGTCTCGGGCCGTGACACCGGCGCCGCCGGCCTCGAATCGGCGGTCGGCCTCTACATCAACACGGTGCCGGTGCGGCTGCGCTGGTCGGGGGCCGAGACCGTCGCCGCCGTGCTGCGACGGCTGCAGGACGAACAGGCGGCTCTGCTCGACCACCAGCACCTCGGCCTCGGCGAACTGCAGCGCCTCGCGGGCGCGGGGCAGGAAGAACTGTTCGACACCCTTGTCGTCGTCGAGAACTTCCCGCGTGACGACGAGCGCGCCTCCGGAGCCGTCCGCCTCGCTGGCGTCGAAGTCACCGACGCGGTGCACTTCCCGGTCGCGGTGATCGCGACACCGGGGGACGACCTGGGGTTCAGCCTCAAGTTCGACGCGGCGAGGATCGACGCGGTCGCGGCCGGACAGCTCGCGGAACGGTTCGCGCGGCTGCTGGAGACGCTGAGCGCGAACCCCGGCCTGCCGGTCGCCGCGCTCGACCTCCTTTCGCCCGCCGAACGCGGCCGCCTCGCCGATCTCAACGCGACCGCGCACCCCGTGCCGGAGCGCACGCTGGCCGAGGCCTTCGCCGAGCAGGTCGCCAAGACCCCGTCGGCGACGGCGGTGATGTTCAAGGACACCGAACTGTCCTATGCGGACCTCGACGCCCGCGCGGAGCGGGTGGCGCGCAGGCTGCGTTCGCTGGGAGCCGGTCCCGAAGAGGTCGTGGCCGTCGCCGTGCCGAGGTCGGCCGAGCTGATGGTCGCGTTGCTGGGTGTCCTCAAGGCCGGGGCCGCGTACCTGCCGATCGACCTCGACTATCCCGCGGACCGGCTCGAATACATGCTGGCCGATTCCGGTGCGCGTCTCGTGCTCTCCGAACCGGGGACGGCCGCGCGGATCCCGGATGTCGCCGGGCTGACTCGGGTCCCCGTGACCGGCGAGCCCGTGGACGACGTCGAGGCGGCGCCGGCAGGACCGGACAACACCGCGTACCTCATCTACACGTCGGGTTCGACCGGGCGGCCGAAGGGCGTGGCCGTCACGCATCGCGCGATCGTCAACCGGCTCGCGTGGATGCAGCACGAGTACCGGCTCACGGCCTCGGACCGCGTGCTGCAGAAGACGCCGTCGAGTTTCGACGTGTCCGTGTGGGAGTTCTTCTGGGCGCTGTGCGAAGGCGCCACGGTGGTGCTGGCCGAACCGGACGGTCACCGCGATCCCGCTTATCTCGCGCGAGTGATCCGGGACCGGCGGATCACCACCCTGCACTTCGTCCCGTCGATGCTCGCGGCCTTCCTCGGCAGCGACGAGGCCACCGGCGATCTCGGATCGCTGCGCCAGGTGTTCTCCAGCGGTGAGGCACTGCCCGGCGAGACCGCCGCACGGTGGCGCTCGCTCACCGGTGTCCCGCTGCACAACCTCTACGGCCCCACCGAGGCGGCCGTGGACGTGACCTTCTTCGCCAGCACCGGTGCCGACGGCGCCACTGTCCCCATCGGACGTCCGGTGTGGAACACGCGGCTGCACGTCCTCGACGGCTGCCTTCGCCCGGTGCCCGACGGCGTGGCGGGCGAGCTGTACCTCGCCGGTGTCCAGCTGGCCCGCGGCTACCACGGACGGCCGGGGCTGACCGCCGAACGCTTCGTCGCCGACCCGTTCGGCGAACCGGGGCAGCGGTTGTACCGGACCGGCGACCTGGTGCGCCGCCGCGCCGACGGCGAGATCGAGTACCTCGGCCGCACCGACCGGCAGGTGAAGATCCGCGGCAACCGGATCGAGCTCGGCGAGATCGAGGCGGTTCTCGTCGCGCAGCCGGAGGTCACGGCCGCGACGGTCGTGGCGAAGGACGGCGCGCTCGTCGGCTACGTCGCCGGGAGCGCGGATCCGGAGAGCCTGCGTACCGCCCTCGGCGAGGCACTGCCCGCACCGATGGTCCCGCAGGCGTTCGTCGTCCTCGACGAGTTCCCCTTGACCCCCAGCGGAAAGCTAGACGTCCGGGCCCTGCCCGCACCCGAGACCGGCCGGACCGAAGCCGCGTCCGGGACCGAGCAGGAGCGCGCGCTCGCGCGGATCTTCGCCGACGTCCTCGGCCTGGAGACCGTCGGCGCCGACGGCGACTTCTTCCTGCTGGGCGGCGACAGCATCTCGTCGATCGCCGTGTCGAGCCGTGCCCGGCGGGCCGGATTCGAGCTGAGCCCCAAGGACGTGTTCGAACTCCGGACCCCGGCCGCGCTCGCCGCGTCCGCCACACCGGCCGAGCCGGTGGCCGACGCCGACGACATCGGGGCCGTCCCGCTGCTGCCGGAAATGCTCCGGTTGCGTGAGCTGGGCGACGCGGTCCAGCCGGAGTCCGTGCTGCTGACCGTGCCCTCCGGCGCCGACCTCGAGACGCTCGCCTCGGCCCTGCAGCTCGTGCTCGACCACCACGACGGCCTGCGGCTCACACTGTCGCGGGTCGCCTCGGTGCTGTGGTCGCTGGAAGTCCGTCCACAAGGGACCGTCAAGGCCGCGGACCTGCTCCGTCACGCATCGGGAGCCCTCGAAGACGAGTACCGGGACGCCGCGGGCAGGCTGACCGACAACCTCCTGCAGGCCGTCTGGTTCGACGAACCGGGCAGACTGCTCCTCATCGCGCATCCGGTCCTGCTGGACGCGCGGAGCCTGACGACGCTGTCCGCCGATCTCGCGATCGCCTGGCAGGCCGTGACCGACGGCCGCCCGCCGGCGTTCACCCCGGCGCGGACGTCGCTGCGGACCATCGCCCGCCGGATCACCGGCGCGGCACAGGATCCCACGCTGCTCGGCGAGGTCGAGCACTGGGCCGGAACACTTGCGCCGGTCTCCTTCGAGGTCGACGGCGAGGTCACCGAACGCCGGATCACCCTGTCGGTCGAGGACACCCGGACGCTCGTCGGCGCGCTGCCGTCCGCCGTGCACGGCGACGTGACCGATGTTCTCCTGACCGCACTGAAGATCGCCGTCGACGGTGACCTGCTCGTCGATCTGCACGGCCGGGTCGACCCGTCGGACACGATCGGCGCGCTGACCTCGATCCGCCCGGTACGGATCACCGCGTCCGGCGAGCCGCTCGCGATGCTCAAAGCCGTCAAGGAAACCGTCCGGAAGTCCCCCGAGGGCTACGGCCCGCTGCGCTACCTCGATGCCCAGACCGGACCGCTGCTCGCCGGGCTCGCGAAGCCGCGGATCGCCCTGCGATACGACGGCCGAGTCCCGGCCGGACCGGGGGAGTGGCAGGTCGCCGGATACGCGGCCACGCCGCCATCCGGCGACCATGCGGTGCGTATCGGCGTCGCCTGCGAGGAGACCGAGGAAGGCCCGAGGCTGACCGCGACGTTCGCGGGTCCGGGCGGAGACCTGGCCGAACGCTGGGCCGCCGCCCTGGTCGGACTCGCGGCCGTGGACACCGACGCTCCGGTGGGGCTGACGCCGTCCGACCTCGAACTGGTGTCGCTGACGCAGGAGGAGATCGACCGGGTCGAGCGGTCCAGCCCGGTGCCGGTCGTCGACGTGTGGCCGTTGTCGCCGCTGCAGGAAGGCCTGTTCTTCCACTCCAGCTACAACTCCGACCGGGTGGACATCTACACGATCCAGGAGGCGATCGACTTCGATCACCGCCTGGACGCCGGCAGGCTCCGGGCGGCGGTGTCCGCGCTGCTGCGGCGGATTCCGAGCCTCGGCGCCGGTTTCACCAGCGAGGGGCTGCGTGGCCCGGTCCAGTTCGTGGCGGCCGAAGTCGAGCCGCCCGTGTCCGAAGTGGACCTTTCGGCGTTGCCCGAAGACGAACAACGGGCGAAGCTCGACGAGCTGATGGCCGAGGACCGCGCGACGCGGTTCGACCTCGGCGCCCCGCCGCTGTTCCGGCTGAAACTCGTGCGGCTCGGGAACGGCCGTGACCGCGTGGTGCTGAACCGGCACCTGCTGCTCTGGGACGGCTGGTCGGCCTGGCTGTTCATCGAGCAGCTGTTCGCGCTGTACGACCTCGGCGGCGACGACCGGACGCTGCCCGCGCCGGGGTCCTATGTGGACTTCCTGCGCTGGCTGGACCGGCAGGACATCGAGGCCGCCACGAACGCGTGGCGCGAGGCGCTGTCCGGCCTCGCGGAGCCGACCGTCGTCGGGCCCGAAGGCCGTGACCTGGCCCCGGCGACCCCGGTCAACCTGGACACCGTGCTGCCCTCCGGGCTCAGCCGGGCCTTGCGCGAGCAGGCCCGCAGGCACGGTCTCACGGTGAACTCCGTGCTCAACGCCGCCTGGGGCCTGGTCCTGTCGACCATGACCGGACGCCACGACGTCGTGTTCGGCGCCGCGGTCGCGGGCAGGCCGGCTGCCGTTCCCGAGATCGAGAACACCATCGGCCTGTTCCTCAACACGGTGCCCACCCGGGTGCGGCTCAACCCCGCTGAATCCGTGCTGGACCTGGTGCGGCGCTTGCAGTCCGAGCGGATGGACCTGACGCCGTACGAGTTCATGAGCCTCGGGGTGCTGCAACGCGAGGCCGGGCACCGTGTCCTCTTCGACACGCTGTTCGTGCTGCGCAACGCCGATGGTGACGAACGGCGCGACGGCCTCCGGCACCGCCACGGCATCACCGACCTGCTGAACATCGACGCCACGCACTACCCGCTGACGCTCGTGGTCACCCCGGGCGAGGAAACGCGGGTCACACTGTCCTACCGGGACGACGTCATCGACGCCGCCGAAGCGGCGTCGGTGCTCGACCGGTTCACGTCACTGGTCGCGCAGATCGTCGACGACCCGGCGAAACCGGTCGCCGCGCTGGCCACGGTGTCCACTGAGGACCGTGCCGCGCTGGAAGCGGGCTGGGCCGAAGCCGAACACCCCGTCATCGAGGACACGATCGCGGATCTGCTCGCCGTTCAGGCGGAGCGGACCCCCGACGAGACCGCCCTGGTGTTCGGCGAAGAACAGCTGACCTACGCCGAACTCGACGCGCGCATCAACCGGATGGCCCGGCTGCTGCTGGCCAAGGGGGCCGCGCCGGAACAGGTGATCGCGCTCGGCCTGCCACGTTCGATCGACATGGTCGTCGCGCTGTTCGCCGTGCTGCGGACGGGTGCGGCGTACCTGCCGCTGGAACTCGACTACCCGGTCGAGCGGCTCGCGGTGATGTTGGAAGACGCCAGGCCGCTCTGCTTGGTGTCCACAAAGGACGTCTCGGCGACGCTGCCCGGTGACACGCCCCGGGTGCTCGTGGACGACCACGAAGACAGGGCGTTCGGCGACGGCCCGATCTCCGACGCCGAACGCCCGCTGTTCGCGCGGAGCCGCGCGGACCGCATGGAACACCCGGCGTACGTCATCTACACCTCGGGCTCGACCGGGAAGCCCAAGGGCGTCGTCACGCCGTACCGCGGCCTGACGAACATGCAGCTCAACCACCAGGGCGCGATCTTCGCCCCGGCCATCGCGTCGGCGGGCGGACGGCGGCTGCGGATCGCGCACACCGTGTCGTTCGCCTTCGACATGTCCTGGGAAGAACTGCTGTGGCTCGTGGAGGGGCACGAGGTCCACGTCTGCGACGAGGAACTGCGCCGGGACGCGCGGGCGCTCGTGGCGTACTGCGACGAGCACGAGGTCGACGTCGTCAACGTGACGCCGACGTACGCCCATCTGCTGATCGAGGAAGGGCTGCTGGACGGGCACCGGCCCGCGCTGGTGCTGCTCGGCGGCGAGGCGGTGTCGGAGTCGGTGTGGAACCGGCTGCGCGATACCGACGGCACCTACGGCTACAACCTGTACGGCCCCACCGAGTACACGATCAACACGCTCGGTGGCGGCACGACCGACAGCGACACCCCGACCGTGGGCAAGCCGATCTGGAACACCCGCGCGTACATCGTCGACGCCTGGCTCCGGCCCGTCCGCGACGGTGTCGCGGGCGAGCTCTACATCGCGGGCGAAGGCCTGGCCCGTGGCTACCTCGGCCGTCCCGGCCTGACGGCCGAACGGTTCGTCGCCGATCCCTTCGTGCCCGGTGGCGGGCGCATGTACCGCACCGGTGACCTGGTGCGCCGCCGTCCCGACGGGAACCTCGACTTCCTCGGCCGCACCGACGACCAGGTGAAGATCCGCGGCTACCGGGTGGAACTCGGCGAGATCGAGACCGCGCTCAGCCGCTACCCGGAGGTCGCGCAGGCCGCCGTCATCGCGCGGCCGGACCCGTCGGCTCCTGGCCTGCAGCGGCTCATCGGCTACGTCGTCCCGGCCGAGCTGAGCGGGGACGCGCGCGCCGAAGCGGAAGCCGACCAGGTCGGCGAATGGCAGCAGATCTACTCCGACGAGTACACCGAGATCCCGACCGCGTTGTTCACCGAGGACTTCGCGGGCTGGGACTCCAGCTACGACGGCGACCCGATCCCGCTGGAGCACATGCGGGAATGGCGGCGCGCGACCGTCGACCGGATCACCGAGCTGAAACCGGAACGGGTGCTGGAGATCGGCGTCGGCACCGGTCTGCTCATGGGACAGATCGCGCCGTTGGTCCAGGAGTACTGGGGCACCGACCTCGCCGCGCCGGTGATCGCGAAGCTGAACCGCGAGCTGGAACAGGATCCGGCGCTGGCGGCCAAGGTGAACCTGCGCGCCCAGCCGGCGCACGTGTTCGACGGCCTGCCCGCCGGCCGGTTCGACACGATCGTGATCAACTCCGTCATCCAGTACTTCCCGAGCGTCGACTACCTGACCGACGTCATCACCCGGGCGATCGGCCTGCTCGCCCCCGGCGGCGCGCTGTTCGTCGGCGACGTCCGGAACCTGCGGCTCGCCCGCGCCTTCCACACCGCGATCCAGCTCACCCGCGCCGACGCGACCTCCGACGTCGCCCAGGTGCGCCGCGCGATCGAACGCGGTGCCGCGCTGGAGAAGGAACTGCTGATCGACCCGGACTACTTCACCGCGCTCGCGCGGCGGCTCCCGGACGTCGCGGCGCAGGTCCGGATCAAACGCGCCCGGCTGCACAACGAGCTGAGCCGGTACCGCTACGACGCGGTCCTGGTGAAAGAGCCCGCCGAGACCTTCTCGGTCGCGCAAGCACCGCGGTTGTCCTGGGATGAAGTGGGTTCGCTCGCCGCTTTGGAGGACCGCCTCGCCGGTGCGGAGACACTGCGGGTGAGCCGGATCCCGGACGCCCGCCAGACGCCCGAGGTCGAGGCGACGCGGGCGCTGGACGCCGGTGCGCCGCTCATCGACGTCCTGGACCTCTTCCGTGCTCCGGCCGGGGTCGAGCCCGAGGACGTGCACGAACTCGGCGACCGGCTCGGGTTCCGGGTGTACTGCACCTGGTCGGCCGACGGCGCTTTCGAGGCCGTGTTCGTCCACAGGGGACAGACGGACGCGCTGGTCACCGGGGTGCATCAGCCGGTTTCGGTGGGCACGAGCCTGGCCAAGTACGCGACGAGCCCGACGGCGGCGCGTGGTGGCGGCGAACTCGTGCAGCGCCTGCGGGACCGGCTCAAGGCGGAGCTGCCGGATTACATGGTCCCGGCCGCGTTCGTCACGCTCGGCGCGTTGCCGTTGACCGACAACGGCAAGCTCAACACCCGCGCACTCCCGGACGCCGAGCAGACGGTGCGGCTCGCCGAAAGCCGTCCGGCCGAGACCGCCGAGGAAGAGACGCTGTGCGCGCTCTTCGGCGAAGTCCTCGGCGTGGACGGGGTCGGCGTCGAGGACAACTTCTTCGATCTCGGCGGCCATTCCCTGCTCGCCACCCGGCTCATCAGCCGGGCTCGCACCGAACTCGGTGCCGAACTGGCCATCCGTGACCTGTTCGAGGCACCGACGGTCGCGGAGCTGGCCGCTCGCGCGGGCGGCGGCGAACCGGCGCGGGCAGCCGTGGTCCGCGCCGAGCGCCCCGACCGGATCCCGCTTTCCGCCGCCCAGCGCAGTCTCTGGCTCGTGGACCGGATGGAAGCGAACGCGGTCGCCTACAACTTCCCGCTGACCTTCCGATTGCGTGGAGCCCTGGATCTCGGCGCGCTGCGGGCCGCGCTCGGCGACGTGCTCGGCAGGCACGAAGTCTTGCGCTCTGTCTTCGACGAGCACGACGGCGAGCCCTACCAGCGCGTTCTCGACGCGCCGGAAGTCCCGTTCGCTGTCGAGGACTGCGACGAGGCTGAGCTGGCTGCCCGGATCGCCGAGCTCTCGCGGACGCCGTTCGACCTGGCGCGGGAGATCCCGGTCCGGCTGCGGGTGCTGCGGCTCGGTGAAGACGACCAGGTGATCTCGCTGGTCCTGCACCACAGCGCGACCGACGAATGGTCCGACCGGCCGTTCCTGGGCGACCTCACGTCGGCTTATCAGGCGCGGCTCGCCGGTGACAGTCCCGTGTGGACGGATCTCCCGGTGCAGTACGCCGACTTCGCTCTGTGGCAGAAGGACTTCCTCGCTCAGCACGGTGCCGCGCAGGTCGCCTACTGGGCGGAATCCCTGCGCGGGGCACCGGACGAGCTGACCCTGCCGCTGGATCGGCCGCGTCCGCTCCAGCCGACGGGCGAGGGCGGCAAGGTGAAATCCCCGCTCTCCGAGGAACTGTCGGCCGCGGTGCGCGACCTGGCGGCGAAGGCCGGAGCGAGCCCGTTCATGGTGCTCCAGGCGGCGGTGGCCGCGCTGTTGCACCGGACCGGCGCCGGGGAGGACATCCCGCTGGGCGCGCCGATCGCCGGGCGGACCGACGCGGCGCTCGACGACCTCGTCGGGTTTTTCGTGAACACGCTGGTACTGCGCACCGACCTCTCGGGCGAGCCGACGTTCGCCGCCCTGCTCGAAAGGGTGCGCGAGGCCGACTTGGCCGCGTTCTCGCACGGCGACCTGCCGTTCGAAAGTGTCGTCGAGCGGCTGAATCCGCCCCGGGTGGCGGGGCGGAACCCGTTGTTCCAGGTGATGGTGGGCTACCACCGGCAGAGCGATGCGCACGACGTGCTCGGACTGCCCGCCGAGTGGTTCGAGATGGACACCGGCATGGCGAAGTTCGACCTGCACTTCACGATGGTCGACGACGGCACCACCGCCACGCTGATGCTGGAGTACGCCGAAGACCTCGCCGGCGAGGCGACGGCCGCGCGTTTGCTGGACCGGCTCACGTCCGTGCTGGAGCAGGTCACCGCCGAGCCCGAGCGGCCGGTCGCCACGCTCGACGTCCTCGTCGGTGACGAACTGGCGCGGGTCAACGAGTGGAACCGCACGGCCCGGGAAGTCCCGGCCGCGACCCTGCCGGAGTTGTTCGAGGCGCAGGTGGCGCGGACGCCGGACGCCCCCGCTGTCGTGTTCGAGGGCGTCGAGCTGTCGTATGCGGAGTTCGACGCGCGGGCGAATCAGCTCGCGTGGTGGCTGGTCGAGCAGGGTGTGGGTGCGGAGTCGGTGGTGGCGGTGTCGTTGCCGCGCTCGATCGACCTCGTCGTCGCGCTGTACGCCGTGCACAAGGCCGGTGGTGCTTACCTTCCGGTCGACCGCGACTATCCGGCCGATCGCATCGCGTTCATGCTCGAAGACGCCGCCCCCGCGGTCGTGCTCGAAGAACTGCCCGTTCTCGACGGGTACTCCTCCGAGAGCCTGGGGCGGATCGTGGCCCCGTCGTCTCCGGCGTATGTGATCTACACGTCGGGCTCGACGGGGCGTCCGAAGGGTGTCGTGGTGCCGCATGAGGGCATCGTGAACCGTCTGCTGTGGATGCAGGACGAGTACGGTCTGACGGCTGATGACCGGGTGTTGCAGAAGACGCCGTCGAGTTTCGATGTGTCGGTGTGGGAGTTCTTCTGGCCGCTCATCACTGGTGCCACGTTGGTGGTCGCCAAACCGGAGGGGCACAAGGACCCGGCCTATCTCGCCGAGCTGATCCGCACGGCCGGGATCACCATCGTCCACTTCGTACCGTCGATGCTCGCTCTCTTCCTCGAGACCGCCGAATGCACCGGCCTGCGGCGCGTGATCTGCAGTGGTGAGGCTCTGCCGTCGGAACTGGCGGCCCGCGTGGACGTCCCGCTGTACAACCTCTACGGCCCGACCGAAGCGTCCGTCGACGTGACCGCTTGGCGGGCCGGTACCGGGACGACGCCGTCCGTCCCGATCGGACGTCCGGTGTGGAACACGCGGACGTATGTGCTGGACGCGCGGCTGAACCCGGCCCCGCCGGGTGTCCCCGGTGAGCTCTACCTCGCCGGTGTGCAGCTCGCTCGCGGGTATCTGGCCCGGCCCGGGCTGACCGCGGAACGGTTCGTCGCCGACCCGTTCGGCGGCCCGGGGGAGCGCATGTACCGCACCGGGGACCTCGCGCGCTGGTCGGACGACGGCGTGCTGGAGTTCCTGGGCCGCGTCGACGATCAGGTGAAGATCCGCGGCTTCCGGGTCGAGCTCGGTGAGGTCGAGGCGGCGCTGACCGCGTCCGGGTCCGTCACGCGCGCGGTGGTCGTCGCCCGTGAAGACCGGCTGGTGGCGTACGTCGTCGGCTCGGTCGACGGGCTGCGGGAGGCGGTGGCCGCGAAGCTGCCGGACCACATGGTGCCGTCGGCGTTCGTCGTGCTCGACGAGATCCCGCTGACCCCGAACGGCAAACTCGACCGCAAAGCCCTGCCCGCACCCGAGTTCGCGACCACCGAGGGACGCGAGCCGAGGAACGCGTGGGAAGAGGCCCTGTGCGCGTTGTTCGCCGACGTGCTCGGCGTCCAACGGGTCGGGGTCGACGACGGTTTCTTCGCCCTCGGTGGGCATTCGCTGCTCGTGATGCGCCTGGTCAGCCGGATCTCGGCGAACTTGGACGCCACGGTGTCGGTCCGTGACGTCTTCGACGCGCCGACGGTCTCGGCACTGGCCGAACGCCTCGCGGAACCGTCGGCCCAGCCGGCACTGAGCGCGGGGAACCGGCCGGAGCTGCTGCCGCTTTCGCCCGCGCAGCAACGGTTGTGGTTCCTGTACCGGCTCGAAGGGGTCACGCCCACCTACAACATCCCGCTCGCCTGGCGGCTGCACGGCGAGCTGGACGCGGAGGCACTGAGGGCGGCGATCGGCGACCTCGTCGAGCGGCACGAGCCGCTCCGTACGGTGTTCGTCGAGGAAGGTGGCGTCGCGGCGCAGCGCATCCTGATCGACGCGCGCCCGGAGGTCCGTTTCGAGGAAGCGGGCGACCTTTCGGCGCAGTTGGCCGCGGAGGCCGGTCGCGGATTCGCCCTCGACGAGGAACTCCCGATCCGGGCCGCGGTCTTCGCCGTGTCGCCGCGGGAACATGTCCTGCTGCTGGTGATCCACCACGTGGCGACGGACGAGTGGTCGCAGGGACCGCTCATGGCCGACCTCGCCACCGCGTACGAGGCGCGTCTCGCCGGAACCGCTCCACAGTGGACAGAGCTGGCGGTCCAGTACGCGGACTACGCCCTGTGGCAACGCGAACTGCTCGATTCGACGGCCTCCGGGCACCTCCGGTTCTGGCAGGAAGCGCTGGCGGACCTGCCGGACGAACTGCCGCTGCCCGCGGACCGGCGGCGTCCGGCCGAATCGAGCCATCGCGGCGGTCTCGTCACCTTCCCGATCGACGCCGCGCTCACCGCACGGCTGCGTGAGGTGGCCCAGCGGCACGACGTCAGCATGTTCATGCTGGCCCAGGCCGCGGTCGCGGCACTGCTGCACCGGCTCGGCGCCGGGGACGACATCCCGCTCGGCGCACCGAGTTCCGGCCGCCTGGACGAGCGGTTGGAGCCGCTGATCGGCTTCTTCGTGAACTCGCTCGTGCTGCGCACCGACCTGTCCGGCGAGCCGGCGTTCGGCGAACTGCTCTCCCGGGTACGCGCTACCGACCTCGCCGCCTTCGAACACCAGGAGCTGCCGTTCGAGCGCCTGGTCGACGCGGTCAACCCGGAACGTTCGCTGGCCAGGCATCCGCTGTTCCAGGTGATGGTGGTCTACCTGCCCGAAGTCGAGGACCGGCTGACACTGCCCGGACTTCGTGCGGAGCAGGAGGACTTCGCGCAGGGCGTCGCGAAGTTCGACCTCGAGTTCGGCTTCCTGGAGCACGGCGACGGGATCTCCGGCGCGATCGAGTACAGCGCCGACCTGTTCGACCACGCCACCGCCGAGTCGTTCGCGCGGCGTTTGGTGACCGTTCTGGAGCAGGTGGCCGCCGACCCCACGATCCCGGTCGGTGAACTGGACGTCTTCGGCGAGGACGAGCGCGCGCTGCTCAGGCACTGGAACGACACCTCGCACGCCGTCCCGGCGAGTACGTTGCCGGAGTTGTTCGAGGCGCAGGTGGCGCGGACGCCGGATGCTCCGGCTGTGGTGTTCGAGGACGTCGAGCTGTCGTATGCGGAGTTCGACGCGCGGGCGAATCAGCTCGCGCGGTGGCTGGTCGAGCAGGGTGTGGGCGCGGAGTCGGTGGTGGCGGTGTCGCTGCCGCGGTCGATCGACCTGGTCGTCGCGCTGTACGCGGTGCACAAGGCGGGCGCGGCGTACCTGCCGCTCGACACGGACTATCCGGCCGATCGCATCGCGTTCATGCTCGAAGATGCCGCTCCGACGGTCGTACTGGACGAGCTGCCGGTGTTGGACGGCTATTCGGGAGAGAGCCTGCGGCGTGCCGTGGATCCCGCGTCCCCGGCGTACGTGATCTACACGTCCGGTTCGACCGGCCGCCCGAAGGGTGTCGTGGTGCCGCATGAGGGCATCGTGAACCGGTTGCTGTGGATGCAGGACGAGTACGGTCTGACGGCCGACGATCGCGTGCTGCAGAAGACGCCGTCGAGTTTCGATGTGTCGGTGTGGGAGTTCTTCTGGCCGCTGATCACCGGCGCCACACTGGTGGTCGCCAAACCGGACGGGCACCGGGATCCGCGGTATCTCGCGGAGCTGATCCGCGACCGGCGGATCACGACGCTGCACTTCGTCCCGTCGATGCTGGAGGCGTTCCTCGCCGAAGAGCCGGAGTGGCATGGCGTCCGCCGCGTCCTGTGCAGTGGCGAGGCGCTGCCGCCCGAGCTGGCCGCTCGTGTGACCGTCCCGCTGCACAACCTTTACGGGCCGACAGAGGCCTCGGTGGACGTGACCTCGTGGGAGGTCGTCGATGACACCGTCCCCATCGGACGTCCGGTGTGGAACACGCAGGTCCATGTGCTCGACGCCCGGCTGCGGCCGGTGCCGCCGGGTGTGGCGGGCGAGCTGTACCTGGCGGGCAAGCAGCTCGCGCGCGGGTATCTCGGCCGGGCCGGGCTCACCGCGGAACGGTTCGTGGCGAACCCGTTCGCCGCGGGGGAGCGCATGTACCGCACGGGTGACCTCGCGCGGTGGCGGGCGGACGGCGCGCTCGACTATCTCGGCCGCGCCGACGACCAGGTCAAGCTGCGCGGCTTCCGGATCGAGCTGGGCGAGATCGAGTCCGTGCTCTCCGCGCGGGTGGTCCTGCGGGAGGGCAGGCTCGTCGCGTACCTGACCGGGGAGACCGACGTCGAGCGGGCCCGGCGGCTCGCCGAGGCCACCTTGCCGGAGTACATGGTGCCGTCCGCGTTCGTGGTGCTGGACGCGTTCCCGTTGACACCCAACGGGAAACTCGACCGCAAGGCGCTGCCCGCGCCGGACTTCTCCGGCGAGGTCACCGGCGACGCCCCGCGCACACCTCGCGAGGAACTGCTCGCGTCGCTCGTCGCGGGGGTGCTCGGCTTGGAGAAGGTCGGTGTCCACGACGACTTCTTCCGCCTCGGCGGCGACAGCATCGTCGCGATGCAGCTGGTCGGCCGCGTGCGGAGTGCCGGGCTGCTGCTGAGCCCGCGTGACGTCTTCCGGCACCGGACCGTCGCGGCCCTGGCCGAGGTCAGCGCGGTGCGGCTCGACGTATCCGCGCCGGAGAGCGGGAAGCCGTTGATGGAGCTCGACGCGAGCGAGCGCGCGGAGATCCTCGACGTCGCGCCGGACACGGCCGAGGTGTGGCCGCTGACGCCGTTGCAGGCCGGGTTGCTCTTCCACGCGACGATGGACGGCGACGGACCGGACGTCTACACCGTCCAGGTGTCCTTCGATCTCGAAGGACCGCTCGATCCGGCTCGATTGCGCGACGCCGCTCAGGCGCTCGTCGACCGGAACGCCGTCCTGCGGACCGGCTACCGATACCTCGCGTCCGGCCGCCCTGTCGCGCTGGTGGCGCGTTCGGTCACGGTTCCCTGGCGTTTCGTGGATGCGCCGGACGCCGTCGAAGCGGAGATGGCCCACGACAGGCGCCGGTTCGATCCGGCGGCCGCGCCGGTGCTGCGTTTCCTGCTGCTCGCCCTGCCGGACAGACGGCACCGGCTGGTGTTCACCCACCAGCACGTGCTGCTCGACGGCTGGTCGGTGCCGCAGCTTTTCGCGGAGCTGTCGCAGCTCTACGCCGGCGCCGATCCGAGCCCCGGCCGGGAGTACCGCGACCATCTCGCCTGGCTCGGCGACCAGGATCAGGAAGCCGCGGAGGCCGCGTGGCGGCAGGCGCTCGACGGCCTGACCGAGCCGACACATCTCGTCCCGCACGACCCCCAGCGGACCCCGGCCCTGCCGGAGCGGCTGTCACTGGAGTTGCCGGAGCAGTCGACCGAGGCGCTCACCGCGTTGGCCCGCTCACGCGGCCTGACCCTGAACACGCTGGTCCAGACGGCGTGGAGCATCGTGCTCGGCAGGCTCACCGGCCGGGCGGACGTCGTCTTCGGCGCGACGGTCGCCGGACGCCCGCCCGAACTGGCCGGGGTCGAGCGGATGATCGGCCTGTTCATCAACACCATCCCGGTGCGGATCGTGCTCGACCCGGCCGAGAAGCTGGGCGACCTGCTCGGCCGGGTCCAGGACGAGCAGTCCGGATTGCTCACGCACCAGCACTTCGGGCTCGCCGACATCCAGCGCGGTGCCGGGCTGGGGGAGCTGTTCGACACCCTCATGGTGTTCGAGAGCTACCCGGGCGCGGACGAGGACGAGACGGGTACCGGGTTGCGCGGGGAGATCGTGCGCCACGACGACTCCACGCACTATCCGCTCACCTGGGCGGTGGAACCGGGAGCGCGGCTGAAGCTCACCGCGGAGTACCGCGCCGACCTGTTCGACGCGGGCCTGCCGCAACGGCTTCTGCCTGCGATGGAGCGCGTGCTCGCGACGATGGTGTCCGATGTGGACGCCCCCGTCGGCCGGGCCGACATCCTGGGCGAGGCCGACCTGGACCTGATCGTGCGCGAGTGGAACGTGACGGCGCTGGACGTCGAACCGTCCACTGTGGCCGGTCTGTTCGAGGATCAGGTCCGGCGTTCACCCGACGCGACGGCGGTGGTGTCCGGTGCGGTCGTCTTGACCTTCACCGAACTCAACGAGCGCGCCAACCGGCTGGCCAGGGCGCTGGTCGCCCACGGGGTGGGTCCCGAGGACTTCGTCGCCTTGGCGCTGCCGCGTTCGGCCGACGTGCTGCTGGCGATCCTCGCGGTCCACAAGGCGGGGGCGGCGTACCTGCCGCTCGACCCGGACTACCCGGCCGAACGGCTGGCCGCGATGCTCGCCGACGCGCGGCCCAAGGTGATCCTGACCGAGCCCGAACTGCTGGAGTCGTTGCCCCGGAACGAGATCGAGACGCTGGTGCTCTGCGCGCTCGTCACCGAAGACCGGCAGGCACACGACCTGACCGACCGGGACCGCGTCCGTCCGCTCGTCCCGGAGCATCCGGCGTACGTGATCTACACGTCGGGCTCGACCGGTACGCCGAAGGGTGTCGTCGTCCCGCATCGTGGTGTGGTGAACCTGTTCCACAGCCACCGCGCCACGTTGCACCGGCCCGCGGTCGAGGCCACCGGCAAGGCGCATCTGCGGGTGGGGCACGCGTGGTCGTTCTCCTTCGACGCCTCCTGGCAGCCGCAGTTGTGGCTGCTCGATGGGCACGCCGTGCACATCGTGGACGAGGAGACGCGGCGCGACCCCGAACTGCTGGGCGCGATGATCGAACGGGAGGGTTTCGACTTCATCGAGGTCACGCCGTCGTTCTTCGCGCAGATGGCGGACGCGGGCCTGCTCGACGGCGACCGGTGCCCCCTCGCGGTGATCGGCGTCGGCGGCGAGGCGGTTCCCGAGAGCCTGTGGCGGCGTCTGGCCACTTTGGACGGCACCGAGGCCTTCAACCTGTACGGGCCGACCGAGTCCACAGTGGACGCACTCGTGGCACGGATCGGCGACAGCGAAAAGCCACTGGTGGGCCGTCCGGTCGCCAACACCCGCGCCTACGTGCTGGACGCGGCGCTGCGGCCGGTGCCGCCCGGGATCACCGGTGAGCTGTACCTCGCCGGTGCCGGGCTCGCTCGCGGCTATCTCGGGCGGGCGGCGCTGACCTCGGAGCGGTTCGTCGCGGATCCGTTCGGCCCGGCGGGTGCCCGGATGTACCGCACCGGTGACCTCGCCCGCTGGACCGCGGACGGGCGCCTGGACTTCGGCGGGCGCGCCGACGACCAGGCGAAGATCCGCGGGTTCCGGGTCGAGCCCGGTGAGATCGAGGCCGTGCTCGAACGGCACGGCGACGTCACGCAGGCTGTCGTCCTGGTACGCGAGGATCGCCCACGGGTCAAGCAACTCGTGGCGTACGTCGTGTCCACTGTGGAGCGGGACGAGCTGCGGCGGTTCGCGGCCGAGATGTTGCCGGACTACATGGTCCCGGCGGCGTTCGTCACGCTCGACGCGCTTCCCACGCTGTCGAACGGCAAGCTGGACCGCAAGGCGTTGCCGGCGCCGGACTACGCGGAGCTGGCCGGTGGCCGCGCGCCCGAGACCGCGCTGGAGAAGACGTTGTGCGCACTCTTCGCCGAGGTGCTCGACGTGCCGGAGCTGGGTGCCGATGACGACTTCTTCGCCCTCGGCGGGGACAGCATCGTCGCGATGCGGCTGGTCGGCCGGGCACGCGCGGCCGGGCTGAAGATCACGCCGCACGACGTTTTCGCGGGCCGGACGGTCGCGGCGCTGGCGGAGGTCGCGGAACGGATCGAAGACGACGGCACGATCGCGCTCACGCCGATCATGCACGCGCTCCGCGAACTCGGCGGACCGATCGACGGTTACCATCAGGCCGCGCTGGTGCGGACGCCCGCCGGGATGACCGGTGAGCAGCTGAAGACCGTGCTCGACGCGCTCGTGGCGAGGCACGACATGCTGCGTGCGCGGCTCGACCGGTCGACCGACGGCTGGGTGCTCCGAGCGGCCGAATCGGCCGAGGCGCGCGTCGAGCGGGTCGACGCCGAGGACGGCGATCTGTTCGCGCTGATCGAGCGGCACGCGGTGCCGACTCGTTCCCGGCTCAACCCGGACGCCGGTGTGGTGCTGAGTGCGACCTGGTTCGACGCGGGCTCGTCGGGACCAGGCCGGTTGCTGCTGATGATCCATCACCTCGCCGTCGACGGCGTCTCGTGGCGGATCCTGCTGCCGGACCTCGCTTCCGCGTGGGAATCGGTCGCCCGCGGTGAGCCGCCGAAGTTGCCCTCTGTGGACACTTCGTTCCGGCGATGGTCGCGGGCACTGTCCATACAGGACCGTTCGCGTGAGCTGGACCGGTGGAAGTCGGTGCTGGGCGGTGGGGATCCGATCCCGCTGGAGCGGCCGCTCGACCCGGCTCGGGACGTGCAGGCGACCGTGCGGAAGGTGTCGCTGAGGCTGCCCGCCGAGCGGACGGCCCCGCTGCTGTCGCGGGCGACGATCAACGACGTCCTGCTCGCCGGCCTCGCCCTCGCCGTCGCCCGCTGGCGCCGGGACGGGGGACGGGCGGTGCTGGTCGACGTCGAGGGGCACGGCCGCGAAGAGGAACTGGCGGATCTTTCGCAGACGGTCGGCTGGTTCACCAGCGTGTTCCCGGTGTGCCTGGACCTGGGCGACGTCGACCTGGACGACGCGTTCGCGGGCGGGCCCGCCGCCGACGACGCGCTGAAGCGGGTCCAGGCTCACCTCGATGGGTTGTCGGACGGCGGCATCGGGCATGGCGTGCTCCGCTACCTCGACCCTCGCACCGGACCTGAACTCGCGAAGTTCGCGAAGCCGCAGATCGAGTTCAACTACCTGGGCCGGATCGGCGTCCCCGAAGCGACCGACTGGTCGTACGCGGCGGAGGCCGAGGCGGCCGAACTCGGCGCCGACGACGGGATGCCGGTCTCGCACGCGCTGACGGTCAACGTCGTGGCCGAGGATCGTCCGGGCGGTCCCGAACTGGGCGCACACTGGTTGTGGCCGGAGGCCGTGCTCACCGAAGCCTCGGTGCGGGAACTCGCGGAAGGCTGGTTCCTCGCGCTGGACGCGCTCACTCGCCGGGCTGATTCACCGGCCGTACAGAAGGAGAACAAGGAATGACGAACCCGTTCGAGAACCCCGACGGTACGTACCTGGTGCTCGTCAACGACGAGGGACAGCACAGCCTGTGGCCCGAGTTCGTCGAGGTGCCGGCGGGCTGGACCACGAAGTTCGGCCCGGCCTCGCGTCCGGAGTGCCTCGAATACGTCGAGACCAACTGGACGGACCTGCGGCCCGCTTCGCTCGTCAAGGCCATGGAGTCCTGACCCGCTTCGGTCCGTGAAGGCCTCCTGGTCCCTCAAGGAGGCCTTCACGGACTTGCGTTGTTCAGAAGCGCGACCGATTTCGGCCATAAAACGTGAGTAGCGTTCGGGTTATGGATCGAAGAGCGTTCATGGTGGCCGCCGGTGGCGCGGCGGCGGGGGCGGCGATGCTGCCGGGACAGGCCGAGGCACAGGCGAAGTGGGGCCCGCACGGGCCTGTCGTCCGCTTCAACATCCTGAGTGACATCCAGGGCGACCTCACCGACTTCGGCAAGGCGCTCGACGACCTGAACGCGGTCAACCCGCGCAGTGCGGGGCTCGGTATCGCGGGTGATCTCACCCCGCGCGGCTACGACTTCGAGTACGCCCAGCTTCGCTCGACCTTCGACAAGCATCCGCATCCGCGCGAGGTCGCGTGGGCCATCGGCAACCACGAGTTCTACGTCCCGAAATGGCGGGACCCCGACACACTCGCCCAGGAGACCTGGCCCAACGGGACGACCGAGGACTCGCTGTTCCGCAGCTTCTACCGGTTCGCGGGCCGCAACACCGTCTACAGCGAGACGTCGTTCGGCGGGGTTCCGGTGCTGTGTCTCGGGACCGAGCGGTACGCGAAGTACCACGACCCCAAGCTGTGGGACGAGGTCTGGATGAGCGACGGCCAGTTCACCTGGCTTGAGCAGCGGCTCCGGTACTGGTCGAACCGGCGCAGCCCGGTGATGGTGCTGACACATCATCCGTTGCCCAACACGGTCTCCGGTACGCACAACGAGCTCTACCGGTCCGACTACCTCCAGGCCGACAGGCTGCTCTCGATCCTCGGCCGTCACCGCGACGTGTTCCTGTTCTCCGGGCACACGCACTGGGATCTCAACCTGTCGGACTGGGTGGTCCGCCGGGTGGTCCCGGGCACCGGCAACCTCGAAGGGTTCACCGTGGTCAACACCGCGGCCGTCCAGACGGGGTGGACGGACGACGGCAAGGGCGGGGAAGTGTCCCTCGGCGGCGCGTTCAACCAGGGACTGCAGGTGGAGGTCTCGCCCGGCTCGGTGGTGATCAAGGCCCGCGACTTCACCACGAAGTCCTGGCTGAAGCAGATCACCGTGCCGCTGCACAACTCCTGGGGTTTCGCGTGACCGGAGGGACGACACACGTGTTCGAACGGACGACACGTGTGACTGGACGGACGGCGAGCGGCGGCGCGAGCGTGTCGTCCGTCTGATCACGTGTGCCGTCCGCTCAAACACACGAAAGCGCCGGTTCGGCCCGTCGCCTTGTGAGCGGTAACGACGGTTAGAGCGGACCGGATTCGCTACCTGCATACCGGACCTGGCCTAGGCGGCCGACGATGTAGGAACTGGGGCGTTGAGTGTCCCGATTCCTACATCGTCGAGTGCCGGACGCGACGTGACCCGGTTCGGGCCGTGCACATGCCCATAAGTACGTGAAGGCCCCCTTCATTGCGCCAGGCGCAATGAAGGGGGCCTTCACGTACTTAGCAACCGCCGACCTCAGCTGGCCGGCTTGACCTCGGTCCTCGGGTCACCGTCGACCGCCGCGGCCAGCTGCGGGACGATCCGGTCGATCACGTACGGCAGGCTCAGCACGGTCACGAAGGAGACCGCGCTGCCGTAGTTGCCTTCGTTCTCGATGAAGACCTCGCGCTTTTCCTTCGCCACCTTGAGACCGGTGTAGAGCGCGTCCTTGCCCAGGATCTCCTGCGCCTTGGCCGGGGTGTCGATGAGCCACACGAGCGCGTCGCGGTCGAGCAGGTCGGTCCGTTCGGCGCTGAGGCTCTTGCCGAACTTGTCGCCGATGACGGCGTCGAGGTCGGCGGGCAGCTTGAAGCCGAGCGATTCGAGGATGTGCGAGCGGCCGTCCTGGCTGCCGTAGACGAAGTAGCCCTCGTAGGTCGACGCCATCAGTGCCGACTTGCCAGCGAACTCCGGGTGCTCCTTGCGGGCCTGGGCGAACTTGTCCTCGACGGCCTTGACCAGTTCGTTCGCCTTGGTGGCGCGCCCGACGGCCTGGCCGACCTTCTTGGTCGCCTCGTTCCATGGGATGCCGTAGTCGTTGTACTCCTTAGGCTGCGCGACGACCGGGACACCGATCTGGCTCAGCTTGTCGTACTGCTCCTTGGTGAGCCCGGAGTACAGCGCGATGATCAGATCCGGCTTCAGCGCGGCGATCTTCTCGTACTGCGGCCCGTCCACGTCCTTGAGCACCTCGGGCAGCGCGGCGCCGCCCAGCTTGTCGGTGGCCCACGGGCCGATCGTGCCGGGGAACTTGCCGAGCCACTCGGTGACCCCGACCGGGACCACGCCGAGGGCGAGCAGCGCGTCCTGCTCGGTCAGGCCGACCGTGACGACGCGCTTGGGCTCCTGGGTGATGGTGGTGCTGCCGTACTTGTGCTCGATGGTGGTCGGGAACGCGTTCGCGTCGACCGCGGAGCCGGCGGAGTTCTGCGCGGCCGGGCTGGCCGACTCGCCGCCTCCTCCGCACGCGGTGAGCGAGGCGGCCAGCACCAGGGCGGACGCCAGTACACCGGCGGTCTTCAGGCGCCCTCGCACGGCGGAGAGGGTGGGGATTCGGGCCATCATCCGTCCTTCGTGATCGGAGGTCCGGCGGGATGCCGGATTAATCGAGAATCAGGTTTGGCTAACCTAAGACGCCGACGGGCCGATTGCAACCGGTGACGGTGCGTCCCGGGTCACGTCTGTGAACGGTTGTCCGACCAGGCCGCCCAAAGCGTTGCGTATTGACCACCCGAGGCCACGAGTTCGTCGTGTGTCCCGCTTTCGACGATCGCGCCCGCGTCGAGTACGACGACGCGGTCCGACGCCGCCGCCTGCGTCAGCCGGTGTGCGACGACGAGACCGGTCCGTCCCTCCAAAGCGGCGGCCGCGGCGGCTTCGAGGACTTTCGCGCCCGCGCTCCCGGCTTCCGCTGTGGCCTCGTCGAGGATCGCGATCGGCGGATCCGCGAGCACCAGCCGCGCCAGCGCCAGCTGCTGCGCTTGGGTGACCGTCAGCTGATGACCGCCCTCGCCGACGACGGTCGCGAGACCCAGCGCCTCCGCCCAACCCCGTGCGCCGACCTTTTCCAGTGCTGCCAACAGATCCGAGTCGGACGCGTCCGGACGGGCGAGGCGGAGGTCGTCCGCCAGCGAACCGGCGAAGACGTGCACCTCCTGGCTGATCAGCGCGACCGCCCGCCGCGTGGCGGACGGCCCGAGCTCGTCGAGCGGGACCCCGCCGACGCAGATCGTTCCCGAAGCAGGGGCGTGGATCCCGGCGATCAGCTTGGCCAGCGTCGTCTTCCCTGCCCCGCTCGCCCCGACCAGCGCGACCCGCTCACCGGGGGAGAGGTCGAGGTCGACGTCCCGCAGTACCGGGTGTCCGTCCACATAGGAATGAGAGATCCCGGCCGCCTTCACCGACGCGTCGACGGGCCTCGCGGGCCGCTCGGGTTCGCGCGGTGCGGGCAGATCGGCGACCCCGACCAGCCGGGCGAGGCTCGCGGCGGCCGCTTGCGCGTCGTCCACCAGCGCGAGCGCGGTGTTGATCGGGCCGAACAGGCTGTGGAAGTACAACGCCGCCGCGGTCGCGGCACCGACGGTCACCGCGTCCGCGCCCACCAGCAGGAAACCGGCCGCGAGCACGGCCGAGAGACCGATGAACTCGGCGAGGTTGAGGCGGGCGAAGAACTTCGTCATCAGCCGGACACCGCGCAGCATCAGGTCCATCGCGCCCTCGGACCGCTGCCGGACGCGCTCCACGTGGGCGTCGGCGAGCCGGAACGCGCGGACGGTCTTCGCACCGCCGATCGTGTCGAGCAGTTGCTGCTGCTGCGAACCGGTCGCGATCCGCTGCTTCGCGTACAGCGGGACGGCGTTGCGGACGTACCAGCGCACGGTGTGCAGCTGGATCGGCGCCGCCAGCAGTGCGGCGAGCAGGAATCGCCAGTCGAGGACGGCGAGCGCGCCGAGGGTCAGCACGATGGTGAGGACCGAGCGGCCCAGTTCGGGCAGGGCTTCGCGGACCGCCCTCGCGACCACCGTGACGTCGTTGGTGACGCGGGCGGTCAGGTCGCCGGAGCCCGCGCGTTCGATCTGCTCCAGCGGGAGCCCCAGCGCGCGGTCGACGAACCGTTCGCGCAGTTCCGCCAGCAGGGTTTCGCCGAGCTTCGCGGTGAGCGAGACACCCAAAGCCGTCGTGATCGCCTGAGCAACGGCGACCAGGACCAGCGCAGCCACCGGCGTCGCCAGTTCGGTCGCGGGCCGTTTCTCGATGACCAGGTCGACGATGTGGCCGAGCAGGCGGGCGGTGAGCAGCCCGATCGCGGTGGCGCCGACGAGCATCGTGAGCGCGCCCGCCGCGCGGGCCTTCGACGTGCGAAGAAGTTCGCCGAGGACCGCCCGGATCCGCTTGCCGTCGGCGGTGGGCAGGAGTTCGCGGGTCATGACAGCACCGCCGCGCGGTAGTCGGCGCGATCGCGGACGAGTTCGGCGTGACCGCCCTCGCCGGTGATCCGGCCGCCGTCGAGGACGACGACGCGGTCCGCCACGGCGAGCAGGGCGGGGCTCGTGGTCACCAGGATCGTGGTCCGTCCTCGTCGTAGCCGGGCGAGCCCGGTGGCGATCTTCGCCTCGGTCACCGTGTCGACCGCCGTCGTCGGGTCGTGGACGACGAGCACCGGCGCGTCCGCGGCGAGCGCGCGGGCGAGCGCGACCCGTTGCCGCTGGCCGCCGGAGAGGGAACGTCCGCGTTCGGTGACCGCGGTCCCGGTGCCGTCCGGCAGCGCCGCGGCGACCTCGTCCGCCGCCGACGCGGCCAGTGCCTCGTCGAGCGGGCCGTCCCCGGCGTGGACGTTCTCCGCGAGTGTCCCTTCGAACAGATCCGCGTCGTGTGCCGCGACCAGGACGACCTCCCGTACCCGTTCGGGGTCCACAGTGGACAGATCCACCCCGTCGACGTGCACCCGGCCCTCGGCGGGGTCTGCCGCGCGGCCGAGGCAGTCGAGCAGATCGGTCGCGGCGGCCGGATCCGCGGCGACGACGCCGATCAGCTGCCCGGCCGGGACGTCGAGGTCGACACCGCGAAGGCTGCCGTACGAGACCGCGTCGAGCCGCACGTTCCCGCCGGCGGGCGACGGGAGTTCGCCGTCGCCCGGTTCGACCGCGGCGGGCGTGGTCAGCAGGTCGGCGACCCGGGACGCGGACGCGCGGCCTTGCGCGAGCTCGCCGTTGACCCACGAGAAGATCAGGAACGGCGTGAGCAGGAACTGGGCGAGCCCGACGGCCGCGACGAGGTCGCCGACGCTGATCGACCCCGACGACGCGAGATGCCCGCCGACGAGGGCGACGATCGCGATGAAGACGCCGGTCAGCGCGAGCACCGCGCCGTCGTGCCAGGCCTTGGCCCGCGCGGCGCGCAGTGTCGCCTTGAGCGAGTCCTGGCTCGTGTCGCGGTAGCGGGCGACGGCGGCCGGTTCGGCGCCGATGCCCTTGAGCACCCGCAACCCGGAGACCAGATCCGTGGCGACCCCCGATGCATGCGCCGACCGCTCTTGTTCCGCCTCGCTGCGGCGTTCGAGCGGTTTGCCGATGAGATGCGCGAGATACAGCAGCGGTGGCGTGCCCAGCAGCACGAGGAGCCCCAGCGGCAGCGAGATGCGCAGGAGGGCGACCGCGCTGACCAGCACCCCGGCCAGCGCCGCGATCCCGAACGGCAGCACCGCGTTCACCACTCCGACGCGTTGCGCGTCGCTGGTGCCGATGTTGACCAGTTCCCCGGCGAGCTTGCCGTTGTCGGCGCCCCCGCCGGGATGCAGGACGCGACGGCTGATCGCGATGCGGAGGTCGTGCGCGGCCCGCAGCGACGCGCCTTCGGCCGCGCGCGCGGCGAAGCGGTAGCTGTAGGACAGTCCCGCGAAGACCACGGCGAGCACGGCGAGCCAGAACACGAGCGTGCCCACGGAGCCGCCGTCGACCGCCTGATCGATCACCACGCCGATGATCACCGGAACGAGTGCTTCGCCGCCTTGGTGCCCGGCCGCGAGCACGGATGCGAGCGTGACCTGCCGTCGTTGCCCGGAAATCGCCTGGCGCAGGACGCTTCGGCTGGTGGTGGCCGTTGCGGTCACCGGCGCCTCCTAGTTCGCGGGGTAGGTAAGGCTAGTCTAAGTAGGTAGCTCGTTGAGGTGAACTCCGGCGTTCGGTTAGCCTCGCCTCACTCGAAGGAGGTCCCGTGGTCGTCACCGAACGCCCGCCCGAAGCGGCGTCCCCGCCCAGCACGGCGGCACGGACGTTCCGCGCCGGCGGTCTGGTGGTCGGGCTCGCGCTGCTGGCGCTCGTGTTCCTGCTCAGCATCTGGGTGGGGTCGAAGAGCATCCCGTTCACCTCCACCTGGTCGGTGCTGTGGCACAACGACGGCTCGACCGACGCGGTGATCATCCACGACCTCCGTATCCCGCGGACCCTGCTGGGCCTGGTCGTCGGCGCGGCGCTCGGGCTCGCGGGCGCGGTGATGCAGGCGCTCACCAGGAACCCGCTCGCCGACCCCGGCCTGCTCGGCGTCAACACCGGTGCCGCGGCCGCCGTCGTCTCGGGGATCGCGTTCGCCGGTGTCACCAGCGTGCTCGGCTACATCTGGTTCGCCTTCGCCGGCGCCGCGATCGCCTCGATCGTGGTCTACGTCCTCGGCTCGGCGGGCCGCAGCGCCACGCCGGACCGGCTCGTGCTCGCCGGTTCGGCTGTGATGGCGGTGCTCCAGGCGTACATCGTCGGTGTGCTGCTGTTGATGCCGGAGACGTTCAACCAGTTCCGCTTCTGGAACGTCGGCTCGCTCAGCGGCCGCAAATGGGACGTCTTCCTGCAAATTTCGCCGTTCGTCGTGCTCGGCGTGATCATCGCGCTGCTGCTCGCGCGCCCGCTCAACGTCCTCGCGCTCGGTGACCAGACCGGCAAGGCGCTCGGCGCCCACGTGGGCCGCACCCGGGTGCTGGGCGCGGTCGTGGTGATGCTGCTCTGCGGCGCGGGCACCGCGGCGATCGGGCCGGTCCTGTTCCTCGGGCTCGCCGTGCCCCACGCCGCGCGGATGCTGGTCGGCCCGGATCAGCGCTGGGTGCTGCCGTACTCGATGCTGCTCGCGCCGATCGCGCTGATCGGCGCCGACGTCGTCGGCCGCGTGCTGAACCCTCCGGAGGAACTGCAGGCGGGGATCGTCGTCGCGTTCCTCGGGGCGCCGGTGTTCATCGCGCTGTGCCGCCGCCGGAAGCTGGCCCGCCTGTGATCACCAAGGAGCACCCACGGATGAGCACCCGCGTCCTGCGCACCCCGGGCGGCGGGCTTTCCCTGCGCGTCACCCCGCGGGCCGCGATCGTCGTCGCCCTGCTGGCCGTCGCCGTGTTCTTCGTCGGCGCGGTCAGCATGACCACCGGCGACTACCCGCTCTCCGTCGGCGAGGTCATCCAGACGCTGTTCGGTTTCGGCGACCGGGCCACCGAGTTCATCGTGACCACGCTGCGGCTGCCCCGGCTGCTGACCGCCCTGCTGGTCGGCGGCGCGCTCGCGGTCAGCGGCGCGATCCTGCAGAGCCTGTCCGGGAATCCCTTGGGCAGCCCCGATTTCATCGGCTTCACCGAAGGCGCGGCGGCCGGTGCGCTGCTGACGATCATCGTGGTGCACGGCGGCATGCTCCAGGTGTCGCTGGGCGCGCTGGTCGGCGGCGTCGCGACGGCGGCGTTGATCGCGCTGCTCGCGCTGAAGGGTGGCGTGCACACCTTCCGGTTGATCCTCGTCGGCATCGGCGTGAACGCGATGCTCATCGCGTTCAACTCCTACCTGATCACCAGGGCCTCCTGGCAGGACGGGCTCGCGGCGCAGGCCTGGCTGGTCGGCGGGCTCAACGGACGCGGCTGGGAGCACGTCGTCCCGGTCGCGATCGCCCTCGCTGTCCTGCTTCCGCCCGGGTTCGTCTACGGCAGAAGGCTTTCCCTGCTGGAGATGGGCGACGACTCGGCCATGGGGCTCGGCGTGCCGGTCCAGCGGAGCCGGATCGTGCTGCTCGCCGTCAGTGTCGGGTTGTGTTCGATCGCGACCGCGGCCGCCGGGCCGATCGCGTTCCTGGCCCTCGCCGCGCCGCAGCTTTCGAAGCGGCTCACCCGCTCTTCGGGACCGGGGCTCGCCGCCGCCGCGCTGATGGGCATGCTTCTGCTGGTCACGAGCGATCTGGTCACGCAGCAGTTCTTCGCGGGCCTGCCCGTGGGCCTGGTGACCGGGGCGATCGGCGGGCTGTATCTGGCCTGGCTGCTGGTGTCCCGGCGCGGGGTCAGCCCGGCTGCGCGCTGACCGGCTCGATCGGGGCGGGCTCGCCGAAGCGGGCCAGCGCGAGCGCGGCGGAAACGGCGAGCACGAAACCGACCGCCGCCACGGCCGCGAAACCCGGTCGCGTGGTGTCGCCGAGCACGAGCACGCCGCTCAGGGACGGGAAGACGGTCTCGCCGATCACCATCATCGCGGTCGAGGTGGTGACACTGCCGCGCTGCAACGCGGTGGCGTAGAACAACATCGCCAGCGCGCCCGCCACACCCAGCGTGTACGTGGCCGGGTCGGTCAGCAGATCCAGCGGGGCGAGGCTGGTGAGGGCGCGGCCGGACAGTGCGACGACACCGAAGCACAGACCGGCGATCAGGCCCAGCGCCGGTGTCCGGATCCGCCGTGCCGCGCGGCCCGCGAACATCCCGGCCGTGCCGAGGACGACCACCGCGCCGATCAGCACGAGCCGGAAACCCAGCCCGGTCGGCTCCGAACCCTCGCTCTCCGCCGACATCCCGAGCAAAGCGAGCCCAGCGCAGACGACCGCGACCGCCGTCCATTCGCGACGGCCCAGCCGGACGCCGAGCGTCCGCGCGGCGACCGCGGTCACCGCGAGACTGCCCGCCAGCGCCGCCTGGACCACGAACAGCGGCAGCACGCGCAGCGCGGCCACCTGGGCGACGAACCCGATGACGTCCAGCGCCAGCCCCGCGACGAACTTCCACTGCCGCAGCACCCGCACGAGCAACCGGGGATCGACGCGGTCTTCGGCGCCCGAAGTCGCCTTCGCGGCGATCGCCTGCATCACCGAAGCGACGCCGTAGGCACAGGCCGCGAAGAACGCGCAAATCAATCCCCACCACATGGATCCCGAGCCTAGCCCTGCGGTGCCCACCCCGAGATCTCGCGAGTCCCGCCTTCAATCACGCGAGTTCGCCGCTCAATCACGCGAGTTCGCCGTCTGATCACGCGAGTTCGCCGTATGTGTAGAGTGAGTCCATGTCGAACACGAGTTCGAGTCGGGTCGAGCCGGTGGAGCGGGCTTGGCCGGACGGGATCGCCGAGGACGAAACCGGGATCCAGTGGGACTTCCTGCGTTTCCTGCGCGCCACGGCGGTCAACAAGGTCGCCGGGCTGACCAGGGAACAGGCGGTCGCGACACCCCTGCCGTCGTCCCCGCGGATGAGCGCGCTGGGAGTGCTCAAGCATCTGACCGCGGTGGAACGCTGGTGGCTTTCGATCGAGGCGGGCGGCGCGGATCTGCCGTCGCTGTGGGAAGGCTCACCGGATCCGAGCTGGGACCTGGCCGAGGACGACGACCCGCGCTCGGTCGTCGAGGCATACCGCGCCGAGTGGGCGTTGTCGGAGTCGTCGCTGGCCGGCATCTCGCCGGACGACCGGGCGCGCAGGTCGGGGAAGTTCACCGTGCGCTGGGTGCTCGCCCACGTGCTTCAGGAGACCGCGCGTCACGTCGGGCATCTGGACGTCCTGCGGGAGCTGGCCGACGGAACCACGGGGGAGTAGCGCCGTAAGGTGTGCGCCATGGCTGACAGGCTGTACTTCCGGCAGTTGCTCGCGGGCCGTGACTTCGCGGTCGGGGATCCCATCGCGACGCAGATGGTCAACTTCTCCTACCTGATCGGCGATCGGGAGACGAACGAGGCCGTCGTCGTCGACCCGGCGTACGCCGTGGGTGATCTGCTGGACCTGCTGGAAGCCGACGGCATGCGGCTGACCGGCGTCCTCGCCACGCATCACCACCCCGACCACGTCGGCGGCGAGATGATGGGGTTCTCGCTGCCGGGGATCGCGCAACTGCTGGAGCGCGTCCAGGTGCCGATCCACGTCAACGGCGCCGAAACGGAGTGGGTCCGCCGCACCACGGGCGTATCCGGCACCGATCTGCGTTCGCACGAGCACGACGAGGTCCTCGAGGTCGGCGCGGTGCCGATCCGGCTGCTGCACACACCGGGCCACACACCTGGCAGTCAGTGCTTCCTGGTCGACGGGAAGCTCGTCTCGGGGGACACGCTGTTCCTCGAAGGCTGCGGCCGGACCGATTTCCCCGGCGGCGACGCGGAAGCCATCTACCGGAGCCTGCAGTGGCTGGCCGGGCTGGACGGCGATCCGGTCGTCTATCCGGGGCACCAGTACTCCGCCGAGCCGTCTGCGAACCTGTCGCGGGTGAAGGACACGAACTTCGTGTTCCAGCCGAAGTCGCTGGAGGAATGGCGGCTGATGTTCGGCGGCTGAGGCGCATCCAGAGGACTGAACGCGTCCAGATCGCGGGACGCGGAGCCCGCCGATTGACCCGGCCCGCCCCGGAAGCCGAAGCTCGGAACCGTGACGCTCAAGCTGCATTGGTTCCTGCCCACCACCGGGGACGGCCGGACGATCGTCGAGCACTTCCACGCCAGCCGCGCCGCCGGGGCGTCCTCCGCGCGTGAGCCGAGCCTCGACTATCTCGCGCAGATCGCCCGCGCCGCCGAGGCCAACGGTTTCGAAGGCGTCCTGACACCGACCGGCACCTGGTGCGAGGACGCCTGGCTGACGACGGCCGCGCTCATCCGCGAAACGCGAAGCCTCAAGTTCCTGGTCGCGTTCCGTCCCGGGACGATCTCGCCGACGCTGGCCGCGCAGATGGCCGGGACGTTCCAGCGGATCTCGCAGGGGCGCGTGCTGCTCAACGTCGTGACCGGCGGCGACGCCGTCGAGCAGCGCCGATTCGGCGACTGGCACGACCATGACGAGCGGTACGCCCGCACCGGCGAGTTCCTCGAGATCGTGCGCGGGGTGTGGACCGGAAAGCCGTTCGATTTCGACGGCGAGCATCTCAAGGTCGAGGGGGCGACCACGCGGGAGGCGCCTGATCCGGTCCCTCCGATCTACTTCGGCGGGTCGTCCGCGGCGGCACTGCCGGTCGCGGCGAGGCACGCCGACGTCTACCTGACCTGGGGCGAACCGCCCGCGCAGGTCGCCGAGAAGATCGCGAAAGTCCGCGAACTCGCCGAGGAGCAGGGTCGCAAGATCCGTTTCGGCATCCGGCTGCACACGCTTTCCCGTGACACGTCGGCGGAAGCCTGGGCCGAGGCGGGAAAACTGCTGGACGCGATCGACCCGGAGCGGATCGCCCATACCCAGAAACAGTTGTCCGCCAGTGAATCCGTCGGCCAGCGACGAATGGCCGCGCTGCACGGCGGGAAGACCGGCGGTGGCGTCCGCGGGCTGGAGGTGTACCCCAACCTGTGGGCCGGGATCGGCCTGGTGCGCGGCGGGGCGGGCACCGCGCTCGTCGGCAGCCACAGCGAGGTGGCCGATCTCATCGAGGAGTACCACGCGCACGGCATCGAGGAGTTCGTCCTGTCCGGATACCCGCATCTGGAAGAGGCGTACTGGTTCGGCGAAGGAGTGCGGCCGGAGCTGGTCCGCCGCGGGCTCGTCGCGTAAAGCCGTTACAGGGTGCGGGAAAGAGCCAAAGCCGCGGTCCGGACCGCAGGCGCGACGCGGTTGGTGTGCATGCGATTCGACCAGCCGGAGATCGACAACGCCGCCACCGCGACACCGTGCGCGTCGAGCAGCGGGCTCGCGGCGCAGACGACGCCGACGCCGGACTCCTCCCGTTCGAACGCGATTCCTTCATCGTGGATCTTGGTCAGCTGACGGCGAAGCAGACCGGCGGCGGTGATCGTCCGTACGCTGACGCGGGGCAACCCGGCCTCGATCACTTGTGTCACCACGGATTCCGGCGAGAAGGCGAGGATCGCCTTGCCGACGCCGGTGGCGTGCGCGGGGAACCGGCCACCGATCCGGGACGGCAGTGACGGCGCGTCGGGCCCCCGGAGGATGTCGAGATAGACCACCTCGGTGCCTTCCAGGACCGCGAGGTGCACGGTGTTGCGGGTCGCCTCGCGCAGATCCGCGAGATACGGCCGCGCCGCCTCGACGAGCCCTCGGCGCCGGACCGCCAGCTGGCCGATCTCGAACAGCTTGAGCCCGAGCCGCAACGCCGCGCCCTCGCGTTCGAGCAGACCGGTCGCGACCAGATGCCCGGTGAGCCGGTGGACGGTCGACTTCGCCAACCCCGTCCGACGCGCGAGCTCGGAGACGCCGAGCGCGTCGTCGCCGGGGCGGAAGGCGGAGAGCAGCGCGGAGATACGGGCGGCGACGAGGCCGTCCGCTCCGGTTCGTTCCGGGTCGTCGTTCCGCCCAGCGGCACGCATGGGTTGAGTGTGCCCTATCCGCTCGGGGAGCGTCACCTGGCATGGCGCAACGGAAAGCGGTGGCCGCGATCGTCGGTCCCGGAAACATCGGCACCGACCTGCTCGCGAAGCTGAGGCGCAGCGAGCACGTCGAGGTGCGGTACATGGTCGGCGTGGACCCGGAGTCGGACGGGCTGGCGAAGGCCGCGGAGCTGGGGTTGGAGACCTCCGCCGGCGGTGTCGACTGGCTGCTGTCGCGGGACGAGCTGCCGGACCTGGTCTTCGAGGCGACTTCGGCGAAGGCGCATCTGGCGAACGCGCCGCGCTACGCCACCGCCGGGATCCGCGCGATCGACCTGACCCCGGCCGCGGTCGGCCCGTTCACCTGCCCCGCGGTTGGCCTGCCCGAACGGCTCGACGTGCCCAACGTCAACCTCATCACCTGCGGCGGCCAGGCCACGATCCCGATCGTGCACGCGGTCTCGCGGGTGACGCCGGTGCCCTACGCCGAGATCGTCGCGTCCGTCTCGTCGCGTTCGGCCGGGCCGGGCACGCGCGCGAACATCGACGAGTTCACCGCGACGACGGCGCGCGGGATCGAACTCGTCGGGGGAGCGAGCCGCGGCAAGGCGATCATCATCATCAACCCGGTCGAACCGCCGATGATCATGCGCGACACCGTGTTCTGCGCGATCGACCCGGACGCGGACTTCGACGCGGTGAGCGAATCCATCCACCGGATGGTCGAAACCGTCCAGGGATACGTGCCGGGCTACACGCTGAAAGCGGATCCGCAGTACGACCCGCCCCGGCCTGGCTGGAGCGGGCAGGCACGGGTCGCGGTGTTCCTGGAGGTCGCCGGGAACGGGGACTTCCTGCCGAAATACGCCGGGAATCTCGACATCATGACGGCCGCGGCCGCCCGTGTCGGTGACCTCCTGGCCACTCAGGAGGTGGCGGCATGAGCTGGGACGACGTGAGCCGTGAGGTCCGGATCGTCGACACGAGCCTGCGCGACGGCAGCCATGCGATGGCGCACCAGTTCACCGAGAAGAACGTGCGCGACACCGTCCGGGCGCTGGATGACGCCGGGGTCTCGCTGATCGAGGTCAGCCACGGCGACGGGCTCGGCGGCTCGACGTTCAACTACGGGTTTTCCCTTGTGGACGAACGGAAGCTGATCGAGGCGGCGGTCGACGAGGCACGGCACGCGAAGATCGCGGTGCTGCTGCTGCCGGGTCTCGGCACGGTCGGCGACCTGCGGGTGGCCGCGGACCTCGGCGCCGGCGCGGTCCGGATCGCGACCCACTGCACCGAGGCCGACGTCTCCGTCCAGCACTTCGGCGCGGCGCGCGAGCTCGGGCTGGAGACGGTCGGTTTCCTGATGCTGTCCCATATGTCCACGCCCGAGGCGCTGGCGAAACAGGGCCGGATCATGGTCGACGCCGGCTGCCAGTGCGTGTACGTCGTCGACTCCGCCGGGGCGCTGATCCTGGAGGACGCGAGCGAACGCGTCGCCGCGCTGGTCGCCGAATTCGGGGACGAGGCGCAGGTCGGCTACCACGGGCATCAGAACCTGAGCTTCGGCGTCGCGAACTCGGTGCTCGCCTACCGGGCGGGCGCGCGGCAGATCGACGGCTCGCTCGTGGCACTCGGCGCGGGCGCCGGCAACTCGCCGACCGAGGTCCTCGCTGCCACCTTCGAGCGGCTCGGGATCCGCACGGGCGTCGACAAGGACGTGCTGATGGACGCGGCCGAGAACGTCGTGAAGCCCTACATCACCCGGCTGCCGGTGATGGACCGGTCGTCGATCGTGCAGGGTTTCGCCGGGGTGTACTCGAGTTTCCTCCTGCACGCCGAACGTGCCGCGGAACGTTACGACGTCCCGGCGCACGAGATCCTCTACCGCGTCGGCGCCGCGAAGTACGTGGGCGGGCAGGAGGACATGATCATCGACATCGCCCTGCAGCTGGTCGCCGAACGCGGTCAGGGTTGACGGTCGGCGCCGAGCACGAGGCGGACGCAATGCTCGATCAGGCGCTCGCGGCTCACCTTGAGCGAGCCGTCGAGGTAGGCGATGAACACGTTGCTCAGCGCGCCCACCAGTCCGATCGAGGTCATCTGCCGCTCGGCCGCGTCACCGTGCGACAGCTGTCCGCTGACCAGCTCGGCGAAGGAGGGGAGGAGCGCGATCCCGCGCGTCGTCAGCGCGGGATCGGTGATCGGCGCGAGCAGGAGCACCCGGCCCTTGCGCGGGTCGTCGAGCATCAACTCGACGAACGCGCGGACGGCGGCCTTCGCCCGTTCGGCGGGTTCGGCGGTGTCGCTGACCGCGTCGACCAGCGCCTGCCGGGCCTGCTCGCCGATGTGCTCGTAGACCGCGACGACCAGTTCTTCGCGGTCGGCGAAGCTCTCGTAGAAGTACCGCTCCGTCAGCTTGGCGTGGCGGCACACCGCGCGGACGCTCACCCCCGCACTGCCCTGGGTGCCGAGCAGGTCGAGGCCCGCGTCGACGAGCTGTCCCCGCCTCGCGGCCTTGCGGTCGTCCAGGGTCGTGCCTGCCCAGCTGCGGCCGGCCATGATCGGCTCCTCTTGTTGACTACGGCCGTTGTCAACTTTAACCTGACAACAGTTGTGGTCAATTTAACCAGCTCATTGAGGAGACCGGGGATGACGCAGCCGCGGCCGCTGGGACCGGATTCGCTGACCTGGAAGTACTTCGGCGACTGGCGCGGGCTGCTCATCGCGCTCTGGGCCGGATCCATGCAGAACATGCACCCCGAGCTGGGCGCGGGCGTCGAAGAGCACTCGCGGTTCTTCGAGGAGCGCTGGCAGCGGCTGTTCCGCTCGCTCTACCCGATCGGGGGAGTGATCTACGACGGCCCGCGGGCGCGGCAGACCGCGCTGGAGGTGCGGGGTTACCACGATCGGATCAAGGGCGTCGACAAACACGGGCGGCGCTATCACGCGCTCAACCCGGACACGTTCTACTGGGCGCATTCGACGTTCTTCGTGAGCGCGATCCTCATCGCCGACAACTTCTGCGGCGGCATCGGCGAGGCCGAGAAGCGGAAACTCTTCGAAGAGCACGTGCAGTGGTACGAGATGTACGGGATGAGCATGCGCCCGGTGCCGGAGTCGTGGGAGGACTTCCAGCTGTACTGGAAGCGCATGTGCGAGGACGTGCTGGAGGACAACAAGGCCACGCGCGACGTCCTCGAGATCGGGGACATAGCCAAACCGCATTTCCTGACCTGGCTGCCGGATTTCGCGTGGAACCTCGTGCGCGGGCACGTGGCGCGGAACTTCGTCTGGCTGACGATCGGCCTGTACGACCCGCCGATCCGCGAGCGGCTCGGCTACACGTGGACCGAACGCGACGAGCGACGGCACCGCCGGGTGGGGAAGCTGATCAACGCGGCGTTCAAGCTGGTCCCGCGCGATCGCCGCTACCACCCGCGGGCCAGGGCGGGCTGGCGCCGCGAGCGTGGCGAACTGGCCCCGGACGCGCCGTTGGTCGAGACTCCCGCGAGGAACCTCCCGCCGCTTTCGGAGCGGGGCAAACCCGAGCACTACTCACCGAACGTCTGACGAGGAGCCTCGATGAAGCTTGGTTACCACCTCGGTTACTGGTCCTCCGGCCCACCGGAGGGCGCGCTGGACGCGATCCTGCGGGCCGAAGAACTCGGCTTCGATTCGGTGTGGACCGCCGAGGGTTACGGCTCGGACGCGTTCACCCCGCTCGCCTGGTGGGGCGCGTCGACCAGCCGGATCAAGCTCGGCACCGACATCGTCCAGATGTCGGCGCGTACCCCGACCGCGACGGCGATGCACGCGCTGACGCTGGACCATCTGTCGGGCGGGCGGTTCGTGCTCGGGCTCGGCGCGTCCGGGCCGCAGGTGGTCGAAGGCTGGTACGGGCAGCCGTATCCGAAACCGCTCGCGCGCACCCGCGAGTACGTCGACATCGTGCGGAAGGTCGTCGCGCGTGAGGCGCCGGTGACGCATGACGGGCGGCATTTCCAGTTGCCGCTGCAGGGTGGCACCGGGCTCGGCAAGCCGCTGAAGTCCACAGTGCACCCGTTCCGCAAGGAGATCCCGATCTTCCTCGCCGCGGAGGGACCGAAGAACGTGGCGCTGTCGGCGGAGATCTGCGACGGCTGGCTCCCGTTGTTCTTCTCGCCCAAGAGCGACGCCTTCTACCGGACAGCGTTGCAGGAAGGCTTCTCGCGCCCCGGTGCCCGGCATGGTTTCGACGATTTCGAGGTCGCCGCGTCCGTCCCGGTGCTCGTCCACGACGACGTCGAAGAGGCCGCGAGCTGGATCAAACCGTCGCTCGCGCTCTACATCGGCGGTATGGGCGCGAAATCGGTCAACTTCCACCACGACGTCTTCGCCCGGATGGGGTATGAGGACGTCGCCGACAAGGTCCAGGAGCTGTACCTGGCCGGGCGCAAGGACGAGGCGACCGCCGCGATCCCGACATCGCTGGTGGAGGACACGTCGCTGATCGGGCCGGCGGAGAAGATCCGCGACGAACTGGCGGTGTGGGAGGAGACCGTGGTGACCACGTTGCTGCTGCGGGGGGATGCGGCGACGCTCACGAAGGTGGCCGAGACCCGCGGGTAGCCCGCTCCCAGCATGCATTTAGTCCTCTGGATGCGACAGGTTGTGTGGAGGATTTGGGGCGTTCGGTGTCCGGAATCCTCCCCGCTCGGCTGCGACCTTGATCAACGGAGGATCAGGGACGTCGAGTGTCCCCACTGCTCCGTTGATCAAGATTCGAGACGCGAGCGTCCCCTTGACGATGTGACTCGAGTGTGGAGGATTTGGGACGTTGAATCTGGATCCACCGGTGTGGTTGTGGGTTGGTCTTGGTGATGGTTGTTGATCTTGTGTTTGGTTGGTGGGCGGGGTGGTTCGCCGGCCGTCGCATCCGGTGTGTCCACTGTGGTCTGGTTGTGGGAGCGGGGGTCAGGTTGTTCGGTGTGTTGCGGTGAAGAGGGTTTGGTAGGCGGTTTGCCAGGGCCAGTTCGCTGGTAGTCGCAGGGTGATGCGGCGGGCGGTGCGGGTGATGCGGGCGGGGATGGCGATCAGGTGCCGGCGCAGGGTTGCGGTGCGGGCTTTGGCGTGGAATCCGCTGGTGAGGCAGCCTGTGGCGCGGAGCAGGTTGTGGGTGAGGCAGGCCAGGATGAGCCAGGCGTGGTTGGCGGGGAAGCGGCCGGAGGGGAAGTGCGCGAGGGCTGCGGCGTTGAGGTCGGCGAAGACCTGTTCGATGATCGCGTGTTTGCGGTGATAGTCGTCGGCGGTGTGCAGGTCGAAGCCGGTGTCGGTGAACACGGCGTGGTAGTTCCAGGTGCGGAACAACTCGCCCTGGGCGTCGGCTTTGAACCGTGGGGTGCGGCGGACCAGCAGCCGGGCGGTGACCTGGCGGCCGGGGTTCTGGGTGGTGTTGGTGAACGCGGTCAGGGTGGTTTCGGCGATCTCGGCGTGGGTGATCAACTCGCCGGTTTCGGGGTCGGGGATCGGGTGCCGGTAGGCGATCTCGTCCCACTGATCCTCGTCGATCCGGTCGATCACAGCCTGGGTGGCGACGTTTTTCTGGGCGGTGACCGAGAACCAGGCGCCCGCCTTGCGGATCGCGGTGATGATCGGGCCGGTGAAGAACGCCGAATCCGCGCGGACCACGACCGTCCCGGTCGCGCCGGCCCGGCGGGCGAGACCGATCGCCTCGGTGATCATCGACGCCGCCCCGCGGCGGGAATCAGCGTTCCCGCCGCGCAGCCGGGCGGTCAGGACCACCGGCGCGCAGACCGGGCTGGAGAGGGTCGCGACCAGGTGGTTCAGGCCGCGGACGCCGTTATAGGCGAACCCGCTGCCCTGTTTGCCGTGACCGTAGGTTTCCTTGATCTTGGAATCGATGTCGATGAACGCCAGCTGCTCGACCCCGGCCAGCAGCGACGGCACCCGCCCGGCCAGCCGGACCAGAGCCTCGGCCACGGCCGAGGCGAGCTGACCGACGTGGCCATGGGTGAACCCGCGCAACCACGACCCACACGTCGAGGGCGCGCGGAGACCGGTGAACAACCGGCGCATCCCACCATGCCGGATCACGTCCAGGTCCTCGATCGAGTCCGCCCCGGCGACCATGCCCGCCACCACCGAGAGTGCTTTCGCGTCCGTGTTCGCCCCGACCGGAATCCCCAGGTCAACCCGCTGTTCGATCAGCCCGCCCAGGCCGATGTCCTCGGCCAGCCGCAGCACCGGCACCAGCCCCGCGCACGACACCAGACCCGCATCATCGAACCTCACCGACACCGAACCGGCGGTATGAGAAGATCGCATCCAGCAGATGCCCTCTCGCTAGGTGGATTTGTTCCGTCGCAAGAACAATCATCCCAAGCCAGAGGGCATTTGCGTACCCGGACACACCCCAACACCCACACCACACCGGTGGATCCAGGTTGAACGTCCCAAATCCTCCACACTCGACCGTCGTGGAACATCCTTTGTGGACATGCTGAGCAGTGTGTGAGGCGCCCGCCTTTCGTGGGGTTGCGGCAGTGAGGCCCATCACGTAGCGTCCCGGCCACGAACGTGAAGTCGGTTCATGTTCGTGGCCGGGAGGTGCGACTCATGACGGTGAGCCGGAGGCGGGTTCTCGCGGGTGCGGCGGCGTTGCCCGTCGCGGCGAGCGTGCTCGGCGCCCAGCAGGCGCAAGCGGCGCCGACGAAGGGTTTCCGCGTCGGCGTCGGCCTTTCCGACGTCACCGGCCCGGCGGCCGAGAACGGCATGATGGGCTACTCGATGCCGCAGCAGCAGACCGCCGGCATCCACCTCCGCACCCGGGCGCGGGCGTTCGTGGTCGACGACGGCACCAAGCGGATCGCCTTCGTCACCGCCGACCTCGGCGCGCTGTTCCAGTCCGTCCATCAAGGCGTGCTTCGCAAGCTCCAGGCCGCGTACGGCGACCTGTACACCGAGCAGAACGTGCTGCTCAACGCCACGCACACCCACTCCGCGTGCGGCGGGGATTCCCATTACGCCGCTTACGATCTGGCGATCCTCGGCTTCCAACAGCAGGTGTACGACGCGCACGTCGACGGGATCTTCGAGGCCATCGGCCGCGCGCACGCGAACCTCGCGCCCGGGTCGATCCGGCTCGGCCGCGCCGAGCTCACCAAGGCGAGTGTCAACCGTTCCCGCAAGGCCTTCGACCTGAACCCGCAGGCCGACAAGGACCACTTCCCGCAGGCGATCGACCCGGCCGTCACGGTGCTGCGATTCAGTCAGAACGGCGTCGACGTCGGCGCGATCAGCTGGTTCGCCACGCACGGGACGTCGATGAGCAACGGCAACCACCTGATCAGCGGCGACAACAAGGGTTACGCCGCCTACGAGTGGGAGCACGACCACGCCGGCGTGCGTTACCTCGACGGGAACCCGCGGTTCGTCGCCGCCTTCCCGCAGACCAACACCGGCGACATGAGCCCGAATCTCAACCTCGAACCCGGCACGCCCGAAACCGAGTTCGAGAACACCCGCACCATCGGGGATCTCCAGTTCCGTGCGGCGAAGAGCGCCTTCGACACCGCCGCCGAGGCCGTGACGGGCGGCGTCGACCACCGGATGTGCTACGTGGACATGTCCGACGTGACCGTCGACGCGAAGTACACCCCGAACGGGCGGCCGCAGCGCACCTGCACCGCCGCGATCGGCGTCTCGATGCTGGCGGGCAGCCGCGAGGACGGCCCCGGCCTGCCGCTGCCGGAAGGGGTCAAGAACCCGTTCATCGACTGGCTCGGCGGCATCGACGCGCCAATCCCGCAGGCACTCGCCGACGCGCACGCGCCGAAGGTGATCGCGGTGCCGTTCGGCGCGATGAAGCCGTATCCGTGGACGCCGGAGGTCCTGCCGCTGCAGCTCGTCCGGATCGGGCAGCTGCACCTCGTGGCCGTGCCCGCCGAACTGACCATCGTCGCCGGGCTGCGCCTGCGCCGGACCGTCGCCGCCGAACTCGGTGTCCCGCTGGAGAACGTGCTCATCCAGGGCTACGCCAACGCCTACAGCCAGTACGTCACCACGCCGGAGGAGTACGACTCGCAGCAGTACGAAGGCGCGTCGACCCTCTACGGCCGCTACACGCTTCCGGCGTACCAGCAGGAATTCGCGAAACTCGCGGCGGCGATGAAGGCGGGGACAGCGGTCCCGCACGGCCCGACGCCGCGCGATCTGCGCGGCAAGCTGATCAACTTCCAGCCCGGCGTCGTCTTCGACAGCCCGCCCGCGTTCAAGAGCTTCGGTGACGTCCTGACCGACGCGAAGAGCACCTACGCGCGCGGCGAGCAGGTCGTCGTCGAGTTCGTCACCGGGCATCCGAAGAACGACCTGCGGCGCGGCGGCACCTTCCTGGAGATCCAACGGCTGGTCGACGGCAAATGGGTCCGCCACGCCGACGACGGTGACTGGGACACGAAGTACCACTGGGCGCGGACGTTCGTCGCCGAATCGAAAGCCGTCGTCCACTGGAAGATCCCCGCGAACGCCCCGATCGGCAAGTATCGCGTGGTCCACTTCGGCAACTGGAAGAACGGCTGGAACGGGGCGATCTCCGCGTTCAGCGGGACTTCGCGGACGTTCGTCGTTTCCTGACACCGAAAGGGTCTTTCGTGCGGAAGCTCGCCGTACTCGCCATCGCCGCCGCCCTGTTCGCCGGAACCGCCCTGCCCGCCCAAGCGGCGGTCTCGGTGAAGGTCATGGCGTTCAACATCTGGCAGCTGCCCTGGATCGCCAGTCCGAACACTTCGGACAAACAGGCCAGGGCTCGCGCGGCGGAGGACGTCATCCGTGCGCAGGACGCCGACGTCGTCGTCCTGGACGAGGCGTTCAGCGCCCAGGCGGAGGAACTGCGAAACCGGCTGAAGGACGTCTGGCCGCATCAGACCCCGCTCGTCGGCCAGTACTGCTCCACGTCGCCGGGCTGGACCACGGTGAACGGCAACTGCTCGAATTCCCCGATCGTGGTCAACGGCGGGGTCACCGTGCTGAGCAAGGCACCGGTGACCGAACAGCACCAGCTGGTCTTCCGCAATTCCTACTCCGGTACCGCGGACTATCTGTCGAACAAGGGTGCCGCGCTCGCCCGTCTGGTCGTCGCCGGGAAGCCGGTCTGGATCGCGGGCACCCACATGCAGGCCGACGAGGGGCCGGAGACGCTGCCGAAGGCGCACGACGTCCGGATGGCGCAGCTCGGCGAAATCCGTGACCTGGTCACGAAATACGCCCCCGCCCGCGAGCCGGTCGTCATCGCGGGCGACCTGAACATCGAGTACTGGGCGGGACAAGCGCGCAAGGATTCCCTCGGCCGGACCCAGGTCCAGCAGGGTGAGGCCTTCCTCGACGGTGTTCTCCGCACGACGGGCGAAGGCGCGTACACCTTCGACGCGGCGACGAACCCGAACGCGGCGAAGTCCGTTCCGGCGACCTACCGCGACTCGCTGGACTACGTCGGGGCCGTACGCGCGGGCGGCCGTCCACTCGCCGCTGTCGGCCCGGTACAGCTCGTGCATTACGACGGTGGCACGATTCCCTCCGACCACTACCCGGTGGTGGCCAAGATCCAATACTGAGGCCTTCATCGGGAGAACCGCCTCGAGGAGGATCATGGCAGCCCTGCCAGCACGGACGAGGTACCGCTACTCGCTCGGCTCGTTCGTCACCGGCCCCTTCGGCACGGTTCCCGGCCTGCTCCTCCTGAAGTACCTCACCGACACGATGGGCGTCGCCGCGGGCGTCGCCGGCGCGATCGTGTTCATTCCCAAGGCATGGGATGTGCTGTTCAACCCCATCGCGGGGAGGCTGTCGGACGCGGACATGGTCCGCACCGGCAGCCGCCGCCGGTTCCTGCTCTTCGGCGGTATCGGCGTGTCGATCCTCTTCGCGGCCCTGTTCGCCCACCCCGGCTTCGGCGGCCCGGTGCCCGACGCGATCTACGTCGTCGTCGTGTTCCTGTTGTGCGCCACCGCGTACGCGTTCTTCCAGGTGCCGTTCAACGCGTTGCCCGCCGAACTGACCGACAACGCCGACGAACGCACGAAGCTGACCAGCATCCGGATCGGCTTCCTCGCGGTCGCCATCCTGATCTGCGGCGGCGGGGCCCCGGCGATCACCGAACTCGTCGGCGGCGTCACCGGTTACCGCGTCATGGGCGTGTTCATCGCCGTGATCATCCTGCTGGCGACCCTCGGCGTGTACTTCGGGCTGAAGGACGCGCCGGTCGGCGCGCTGCGGCCGAACACGGTGAGCCCGCGTGAACTGCTCCGGACACTCGCGCAGTGGCGGCCGTTCCGCTGGCTGCTCGGCGTCTACTTCGTCCAGGCGCTCGGTATCGGCACGGTGCTGGCCGCGATCCCGTTCTTCGCCGAGCGGATCCTCGGCAGTTCCGGCTACGCCACGGTCCTGTTCGTCGGTTTCGTCGGTCCGGCGCTGCTGACGATGCCGTTGTGGCCCAAGCTCGGGGCGAGTGTCGGGAAGCTCGTCGGGTTCCGGCTCGCCACCGCCGCGTTCGGCGTCGGTCTGTTCGGGCTTCTCGGCGCGAAGGTGTTCCCGTTCCCCGTCACGATGGTGTTCGTCGCCTTCTGCGGCGTCGGCTACGCGGGGATCTCGGTGTTCCCGCTGGCGATCCTGCCGGATCTGATCAGCGACGAAGAGGAGCGGACCGGGGAGACCAGGGCCGGGGTGGCGGCCGGGGTCTGGACCGCGTCCGAAACGCTGGGACTGGCGCTCGGCCCGGGGATCTGGGGACTGGTGCTGCAGTTCGGCGGCTACCAGTCCAGCCTCGCGCCGGGTGCCGCGCAACCGGACAGCGCGCTGACGGCGATCCTGCTCGGCGCGTCGATCCTCCCGGCGGTGCTGATCCTGTTCGGTATCCCGCTGCTGCGCAGGTCGGTCCTGGAGCGCCGGTCGTGACCGCCGAGGACATCCTGAAGGAGCTTCGGGAACTTCGGGCGGGGGACCTGCCGACCCACGGCGGCCGGACGCTCGCGTACGTCTACGACAGCGGTCTGTCCGAAGTGGACGAACTCGGCTCCGCCGCGCACGCGCTGGCCTCGTCGGCCAACGGGCTCGATCCGACGGCTTTCCCGAGCCTGCTGCGGATGGAGAACGACCTCGTCGGCACCGCCGCGCGGCTGCTGGGCGGTACGGCGGAGACGGTCGGTTCCGTGACCTCGGGCGGTACGGAGTCGTGCATGCTCGCCGTCCTGGCCGCTCGCGACGCGCGTCCGGACGTGGCTACGCCGAACATCGTGCTGCCCACGACCGCGCACGCCGCGTTCCACAAAGCGGCGCATTTCTTCGGCGTGCACGTGGTCGCGGTGCCGGTCGATCCGGTGAGCTTCCGCGCCGTCCCCGAGGCGATGGCAGCCGCGGTCGACGAGAGCACGGTGCTCGTCGTCGCGAGCGCGCCGTCGTACGCGCACGGCGTCCTCGACCCGATCCCGGAGATCGCCGCGTTGCTGGACGGCGTCCGGTTCCACGTCGACGCCTGCATCGGCGGCTGGGTGCTGCCGTACCTGGGGCTCGGCCCGTTCGGCTTCGACGTTCCCGGTGTCACCAGTGTCTCGGTGGACCTCCACAAGTACGCGTACTGCCCGAAAGGCGTGTCGGTCCTGCTGCACGCCGACGCCGGGCTGCGCCGTTCGCAGTACTTCGCCAGCGCGGACTGGCCCGGCTACACGATGCTGAACACCACGCTGCAGAGCACGCGCTCCGGCGGACCGCTCGCCGCCGCGTGGGCCGTCGTGCGTCATGTCGGCGAAGAGGGTTACCGGAAGCTGGCTTCCGCGGCGCGCGAGGCGGCCGTGGAGCTCCGTGCCGGGATCGGGGCGCTGGACAGGTTGCGGGTCCTCGGCGATCCGGTGTCGACCCTGCTCGCGTTCACCGTGGCGGATGACGCCGGATTCGACCTGTTCACCGTCGCGGACGAGATGCGCGAGCGTGGTTGGTACGTCCAGCCGCAGTTCGCCCACGAGTCGTCGCCCGCGAACCTGCACCTGACCGTGACGGCCGCCAACCGGGGGAGCGAGAAGGACTTCCTGGCCGATCTCGCTGGTTCGGTCGCGGCCGCCCGGGAAGCGGGACCGATCGTCGTCGATCCGCAGGTGGCCGAGTTCGTCGCCGCGCTGGATCCCGCGACGCTGACGCCGGAGCAGTTCGCCGGACTGCTGGCGGCGGCGGGTCTGGGCGGCGGCGCGGGATTGCCCACCCGGATGGCGGAGATCAACGCCCTGCTGGCCACGGCGCCCGGTCCGCTGCGGGAGCGGCTGCTGCTCGAGTTCCTCGGCGCGCTGTACACGGCCGCCTGACCCCCCCCTTGACGCAATCAGTCGGTTGCTATACAAAGTTATAGCAACCGATTGATTGCTACTTGAGGAGGCTGTCGTGGGATTCCCCGACCGGATCGAACGCACCGTCGAGATCGCCCACCCGCCCGCGAAGGTCTGGGCCGCGCTGACCACGGCCGAGGGTCTGGGCACCTGGTTCGGCAACCAGGCCAGCATCGACCTGCGGCCCGGCGGCGACGCCGAGATGAAATGGGACGAGGGGCACAAGGCGACCATGCGCGTCGAGCGCGTGGAAGAGCCCGAGATCTTCGGCTTCACCTGGAACATCTACGGTCTGCCCGACGACGACCCTCGCCGTACCTACGTCGAGTTCACCCTCGCCCCGAACGGCGGAGGCACGCGGCTCACCGTCGTCGAGACCGGTTTTTCCCAGCTGCCGGACGACGTCCACCAGGTCGCGTTCGACGGGAACACGAAGGGGTGGGCGGCCGAGCTGGACGAACTGATCGAATACCTCGATGCCGCCTGACATCGAAGCGATCGCCGAACAGGTCTTCGTCGCCTTGGCCGACCCGAGCAGGCGGAGCATCCTCGCCACGCTCGCCTCGGGCGGTCCGGCCACGGCGACCGACCTGGCCGAACGCCTGCCGATCACTCGGCAGGCCATCGCCAAGCACCTCGCACTGCTCACCGACGCCGGCCTGGTGACCCCGGAACAAGGGGAGCGGCGCCGCGTCCGCTACCGGCTGCACTCGGCGCCGATGCAGGTCGCCCAGCAGTTCCTCGCCGCGCTCGCCCGCGATTGGGACGGGCCGCTCGCGGCTCTGAAAGACCATTTGGAGGGTTCAGCATGAGCTTCACGACGAGCTTCACCGTGGACCGGACGCCGCGGCAGGTCTACGACGCCTTCACCGACGTCCGCCGGTGGTGGTCGGAAGAGATCGAGTACACCGGCGACGAGTTCGAGTACCACTACGAGGAGGTTCACCGCTGCCGGATCCGGATCACCGAGTCCGTGCCGGGCCGCAAGGTCTCCTGGCTGGTCCTCGAGAACCACTTCGACTTCACCCGCGACGACACCGAATGGGTCGGCACCACGATCACCTTCGAGATCGAGGAGAAGGACGGCAAGACCGAAGCGCGCTTCACCCATCACGGGCTCGTCCCGGAGTACGAATGCTTCGACGTCTGCCACAAGGCGTGGACCTTCTACGTCGGCACCAGCCTGCGGGACCTGATCACCACCGGCGAGGGGCAGCCGAACCGGCAGAGCGTGCTGCCCGCGGAGCTGGCGCGATGAACACCGTGTCCGCGGCCGAATGGGAGGAAGCGCGCCTTCGGTTGCTGGTGAAGGAAAAGGAGCTGACCCGTGCTCGCGACGCGCTCGCGGCCGAGCGGCGGCGGATGCCGTGGCTCGCGATCGAGAAGCCGTACGAGTTCGAAGGACCGTCCGGGACGGTGAACCTGCTCGACCTGTTCGAGGGACGCCGTCAGCTGATCGTCTACCGGGCCTTCTTCGATCCCGGCGTGGAGGGCTTCCCCGACCACGCCTGCAAAGGCTGCTCGCTGGTCGCCGACCAGGTCGCGCACGTCGCGCATCTGAACGCCCGCGACACCACGCTGGCCTTCGCCTCGCGAGGCACGCAGCCGGACATCGCGCGGCTGAAGACGCGGATGGGCTGGACGATGCCGTGGTACACGATAACCAGTGACTTCGACGTCGATTTCGGCGTGGACGAGTGGCACGGGACCAATGCCTTCATCCGCGAGGGTGATCAGGTGTTCCGGACGTACTTCGTCAACGATCGCGGCGACGAGACGATGGGCAGCACCTGGAGCTACCTCGACATCACCGCGCTGGGGCGGCAGGAGGAGTGGGAGGACTCGCCCGAGGGCTACCCGCAGACGCCGCCATACGAATGGTGGAACTGGCACGACGCCTACGAGGAACCCGCGTCGTCCGGTGGCGGGTGCTGCTCGGGGTCGTGAGCCTGGGCTAGGGTCCGGCCGGTGGAGAGTCTGTTTCTGACCCGGGTGCTGGACGCGCTTCGATCGGGTGGCGACGAGGTGCTGTTCGTCCAGGACGGCGTGGAGACCGGCTACGGGCAGGCGCTCGAACTCGTACGCCGGATGTACGCGGGACTGCCCGAGGGCGGGGTGGTCGCCATCGACGCCGGCAACCGGCCCGAAACGGTCCTCCTGCAGATTGCCGCCCAGCTGCGGGGTTCGACGGTCCTCCTCGTCGCCGCGTCGGCGAGTGCGCCGGATCGCCTCGCCGCGGTCGAGGCGGCAGGGGTCACGACCCTGGTGGCCGAGCACGCGGCGGACTGGCCCGACGGCGACGCGAGGGTGACCTCGCTCGACGAACTGGTGGACCAAGACGGTACCGACCCGGCGGAAGTGCCGGGGTCGGTCGCCGTCGTGTTCCCCACCGGTGGCACCACCGGAACGCCCAAACTCATCCGGCACAGCGGGATCTACGACGGGATGGCCCATATCTTCGCGCCGGATCCGGCGGGGCCGGGCCGCACCCTGCTGATCGCGCCGATGACGCATATGACCGGCAACGCCACCGTGCTGGGCGCGATCCTGCGGCGGGAAAGCGTGGTGCTGCTGCGGGGTTTCGACGCGGGCGCCGTACTGGAGGCGATCGCGGAACACCGGATCACCTCGTTGTCCCTCACCCCCGCGCGGCTGGCGGCGGTGCTCGACCATCCGGCCATGACGTCGACCGACGTCGGCAGTGTGCGGCAGCTTTCCCTGGGTGCCGCCCCGCTTCCGCCGCGGCGGCTGGCCCAGGCACTCGACGTGTTCGGGCCGGTGGTCGGGCAGGGATACGGGCTCACCGAGGCGCCGATGATCGCGAGCATTTCCGCGGCGGAACTCGACGGGCGGCCGGAGCGGCTCGAGTCCGTCGGCCGGATCGTCCCCGGTATGGAGGCCCGGATCGACGACGGCGAGGTCCTGGTCCGCGGACTGTCCATGATGGACGGCTACCACGGTTCGGCGCCGATCGGGGACGGCTGGCTGCGGACCGGCGATCTCGGGCGGTTCGACGACGAGGGCTATCTCTACCTGCTGGACCGGGCGAACGACGTCATCATCACCGGCGAGCACGGCACCAAGGTGTACTCGACCGTGGTCGAGAACGCGCTCGCGCGGCATCCGCTGATCCGTTCCGTTGCCGTGTTCGGTGTGCCGGGCGACGACGGCGAGGGCGAACGGGTCCACGCCGTGGTGGTCGCCTCGGGAGAGCTGTCGGCCGAGGAAGTCCGGGCCCACGCCAGGGAGTTCTTCGGGCGGGAGCATTTCGTACCGTCCGATGTGGACTTCACCGGCGCGCTGCCGCTGACGGCCATCGGCAAGATCGACAAGCGGGCGCTCCGGGCACCGTTCTGGGCCGGGCACCGCCGCCGTATCGCGTGAGCCGGGGGAACTCGGTCGGGTGAGAGCGCTGCTGGGCTCGTATGCCGGTGCTACCGTCCGCCTGATCAGGCATTTCCGCACAGGAAGGACCCGGTGATGACCGCCGCACACATCGAACACGCCGGCCACACGCACGTTCACGGCGAAGGATGCGGCCATGTCGCCGTACCCCACGGAGACCACGTCGACTACGTGCACGACGGGCATCTGCACCGCGCCCACGACGGACACTTCGACGAGTGCGAGACCGGCGATCACGTCCCGCACCAGGGTCACGACCACGCCCACGGCGAGGGCTGCGGCCATGTCGCGGTGCCGCACGGCGATCACGTCGACTACCTGCACGACGGCCACCGCCACGCCGCGCACGGGGACCACTACGACGACCACTGACCTCGTCCGCTCGTGCCCAAGTACATGAAGGCCTCCTTCCTTGCGCTAGACGCAAGGAAGGGGGCCTTCATGTACTTGCCGCAGGCTAGTCAGTGGACGTGTACCGCTTCCCACTCCGGAAACGGATCCGAACCCGCCGGACCGCCCGCCAGACAGGCCTGAAGCGAGTCCAGCAGCGCGTCCTTCTCCAGCCCCACACCGATGAACACGAGTTCCTGCCGCGGTGCCTCCTCGACCCCCTGTGGCTCGAACCGGGCGACCGAACCGGCCTGCGACCACAGCCCGGTCACCCCCGGCCGCGACGCCAGCGAGAAGAACCCCTTCGACCGCAGGACCGTCCCGAACTCCCCGGTGTCGAGCCGCCCGACGAAGTCCCACAACCGTTCCGGATCGAAGGCGAGCGAGGCACGGAACACGACACTGGAGATCCCGTACTCCTCCGTCTCCGGCACGTGGTCACCGTTGAGTTCCGCCACCCACCCGGGTGCTTCCTGTGCCCGCTCGACGTCGTAGCGTCCGGTGCCGAGCACCCGGTCGAGCGGGACGCGGCCGTGGGTCGCGACGACGACCTCGGCGGCCGGATTGAGCCGTCGCAACACCGCCGTCAGCCGGTCTAGGGAGAGAGCCGGGACGAGGTCCGCCTTGTTCAGCAGGAGGACGTCCGCGAACTCGATCTGGTCCATCAGCAGGTCGCTGACCGTCCGCTCGTCCCCCTCGTACTGGTCCAGCCCGCGTTCGGTCAGGCCGTCCCCGGCGGCCAGTTCCCGCTCGAAGTTCACCGCGTCGACCACGGTCACCATCGTGTCGAGCCGCGCGGAGTCCAGGAACGAGAACGTCGCCGCCACCGGCATCGGCTCGGAGATCCCGCTCGATTCGATGAGCAGGTAGTCGAACCGCCCGTCCTCGCACAGCCGCGAGACCTCCTCCAGGAGGTCGTCGCGCAAGGTGCAGCAGATGCAGCCGTTGGTCATCTCGACCAGCCGTTCCTCGGTGCGGGACAGGCTGTTCCCGTCCCGCACCAGCGCGGCGTCGATGTTGACCTCGCTCATGTCGTTCACGATCACCGCCACCCGCAGCCCGTCGCGGTTGGCGAGGACGTGGTTGAGCACGGTCGTCTTGCCGGCGCCGAGGAACCCGGACAGCACCGTGACCGGCGTCGTCACTTCCCACCTTCGTGGAAATGCCTCATCAGCTTGCGCGGCACGAGTTTCGTCTCGCCGTTCACCTTGATCGGCACCAGATCCGGCACGGCCGCCTTCCACTGCGAGCGACGGGACCGGGTGTTGCTACGCGACATCTTCCGCTTCGGGACGGCCATTACTTCGACCCTCCGCGACGGCCGTAGCGGCGGTGGAACTTCTCGACCTGCCCGGCGCTGTCCATGATCCGCTGATTGCCGGTCCAGAACGGATGCGACCACGAGCTGATCTCGACGTTCACCAGCGGGTAGGTGTTGCCGTCGGTCCACTCGATGGTCTGCTCCGAGGTGGCTGTGGAGCGGGTCAGGAAGGCGTCCCCGGTGGAGAGATCCTTGAACACCACAGGGTGGTAGTCGGGGTGGATTCCCGGTTTCACTGCGTTTCGTCCTTTCGGTTCGACGCGTTCACGTCGTGTTTCTCGGGGTCGGTTTCCGTGTCCTCACACGGTTCTTCGTGCCACTCGCCGAACGGATCCGGGTAGCGGAGCCATTCCTGCTCACCGGCGGCGAGTTCCTCCTCGGTCAGCAACGCCCCGTTCAGCGCGGCTTCGATCTCGTCGGGAGTGGCCTGATCGGTGACGACGACCAGTTCCTGCGCGCGGTCGCCGAACAGCGGGTCCCAGCGCAGGGACGCGAGGGTGCGTCGTTCGGGGGAGACGGCGGCCCAGTCCGGGCCGTCCGGCGCGGCGAGCCACGGCCCGGCGTGCCCGACGCCGAGCCCGCCGCCCGCGGATTCGATCCACAGCGCCATGTCGGGCTGGCTCGCCACCCAGAGCCGTCCCCGGGTGCGGACGACGCCGTCGAGCAGGACGTCGATCGCGTCGTGGAGGCGCTCCGGGTGGAACGGGCGTTGCGAGGTGAAGGTGAGCAGCCCGATCCCGCAGTCGGTGTGCAACGGCGGCTGGCCGCGCAGCAACGGTCCGTGCATGTCGGTGACCTCGCCGCGCCGGGCGTCGGCGGGGACGGCGTCGAGCACGGTCTTTCCGCCCACTGAGGACAGTTCGACGCGGGGGATCGACGGCGCGACCCGGTCGAGCACGGCCGAGGCCTTCGCCGCGGACCAGGCGTCGGTCGCCGCTCCGGCGAGGACGAGCAGGTCGGCGAACTCGACCTGGGACAGCGCGACCTGCGCGACGGTGCGCTCGTCCTCGGGGCTGGCGAGCAGGTTCCGTTCGGCCAGCGTGTCGTCGCCGGTGCTGTCGGCCAGCCAGCCCGCGCAGTCGACGACCGTCAGCACGGCCCGCAGGTCGACGTCCTCGATCACCGGCCGCTCGCCGACGAGGACGTTGTGCAGCGCCCAGCTGACCGGTTCGGGCTCCATCGCCTCGTCGAGCCGCACCACGATCCGCCGCACCTGCGGCATCTGGGAGAGCTTGCGCAGCAAGGGCAACAGGTCTTCGCGCAGGGTGCACGAGACGCAGCCGTGCGCCAGTTCGAGCACCGTCAGCTGGTCGCGGTCGCCGAGCCGGATGCGCCGTCGGACCACTCCGGAGTGAATCTGCCTCAGGTCGTGATGCACGACGGCGGTGCCGGGTTCGGCGAGGCGCAGCCGCTCGGCGAGGTCGGCGTTCGGTCCCGGTGCGAGGCCACTGATCAGGACGAGGGGCACGCGGGGGTTGTCGGTCACTGAAGCTCCGGGGCGTCGAGGGCGTTCTGGTTCGGCTGTGTAGAGTAAATGAAAACGACAACCGATATCAACTTGGGAGGGTATATGTCCGCCGTGTGCCAGGTCACCGGCCGCAAACCGGGTTACGGGAAGCAGGTGTCGCATTCGCATCGGCGCACGTCCCGGCGCTGGGAGCCGAACCTGCAGGCCAAGCGGTACTTCGTGCCGAGCGAAGGGCGCTGGGTCCGGCTGCGGGTCTCGGTGAAGGGAATGAAGACCATCGACAAGCGGGGCATCGAAGCCGTCGTGGCCGAGCTCCGCGCGAAAGGGGTGAAGCTCTGATGGCCAAGAGCACCGACATCCGGCCGATCATCAAGCTCCGCTCGACCGCCGGCACCGGCTACACCTACGTCACCAAGAAGAACCGCCGGAACGACCCGGACCGCATGGTGCTGCGCAAATACGACCCGATCGCGCGCAAGCACGTCGAGTTCAAGGAGGAGCGCTGATGGCCAAGAAGTCGAAGATCGCCAAGAACGAGCAGCGCAAGGTCGTCGCCGCCCGCTACGTCGAACGGCGTCGTGAGCTGAAGGCCACCATCGCCTCGCCCTCCGCGTCGCCGGAGGAGAAGGCGGCCGCCGTGTCGGCCCTGCAGGCGATGCCGCGGGACGCCAGCGCGACCCGGATCCGCAATCGCGACGCCGCCGACGGCCGCCCTCGTGGCTACCTGCGGAAGTTCGGGCTCTCGCGGGTCCGGATGCGGCAGATGGCGCACAACGGCGAACTGCCCGGCGTCACGAAGTCGAGCTGGTGAGCGCGATGGGCAAGCCGAACCGCGACCGTCCGTACAAGCGCAAGACGAACCTGTTGCACGCCAACAAGATCACCGAGGTCGACTGGAAGGACGCCGACCTGCTGCGGAAGTTCATCTCAGACCGCGGCAAGATCCGTGCCCGCCGGGTCACCGGGCTGACGCCCCAGCAGCAGAAACAGGTCGCCACGGCGATCAAGAACGCCCGCGAGATGGCGTTGCTGCCGTACCCCAACGCGGGGCGCTGACACCGCCGGTCCGGGTGGTGCGACGCACCGCCCGGACCGCGGCCTTGTGAAAGAATCGGCCCCATGACGGAGAACCCCGGACAGGCCGAGGAATTCGATCCCGAACTGCTGGAGTTGTGGGCCAAGGTGTTCGGCTTCGCCCGCTCGGGTGCGACGGCCGAACTCGCCGCGTACGTCGACGCGGGGATCTCGCCGAACCTGACCAACGACCGGGGCGACACGCTGGTCATGCTCGCCGCCTACCACGGTCACGCGGAGACCGTCGCGGCGCTGATCGAACGCGGCGCCGACCCGAACCGCGAGAACGACCGGGGCCAGAGCCCGCTCGCCGGGGCGGTCTTCAAGAACGAGCCCGAGGTCGTGAAGGCGCTCCTCAAGGGCGGCGCGGACGCGACGGCGGGGGAGCCCTCGGCGATCGACGCGGCCAGGATGTTCGGCAACACCGAGCTGCTGGCTCTGCTCGAGCGCTGAGGCGGTTCTCACTCGGATCGCGGTCCGGGGCGCTGAATCCTTACACTGCCCCGCATGGATGACCCGCATTACCTCTCCGGCCTCGACCTGGCCGGCCGTCGTGTCGTGATGATCGGTGGCGGGACGGTCGCCCAGCGCCGCCTGCCCCGGCTGATCAGTGCCGGCGCGCGGGTCGAACTGGTCTCGCCGCACACCACGCCGTCGGTGAGCGCCATGGCCGACGCCGGCGAGATCGTCTGGCACGAACGCCGCTACACCGAGGGCGACCTCACCGACGCCTGGTACGCGCTGGCGTGCACGAACGACCCCGAGGTCAACGCCGCCGTCTGCGCCGAGGCGGAACGCGCGCGGGTGTTCTGTGTCCGCGCCGACGACGGCGATCTCGGCAGCGCGGTCACCCCGGCGTCCGGCAGGCACGGCGGGCTCCTGGTCGGCGTGCTCTCCGGCGGCGAGCCGCTGCGGTCGGCCACCGTCCGGGACAGCGTCCTCGACGGCCTCCGGGCGGGCACCGTCGCCGACGGCCGGATGCCGGACGCCCACGACGACCTCCCCGGCGTCGCCCTCGTGGGCGGTGGCCCCGGCGACCCGGAACTGATCACCGTCCGCGGCCGCCGTCTCCTCGCCAGGGCCGACGTCGTCGTCGCCGACCGGCTGGCCCCGCGCGAACTGCTCGACGAACTCGCGCCCCATGTCGAGATCGTCGACGCCGCGAAGATCCCGTACGGCCGTGCCGCCAGCCAGGACGTGATCAACTCCACCCTCATCGAACGGGCCAAGGCCGGGAAGTTCGTCGTGCGGCTCAAGGGCGGCGACCCGTACCTGTTCGGCCGCGGCTTCGAAGAAGTCCTCGCCTGCGCCGAAGCGGGCATCCCGGTGACGATGGTCCCGGGCATCACGAGCGCGTTCTCCGTCCCCGCCGCGGCGGACGTCCCGGTGACCCACCGCGGTGTCGCGCACGAGGTCGTCGTGGTGTCCGGTCACGTCGCGCCGGACGACGAGAAGTCGCTGGTGGACTGGGATCAGCTGGCGAAGATGCGCGGCACGATCGTGCTGATGATGGGGGTCGAGCGGCTTCCGCTGTTCGCCAAGGCGCTCCAGGCGGGGCGGCCGGGTGACACGCCGGTGGCGATCATCGAGGACGGCACCATGCGCACACAGCGGGTTCTCCGCTCCACTTTGGACAAGGTGGTCGAGGACGCGGCGACGGCCGGGGTGCGGCCGCCCGCTGTGATCGTCTTCGGCCCGGTAGCGGGGCTGGCTCAGCCTTCGTAGCCGGGGTCCGAGACGAAGAACCAGTCGGTGCCGTCGTCGCCCGGGGTGTCGAGGTGCTCCGCGCGGACCAGCCCGGCCCGCAGCGCCACCCGCTGCGACGCGACGTTCTCCGGCCGGACGCGGGCGATCACGAGGTCGTCCGGCCGGTGGGCGCGGGCCCAGCCCACCGCAGCGGTGGCGGCCTCGCCGGCGTACCCGGAACCCCAGGAAGCGGGGAACAGGCGGTAGAAGAGATTCAGCACCGGGCGGCGCCGGAAGCCGACGATCTTGATTCCGCAGAACCCCAGCGGCTCCGCCGAGTCGTGCCGACGGATCGTCCAGTACCCGAAGCCGTACCGGTTCCACTGGTGCGACCAGCGGAGCAACAGCAGTTCCGCTTCCTTGCGTGTCTCCAGCAGATCCGAAGGGTTGTGCGCGCAGGCCTCCGGATCGGTGTGGAGGGCGAAGATCGCGTCGAGGTCTCCGGGATCCGGGCGGCGTAAGAGCAGCCGCCCGGTCCGCAGTTCTTCCGCGCCCGCGTCCCGGGTCGGCGCCGGCTCAACGGTCATGGCAGCGCGCGGAGAAGTCGGCGATGGTGTCGGTCAGGCGGGTGGGGTCGAAGCGCAACTCGACCGGGCTGCGGGCCTGGACGAACTCGGCCGCCGGCATGTCCGCGGCCAGGGTGTCCGCGTCGCCGAAGGGGTGGATCGGATCGCGCTCGTGCCCGATGACCAGCGCCGGGGTCTCGATCCTGCACCGGATCGACTTGGGCGGCGCGATCCGGCCGAAGAGCACGCCGTGCAGGAGCGCGGCCATCGGCGCGGGCTGCTGGGACAGCGTGTCGGTGACGACGTCGACCCACTGGTTGCCGTGCGGCACGAGTTTCGCCGCCAGCGCCACGCCCTGCACGGTCACCGGCAGGAACCGGGCGGCCATGAGCAGGGGCGCGAACGTGATCAGCCCGGCGACGATCGCGTTGTCCAGCACGGGCATCTCGACGACCAGGCCGAGCGCGCGCTCCGGCGCGGCGACGCCGACTTCGAGCGCGACGTTGGCGCCCAGCGACGTCCCTCCGATGACGGCGGCGTCGATCTCCAGGTGGTCGAGCAGCGCGACGGTCTGCTCGGCGAACGCGGGCATCGAGTAGAGCCAGGAGTCCGTGGGCCGGTCCGAATCGCCGTGCCCGAGCAGGTCGAGGGTCACCGCCCGGAAACCGGCGCGGGCCAGCCTGCGGGCGAGCGGCGCGTGCATCCGCCGCGTCAGCATGATGCCGTGGGTGAGCACGACCACCCGGTCGCCGGAGCCGAACTCGGTGTAGGCGAGCCGGTGACCCTCATGGGTGAAGGATCCCGACAGTTCGATCGGCCGGGAGGATCGTTCCCGTCGCCGTCCGGGGGCCGGCGCGGGCAGGTCGGCGACCGCGGTGGCGCTGCTGGCCGGGCTCATATCCCACCGTCCTTCGTCGATCGTCGGTACTCACCGGTAGTACTCGCTGGTACCAGGAAAGCATCTCAGGGGCGGCCGGGCACAGTGGCCGTTGGCAGCCTGTCAATCACATGAGTCAAGATGACCCCATGACCGCTACAGCTGACAGTCTTCCCGATCTCGTTTCGCTCAAGGTGGAGATCGACGGGCACGTCGCCGAAGTGACGCTGCTCGGTCCGTCCAAGGGCAACGCGATGGGCCCCGATTTCTGGCGTGAGCTGCCGATCGTCTTCCGCGCGCTCGACGCGGACCCGCAGGTCAGGGCGGTCGTGCTGACCGGGAGTGGCAAGCACTTCTCCTACGGGCTCGACCTGCCCGCGATGATGCCCAGCTGGGGCGAAATGCTCGGCGGCGACGCGCTCGCGGGCCCGCGGACCAGGTTCCTCGACGAGGTCCGGACCCTCCAGGCGAGTGTGTCCTCGGTCGCGGAATGCCGCAAACCGGTCATCGCGGCCATTTCCGGCTGGTGCATCGGTGGTGGCGTCGACGTGGTCGCGGCCGCCGACATCCGGCTCGCGAGCGCCGACGCGAAGTTCAGCGTGCGCGAGGTCAAGGTCGCGATCGTGGCCGACCTCGGCAGCCTCCAGCGGCTCGCGCCGATCATCGGCGAGGGGCACCTGCGCGAACTGGCGCTGACCGGCAAGGACATCGACGCCGCGCGCGCGGAGAAGATCGGCCTGGTCAACGACGTCTACGCGGATCAGGACAGCTTGCTGGCCGAGGCCCGCAAGCTGGCGGCGGAGATCGCCACGAACCCGCCGCTGGTCGTGCAGGGCACCAAGAACGTCCTCTCGGCCAACACCGAACGTCAGGTCTCGGACGGCCTGCGTTACGTCTCGGCCTGGAACGCGGCGTTCCTGCCCAGCAAGGATCTCGGCGAGGCCGTGCAGGCCTTCCTCGAGCGCCGAGCGCCCGAGTTCAAGGGGGAGTAGAAAGAACCGGCGGCCCAACCAGCGGACCAGGAGGACGATCGTGAGCGCTTCGGAGGCATACCGCACGTTCCGCGAGGCACGGGACTATCTGCAGGCCCATCGCGAGGACTACGAAACCGCTTATCGGGACTTCACCTGGCCCCGGCCCGACGAGTTCAACTGGGCGCTCGACTGGTTCGACGTGGTCGCGGCGGATCCGGCCAATCAGGACCGGTACGCGCTGTGGATCGTCGAAGAGGACGGCATCGAGAACCGCTGGACCTATCCGGAAATGGCGCGGCGGTCCAATCAGGTCGCGAACTGGCTGCGTTCGCTCGGCGTGGCCAGGGGCGACCGGCTGATCCTGATGCTGGGCAACCAGGGCGAGCTGTGGCAGACGATCCTCGCCGCGATCAAACTGGGCGCCGTCATCATCCCGGCCTCCACCTTGCTCGGCCCGGCGGACCTCACCGACCGGGTCGAGCGGGGCGCGGCGAAACACGTCGTGATCCGGTCCGTCGACGCGCACAAGTTCGAGAACGTCGAGGGCGACTACACGCGTATCGCCGTCGGTGAGCGGGTCGAGGGCTGGCAGTCCTTCGTGGACGCTTACGACGAAGCCGACACCTTCACGCCCGACGGCCCGACGGCGGCGGAAGACCCGCTCCTGCTGTACTTCACCTCGGGGACCACCGCGAAGCCGAAACTGGTGCAGCACACCCAGGTCTCGTACCCGGTCGGCCATCTGTCCACAATGTACTGGATCGGCCTGGAGCCGGGCGATGTCCACCTCAACATCTCCTCGCCTGGCTGGGCGAAACACGCGTGGAGCAACGTCTTCGCGCCGTGGAACGCCGAGGCGACGGTGTTCCTCTACAACTACGCACGGTTCGACGCGGTCTCGCTGATGGCGCAGATGGAACGGTGCGGGATCACCAGTTTCTGTGCTCCGCCGACGGTGTGGCGGATGCTCATCCAAGCGGATCTGACCGTGCTGAAGACGCCGCCGCGCAAGGTGGTCGGCGCGGGCGAGCCGCTCAACCCCGAGGTGATCGACCAGGTCGAAAAGGCCTGGGGCGTAACGATTCGCGACGGTTTTGGGCAGACGGAGAGCAGCGTCCAGATCGCCAACACCCCCGGACAGGACGTCGTGCCGGGGTCGATGGGCCGCCCGCTGCCCGGCTTCACCGTGGCACTCGTGGACCCCGTGACCGGGGAGCGCGCGCAGGAGGGCGAGATCTGTCTCGACCTCGACAAGCGGCCGGTGGGGCTGATGGCCGGCTACGCCGACGACGAGGAACGCTCCGCCGCGGCCTTCGCGAACGGCTTCTACCACACCGGCGACGTCGGCTCGATCGACGAACGCGGCTACATCACCTACGTGGGCCGGACGGACGACGTCTTCAAGGCGTCGGACTACCGGATCTCGCCGTTCGAGCTGGAAAGTGTCCTGCTGGAACACGAAGCGGTCGCCGAAGCGGCGGTCGTCCCGGCGCCGGACCCGATCCGGCTGGCGGTACCGAAGGCCTACGTCGTCCTGACGAACGGACACGAGCCCACGGCCGACACCGCGGTGTCCATCCTGGCCTTCTGCCGGGAACATCTGGCCCCGTACAAGCGAATCCGTCGGCTGGAGTTCACCGAACTGCCGAAGACCATCTCCGGCAAGATCCGGCGGGTCGAACTGCGCGGTCGCGAAAACGAGGCCGACGGCCGCCCGGCGGGGGAGTTCCGCGAAGAGGACTTCCCCCAGCTGAAGGGCTGACGGCCCGGCCCCGAACCCCGAACTCGCGTGATTGAACACGGAACTCGCGTGATCGAGGGCGGAACTCGCGTGATCCGGCGCGTTCCGCCTCCAATCACGCGAGTCACGTCTTCAATCACGCGAGTTCCGGGTTCGGGCGTGTGGGTCGAACGACCCACAGCGCGGTAACCGGAACCGCGTTAGCATCCTCGGCAGTGAATCGTTGACAACCCGTGGGGGTCACGGGTCTCACCTTCCCTGCTTTGAAAGGTGTTCCTGTCATGCGCATTCGTTTCCTCCTGCCGATGCTCGCCCTGGTGGCGGGGCTCGGTACCGCGGTGGCCACCCCGGCCGCCGCCGATCCAGGCCCGGTGACTGCGGGCGATGTGTCCGTCGCCGACGCCTGCTACTCCTGGGGACGCACGTTGTCGGAAGGCGCGTCCGGTGAGGACGTCCGGCAGCTGCAGATCCGCGTGGCCGGGTACCCCGGTTACGGCGGCGTGCTCGCCCTCGACGGCCAGTTCGGCGCGGGGACCAAGGCCGCGGTCACCCGGTTCCAGCAGGCGTACGGGCTGGGGGCGGACGGCATCGCCGGTCCGGCCACGTTCTCGAAGCTCTACGCGTTGCAGGACGACGACTGCACGCCGGTCAACTTCACCTACGCGGAACTGAACCGGTGCAACTCCGACTGGTCGGGCGGCAACGTCCCACCGGCGACGGCGAAGGCCAACGCGCTGGTCTCGATGTGGAAGCTGCAGGCGATGCGGCACGCCATGGGCGACCGGCCGATCGACGTCAACGGCGGTTTCCGCAGCGTCGCCTGCAACAACGCGGTCGGCGGCGCGACCAACAGCCGTCATCTCTACGGTGACGCCGTCGATCTCGGTGCCGGCTCACAGGGCTTCTGCGGACTGGCGAAGCAGGCCCGTAACCACGGGTTCGCCGAGATCCTCGGCCCGGGCTACCCCGGCCACAACGATCACACGCACGTGGCACACCGGTCGACGCGGTTCTGGTCGGCGTCCTCCTGCGGGATCTGAGTCACTCCCAGCGCCACAGGGACGGCGGCCGTCCTCCCTTGGGGAGGGCGGCCGCGTGTTCGGTGGTACGCCGCAAACCGGGGACCCGCTCCATCGTCCGGCCGAGATTGGCCGGATAGGGGCGGTCCCCGGTCAGCGCTTCGGTGGCGTCCAGCGCCTGTGCCGTGGTGAAGATCGGGCCCAGCAGCCCGGCGGTGAAGGCGACGTCCCGCCACAGCCGTTCGGCCAGCATCGGGCGGCAGTCCGCGACGATCCGGTCGTGGTCGAACGCCAGCGGAGGGACCTCGTCCAGCGGCACCCAGACGACGTTCCCCGGATCGTCGAGCGCGGGATTCACCGTGGCCCACAAGGCGATGGAGAGCGTGGGGCCGCGGGGATCACGGTTCGGCTCGTCGAAGGTGGCGAGCTGTCCGGTCGCCGAGACCGCGTCGGTCGGGAGGCCGAGTTTGCCGACCACCGCCCGGCTCGCCGCCTCCCGCAACCGTTCCCCGAGTCCCAGCAGCACCCCGGGCAGGGCGAGCTCCCCCTCGAAGGGCTCGGCCGCCCGCGGCGCGATTCCCAGCAGCACGTTCCGGGTGCCGGGGGCGAACCGCACCACGAGCACGTCAACGGACACCGGCGTCGAATCGATCACGCGTTGATTGTCGACCTTGCCTCCGCGACCCGGTAACCGGCCCTGTCCGGGCCGTACCCCATGACGGCCACCGGCAGCCGCGCGCCGAACCACGCCAGCGGATCCGGCAGATCGACGGCGGCCGAACCGTCCCGGGGTACGACCTTCAGCCCGGTCGCGTCGAGATGGGTCACCGCGAGCGCGTCGACGCCGTCGCAGGCCGCGATCGCGTAGTCCAGCAACGCCGCGTCGAGATGGCCCGCCCGCCACGCGCCCTGGAACTCGCCGGTTTCGTTGTGCGCCTCGGGAAAGCGGGCGAGTACGGCGGCGCACTCGGTCGGCAGCGGGCCCGCGCCGTGCCGGGTGAGGTAGGTCCGCGTCACTCCCACGACGGTGTGCGGGCGCCCGCCCAACAGGGCGCGGGCGTTGTGCGGCGTGGTCGTCGACCAGGTCGTATGCGGATGGAACCCGTGGTACTGGTCGAGGAGAGCCCCCTGCGCTCCCTCGAACACCAGCCGCCCGGAATCCGCCAGCCGCCCCGTTTCGTCCCCGTCGGTGATCCGCACCGCGCCCGCGAAATCGCGGTACAGCGCCACCAGTTCGTCCACGCTGTGCGGTGGCGTGGCGAGCGGCGCGTAGAACCGCGCGAGCGCGTCCAGTTTGCGCCGCAACACCGACGGCCGGGCGCAGTCGGCGACCGTGGGCGCTTCCCCCGGCGTCCCGATCACCTCCTGGCTCTCCACGACGTCCCCCGGCACGGCCCCGGGCAACAGCGAGTACCAGACGGTCTCGCCGATGCCCTTGCCGCACGAACCGTGCCGGTTCACGCCACGGGCCTCCTCCCTGGCCCGGTTGGCGTGGATGTGGAACGGCGTCGTGAGCAGCGCCCGGCCGTCCACGCTCAGCAGCGAAAGCGGATTCCGGACGCCGACCGCTTCGAGCCGCCGGGCTTCCGCGGCCAGCGCGAACGGCTCGGCGAGCACGAACCGCGACAGATGGGTGGGCACGCCGGCGAACGTGCCCGCCCCGAACTGGCTGAAGGTGTGGTGCCGCCCGTCCACGACGACGTTGTGCGCGGCCTGCGCGCCCCCGTTGAAGCGGACCACCGCGGTGGTGGGCCGGGCGGCACAGAGCGCGTCGACCACCGCGCCCTTGCCTTCGTCACCGAAGCCGAGCCCGACCACCACCACGTGACCATCAAGGAGACTCATCGCAGCACCACGTCGCTCGGCCCGTCGGCCTCGGGCACCGCCGACGTGACGACCGATTTGGTGCCCAGCCTCGCCAGCGCCTTGCCGACCGCCTTACTTTCGGCGACCGAGCCGACGTCCGCGAGGTCGGCGAGCGCGCGGTCGACGTCGACCACCCGCTCTTCCAGCCCGATGGTGGCGGCGATCAGTTCGCACACCGCGCCCGGGTCGTCCAGCTTCAGGAAGTTCTGGCCGAGCAGATCGCTCCAGTGCTCACCGATCTGCGGGTCGTTGTAGTACGAGGACTGGTTCGGCAGCACGAAGTAGACGTGCCACTTGCGCGCCAGCTCCCGGTACACCGAGGCCGGGTCGATGTCCTCCCGCACGTCGTCCCCGATCACCCGGCGGATGTGGCGGGCCTCCAGCGCGGGCTTGTTCAGCTCGTCGCCGATGATGAACAGATAGCCCTTGCGGCCGCGGTTCTGCCACGCGTCGGTCACGACGTGCCGCGCCATGAAGTACGCCGCCAGTTCGTAGGACTCGCTCTTCTGCCCGCCGCCCCCGCCTTCGAGGAAGATCGTGCGCAGCTGCTCGTCCATCCGGTTGTCCGATTCGAACTGCCCGACCTGCAAGGGAACCCGGTCGCTGTCGGCGTCGCCGATCGCGCCGAACAGCACCTGCGGGTCGGTCAGGTAGCCCCGGCGCTTCAGCAGACCGTGCAGCTTACCGAGCTTGCCCTGCATGATCCGCGGCACCCGGCGCATCGAACCGGTGACGTCGAACAGCACGGCGATCGGCGTCGAATCGCTGTGGTCGGCCGAATCCCGGCATTCCCGCACGGCGTTCAGCGGGTCCAGCGCGGGTGCGACCTTCCATTCCTTCGCGGGCTTGGAGCGGAGATCGGCGGTGTAGCCGAAGTCGTCCTCGCCCTTGGCCGCGCGGAAGGTCTTCGCGGCGGCGTAGGCGTTGTCGTCCCAGTGTCCGTGTCCCATGGTCAGGCTCCTGTCTCGGGGATGATGAACGGTCGGAAGGTGCGGGGGCCGTACAGGTCGGCGAGCAGTTCGTCGTACTCGTCGAGCAGATCGACGGCCTCGGGTCGGTGTGCGGGGATGACCTGGAGGCATCCCTCGGCGAACCGGCGTTGGCGGGTTTCGTCCGGTGCCAGCAGTTCCAGCATCAAGCTGTGGAGCATGTGGACGTCGGTGGCAGCGGTCATCGGCAGTCCTTTGTGGACTTCCGGTGGGTAGCGGACGGATTTGTCGGCCGCCAGCGGAAGCGCACCGTCTTCGACGGCGAAGGACCAGCCGGCGACGACGATGCCGTGCTGTGCCGGATGAACGAGCACGTTGTCCGCGGTGAGGTGGCCGTGGACGAAACCAGCCCGATGCGCGCCTGCCACGGCACGCAGGAGGCGACGGTGCATCCAGGCGTAGTCGCGGCCGTCGAGCCCGCCGGGAAAGGCCTTCCCGATGTCGGCGAGGGTGAGGAAGCCGTCGACGAGCGGATCCAGGACGCTGAACGCCCGATCGCCCCTGGCCACGGGGCCCGACGTGTCGAGCAGCCGCGGGTAATAGGGGCGCAGCCACCGGTGCCGTTCGGTGAAGCCGTCGAGCGCGCGCAACGCCTCCCATTCGGCGTGGATCAGCGGGTTGAGCGCCGGATCGCGGACGAGTTTGACCAGATGCGGGCCGGTGGTCCGGTAGGTCGTGGCGACACTGCCGACCGCGTACGGCGCGACGAGCGTGTACGCCGACGTCGCCGTGGTGACCGTCTGACGCCGGGACCGTTTCCACTCGTCGTGGAGGCGGTTGAGCATGGCGGCCGCGCGGTGGGCCCGCGCGTCGCCGGGATTGCGGTCGGGGTGGAGCACGGCCGCCAGTTCACGGTAGCGATGGCGGGCGAACAGTACGGCCGGGTCGGCCGCGTCCTCGACCGCCTTCATGGCGTCTTCCCTGGTGAGCATAGTTTGAGTCTAGACGACTCTTACTTCGGCTGGCAAGGGGGTGGGTACAAATCCCGTGCTGCTCCGTCGCTTCGGCGAATAGCCTGGAACGGTCGGGAAGAAGGGATTTTCTTGCCAGGTGAACCGGGGACTTCCAGGATTCTCTTGCAGCTGCTGCTGGGCGGGATCCCGCTCGTTTTCCTGTTGTGGGTGACCGGGGGAGCCCTCGGCGACCGCGTGCGCGAACTGAACACCGGAGAGGACGTCACGGTCACCGCCGTCTCCGGATGCGTCGAGGAGGGGCCGCCGATGAGCGGCAGCTTCCCGTATTGCTCGGCCGGGTGGCGATTCGACGACGGGCGCACCGCTCAGGGGAGGATCGACGGTGAGAGGGTCGCGGAAGGCGACAGGATCTTCGCCGGTGACGGATTCGCCTACCGGTCGAAGACTTCGCGGGTCTTGAGCCTGGTTGTCGTCGCGCTCGTCGGCTTGGTCCTGCTCGGAATGCTGATCGGACTGGGCGTCCTGTACCGGCGGCGTCGCGGGAAGTGACGCCGCCGGCCGTGCTCAGCTCCGGGTGGCGTCGATCTGCCGGTCGTCCTCGGTCGAACAGCTCGTCACTGGATCGTTCGGTCCGCTCCCGCAGGTCCAGGCGCCGATCACCACCGGTCCGGGGCCCTGCGGCGACGCCGCTTCGGCGGGTGTCAGCTTGGCGAAGTAGTCCGTGAGTACCTGTGTCGCTTCGCCGCAGTCGGTTTTCCCGCGTGCCACGACCTTGTTCTTCGCGCCTTGAAGTCCGGCGATCTCGCCGCAGGGTGTTCCGGCGGGTGCCGGCGTGGAAGCGGGGGAGGACGGCGGCGGTGCGGCCGCGGGCGCGGGATCGGCGCCGCAACCGCCCAGCAGGACGACGGCGAGCGCGGCGGGAAGCACGGCGAGGCTCTTCATGGGCCCTTCTTCTCGGGGATGGTTCATTCGACGGGGACGACGGCGGCGAACACGTTCTGCTCGCCTTTGCTGCAACTGGTGCCGCCTTGGGCGGCGGGGGCGCCGGAGACGCACAGCCAGCCGTCCACGGTCTCGCTGACCGGCTCGTCCGAGCCCGCGGACTGACGTCCGGCGATCCTCTTGTGGAACGAATCGACGACCCCGGTCGCGTCCGCGCAGGAGACACCCGGCCCGTTGAGCACCTGCAGGGTCAGCCCGCTCGCCGCGGTCACCGTCCCGCAGGAGCCCTGTACCGGTTCAGCGGGTTTCGGTGCGGGGGCGGAAGTCGGGGCGGCGGACGGACTCGGCGCGGTTTGCGACGGGATCGGTGGCACCGAGACGGGGGAAGCGCTCAAAGAGAGTGACGGCGGTGAGACCGACATCGAAGTGACTGGCGGTGGCGGAGCTTCGCCCGAACAGGCGGCGAGCGTTCCGGCGACGGCGCAGACCGCGAACAGGCGCCGCCACGTTCCCGTGGTCGTCGAGACGGGCAAGGCGATCCTTTCGTCGGCCGGTCGTGGCCGGCCCATTCTGACCCGGCCGGGCCCGATGTCGTGGCATTGAGCCACGTTCGATTCGCGGGAGGCTATCGCGACCGTGCCGCCGCGATACGCGAGGACCGCCCGACCACTGTCCACTGTGGACAATTAATATGCCGTTCACGGCGCGGCAACACCCTGCTGTCGTCGCGAACCGATCGGACGAATCCGGTGCCGAGCCGTTAACGCGCGGCCCCGTTCTGCCGAAAAGGAAAGTAGCGCTCCGGCGTGTCCCAGTCCCCGTCACCGAAACCGTGAGAGCGATGAAGACCGACGAACAGACCGACCCCGCGTCACCCCAGGCCACCGCACCGGCGAGCACGGAGCTTCCCCCGACGGCCCCGTGCACCGTCGTCTGGTGTGGCGGCCGCCCGTACGTCCTGGAGAACTCGGCCGGCCACCATCGCTGGATGGGCACCGACCACCGAGGCAGGCCCGTGGCGCTGACCAGCGCGGACCTGCAACGCCGCGGCTGGACGCACACCCGGGCCAGCTGACGCGGGAGGACCTGCCGCCGCTGGCTAGGCTGAGCGGGTGAGTACGCCCCCCGAACCGAGCGTGACCAGCGAAGAGCCTTCCCTGCTGCGGCAGGCCCTGAACGTCCCCAACATGCTTTCGATCCTCCGGCTCGCCGGAGTGCCGGTCTTCCTGTGGCTGCTCCTCGGCCCGAAGGAGGACGGCTGGGCGCTCGCGCTGCTCGTGTTCAGCGCGCTCACCGACTGGCTCGACGGCAAACTCGCCCGCTGGCTCAACCAGATGTCGCGGCTCGGCCAGCTGCTGGACCCCGCCGCCGACCGGCTCTACATCCTCGCGACCCTCATCGCCTTCCTGATCCGCGACATCATCCCGTGGTGGCTGGTGGTCCCGCTGGTCGTGCGGGAGGTAGTCCTCGGCGTCTGCGTCCTGCTGCTGCGGCGGCGGGGGTTCGCCCCGCCGGAGGTCACCTACATCGGCAAGGGCGCCACCTTCGTGCTGATGTACGCCTTCCCGTTCCTGCTGCTCACCCAGGGCGGCTCCGACATCGCCGCGATCGCCCGGCCGATCGGCTACGCCTTCACGGCGTGGGGTGCCGTCCTGTACGTCTATTCGGGCGTGCTGTACATCGTCCAGACCGTGCGCGCCTTGCGGGAGGCGCCGGGCGCGTGACCCGGCGGGATGCGAAACTGCGCGCGTCGGTTTCGAGTGAGGGCATCAGAAAGGGGAGCGGCGTTGTCCACTCCAGAAGAACTGCGGTACACCGAGGAGCACGAGTGGGTCTCCGTGCGCGACGGCGGGCTCGTGCGCGTGGGCATCACGGAGTACGCCCAGGATCAGCTCGGTGACGTGGTGTTCGTCGAACTGCCCGAGGTCGGCAAGCAGGTCGGTTCGGGCGACGCGTTCGGCGAGGTCGAATCGACCAAGAGCGTCTCGGAGCTGTTCGCCCCGCTCGACGGCGAGGTGGTCGCGGTCAACGACGCGGTGACCGAGTCGCCCGAGCTGATCAACAGCGACCCGTACGGCGAGGGCTGGCTGATCGAGCTCCGTCTCGACGACGCGAGCTCGGTGGAATCCCTGCTGGAGGCCGAGGCGTACCAGGCGCTGATCAAGGAATAGCCGCAGGCCGTGGCCCTTCGGGAAGAGTAGGGGGAGCCGCGGGCCGGAGATTCGATCAGGCACGGTACGTTTGACCTCCACACGTTCTTGAGTAGTGGCAACACACATGCGTTAGGAGAGCTCAGGTGAGCACGAACGACGGGCCCGGCGTTCCCCCGGAGCAGTCTCCGGAGCGGACTTCTGTCTTCCGGGCCGACTTCCTGGCCGACGTCGAAGGCACTGAGGCTCCTCCGGCTGCCGAGGCCCCCGTCCAGGGTGTGGACGCGCTGCCCGCGGGTTCCGCGCTGCTGGTCGTCAAGCGCGGCCCGAACGCGGGTTCGCGCTTCCTGCTGGACCGCGACACCACCAGCGCGGGACGGCACCCGGACAGCGACATCTTCCTCGACGACGTCACGGTCTCCCGGCGGCACGCCGAGTTCCGCCGTGAGGGCGGCGAGTTCGTCGTCATCGACGTCGGCAGCCTCAACGGCACCTACGTCAACCGCGAGCCGGTCGACCAGGCCGTCCTCGCGGGTGGCGACGAGGTGCAGATCGGCAAGTTCCGCCTGGTCTTCCTGACCGGCCCGGGTTCCGGGGGCCAGGGGGCACGGTGACGGCGGCCGGGCGGCCTGATCGGGATGCGTCGCAGCGCGATGGGTTGAGCATCGGGGCCGTGCTGGCACAGCTGCGCGGCGACTTCCCCGATGTCACCATCTCCAAGATCCGGTTCCTCGAGGCGGAGGGTCTGGTCCAGCCGGGCCGGACCCCGTCGGGGTACCGGCAGTTCGCTCCGGCGGACGTGGAGCGGTTGCGGTTCGTCCTGTCCGCCCAGCGGGATCACTACCTGCCGCTGAAGGTCATCAAGGAACAGCTGGACGCGGCGGATCGGGGTGCCGCGCCGGAAGCGGCGATGCCGAGGCTGCCGCGGAAACTCGTTTCACTCGAAGCCCCGGGGGAGAACGGCGGACTGCCGTCCCCCGGGGACTTCGAGACCGATCGCGAGATCAGGCTGACCGAGGAAGATCTGCTCCGCCAGGCCGGCATCGACGCCGCCACCCTGGCTGAGCTGCGGCAATACGGTCTGGTGCGCCCAGGTGCGGCGGGGTTCTTCGACCCCGACGCGGTCCTCGTGGCCAAGACCGTGAAGGCGATGACCGAATTCGGTATCGAGCCGAGACATCTGCGTGCCTTCCGGGCGGCGGCCGACCGCGAGGTCGGCCTGCTGGAGCAGATCGTGACCCCGGTGTATCGGCATCGTGACGAGGACGCCAAAGCGAGGGGCGACGAGGTCGTCCGGGAACTCGCGGCCTTGACCGTGGCGTTGCACACGCTCTTGGTGAAGGCCGGAATACGGGCTGTCACGGGCGGTTGAACGGTTCCAGGGGGCCGGGAGCCGTTGTGAGGCCACTTGTCAATGCCTGAATGTTCGGCACCCTATGCCGTACCGTGAGAGTCGGGTTTGCCACGGGCGAACCGAGAATGTCGGAGACAGCGAGCACAGCGCTCGGAAGACGGGTAGCGTCGGGACTACCGTCGCTTGGTCGTCGAGACAAGCGTTGCGGCCCGTGCGCACGAGAGGGAGGCGAAGCCCGATGAGCGAGATGCGCGTCGTCGGCGTGCGGGTGGAGCTACCCGCGAATCAGCCGATCTTGTTGCTGCGGGAAACCGAAGGCGAGCGTTACCTGCCGATCTGGATCGGCTCGGTCGAGGCCACCGCCATCGCCTTGGAGCAGCAGGGAGTCCGCCCGGCCCGTCCGCTGACCCATGACCTGCTCAAGGAGGTCATCGGCGCGCTGGGCCGTGAGCTGGAACAGGTCGTGATCACCGACCTGAAGGAAGGCACGTTCTTCGCGGAACTGGTCTTCGACGGGGACATCCGGGTTTCGGCGCGGCCGAGCGATTCGGTGGCGCTGGCGCTGCGGGTGGGGGTGCCGATCCACGCCGTCGACGCGGTGCTGGAAGAAGCGGGCCTCATCATCCCCGACGAGCAGGAGGACGAGGTCGAGAAGTTCCGCGAGTTCCTCGACTCGGTCTCGCCGGAGGACTTCCGCGGCGCGGACACCTGATCCCGGGAACTTGACCGAAGGGGCGGCGCCTGCTGGTGCCGCCCCTTCTTCGTGCGCGTTTAGTCCTCTGAATGCGGATCAGGCCGCGGTCGCCTTGAGGAACAGGTCGGCCAGCTCCCGGCCGTACCGCTCCAGGTCCAACTTCGGATCCGCCGCGAACTTCGCCGCGACGCCGTCTATTGCCTGCGCGATCGACAGTGCCATCACATCCGCCGCGAAGTCGCCGAAAGCGCCTTCCTGCTGGCCCTGGCGCAGCTGGCGTTCGAGCCGCCCGGTCCGGAACTCCTCGACGAGCGGCGCCGACATGAACCAGCCCTCGGCGTCCGAGCCGCTGGACGCCATCTCGACCATGATCCGCACCAGTTCCGGGTACGAGCCGAGGAAGGCGATCTCCGCCTCGATGTAGCCGCGCAGCAGCCCGGCACGGTCGGTCTTGCCCTCGATGCGCTCTTCGAGGAACTTGTCCTTCATCCCGGTCGCGGTGGTGACCACGGCCTGCATCAGGCCGGCCTTGTTGGTGAAGTGGTAGGAGATGATCCGGGTGCTGGACAGCCCGGCCCGCTCCTTGATCTTCGCGAACGACGTCTTGTGGTAGCCGAAGTCGGCGATCGTCGCGATCGCGGCCCCGACGATCTGGGCCCGCCGGGCCGCCTCGGTGACCGACAGCCCCAGCTCCGCCTGGACCTCTTGCAGGGCACTCTGGGTGGAGGGATTTACTTGCATGAGTAAAAATTAACACGACTGAGTAAAACCGGCAACCATGCGGCCGAACGGGCGACTGTCCTCGACAAGCCTCAAGAAGAGCTTGAGGCCGACCGCGCGTCGCGTTGACCGGTTTGCCGGACGCGCTTACCGTCAATGAAGGTGAATCGCCAAGGTGTGATTCGGATGTCTGGGGCATTCGTCTTGACGAGGAACTCCGGTGCGGACTCCCGTGGGTCCGCGCGGCTTTGTTCGCCGGCCGCCAGGTCGGGCGAGGGGAGGCATGGCGTGGTCGAGGCTGGTAGCCCTCAAGAGCCGCTCGTTCCGGTCGCTGACGGCGAGCAGGGCGAGCTGTTCCCCGACTCTTCCCTCCCGGACGAACTCGTCGGCTACCGCGGCCCCGCCGCCTGCCAGATCGCCGGGATCACGTACCGGCAGCTCGACTACTGGGCCCGCACGAAGCTGGTCGCGCCGAGTATCCGCACGGCACACGGTTCCGGCTCGCAGCGGCTCTACTCGTTCAAGGACATCCTCGTCCTGAAGGTGGTCAAGCGGCTGCTGGACACCGGCGTCTCCCTGCAGAACATCCGCGTCGCCGTCGACCACCTGCGCCTGCGCGGCGTCCGCGACCTCGCCAAGGTCACCCTGTTCTCGGACGGCACCACCGTCTACGAGTGCACTTCGCCCGAAGAGATCGTCGATTTACTCCAGGGCGGGCAGGGTGTCTTCGGGATCGCGGTCAGCGGCGCGATGCAGGAGATCAGCGGCACCATCCACGAGTTCCCGGCCGAGCGGGCCGACGGCGGCGTGATCGAAACGGTCACGCCGGACGAGCTCACGCAGCGCCGCAACGCCCGTCGCACCGGCTGATCATGAGGCCGCGGGAGCGGCAGGGTAGGCTCACTTCCGCGGTCGACGAATCCGCGCGGGAGAGACCGAGTCGATAACCGTTGAGCTCGGCGCCGAAGGAGCAAGTCCTCCCCGGAACCTCTCAGGCACCCTGGACCGCGCGGAAGAGACGCCTCTGGAAAGTGGTTCGCCAGGTCACAGCCTGGCGGCCCCGCCGACGGTGCAAGCCCGGCTCAACACTCGGGCGAAACTCTCAGGCGCCCCCTCGGGGGTACGGACAGAGTGGGGAGGGCCAGGACAATCGTCCCGGCCCCACCCCCGCGTCTTGGGAGGTCCCCGATGGAGCCCGTGTCACTGGCCGCTCTCGAATCCGGAACCCCCTTCGCGGACCGGCACATCGGTCCCGGTGCCGAAGAGCTCGAGCGCATCCTCGACGTCGTCGGCGTCGCCTCCCTCGAAGAGCTCGCCGAGCGGGCCGTCCCCGCGTCGCTGCGGGAGTCCGCGACCCCGCCCGACCTGCCGCCGCCCGCCACCGAGACCGGCGCGCTCGCCGAACTCCGCGCGCTGGCCGCGCGCAACCGGCCGATGGTCCAGATGATCGGCCTCGGCTACCACGACACCGTGACCCCGCCCGTGATCCGCCGCAACGTGCTGGAGAGCCCGGCCTGGTACACCGCGTACACGCCGTATCAGCCGGAGATCTCGCAAGGGCGCCTCGAAGCGCTGCTCAACTTCCAGACCATGGTGTCCGACCTGACCGGCCTGCCGATCGCCAACGCTTCCATGCTGGACGAGGCGACCGCCGCGGCCGAGGCGATGACGCTGGTCCGCCGAGCGGGCAAGGCGAAATCGAACCGGTTCGTGGTCGACGAGGACACCCTTCCGCAGACGATCGAGGTGCTGCGCACCCGCGCCGAACCGCTCGGCATCGACCTGGTGACCGCGGACCTGTCCCAGGGCATCACCGGACTCGGGCTCGGCGGCGACTTCTTCGGCGTGCTGCTGTCGTATCCGGGTGCTTCGGGGGTCGTCCGCGAATGGGAGCACACCATCGCCGAGGTCAAGGCGCTGGGCGCGGCCGTGGTGATGGCCGCGGATCCGCTCGCGCTGACCCTGCTGCGGCCGCCCGGTGAACTCGGCGCCGACGTCGCGATCGGATCGACGCAGCGCTTCGGCGTCCCGATGGGCTTCGGCGGACCGCACGCGGCGTACCTCGCCGTCCGGCAGGGGCTCGAACGGCAACTGCCCGGCCGGCTGGTCGGGGTGTCGAAGGACGCCGACGGCGCGCCCGCGTACCGGCTCGCGCTCCAGACCCGCGAACAGCACATCCGCCGCGAGAAGGCGACGAGCAACATCTGCACCGCACAGGTGCTCCTGGCGGTGATCGCGTCGATGTACGCGGTGTACCACGGCCCGGAAGGGCTGCGCGCCATCGCGAACCGCGCGCACCGGATGGCCACGGTGCTCGCGGCGGGCCTCGCCGAGAGCGGTGTCGACGTCGTGCACTGCGAATTCTTCGACACTGTCACGGTTTCCGTCCCGGGCCGTGCGGCGGGGATCGTCGGCACGGCACGGGAACTCGGGGTCAATCTGAGGCTCGTGGACTCCGACCACGTCGCCGTCACCTGCGACGAGACGACCACCCGTGAGCATCTTTCCTTGGTGTGGAAGGCGTTCGGGGTCGCGGTGTCCGATGTGGACTCGCTCGACACGGACACCGCGGACGGTTTCCCGCCGGATCTGCGCCGCACCGGCGACTATCTGACCCATCCGGTCTTCCACGCACACCGCTCCGAGACGGCGCTGCTGCGGTACCTGAGGGCGTTGTCCGATAAGGACGTCGCGCTCGACCGGAGCATGATCCCGCTGGGCTCGTGCACGATGAAGCTCAACGCCACGGCCGAGATGGAGCCGATCACGTGGCCCGAGTTCGCCGGGCTGCATCCGTTCGCGCCCGCCGAGGACGCGGCCGGTCTGCTCACCGTCGTCAAGGATCTGGAGCGATGGCTCGCCGGGATCACCGGTTACGACGCGGTCTCCCTGCAGCCGAACGCCGGAAGCCAGGGCGAGTTCGCCGGTCTCCTGGCGATTCGCGCGTACCACCGTGAACGCGGGAACGCCGCCCGTGACGTCTGCCTGATCCCGTCCAGCGCGCACGGGACGAACGCGGCCAGCGCGGTCATGGCCGGGATGCGCGTGGTCGTCGTGAAATGCGACGACGAGGGCAATATCGACCTCGGACACCTCAAGTCCACTGTGGACGAGCACGCGGACGACCTCGCCGCGATCATGATCACCTATCCCTCCACGCACGGCGTGTACGAGGACACCGTCCGCGAGGTCTGCGCGCTGGTGCACGACGCGGGCGGCCAGGTGTACGTCGACGGCGCGAACCTGAACGCCCTGATCGGGGTGGCGCAGTACGGGAAGTTCGGCGCGGACGTCTCGCATCTCAATCTGCACAAGACCTTCTGCATCCCGCACGGTGGCGGCGGACCGGGTATCGGCCCGATCGGGGTTCGCGCGCATCTGGCGCCGTACCTGCCGAACCATCCGCTGCAGCCGGACGCGGGCCCGGCGACCGGGGTGGGGCCGATCAGCGCCGCGCCGTGGGGGAGCGCGTCGATCCTCCCGATCTCCTGGGCCTACGTCCGGATGATGGGCGCGGAAGGCCTGAAGCGGGCGACGCTGACCGCGGTCGCGAACGCCAACTACGTCGCCAAACGGCTCGCCGAGCACTACCCGGTGCTGTACTCCGGGCACGACGGCCTGGTCGCGCACGAATGCATCCTCGATCTCCGCGCGCTCACCAAACGGACCGGCGTCACCGTGGACGACGTCGCCAAGCGGCTGGCCGACTACGGGCTCCACGCGCCGACGATGTCCTTCCCGGTCGCGGGGACGCTCATGGTCGAGCCCACCGAGAGCGAGGATCTCGGCGAACTCGACCGGTTCTGCGACGCGATGATCGCGATCCGCGGCGAGATCGAGAAGGTCGCCGCGGGGGAGTGGCCGCTGGAGGGCAGCCCGCCGCGGAACGCGCCGCACACCGCGCGTTGTCTCGCGGGTGAGTGGGATCGCCCGTACAGCAGGGAGATCGCGGTCTTCCCGGCCGGGTTCACCGCCTCGAAGATCTGGCCCCCGGTGCGCCGGATCGACGGGGGCGCGGGTGACCGCAACCTCGTCTGCTCCTGTCCGCCACCGGAGGCCTTCGCGTGAGGGTCAGCCGGGCATCTTGTCGAGAAAACCCAGCACCTGCTTGATCCGTCCGTCCTCGACGGTGATGACGTCGAAACCGATCGCCAGCGGCTCCTCCGCGCCCTCCGGGCCGAGGTACCACTGGAACCGCGCGATGTCGTGATGCGCGTCGGGCGCCGCGGGCAGGCTGAACTTCAGCCCCGCGAACTGGGCCTGCGCGCCGGCGATGAAGCCGTCGACGCCGTCGTGGCCGGTGACGGCGCCGAGCGGGTCGGTGTAGGCGGCGTCCTCGGTGAAGACGTCGGCGATCAGGGCGCGGCGCTTGTCCGCGTCGGTCTCGTTCCACACGGCGATGTACTGCTCGGCGACGCGCTGGATGTCCGACATGGTGTCTCCTCTTTTCGTTGTGGGGTAACCGATGCCGCAACTCTGTCGGCCGAGGGCGGGTCCCGTCGATTACGCGGGAGGTAATGGCGGCGCGGCACCCGGGGCCGTAGGTTCGTGATCGTGACGACCACAGTGAGCGCGGGCCGCCCCGTCGGGGAACTCCTCCGTGAATGGCGTGACCGCCGCCGGATCAGCCAGCTGGATCTCGCCATCTCGGCGGACATCTCCACCCGGCACCTGAGCTTCGTCGAAACCGGCCGGTCCAAGCCCAGCCGCGAGATGGTGCTGCGGCTCGGCGAACATCTGGAGGTGCCCTTGCGGGAACGCAATCAGCTGCTGCTGGCCGCGGGGTACGCGCCCGCGTACGCCGAAACCGGTCTCGCCGCCCCGGAGCTGGCGGCCGTCCGCGAGGCGGTGCGCCAGCTGATGACCGGCCACGAGCCGTACCCGGCCGCCGTCGTCGACCGCTGGTGGAACCTGGTCGACGCCAACGCGAGCATCTCGCTCATGACCGGCCTGGTCTCGCCGGCCCTGCTGACACCGCCGGTCAACGTCCTGCGGGTGACGCTGCATCCGGAGGGGATGGCGCCGTACGTACTGAACCTGGGGGAGTGGCGTGCCCATCTGCTCGGCAGGCTGCGGCGTCAGGTGATCCAGACCGCCGACCCGATGCTGACCGAGCTGCTGGAGGAACTGCTCACCTATCCGTGTGCGGACCCCGTTCCCGAGGTGGAGGTCCCCGGACCGGGTGACATCTTCGTCCCGTTGAAGCTGCGGCACGAGGACGCCGAACTCACGTTCTTCAGCACGGTCTCCACCTTCGGGACGCCGCTGGACGTCACGGTCGCCGAGCTGGTGATCGAGTCCTTCTTCCCGGCCGACGCGGACACGGCCGAATATCTGCGCGCGTACGCCGCGCGTGGGATGGAATGATGCGGGACAAGAAGCCCAGCCGCAGACCCCAGTGAGGATTTCCCTTCCATGGCCGTGCCTTCCGTCGTCCTGAACAACGAGGTAGCCATCCCCCGACTCGGTTTCGGCGTCTGGCAGGTGCCCGCGGGCGACACGGCCAAGGTCGTCCGGACCGCCATCGAGGCCGGGTACCGCAGCATCGACACCGCCGCGTCGTACCGGAACGAAGCCGGGGTCGGCGAGGCGATCCGCTCGGCGGGAGTGCCCCGCGACGACCTGTTCGTCACCACGAAGCTGCCGAATCCGGGCCACGGTTACGACGAGGCGCTGCGGGCGTTCGACGCGAGCCTCGCGGAGCTCGGGCTGGACCACGTCGATCTGTACCTGATCCACTGACCGATGCCCGCCCGCGGGAAGTACGTCGAAACCTGGCGGGCGCTGGAAAAGCTCTACGCGGACGGCCGGGCGCGGGCCATCGGGGTGTCGAACTTCCATGTCCCGCATCTGCGGCGGCTGTTCGACGAGACCGGGATCGTGCCCGCGGTCAACCAGGTCGAGCTGCATCCCCGGCTTCAGCAGAAGGCGTTGCGGGAGTTCCACGCCGAGCACGGCATCGTCACCGAGGCGTGGAGCCCGCTCGCGCAGGGATCCCTGCTCTCGGACGCGACGCTGACCGCCCTCGCCGCCAAATACGGCAAAAGCCCCGCGCAGCTCGTATTGCGCTGGCATCTGCAGCTCGGCACGGTCGCCATCCCGAAATCCGTGACACCGTCCCGGATCCGCGAGAACTTCGACGTCTTCGACTTCGAACTCGCCGAAGACGATCTCGCGGCGCTCGCCGAGTTCGACGACGGAACGCGCACCGGCCCGGACCCGGACACCTTCTCCTCGTGATCACGCGAGTTGCGGGTTCAATCACGCGAGTCACGGCTGCGCGCACGCCGGCCTCATCACTCACGAGGTACGGGAAAGGCCCCTTCCCGAGCGGCGAAGGGGCCTTTCCCGTGGTTCGGGGCCTCAGGTGGCCTTGATACCCGCGGCCGCGAAGTCGGCCTGCTGGGCGGGCTGCTGAAGGTACTGGCGGAACGTCTGCGCGGCGCGCATCTGGACCTCGTCGATGGTCTTGCCGGCGAGCCCGACGAGCGGGTAGTCGGCGGACCGCGCGGTCGCGACCGACTGGGCGGGTGAACCGACCAGTTCGGGCTTCGCGGTGTTCAGCTCGGTCACCCAGTAGGAGGACTCGGGGATCCAGGCGGCGGGAAGGCCGCCGATGGAGTCGAGGTTGGTCCGCCCGACGAGGCCGTCGAGCACGGACGCGGAGGAAAGCGCGTCGATCTGGATGACCACGCAGTGGTCGCGGACCACGGTCGCGGCGTTGTTCCACCGCTCGGCCGCCGCGCGGACCGGCTTCTCGATGCTGGGGGTGACGATGACCCGCATCGGGGTGTCGCCTGCGCTGCACGCCTTGGCCTGGGCCTCGGCGCGGGTGTTGAGCTCGCCGTCCGCCCAGTTCCAGCCGAGCACGCCGATCGCGACCAGGACCACGAGGACCAGGCAGGCGATGGGCCACTTGGCGATCCGCCGCCGCGGGGCCTTCTTCCCGACGATCCGGTGCGAACCGGTCGCCTCACCACGACCCTGAGGCCGCTTCGGCGGGTCGAGGGGATGCGGCACCGGCTCCTCGACCGCGCTGTGTCGCCCCATCGTTGTCCTTTCGAAACGTGCGCGCTCGCGCTGCGTATGCAATCAAACCGTTATCACTCTAACAGGGGAGGATGTTACGGGGAATGCGACGACTCACAGTTGTTTTCCGCGTGTCGCGGGAACTTTCCTTAACTCGCTCAGAAGTCGTTGGCAATGCGCTATCAGGTGCTCACGCAGCGGCGCGGCCCGGCGGGCGAAACCGGCCTGTGCGCGGGCGTACGCGGCTCGGCCTTCCGGGGTCTCGATCCGCACGGGCGAGTACCCGAACGACGCCAGATCGTACGGGCTGGCCCGCATGTCCAGCTCGCGGATGTCCGCGGCCAGCTCGAAGCAGTCCCCGACCAGCTCGGCGGGGACGAACGGGTCGAGTTTGTACGCCCATTTGAACAGGTCCATGTTGGCGTGCAGGCAGCCCGGCTGCTCGAAGTCGACCTGGTCCTCCCGCGCCGGCCGCAGGATGTTGAGCGGCCGGGCGGGCTCGGTGAAGAACCGGAACGCGTCGAAATGTCCGCATCGGATCTCCAGCGACTCGACGACGCCGTCGGTCCCCGCCGAACCGAGCCGGAGCGGAAGCTGTGAGTGGCGAACCTCATTCGCGGATTCCCGGTAAACCATTGCCCATTCGTGAAGCCCGAAACAACTGAGTCTCGGAGAGCGGGACGCGGTCGCGGAAAGCAGCCGGAGGACGAACTCGGCGGTCTTGGCCCGGCCCTCGGTGAAGCCCGCCGGATCGAGCATGACGCCGTCCGGTGTCTCCAGGTAGCCCTTCCGCTCCAGGAACCGGCGCGCGGACGCGCCTTCGAGCACGACGCCCGGGCCCGGTTGCCAGCGCTCGAGATGCCCTGGCCGGTGCGAGTAGTAGCTGAAGAGGAAGTCGAGCACCGGATGCTTCTCGCCCCGCGAGCGGCGGCGCTGGTGCGGTGTCGTCCAGCGCCGCATCCGCGTCACGTGCTCGTCCTCCCGGGCCCGCCACACGGGCTCGGGAAGGACGGTCATGACATGACGTGGGTACCGTCGCGGACGGTTCCCACGTATTCCTCGACGAGGTCCTCCAGCGCGACGACGCCGACCGCGGCGCCGGCCGGGCTCAGCGCCCGCGCCAGGTGGCTGCCTTCCTTGCGCATCGCCGACAACGCCTCGTCCAGCCGGGCGTCGGCGTGCAGTTCGGTGAGCGCCCGCGTCTTGTCCGAGGGCACCACGGTGGTCGGATCCTCGCCGACGAGGTCGAGGATGTCCTTGACGTGGATGTAGCCGGTCAGCGTCCCGTCGTCGGTGCACACCGGGAAGCGGGAGAACCCGGTCGAGGACACCGCGCGCTCGACATCGCCCAGCGTGGGCGAGCAGGGCAGCGTGGTCAGCTGAGCCGTCGGGACCAGCACGTCCGCCACCGTCTTCTCCACCGAGGACAGTGTCTTGCTCAGCCGCTGGTGCTCGGAGTGCTCCAACAGCCCCTCGCGCCGCGACTCGCTGAGCAGTTCGGCGAGTTCGTCGGAGGTGTAGGCGGTTTCGAGCTCGTCCTTCGGCTCGACCTTGACCACCCGCAGCAGCGAGTTCGCCACGAAGTTCAGCAGCCAGATGAACGGGTTGGCGAGCTTCACCCAGGCCACGTGCACCGGGACCAGCCACAGCGCCAGCCTCTCCGGCTCGGCGATCGCGAGGTTCTTCGGCACCATCTCGCCGATGAGGACGTGCAGGATGGTGATGAACGCCAGCGCGATCGCGAACGAGATCGGGTGCAGCAGGACATCGGGAATCCCGAGCAGCTCGAAGAATCCGGCCAGCTGGTGCGCGACGGCCGGCTCGCCGAGCCGTCCCAGCAGCAGCGAGCAGATGGTGATGCCGAGCTGCGCGCCCGCCAGCATCAGCGAGACGTTCTTGCTCGCGTTGATGACGATCCGGGCGCGGGTCTTCCCCTGCTCCAGCAAGGCTTCCAGCCGGTCGCGGCGCGAGGAGATGAGCGCGAACTCGGCGCCGACGAAGAACGCGTTGGCCAGCAGCAGGACCACGACGAGGAAGATGTTGAACCAGTCGCTCATCGGGCGGGCTCCTGCTCGGCGGAGGTCGCGGTTTCGCTGACCCGGCGGACTTCGACCTCGGCGATGCGGAGACGGTCCATTTTGGTCACCGTGAGCCGCCAGGCGTCGAGATCGGTGGCGTCGCCGGGGGAGGGGATCCGGCCGAGCCGTTCGAGGATCAGCCCGGCGATGGTCTCGTAGTCGCCGTCGGGCATCCGGAACCCGGTCTCGTCGGTGACCTCGTCGGCGCGAAGCTGTCCGGACACGAGCCAGTTGTCGGCGCCGACCTGCTGGGAGGACGGCGCTTCACGCTCGTCGTGCTCGTCGCGGACGTCGCCGATGATCTCCTCGACGACGTCCTCCAGGGTCACCAGGCCCGCGGTGCCGCCGTACTCGTCGACGACGATCGCCAGCTGGAACCGGGAATCCCGCAGCCGGTTGAGCAGCGAGTCGCCCGGCAGCGATTCGGGAACCGTCGGGATCGGCCGCATGACCGAACCGATCCGCACCGTGGCGCGCTGGGCGGCCGGGACGGTGAACGCCTGCTTGATGTGCACCGCACCCTGTACGTCGTCGAGATCCTCGGTGTAGACCGGGAAACGCGAAAAGCCGGTGCGACGCGAGATCTCGATGAGATCGGAGATCGTGTCGTCCACGGTCAGTGATTCGAGCTGGACGCGCGGCGTCATCAGCTCGTCGGCCGTCCGCTCACCGAAGCGCAGCGACTTGTCCAGCAGTTCGGCCGTCGACGTGTCGAGCGTGCCGCTTTCCGCGCTGGAGCGCACGATCGAGCCGAGTTCCTGCGGCGACCGGGCCGACCGCAGTTCCTCCTGGGGCTCGACGCCGAACTTGCGGACGAGGAAGTTGGCGCTGTTGTTCATCAGGGTGATGAGCCAGCGGAACAGCGACGAGAACCTCGAGTGGTATCCCGCGACGGCACGCGCGGTCTGCAGCGGCCGGGCGATCGCGAGGTTCTTCGGCATCATTTCGCCGAGGATCATCGACAGCGACGTGGCCAGGATCAGCGCGACGGCCAGCGAGACACCGTTCGCCACGCCTTCGGAGAACCCGACGGCGGTGAACAGCGGGTGCAGCAGGTCACCGATCACCGGTTCCGCGAGGTAACCGGTGATCAGGGTGGTGATGGTGATCGCCACCTGGGCACCGGAGAGCTGGAACGAGAGCGTGCGGTGCGCCTTCTGCACGGTGTGCGCACGTTTGTCGCCGACCTGGCGGACGTTCGCGTCGACCGTGCTGCGTTCGAGCGCGGTGAGGGAGAACTCGGCGGCGACGGCGAGGCCGGTGCCGACGGTCAGCAGGAGGAACAGGAGAATGCCGAGAACGGCGAGCAGGATTTCCATCATTTCCTGCCGGCGGGAAGAGCCGCGGAACAGCCGGGTGTGCCACCCGGCTCGATACTGTCACCAGGTGACTGCGCGTCGCGCACGAAAAGAGTCACTCCTCGATCGGAATCAACTGACACCGCCGCTGTACTGCGACGATGGGACAATCTTAACGCGTTCCCCCGGTCGCGTGGGCACGGTGCCGCCGCACGCTCTCCTCGACCAGGTCGAGCACGGGGCCGAGATCGTCACCCGGCTGGCCCATCGCGAGGTGGGAGACGAGACCTTCGAGAACCAGTTCGAGATACGCGGTCAGGATGACGACGTCGACGTCGTCACGCAGGATCCCGGCCTCGCGCTGGCGCTCCAGACGACGGCGGGTCGCGGCGGTCAGCTGATGGGACCGCTCGGCCCAGCGGGCACGGAACTCGGGGTCGGTGCGTAACCGGCGGGAGACCTCCAGCCGCGTGCCGAGCCAGTCGGCGGGGTGTTCGCTGCGGTTCGTCAGCAGCTCGCGCATCACCTGGACGAGACCCTGCTCGGCGACGATGTCGGCCATGCGCACCGCGTCGTCCTCGGCCAAGGCGAGGAAGAGGGACTCCTTGTCGCGGAAATGGTGGAAGATCGCGCCACGGGACAGGCCGGTGGCCTCTTCCAGCCGCCGGACGGTGGCACCCTCGTAACCATGGCGTGCGAAGCACACGCGCGAGCCGTCGAGGATCTGGCGCCGGCGTGCGTCGAGGTGATCCTGGCTGACCCGTGGCATCCTGGAATCCTGTCACCGGGAACCCGGTTAATGCAATCCGTACGTACGTACTGTGACCAGTTCGCGGGATGATCCACCCTCAGCGGGAACCGGACGGCTCCGAGACACGTCCGATCACTCGGCCGGATCGGCTGACACGTCGTCCGCCGCTTGGCTACTCTTTGTCCATCACCGTGTGTGAGTGCTGAGGGGAAGGTGCGGGTGTGAACATCATCGGCGACGCCGCGAGCGCGATCAAGGCCGTCTGGGGTGACCTCACCACGCCGAAGGAACCGACCGTTTACGGCGGTGGGGGCGGCGGTGGCGGCGGGTTCGAGATGAGCCCCGAGGAGCTGAAGACCGTCATCGGGCTGTGGCAGGACGAGCTGAAGAAGGTCTCCGAGGACGGTATGAAGATCGAGGACATCCTCGCCGATCTGAGTCCGCCGGGCCGGGACGAGGCCAGCTCCAGCTATGTCGATTCCGGCGTTGATTCGCTGCTCGCCTTGCAGAAGCAGAACGACTCGATGAAGGAATACATCACCGGCTACATCGCGAAGCTCGAGATCGCCAGGACGAAGACGATGGTCACCGACCAAGCCAACACCATGCGCACGACCTGAGGATGCCGAACGTGTTGAGGAAACGCGCCGCTGTGGCGGCGCTCGTGCTCGTATCCGTCGCGGTGGCGGGCTGCACGGGGGAGAACCCCGGGAAACCGTCGCCCAGCAGTGGGTCGGCGCCGTCGTCGGAGTCTTCCGGCGCACCGGAGGATCCGAACGTCCCGAAGGTGGCGAATCCGCTGGACGCTTCGGCGTACGTCGGTGACGCCTGCAAGCTGCTTCCCGCCGCCTCGGCGGCGGAGCTGGGGTTCACCGAGCCCGGCGAGCCCAGGTCCGAGTCGAGCAATCCGAGCTGCGGTTGGTTCATCAGGGGCAAAGGCGAGACACTGCAGGTCATCCTCGGCAGCGGAAACCGCGAAAAGGGCACGGGCGGCCTGGCCGGAATGTACAAGGCCAAGGAATCCGGGCAGCTGCGGTTTCTGGAGCCGGGCCCCGAGGTCGACGGCTACCCGACCGTCTATTACGGAATCCAGGACCGGCGGGCGCGCGGTAACTGCGATCTCGCGGTGGGCGTCGCGGACGACCTGACGGTCAACACCCTGGCCGCCGGCTACGGCGACGAACAGGATTCCTGTGGGACCGCGCAGAAGGTCGCGTCGGCCCTGATCAAGACACTCAAGGGGGCATGAGGGTGGACGGCAAACAGATCTACGAGAACTTCACCCAGGGCGACACTCGCAACCTGCGCAGCGCGGCCGATCGCGTCGCGGAGCTCTCGAACGCCTACGTCGAGCGTGGCATGGCCATCAAGTCCCTGCAGACGCGGATGACGGCGTCCTGGACCGGTTCCGCCGCCGACGCGGCCAACGCCGGTGCCGGCCCGCTCGAGCAGGCCTTCAAGGAGACCGCCGACCCGCTGTTCCAGACCAGGGACTCGGTGACGACGCAGGCCGACAGCTTCGACGATTCGGGGTCGTCCGTCGTCCCCGTGCCGCCGAAGCCGGACAAGCCCAACCCCTGGACGACCGGCCTGAAGGGCGCGATCCCGATCGCCGGGCCGTTCATGGTCAACAACGACATCAAGAACTACCAAGAGGGCGTCGCGAAGCACGAGGCGGCGAACCAGAACAACGTCCGCGTGATGGACCAGTACGACTCGGTCACCAGCAGCACGAGCTCCAGCCTGCCGACCGACTACGGCGTGCTGAAGAGCGACGGCGCGGACGTCAGCGTCAAGACCCCCGGCGGTACGCCCCCGGTCCACCCGCCGGTCATCCCGGTCAAGCCGATCAGGAACGGCGGCGGGGACGACAACGACGGCACCGACACCAGCGGCACGGACGACAACGGCACCAACCCGAATCAGAACAGGCCGGGCGGCGACGACCGCACCCCGACCAAACCGGGCCCCAACGACGACCGCTCGGTGATCCCGAGGGACCGGCCCGACCCCACCATCCCGCCCCCCACGACGCGCAAGCCGGGCGACGGGGACGACACCACACGCCCGACCGGCGGTGGCAAGGGCAAGCCGGGCCCGACGACCGATATCCCCGGCAGGACTCCCGGACGTGGTCCCGGCGGAGACTCGGACAACGTCATCGGCCTGCCGAACGGCCCCGGCCAGAACTACAACCCCAATGGCCCGGGCCAGAATCCGCCGGGAACCAGCGGTGGTCGCAACGTGCCCCCGTCCAACAGTGCCGCGGGCAGGCTGCTCGGTGGCGAGGGCGGCACCGGCGGCAAGGCCGGCGCTCCCGGTTCCGGCGGTCTCGGCTCGGGTAGGGGCTCCGGTATTGGCGGCATCGGAGGCCTGGGCGGTGCCGACCACCTGGCCGGTGGCCGTGGCGGCGCCGGCCGTGGCGGCGCGGGGGCGATGGGCGGCCCGATGGGAGCCGGTGGCAGGCGCGCGGACGGCGACGAGGACGACGAGCACCAGCGTCCCGACTACCTGATCGAGGCCGACCCGGACGCGATCTTCGGCACCGACCAGCGGACCAGTCCGCCGGTCATCGGCGAGTAGCGGATGACCGTGAGAACAGGCCGGGTGGACGTCCCGGTCGAAGCCTTGGCGGCGCTCGCCGAACGCGAACGCGTCGGCGAGCTGCACATCACGCTGCGTCCCGAACCGCGCTGGCTGTCCAGGACGGCCCGCGCGGAGGCGGACAAGCGAGTGGAAGCGGCGCTGGCGCAGGCCGGGCTGCTGGATTCGAGCGGCCGCGCGTCGGTCGACTTCCTGGACTGGCTTCCGGTGCTCACGAAACCGGCCATCGAGTACTACGGCTGGGTGAACACCGGAGGCCAGACCTACGGCGTGCTCGCCGCTTCGCTGGGACTGCAGGCGGTCCTGGCGGTGGCGTCCGGCGACTGGGTCGGGTTGCAGGAGATCGATCGGCGACGGTTGCCCGAAACGCTGATCGAGCAGCTGCCGCCCGTCCCGGCGGGCGGCGGCAGGCTGCGCACGGTCCGCGCGTACGAGCTCGAGGAAGCGGCCCGCCGCGGCCCGGACACGCATTCGCTGCCGCCGGTGATCGCGGACATCGTCAGCCTCGTGCAGCGGCCGGTCGAGGGGAGTGGCGAGCTCTACGTCGGCAAGCGGGACGAGGTCGGCAGGCATGTGGCCGCCGAGGATCCGCTCCACTTCGCCGACACCGACTGGGGCCGGTACCTCAGCTACACGACCGGCCACGGCAACGACGCCGTCGTCCACATCGGACCCGCCGGCCCGGCGGAGCTGGTAGACGCGCTTCAGCACGTCTCCAGCACCTTGGCCGGCTAGGCCGTCACCACGGAAACACCGCCCGGAGCGCGGCCGAGATCGGTTCGAGGTCGGCGACGAGTTGCTCGAGTTCGTGGGCGCTCAGGGCGCCGTACGGCGTCTCCGCGAGCCGGTCGGTCATGGCCTCGACGCGTTCCTTCGCGGCGCGGCCGTCGGGGGTGAGCCAGCCGTCCGTCCCGATGAGACCGCGGTCGCGCATACCGTCGACGACCGTGGTCAGCTGGTCGGCGGGAAGGTGCCAGACCCGGCCGAACTTGTTCGCGGGGATGCCGGTCGACAGGGCGTGGAGCACGTGGGACTCGGTTCCGCCGATGCCTTCGGCCAGCAAGGCGACGGTGTGGCCGTCGCCGCGGTGTTCACGCAGGAGGGTGGCGGCGTGCCACAGCCTGGCCACGGGCTCCTGCGGGACCGGAAGCGTGCGAAGGGCGGCGTAGAGGGCACGTCCCTCCACCGGTGCGCTGGTCGCCGCTTTCAGGAGAAGGTCACCTGCACGGGTGACCCGAGGGGAGTCGGCGAGCTCGCCGAGAATCCGCCGTATCCCCGCGACGCAGCCCCGTTCGCGGGCGGCTAGCGCCGCCTCGGGCGTGGTCAACTCCCAGACCTTCGGGATGTGGCGGGCCACCTCGCCGGGGGCGAAGTTGTAGAAGATCGCGTGGATCACCTCGGCGGGCACCGACCGGCCGAACGGTGCGGCCCGGCCCGCGAAGTAGGCGTCCCATGGGTTGCGCAGGCCGAGCGCGATCAGCGCCTCGTCCGACTCGTCGGCGAAGTAGGGCACCAGGCCGATGGGCTCGACCAGGTCGTACATGCGGCGGGCGTGCGACATCTCATCCCCTGAGGTTCGTGGCGGCACCCTCATGGTGGCCGCTCACCTTGTCCACGAACGTCCAAGGCCTGAACAGACACTCTGGCTGACGGAAATTCGGGGAACGTGGGGTGAAGGGGACTTTCACCGCATCCGACGCGAGGAAAGTCCCCTTCACCCCACTTCGGATGCCAACAAAAAGCGCGCGCCCGGACACTCACTGCCGCTATTGTGACAGCGCTGTTGTATTTCTGGCTGGGTCTGGGAGGACGAGAACGTGACACGGCTGTATCCGGAAATCGAACCGTACGACCACGGGATGCTCGACGTCGGCGACGGGCACCTCGTGTACTGGGAGGTCTGCGGTAATCCCGACGGCAAACCCGCCGTCACGCTGCACGGTGGCCCCGGGACCGGCTGCAGCACCGGCCTTCGCCGGTATTTCGACCCGGCCAAGTACCGCGTCGTGCTGTTCGACCAGCGAGGCTGCGGCCGGAGCACCCCGCACGCGGGAGAGCCCGAGGCCGACCTCTCCACCAACACCACCGACCACCTGATCGCCGACATGGAACGGCTTCGCGAGCACCTGGGCATCGAGAAGTGGCTGCTCTTCGGCGGTTCCTGGGGCTCGGTGCTCGCGCTGGTCTACGCCGAGCGCCATCCGGACCGGGTCTCGGAGATGGTCCTGATGGGCTTGGCGACCGGACGGCGGAGCGAGACCGACCTGCTCACTCGCGGCCTCGGTGGCGTCTTCCCCGAGGCATGGGCGAAGTTCCGTGACGGCGTTCCCGAGGAGGACCGCTACGGTGACCTGGCGGCGGCATACCTGAAGTTGCTGATGGACCCCGATCCGAAGGTGCACGGGAAGGCGGCGGCCGACTGGTGCGCCTGGGAGGACGCGATCATCCCGACCTCCCCGCCGTACAAGAGCTTCGAAAGTCCGGAGTTCCGGCTCGCCTTCGCCAGGCTGGTCACGCACTACTGGAGCCAAGGGTCCTTTTTGGACGAAGGCGTGGTCCTGCGGGAGGCCGGGAAACTGGCCCACATCCCGGCAGTGCTCGCCGAAGGAAGTCTCGACCTGGGCAACCTCATCGGCACGCCGTGGGAGCTGGCACACGCGTGGCCCGGCAGCGAACTGGTGATCATCGACGAGGTCGGCCACAGCACCCAGGACGAGCCGATGCGCGAAGTCCTCATCGGGGCGACGGACCGCTTCGCTTCCTGAACGAGCGTGAAGGCCCCTCGGAGGGAGGGGCCTTCACCTCGTTGTCAGGGGATGACCAGCGCGGGGGCGGATTCCGGGGCGGTGGCGTCCGAACGGGTGGTTTCGGCCAGTCGCAAACCCGTCGTGCGGGGTGCGATCCGGTCGAGGTTCCACGAACTCAGCAGCAGGGCCACCTTCGCCCGCATCTCGGTCCGCAGGCGCAGGAACGAATCGGCGGGGTCGGCGCCGACCTCGCCGAGCAGGAGCCACCAGGCCCACGCGGCCGCGCCGGCGTTCGCGACGAAGTCCGGGATCACCGGGATACCGCGGGCCGCAAGTGCCGCTTCCGCGTCGGGTGTGGTCGCCGCGTTGGCCGCTTCGATGACGACCTTCGCCTTGAGGGCGCCCTGGTTCCCGGCGCGCAACGCGTAGGAGATCGCCGCCGGGACGAGGATGTCCGCCTCGGTCGCCACGATCTCGTCGCGGGGGAGCAACCGTACGTCGGCGGGGAGCCGGCTCCGGTCGACCTCGCCGTAGGAGTCACGCAGTTCCAGCAGAGCCGGGATGTCGAGGCCTTCGGGCCGGTACAGCGTGCCGGCCGCGTCGGCGACCGCGACCACCTTCATCCCGGCTTCGTGCAGGTACCAGGCCGCGCCGCCGCCCATCGTGCCGATGCCCTGGATGGCGACCGTGGTCTCGTCGGCGTCCCATTCCCACGCGTCGGCGACACCGAGGCAGGCCTGTGCGACGCCGTAGCCGCCGATCACGTCGCCGAGCAGGAGCCCGCCGGGGACAGGGGTGTTCAGCCCGGCCTGCACACGCCGAAGGGTGTGCGCCGGATCGGCCGAACGACGGATCGCGGCGTGGTACGACTGCTCGAGCCCGAGCTTCGCGAACACCTCGTCGATCAGGTGCTGGGGCACGCCGAGGTCTTCGGCGGTCACCCAGTGGTTCTCGATCCACGGCCGCAGGAACGAGCAGAACCGTTCCAGCACACCGAAAGCACGTTCGTCCTTCGGATCGAAGTCGATACCGCCCTTGGCTCCGCCCACCGGCAGGCCGAAGGTCGCGGTCTTGTTCGCCATCCCCCTCGCCAGGTCCTCGACCTCGGTCATCGTGCAGCCCGCGCGCATCCGGGTCCCGCCGGTCGCGATGCCGGAGACCAGGCTGTGCACTACGAGGTAGCCGGTGGCACCGGTGACGGGGTCGGTCCAGACGAGCCTCATCAGCGGTTCGGCGTTCCTCGCGGCCATGCGGCCACCTCCTTCGTGGATTCGGGGTCGTTCCTGCGCCACTTCCGAGGGTGCGCCCGCGCGGGCGCGCGCGTCCATTTACCGAATCTGAACGATGATGTGCAGAGAAACTGGTGTAACGCGTCACCGGGCGTCCGCGACCGCACCCGATTACGTTGGGGTTATGGAGCTTTCGTTGCACCGCCTGCGGATGCTCCGCGAGCTGAGCAGGCGCGGCACCGTCACGGCGGCGGCCGCTTCGCTGCATTACACCGCTTCGGCGGTATCGCAGCAGCTGGCTCAGCTGGAGCGGGACGTGGGCGCGAAGCTGTTCGAACGATTCGGCAGACGGGTGCAGCTGACCGAACTGGGGTTGCTGCTCACCGAGCACGCCGAGGAGATCCTGGGGTCGGTCGAACGGGCGACACTGGCCTTGGAGGAGGCACAGGAGACCGTTTCGGTCCGTCTCATGGCCGGGGTGTGGGCTTCGGTCGCGTCCGGTCTGCTGCCGCACGCGCTGGCCGCGCTCGCGGGTGAGCATCCGGGCATCCAGGTCCGGACCCGTGAGCTGGCTCCAGAGGACACCGCCGACGCCGTCCGTGACGGCGAACTGGATCTGTCGTTCGTCCTCGACTATTCCGACGCGCCGATGCCGTGGGACGCGGGACTGGAGCGCGCGGTGATCGCGGTCGAACGGCTGCACGCCGCCGTACCCGCCGGTGCGGTACCCGCCGGGAGTGCTTCTCTGCCCGAACTGGGTGAGCATCCCTGGATCCTCGCCAGCCCGAAGAGTCATTTCGGTCGCGCGGTGCGCACGGCTTGTCATCGGCACGGATTCGAACCGAAGATCAACCACGAGGTCGAGGAGCAGTCGACGGCGATGGCGATGGTCAGGGCGGGGCTCGGGGTGACCCTCGTTTCCGACCTCGGGCTCGGGCTGCGGCCGCCGGGGATCGACGTCGTCGCGTTGACCACACCGTTGCTCCGGACGGTTTCGATCGCCTACCGGACGACCTCGTCACGGCGGCCGGCGCTGCAGCTGGTGATCGAGGCGGTGCGGAACGCGGCGGCCGCACTGGGCCTGGGCACGGAGCCCGCTTTGCCCTGATCGTCCCGTCCCGGACGGTGGTCCGGGAATCCTGCCCGGCAAGAACCGGCCTGATTTTGTCGGACCTCGCGTGTAGCGTCCGAAGTCAAGGTATCTCAGTTATCGGACAACCGACTGGACGGCGGAAAGATGACTACTGTTCATGATTTCCCCGAGAAGTCCGGGAGCGCGTCGAACGCGACGGCGAAGGTTCTGTCGGACCGCGCCGAAGGTGAGGCGTATGTGGCTTCCGTGTGCTTCAAACACGGGCCACCGAGACTTCTCGGCGTAGAGCTGGAATTCACCGTGCACTACGCCGACGATCCCGCCCGGCCCCTCGATCCCGACGATCTCGCCGCCGCGCTCGGCCCGCATACGCCGCGGACACTGCGCCCCGACAGCCCCGCCCTCCCGCTTCCGGCAGGTTCACCGCTGAGCCTCGAGCCCGGATGCCAGGTGGAGATCTCCGCTCGACCACAGACCACGCTGCGCCACCTGGACGCCGTCGTCTCGGCCGATCTGGCCCATCTCGAAAGTCTTCTCGCCGCACAAGGCCTGTACCTGGGGGACACCGGGATAGACAGGCATCGCGCGCCCGCCCGCAAGCTGGGCACCCCTCGCTACGCCGCGATGGAACGCCGCTTCGCCCCGATGGGCGCCGGCGGCGCGACGATGATGTGCAGCACCGCGGGCCTGCAGGTCTGTGTGGACGCCGGCGAGGCGCACGACCTGGCCGTCCGCTGGGCCGCCGTGCACGCGCTCGGTCCGCCGCTGCTCGCCACCTTCGCCAATTCCCGGATCCACGCCGGACGCGACACCGGCCACGCGTCCGCGCGCTGGCTCGCCGTCATGGAGACGGAAAAGGCCCGCACCCGGTCGGCGGAACCGGGCAAGGATCCGGCCGCCGAGTGGGCGGACAGGATCCTGGACACCCCGCTGATGGTGCTTCCGGGTTCCGACGGCCACTGGGACGCGCCCGATTCCCTGACCTTCGCCGACTGGATCGACGGACGGGGCGAGGGCGCCGGGCTCGGCAAGCCGACCGAGGAAGACCTGGCCTATCACCTGACGACGTTCTTCACCCCGGTCCGTCCACAGGGGTACCTGGAGATCCGCTACCTGGACGCCCAGCCCGCCGCCAGGTGGCTGCATCCGGTGGCCCTGCTGGCCGCACTGCTCGCGCGTCCGTCCACAGTGGACAAGGTGCTCGAACTGTGCGAACCGGTCGTGGGCAGATGGGAGTGCGCGGCCCGGTTCGGCCTCGCCGACCAGGCGATCGCCGACGTCGCGAGCAAGGTGGTGGACCTCGGTTGTGCGGAGCTGGGCACGACCGGTCTGCCGCCGGAGACCATCACCGAGATCAGCGAGGGCGTGCAATCCCTCGTGAGGGGTTCGAGGAGCCACCAGTCATGAGCGTGGAAAGCACCGAGACCAACCCGCTTCGCGCGCTGAGCCCGCAAGACCTGCGGGCCCACGCGGCCGAGGCGCTCACCAGGGCCCGCGAGCGCAGTGTCGCGCTGACGAGCGTCGACGACGAAGACCTGGTCCGCCAGCATTCGAAACTGATGTCGCCGCTGGTCTGGGACCTCGCGCACATCGGCAGCCAGGAGGAGCTCTGGCTGGTACGCGACGTCGGCGGCCGCGAGGCGCTCCGGCCCGACATCGACGACATCTACGACGCGTTCCAGCACGCCCGCGCGGATCGCCCGGCGCTGCCACTGCTGGGCCCGGAGGAAGCGCGCAAGTACGTCCGCGAGGTCAGGGAGAAATCCTTCGACATCCTGGAAACCGTTCCGCTGCAAGGCAGGCGGCTCACCGAGGACGCCTTCGCCTTCGGCATGATCACCCAGCACGAGCAGCAGCACGACGAGACGATGCTGGCCACCCATCAGCTGCGCAAGGGTGATCCGGTGCTGCACGCGCCCGCCCCGCCGCCGTCACGGTCCGGGCCGCTGCCCGCGGAGGTGTTCGTGCCCGGCGGTGCCTTCACCATGGGCACTTCCGCCGAGCCGTGGGCGCTGGACAACGAACGTCCGGCGCACGAGGTCGCGGTGGACGCCTTCTTCATCGACACCACGCCGGTCACCTGCGGGGCGTACGCCGAGTTCCTCGATTCCGGCGGTTACGAAGACCCGAAGTGGTGGAGCGAGCGCGGCTGGGCGTACCGCAGCGAGCACGGCATCGACGCGCCACGTTTCTGGAAACGGGAGCAGGACGGCTGGTGGCGGACGCGGTTCGGCGTCTACGAGAAGGTGCCCGCCGCGGAACCCGTGGTCCACGTTTCCTTCCACGAGGCCGAGGCGTACGCCGCCTGGGCGGGGCGTCGCCTGCCGACGGAGCCGGAGTGGGAGAAGGCCGCCCGGTTCGACCCGGCGACCGGCCGGTCGCGCCGGTTCCCCTGGGGCGACGAGGAGCCGACCCCCGACCACGCCAACCTCGGGCAGCGGCATTTGCGGCCCGCGGAGGTCGGCGCGTATCCGGCGGGTGTCTCGCCGCTGGGCGTCCACCAGCTGATCGGCGACGTCTGGGAGTGGACCAGCAGCGGTTTCGAGGCGTATCCGGGATTCGCCGCGTTCCCGTACAAGGAGTACTCGGAGGTCTTCTTCGGCGGGGACTACCGGATCCTGCGCGGTGGCTCGTTCGGGACGGACGCGGCGGCCATCCGCGGCACGTTCCGCAACTGGGATCACCCGATCCGGCGGCAGATCTTCTCCGGGTTCCGCTGTGCCCGGGACGCGCGGCCGAGCGAGGTGGCCTGAGCGGCATGTGCCGTCACGTCGCGTATCTCGGCGAGCCGCGTTCGCCCGCCGAGACGCTCTTCCACGCCCCTCATTCGCTGCTCGTGCAGTCGTACGCCCCCCGTGACATGCGGGGCGGCGGCTCGGTCAACGCGGACGGGTACGGCCTCGGCTGGTACGCCGAAGGCCCCGAGCCGCTGCGGCTGCGCCGGTCCGCTCCCTTGTGGACGGACGGGGATCTGCCCGCCCTCGCCGGATCGGTCCGCTCGCACGCCTTCCTGGCGGCGGTCCGTAACGGTACGACGGGGATGCCCGTGGTCGAGGCGGCGAACGCGCCGTTCACCGGCGGCGGCTACCTCTTCAGCCACAACGGGCTGGTCCGGGGCTGGCCGGACTCGATGGCCGAGCTCGCCGCGAAGCTGCCGATCACCCGGCTGATGACCCTGGAGGCGACCACGGATTCGGTACTGCTGTGGGCTTTGCTGCGTGAACGGCTGGAGGCGGGCGAACACCCGCTCGCGGCCGTCACCTGGCTGACCGGAGTGGTCGAGGAGGCGGGGCCGGGTTCTCGGCTCAATCTCCTATTGACCGACGGCCGGACGCTCATCGGTACCGCGTGGACGCATTCCCTGTCCTATCGGGACACCGGAGACGGTGTGCTCGTCGCGTCGGAACCGTGCGACGACGATCCCGGATGGACTCCCGTTCCCGACCGCCACGCCGTCCGGGTCACCGGCGCGGGCGTGGAGATCCTGCCCCTCGAAGCCGATCGGAGCCCTGAGGCACGATGACCGAACTCGACCTCGACGTACACCACAGCGAATCGGATATCACCGAGCAGCTGCGCGCGGACGTCCGGACCGGCCTGGAGGCGGACCAGAAGTGGTTGTCGCCCAAATGGTTCTACGACGCGCGCGGCAGCGAGCTGTTCGAGAAGATCACCGCCCTTCCCGAGTACTACCCGACCCGGAGCGAGCGGGAGGTGCTCGCCGTGCGCGGTGGTGAGATCGCCGCGAGCTCGGGCGCGCACACCCTCGTCGAACTCGGCTCCGGATCGAGCGAGAAGACGAGGCTCCTGCTCGACGCGCTCACGAGTCACGGCACGCTGAAGGAGTTCGTCCCGCTGGACGTGTCCGAAACCGCGCTCGCCGAGGCGGCTGAAGCCATCACCGCCGACTACCCGTCCCTCGAGGTCCGCGGCGTGGTCGGCGACTTCACCCAGCACCTCGACCTGCTGCCGGGCGACCGGCCGCGGATGGTGGTCTTCCTCGGCGGCACGATCGGGAACTTCCTCCCCGCGGACCGCGCCACCTTCCTGCGCTCGGTCCGGGAGGTGCTCGACGAAGGGGAGTGGTTCCTTCTCGGGACGGATCTGGTGAAGGACCGGGAGACCCTGGAGCGCGCGTACGACGACGCGGCCGGGGTGACCGCCGAGTTCAACCGCAACATGCTCCACGTGATCAACAACGGCCTCGGCGCGAACTTCGACCCGGCCGCGTTCGACCACGTCTCGTATTGGGACGAGGAGAACGAATGGATCGAAATGCGCCTGCGTGCGCGTGAGGCGCTGACCGTCGACATCCCGGGCGCCGACCTGCAGGTGAAGTTCGCCGAGGGGGAATACGTGCGCACCGAGATCTCCGCGAAGTTCCGGCGGGAGGGAATCGCCGCGGAACTGGCCGAAGCCGGTTTCTCCGTGGAGAAATGGTGGACGGACTCGGAATCGCGGTTCGGGGTGAGCCTGGCAAGATCTGTCCGTGGCTAACCCTCTCACATCGCTCGCCCGCGTACTCGGCACCAAACCGTGGCTGATGGGGCTCGCGGGCGGGATCATCTGGGTGGACAAGAGACTTCACCGGCTGTTCAAGGGGAAGGTGAGCCTGGTCGCGCTGGCCGGGCTCCCTTCCCTGCGGCTGACCACGACCGGGCGGAAGAGCGGGCTGCCCCGCGCTACCAATCTTTTGTACTTCCCGCACGGTGAGGATTTCGTGCTCGTCGGCTCCAATTGGGGGAAGCCGAACGATCCTGCGTGGACACACAACCTGCGCTCGAATCCCGAGGCGGTCGTCGCGCTGGCAGGCAAGGAGATCCCGGTCAGGGCCAGGGAACTGCTCGGTGACGAGTACGAAGCGATGTGGAAACTGCTGGTGGAGTTCTGGCCCGGTTACTCCATGGAGGCCGAGGCCGCTCGCCGTGTGTTACCGATTTTCGAGTTGAAGACAACCACTCGATAGGTTCGTACCATCCTTTCGGCCGGTGACTGGGTTACCGGCCTGTGCGAGGCTCCTTTGGTGTTACGCGCCGTGACGTCGGCGGCGCATCGTGCGACGTGGTCCGTCACGTCGCCAGCCGAGGGAGGAGTCGTTTTGCCGAGATCCACAAGGAGGCCGGTGCGCGGTTTCGCACTGGTAGGGGCACTCGTGGCCGGCGCCGCGCTGACCGGGGCGTCCGGGACGGCGGTCGCCGCCCAGGAAGCCGGGCCGCCCGCCGCCCAGGTCGGCGCGACGGCGCCGGTGAACTGGGGTGCCTGCACGGCGGACCAGCTCCGCGGTGTTCCGGCCGATCAGGTGAAGTTCTACAGCTGTGCCCGGTATCGCGTGCCGATCGACCACGACAACGCGGCGCTCGGCACGATCGACATCGCGATGCTGAAGCGGGCGGCGAAGACGCCCGACAAGAAGGTCGGTTCGCTGTTCCTGAACCCGGGCGGTCCGGGCGGCTCCGGGTTCCGGATGCCGATCGGCGCCACGAACTACTTCCAGCCGCAGGTGCTGGACCGGTTCGACCTGATCGGGTTCGACCCGCGCGGCGTCGGGGCCAGCAACCCGCTCAAATGCTTCACCACGCAGGAGGACGCGGACGACGTCTTCGCCGCGCAGATCCCCGTGCCGCTGTCGCGGCAGGAGATCTCCGGGACGCTGGCCTCGTACCGCGACTACGGCCAGTTCTGCAAGAACAACGCGGGCGCGCTGCTGAACCACATGTCCACCAAGGACGTCGTGCGTGACCTCGACAAGATGCGGGCGGCCGTCGGCGACCAGAAGCTGACGTTCGCCGGCTTCTCGTACGGGACCCTGATCGGGTCGACGTACACCTCGATGTTCCCGAAGCAGAGCCGGGCGATCGTCATCGACGGCAACGTCGATCCGGCGCTGCGCACCAGCGACGGCGTGCAGTACGACCGCGAGCGCGCTCGCGGGTTCGAGATCGCGCTGGACGCCTTCCTGCGCAAGTGCGCGCAGGTCGGGCCGAAGTGCTCGTTCAGCGCGGGCACGCCGCGGGACAAGTTCGACGAGATCCGCGACCACCTGCGCCAGCAGCCGATCAAGCTGCCGGACGGGAGCAGCTACGACATCAACGCGTTCACCAGCACGGTGGCCGGGGTGCTGTACTCGCCGACGTCGTTCCCGCCGCTGGCCGACGACCTGCAGGCGCTGTACAACGTCGTCCACCCGCCCGCGGCGCAGACGCAGGCGGCGCAGGCCGTCGAGCTGAAGGTGCTGCGGTCCGGGGCGAACGGGCGCGCGGACGCGAATCCGGACAGCCCGTACACCGGCGACGACTCGTACTTCGCCGTGAACTGCTCGGACAAGAAGATCACGATCAAGCAGGAGAAGGTCCCCGAGATCGCCGCGAAGTGGGAGAAGGAATCGCCCACTTTCGGTCGCTACCAGGCGTTCTCGGACGTGGCGGGCTGCCCGGTGTGGCCGGTGAAGAAGCCGGACGTCTACCGCGGCCCGTGGCAGGCCAAGACCGACACCCCGGTCCTGGTCGTCGGCAACTACTACGACCCGGCGACCCAGTACCTGTTCTCGAAGCGGATGGCCGACCAGCTGGGCAACGCCCGGCTCCTCTCGGTCGACGCCTTCGGGCACTGCATCCTGGGCGACTCGCTCGGGGTGGACAAGGTGACGGCCGACTACCTGATCGACCTGAAGGTCCCGGCCAACGGCCAGGTTTTCCAGCCGAACGTCCAGCCGTTCGAAACCGCCTGATCCAGGGCTGAAGACCACGAAGGCCACCGTCTCGGCGGTGGCCTTCGTGGCGTCCGGGGACCGGTCCCGAACTCCCGGCCCTAGGGTTCCGGACGGGGAGGGCCGGATCGGCCCCTGGGCGAACCCCACGTCCAGGAGATCCGGGTGGGTAACCAGGGCACCGGCTTCGGCTTGGTCGCGGCCGCCGGTGCGCCTGGCTCACCCCTCGGTTTCAGACGCTGACGCTCGCGTAGGCGTCCAGACCGTAGTTCGAGGCGTACGCGTTCTCGACCCCGACCAGCAGGTCGACCACCTCGAAGTACCGGTCCCAGAACGGCGTCTCGCGCAGCGCCTCGACGAGCAGCTGGTACGAGTGGTGGTCTTCGGCCTCCCAGACCCACACGTCGGTCACTCGCGCGGAGTAGAACTCGGTGTCGAAGAAGCGGGACCGGACGCCCTTCACCTTGCTTTCGATGGCGGGGAGGATCTCGGTCTTGAAGGCCTCCACGCGCTGTTCGACGGTCAGCCCGAGCCATTCGGGTGTGGTCTTCACCAGCATGAAAGCGGTCACTTCGGACATGGTGCTTCCTCTCGATCAGGCGTAAGCGCCGGCTTCGATGTCCTCGGCCAGGCTCGGTCCGTAGGGGGTCCACTTCAGGAGTTCGCGCGTGCGGTCGCTGGACGCGGACATGTCCAGTGCGAAGAACCGGCCGACGAAACCGAAGTGCTCGGCGGCGTTCTCCGGGGCCACGGACATCACCGGGACGTCGAGCGTCCGTCCGATGGCTCCGGCGATCTCCTTCGTGGTGACGGCTTCTTCCGCGACCGCGTGGAGCAGCGAGCCGGTGGGCGCGCCTTCCAGTCCCAGGCGGACGAGCCGGGCCGCGTCGGTGCGGTGCACGGCGGCCCACGCCGCACTGCCGTCGCCGAGATACCCCGATACGCCGTGCTTGCGGGCGGCCGCGACGAGGGCGGCGACGAAACCGTGGTCGCCCACGCCGTGCACGGACGGCGCGAAGCGGGCACTGATCACCCGCATGCCCTTTCCGGCGTATTCGAGCGCGAGGTTCTCGGCTCCGCCACGGTGGGAGCCGGGGCCGACGGCGGGGGAGAGGTCGGTCTCGGTGGCGGGGCGTCCGGTGGCGAGGGTCGAGAGGCCAGCAGCGAGAACGAAGGCCCGCCCGGTACCGGTCAAGGCGTCGGCGAAGGTCTGGACGGCCGCCCGCTCGGCCCGGTCGGATTCCGCCGGGTTGGCCCAGTCGTGCTTGTTCGCCAGGTGGATGACGGCGTCGGCCGCCTCGGCGCCGGCGCGAAGGCCGTCGAGATCGTCGAGGTCGCCGCGGCGGACCCGGGCGCCCTTCCGCTCCAGCGCGGCGGCTGAGGCGTCCGATCGGGCGAGACCGGTGACCTCGTGCCCGGCGTCGAGCAGTTCGTCCACGACGGCCGAGCCGATCCAGCCGGTCGCCCCGGTGACGAATACGTGCATGGGAATACTCCTCTACTTGGTGTTGCGGGAAAGCCGTGATTGCAGGACGACGAGCGCCCCGAGGACGAGCACGCTCGCCCCGATCACCCGGAGTGCCGTGCTCGCGCCGGTGACGAAGGCGGAGATCACCACGGGGGAGCGGCCGGGCGCGGCGACGGCCAGCGCCTGCGCGACGGTGTGCGGATCGTGGGCCTCGCGGATGTCTTCCGGCAGCGCCGCGACGAAGCGCCCGGTGAGGACGGTGCCGATGACCGCGACACCGAGCGCGCTGCCGAATTCGCGCGTGGTGGCTTGAAGTCCGGCGCCGACACCGGCCTGCGCCGGAGGTAGTGAACCGGAGATCGCGGCGGACAGCGTCGGAAGGGCCAGCGTGACACCGACCCCGGTCACCACGAGCCAGGCCGCGTAGACCGGATACGGCGTCGAAGCGTCGCTGGTGGACAGTCCGAGGAGGCCGCCGCCGCAGAAGAGGAACGCGATGGCGACGGCGACGTCGACCCCGAGGCGCTGGACGAGCCTGCCCACGTGCCGTGCGCCTAGGATGACCGGCACGGTCAGCGGGATGATCCCGAGCCCGGTCGGCAGTACCCCGAAACCCTTGCCGTACTGGAGGAAGGACGCGTTGACGTAGAACAGCGCGAACATCCCGAAGAAGATCGCGGTCATGCCGAGGCACGCACTGCGCAGCGCGGGCACCCGGAACAGCCGGGGATCGAGCAGCGGGTGCTCGGCCTTCAGCTCCACGAACGTCCACAGCGCGAACAACACGACCGAACCGGCGAATCCGGCCAGGACGATCGGGCTGGTCCAACCCGCTTCGGGACCTTCGACGATGCCGAGCAGCAGCGTGACCGAAGCGCCGACGAGCAGGATGGCGCCGAGCGGGCTGAGCGGCCGCTCGTGCCGCGGGGACACCGGCGCGATCCGGGCGACGAGCGCCACGAGCACCAGCGAGATCGGGACGGCGGCCGCGAACAGCCATCGCCACGACCCGCCCGCCAGCACGGCGCCGCCGCCGGCGTTCCCCACGACCCCGCCGATCCCGGTCATCGACGCCCAGGTCGCGATGGTCACGCCCGTGCGCTCGGCGGGGACGGCGTGCAGCAGGACGGCGAGCGTGTTGGGCAGCACCGCGGCGGCCCCGATCCCGGTGATCGCCCGGCCAGCCAGCAGGAAGGGCACGTTCGGCGCGATCGCCGACAGCAGCGCGCCGAGCGCGAACAGCACCAGGCCGGCGAGCAGGACACCCTTGCGGCCGAACCGATCGCCCGTCGCTCCGCCGGGGATCACCAGACAGGCGAAGAAGACGACATAGGTGTCGACGATCCAGATCAGCGCCGACGCGGACGGGTGGAGATCGCTCGCGGCGAGCATCGGGACGGCGAGGTTGATCGCGGCGACCATCCCGACCATGAGCACGACACAGGCGCACATGACGGGCAGCAGGCCGCGTCGGTCCGCTGCGGTTTCGGGGGTATCGCGGACTTGGAGTCGGAGTGGCATGTCCACGACGCTATGGGCCTGCTGGTTCTTCGTGCCACGCAACATTGGCAACAGATAGTTGCGTACGATGCAACTATGGCCGATCAGCTGGACCTCAACCTCCTGCGGGTGTTCGACGCCTTGCTGCGGGAGGGCAGCGTGACGGCGGCCGCCGAACGCCTGCATCTGTCGATCCCGGCGGCGAGCCGGGCGCTGGGCCGGCTGCGGCGCGCGATGGGGGATCCGATCCTGGTGCGCGCCGGCCGCGGGATGGTGCCGACGCCGTTCGCCCTCCGGACGGCACCGCGGGTGCGATCGCTGCTCGACGAGGCGTCCGCGCTGATCAGCGCCGACCGCGAGTTGTCCCTCGGCGACCTCGAACGCACCTTCACCATCCGCATCAACGACGGCGTCGCTGCGACACTGGCGACGGCCGTCGTCGAGGCGACCGCCGCCGTCGCTCCGGGCGTCGTCCTGCGCTTCGTCGCGGAAGGCAGCGAAAGCACCGAAGCCTTGCGAGATGGTTCGGTGGACCTGGACATCGGCGCGGGCGACATCACGGCCCCCGACATCCACTCGGAGCTGCTGTACCACGAACGCGTGGTCGCGATCGTCAGGGCGGACGGTCCGCTCGGCGGTGTACGGCGTCCGACGCTGGCGCAGCTTTGCCGTCATCCGCACGTTTCCGCGTCGCGGCGTGGCCGGGGCAGGGGACCGCTCGACGACGTGCTCGAGGCGGCCGGCCTCCAGCGCCGGGTCGCCGCGGTCGTCCCCACTTCGGCCGTCGCCGCGTTCCTGGTCGCGTCGAGCGACTACATCGGGCTCGCGCCCCAGCGGCTCGCCGAGCAATACGGTCGGTCACTCGGCATCCGCTGGTTCCCGATCCCCGCCGACCTCCCGCGGATCGAGGTCTGCCAGCTCTGGCACGCGCGGCTCGACGCCGATCCGGCCCAGCGCTGGCTACGTGACACGATCCACGCCGCGCTCGGGCCGTCCGGTGGTAGAGTCCCGAAGGTTGATCAACACCGATCGAGTACGAAAGCGAGGTGAGCGGCACATGCCGGAAGACAGTTCTGGACCGACCGGACGTCGTCGCCGTTCACCCGTGTGCGCGGTGCGCTGACCTTCTCCGGTCTCCTTTCCCTGTCTGGCTTTGTGTACGCACGCCAGAAAAGAGCCGGAATCATGAACACCTTCGAAATGCTGCTCCGGGTCGGCACCGGCGTCGGCCTCGGCGCCGTCATCGGCATCGAGCGCCAGTACCGCGCCCGGATGGCCGGACTCCGCACCAACGCCCTCGTCGCTGTCGGCGCGACCCTCTTCGTCCTCTTGTCCGCCCACGGTTTCGGCGGGCTGAACACCAGCGGTGACGCCGACCCGACACGCGTCGCCGCCCAGATCGTCTCCGGAATCGGTTTCCTCGGCGCCGGGGTGATCCTGCGCGACGGCCTGAACGTGCGCGGGCTCAACACCGCGGCCACCCTCTGGTGCTCCGCGGCCGTCGGATCCCTTGCGGGAGCTGGACTTTACGTCGTCGCGCTCGCGGGGACCGCGGTGATCGTCGGGGTCAACGTGCTGTTGCGCCCGCTCGGCCGTGTCGTCGACCGGCGCCCGGAACAGCGGGAAGACTGCGCGGAGCAGGAAGACCGCGAGACCGCCTGACGGTGGGCCCGGCGGCGAACGGAACCACTCACGAGCAGGACAGGAAGTCCAGCAATATCCGGGAGAACTCGGCGGGCTTCTCCAGATTGATCATGTGCGCGACCCCGGGAACCACCAGTTTCCGGGCGTCGCGTGCCTCGCTTTCGATCTGGTCCGCGATGGCGACGATGTCCGAGGAATCCAGATCTCCCACCAAGGTCAACGTGCGTGGGGTGAGCTCGCCGGTGCGCTCGATGGCCCGCAGCTCGTCCATCAGCGTGAAGCCGGTGAGCCGGTGCCGCACGACGGTCTGGGTGTACATCTCCTGGCACAGCAGCCGGACTCGCTGATCGACGTCCGTGGGCGTGCGTCGGGGGCCGTCCACCCACATGCGCAGGATGCTTTCGATGGCGGCGGGAAGATCGCCCCGGGCGCCCGCCTCCTCGAGGTTCTTGGTCTGCTCCAGGACGAAGGGATCCTTCGGCACCATCGAGCTCAGCCCGGTGGCGACGAGGACGAGGTTCTCGACCAGCTCCGGATACGTCAGCGCGAAATCGACCGCGATCCGCCCGCCGCCGGACAACCCGACCAGTGACGCGCGGGGGAGCTCCAGCGCGGTCATCAGCGCGCGGAGATCGTCGTAGTGCCTGAACCGCTCGGTCGGCGTGGACGATTCGCCGTGCCCGCGCGCGTCGTACCGGACGACGGCGTGGTGCCGTCCGAGTTCGCTCATCTCGGCGTCCCACATCCGGGAGTCGAGCATCCCGCCGTGGAGCAGGATGACCGGATCACCCTCGCCTCGGATCTCGTACGCGAGTTCGCCGTTCCCGACCTGGATTCGACCGTGGGCCATATGTCCACGCTACCGAAGAACGCACGAAGGCCCCTTTCCCGAAAGTGCGGGGAAAGGGGCCTTCGCGTGTGGTGCTTACGCCTGGGTCATCTTCCGCAGGACGTACTGCAGGATGCCGCCGTTGCGGTAGTAGTCCGCCTCACCCGGGGTGTCGATGCGGACGTCCGCGTCGAACTCCACCTTGGTGCCGTCGGTCTTCGTCGCGGTGACGTGGACCGTGCGCGGGGTCTCGCCGTCGTTCAGCTTCGTGATGCCCGAGATGTCGAACGTCTCGGTGCCGTCGAGGCCGAGCGACGAGGCCGACTCGCCCGCCGGGAACTGCAGCGGGATGACGCCCATGCCGATCAGGTTCGACCGGTGGATGCGCTCGAACGACTCGGTGATCACCGCGCGCACGCCCAGCAGGCGCGTGCCCTTGGCCGCCCAGTCACGCGACGAACCGGAGCCGTACTCCTTGCCGCCCAGGACGACCAGCGGGATGTCCTGCGCCGCGTAGTTCTGCGCCGCGTCGTAGATGAACGCCTGCGGGGCGTCGGCCTGGGTGAAGTCGCGGGTGTAGCCGCCCTGCACGTCGTCCAGCAGCTGGTTGCGCAGCCGGATGTTCGCGAAGGTGCCGCGGATCATGACCTCGTGGTTACCGCGACGCGAGCCGTAGGAGTTGAAGTCCTTCTTCTCCACGCCGTGCTCGGTCAGGTACTGCGCGGCCGGGGTGCCCGGCTTGATCGCGCCGGCGGGGGAGATGTGGTCGGTGGTGACCGAGTCGCCCAGCTTCGCCAGCACGCGCGCGCCGGAGATGTCGGTGACCGGGGCGGGCTCCGCCTGCATGCCCTCGAAGTACGGGGGCTTCCGGACGTAGGTGGATTCCGCGTCCCAGTCGAAGGTCTTGCCCTCGGGGGTCGGCAGCGACTTCCACCGCTCGCCACCGTCGAAGACGTCGGCGTAGTCCTTGGTGAACATCTCCTGCGTGATCGCGTAGTCGATGGTCTCCTGGATCTCCTTGGCCGACGGCCAGATGTCCTTCAGGAAGACGTCGTTGCCGTCGGTGTCCTGGCCGAGCGGCTGGGCCTCGAAGTCGAAGTCCATCGTGCCGGCGAGCGCGTACGCGATGACCAGCGGCGGCGACGCGAGGTAGTTCATCTTCACGTCGGGGTTGATGCGGCCTTCGAAGTTCCGGTTGCCCGAGAGCACCGAAACCGCGGTGAGGTCGTTCTCCTGGATCGCCGCGGAGATCTCGTCCGAGAGCGGGCCGGAGTTGCCGATGCAGGTGGTGCAGCCGTAGCCGACCAGGTGGTAGCCCAGCTTCTCCAGGTACGGCCAGAGGCCGGCCTTGTCGTAGTAGTCGGTGACGACCTGCGAACCCGGCGCCATCGAGGTCTTGACCCACGGCTTGACCGCGAGGCCCTTGTCGACCGCGTTCCGGGCGAGCAGCGCCGCGCCGAGCATGACCGACGGGTTGGAGGTGTTGGTGCACGAGGTGATCGAGGCGATCACCACGGCGCCGTGGTCGAGGATGAACTCGCCGCGGTCCGGGGTGCTGACCTTGATCGGGTTGGTCGGGCGGCCGGTGTGGCCGTTCGCCGCCGACTGGATGTCGACCGCGCCCTCGTCCTTGAAGGAAAGGGCGGCCGGGTCGCTGGCCGGGAAGGACTCCTCGACGGCTTCGTCCACGTTGGTGTGCGGGACCTGCTCGCCGCCCACGTAGTCGTGGATCGACTTGCGGAACGAGTTCTTCGCGTCGGTGAGCTCGATGCGGTCCTGCGGGCGCTTCGGGCCGGCGATGGACGGGACGACCGTCGACAGGTCCAGCTCGATGTACTCGGAGTACTCCGGCTCGTGCGACGGGTCGTGCCAGAGGCCCTGCTCCTTGGCGTAGGCCTCGACGAGCGCGACCTGCTCCTCGGAGCGGCCGGTGAGCTTGAGGTAGCGGACGGTCTCCTCGTCGATCGGGAAGATCGCCGCGGTGGAGCCGAACTCGGGGCTCATGTTGCCGATGGTGGCGCGGTTCGCCAGCGGCACCGCGCCGACGCTCTCGCCGTAGAACTCGACGAACTTGCTGACCACACCGTGCTTGCGCAGCATCTCGGTGATGGTGAGCACGACGTCGGTGGCGGTCACGCCGGTCGGGATCTCGCCGGTGAGCTTGAAGCCCACGACGCGCGGGATGAGCATGGAGACCGGCTGGCCCAGCATGGCGGCCTCGGCCTCGATGCCGCCGACGCCCCAGCCCAGCACGCCGAGGCCGTTGACCATGGTGGTGTGCGAGTCGGTGCCGACGCAGGAGTCCGGGTACGCCTGGCCGTTGCGGGCCATCACCGTGCGCGCGAGGTGCTCGATGTTGACCTGGTGCACGATGCCGGTGCCCGGCGGGACGACCTTGAACTCGTCGAAGGCGCCCTGGCCCCAGCGCAGGAACTGGTAGCGCTCGCGGTTGCGCTCGTACTCGATCTCGACGTTGCGCTCGAAGGCGTCGGCGCGGCCGAAGACGTCGATGATGACGGAGTGGTCGATGACCAGTTCGGCGGGGGCGAGCGGGTTGACCTTGTCCGGGTCGCCGCCGAGGTCGGTGACGGCCTCGCGCATGGTGGCGAGGTCGACGACGCAGGGCACGCCGGTGAAGTCCTGCATGATCACGCGGGCGGGCGTGAACTGGATCTCGATCGACGGGTCGGCCTTGGCGTCCCAGTTGCCGAGCGCGCGGATGTGGTCGGCGGTGATGTTCGCGCCGTCCTCGGTCCGCAGCAGGTTCTCGAGCAGGATCTTCAGGCTGTAGGGAAGGCGCTGGGAGCCCTCGACCTTGTTCAGGCGGAACACCTCGTAGGAGGCGTCGCCCACCTTCAGCGTGTCTTTGGCGCCGAAGCTGTCCTTGCTGGCGGGTGCGGTCACTTCTAACTCCAGTGGCGGGTCAGTTCGGTGTGTTCTCCAGGTCGTTCGGGCCGACCCGGAGCGAGTGTTGCGCACCCCCACCGTAGGTCCGGACCCGGGATGGCACACCTCGTTCGTCTCCTCAAACAGTACGCCCGTCCTGTTTGGCTTGGCAAGCCGACACGCGGGTCATGAAGGTCTCAGCGCCTGCGTCCGTTCGAGTGACGAAACGTTCGTCTGTTCGTCCCCCGTTGAGGGGAAATGGTGCCTACGGTGTGTAAGTTCCTGGTGGTGCTTCTGGTAATGCTGTGACGGCAGTGGCACAGTGAGCTCATTGTTCAAGATCGGGAGGTGGGTGGATCGTGCGTGGTGAAGCCGGGTCGGGGGCCGGTGCCCGCCGTGGCATGACCATCGGCGCGCTCGGCATCGCCCTGTTGCTCGGGGTGACGGGTACCGCCGTCGCGGTGCCGCCGCCTCCGCCGAATCCCAGCGACTCCGAGATCAACTCCAGCAAGGCCGACGCCAACGCCAAGGCGGGCGACGTCGGCAGGCTCACCAACCAGCTGGCCCAGGCCGAGTCGAAGCTCGCTCAGCTCAACGACGACGTCGAGCTGAAGATGGAAGAGGCCAACAAGGCGCGGGTCGACGCGGAGACCGCGCAGGACGAAGCCGCGCAGGCCGATCGCGAGGCGCGGTCCGCGCGCACCGAATCCGACGCCGCACAGGCGACCATCGACAAGGCCCGCGCCGACCTCGACAAGTTCGCCGCCGCGAGCTTCCAGCAGGGCAGCACGATCGGCTCGGTGTCGGCGTACCTGACCGCCAACAGCCCGAAGGAACTCCTCGGCCGCGCCCAGATGCTCGACGCGGTCGGCGGCAGCAGGCTCAACGCGCTCGACACGATGAAGCGCGCGCAGACGGACAAGTCCAACAAGGACGCGACCGCGCGCAAGAAGCTGGAGATCGCGCAGGAGCGCAAGCGCGCGGCCGAGGCGGCCAAGCACGAGGCCGACAACGCGCAGAGCGCCGCGCAGCACGCCCAGGACACCCAGGCCGCGCAGAACCAGAAACTCGAAGCTGACAAGGCCAGCGTCGAGAAGCAGCTCTTCGAAGCGCAGCAGAAGGTCAACGGCCTGCAGGGCCAGCGGCAGCGCTACGAGGACTGGAAGGCGCAGAAGGCCCGCGAGGACGAAGAGCGTGCGCGTCAGGCCGCCCTCGCCGCGGAAAGGCCCAGCCAGGGCGGCGGTGGCCGTCCGTCCGCCAGGCCCGTCCAGTCCGCCCCCGCCGGGGCGAGTGTCGAGGCCGTCGTCCGGCGTGCGCTGTCGCAGCTCGGAGTGGTCTACGCGTGGGGTGGCGGCAACACCTCCGGTCCGACCCGCGGTATCCGCGACGGTGGTACGGCGGACCGCTACGGCGACTACAACAAGATCGGGTTCGACTGCTCGGGTCTGATGATCTACGCGTTCGCCGGGGTGAAGTCGCTCCCGCACTACAGCGGCTACCAGTACAACGCCGGGCGGAAGGTGCCGCTCTCCCAGATGCGCCGCGGCGACATGCTCTTCTGGGGCGGCAGCGCGCGGGGCATCCACCACGTCGCGATGTACCTCGGGAACGGCCAGATGGTCGAGGCGCCGCAGTCGGGCCTGCGGGTCAGGATCGCGCCGGTGCGGTACGGCGGCATCATGCCGTACGCGACCCGCCTGATCGGCTAAGCGTGTCCTGCGCGGGGATCGTGCTGGCAGGCGGTGCCGCGCGCCGCCTGTCCGGTGTGGACAAACCCGCGCTCCCCGTCGGCGGGAAACCGTTGCTGGCGAGGGCTTTGGCGGCCCTCGTGGACGCGGATCCGGTGATCGTCGTCGGCCCGGAACGGCCGGGGTTCGGCGACGTCGTCTGGACCAGGGAGTCGTCACCGGGATCGGGACCGGTGGCCGCGCTGGCGGCCGGGCTCGCGCTGGTGCGCACGGAGATCGTCGTGGTCCTGGCCGGTGATCTCGCCGGCGTCCGGAAGTCCACTGTGGACCGCCTGCTGGCGGGACTCGGTGACGCCTCAGGGGCGGTGCTGGTCGACACCTCGGGGGAGCGGCAGTGGCTGCTCGGCGCCTGGCGCGCGGAGGCCTTGCGCGACGCCCTGCCGGAACCGGTGGAGAACGCGTCGTTGCGGCGGACGCTGGGCGGGCTGGAGATCGTCGAGGTGCCCGAAGAGCCGGGGGAGAGCGCCGACATCGACACGCCGGAGGATCTGGACCGGTTTTCCTGACCGGAGCCGGGGAACGCGGCCGGGCGGTTCGGCATCATATGCCGGTGAGCGACCTGCAGCCGGACGAGTACGAGTCGGACCTCCTGCGCGACGGCCAGGGTTTCGTCGAGGATTTCGACACGTGGTCGTCGCTGCTCGCGCTGGAGGCCGTGCTCGACGAAGCGCTCACCGAACCGGAGATCGCCGCGGGAATCCGCAGGGAGGGCCTGCGCGCCGAGGACGCCCGTACCGCCGTGCTCGGCGATGTCACCGCGCTCGCGCGGATCCGCATGGAGCGGGAACGGGCGGGCGTGGTCTTCGAACGGCCGCGGCGCCTTCCGTTCCGGCGGGTGACCGTCCGGGAGGCGGGCTGGTTGCTCGTGACCTGCGCGCTTCTCGTGGGGTACCTCCGGATCCTGCAGCTGACGTGGTCGTCGATGCCGTTGCCGTTCCAGCTGGTCGGCGTGCTGGGGCTCGGTGGGGTGATCGGGATGGCCGTGCTGGTCATCGGACGGCGGATCCCTGGGCTCTTCGTCACCGAAGGCGGGCAACGCACCAGGGAGTGGGCACATCCGGAGATGATCGGTTTGGGCGACCGGCGGGAGTTCGCGCTGCGGGAGATCGTCCTGCCCGCCCTCCGGGACCATCTGCGGGATCACCGGCGGATCCGCTCGGGCGTGAATCTCGTCTTCGAAGAGCCGGACGCCTCGGCGGATCTGGAAGCGAGCCTCGTGCGGACGGCCGCGGTGAAACGGCTGCGGCGGATCGTCGATCGGGCCGATTCGGTGGCCGTCGCGCTCGCCGGGCACCGGGGGACCGGCAAGACCACGTCGATCCGCTCGTTGGAGCAGGGGCTGCTGAGCCGGTCGGACCGGGCGGCACCCTTGGTCGTGGTCGCCTCCGCGCCCGCCGCCTATGAGGCCCGCGACTTCGTGCTGCACCTGCACGCTCTGCTCTGCAAGGCGGTGCTTGCGAAGATCTCGACGGGCTTGCGAACGGTATCCGGCCGTCTTCGGTTGCGGCGGATGCTCCGGAAGGCGTTGGCGTTCCTGGTGTTCTGGGGAGTGGCGGCGTCGGCCGTGTGGCTGCTGTGGGGCGGGGCGCCGTGGCGGGACCTCTGGACGCTCGCGCTCGATGTCGTGAACGGGCGGGTGACGCCCCAGCAGGTGTGGACGGGACAGCCCACAGTGAGACTGCTGGCCCTCGGAGTGGTGTCGCTGTTCCTGCTGCGGCTGGTGTCCGGCGTGGTGGCGACCGGAATCGCGGCCGTCCGGTTCCTCGTCGCGCGCCGCCGGGACATCCGCCTGGCGGGCTTCCGCCGCCTCACCGAACAGCAGCTCGACCGGATCCGGTTCCTGCAGACCTACACGACCGGATGGTCCGGGAAGCTCAGCATGCCGCTGAAGGGGGAAGCAGGCCGCACCTGGTCGACCCAGCGCGCCGAACAGCAGCTCACCCATCCGGAGGTCGTCGACAAGTTCCGCGAGTTCGCCGAAGTGTCGGCTCGGCGGCTTGACGCGGAGAGGATCGCCGGCCGGGTCGTGATCGCGATCGACGAACTGGACAAGATCGGCGAACCCGACAAGGCGCATCAGTTCATCAACGACGTGAAGGGTGTCTTCGACGTTCCGGGGTGCCTGTTCTTCGTGTCCGTTTCGGACGACGCCGTGCTCGGCTTCGAACAGCGGGGGCTCGGCGTCCGGGACGCCTTCGACAGCGCGTTCTCGGAGATGGTGCGGCTCGAACCGTTCACTTTGGACGAAAGCAGGCTCTGGATCGCCTTGCGGTTGCGGGGGATCTCCGAACAGTTCTGCTACCTGGCGCACTGTCTGTCGGGAGGCCTGCCCCGGGACCTCAAACGCTGCGCCACCGAGATGGTCGATCTCGCGAACGAGATCTACCAGCCGTCGCTGGAGATCGTCGCGCGAAACCTCGTCATGGGGGAACTGGCGGGCAAGGCCCGCGCCTTCGTCGCCACCGCGGCCACCTTGGACCGATCGCCGGAGCTGGTCGCGCTGACCACGGAACTGCTCGGCATCCCGGGGACGGAGGAGCCGGAGGCCTTGGCCGGGATCGCCGAGCGGCTGGTGGACGACGACGGCAGCGACGCCGCGATCAGCGATCTGCGCCGGCACAGCGGCTGTTTCGTGCTGTTCTGCGCGACCGTGCTGGAGGTCTTCGACGACACGCTGACCGCCGACCGGCTGACACCGCGCCTGCACGGGCTCGCCGTCGTCCGGCAGCGGATGGCGATGCACCCGAAGCAGGCGTGGGACGACCTGGTGAAGTTCCGCGGCGAGGCCCCTTCACAGCCGTCATACCGCTGATCGGGTTGGCTACCGTCACGAACGGCTGTGTCACCGACCACTACGGTCACATCCGGACGCAAGAACGCAAGCGGGGAACACAGGAGGCACGAGTGACCGAGCCCGGCTACGCCGACGGCGCGCAGCAGCAGCCCGGAACGCCGGCGCGGGACGCCCAGTTGCTGGAGCGGACCGTGTTCGAGGTCAAGCGGATCATCGTCGGCCAGGACAGGCTGGTCGAGCGGATGCTGGTCGGCCTGCTGGCCAAGGGACACCTTCTGCTCGAGGGTGTGCCCGGTGTCGCGAAGACCCTCGCCGTCGAGACCTTCGCGCGAGTCGTGGGCGGCTCGTTCTCGCGCGTGCAGTTCACCCCCGACCTGGTCCCCGCCGACATCCTCGGCACCCGGATCTACCGGCAGGGCGCCGAGCGGTTCGACGTCGAGCTCGGCCCGGTGGTGGCGAACTTCGTGCTCGCCGACGAGATCAACCGCGCGCCCGCGAAGGTGCAGTCGGCGATGCTCGAGGTGATGGCCGAGCGGCACGTGTCGATCGGCGGCCAGACCTTCCCGATGCCCGACCCGTTCCTCGTGCTCGCCACGCAGAACCCGATCGAGAACGAGGGTGTGTACCCGCTGCCCGAGGCGCAGCGTGACCGCTTCCTGTTCAAGATCGTCGTCGAGTACCCGACGGCCGAGGAAGAGCGCGAGATCATCTACCGGATGGGCGTCACCCCGCCCACCCCGCAGGAGGTGCTCAGCCCGGCGGAGCTGGTGCGGCTGCAGAACGTCGCTTCGCAGGTCTTCGTGCACCACGCGCTCGTCGACTACGTTGTGCGCCTCGTGCTCACCACCCGTACGCCGAACGACCACGGCCTCGCCGACGTCGCGGGCTGGGTGTCCTACGGCGCCTCGCCGCGTGCCAGCCTCGGCATCATCGCCGCGGCCCGCGCGCTGGCGCTGGTCCGCGGGCGGGACTACGTGCTGCCGCAGGACGTCGTCGACGTCGTTCCCGACGTGCTGCGCCACCGGCTCGTGCTGTCCTACGACGCGCTGGCCGACGGCGTCCCCATCGACCACATCATCACGCGGGTGCTGCAGACCGTGCCGCTGCCGCAGGTCTCGGCCCGTCCGCAGGGCGGCGCCGGGCAGGGCGGCCCGGTCCCGGCCGGCGCACCGGTCAGGTAGGGAAGCGAGCGTGAAGAACGAGAAGGGCGAACGTCCTTCCTGGGCTCCGCCGGTACTCCGCGGGGAGCGGATGGAGGCGGGCCTGCGAACGCTCGAACTCGACGTGCGCCGCCGTCTCGACGGTCTGCTGCAGGGAAACCATCTCGGCCTGGTGCCGGGGCCCGGTTCGGAACCGGGGGAGGCCCGGCCGTACCAGCCCGGCGACGACGTCCGCCGGATGGACTGGGCGGTCACCGCGCGCACGACGAGCCCGCATATCCGGGAGACCGTCGCCGACCGTGAGCTGGAGACGTGGCTGGTGGCGGACGTGTCCGCGAGCCTCGACTTCGGCACCGCGCTGTGTGAGAAGCGCGACCTGGTCGTCTGCGCGACGGCCGCGGTCGCCCATCTGACCGGCGGTGGCGGCAACCGGATCGGCGCGCTCGTCTCCAACGGGGCGGGCAACATCACGCGCATCCCGGCGCGCGGCGGGCTCCCGCACGCGCGGGGGCTGGTCCGCAAGATCGCCGAGACCCCGCGTGCCGAGGAAGGTGTCCGCGGGGATCTCGCCGCGGCACTGGAGAAACTGCGCCGTCCGCCGCGTCGTCGCGGGCTCGCCGTCGTGATCTCCGACTTCCTCGGCGACACCGAATGGCAGCGTCCGCTGCGGGCGCTCGGCGGGCACCACGACCTCATCGCCATCGAAGTCCTCGACCCGCGCGACATCGACCTGCCCGACGTGGGCACCGTCGTGCTGGCCGACCCGGAGACAGGGAAACAGCGCGAAGTGCACGCTTCGGCCTTGCTGCGCAAGGAATTCGGCGCCGCGGCGCACGCACACCGGCAGGAGGTCGCGGCCGCGCTGCGCCGCGCCGGTGCCGCGCATCTGGTGCTGCGCACCGATTCGGACTGGATCGCGGACATGGTCCGGTTCGTGGTGGCCCGCAAACGCCGTTGGTCCGGTGGTGTCGCGTGAGCCTCACCGGATTCGCGTCGCCGTGGTGGTTCCTGCTGCTGCTGGCGGTCGCCGCGGTGGCCGTGGGCTACGTGCTGTCCCAGCGCGCGCGGCGCAAGCGCACCATGCGGTTCGCCAACCTGGAACTGCTGGAGAAGGTCGCGCCGAAGAGCCAAGGGTGGGTGCGGCACGTTCCCGCGATCCTGATCGTGCTCTCGCTGCTGGTGCTCACCGTCGCGCTCGCCGGGCCGACGGCCGAGCAGAAGGTGCCCCGCAACCGGGCCACGGTGATGCTGGTGATCGACACCTCGCTGTCGATGGAGGCGACCGACGTCGCCCCGACGCGGCTGAAGGCGGCCCAGGAGTCCGCGCGGTCGTTCGCGCAGAACATGACGCCGGGCGTGAACCTCGGGCTGATCTCCTTCGCGGGCACGGCGACCGTGCTGGTCGCGCCGACGACCGATCGTGGTGGCGTGGTGAAGGCGATCGACAACCTGAAGCTGGCGCAGTCGACGGCCACCGGTGAAGGGATCTTCGCCGCGTTGCAGTCGATCGAGAGCTTCTCGGCGATCGTCGGCGGCGCGGAGGGCCCGCCGCCCGCGCGGATCGTCCTGATGAGTGACGGCAAGCAGACCGTCCCGGACGACCTGTACGCCCCTCGCGGTGGCTACACGGCCGCTCAGGCCGCGAAGCAGGCCCAGGTGCCGATCTCGTCGATCTCGTTCGGCACCACGCACGGTTCGGTCGACATCGACGGCAAACCGCAGGACGTGAAGGTCGACGACGAATCGCTGGAGGAGATCGCGCGGCTTTCGGGTGGCGACTTCTACAAGGCGGCGAGCGCGGACGAGCTGAAACGCGTGTACGACGACCTCGGCGAGCAGATCGGGTACGAGCTCAAGGACGCCGACGCGAGTCGGCCTTGGGTCATTCTCGGGACGTTGGTGCTGATGATCGGTGCCGCGGCGTCGCTCTTCCTGGGGCAGCGCCTGCCCTAGGTGGGCTTTTCGACCGAGTTCGGGCCGAAGCCGGTGTTGCGAAAGCCACTTTCGCAACCTTCAACGTTGCGAAAGTGGCTTTCGCAACGCGGTCCGGCTCGGGGCCTGATTGCAGGTTCGCCAACTGCCATGCCGACGGCGGGTTGCCTGATTCGGCCTTCGGGCGTGCTATGAACGGGCCGTTNNCGGCCCGTTCATAGCATTCGGGTGCGGGCGGTCACGGAGTCGCGAAGCCGTTCTGCCGCCAAGCCTCGTACACGCTGATCGCGGCGGTGTTCGAGAGGTTCAGCGACCGGCTCGACGGCAGCATCGGCAGCCGTACCCGGTCGGTCACCTCAGCCGACTCCTGCACGTCACGAGGCAGCCCCGCCGACTCCGGCCCGAACATCAGGACGTCACCGGGCTCGTACGCGACATCGGTGTGCAGCCGCGTCGCCGAAGCGCTGAACGCGTAGACCCGCGCGGGAAGCAGCGCCGCCCAAGCGGCGTCGAGATCCGCGTGGACGTGGACGCGCGCGAGGTCGTGGTAGTCGAGCCCCGCGCGCCGTAACTGCTTGTCCTCCAGCGTGAAACCGAGCGGCTCCACCAGGTGGAGCTCGCAGCCGGTGTTCGCGGTCAAGCGGATCGCGTTACCCGTGTTGGGCGGGATTTCGGGGCGGTAGAACAGGATGCGGAACACGAGGGTTGATCGTCTTTCGTTCACGGGCGCTTCGCCTGAGCGCGGCCGGGCGGCCATCAAGCCGGACGAGCATGAGGCCCGCCCGTGACCATCCCACCACAGGAGGGCTTACATGCCTTCGCTCCCTCACCCCCTGTCGCGGCGTCGCTTCCTCGGTTATGGCTCCGCCGGCGCGGCCGCCGTCCTGCTGGGGACCGGTGCCTGGAACGCCGCCGGCGCGATGCCGCTCGCCAGCGGTGCCGGTAACCCGTTCACCCTCGGGGTCGCGTCGGGCGATCCGTTGCCCGGCGGGGTCGTCCTCTGGACCAGGCTCGCGCCGAAGCCCTACGAGGCCGACGGGTTCGGCGGCATGCCGCGGACGCCGGTCCGCGTCGAGTACGAAGTATCCCTCGACGAGCGTTTCCGCGCCGTGGTCCGCCGCGGGTCCGTGGTGGCCACGCCCGAACTCGGACACTCCGTGCACCCCGAGGTCCACGGTCTCGCGCCGGACCACGAATACTTCTACCGCTTCCGCACGGGCGGTGAGATCTCGCCGGTCGGACGCACCCGGACGGCGCCGGTCGCGTGGTCGTCGCCGCGTGAGCTGAACTTCGCGTTCGCGTCCTGCCAGAACTGGGAGGCCGGGCACTTCACCGCGTACGACCACATGGCGGCCGAGGACCTCGACCTGGTCGTGCACCTGGGCGACTACCTCTACGAAAGCGGTGTCACCGGGGTCGGCCGCGGGACGCCGGTGGGACCGCAGTTCAAGGGCGAGACCTTCGACCTGGCCCGCTACCGGCTCCAGTACGCGCTCTACAAATCCGAAGCGCCGCTGATGGCCGCGCACGCCGCCTTCCCGTGGATCCACGTCAACGACGACCACGAGGTGGAGAACAACTGGGCGGGCGACATCTCGCAGATCGACAAGGAACCGGACCAGGACCGGGCGGTGTTCCGGCAGCGGCGGGCCGAGGCGTTCCAGGCGATGTACGAGCACCTGCCGTACCGCATCGCCCAGCTGCCGAAGGGGCCGGACGCGCGGCTTCACCGTCGGCTGAGCTACGGCACGCTGGCCGATTTCACCATGCTCGACACCCGCCAGTACCGCGACGACCAGCCGTGCGGCGACGGTCAGTCGGCGAACTGCACCGAGCGGTTCGACGAGAACCGCACTCTGCTCGGCTCTGAGCAGCGGAAGTGGCTGCTCGACGGGTTCTCGCGGTCCCGCGCGCGGTGGCAGATCCTCGGCAACCAGGCGCCGATGGGCCAGACCGACACCGACGCGGGTGAGGCCACGAACGTCTACCTCGACCCGTGGGACGGCTACGTCGCCGACCGCGACCGCGTGCTCGCCGCGGCGCAGGACCGCGGGGTGCGGAACCTGGTGGTCATCACCGGCGACAGGCACCAGAACTACGCCTGGGACCTCAAGCGCGACTTCGCCGACCCCGGTTCACCGACCGTGGCGAGCGAGTTCGTGGGGACGTCGATCACCAGCGGCGGGAACGGCGCGGACATGACGCCCGGCGGTGAGAACCTGCTGAAGGCCAACCCGCACATGAAGTTCTTCAACAGCCAGCGCGGCTACGTCCGGGTGAACGTCAACCGGCAGCGCTGGCGCAGCGACTTCCGGGTGGTGCCGTACGTCAACACCCCCGGAGCGCCGATCAGCACGCGGGCCAGTTACGTCGTCGAAGACCGGCGGCCCGGCGTTCAGTCCGCCTGAGCGGGCACGAAGGCGGCGTACGCCTCGCGGACAGCCGCGGGCGGCGCCGCCTTCGTGAGGGTCGCCGGGTCGACGAAGACGTAGCGGGTCTTGACCTCCGCGCACAGCCGGCCGTCACGAGTGATCTCGAAGTCGATGATCAGCGACGTCGTGCCGAGGTGATTCAGGTACACGGCGACGACCAGTTCGTCGTCGTAGCGGCAAGGCGCGCGGTAGCGGAGATTCGATTCGGCGACGACGACGTCGACACCGCGGGCCACCGCCTCCTGGTGGGAGCCGAAGAGGGCTTTCTCGACCTCGAACATGGCCATGTCCACATAGGCGAGGTAGTGCGCGTTGAACACGATGCCCTGCCCGTCGCATTCGTGGTAGCGCACGCGCAGCGGCATCTCGACGATCGGTTTCCGTGGCTCTGTCACGGTTCCAACCTACGTGAAGGCCCTGTTCCCTACCTTGGGAGTCAATGCCAGGAACTTGAGCGACAGTGCCTGAAGCCTCTCTCCTTCCTGGTCAAGTTTTGTGAAGGGTCGTGAGTGTTTTTGGTCGTTAGAACGACCAAAAACACTCACGACCCCAATCAAAAACCGGATGAATATGAATCAAACGGACATTTTCCTGTCGGTTGGTGTCCTTTGTGGACATCATCCGACTTTGCCGGGACCCTGACGCTGAAGGCAGGGAAGGAGGCCTTCACGCGCGTCCGATCAGTCGATGAAGTCGATGTTCGGATGACGCGGCGACTCGCCGTCGAGCAGATGCCGGTCGCGGCCCTTCAGGTGCAGATCGAAGAACGCGCCGATGTAGTCCCGCTGCGCGGCCACCGAACGGCGGGGATCGATGGTGCCGATGACCGCCTCCCGCTTCTCCGGCGCCACTCGCGAACCGAGCTGCGGCACGACGACCTGCAGATCGCTGTAGGCCATGTGCGTGCTGCCGCCGCGCAGTAGGAGGTCCCGCTTCCACCCGCGCTGGTTGGCCCAGAAATCCGCCCAGCTGCGGTCGAATTCGGGCTGCCGGTGCGTGTGTTCGAGCGGTTTGCCGTTCTCGTCGACGCCCTCGGCGCCCATCAGCATGAACGGCCGGTCGAGACCGCGTTTGGTGACCTCGCCGGGTACGTAGGCGCTGCCCGGCGGGTAGCCGAACGCGGTCGCCATCGCACCGTCCAAGTTGATCCCGGCGTCGATCCTGCGGTCGTGCACCATCGTTTCGCCGGAGGTGAATCCGCCGTAGGAGTGCCCGTAGGCGCCGACCCGGGACAGGTCGAGTGACCAGCCGAGGCCGCGGGGGAGCTGCCGCTTCTCCGCGTCGGGATTCTCGCCACGGGTGATCTTCGCGAGCTGGTCCAGAACGAAGCGGAAGTCACCGACCCGGGCGTCGAGCGCCTTCTTCATGAACTCGGGTCCTTCGCCCTGCTGGACGGCCGGTTCGAGCCTCCCCCCAGGGAATTCCACCGCGGCGCTCTCGTAGGTGTGCGAAAGCGAGACGACCACGTAGCCGCGGCTGGCCAGGTCGTCGACGATCGCCGTGTACGTCTCGCGAGGCGCACCGAAGCCGGGCGAGAAGAGCGTCACTGGCTTCGGCGCGCCGTGCGCGACGGGCACGCCGAGTTCGGCGCGCCGCTTCGCCGATGCCCAGTCGATGGAGCCCGCGGGCAGGCCGAGGTAGTCGTCGCTCGCCAGCACCTGGTCGATGACCGCGCTCATCCCGGGGGTGAACCACGGCGCCCGCGGTCCGTCGGCGAACCGGTCCGCCGGATAGGTGACGGTGGCCATGACTTCCCGGCGCCGCTCCGGTTTCCACGGATCGGCGCGGGACGGGTCGACGAGGTGGAGGTCGGTGGTGCCGACCTCGTAGGGGCCGGTGAGGGCGGGTGCGGTGAGCTTGGCCTGGTCGGCCGCGACGGCGGGAGCCGCCGTGGCGAGCCCGCCCGCGAGCGCGAGGCCCGCGATCAGCGCCGAACCCCGCACCACCCTGGTGTGTCTCGATGACACTGCTGGAGTCCTTTCGGATCGGAGCGGCCCGGCGGCCGCCTGTTTCCGACCCTGGCAGCGCCCCGGTGCGACGCGCATCCCTCTGAAGATGGAGCCGTGATCACCCGTGCAGGGCACGGTAGGCCGAAGCGGCTCCGGGATGCAGCGGGACCTTTCCCGTGCCGATCAGGGTCCGGACGTCGAGGAACTGCGTCCCCACCGCGGCGGCGGGGACGAGATCGGCGGCGTGCCCGGCCAGCACCCGCGCCACCGCGGCCGCGACGTCGTCGGGCAGGGAAGGAGCGGCCAGCAGCAGGTTCGCGACGCCGATCGTCCGCAGCTCGCCCACTCCCTGATAGGCCTGCGCCGGGACGTGGACCTGGTCGTACACCGGGCCGTATCCCGCGCGCAGGGCGGGGAGATGGGCGTCGAGCGGGAGAAGGGTGATCGGGGTGGTCCGGTTCAGTTCGGTGAGCGCGGGGGTCGGGATCCCGCCGGACCAGAGCAATGCGTCGACCTCGTGCGCGGCCAGCGCGTTGATCGCTTCGCCCAGCAGCAGGTTCTTCGCCTTCACGGGCACTTCGGCGCGGGCGAACAGGCGCGTGCTGAACACCGCTACGCCGGATCCGCTCGCGCCCATCGCCACCGGCCGTCCGGAGAGGTCGGCGAGCGACCGCACGCCGCCGTCCACCCGGACGACGAGCTGGTGGTAGTTCTCGTAGACGCGGCCGATGGCCGAGAACGCGATCGGGACGGAGAACGGTTCCGCTCCGAGGAACGCGGACTCGGCGACGTCTCCGAGGACGAGCCCGAGATCGGCCCTGCCGTCCCGTAGCCGCCGCAGGTTCTCGACGCTGGCCTCGGTGGCGACGGCGGTCGCCCGCAGCCGCGGCTCGGCCCGGTTCAGCTGCTGGGCGAGGAGTTCCGCGAAGGCCAGATAGAAACCGCCGTTCTCGCCCGCCGCGATGACGACCTCGCGCTCCTCGCCCCGATAGCCCGCGGTCGAGCAGCCCGTGAGGGTCGCGAGCCCGGAGAGGAGCGCGGTGCGCCTGGTGACGGTCATGGTTTTTCCCCTGCCGCTAGAGGGAGTTCGACGCGGACCTCGAGCCCGTGCGGTTCCGCCTCGCGCAGTTCGAGCTTCCCGCCCCTGGCGAGCACGTGCTGGCTCGCGATCGCGAGGCCGAGGCCCGTGCCGCGCGGGGCGCCGTCGCCACCGGCCCGCCAGAAGCGTTCGGTCGCGCGTTCCCGGTCCTCTTTGGACAGACCGGGACCGTTGTCGGACACGAAGAGCGTCGCCGTCGTGTCACCGGTTTCGTAGCCGGTGGTGATCGTGGCGCCGCGCCCCGCGTAGTGCACCGCGTTGTCCAGCAGCACATCCAGCACTTGCGCCAGTTCGCTTTCCGCACACCGCACCGGCACCGGCTCGTCGTGGCCTTCGGACGCCGCGAGTCCCACTCCGGCGTCTTCGGCCGCGGGCCGCCACGCGTCGACCCGTTCGGCCAGGACGGCGGGGAGATCGCAGGGTTCGTCACCGGATTCGCCCGCGGCGAGCCGGGTCGCGGCGCTTTCGGCGAGCGCCAGCGCGAGCAGCCCGTCGAGCAGGGACTCCAGGCGTTCGACCTCCGCGACGGTCGCCCGGTAGGCCCGCTGGCCGTCGCCGTCGACCTGTGCGGCGAGCGAATCCACCCGCAACCGCAAGGCGGCCATGGGATTCCGCAGCTGATGCGACGCGTCCGCGACCAGCCGCCGCTGCTGTTCGGACGCCTCGACGACCGCGTCGGACATCCGGTTGAAGGACGTCGCGAGCGACCGCAACTCACGGGGCCCGGCCCGGTCGGGGACCTGCGCGCGATGCCCTTCGGTCACCGCCTGCACGCCGGTCTCCAGTTCGTGCAGTGGCCGCAGCATCCAGCGGGCCAGCAGGACCGCGAGCAACACGAACACCGCCGCGACCAGCACCGCGCCCGCGACGATCGCGGCCCAGCGCGCGGCGACGTCGGCCGCCGCCGTGGTCACCGACGCGCGGAGCACGACCACGCCGGCCACGCGGGTCCCGGTGCCCACCGGACGGGCGAAATGGACCGGATCGGCCGACCACGGGCTGAACTGTTCCGGCCCCTTCGCGGGCTGGTTGCGCAGCGCGGCCTCGACGAGCGAGCGGACCACCGGTTCCGCGGCGGTCATCCCGCCGGTTTCGACCAGCGGCACGCCCCGCGCGTCGACCACCACGACCGCTTCGCCGTATAACGACGAATACCGCGCGGCGTCGACCGCCAGCGCGGTCGGGTCGGCGGCGTCGACCGCCTGCTGGGCGAGGACGACGAAACGGTCGACGTCGGCGTTGCGGGCGATCACGAGCTGCTGCGTGCGCTGGGCGGCGGTCGAACCGAACAGCGGGATCGCGAACGCGGCGACCACCGTCAGCGCGAGGGCCACGAGGACGACCAGCAGCCGGGTGCGCACCGGTCAGTCCCGGCCGAGCCGGTAGCCGAAGCCCCGGATGGTGGTCAGCAGGCCCGGCCGGTCGAGCTTCGCGCGCAACTGGGTCAGGTGCACGTCGAGCGAACGGGAGACGGCGAGGTAGGCGTCGCCCCAGACCTCGTCCATCAGCTGCTGGCGGCTCACCGCGGTTCCGGGCCGGGCGGCGAGTACCGCCAGGACGGCGAATTCCTTGGCGGTGAGCCCGATGTCGTGCCCGTCGACCAGGACACGCCGCGCGCCGAGGTCGATCTCGACGTCCTCGACGCGTACGACGCCGTCCTGCGGTGCCGCGGAGACGGTGGCGCGGCGGACGACCGCGTCCATCCTCGCCAGCAGTTCGGCGAGGCGGACCGGTTTCGTCAGGTAGTCGTCGGCACCGAGCCGCAGCCCGCGCACCACGGACCGTTCGTCCCCGCTCGCGGTGAGCACGAGCACCGGCACCGATGACACCTGACGGACCTTCCTGAGTACATCGAGACCGTGCATGTCGGGCAGGTTGAGATCCAGCAGGATCACGTCCGCGGCTCGATGCCGGTGCAACGCGTCGCTGCCGCGGATCGCGTGGGAGACGGTGTGGCCGCGTGACTGCAGCGCTTCGGCGAGCGCGTCGGCGACACCGGCGTCGTCCTCGACGAGCAGCACCCGCACGGCCACACCTTCCCGCCTAGCCTTCGCGGCCGGACACGAGTTCGGGCTCGGGCTGCTTCTTCTTGTCCAGCTCCGAGGTCTTCGAGGTTTCCCGCATTGTGCCGTACACGATCAGCGACACCAGGACACAGCCCGCGACGTAGTAGAAGAACACCGATTCGTGGCCCGCCCCCTTGAGCGCCTGCGCGATGAGCTCGGCGGTGCCGCCGAAGATCGCCACGGTGAGCGCGTAGGGGAGACCGACACCGATGGCGCGGATCTTCGTCGGGAACAGCTCGGCCTTCACGATCGCGTTGATCGAGGTGTACCCGGTGACGATCACCAGCCCGGCCAGCATCAGCAGGAAGGCGAGCACCGGCTGGTTCGTCCCGCCCATCAGCGTCATGATCGGGACGGTCAGCAGCGTGCCGGCGATACCGAAGAACATCAGCAGCGGACGGCGGCCGATCCGGTCGGAGAGCTTGCCCGCGAACGGCTGCAGGATCGCGGCGACCAGGATCGCGCAGAACAGGATCAGCGTGACCGTCCGGCGCGGGATGCCCGCGGTGTTCTCCATGAACTTCTGGCTGTAGGTGGCGAAGGTGTAGAACGACACCGTGCCGCCGAGGGTGAGGCCGACGACGAGCGCGATCTCCTTGGGGTACTTGATCAGCGCGCGCAGGGTGCCCTTGTCCCCCGCGTCCTTGCCGGTGCCGGAGGCCTTCGTCTCCTCGAAACTGGCCGACTCGTCCATCCCGCGGCGCAGGACCATCACCACGACCGCGGCGAGCGCGCCGACGACGAAGGCGATTCGCCAGCCCCACGAGGTCAGCTGCTGCTCGGTCAGCACGGCCTGCAGGAGCAGCTGGAGACCCAGCGCCAGCAACTGGCCACCGTAGAGCGTCACGTACTGGAAACTGGAGTAGAAGCCGCGCTTGCCCGGAGTGGCCACTTCGGACAGATAGGTCGCGGAGGTCGAATACTCGCCGCCGACCGAAAGCCCTTGGATGAGCCGGGCCACCAGCAGCAGGATCGGCGCGGCGATCCCGATCGAGGCGTAGGTCGGCGTCACGGCGATCATCAACGACCCCGTCGCCATCAACGTGACGGAAAGCACGAGTGCGCTTCGTCGCCCGAACCGGTCGGCGAACCGGCCGAGCATCCAGCCGCCGAGCGGCCGCATGAGGAAGCCGACGGCGAAGACCGCCGCGGTGCCGAGGAAGGCCGCCGTCGTGTCCTTGGTGGGGAAGAAGGACTTCGCGAAGTACGTGGTGAAGGCGGCGTAGGCGTACCAGTCATACCACTCGACCAGGTTGCCGATCGAGCCGCGCAGCACGTTGCCGACGACTCGACGTTCGCTCACGGGCGGCGTGGATTCGCCGATCCGGGTTGTCATCTTTGACCTCCTGTGTTCCGGCTCACGGTGAACAATCCGTGACGGCCGGGCAAGGTTTCGGCGCGGTTCCTAACATCCGCTTAGGACGGTCGCGGTTACCCGGAGGTAGGGGTGCCGCGGCTCCGGCGCGAACCTGGCGAGCCGATAACCTCAGTGCCGTCAGCGCGACAGGACGAGGCGAGGAGAGCTGAAGTGGGACGGTCGGTACTGGTCACCGGCGGCAACCGCGGCATCGGTTTGGCGATCGCGAAGGACCTCGCGGCGCAGGGGCACAAGGTCGCGATCACGCACCGCGGTTCCGGCGCGCCCGAAGGCCTCTTCGGGGTGCAGGCCGACGTCACGGACGCCGAGCAGATCGACGCCGCGTTCAAGCTCGTCGAGGAGCACCAGGGCCCGGTCGAGGTCCTCGTCGCGAACGCCGGCATGACCGACGACACCCTCCTCATGCGGATGAGCGAGGAGCAGTTCACCCGTGTGGTCGACGCCAACCTCACCGGCGCGTACCGGGTGGCCAAGCGCGCCTCCCGCGGCATGCTGCGCGGCAAGTGGGGCCGCTACATCTTCATCTCGTCCGTCGTCGGTCTCACCGGTTCGGCCGGGCAGGTCAACTACGCGGCCAGCAAGGCGGGCCTCGTCGGTCTCGCCCGTTCGCTGGCGCGTGAGCTGGGCTCGCGCAACATCACCTCGAACGTCATCGCGCCGGGCTTCGTCGCCACGGACATGACCGACGAGCTCGGCGAGGACCGCAAGAAGGAGATCCTCGCCCAGGTTCCCTCCGGCCGGTACGCCGAACCGTCGGAGATCGCCGCCGCCGTCCGTTACCTCGCCTCGGAAGAGGCCGGGTACGTCAACGGTGCGGTGCTGCCGGTCGACGGCGGCCTCGGCATGGGCCACTGACGTCCCCGTTTTCCCGTACCGATAGCAAAACCACTCCGGACTGGAGGTCCCGTGCCAGGACTGCTCGAAGGCAAGCGCCTGCTGATCACCGGCGTCATCACCGACGCCTCGCTCGCGTTCCACGCGGCCAAGATCGCGCAGCAGGAGGGCGCGAAGGTCGTGCTCACCGGCTTCGGCAGGCTGTCGCTCGTCGAGCGCATCGCCAAGCGGCTCCCCGAGCCTGCGCCGGTGCTGGAGCTGGACGTCACCAACCAGGAGCACCTCGACTCGCTCTCCGACCGCGTGCGTGAGCACGTCGACGGGCTCGACGGGGTGCTGCACTCGATCGGGTTCGCCCCGCAGTCCTGCCTCGGCGCGCCGTTCCTGGACGCCCCGGGCGAGGACGTGAAGGTTGCCGTCGACGTCTCGGCGTTCTCCTTCAAGGCCCTGGCCGTTGCGACGCTGCCGCTGCTTTCGCGCGGTTCGTCGATCGTCGGCATGGACTTCGACGCGCGCGTCGCGTGGCCCGTCTACAACTGGATGGGCGTGGCAAAGGCGGCGCTGGAGTCGGTGAACCGGTACCTGGCGCGCGACCTCGGCCCGAAGGGGATCCGGGTCAACCTGGTCAGCGCCGGTCCGATGAAGACCATGGCCGCGAAGTCGATCCCGGGCTTCTCCGAACTGGAGGAGGGCTGGGGCGACCGCGCGCCGCTCGGCTGGGACAGCTCCGACCCGGACCCGACGGCGAAGTCCGTCTGCGCCGTTCTGTCGGACTGGCTGCCCGCCACCACCGGCTCGATGATCATGGTCGACGGCGGAGTGCACGCCCTCGGCATCTAGGTCTCGATGCGCGTGAAGGCCCCCTTCCCTCGGCTCAGCCGCGGGAAGGGGGCCTTCACGCGTGTCAGGGGAGGACGGCGTTCGCGACGTGCCAGGAGTCCTCGAGCATCAGGTACTTGGTGATCCGGCCGTCGTCGTCCACCTCGAATTCGAGGCTGAAGGCCGTCTGGATCACCTTGCCGGTGCTGCGGATCGTCGAGCGCAGGCGGCCGATCGCGACGGCGTGACGTCCGTCGACGAGGACGCGCTCGACGTCGAACCGGTCTTTGACGAGCCCCTTGTCGAGCAGGTCGAAGAACTCGCGGACCTCCGCCCGGTTCCGGCGCGGGCCGATCCACGGGACCAGCTCGGTGGCGCCGGGGATGTCCCACGCGACACTGTCGGCGAAGAGTTCGGAGGCGCCGTCAGCGTCCCCTGTGGACAGTCGGCGGAAGAACTCGTCGAGGGTGGCCTTGGTTCGTTCGGGCATCATTTCTCCTTACTGGGTAACGGGTTCGCGGAGCATTCGGGTGTCGTCGGTGCGCTGGACACCGGCGGCGAAGGTGAGGGCGACGACGGTGGCGACCCCGAGCCCGACGCTCACCCACGCCACGCTCGGATAGCCGAGACCGGCGTCGATCGACTCGCCGCCGAGCCACGGGCCGACCGTGTTGCCGACGTTGAACGCGGCGGTCGTGCTCGCACCGACGAGCGTGGGCGCGTTGCCCGCCACGGCGAAGGCGCGGACGTTCAAGGCGGGATTGACCCCGAACCCGGCGACGCCGAACAGGAACACGGCGATGATCGCGAGCGGGGTCGCCGGGCCGGAGAGCGCGAGCAGGATCAGGGCGACCAGGGCGACGCCGAGGCCGCCGTAGAGGGTCGCGAAGGGCCTCGCGTCGGCGAGCCTGCCGCCTGCGGTGATCCCGATCAGCGCACCGAGTCCGAACAGGGAGAGCACACCCGGCACCCAGCTTTCCGGCAGCCCGGCGACCTCGGTCAGCAGGGGCGCGAGGTAGCTGAAGGTCGCGAAGATCATCGCCTGCGCGAGCGCGATCACGCCGAGCGCCAGCCAGAACCGGCCGCCTCGGTAGAGCCGCAGTTCGGTCGCGACGTCGGTTTTGTCCTCGCCGTTCTGGGTTTCAGGGACGAGGGCGAAGACCCCGATCAGCGCGATCACGGTCAGCGCCGTGACCGCCCAGAACGCCGCTCGCCAGCCCGCGTGCTGGCCGAGGAAGGTCCCGGCGGGGACGCCGGCGATGTTCGCGACGGTGAGGCCGCCGACCAGGATGGCGAGCGCGCGGCCGCGGCGCTCGACCGGGACGAGCGCGACGGCGGTGGCCGCCGCGACCGCCCAGAACCCGGCGCAGGCGACCGCGCTGACGACGCGCGTCGCGAAGAGCAGGGCGTACCCCGAGCTCAGTGCGCCGACGACGTGCGAGAGCCCGAAGACGACGAGCAGGGCCATCAGGGTGGCGCGCCTCGGCACCCTCAGCGTCGCGATCGCGAGCAGGGGAGCGCCGACGACCATGCCGATCGCGAAGGCCGAGATGAGCAGCCCGGCCTCCGGGATGCCGACGTTCAGATCGGCCGCCATCCCCGGTAGCAGGCCGGTGATCATGAACTCGGAGGTGCCGAGCGCGAACACGCTCAGTCCGAGTACGCAGACCGCCAAAGGCACGGGAATTCCCTCCAGTTTTGTATCGTTCAGTCCAAAATGTGGGCAGCGTTGCGCGCAAGGGGATCGTTTGGGTCTACTTCGCGGCGATCGCGTCCAGCGCGATGGCCGCGACGGCCTCCATGGCCGCTCGCCCGGCGCCACGCCGGGACATCAGCCGGAGCCCGGCGACGGTGCTGTGCGCGAACTCGGCGACGGCGCCGGGTTCGCGGCGGCCGTCGATCGTCCCGTCGAGTTGTCCTTCCTTGGCGCAGGCCGAAAGAAGGGCGAGGTGCCGCCGGGTGTCGGCGTCGATCCTCGCCTTGACCTCGGGATCGCGCTCGCCGAACTCCGCCACCGTGTTGACCACGAGGCAGCCCCGGCCGTGATGCTCGACTTCCTCGTCGATCGTGTACGCGAACAGGGCGCGGAACCGCTCGACGCCGGTCCCGGATTCCTCCAGCAGGGCGGTCCTGGCGGTGATTCCGCGTTCGGCGTAGTGGTCGAGCGCGCGCATGAACAGCGCGTGCTTGCTGGTGAAGGTGTTGTAGATGCTGCTGCGGCCCAACCCGGTGGCTTCGCAGAGGGCCTGTGTCGACGTGCCCTCGTAACCGCGTGCCCAGAACGCGTCCATCGCGCGGCCGACCGCGGCGCGCTCGTCGAATTCCTTCGGTCTGGCCATGGAAGCGACCGTACCAGGTTTTGGATCGGTCGGTTCAAAATGGGCCGGGTCAGCGTGCGGGGCGCCACAGCGGCAAGATGGCAGCGTGGGTTACGACGCGCTGCTTTGGCTTTCGTTCGGTGGTCCCGAGGGACCCGACGAGGTGATGCCGTTCCTGGAGAACGTCACGCGGGGACGGGGGGTCCCCCGAGAACGGCTGCTCGAAGTCTCCGAGCACTACCAGCACTTCGGCGGGGTCTCGCCGATCAACCGGCTGAACCGGGACGCGATCTCCGCGGTCGAGAAGCAACTCGCGGCCGCCGGGATCGATCTGCCCGTCCACTTCGGCAACCGCAACTGGCGGCCGATGGTCGAGGACACCCTGGCCGAAATCACCGAGGCGGGTGCGCAGCGCGTCCTGGTGTTCCCCACGAGCGCGTACGGCGGCTATTCCGCCTGCCGTCAGTACGACGAGGACATCGAGCGTGCCCGTGCGTCGGTCGGCGACGGCGCGCCGGAACTGGTGAAGCTGCGGCAGTTCTTCGACCACCCGTTGTTCATCGCCGCCTTCGCCGACGCCGTCCGGGCCGCGCACGCGAAACTGGGGAACCAACCCGGGACCAGGACGGTGTTCTGCGCGCACTCGGTGCCCGAGTCTGCCGACAAGGCGTCCGGCCCGCCGTCGGAAGGCGGACGGCGTTACTCGCGCCAGATCGCCGAAGCGGCCCGGCTCGTCGCGGCCGAAGCGGGGATCGAGACCTACGACGTCGTCTGGCAGTCGCGCTCCGGCCCGCCGCAGGTGCCGTGGCTGGAGCCGGACATCGTCGACCACATCGACGCACTGCACGAGGAAGGCGTCACTTCGGTGGTGGTCTGCCCGGTCGGTTTCGTGTCCGACCACCTCGAGGTGATCTGGGACCTCGACAACGAAGCCGCCGAGCGGGCCGCGGAGCACGGCATGGGCTTCGCGCGGGCCGCCACGCCGGACACCGACCCGCGGTTCGCGGAACTCGTCGTGGAGCTGATCCGGGAGCACACCGAGGGGGCGCCGGCGCGGAAGCTGTCGCCGTTCCCGGCGGCCGGGTGCACGATCAACGGGGCGCCTTGCGCGGTGGGCTGCTGCGAGCCCGCGAAGAGGCCCGCGCGTCCGTAAGGGCTCAGCGCTGGTGAGTGGTTCGGCGTGTCGCTAGGTGAACCAACGGCACGCCTCTGGCTCCGCACCGTCCGTCCGTGGGCCCGGCCTGACGGACCAGAGGGCTGTCAGGGAGACTGAGGGCCAGTGCCCGCCCTCTCGACCTGGAGCCTTTTATGCCGCAAGGAACCGTCCGTTGGTTCGATGTCGAACGGGGTTTCGGCTTCCTCGCGCCCGAGGACGGCTCGCCGGACGTGTTCGTGCACGCCTCCGAGATCGTCGGGGACGGCGGCGTGAAAGTGCTCCGCGAGGGTCAGGCCGTCGTGTTCGAGGTCGGCGAGAACGACCGCGGGCCCCAGGCGCTGCGCGTTCGCGTCACCGCCGATGCGGCCACCGGCAGCGCCGTGGGCCTGCTCGGCACCGTCAACTGGTACGAGCCGGGCAAGGGGTACGGCTTCGCGTCGCCGGACGGCGGCGGCGCCGACATCTTCGTGCACAGCTCCGCCATCGTGACCGGCGGCGTGGTCACCGAAGGGCAGCGGGTGGCCTTCCTGATCGTCGAAGGCGAGCGCGGCCCGCAGGCCGGGCACGTGATCCCGCTGGGAGCAGGGGCCGGCTCACCCGCTGCGGCTGGTATCGCGGACGGTGCCGACGGCACGGTGGCCTGGTACGACGAGGACAAGGGCTTCGGCTTCATCAACCCCGACTCCGGTGCCGGGGACGTCTTCGTTCACGCCCGGGCCCTGGCCGAGGGGCTGACGTGGCTCGCGGAGGGCGACCGCGTCGCCTACGAGGTGACTAGTGGAGACAAGGGCCCGCAGGCCCGCGACGTGCACCTGGTCCGGGGCGCCGAGCCCCAGGCGGCGCCGCAGCGGTCGGCACCTGCCGCGGCCGCGGGGCCGGCGGCGCGGGACGTGCCCGTACGAGGCGGCGAGGGCGTCGTCGCGCGCTACGACGCCGACCGTGGCTTCGGCTTCATCACCCCGGACGCAGGCGGCGACGATCTCTTCGCCCACGCGTCCGTGATCATGGGGTCGGAGCCGCTGCAGAAGGGTGACCGGGTCCGGTACGCGGTGCGTCAGAGCGACCGGGGCCCGCAGGCCGACCGCATCGAACGCCTCTGAAGAGGCTGCCCCGGCCGATGGCTGATCACTTCCGATCCGGGGCCGCCCACCCGGACCGCGCGGCGCTGGTCGGGACGGGATCAGGAGTTCGATCAGCTGCCGGAGCCGGTCTTCGCCACGACTGCCCACGATCGGCGACCAGGACCGGCAGGTTACGCAGTGACACACCCTTGAGTACGTGAAGGTCGCGTTTCCTCGGCTGAGCCGAGTGACGGGGGCTGCGGCGGACCTGACCAGTGATCTGCCATGGTCAGGCGGCGATCCTCGACAGGTGCAGATCGATCAGGGCGATGGCCTCGTCGCCGGATTGGTAGCCGAGCAACACCGCGTCACCGAGACCCGAAACCAGGGACAGCAGAAGGACGGCTTCCGCGGCCGGGTCGACGCACTGAACGAGCTCGCCGTCCGCCTGGGCAGCGGAGAGCAGAGCCGCCACCGCGTCGCGAAGCAGCCCGTGGCCGGTCCGGAAGTGGCCGGCGATCTCCGGATCCTTCAGTGCGCGCACCAGGAAGGCGTTGGCGACCAACGCGTCGTCCCGGCCCGCGTCGTCGAGGGGGAGCAAGGCGATGAGCAGGTCCCGGACACGAAGCGGGGTGGCGATGCGCTCCTCGACTCCGCCTCGCAGGGTGGTCGCCGCGAAGCGCAGCATGTCGTCACGTGACGCGAAGTAGTGCTGGACGAACCCCTTCGAGATACCGGCTTCGGCCGCGACTTCGTTCAGGCTGACCCCTTCGAGTCCCCGGTCGGCCGCGATGCGGCGAACGGCCGCGGCGATCTGCCGTCGCCGGTCCTCGTGATCGACTCGTTTGGGCACCCACTCCTCCTTTTGGCAGTCCGAACGGATTGCAAACTTCTCACGAACCTGTTTACAATCCGATCGTACCGTAAAGAGGAGGGGTGCGAATGAAGGTGGGCGGTTTCGCCTCGTCGGCGGCGCGAGCCGAGTACGAGGCCGTTTACGACCGAGGTTTGGCGGCTTTGCCCGCGCCGGCCGGAGTGCACGACATCCAGACGGCGTTCGGGGTGGCGCGCGTGTACCGGTTCGGGCAGCCGGGCGGGACACCGATCGTGCTGCTGCCCGGCCGCGCGGGGACCGCGGTGATGTGGGAACCTAACCTCACGGCGCTGCTCGGGCACGGCGAGGTCTACGCGGTGGACCTCATCGGCGAGGCGGGGCGCAGTGAACAGACCGCGCCGATCCGCGACGGCGCGGATCAAGCCGCGTGGCTGACCACGGTGCTCACGGAACTCGGCTTGCCGTCCGTGCACCTGATCGGGTACTCGTTCGGGGGCTGGCTCGCCGCCAACCTCGCGGTGCGGGCGCCGGAACGGCTGAGGTCGCTCACTGTGATCGACCCTGTGCTGACGTTCGGTGGCTTGACCGCCGGGCTGGTCGTCCGAGCCACGCTCGCCGCGATCCCCGGCATCAACCGATGGGCCCGACCTTCGTTCCTCGACTGGATTTCCGGCGGCGCGGAGGTCGACGCCTCGGATCCCGTCGCGCGGGTGATCGACGAGGGGATGCGGACCTACCGCATCGCCCTGCCGTCGCCCAGGTTGTTCACCGACGAGCAGTTGCGCTCGCTGCGGATGCCCGTGCTGGCCCTGATCGCCGGGCGCAGCGTCATCCACGATCCGGACCGCGCCGCCGCCCGTGCCCGCGAGCTCCTGGCGCGGGGACAGGTCGAACTGTGGCCGTCGGCGACCCACGCCATCGCCGGCGAATCCGCGACCGAGGTCAACGCGCGCGTCCTGAAGTTCCTGACCGACTGCGAAGCGGGCTCGTGACCGCGCGCGGCAAGAACCCCACGCTGTCGTTGCTGCTCTGGGACGTCGCGCTTCCGCTGGCCGCCTACTACGGGCTCCGGCTCGCCGGCCAGAACGAGCAGATTTCGCTGCTGGCCGGAGCGGTCGTGGCCGCGGCGCGGATCGCGTGGGTCGCCGTCCGCGACCGGTCTTTCGACGGCTTCGCCGCGTTGCTGGCCGGTGTGCTCGGGGTCGGGCTCGTGCTCTCGCTGGTCACCGGTGACGCGAAGTTCCTGCTGCTGAAGGAATCCTTCGGCACCGCGACGGCCGCGATCGTGCTGTTGCTGAGCTGCTTCAGCCGCACGCCCATGGTGCTCGTCGCCGTGCGGGCCGGTTCCAATGCGGCGAAACGCGCGGAGATCGACCGCCTCGGCGACGAGGTCCCCGGTTTCCGGCGGGCGTTCACCCGGATGTCGGCGGTGTGGGGAATCGCGCTGCTGCTGGAGGCCGTGGTCCGGGTGCCGCTGGTCTACACCCTGTCGGCCGACGTGATGAACGCGCTGAGCGTGATCCTGCTGCTCGCCGTCATCGGCGGACTCTCGCTGTGGTCCGTCCGCTATGCCGAAAAAATCCAGAAAAAGCATGCGGTGGCCCCCTGAGGACCTACGGGTGCCTGTCCGCCTGCTCGGCGAACACCCGCACCGCTTCGTTGATCGCCGCGCACCGGGCGTTGCGGACGGCTTCGGTCAGCGGCCGCAACGCCTCCGCCCGCCGAAGCGCCGCCGACGAGGTGAGCGCTCCGCCCGGATCGTCGGATTCCGCGATGGCGAGGATCGCCGCGATCTCCTGAGATCGTTGGAGCACCCGGAGCGCCCGGCTGGGCATTCCGGCGGGCCAGGGCGCGTCGGTGGCCGCCCGGAGCCGTGCGGAGAGCTCCGCCCGCACCCCCGGCCGTTCGCTGGCGACGTCCAACGCCTGCAGCGCACCAGCGCTCGCGCGGATGGCGTCGGTCAGGCCGTGTTCGGCCTCGCCCAGCGGGCGGTATTCGAGGACGCCCGGCATGGGCACCGAGTACACGGTCCAGCGCATGAGGCCTTCGGCGATCGCCTCGGGGACCACGCCGTAGCCGAGATCCGGCAGCACGACGGCCTCACCGGTCCGCAGCGCGGCCTCGGCGAACGGCCCGCGGCCACCCAGCCCCCGGACGTCACCGGGCACGGGGAGCAGCAGCTGCATGCTCTTGGCCCCCTGCGCGCGCAGGGCGAGCAGCAGTTGGACCGGGGTCGCGGCCCGGTTGAACGCGAGCGGCAGGTCGAACGCCTCGGCGGCCGCAGCGTCGGCGGCGACGAAGTCGTGGGCTTCGCCCCAGACCTGCAGGGCGTCAAGGACGTCGTCGGAGGCCGCGGCTCCGTTCAGCCACGCCGAAGACCAGACCGCGAGGGTCGCACTAGGACGGCACACCGGACAGATTTTAGTCGTGCTTTCGGCGAAACCAGGAAATGGGCGGGTTAACCCCGGTTTGACTTCTCCTCTCATCGACGTGCGGTCGGAACGGACGGTTCGGGCATGCGTCAAGCCTGCAGGACAGACGCAGCCGCCACATCGCCCGATCTCTCGAAGATCTCTCAATCGAACGGTTGATGCGGAGCTGGAGTTGGTTCACGTCGACAGCGACCACGCCCGCGACGTAGCGTCGAACGGGTGAACGATGTTCCCGCAAACCTGCCCCGGACCGCCGGGGACCTCCGCGCGGCGGGTCACCTGCCGCGGTCGATCAACCAAGAACTGCACGACAACCTGCTCGCCAAGCTCCGTGCCGGCGAAGACGCCTGGCCCGGCATCGTCGGCTTCTCGCGCACCGTGCTGCCCCAGCTGGAACGCGCGCTGCTGGCCGGCCACGACGTCGTCCTCCTCGGCGAACGCGGCCAGGGCAAGACCCGGCTGTTGCGTACCCTCGCGGGACTTCTCGACGAATGGACGCCTGTCATCGAGGGCGCCGAGCTGGGTGAGCACCCGCTCGACCCGATCACCCCGGAGTCGCGCCGCCGTGCCGCCGAACTCGGCGACGCCCTCCCGGTGACCTGGCGCCACCGGGACGAGCGGTACACCGAGAAGCTGGCCACACCGGACACCTCGGTCGGCGACCTGATCGGCGACGTCGATCCGGTGAAGGTCGCGGAAGGCCGCAGCCTCGGCGATCCCGAGACCATCCACTTCGGACTCGTCCCGCGCGCCCACCGCGGCATCGTGGCGATCAACGAGCTGCCGGACCTCGCCGAACGCATCCAGGTCGCGCTGCTGAACGTGATGGAGGAACGCGACATCCAGGTTCGCGGCTACACCCTGCGCCTGCCGCTGGACGTGCTGCTGGTGGCGACCGCCAACCCGGAGGACTACACCAACCGCGGTCGCATCATCACCCCGCTCAAGGACCGGTTCGGCGCCGAGATCCGCACGCACTACCCGCTCGACGTCGAGGCGGAGATCGCGGTCGTCCGGCAGGAGGCTCATCTGGTCGCCGAGGTCGGCGAGCCCCTGCTGGAGGTGCTCGCGCGGTTCGTGCGGAACCTGCGCGAGTCGACGGCGATCGACCAGCGGTCCGGGGTTTCGGCCCGGTTCGCCGTCGCGGCGGCGGAAACGGTCGGCGCCGCTGCGTTGCGTCGGTCCGCGCTGACCGGCGAGGAGCCCGCGGTGGCGCGCCCGGTCGATCTCGACGCCGTGCCCGCCGTCCTGCGCGGCAAACTCGAATTCGAACCGGGGGAGGAGGGACGCGAGACCGAACACCTCGTGCACCTGCTTCGCCGGGCGGTCGCGGAGACGGCCCGCTCGCGGTTCGCCGGTCTGGACCTGCTGCCGCTGGCCGACGCCGTCGAGTCCGGGCATCTGGTGGCCACCGGGGAACGCGTCCCCGGCAAGGACGTCCTCGCCGCGCTGCCCGAACTGCCGGTGCTGCACGACGTCGCGGCGCGTGCGGGCGTCGCGCCGGACGAACCGGCGGGGCGGATCGCGGCCGCGGTCGAGCTGGCGCTGGAATCCCTGTTCCTGTCGAGGAGGCTCGCCAAGGACTCGGACGACTCGACGACCGTTTACGGCCGATGAGTTTCCTTCCGGAGGGGTATTCGTACGGGCCGTGGCACGACGGCCCCGATCCGCTGGCGCCGCCGGCCGACCTGCGGGACGCGCTCGACGAGATCGGCCGCGACGTGATGGCGGGTGCCTCGCCACGGTCCGCGCTCGAAGAGCTGTTGCGGCGCGGAACACCTCGCACCGCGGGGCTCGACGAGCTGACCAGGCGGCTCTGGCAGCGCCGGTCGGAGATCCAGCGGAGGCACCGGCTCGACGGCACGCTCCAAGAGGTCCAACGGCTTCTCGACCAGGCGCTGGAGGCCGAGCGGCGCGAGCTGTTCCCCGACCCGGACGACGACGCGCGGTTCCGCGAGGCACAGCTGGACGCGTTGCCGCCGGGGACGGCCGCGGCGGTGCGCGAACTCGCCGAGTACGACTGGCGTTCGCGGGAGGGCAGGGAGAACTACGAGAAGATCCGCGATCTGCTCGGCCGTGAGCTGCTGGATTCCCGGTTCGAAGGGATGAAGGAGGCACTGCGGAACGCCGGGCCGGAACAGGTCGAGCAGGCGAACCGCATGCTCGCCGACCTCAACGACCTCCTGGCCGCGCATGCCCAGGGTCGCGAGGACGTCCCGGAACGGTTCGCGGAGTTCATGCGTCAGCACGGCGAATTCTTCCCCGAGAACCCGAAGAACGTCGAGGAGCTGATCGACGTCCTCGCCGCCCGTGCCGCGGCCGCGCAGCGGATGCTGAACTCGATGACTCCCGAACAGCGGGCCGAACTGGCCGAGCTGTCACAGCAGGCGTTCGGCGACCCGTGGCTCGCGCAACAACTGTCCACTTTGGATGCCCAGCTGCGAGCGCTACGGCCCGGTGAGGATTGGACGTCTTCGGAACGGTTCCGTGGCGACGATCCGATGGGCCTCGGCGAAGGTGCCCGGGCGATGTCCGATCTCGCCGAACTGGACGCGCTGGCCGAACAGCTTGGCCAGTCGTATCCCGGCGCCAGGCTGGAGGACATCGACGTCGACGCGCTGACGCGCCAGCTCGGCCCGGACGCCGGCGTCGACGCGCGGCGGCTGTCCGAACTGGAACGCGAACTCCGGCGGCAAGGGCTCTTCGAACGGGCTCCCGATGGCACGCTTCGACTGTCTCCCAAGGCGTTGCGACGGCTGGGGGAGACCGCGCTCGCGGACGTCGTGAACTCGCTGCGCGGCAAGACCGGACAGCGGGAGACCGAGTCCGCGGGCGCCGCGGGCGAGCCGACCGGCGCGACCAGGCCGTGGCGGTTCGGGGACATGCAGCCGTGGGACGTCTCCAGGACGGTGCGCAACTCCGTCCTGCGCTCGGTTTCGGTGGGGGAGCGATCGGTCCGGATGGACGTTTCCGACGTCGAGGTGATCGAGACCGAGCACCGGTCGCGCGCGGTGGTGGCGTTGCTCGTGGACACCTCGTGGTCGATGGTGCAGGAGGGCCGCTGGCTGCCGATGAAGCGGACGGCGCTCGCGCTGCACCAGCTGATCAGCACCCGGTTCCGCAACGACGCTCTCCAGCTGATCACCTTCGGCCGGTACGCCACTTCGGTCGAACTGGCCGAATTGGTGGGCCTGGAGGGCACCTGGGAACAGGGCACCAACGCGCACCACGCCCTGTTACTGGCCGGACGGCATCTGCGGCGGCATCCCGACGCGCAGCCGGTGGTCCTGATGGTCACCGACGGCGAGCCGACCGCACATCTGGAACCGGACGGATCGGCGGAATTCGACTACCCGCCCCAGCCGAGGACACTGCTGAAGACGCTGTCCGAAGTGGACCGGATGGCTAAGCTGGGTGCGTCGGTGACGGTCTTCCGGCTCGGGGACGACCCGCGGCTGACGGAGTTCGTCGACCTGCTCGCCCGCCGCTCCGGCGGCCGGGTGGTCGCTCCGGACCTCGACGGGCTCGGTGCCGCCGTGGTCGGCGACTACCTGCGGACCAGGAAGCGCTGAACTCGCCTACGCTGGCCCGATGGGGTACTCGGTCGGGAAGGTCGCGGCGCTCTCGGGCGTCACCGTGCGCACGCTGCACCACTACGACGAGATCGGCCTGCTGTCCCCGAGCGGGCGGACGACCGCGGGGTACCGCAGCTACAGCGACGACGACCTCGACCGGCTCCAGCGCGTCCTGTTCTACCGGGAGCTCGGGTTCGGCCTCGACACGATCGCGAAGGTGATCGAAGACCCGGGTGTCGACGCGCTGGAGCACCTGCGGCGTCAGCGCGCGTTGCTCGCCGAACGGATCGGCGAGCTGACGCGGATGGCCGAATCCGTCGAGCGGGTGATCGCGGCGAAGGAGGTCGGGAACGCGCTGACCCCGGAGGAGCGGTTCGAGGTCTTCGGCGAGTTCCGCGCGCCGGAGGGCTACGCGGAGGAGGCCGTCCGTCGATGGGGCGAGACGCCGCAGTGGCGGGCGGCGGCCGTGCCGCGGTCCAAGGAGGACTGGATCGAGGCGGAGAAGGTCCGGGAGGACTGGGTCCGGCGGTTGCTCGCCGTCTTCGACTCCGGCGCGCCCGCCGTCAGCGTCCCGGCGATGGACCTCGCCGAGGAACACCGCCGGATGCTCGCGGCGTTCATGGGCGACTGCGATTTCACCACGCACCGTGAGCTCGCCGGGCTGTACGCGACCGAACCGGTCCAGCTCGGCTTCCTGGTGCGTGAGCCGGACCAGCGGCCGGGCCTCGGCGAGTACATCCGTGACGCCGTCAACGCGAACGCGGACCGGGCGGGCGGATAGCGATTACGGTTACTCCGGCCGTGTTCGTCTCCCACCGGGCGGGAACGGCGCGGCGGCTCCGCTTACAGTCGGGGTATGCAGACTTGGTCATCGGTCGACGTGCCCCGTATCCCCGGCACCCCCCGTCCGCTGCGGCTCCACGACACCGCGACGGGACAGATCCGTCCCACCGCGCCCGGGTCCACCGCCCGGATGTACGTCTGCGGCATCACGCCGTACGACGCCACCCATCTGGGGCACGCGGCCACGTACCTGACGTTCGACCTGGTGAACCGCCTGTGGCGGGACGCCGGGCACGAAGTCCACTACGTGCAGAACGTGACGGACATCGACGAGCCCCTGTTGGAGCGCGCCGAGCGCGACAAGGACGACTGGGTCGTCCTCGGCATGCGTGAGACGGCGTTGTTCCGCGAGGACATGACCGCGTTGCGGGTGCTGCCGCCGCGGCAGTTCGTCGGCGCCGTCGAGAGCATCCCGGAGATCGTCGAGGTCATCGCCAAGCTGCTGGCCAACGGCAGCGCCTACCGCGCGGACGACGCCGAGTACCCGGACATCTACTTCGACCACAACGCCACCGGGCACTTCGGTTCCGAGTCGAACTACGATGCCGAGACCATGGCGAAGTTCTTCGCCGAACGCGGCGGCGACCCGGACCGTCCCGGCAAGCAGCACCCGCTCGACGCGCTGTTGTGGCGCATGGCGCGTCCGGGCGAGCCGTCGTGGGAGTCCGAACTGGGCGCGGGCAGGCCGGGCTGGCACATCGAGTGCAGCGCGATCGCGGTCAACCGGCTGGGCCTCGGCTTCGACGTCCAGGGCGGCGGTTCGGACCTGATCTTCCCCCACCACGAGTACAGCGCCGCGCACGCGGAGGCCGTCGCGGGGGACAGGCCGTTCGCGCGGCATTACGTGCACGCCGGGATGATCGGCCTCGACGGCGAGAAGATGTCGAAGTCGCGGGGGAACCTCGTGTTCGTCTCGCGGTTGCGCGCCGACAAGGTCGACCCCGGCACGATCCGGCTCGCGCTGTTCGCCGGCCACTACCGCGAGGACCGGCCGTGGACCGCGCAGTTGCAGACCGACGCCGAAGCACGGCTGGCGCGCTGGCGCGAAGCGGTCTCTCTCGCCACGGGCCCGGCGGCGGAGGACACCGTCGCGCGGCTGCGTGACCACCTCACCGACGACCTCGACACGCCCAAGGCGCTCGCGGCCGTCGACGCGTGGGTGGAGCAGGCGCTGAACCGTTCCGGCACCGACCCGGCCGCGCCCGGGCTGATCCGGAACGCGGTCGACGCACTGCTCGGCATCGAGCTCTGAGGAACGTCAGGAAAGGGTCGTTCAGGACATCTTTCGTCCTGAACGACCCTTTCCTGACATCTGTATAACGCCCTACACGGCGACGCGACCGGCTTCCAGCCGGAGGTGGTCACCCGCCCAATCCCGCCGCAGCCATCGATCATGAGACGCGATTACGACGGCACCCGGCGCGGAATCGAGCGCGGTGAACAACTCCTCGGCCAACGTGAGCGAGATGTGGTTCGTCGGCTCGTCCAGCAGGAGCACCTCCGGCGGGTCGGCGATGAGCAACGCCAGCGCGAGCCGTCGCCGCTGCCCGACGGACAGCGCGCCCACCCGGGTCCCGAGATCACGCGGAGCCAGCAATCCCAGCCCGCGCAACGGGGGAGCGTCCTCGCCGAGGGTCTCGGCGTAGGTCCGTTGCGCGGTCTTCTCCGGCTCGGCGAACACGACGTCCTGTGCCAGCAGGCCGATCCGCACCCCGCGTCCGGAAAGGACGGTGCCGGAGTCCGGGGTCAGCGAGCCGGCGAGGACGGACAGCAGCGTCGACTTCCCTGCGCCGTTGCCGCCGGTGACCAGGAGCCTCGACGTGGTCGTGACATCCAGGGTCGCCAGCCGTAGTCGTCCCGCGATCTCGATGTCCCGTACCGAGATCGCCGTCTTCCCCTCGCCTGGCTCGCCGGTCAGATCGCCCTGGAACCGCAGTGGCGCGGGCGGTTTCCGCACCTGGTCGCGTTCCAGTTCGTCCAGCCGTAGCTGGGCGTTGCGGACCCGGCGTGAGATCTGCTTCTGCACCCTCCCGGTCTTGAAGTCGTAGAGCATCTTGGCGTTGTCGCGCTGCGGCCGGTTGTGCGCGACGTTGCGCGCGGTGACGGCCACCGATTCGCGCAGTTCCTTGAGCTCGTCCTGTTCCTCGGCGTAGCGCTGTTCCCAGCGCGCCCGTTCGGCCCGTTTCTGGTCCAGGTAGTCGGAATACGTGCCGCCGTACCGGGTCGGGCCGCCCAGCGCCGGGTCGAGGTCGACGATGTCGGTGCACACCGCGTCGAGGAACACGCGATCGTGCGACGACAGCACGAGGACACCGGTCAGCGAAGCGAGATGCTGTTCGAGGAACTCCATCGCGGCGTCGTCGAGATGGTTCGTCGGCTCGTCCAGGACCAGGGTGCCCGGCCGCCGGATGAGCAACGCGGCGAGGCCGAGTCGCGAGCGCTGGCCGCCCGACAGCGTGCCGAGTTCGCGCGCCGGGTCGATCCCGGCCAGTCCGAGCCCCGCGCACACGACCTCGGCGCGCCGGTCGGCGTCCCACAGGTCGTGCGCCTGGGCCCATTCGAGCACCGTGCCGTACTCGTCGAGCACGGCGGCGTCGTCCGGCTCCCGGGCGAGCGCCGCGGTCAGTTCGTCGAGTCTCGCCGACGCCTGCCGGATCTCGGCGAGGGCGTCGTCGATGACGTCGGAGAACCGCGCGGTGAGCGGGAAAGGCAACTCCTGCAAGAGGAATCCGAGGTCGTCGCCGCGGAGCACTTCACCGCCCTGTGGCTCCTCGACCCCGGCGAGCAAGCGCAGGAGCGTGGACTTGCCGACGCCGTTCTCGCCGACCAGTCCGAGCCGCTGCCCGGCCGAAGCCGTCAGGTTCACGCCGTCGAGGACGACGCGGGCACCGTAGGAGTGGACGAGGTCTTTGGCGATCAGGGAAAGAGACATACGACATCACCGTGCTTCCGCGGACATAGGGGAACCCCGCCGGGCCTCGTGGCTTACGGGAGCCGTGCTCGACCGAAGCCGCCTCGGAGCGGGGAAGGCGCGATGTCAGTTGTCCATGATGCGAGAAGTCTAACGCAACACCTGTAGCGTTAGTCAACCCCTTTTTCGGAGCGCAGGCGAGCGGCCTCTCGTTCGGCGAACGCGCGCCCGTCGGTCAGGACGCCGAGCAGTGCGGTTAGCTGGCGCCGGTCCAGGTTGCCGAGGCGGTCGCCGAAAAACCGGGCCATGGGGGAGTAGAGGTCGGCGACGTCGTCGAGCCGGTCCGGGAGCGGGCGGATCGCGAGACGGCGGCGGTCGGCCGGATCGGGGACACGCTCGACCAGCCGCCGCGTCTCCATCCGGTCGAGCATCCGCGTCACCGCGCCCGTGGTCATGCCGAGCGCCCGTGCCAGCCGGGTCGGCGAGGTCGCGGCGCCACTGATGACCAGCTGGAGCCCGTGCAGTTCGGTGGGGCTGATCCCGAGCCGTTCCGCCATGGCCGTCTGGAACAGGACGGTCGCGCTGACGAACCGGGGGATCTCCAAAGCCGCCGCGGTGGCGAGTTCTCGCTGGTCAGGCACGTGATTCCTTTGTGCAGTAAGTGAACTGTGCAGTTGCTGTCTTATGCAGCAACTTCTCCGGCAAGGGTAGCTGCTTGACAGTGTTCCGGTCACCTGCGAATCTGAAAGAGAACTTTCGAAAGAATGCTTTCAGATTGGATCGGGTGATGGCCGGGTTGCCGCCGCGCAAGCGGATCGAAGACGTCGAGCTGATGCGGGCGCTGGCGCATCCGTTGCGTTCGGCGCTGGTGGACCACCTGATGGCGGTCGGCCCGCGGACCGCGAGCGAATGCGCGGCGGCCGTCGGCTCGACCGCCTCGAACTGCAGCTGGCATCTGCGTCAGCTGGCGCGGCACGGCCTCGTAGAGCGCGTCGAGGGCGAGGACGGGCGGGAGCGGCCGTGGCGGGCGTGCCAGGTCGGCATCGAGTTCGGTGACGACCCGGAGCTGCACGGGGCGCAGCTGGCGGTCGTGGGGACCACTCTCGCGCGGGAAAAGGAGCTGACCGAGCGCTATCTCGACGCCGCCGACCGGCTCGGCGAGGAGTGGCGGGACGCGTCGGGGATCAGCAACTACTCGCTGCGGGTGACCGCCGGCGAGCTGGAGGAGCTGGTCCAGCGGATCGACGCGCTCGTGCGGCCCTACGTCGGCGCGATCCGTGAAGACGCTCCCGCTGGGGCGCTCCCGGTCCACTTGGGACTGCGGGCGTTCCTCCGCATCGACGCCGAGGGGAAGCCGAGCAGATGAAACCGTTGAGGGAACCCGCGTTCGCGCGGTTGTGGATCGCCGCGTTCTTCTCCGAGACCGCCGAGTGGATGCTGCAGATCGCGTTGCCGGTGTTCGTCTTCCAGGCGACCGGTTCGGCGGCCACCACGGCGTTGAGCATCGTCCTCGGCCTGGTGCCCGCGGTGCTGCTGAGCCCGGTCGCCGGCGTGGTCGCGGACCGCTGGAACCGGCGGCTGGTGCTGTGCGTGGTGTGCGCTGGACAGGCGTTCGTGGCCCTGCCACTGCTGTTCGTCGCGTCCGGCGGCCCGGTCCACCTGATCTACGCGGTGATGGCCGCGCAGGCGGGCCTGGCTTCGTTGTTCGAGCCCGCGCGCAACGCGCTCGTGCCCGAACTGGTCCCTCCCGGCGAGCTGATCGGCGCCAACGGGCTGATGAGCATCAACGGCAGCGTCGCCCGGCTCGCGGGCGGCTGGGCGGGCGGTCTCCTGCTCGGGTTCGGCGGTCTGGGCTGGGTCGTGGTCGCCTATCTCGGCGTGCTGGTGATCGGCTCGGCCCTGCTGGCGCGCCCGTTCCGGCGCGTCGCGGCTCCGAAAGCGGCCGGACCGCACGAACCGGTGGTGCGGGCGTGGCTCGACGGGCTTCGCGAGATCGGCCGTGAAGGACGCCTTCGCCTCGCCGGTGTCGTCGTGGTGCTGACGTCACTGGCGCAGGGGATGTTCCTGGTGTTGTTCGTGGTCTTCGTGCTCGACATCCTCGACGGCACCGAAGGCGACGTCGGTCTGCTGCGCGGCGTACAGGCGCTCGGCGGGCTGGCCGCGGGATTCGCCGTCGCCACCGTCGCCCGCAAGGTCGCGCCCGCCGCGCTGCTCGGCTGGGGCGGGCTCGCGCTCGGCGTGCTGTCGGCGGTGATCTGGAACCTGCCCGCGCTGACGGCGTCACTCGGTGTCTTCATCGGGCTCTTCGGCCTGGTCGGCGCGCCCGGGGTGCTCGCCGGATCGGGGCTGCTCTCGTTGGTCCAGACCGCCGCGTCCCCGGAACGCTCCGGTCGCGTGCTGAGCACCGTCTTCGCCGGGACCGCGGGGTTCACGGCGGTGGGCGCGCTGCTGACGGGCTGGCTGCTGAACGTGCTGGGCACAGGGGTCCTGCTGAACGTCCAAGCGGGTCTGCACACCGTCTCGGCGTTGATCGTGCTCGGTGTGTCGGCGTCGGGCAGGCTGCGCGGTGCCGCTATTCCGGCGATCTCCCGGACCGGGTGAAGCTACGGTGGTGGAGTGCCGCATCTCTTCGCCACCAGCGACCTCCACGTCACCCATGAGGGCAACGCCCCGCTCGTCGACGAGGTCGTCCCCCGTACCCCCGACGACTGGCTGCTCGTGGCCGGTGACGTCGCCGAACGCGCCGAATCCGTGATCGGGGTGCTCAAGACCTTGCGTGAACGCTTCGCGAAGGTCGTCTGGGTCCCCGGAAACCACGAGCTGTGGACCACCCAGAAGGACGAATGCCAGCTGCGCGGACAGGCGCGTTACGAGCATCTGGTCGAACGCTGCCGCGAGATCGACGTCCTCACCCCGGAGGACCCGTACCCGGTGTGGGAGCACCAGGAGAAGCCGCTGACGATCGCGCCGCTGTTCGTCCTGTACGACTACAGCTGGCGGACCCCCGCGGCCGAAGGCCTGCCGATGCTGACGGCCATCGAGCAGGCGCGCGAGGCGGGTGTGCTGTGCACGGACGAGTTCTTCCTGCACCCCGATCCGTATCCCAGCAGGCAGGCGTGGTGCGCCGACCGGGTGAAGATCAGCACGGAACGGCTGGAGGCGATCCCCGAGGATCACGGGACGATCCTCATGTCGCACTGGCCGCTGCACCGCCACCCGACCGAACCGCTGTACTTCCCGGAGTTCGCGCTGTGGTGCGGGACGACCGAGACCGAGGACTGGCACCAGCGATTCCGTGCCGAGGTCGCGGTCTACGGGCATCTGCACATCCCGCGCTCCACGGAGGCGGACGGTGTGCGGTTCGAAGAGGTGTCGCTCGGCTATCCGCGTGAGTGGCGGAAGCGGGCGCGGGGGCCGATCCCGCTGCGGCGCATCTTCTGACCCCCTGCCGAATGCCATGAACGGTNNGGACCGTTCATAGCGCTTGAAGGGACGCGATCAGACCCGTCCGGGGCCGTCCTGGCCGGGACGACGACGCCGCAGGTACCGCTCGAACTCCGCCGCGATCTTGTCCCCGCTGACGTCGTCCAGCGTGAACTCGGTCTCCGCGTCGCCGCGCTCCTCGAGCCCCCGGACGTACTCGCTGATCTCCTCGTCCTCCTCGGCCATCTCGGTGACCGTCCGCTGCCACTCCTCCGCCTGCTCGGGAAGGGCGCCGAGCGGGATCTCGACGTCGAGGACGTCCTCGAGTTTGTGCAGCAGCGCCAACGTGGCCTTGGGCGACGGCGGGTGCGAGACGTAGTGCGGCACGGCCGCCCAGATCGAGACCGCCGGGACACCCGCCTGCACGCAGTAGTCCTGCAGGACCCCGACGATGCCGGTCGGCCCCTGGTAGTTGTTCAGCTCCAGCCCGAACTGTGAAGCGGTGTCCTTGTCGTACGCCGTCCCGGTGACCGGGACGGGCCGGGTGTGCGCGGTGTCGGCCAGGAGCGCGCCGAGGGTGACAACGGTGGAGACTTCCAGTTGCTGGATGTGCTCCAGTAGTTCGGCGCAGAAGGCGCGCCAGCGCATGTTCGGTTCCGGCCCCTGCACCAGCACGATGTCCCGGCTGAAGCCCTCCGGACGGCACACCGAGAGCCGCGTGGTCGGCCAGTCGACCCGCCGGGTGACGCCGTCCACCATGCGCACGGTCGGTCTGCTGACCTGGAAGTCGTAGTACTCGTCAGGACTCAGCTCGCTCAGTGGGGTCGCATCCCAGTTGAGCTGGAGATGCTCGACCGCCCGGCTGGCCGCGTCACCTGCGTCGTTCCATCCTTCGAAGGCGACGATCATGATCGGCTTGGTGTCATCCGGGTGGTCGCGGCCGGGCCGCTGGGTCTCGTCGACGGGCTCACTCACCGGACCAGCCTACGACCAGGCGGCCGTGCGCCGTTGGGCATGTCCGGTGGCGTTTCGCGGGCGCGAACCGCGCGGAGCCGACGCAATGGGACATTTCGGGCATGCACCTGGCCGCCGACGTGAATCCGTCTCGGCTACCGTGGGCTTCGGAAGGCCTGACCGAACGTGAGGGGGAGCCGTGACCGAACCGTCCACACCGGACGGACTCGCCGCCGTGCTGTGGGACATGGACGGCACGCTGGTCGACTCGGAGAAGCTGTGGGACGTCGCGCTCTACGAGGCCGTCGAGAGCCTCGGCGGCAGCCTGACCGAGGAGCAGCGCCTGAGTCTCGTCGGGTCCAATATGGACGACACGGCCGCGTTCCTGCTCGAAGTGTGCGCCAGGCCCGTGACGCCCGAGTCGATCGCGGAGATGGGGGAGTGGATCCGCCGCCGCACGGCGAACCTCTTCGACGGTCCGCTCCCATGGCGTCCCGGCGCGCAGGAGCTGCTCGAACTGTTGCGCGCCAACGGTGTCCCGATGGCGCTGGTCACCTCCACCGAACGGTCGCTGACCGAACTCGCGCTCAACACCATCGGCCGCGAGTACTTCGCCGCCACGGTCTGCGGTGACGAGGTCGATGGTCTGAACAAACCGCACGCGAGGCCGTATCAGCTGGCCACGGAGTTGCTGGGAGTCCCGGCTGCCCGGTGCGTGGCGATCGAGGATTCACCGCCCGGCGCGGCTTCCGCGGCCGCCGCGGGCTGCACGGTGGTGGTGATCCCGAACGACGTCGACGTCGAACCGGGAGAGCGGCGGGTGTTCCGTTCGACGCTGGTCGGGCTCGACGTGCCGGCGCTGACCGCGCTCCTGCCCTGACCGCCATGTCGCATTTCCGCTAGACCCCGCCCCGTCCGGTCGGTGATGCTTGCCCGGTGCATGAGGATTTCGAACGCTGCGTCCGGGCGGTCCAGGCGAAGGACGCCCGGTTCGACGGCTGGTTCTTCACCGCCGTCCTGACGACGCGGATCTACTGTCGGGCGAGCTGCCCGGTCGTCCCGCCGAAGCCGGAGAACATGACGTTCTACCCGAGCGCGGCGGCCGCGCAGGAGGCCGGGTTCCGTGCCTGCAAACGGTGCCGTCCTGACGCCAGCCCCGGGTCGCCGCAGTGGAACGAGCGCGCGGATCTGGTGGCCAGGGCGATGCGGCTGATCGCCGACGGCGTCGTCGACACCGACGGCGTGAGCGGGCTGGCCGCCCGGCTCGGCTACAGCGTCCGGCAGGTGGAGCGGCACGTGCGCGCCGAACTCGGCGCGGGGCCGCTCAGCCTCGCCCGTGCGCAACGGGCGCAGACGGCGCGGCTGCTGATCGAGACGACCGGCCTGTCGATGATCGACGTCGCCCTCGCCGCGGGGTTCGGCAGCGTCCGGACCTTCAACGACACCGTCCGCGAGGTCTTCGCCCTGTCCCCGACGGAACTGCGGGCCCGCGTCCGCACCGAGCCGGCAGCCGCGCCCGGGACGCTGAACCTGCGCCTGCCGTACCGGAAGCCGCTGTTCCCGGACAACCTCTTCGGGCATCTCGTCGCGACCGGCGTCCCCGGCGTCGAGGAATGGCGCGACGGCGCGTACCGCCGCACTCTGCGGCTCCCGCACGGCGCCGCCGTCGTCGCGCTCAAGCCGGAAGACGGCTACATCGGCTGCCGGCTCACCCTGTCGGACCTGCGTGATCTCTCGACCGCGATCAGCCGCTGCCGCCGTCTGCTGGACCTCGACGCCGACCCGGCCGCGGTCGACGAAGCGTTGGCCGCGGACCCGCTGCTCGGCCCGCTCGTGGCCGCCGCGCCCGGCAGGCGGGTGCCGAGGACGGTCGACGGTGACGAGTTCGCCGTCCGCGCGGTCCTCGGCCAGCAGGTGTCCACCGCCGCGGCGCGGACCCACGCCGCCAGGCTGGTCCTCGCGCACGGTGACCCCGTCGACGATCCGGACGGCGGCCTCACCCACGTCTTCCCGGACGCCGCCGCGCTCGCGGAAATCGACCCGGAAAGCCTCGCGATGCCGCAGAGCCGCAAGCGGACCCTGCTCGGCCTCGTCGCGGAACTGAACGGCGGGGAACTCGACCTCGGCGCGGGAAGCGACTGGCAACGCGCCCGCGAACGGCTGCACGCGTTGCCCGGCTTCGGCCCGTGGACCGTCGAGAGCATCGCGATGCGCTCGCTCGGCGACCCCGACGCCTTCCTGCCGACCGACCTCGGCGTCAAAGTCGCCGCCAAGGGGCTCGGGCTCGGCCCGGCGGCGTTCGCCGCGCACGCGGAACGCTGGCGCCCGTGGCGCGCCTACGCCGTCCAGCACCTCTGGGCGACCGGAGATCACCCGATCAACCGGCTGCCCGCCGCCTGAGTTCGAGGAGAGCCATGCGCACGCACACCGTCATCGACAGCCCGTACGACAAGCTGACCCTGGTCGCGGACGGCGAAAGCCTCTGCGGGGTCTACATGGTCCAGCAGCGGCACCGCCCGGCCGAGGAGAGCTTCGGCCATCCGGACCCGGGCGCGCCGGTCTTCGTCGACACCGAGAAGCAGTTGAAGGAGTACTTCGCCGGACAGCGGAAGGAATTCGATCTCCCGCTGAGCTTCGGCGGCACCGAATTCCAGCGGATGGTCTGGGAAGGCCTGCTCGGCATCCCATATGGCGAGACGGTTTCCTACGGTCAGCTCGCCGACCGTCTCGGCAGGCCCACCGCGTCGCGCGCGGTCGGGCTCGCGAACGGGAAGAACCCGATCAGCATCATCGTGCCGTGCCACCGCGTGATCGGTTCCACCGGCGATCTCACCGGTTACGGCGGTGGTGTCGAACGGAAACGGCACCTGCTCGACTTCGAACGGGGCGGCGCCGCGCTGTTCTGAAGTGTGACGCGAGCGGCAACACACCGGCCCGGGGCAGCGCGACGCGGGCGCGGATGGAAGGATCTCCAGACCGTGAAGACCTTCGATGAGCTGTTCGCCGAGCTTGCCGAGCGCGCCCGCACGCGCCCTGACGGTTCCGGCACCGTCGCCGCGCTGGACGCGGGAGTGCACGCGCAGGGCAAGAAGGTGCTCGAAGAGGCGGGCGAGGTGTGGATCGCCGCCGAGCACGAATCCGACGACAGGCTCGCCGAGGAGATTTCACAGCTGCTGTACCGCGTACAGGTGCTCATGCTCGGCCGAGGACTGTCGACAGAGGACGTGTACCGGTACCTGTGACGCGGTCGCGTCCGGAGAACCAAGGAGAAGCAATGCTGCGTGTCGCCGTGCCGAACAAGGGAGCCCTCGCCGCCGCCGCGACGGAGATGCTCGGAGAGGCCGGCTACCGCAAGCGACATGAGGCCCGCGACCTGACCGTGCTCGACACGGTCAACGAGGTCGAGTTCTTCTTCTTGCGCCCCAAGGACATCGCGATCTACGTCGGATCCGGCGAGCTGGATCTCGGCATCACCGGCCGCGACCTCGCGCTCGACTCCGGCGCCCCGGTCGAGGAGATCCTCGGCCTTGGCTTCGGTGGTTCCACCTTCCGGTACGCCGCGCCGGCGGGCCGCGAGTGGCGGCCCGAAGACCTGCAGGGCAAGCGGCTCGCGACGTCGTACCCGCGGCTCGTGCGGGAGAACCTGAAGCAGCACGGGGTGGAGGCGGAGGTCATCCGCCTCGACGGCGCCGTCGAGATCTCGATCCAGCTCGGCGTGGCCGACGCCATCGCGGACGTCGTCGAGTCGGGGCGGTCGTTGCGCCAGCACAACCTCGTGGCCTTCGGGGACCCGATCTGCGTGTCGGAGGCGGTGCTGCTGCAGCGGGCGGGTACCGAGCACACCCGGCCCAAGGACCAGCTGAAGGCGCGGCTGCAGGGTGTCGTCTTCGCCCAGCACTACATGATGCTGGACTACGACTGCCCGCGGTCGCTGCTCGACGCGGCCATCGCGATCACGCCGGGCCTCGAGTCGCCGACCGTCGCGCCGCTGGCCGACGCGGACTGGGTGGCCGTGCGGGCGATGGTGCCGCGCAAGGAGGTCAACCGGATCATGGACGAACTCGCCGAGACCGGCGC
>NZ_LQMT02000029.1:164397-166286 GCF_001620365.2 Amycolatopsis keratiniphila subsp. keratiniphila
TTGCAAGGAACGGACCGTTCATGGCATTGGCTAGCGGGGACGGTTGGGCTTCTTGGGCATCAGGTCGTAGAGCTTCTTGCGCGCTCCGTTGTCCTTGGCGCTGCGAGTCACCGAGACCTCGGTGATGAAGTCCTCGAAGACGAACTCCTCGTCCGCGGGCACGATCGCCGAGGCCGGATGGTTCTGCAGGTAGCCGTCCAGCGTCTCCGCGATCTCCCGGAACGACAGTGCCTGCAGCGTTTCCGGCGCGTACGTCGTGACCGGCACGCCGTGCGCGGCGGCTTCGTTCATCACGACGCCGAGCGGGACGTGCGACAGCATCGGGATCCCGAACGCGTACAGCTCCTGCAACGCCGCCGCCGCGTAGTGCGAGATCGGGCGGCGGTACAGCCCTGGTACGAGGCCGTAGTAGGCGATCGGCGGACGGCCGACGGTCTGTTCGACGTAACGCACCTGGTCCGAAAGCAGGCGCAGCGCGCGGATGCTCGTCCGGTCCGGCTGCACCGGCACGAGGATCCCGTGCGAAGCGGCGAGCGCGTTGTTGGTCAGCACGTCGAGCGCGGGCGGGCAGTCGATGACGATGTGGTCGTAGTTGGCGAACTGGATGACCCTGGCCAGCTGCCACCCGGGCACCCGGAACTGGTCCAGCCGCCGGATCAGGTCGAACATCCCCGGCGAGGTCGGGATGACGTCGAACGCGCCGCCCCGCCCGAGGTTGCTGCGCGGATGCCGGACGACGAGTTCCTCGATCGGGCCCTTCCATACCTTGGTCAGGGCTTTCGCGAGGCTGGGCATGTCCGGCGCCACCTCGTCCAGGCCGAGGAGTTCGGTGGTCGCGTGGCCCTGTGGGTCGAGGTCGATCAGCAGCACCCGGCGGCCGCGTTCGGCCAGTGCGGCCGCCGCGCCCACGCTGAGTGAGGTCTTGCCGACCCCGCCTTTCTGGTTGACCACCGAGGTGATCTGCATGCCGAAGCGCTCCCTGTGTCTGTTGTTCCGGGAAGGCTATTGGAAACACGCCGAGAAAGCGCGTCTATCAGCCCGCCTGTCGCGGTCGCACCAGCAAGGCCTGCGCCCCCGAGGCGATCGGCCCCGACGCGTCGTGCAGCGTCGTGGTCGCCGTGCCGATCCCGTTCGGGCCGACCAGGGTGGCCGCGTCGACGCCGATCCAGTCGCCGAGCGGCGGGCGGCGGAGGTGCACCGTCAGCTCGGAGTTGATGAACCACCACTCGCGCGGGTCCAGGAAGTTCGAGATCCCGTTGCCGGAATCCGCCAGCACGAACAGCCGCTGCAGCGGGCTCGGCTTCTCCCCGTCGACGAGCGCGACGCGCTGCCTGCCCCAGACGGTCGCGGGGCCGGGTTCGTCCAGCGCGCCCTTGACACTGCGCCACTCGACGGCTTGCAGGTACCCGCCGTGCCAGCCTTCCGGCCAAGAGGACGTCGGCAGCCCCTCCGGCGAAGGCAGCGCCGGGCCTTCCATGGTGGCGACCGCCGTGGTGTCCGACGTCGCGATACGCCACGCCGAGGCGCGGGCGACGATCCGCTCGCCATGGGAGAGTTCGGCCGTCAGCCACTCGACCGACCGGCCCGGCCGTTCCACCCGGGCCCGTACCGATAGCTCCTTCAGTGGTGCGGGCCCGAGGATCTCGACCGTCACCCGTGCCAGCTGGCTCGCGTGGGGTGCTTCGACCTCTTCGAGCGCACGGACCAGCAACGCCGAGGGCGGCCCGAAGTGCTGCGCGTCCGGGGTCCATGGGCCGGCGGTGTGCGGGGTCGGGAGGAAGACGCCGTCACCCGACGGCACGTAAAAGGCTTCTGTCACATAAGCACCCTAGGTGTACTGACCTGAGAGGTTGGGAACGCGGCTGGCTGGTGGGTGGCCGCCGAGTGCG
>NZ_LQMT02000003.1:0-254 GCF_001620365.2 Amycolatopsis keratiniphila subsp. keratiniphila
GCTTTCGCGACACACCTCCAGCATCTTCATGGACAGTGAGCCGGGGGACCGGCAGCAGCCGGAAGCCGGCTGGTAGCCAAGACACCCTTGGTTAGAGCCGTTCTCGCCACTCACGACCTGCAGCACCGGCGGATCACGCGAGTCGTCCATCCAGTCACGCGTGTCGTCCGTTGGATCACGCGAGTCGTCCATCCCCGCACGTGTGTCGTCCATCCAGTCACGCGGAACCGCCATGAACGGTCCGTTCCTTGCAA
>NZ_LQMT02000003.1:281-61328 GCF_001620365.2 Amycolatopsis keratiniphila subsp. keratiniphila
GAACGGACCGTTCATAGCATTGGCGACACGGCGATTTGTCGACCTTTCCCTGCGTCTTTCGTGGTCTTTCCCGGGCCCCGCACCGAAAGGGGTGCGCGACACGGCGCCCGGCGATCACATCCGGTGAGGGCAGGGGGATACCCTGACCGTCGTGGGTATTCCGGCGTGGATCTGGTTCGTCATCGCCGCCGTCGCCTTGGTGGCGGGGCTGGCGCTGCTCGCGGCCGACCGGGCGAAGGAGGGCTCGCGCAATCGCGAGCGCATGCGCTGGGCCGAGCTGCGCGGCTGGCAGTTCGTCGAAGAGGACGAGCGGTTGCCGCGGCAGTGGTCCAACGGCGCGATCGGCTACTTCGGCGCGCAGCTGGCGGTCAACGTCGTGGCCGGGTCCACCTTCACTTCCGACGGGCGGCGCCCCGTCTTCATCTTCGACATCGAGACCGAGGGCCAGATCCCGGCGGTCGTGGTCGCCGTGCGCTGCAACCGCGTGCACGAGACGCCGCTGGAGATGTGGCTGTCCAGCGTGCCGTTCCAGCGCCAGGACATGCCCGAGATGCTCGGCCCGATCGGTCAGCGCTACGCCTTCGCGGACGACTCCGAGGGTGCCCGCAAGGTGATCACGCAGGAACTCGTCGACGCGGCGGACTCGCTCGGCGGCGACGTCGGCGTGGCGTGGCTGGAGAACGAGTGGGTGCTCGCGAGCGTCGCCCCGAACGCCGGGCCGTCACGGCTCGAGCGGCTGCTGCGCGACCTCGGCGAGATCGCCGACATCGTGGACCCGTTCGACGAGGAGTACGACAACGCCTCGACCCCGGGCCGTCACTGGCAGGCCGAGACCCCGGACGACATCGAGCCCGGGAATTAAGACCGCTTGAGCTCCAGGGGGAGCGCCCCGGCGGTGTAGCCGGTGTGCGCCGGCTGACCGAGCAGGGTCAGGTCGAGCGTCCCGGACTGCGTCACATGCCCTGCCTGCGCCGGATCGGCGGTGGGCAGGACCCCGCGCACGGAAGACGTCGTGGCGCCGCGGACGGACGCGACCTCGCCGATGCCGAGGTCGCCGCTGATCGTGTGGGAACCGGAGCCCGCGAGCCCGCCGCGGTGCTGCGCCAGATCCACGCCCTGCCCCGTGGTCACGAGCCCGGTCCCCGGGCCGATGTTGCCGCCGAGGGCGTGTTCCTGGCCCAAGGCGGTGCCCGAGCCGACGTCGAGCGGAAGAACACCCTTGAACCGACCGTTGCCGTGCTGCGCCGACGTCGTCCCGACGGCCGCGAGGTCGCCGACGTCGACCGCGTGCCCGGACGACCGCCCGGCCTCCAGCACGCCGCCGAGGTCACCGGAGAACCCGCCGTCGAGCCGGACGGCGCGGTCCAGCGTGCCGGCGGCTCGCTGGTCCGTCTCGGTGATCACGCCGACCCGGGGCAGCGGGCGGACGGCGTGATAGGTCCCCTCGGCCGCGCGGAGGCCGCGGCCGTCCTGGGAGATGAGGGTGGGGACGCCGGTACGCGGGTCGAGCGCGACCTCGGTCAGCCGGGCGCCGGTCCGTTCGAGTTCGGTCTCGTTTCCGGCGACGACGCTGCCGTAGCGGTCGACCTTGACGGCTTCCCTCTGGCCTTGCTTCAGAGTCTCGGCGGTCTTCGCCGCACCGAGCGCGCCGACCTTGTCCGGGCGGGCGGTGACACTCTCGCGGGTCTCGACGGTCTCGCTCACCGAGCGGCGAACGTCCGCGACGACCTTCGCGTCGCCGAGGTCCTTGCCGAAGACGTTCCGTTCGGTGTTGGTCAAGAAGCCGCGAAAGACGGACGTGTCACCTTCGGTGGTGAAGCCGGCTCCGCGGTCGAGGCTGCCTTCGCGCTGGTGGTCGAGGGGCAGCGGGATCGACGGGTCGGTCTGGGTGGCGATCGCGGTGGCCGGGCCGGCGAGGAACAACGCCAGCGGCGCCGCGCCGACCGCGACTTTGGGCAGGTAGCTCGGCTTTCGCCTGCTGTGCTTCCCCATGGGGCCGGACGATACTTCCCGACCAGCGCGGTTGCACGTCAAATCCCCACGGTGGGTGACCCCCACACCCGGCTCGTCCGAGCTTCTTCCCGGAATCCGACCGAGGAGTAGGTTCGGCGGCATGACACAGACCGCCCTGATCACCGGTGCCACCGCCGGCATCGGCGCGCAGTTCGCGCGCCGGCTCGCCGCCGAGGGATACGACCTCGTGCTCGTCGCCCGCGACGTCGACCGGCTGGAGGGCTTCGCGGCGGAACTGGTCGAGGCGCACGGTGTCGACGTGGTCGTCCTGCCGGCCGATCTGTCCGAAGTGGACGGACGGGCGCTGGTCGAGGCCCGTCTGGAAGCCGGGCCGGTGGACCTGCTGGTGAACAACGCGGGCTTCGGCCTCAACGGGGATTTCTGGACCATCCCGCCGGACGCGCTGCAACGTCAGCTCGACGTCAACGTCACGGCCGTCCTGCGGCTGACCCGCGCCGCGCTGCCCGGCATGATCGAGCGCGGCGAGGGCGCGATCATCAACGTCAGCTCGGTCGCCGGCTTCTTCAGCGGCCGCGGCTCGACGTACACCGCCAGCAAGAACTGGGTCACCTCGTTCACCGAGGGCATCGCCGCCTCGCTGCCGAAGAACATCCGCATGATGGCGCTGTGCCCCGGGTTCACCACCACGGAGTTCCACGAGCGGGCGGGACTGGACAAGCCCGGGCCGAAGGCGTTCTGGCTCGGCGTCGACCAGGTCGTCGACGAGGCGCTCGCGGATCTGCGCCGCGGCAAGGTGATTTCGGTGCCGAGCCTGCAGTACAAGGCACTCGTCGCGGTCGGCGGGCTGTTGCCGAGGGCGGTACTGCGCAAACTCGGCGGCGGCTTCGGCGGTAAAGGCCGCACCTAGTCGTCATCGGCGGTCTCGATGGACCGCACGCCTTCGGTCGCCGCGAGCACGGTCGGCGCGGCGGCGTGATCGGGGCCGGTGAGGTCGAGCGAGACCGTCACTTCGCCGTCGCGGTCGTCGGTGATCCGCAAGGACGTGATCGACCATCGATGGCTCGTGCAGAGCGCCAGCAGATCGCGCAGGACACCTTTCCCGTCCGCGTAGCTCACGCGCAGCCTGGTCGTGCCCGTGCCGCCCGGAAGATGCTTGGTCAGCCAGGTAAAACCGAGTACCACCACGAAATGCATGGCCGTCACCACGACCGCCAGCAGCAGCAACCCGGCACCCGCCGCCATGCCGATGGCCGCGGTCTCCCACACCGCGGCGGCCGTGGTGAGTCCCCGGATCGCACCCTGCCTGGTGATGATCAGCCCGGCGCCGAGGAATCCGACACCGGAGACGATCTGCGCCGCGATCCGGGACGGGTCGAGGACCACCTGCCCGGTCGCGAGGATGTCGCCGAAACCGTACTTACTGACCAAAAGGATCAGCGCGGACGCCGTGCCCACGATGGTCTGGGTCCGCAGCCCGGCGCTCTTGCCCCTGATCTGCCGCTCCAGCCCGATCGCCGCCGAAAGCGCGAACGCCGTCGTCAGCTCGCCGATCTGGAGCCAGCCCTGTCCGTTCGAGACCATCACCCCACAGTGCCATCGGCCCGGTGAGGGTTCGAGCGCGCGCCGGGCGGGTACGCGTGGATCATGAAGTCATCACTTCTCGTCATCGCGGCCGCGCTGACGCTGGCCGCCTGCTCCACCGAGCCACCGCCGGGGCCTGCGGCTCCGGGGCCGGAAGCGCAGCCGGTGAAAGCGATCCAGGCCGCGGCGGCCGCCGTGCCCGGCGGGCGGGTGTTCGACGTGGAGCCCGAGAACGACGGCTGGGAGATCAAGGTCGCGTCCGCCGGGCAGGAACACAAGATCCGCGTGAGCCGTGACGGCGGCCAGGTCCTCGGAGACCAGCAGACCGCGAAGCCGAGCGACGACCTGGCGAAGATCGCGCAGGCGGACGTCGACGCGGTGAAGGCGTTGCAGACCGCGCAGCAACGGCAGCCGGGCGAGCTCGACGAGATGGAGATCGACCGCGCCACCGACGGCGCCCTCGTCTGGCAGGTCGGGCTACGCGACGGCAAGGGGATCCAGCACGACCTCGACGTGGACGCCAAGACCGGCGCGGTCAGGTAGGGCTCGCCCTACCAAGGAGACGCACGCTCGCCCCAGGGTGCTTCCGACCTGGGATTCCTAGGGTTTTCAGCATGAACTCTGGGTGGAACGGAGACGCGGTCCGGCTCGACGGCGTCCGCAAGGAATACGGCAAGGGCGTCGTCGCGCTGGACGGGGTGACGCTCGCGTTCCCGCGCGGGGGCTTCACCGCCGTGATGGGCCCTTCGGGCTCGGGCAAGAGCACCTTTCTGCACTGCGCCGCCGGGCTGGACCGGCCGACCTCGGGGTCCGTCGTGCTCGACGGGCAGGAGCTGGCCGGAATGAGCGAGACGAAGCTGACGAAGCTGCGCCGCGACCGGGTGGGCTTCATCTTCCAGGCCTTCAACCTGCTTCCGGCGCTGACCGTCGAGCAGAACGTCACGCTCCCGCAGCAGCTGGCCGGCGCCAAGCCGGATCGTCGCGTCGTCGAGGAGATGCTGGCCCGCGTCGGGCTTTCCGGCCGCCGCAAGCACCTGCCCGGTGAACTGTCCGGCGGGCAGGCACAGCGTGTGGCGATCGCGCGGGCGCTGGTCACCCGGCCCGCGGTGGTCTTCGCCGACGAGCCGACCGGAGCGCTCGACACCCGCACCGCGGCCGAGGTCCTCGACCTGCTGCGCGCCTCGGTCCGCACGACAGGCCAGACGGTGATCATGGTGACCCACGACCCGATGGCCGCCTCCTACGCGGACCGGGTCATCTTCCTCGCCGACGGCCGGATCGCGGACGAACTGCACGCGCCGACCGCGGACGTCGTCGCCGAACGCATGACCCACCTGGGTGCCTGGGGCAGCCCGGCCAGGGCGGGTGCGTGATGCTGCGACTCGCCTTCCGGACCTTGCGCCTGCGCAAGGGCGGTTTCATCGGCACCTTCATCGCCGTCTTCTTCGGCGCGCTGATCGTCGCCTCCTGCGGTGGCCTGATGGAGACCGGGATCCGCAGCAACGCCGAACCGCAGCGGCTCGCGGCCGCCCCGATCCTCGTCACCGGCGGCCAGACCTTCGAGCTGCCCAAGGAAGATCCGGAAACCCTGGAACCGGACGACAAACGCAAGTTCGAGGACGCGCGGCTTCCCGAGCGTGTCCGGCTCGACAGCGGCCTGGTGTCCCGGCTGCGGTCCGTCCCCGGCGTCTCGGACGTCGTCGGTGAAGTGAGCTTCCCGCTCGCGGCGGGCGGGAAGCCCGCGCTCGGGCACGCTTGGGACTCCGCCGTCCTGACCCCGTACGCCCTGGTCGCGGGTGCCGCGCCGGTCGCGGGCGAGGTCGTCGTCGAGTCCTCATCGGGGGCGAAGCCCGGTGACGTCGTGCAGGTCGCCGCGCGCGGCAAGACCGAATCGTTCCGCGTGGCCGGAGTCGCCGGTGCGCCGCGTTCGATCACGCAGGCCGCCGTGTTCTTCTCCGCCGCCGACGCCGCCCGGCTCTCCGGACACCCCGGCAAGGCCGACGTCATCGGTGTCTTCACCGATCCCGGCGCCGACATCGAAGCGGTGCAGGCGAAGGTCGCCGAGGCCGCGACCGGGGCGAACGTGCTGACCGGTATCGACCGCGGTGTCGCGGAATTCCCCGAAGCCGATTCGAGCGGGGCCAACCTGATCGTGATCGCCGCGGTGTCCGGTGGGCTTTCGGTGATGGTCGCGATGTTCGTCGTCGCCAGCACGCTGAGCCTGTCCACCCAGCAGCGTTCGCGGGAACTCGCGCTGATGCGGGCGATCGGCACGACCCCGCGTCAGCTGCGGCGCATGGTGCTCGGCGAAGCGCTGGCCGTCGGCCTGCTCGCCACGGCGCTCGCCGCCTTGTTGGGACCGTTCCTGGGCGAATGGCTGTTCGGACAGCTCGTCGAGAACGGTGTGGTGCCCTCGGTGCTGCGGTTCTACCAGGGCTGGCTGCCCGCCGTCGTCGGCGCGGGTGCCGCGATGCTCGCGGTGTTCATCGCCGCCTTCGTCGCGGGCCGCCGCGCCGGGAAGATCCGGCCGACCGAGGCGCTCGCCGAGGCCGCGGTCACCCGCCGCTGGCTGACCCCGACGCGGTTCATCGTCGCCGCGCTCTCCTTCGGCGGCGGCACCGCGCTGGCGATCGTGACCGTCGCGGTGATGACCGGGCCGATCGCGGCCAGTACCGCCGGCCCCGCGGTGATCCTGTGGGCGATCGGCGTCGCGATGATCACGCCCGGCGTCGCCAAGGTGATGACGGCGATCCTGCAGTGGCCGATGCGCCTGCTCGGCGGTATCGACGCCCGGCTCGCCGTGCTCAACACCCGCGCCGGCATCGTCCGGGCGGCGGGCGCGGTCACCCCGATCATGCTCGCCGTCGGCATCGCGACCGCGAACATCTACCTGCAGACCACCCAGCAGGAGCTGGCGAACCAGGCCTTCACCGAAGACGTCCGGGCGGACGCCGTGATCGGTTCCGCGGCGGGAGGGCTGTCCCCGGACCTCGTCCAGCGGATCCAGGCCGTGCCCGGCGTCGCCGGTGCGTCCGAGTACGTCACCAGCAGCGTGTTCCTGGAAAACCCGTACGACTCCTCCGACGAGGGACGGCCGGCGATCGGCCTGACCGCCTCCGGCGCCTCCGCCACGACCGACACCAAGGTGACCCAGGGCGACTTGGCGGCCTTGACTGGCCGGGCCGTCGCGCTCCCCGAGGTCTTCGCGAAGGATTTCGGCCGCGGCATCGGCGACACGCTCGGCCTGCGGCTCGGCGACGGCACCCCCGTCGACGTCAAGGTCGTCGCGATCACCAGCCAGCGCCCCGGCTTCGAGAGCCTGCTGCTCCCGGCCGGTCTCCTGGCCCCGCACACCACCGCGGGACTCGCGCCGCAGATGCTCGTCCGCGCCGCCCCGGACGTCGATCCGGCGGTGCTCACCGAGCGGCTCCGCGAGGCGACGGCCGGGCTTCCGGTGACCGTCGGCGACCGGGCGGCGCTCGTCGCGGCGCACGACAAGGATCAGGCCGTCGGCGCGTGGGTGAACTACCTGCTGGTCGGGATGATCATCGCCTACACGGTGATTTCGGTCGCCAACACGCTCGTGATGGCGACCGTGCGGCGGCGCCGCGAGTTCGGCCTCCAGCGGCTCACCGGCTCGACGAGGGCGCAGGTGCTGCGGATGGCCGGCTTCGAAGGCGGGCTCGTCGCGCTGGTCGGAATCGTGCTCGGCACCGTCGTCTCGGCGGGCGCGATCGTCCCGTTCTGCCTGGTCGCGGCCGATTCGCTGCTGCCGATGGGCTCGCCGCTGATCTACCTGACCATCATCGGGCTCGCCGCGGTGCTCGCACTGGCGGCGACCCTGGTCCCGGCCTGGGCGGCGACTCGCGGCCAGGCGGTCGACGCGGCGACGTCCGGCAATGACTAGAGCTACCGTCGAAGGCCCCGGCGGGCCGTGTGTAAGACTCTCGGCCGTGGCGTACCCCGGTGTTGATCAAGCGGCGAAACTCGAACTGGCGAGACTGGTCGGCGAACTCGCCGTCGTGCACGGCAAGGTGACCTTGTCCTCCGGCAAGGAAGCCGACTACTACATCGACCTCCGGCGGGCGACGCTGCATCACGCGGCCGCGCCGCTCATCGGGAAGCTGCTCCGGCAGCTCACGCACGACTGGGACTACGTCGCCGCCGGCGGCCTGACCCTCGGCGCGGACCCGGTGGCGCTGGCGATGCTGCACTCCGCGGCGACCGACGGTGTCGTGCTCGACGCGTTCGTCGTCCGCAAGGCGGTCAAGGAACACGGCATGCAGCGCCGGATCGAAGGGGTCGAGGTGCTGGGGCAGCGGGTGCTGGCCGTCGAGGACACCTCGACCACCGGCGGCAGCGTCCTCACCGCCGTCGAGGCGCTGCGCGAGGCCGGAGCGAACGTCGTCGGCGTCGCGACGGTCGTCGACCGGGACACCGGAGCGCGCGAGGCCATCGAGAAGGAAGGCCTCGAATACCGTTACATTCTGAACAAGGACGATCTCGGTCTGTCCTGAGTAAAGCGTCCCGAAGGGGGCATCCTCCGTGTGCGAACGGAGGATGCCCCTTTTTTCGTGAGCGTTTCTCAATACGAGAGGGGTAACGTCGCTGGTAGGGGTGTGAAAGGGGGCTTGAGGTGGCGGGTTTCCTGGCGAACGTGACAGTCGCGGTGCACATTTTCGCGCTGTTGTTCATAGGATTCGGCGGTTTCCTGGCGTGGCGGTGGCCGAAGGTGATCTTCGTGCATGTGTTCTTCGCCGCATGGGGTGTCCTCGTCAACGTCTTCCCGTGGCCCTGCCCGCTGACGGCGGCCGAGAACTACTTCCGGCACCAGCAGGGCCTCGGTGACCTGCCCGGCGGCTTCAACGCCTACTACCTCTACGACACCGTGTTCCCGCGTTCGTCACTGCCGGTGGTCGTCGTGATCGCGATGGCGACGGTGATCATCTCCTACATCGGCGCGTACCAGCGCTGGCGTCACCGCCACCACGACGAGGACGCACCGGCGCACCGCGTCAGCATGGGCTGAGCGGTCACCATCGGATGTCCTCCGGAGGTCTCGACGGCCCAGGTTTCCGCTGGGCGCACGGCCGCTAGGCCCGAGTACAACCCGGTACGAGGACCTCGCGGCCGCGCACCCAGCGGAAACCTGGATCCGCCGAATACCCCCGAAGGACCTCCGATGGTGACCACTGGGTGACAATCACCGGGTGAACTCGGAAGAAGCCGGGCCCACCGAATGGGTGGCGCGGGAAGAGGTCGGCGTCGGCCCGTGGGAGGGCGAATGGCCCGCGGACGAGCGCTACGACCCCGAACTCCTGGCAGGAGGTGATCGCCGCAACGTCGTCGACCCATACCGCTACTGGCGGCGAGAGGCCATCGTGTCCGATGTGGACAGCCGTCGGCATCCGTTCCACGTGGCGATCGAGAACTTCCAGCACGACCACAACATCGGCACCGTGGTCCGGACGGCGAACGCGTTCGCCGCGGCGGCGGTGCACATCGTCGGGCGTCGGCGCTGGAACCGGCGCGGCGCCATGGTGACCGACCGCTACCAGCACCTTCTCCACCACGAGGACGTCAACGGCCTGCTGACCTTCGCCGCGACGGAAGGGCTCGCCGTGGTCGCCGTCGACAACACGCCCGGTTCGCAGCCCGTCGAGACCGCCGAACTGCCGCGCGAGTGTGTCCTGCTGTTCGGCCAGGAGGGGCCCGGGTTGTCGGCCGAGGCGCAGAAGACGGCGTCGCTGGTCGTTTCGATCGCGCAGTTCGGCACGACCCGCTCGATCAACGCCGGCGTCGCCGCCGGGATCGTCATGCACGCCTGGGTCCGGCAGCACGCCGACCTCACCCAAGCCTGGTGACTCCCCGCTAGACGGTTGCTGCGCCCAACGTGGCATTGGGGACACTGAGCGTCTCCGATGTCACATTGGGGGCACCGAAGGCCGCCCAAGAACACGCCAATTTCGCCGGAGCCCTGGCTAGACGGGGGCCACCTCCACCGGGATCCCGTTCAGGACTGCGTTCCCGGACGGCACGTCGAGCAGGGTCTCGTCCGCGACCAGGTTCGAGTTGACCCCGGCGTGCGCGGCGGCGACCTTCGTCCGCGTTCCGTCGAGGTCGTGTCCCCAGCCGTGCGGCATGCTCACCACGCCGGGCCGGACGTCGGCCGTGACCTCCACCGGCGCTTCGAGCTTGCCCGCCCGCGACGTCACCGACGCGAGCCCGCCGTCGGTCAGCCCGAGCCGGGACGCGTCGTCCGGATGCACCTGGACGGTGCACCGGTTCCCACCGCGCACCAGCGGCGTCAGGTTGTGCATCCACGAGTTGTTCGAGCTCAGATGCCGACGCCCGATCAGCAGCAGTCCACCGTCTGGCGCCTTGTCCAGCTCCGCGCGCAGCCGCAGGACATCCTTCGTGATCGCCTCCGGGGCCAGTTCGACCTTTCCGCTCGCGGTGGCGAGCGCCTCGGGCAGCCGGGGCTTCAGTGCGCCGAGGTCGATGCCGTGCGGGGCGGCTTCGAGGTCCGCCAGGCTCAGCCCGTACGGTCCGCCGCGCAGCATCAGGTCGATCATCCGCGCCGGTCCCGTGCGGCCTTCGGCGAGCGAGAGGTCGACGCCGGTGCGCCGCGCCGTTTCGCCCGCGACCATCGTGTCGAAGGCGGCGACGTCGACGTCCGGGCCCTGGCCGGCGGCGATCCCGGCCAGCCGCAGCAGGGTCACCCACTCCTGCGGCATATCCGTTTCGAGCGTCTGCGGCGTCCAGTTCGCGACGTTGCGCACGGCGAGCGCGTACAGCGCGACGTCGTAGTGCGGCCGCTCCATCGGCGACGGTCCGGGCAGGATGACGTCGGCGTGCCGCGTGGTCTCGTTGAGGTACACGTCGAGGGAGACCATGAAATCCAGCTGCCGCAACGCTTCGGTGAGCCGCGCGGAGTTCGGCGTGCTCAGCGCCGGGTTGCCGCTGATGGTCACCAGCGCCCGCACCTGGCCTTCGCCTGGCGTCTCGATCTCGTCCGCGAGCGTGGCCACCGGCAGCTCGCCGAGCACCTCGGGATACCCGCGCACCCGGCTCGTCCAGCGGCCGCTGGTGAACGGCGAGGACCGGCGCGGCCGCCACAGGGCGGGCAGCGGGAACATCACGCCGCCTTCGCGATCGAGGTTGCCGGTGAGCGTGTTGAGGACGTCGACCAGCCAGCTCGCGATGGTGCCGTACGCCTGGGTCGTGGTGCCCATCCGGCCGTACACCGCGGCGCGTTCGGCGTCCGCGAGTTCGAGCGCGATACGGCGGATCTCGGCGGCGTCGATCCCGGTCGCGGGCGCGACCGCCTCCGGCGTGAAGGGCTCCGCGAGCGCGCGGACCTCGTCGACACCGGTGACGTGTTCGCCCGGCGTGACCCGGTTCTCCGCGAACAGGACGTTGACCAGCGCGAACAGGAACAACGCGTCGGTGCCGGGCCGGATCGCGTGGTGCTCGTCGGCGAGTTGCGCGGTCCGGGTGCGGCGCGGGTCGAGGACGACGATCTTGCCGCCGCGCCGCTGGATCCCGCGCAGCTTCCCGCGGGTGTCCGGGGCGGTCATCAGGCTTCCGTTGGACACCAACGGGTTCGCACCCAGGATCAGCAGGTGCCCGGTGCGGTCGAGGTCGGCGACGGGAATGGCCTGCGGGTCGCCGAAGAGGTAGCCGGAGGAGAAGTGCTTCGGCATCTGGTCGACCGTGGTCGCGGTGTAGAAGTTCCTGGTGCCCAAGGCTTTGAAGAACACACGGCCGTAGAGCACCAGCGCGGCGTTGTGCACTGTCGGATTGCCGGAGTAGACGGCGACGGCGTTCCTGCCGTGCTCGTCGATGATCGGCCGCAGCCGCCGGTCGATTTCGGCGAACGCCTCGTCCCAGGTGACCTCGACGAACTCGCCGTCCCGTTTGACCAAGGGCGCGGTCAGCCTGTCCGGGTCGTGATGCAGCGCGCCGAGCGAAGCACCCTTCGGGCAGATGTACCCCTTCGAAAAGACGTCCTCGCTGTCACCTCGAACCCGGGTGACCAGGTTCTTCTCGTCGATCGTCACCTCCAGACCGCAGGTGGCTTCGCAGAGCGGGCAGGTCACGTGCGCCGTGGTCATGAAGCACCTCGCGGGTCCGGGAATCATCCCAACATACTGAGCGGTATGTCAGCGGGCAAGGGATGATGGCCCGATGACTGCTCTCGCCGACCGGGCCGCGACCGCCGAGCGCGCGATCCGCGACCGGCATCTGCGCCGCGTGTGGGGGCTGCCGGGGACCGTGCTGGGCCGCAGCGGCTGGCCGCCCTCGACGGGACAGCGCGTCCACTGGCACTGGAACTACTGGTGGCAGGCACATCTGCTGGAGACCCTCGTCGACGCCCAGCTGCGGGAGCCGTCGCCGGATCGGCTGAAGCTGATCGACCGGTTCGTGGTGTCCGTGCGGCTGCGCAACTTCGGCAAGTGGATCAACGACTACTACGACGACATCGCCTGGCTCGGCCTCGCGCTGCAACGCGTGGGGCATCTCGGGCTGGACGTCCGCGGCGGGCTGGAGGCGATCAGTTCCCGGCTGCGCGAAGGCTGGACCGACGACGCGGGCGGCGGGATCTGGTGGCGCGTCGGCGACGACTTCAAGAACGCGCCCGCGAACGGCCCGGCCGCGATCTTCCACGCCCGCGAAGGCTCCACGCAGCACGCCCGCGGGTTGACCGACTGGATGACCGAACGGCTCGTCGACCCGGAAACCGGTCTGGTGTGGGACGGCCTGCGCGTCGGCAGCGGCGAACTGGTGAAGCATATTTTCACGTACTGCCAAGGGGTTTATCTCGGCGCTTGTCTCGAACTGTCCGAAATGGACAGAGTGGAGCGCGCGATCCACGCGGTCGCGGAACATGTCGCGCCGAACGGGGTGATCCGCGGGCAGGAAGGCGGCGACGGCGGCCTGTTCGCCGGGATCCTCGCCCGCTACCTGGCGCTCGCGGCGCCAATGCTGCCGAGCGGGGTGGCACGAGACCTGGTCATCCGGTCGGCCGACGCGTGCTGGGCGGGTGCCACCGAGACGCCGCACGGACCGCTCTTCAGTGCTGACTGGGCGACTCCGGCGCCTTCGCTGCCCCTCGCCGCCGACGCGGCCGAACGCGACCTGTCCGTCCAGGTGAGCGCCTGGATGCTGCTCGAAGCCGCGGCAACCCTGGAACACCGCATTTAGTCCTCTAAATGCGTCACCAGACGTCGCCGGAACGCCAGTCGCAGGTGATCTCCCCGTCCAGATCCAGCGTGACCCCCACCGGCAGCACATGGATCGACCCGTCGTCCTCCTTCGTAGCCTCGATGCCCGAAGGTGTCATGGCCGACGAAGTCCCGCGCCAAAGCAGCCAGCCCCGCGACGCGTAGAACTCCAGTGCCTCGTCGGACGCCGAAAGCGCCCCGAGATCGTACGCCTTCCTCAGGACCCGCTCCAGCGCGTCCATCATCGCGTCGCCGTGCCCGCGCCGCCGGTGATCCGACCGGACGGCGACCGCCTCGATATAACCCGTGCGGAGGACCCGTCCGTCGTGCACGAGCCGCCGCTGGACCAGGGACGCGTGCCCGATCAGCTCGCCGCTCTCCCATACCAGCGTGTGCATGCCGCCGAGGGCGTTTTCCCAGTCGTGATCACTGAAATCGCCGTCGAAAGCGTCGTCCAGCAGAGCGCGTGCCGCCCTCAGCACGCCTGCTTCGAGGTCGGCGGTGTGCACGGTCCACAGGTCGGTCATTCCGCCATCATCACCCGGCGGCGGGCTTCTCACCAGCGAGTTGTGGCTCAGCAGCCGCACGACTGCCGGTGGATGAAGCGCGGTGCGAGCCGTACGGATTCGGGTCGTCGCTCAGGGTCGGTGATCCGGGCCAGCAGGAGTTCGACGGCCTTGCGCCCGATCTCCTCGATCGGCTGAGCCATCGTGGTGACCGCCGGGGTCACCTGCCCGGCCCACTCCATGTCGCCGTAGCCGACGATCGCGAGATCGCGCCCGATGCGGATGCCGAGCCGGTGCGCCTCGTACTGGACGCCGATCATCATCGCCTCGCTCGCCACCACGAGCGCGGTCGGCGACGGCCAGCTGTCGAGCAGTTTCGCGGTCGCGGCCGCCGCCCCGCCCGGGGTCGACCGCCCGCACGCCACCAGCTGCGACGTCCACCGCAGGCCGGAGCGGCCGAGGCCGAGCCGGTAGCCCAGCGCCCGCTCCTCGTAGGTGGTCACGTCCTCTTCGCCGGAGATGAAGCCGATCTTGCGGTGCCGCAGCCCCGCGAGGTGCCGCACGAGCGCGCACACGGCCTGGATGTTCTCGGAGCCGACCTGGTCGACGTCGTTGCGTCCGGCCATCCGGTCGACGAGCACGGTCGGCACGCCCATCCGGACCAGCCCGTTGATCACCGCTTCGTCGCCGGCCGCCGGGACGAGCAGGACACCGTCGACGCGGTCCGCCCGCAGCGCGCGGATGACCGCGGCTTCTTCGGCGACGCTGTCGCCGGTGTCGGCGAGGGTGATTTCGCAGCCGTGACGGCGCGCGGCGCGGCGGATGGCGCGGACGAGTTCACCCGAATACGGGTTCGCGTGCATCGCCATGGCCACCCCGAACCGGTGGGTGACAGGGGTGTCCTCCCACAGGGGTAACGCCGGGGACAATGCGGTCATCGCTCCACGCCTTCATCCGAGCTTGAATGACGGTAACGGCTGACGGAGCGTCACTCGGCGGCGAGACCGGAAAGTCGCCCAACAATCATCAATGTGAGTGAACGAGAGCGCATCCGCACGACGCACGATGGCGGAGCGTAGGCGGAATCCGCATCGTCTGGGCCTTGCGTGCCGGATCGTTGATGCGGGCCAGCAACAGGCGCACCGCCTGTGTGCCTATCTCCTCGATCGGCTGGGCCATCGTGGTCAGCGGCGGATCCACCAGATCGGCCCATTCGACGTCGTCGTAGACCACCACCGGCAGGTCTACTCCCGCGCGCAGGCCGCGGCGCCGCAACTCGTGCAGCACCCCGACCATCATGGTGTCGTTGGCGACCACGAGCGCCGTCGGCGGCTCCGGCAGCGCGAGCAGCGTGCTCAGCGCGAGGGCGCCACCGGCCTGCGAAGACTGCCCGCACGCGACCAGCTCCTCCGACCAGGTCAAACCCGAGCGCCCGAGCCCGAGCCGGTAGCCGAGGATCCGCTCCTCGCTGGTGCTCAGCCCGGCCGTGCCGCTGATCATGCCGATCCGCTGATGCCCGAGCGACGCCAGATGCGCCGTCAGCGCCGACGTCGATTGGATGTTCTCCGCGCCGACCTGGTCGACGTCGGTCCGCGTGGAGAGCCGGTCGATGAGCACGGTCGGGACGTCGAGCGAGACGAGCTCGCCGATCACCGAACCGTCGCCCGGCGACGGCGTGATCAGCAGCCCGTCGACCCGGCGCGAACGCAGCGTCCGCACGGTCTCACGTTCGGTGTCGACGGTGTCGTGCGTGTCCGCGAGCAAGACCGTGTAGCCGGCCGAGGCGGCTTCGCGCTCGATCGCCTGGATCAGGACGGCGAAGTACGGGTTCGCGATCAGGGAGATCGCCACGCCGATCGACCTCGTCCCGCCGGTCACCAGCGAGCGGGCGATGGCGTCACCGGTGTAGCCGGTCTGCTCGATGGCGCGCAGCACCGCCAGCTTGGTGTCCTCGGCCACCGCCCTCGTGCCGTTGACCACGTGGGACACGGTGGTGATCGAGACTCCCGCCAGCTCGGCGATGTCGCGTTGGGTGGGACGGGACGAGCGAGACGGCGGCATTACCAATCCTCGGTGAGTCAGCTGGCAAGCGTTTGCGCAAACGCTTGCGACTGAGCATAACCCTGTCTACCTTCCGGTCCATCACGGACAGCCTTGAATCGGAGGGCATCCCCCATGAGACAGCGCAGTCTCGCCGCGCTCGCGATGGCCGCCGCACTAGCGGTGACCTCGGCCGGGTGCACCGTCGAACGCCACTGGGGTGGCGGCTCGAACGCAGGCGGCGGTGGCAAGGCCAAGGTCGGCCTGGTCACCAAGACCGACACCAATCCCTACTTCGTGGAGCTGAGAGCGGCCGCCAAGGCCGCCGCCGAGGCCAACGGCGCGGAGTTCAGCGCGCTCGCCGGCCAGTTCGACGGCGACAACGACGGTCAGGTCCGGGCCATCGAGAACCTCATGCAGCAGGGTGCGAACACCATCCTGATCACGCCGAGTTCCTCGACCGGCGTCCTCGACGCCATCGACCGCGCCCGCAAGGCCGGGGTGCTGGTCATCGCGCTCGACACGGCGACCGAACCGGCCACCGCCGTCGACGCCACCTTCGCCACGGACAACTTCGAAGCCGGACGTCAGCAAGGCGCCTACGTGAAGGCGGCCTTGAACGGCAAGCCGCCGAAGCTGTTCATGGTGGACGGCACTGCCGGGTCCACAGTGGACACCCAGCGGCACACCGGGTTCCTCAAGGGCATCGGGCTGACCGACGCGTCGCCGGAGATCAAGGGCAAGACGCCCGCGAACGGCGACCAGAGTCTCGCGCAGCAGGGCGTCGAGAACCTGCTGCAGCGCACCACCGACATCAACGCCGTCTACACGATGAACGAGCCGATGGGCCGTGGCACGTACGCCGCGCTCCAGGCCCGCGGTCTGGTGGACCGGATCGTGATGGGCTCGATCGACGGTGGCTGCGAAGGCGTCAAGAACGTGCGCGACGGCCAGTACGCCGCGACGGTCATGCAGTTCCCCAAGAAGATGGCCGAGCAGGGCGTCCTCGCCGCCGTCGAATACGCCAAGACCGGGAAGAAGCCGAGCGGGTTCGTGAACACCGGTTCCGCGGTGATCACCGACAAGCCGATCCCCGGGGTGGAAAGCCAGGACAGCAAGTGGGGCCTCGAGAACTGCTGGGGGACGAAGTGACTACCGCAACCCTCAAAGGCAACGAACGCCCGTCGATCGGTGAGTTCTTCCTGCGCGCGCCCGCCGTCGGGCCCGCGCTGGCCCTGCTCGTCGCGATCGTGGTGTTCTCGCTGTCGACCGACACCTTCCTCGACCTCGACAACCTTTCCCTTGTGGTGCAACAGTCCCTGGTGATCGGCACGCTCGCCCTCGGGCAGACGCTGATCATCCTGACCGCGGGTATCGACCTGGCCAACGCGGCCGCGATGGTGCTCGCGACGTTGATCATGGCGAAGCTCGTGGTCGGCGGCGTCTCCGGGATCTGGGCGCTGCTGCTGGGAATCGTGGCGACGGTGGTGATCGGGATGGTCACCGGTTCGCTGGTCACCCGGATCAAACTGCCGCCGTTCATCGTCACGCTCGGCCTGCTGACCGTGCTCACCGCGGCCGCGAAACTGTTCGCGAGCGGGCAGGCCGTCCCGGTCGCCGACGAACTGCTCAAATGGCTCGGCACCCGCCGGTACCTCTTCGGCGGCATCCCGATCACCTACGGCATGACACTGGCTTTGCTGATGTACCTGGGGCTTTGGTACGCGCTCACGCGGACGCCGTGGGGCAAGCACGTCTACGCGGTCGGCAACGCGCCGGAATCCGCGCGGCTGTCCGGGATCAAGGTCAACTGCACGATCCTTTCGGTGTACATCGTCGCCGGCGTGATCGTCGGGATCGCCGCCTGGCAGGCGCTCGGCCGCGTGCCGAACGCCGACCCGAACGCCTTCCAGCTCGGCAACCTCGACTCGATCACCGCGGTGGTACTCGGCGGCGCGAGCCTGTTCGGCGGCCGGGGTTCGGTACTCGGCACGATGATGGGCGCGCTGGTCGTCGCGGTCCTGCGGTCCGGGCTGACCCAGCTCGGGGTGGACGCGCTCTACCAGGACGTCGCCACCGGCGCCCTGCTCATCGGCGCGGTCTGCGTCGACCGGTTCGCGAGGAGGCAGCAGTCATGACGACGCCCACGTTGTCCGCTCAGGGACTGGTCAAACGCTACGGCCGGGTCACCGCCATCGACGGCGCCGACTTCGAGCTGTTCCCCGGCGAGGTGCTCGCCGTCGTCGGCGACAACGGCGCCGGGAAGTCGAGCCTCATCAAAGCCCTTTCGGGCGCGGTGATCCCGGATGCCGGTGAGATCAAAGTGGACGGTCAGACCGTCCACTTCAAGTCCCCTTTGGACGCTCGCCACTACGGAATCGAGACGGTGTACCAGGATCTCGCCGTCGCGCCCGCGCTCGACATCGCGTCGAACATGTTCCTCGGCCGGGAAAAGCGGCGCACGGACCTGTTCGGCCGGCTGTTCCGGAAGCTGGACACCGCGACGATGCGGGCCGACGCACAGCGGATCCTCGACGAGCTCGGCATCAACATCAAGTCGATCACGCAGCCGGTGGAGACGTTGTCCGGTGGGCAGCGCCAAGGTGTCGCGGTCGCGCGGGCGGCGGCTTTCGGCACCAAGGCGGTGATCATGGACGAGCCCACCGCCGCGCTCGGCGTCGCCGAATCGGGCAAGGTGCTCGACCTGATCAACCGCATCCGCGAACGCGGCCTGCCGGTGGTGCTGATCAGCCACAACATGCCGCATGTGTTCGACATCGCCGACCGCATCCACGTGCACCGCCTCGGAAAGCGGGTCGCGGTGGTCTCGCCGAAGACGCACACTATGAACCAGGTCGTCGGCCTGCTCACGGGTGCGCTGAAGATCGGTGAGAACGGCGAGGTCGAAGAGGTCGCGTCGGCCGTCCACACGGGCCTGTAGTGAGAGTGCTGCTGGCGGGCCTGTGCACCGTCGACCAGATTCAGCGCGTCGCCGAGATCCCGGCGCCGGGCGAGAAGGTGCGTTCGCTGTCGATGGACGTCGCCGCCGGGGGGCCGGCGACGAACGCGGCGGTGACCGTGGCCGCGCTCGGCGCAGGGTCGACGCTCCTGACGGTCGCCGGAGCGCACCCGCTGGCGGCACTCGCCCGCGCCGACCTCGAGGCGCACGGCGTCGACCTGGTCGACCTCGATCCCGAACGCCCGGATCCGCCCGCGATCAGCGCCATCGTCGTCCGCGACTCCGACGGGGAACGCACCGTCGTCTCGCGCAACGCCCACGCTTCCTCGCGTTTCGTCCTCTCGATGCGGTCCTTGCACGCGCAACTACCGCATTCAGAGGACGAAATGCCGGGGTGTGTGCTCCTGGACGGGCACCATCCGGAGGTCGCGCTGGCGGTCGCGCGCTGGGCGCGGGAGCGGAAGGTGCCGGTGGTGCTCGACGCCGGGAGCTGGAAGCCGGTCTTCCCCGAACTCCTCCCGCTGGTCGACATCGCCGCGTGCTCGTCGCTGTACCGAGGGGACGATCCGCGCGAGCACGGCGTGCCGGTGGTCATCACGACCGCCGGGCCGGAGCCGGTCCGCTGGTCGACGACGGACGGATCCGGTGCGGTTCCCGTTCCCGTCACCCGGGCGCGTGACACGCTGGGCGCGGGCGACGTCTGGCACGGAGCTTTCGCGTACGCGGTCGCCAGGGGCACAGGGGATGTCCAGGGCTGGATCGGGTTCGCCAACGAGGTGGCCGCCGAACGGGTGCGGCATGAAGGACCGAGGTCGTGGACGGCCGCGGTCGCGAAGATGGGAGAAGGACAGCCATGAGTGCCATGCCTCCGGTGTTCGAGGACCTGTTGAGCAGGGCTCAGACGCTGGCGAAGCCGGGACAGCGCAGTGTGCTCGGCATCGTCGGCGCCCCCGCGTCCGGCAAGACGACACTGGCCTGGGGCCTGGCGAAGGCGCTGGGTACGAGGGCCGCAGTGGTCGGGATGGACGGGTTCCACCTGGCGCAGGTCGAACTGCAGCGGCTCGGGCGGGTGGAGCGCAAGGGCGCGCCCGACACCTTCGACGCCGCCGGGTACGTGCACCTGCTGCGCAGGCTCGCCGAAGGCCGCGAGACGGTCTACGCGCCCGAGTTCCGCCGGGAGATCGAGGAGCCGATCGCCGGCGCCGTCGCGGTCACGCCGGACGTCCCGCTGGTCATCACCGAGGGCAACTACCTGCTCATGCAGGACGACCCGTGGAGTGGCGTGAAGCCGATCCTCGCCGAGTCGTGGTTCCTCGCGCCGGACGAACCCGAGCGCATCGAGCGGCTCGTCTCGCGGCACCGCCGCTACGGCCGTTCGCTGGTCGAGGCGCGTCGCCGCGCACTCGGTTCCGACCAGCGCAACGCCGATCTGATCGCGTCCACCAGCGGCCGGGCCGATCTGGTCCTCGAGAATCTGCCGCTGGTTAACTTCGCCATATGAGTGGTGTTCTCGTCGTCACGGGCGGAAGCAAAGGCATCGGCGCGGCGGTCTGCGAGCTGGCCGCCGCGCGCGGTTACGACGTCGTCGTCAACTACGCGGGTGACGCCGAAGCGGCCGAAGACGTCGCCTCACGCGTCCGGAAGCACGGCGTTCAGGCGATCACCCAGCGCGGCGACGTCGCGTCCGAAGAAGACGTGGTGGCCCTGTTCGACGCCGCCGTCGCACTCGGCCCGCTCGCCGGGCTGGTCGCGAACGCGGCCATCACTGGCAACACCCCTGGCCGGTTCGACGAATACGAAGTCGACGTCGTCCGTCGTGTCGTCGATGTCAACGTCACGGGTGTCTTCCTGTGCGTCCGCGAGGGCATCCGCCGGATGTCCACCCGGTACGGCGGTGACGGCGGCGCGATCGTGACGCTGTCCTCCACCGCCGCGCGGACCGGTTCGCCCGGCGAATGGGTCCATTACGCGGGCACCAAGGCGGCGGTGGAAACGATGACCTACGGCGTGGCGCAAGAAGTAGCGAAAGAATCCGTCCGGGTGAACGCCGTCGCACCAGGGATGATCCACACCGGATTGCACGCCGCGGCGGGATTGCCCGACCGCATGGACCGGATCGCCCCCACCATCCCGATGGGACGGGCGGGTGAACCCGGCGAAGTCGCGGAAGCCGTGCTGTGGCTGCTTTCCCCGGCGGCGTCGTACACCACCGGGACGGTATTGACCGTCAGCGGAGGACGTTGACACCCAGGGCCACGAGGCGGTCACGAGGCGATATCGGGTCCGCGTGCGGTTCAGCCACTTTTTAACACTGTTTCCCGGCGGATATCACGATTCATGTGGGAAGTCGGCGGATCACCTCGTGGCCCGAGGCGCCTGTGTCACCCTGGTGGCGCCCCCAAGCTTCTTGATCAGGACGGTCATCCCCGATGTCCAAGCTCATGTCTGTGCACCACCTGGCACTCACCGTGACCGATGTGGACCGGAGCGTGCCCTGGTACGCCCGTGTGCTCGAACTCGAGGAGTTCACGCGTCGCGAAGACCCGGAGACGGGACTGCGGAAGGTCGTGCTCAGGTCACCGAGCGAAGGTTTCGCCGTGGTTCTCGTCGAGCATCAGGACACCGAGCGGCCGCGGTTCGACGAACGGCGGACAGGTCTGGACCACGTGGCCTTCAAGGTCTCGTCGCGGTCGGAGCTGGCCGAATGGGAAGCGCGGCTCTCGGAATACGGCGTCGTCTATTCGCCGTCGAAGGGATCGCGGACCTTGCAAGGCTCGTCGGTCATCGTGTTCCGCGACCCCGATGGGATCCAGCTGGAGATCTGGGCGGATCCGGAAGTTTAGGGCGTGCTCTGTTCCGGCTCTTCGGCGGGACGCCTCATCTCCTGGCGGTAGCGGATCACGCCGTAGGCCGTGCCCACCACGAAGAACGCGACGCTGATCCACAAGGCCGCCGTCTTGACCCACGGCAGCTGGTCCAGCAGACCGGCGCCGTAGTAGCCGAGCAGTACCAGCGTCGGCACCCAGAGCAGCCCGCCGAGCGCCGTCGCGAGCGCGAACCGGCGCGGGTCCATCCGCGCGGTCCCCGCGATGAGCGGCGCCAGCGTGCGGATCCACGGGATCCAGCGCGCGGCGACGATGGCGAAGAAACCCTTGCGATCCAGGAACGCCCTGGCACGGTCGAGGTTGTGCCGGTTCAGCACCTTGCCGCCACGGCGGGCGATCAGTTTCGTGCCCGTGGTCCGGCCGATGTAGTAGCCCACTTGGTTGCCAAGGATCGCGACGAGCAGCGCGGCGGCCGAGAGCAGCCACGCGTTCAGGTCGGAGCCGTGCTGCGCGAGGACGACTCCGGCCGCGAACAGCAGGGAGTCGCCGGGCAGGAACAGCCCGATGATCAGCGCGCACTCCACGAAGATGAAGCTCAGCACGATCACCCAGACGAGCACCGGCCCGGCGGTGTCGAGCCAGCTCACCCCGATGCCCGCGGCCTCGGTGTACACCTCACTCACGACGCGAGCCTACGTGTACTCGGGGAACCGCACTTCACCGAACGGTGGAATCGGGGTGTCTTGACTGTCCCTGTCACGCCTTCTCCGAATGCTATGAACGGTCCGTTCCTTGCAAAATTTGCAAGGAACGGACCGTTCATAGCGCTGGTGACTAGTGCTCGACGAGCTCGTCCAGCGCCTGGTCGTAGCTCAGCCGGACATCGTGTTCGGCCTGGTCACCGCCCAGCAGCTCCACCCGGCTGGTCGCGGGCGGGTAGCCGCTGGCGATCACCGTGTAGGTCCCGGCGGGCAGGTCGCTGACCGTGTAGTTGCCCTCCGCGTCCGTCCTCGCCACGGCGGCGACGCCGCCCGAGGCGTCGAGGACGGTGATCCGCGCGTCCGGCACGACCCGGTCCCCGTCGGTGCGGGCGACCCCGCTCAGCAGGATCGTGCTGACCAGTTCGACGTCGTGGCGCAGCATCCCGGACCCGGTGGCGGTCAGCGTCGCCGCGACCGGCCGGAACCAGCGCCCGCTGGCGACGATCGTGTACCGCCCGCCCACGATGCCGGCGAACGAGTAGACGCCGTTCTCGTTCGTGTGCGTCCTGGCCACCTGATTGCCGTTGTGGTCGATCAGGGTCAGCGCCGCCCCCGCGACGTTCGTGGCGTCGTCCCGGCGGACGTGCCCGCTGATCTGCGCGGATCCCGCCCGGTAGGCCCCGTTCCCGTTGGCCAGCGCGTGCTTGCCGGGCTCGACGGGCGCGGTCACCACGGTCTTCTCGGAAGCCGTCTCGGCAGGCACGTCTTCCTCTTCGAGGAGTGCTTCGCCGCCTTCGAGAGCCGAAGCCGCCGAAGGAGCCGAGCCGCCGAGCAGCGGGATCTCCTTCATGAACATCAGCACCAGCGTCGCCAGCAGCGCGACCGCGCCCGCCACGTAGAACACCGTGGTGATCGACTCGGTGAAGCCGATCAGCACCGGGGTCTTGATGGCCTCGGGCAGGCTCGCGATACCGCTCGTGTTCGACTGGATGTCGCCCAGCGCCGCCGCACCGGGACCGGTGGGCGCGTTGCCGCCGAACGCCTTGGTGATGTTGCCCGGCAGGACGTTGAACAGGATCGTCAGGAACACCGCGACACCCGCAGTACCACCGATCTGCCGGAAGAACGTCGCCGACGCGGTCGACACGCCCATGTCGCTGCGCGGTCCCGCGTTCTGCACCGCGATGATCAGCGTCTGCATGCAGGCACCGAGGCCGAGACCGATGATCGCGGCCGCGACCAGCGGGTGCCACAGCGCGCTGTTGTACTCGACCTGCGCGAAGAAGAACGCGCCCGCCGCGATCAGCAGCGTGCCGACCACCGGGAACACCTTGTAGCGTCCGGTCTTGCTGGTGATCTGGCCCGAGATGATCGAACCGCTCATGATGCCCGCCATCAGCGGGATCATCAGCAGACCCGATTCGGTCGGCGAGAACTCCTGCACCACCTGCATGTACTGCGGGATCATCATGATCGCGCCGAACATCGCGACACCGACGATGATGCCGCCGACGATCGCGACCGTGAAGGTCGAGTTCTTGAACAGCCGCAACGGGATCAGCGCCGCGTCCTTCATCAGCTTCTCGATGAAGATGAAGGCGATCACGCCGATGCCGCCGATGACGTAGCAGATGATCGCGTTCTGCGAGCCCCAGCCCCACTTGTTGCCCTGCTCGGCGACGATCAGGAACGGCACCACGGCGACGACGAGCGCGAGCCCGCCCCACCAGTCGATCTTGTGGTCGTGGCGCTGGTGCGGCACGTTGAGCACGCGGGCCACCACGAACAGCGCGACGATCGCGATCGGCACGTTGATCAGGAACACCCAGCGCCAACCGGCGATGTCGTAGCCGAAGACGCTGCCGAGCTTGTCGAAGTCGGCGAAGAAGCCGCCGAGCACCGGGCCGAGCACGGTGGAGATACCGAACACGGCGAGGAAGTAGCCCTGGTAGCGGGCGCGTTCCCGCGGCGGCACGATGTCGCCCATGATCGTCATCGCCAGCGACATCAGCCCGCCGGCGCCGAGGCCCTGGATCGCGCGGAACGCGGCCAGCTCGTACATCGACGTCGCGAACGCCGAAGCGATCGAGCCGACCAGGAAGATCGAGATCGCCGCGATGTAGAACGGCTTGCGCCCGTAGATGTCGGACAGCTTGCCGTAGATCGGCGTGACGATCGTCGAGGTGATCAGGTAGGCCGTGGTGATCCAGGCCTGCAGGTCGAACCCGTTGAGGTCGTTCGCGATCCGGACGATCGAGGTGCCCACGATCGTCTGGTCGAGTGCCGCCAGGAACATGCCCGACATCAGGCCGATCAGGATCGTGACGATCTGACGGTGACTGAGCCGGGGACCATCTTCGTGGATGGCTGGCGGACTTTCTACTGCGGAACTCATTGCTTCAGGCCCCCTTGGCCTTCGACGCCGACGCGGGGTCGGCGAACTGTGGAGATGTTTTTTCGATGTCGTTGTTCAGCCGGTTGAACAGCGAGTTGAGGGTCTTCCGGTCCTCGTCGGACCAGTCGCCGAGCACCTCGGCCAGCCACTGGTTCCGCTGCTTGCGGTTCTCCTCGAAGACCCGGAGTCCTTCGGCGGTCGGTGCGAGCAGGCAGGCGCGGCCGTCTTCGGGGTCGGCCAGGCGCTCGACCAGCCCGTGCTGGACGAGGGAGCTCGACTGCCTGCTGATGGTCGAGATCTCGGAGTGCAGGAACTCGGCGAGTTTGCTGGTCCGCTGAGGGCCGACGTGGATGAGGCAGAAGAGGATCGCGTACGCGGCCCGCTCGATGCCGTCCGGTCCCTGCTTGGACACCTGGGACTTGGCCCGGTTGACCAGGCGGACGAGCCGCACGAGCTCATGCCCGAGGGTGTCGGCCAGATCGAGGTCGGACTTCGACCTGGTGCCGGGTGTCGTGGGTGTCATGGTGGGTCTCTCTCGCCGGTTGCTTGGTCACTGCAACTAGTTGTCTAGAGCAAGGATGTTCCTCTCAAGGGAGGTTCGCAAGAAGAAAGTGACGTTGTGTGTCCGATGACACTTTAGTTGCCGCATGCAAGCACATTTATTCGTGCATGTTTGTCCGGTTCGCCCTGAGCTGCACTTTTGCTTTGATGGAGTCATGACCGACTCCGCGCTCTACGCGATCCTCGCCAGTCGAAACTTCGGCACCCTGGCCACCATCAAGCGTGATGGGCGGCCCCAGCTGTCCACCGTCAACTACCTCTACGACGCGGACGCCGGCACGATCCTGATCTCGATCACCGCGCCGCGGGCCAAGACCAAGAACCTCCAGCGCGATCCGCGGGCGACGTTTCACGTTTCGACCGAGAGCGGTGACGGCTACGTCGTCGTCGAGGGGCCGGCGGTGCTCACGCCGACCGCCGCTTCGCGTGACGACGCGACCGTCGACGCGCTGGTGGACCACTATCGGCGGGCTCGGGGCGAGCACCCGGACTGGGACGAGTTCCGCGACGTCATGGTCGCCGATCAGCGGGTGCTGCTGACGATCCCGATCGAGCGCGTCTACGGGATCCAGATGTAGCCCGGGGATGTCATGAAAGGGTCGTTCAGGACATGTTTTGTCCTGAACGACCCTTTCATGACATTTGCGAGAGGGGTCAGCGGGCGATGCGGGCCTTGATCTCGTCGATCCGGTCGAGGAGGGGGCTCGCGTCGTCCCGGCCAAGTGCCGCCCGGAGATAGAGGCCGTCGCCGACCAGGATGACCAGCTCGGCGGTCAGCGGGTCGTCGACGTGCTCGCTGATCAGGTCGTGCACCTTCTGGTTGTAGACCTGCACGACCGCGGAGACCCGCGGCTCGTTGAGCATGATCCGGAGCGTCGCCATGGTCGTGCGGTGCAGTGCCTTGCGCTCGGTGACGTCGGTGATCGCCGTCCGCAGATACCAGGAGACGACACCTTCTGGCGCCTTCTGCGCCTCTGCGAGATCCGCCTCCGACAGCGTCGCGAGACGTTCCATCAGGCCGTCGACCAGGGCTTCCTTGGAGCCGAAGTGGTAGAGCAGGCCACCCTTCGACACCCCGGCGTGCGCGGCGACGGCGTCGAGGGTGACCCCGCCGGGACCTTGCTCGATGAGGATTTCCTCGTACGAGTCGAGGATGCGTTCCTTCGCGGTGGGCTTCGCCATATCAGTTGACTATACCGTCTGGACGGTTTACCTTCGAACGAGGCGGTAACTGTACCGTCCGGACGGTTTAGCTTAAGGAGAGTGCGCCATGGCGGGGCGCAAGCAGTGGTGGGCGTTGGCGGTACTGGTGCTTCCGGTGCTGCTGATCAGCGTGGACATGACGGTGCTCGGATTCGCGCTGCCGTTCCTGTCCGAGGATCTGGCGCCCACCGGTGCGGAGCAGTTGTGGATCGTCGACATCTACTCGTTCATGCTGGCGGGCCTGCTGGTCCTGATGGGCACGCTCGGCGACCGCATCGGCCGTCGCAAGCTGCTGCTCATGGGTGCCGCGGCGTTCGGTGCCGCGTCGGTGCTCGCGGCCTTCTCGACCAGCGCGTTCATGCTGATCATCGCCAGGGCGCTGCTCGGCGTCGGTGGCGCGACGCTGATGCCGTCGACGCTGTCGCTGATCCGCAGCATCTTCACCGACCCGAAGCAGCGCCGGATCGCGATCGCGGTGTGGAGCGCCGGGTTCTCCGGCGGGATGGCGCTCGGGCCGGTCCTCGGCGGCTGGCTGCTGGAGCACTTCTGGTGGGGCTCGGTGTTCCTCATCAACGTCCCGGTGATGCTGGTGCTGCTGCTCATCGGACCGTTCGTGCTGCCGGAGGCGCGTGACCCGAAGCCTGGTCGCTTCGACCCGCTGTCGGCGCTGCTGTCGCTGGCCGCGATGCTGCCGGTGGTCTACGGCATCAAGCTGGTCGCCGAGCACGGCTTCACGGTGAAGGCCGCGATCAGCGTCCTGATCGGGTTCGGCCTCGGTGTCGTGTTCGTCCGCAGGCAGAACCGCCTCGACGAGCCGATGCTCGACCTGAAGCTGTTCTCGAACCGGGCCTTCAGCGGCTCCGTCGTGACGAACATGCTCGGCGTGTTCGCCATGGTCGGCCTGCTGTTCCTGGTGCCGCAGTACCTGCAGCTGGTGCTCGAGCTGAGCCCGGTCGTCGCCGCGCTGTGGATGCTGCCGGCGACGGTCGCCGGGATCGTGGGTGCGCTCCTCGCGGCTTGGCTCGCGAAGCGGATCCGTGTCTCCCTGCTGGTCAGTGGTGGTCTCCTGGTCGCGGCGGTCGGTTTCCTGGCCCTGACCCAGGTGTCGTCCGGCGGCGGACTCGCGTACGTCGTGGTGGCGTTCACGCTGCTCGGGGGCGGTGTCGCCCTGTCGGAGACGCTGACGAACGACCTGGTCATCTCGGCCGCTCCGGCCGAACGGGCCGGCGCCGCTTCGGCGATCTCCGAGACCGGGTTCGAGCTGGGCGGCGCGCTCGGCACGGCCATCCTCGGCAGTGTCGCGACCGCGGTCTACCGGTCCGGCCTGCCGGAGGGGACGGCCGAGTCCGCCCGGGACACGCTGGGTGGTGCGGTCGCGACCGCGCAGCAGCTCGACCCCGCCGCGGGACAGGCGCTCCTGGAATCGGCTCGCGAGGCCTTCACGCAGGGGATGCACGTCACCGCATGGGCAGGCGTGGCCGTGCTCGTCTATACAGGTGTTCAGGCCTTCGTTCTGCTAGATCGGAAAAAAAATTCCGCAGTGCGGAGCTAATCCGGCCTACGATGAGGGTATGAACAACCATGGCCTGGTCACCCGCCTCCGCGAGCAGCTCGGCGACGCCGCGGTGCTCACCGACACCGACGTCACGGACGCCTACTCGCGCGACATGATGCCGCTGGCCGCCAGCGGGAAGCCGCTCGCGGTGGTCCTGCCGTCCGACGTGGAAGGTGTGCAGGCCGTGGTCAAGGCCTGTGCGGAGTTCGAGGTGCCGATCGTGCCCCGCGGCGCCGGCAGTGGTCTGTCCGGCGCCGCGAACGCGATCGACGGCTGTGTCGTGCTGGTGCTGACGAAGCTCGACCAGATCGTCGAGATCGACGAAGGCAACCGGCTCGCCGTCGTGCAGCCCGGCGTGGTGAACCTCGATTTCCGCAACGCGGTGGAGAAGCACGGCCTGTTCTATCCGCCGGACCCGTCGAGCTACGACTGGTGCACCATCGGCGGGAACCTGTCCACCAACGCCGGTGGACTCTGCTGCGTGAAGTACGGCGTCACCACGGATTCCGTGCTGGGGCTGGAAGTCGTGCTCGCCGACGGCTCACTGCTGAAGACCGGGCGCCGCACGGTGAAGGGCGTCGCGGGCTACGACCTCGCGCGGCTCTTCGTCGGCAGTGAGGGCACGCTCGGCGTGATCACCCAGGCGACCGTCGCACTGAAACCGTTGCCGCAGCTGCCTTCCACGCTCGTCGCCGCCTTCAACAGCACGGAGGCGGCGGGCGAGGCCGTCGCACGCGTCGTGCGTGAAGGCCTGGTGCCGTCGCTGATGGAGATCATGGACGCGACGTCGATCAAGGCCGCCGAGGCCTACCTCAAGACCGACCTCGGCACGAGCTCGGACTGCAAAGCCTTGCTGCTCGCGCAATCCGACTCCGGCGGCGAGGTCGCGCGGAAGGAACTCGCGGTGCTGGAACAGATCTGCGTCGACTGCGGCGCGGATCTGGCGTATGCCACCGAAGATCTCGAAGAGGGCAAGATGCTGCTGCAGGCGCGGCGGGTCGTGCTCACCGCGCTGGAAATGTACGGCGTCTGGCTGACCGACGACGTCTGCGTGCCGCGCACGCGTATCGCCGAGCTGATCGCCGGCTGCGAGCGGATCAGCGAAGAGGTGGGTCTGCGGATCGCCGTCGTCGGCCACGCCGGTGACGGGAACATGCACCCGACGATCGTCTACGCGCCCGACTCCGAGGAGGAGTTCGCCCGCGCGCGGGTCGCCTTCGACGCGATCCTCGACGTGGCCCTGTCGCTGGGCGGGACGGTCACCGGCGAGCACGGCATCGGCCGGATCAAACGCGAGTGGCTGGCCAAGGAGATCGGCGAGGTCGGCATCGCGGTGCACCGGCAGATCAAGCAGGCGCTGGACCCGAAGAACCTCTTCAACCCGGGCTCGATGTTCTCCCTCTGAACGCCGGGGTGCGGGACGGCGTGACTCGCGTGATCAGGGACGAGACTCGCGTGCTTGAGCGCGTGACTCACGTGATTGGAGACCGCACTCGTGTGTGCGGTCTCCAATCACGCGAGTCACGGCTCTGATCACGCGAGTGCGGTGCCGGGTCACGCTTGCGCACCCCGCTGAACGCAATGAACGGTCCGTTCCTTGCGAAATTTGCAAGGAACGGACCGTTCATGGCATGGGAGCGGGTCAGTCGCGGATGCGCGGGATCTGCTGCGTCGCGTCCATGTCCGCGGCCGGAGCGGCGGCGGCTTCGTGCTTCTTCTCGCGGCGCGCCTTGAGGTACTCGATGACGATCGGCACCACCGAGACCAGCACGATCAGGATGAAGATCGCGTCGACGTTGTCGCGGATGAACGCGACGCCGCCGAGCAGGTGACCGAGCGCGGTGATCCCGGCGGCCCACAGGATGCCGCCGACGACGGTGTAGACGAAGTACTTCTTCGGGTCCATCTTGCCGATACCGGCGATCCAGGTGATGAACGTCCGCACGAACGGCACGAACCGCGCGAGCACGACCGCCTTCGGCCCGTGCTTCTCCAGGAAGGCGTGGGTCTGGTCCACGTACTTCTTGTTGAAGAACTTCGAATCCGGCTTGCGGAACAGCCACGGGCCGATCTTCCAGCCGAGGCCGTAACCGACCGCGTTGCCGATCAGCGCGGCGACGGTGACCAGGACGCACACCAGCCACAGTGGCGCCTCGATCGAACCGTTCGCGATGAACAGGCCCGCGGTGAACAGGAGTGAGTCACCGGGCAGCACCGGGAAGATGCTGCTCTCGATGAAGATGATCAGGCAGAGCACGGTGATGACCGGAACGGTCAGCCCGCTCAGCAGGTGCTGCGGGTCCAGCCACTCCGGCAGGAGGCCCATCGTCGTCACGTTGTTCTGCGCCAGGATCACACCAAAACGGTACAGGGTGACGCAGAGTGCCTTGACCCGGCGGGAGACCGCGCTCAGATCAGCGTCAGCAGCCCGATCACCGAACCGGCGGCGAGCCCCAGCAGGACGGCCAGCAGCAACACCCAGTACGCGGGCAGCGGCGGGCTGACGGGCGGAGGCGGCGTCGGGCGCTCCGCCAGCCTGGCGGTTTCCGCGTCCTCCAGCGCGACGCGCTCTCGTTCGAGCGAGTCCGCGCCCGCGCCGGACAGCAGGCCGTACTGCGGGGGCAGTTCGCTCTTCCCGGAAACGTCGCTACGCTCAGTGTCCGTTTCGACCGGTTTGTCGGAGGTCGTTTCGGAGAGCCGCTCCGTCGAAGGGGCGAAGACGGCCTGAGCGCGCAGGGCATCGGCTAGGAGTTTCTCCGGGTCCTTGGGCTCGCTCATCCGGACTCCTTTCGCCGCTACCCGTCGCTGACCGACACACCGCCTTCGATGGCGCTGCTCAATGTAGCCGCAGCGTCGTCTTCGACCCACTCGCCCTGACGAAGCACCTTGACCGGCCGCAGGTCGCGGTCGAGCACGACGAGGTCGGCCGCGAGCCCGGCCCGCAGCGAGCCGGTCCGGTCGGCGATGCCGAGCAGTTCGGCGGGGCGCCCGGAGGTCGCGCGGACGGCGTCGAGCAGGTCGATGCCCGCGCCGCGCACGAGGTTGCGGAAGGCGGCGTCCATGGTCAGCGTGCTGCCGGCCAGCGAACCGTTCCCGGCGAGGGTGGCGACGCCGTCACGGACGTCGACCTCGAGGCGGCCGAGGATGTAACTGCCGTCGGCGGCGTCGGTGGCCGACATGGCGTCGGTGATGAGCACCGTCCGGCCCTTGCCCGCGTGGTGCGCGGCCAGCCGAAGCACGGTCGGGTGCACGTGGACGAGGTCGCAGATCAGCTCGACGGTGATGCGCTCGTCGTCGAGGAGGGCGCCGATCGGGCCCGGCTCGCGGTGGTGGAGCGGCCGCATGGCGTTGAAGAGGTGTGTCGCGACGGAGGCGCCCGCGTCGATCGCGGGGATGATCTGGTCCTCGACGCCGTCGGTGTGCCCGATGGCGGCGATGACCCCCGATTCGGCCAGTTGCCGGACGGCCTTGATCCCGCCGTGCAGTTCGGGCGCGAGGGTGACCATCCGGATGTCGCCGCGGCCCGCGCCGAGCAGCGCGTTCACCGTGGCCGTGTCCGGCTCGATCAGCGTCGCCGGGTCGTGCGCCCCGCACCGCGCCTTCGAGATGAAGGGTCCTTCAAGGTGAATTCCGGCAAGTTCACCCTCTTGGACCAGCTCACGCAGGGCCGCGATCTGGTCCCTGAGCACCGGGATGGGGTCGGAGACCAGACTGCCGAGCATGGTCGTGGTCCCGTGCCGCCGGTGCGCGCGGACCGCGCGGAGCAGCTCCTCGGGGTTCGCACTGGAGAACGATCCGCCCCCACCGCCATGGCAGTGGGTGTCGACGAAGCCGGGCACGACCAGGCACCCGTCGACGTCGACGCGATCGATGTCCGGGGGTGTCCCGGAACCGACTTGGACGATCTTGCCGCCGGCGATAGCCAGCCAGCCGTCGTCGAGTACACGGTCCGGGGCGACGACCCGGCCGCCCACGATCACGAAATCTCCGGCGCCTCTCACGCCCCCCAGCATATATTGGTCTGGACCAAGCATGGCGGCACAACCCAGCGGTCGAGATGAAGGCCCGGCATCAGTTCGGTGACTGCATCGCTTTCTGCAGTGCTTCGAGCGCCCGGCTGGCGGTTGACTTAACGGTACCTTTCGAAATCCCGGCGGCCTCCGAGATTTCGGCCTCACTCAGCCCACCGTAGTAACGGAGGACCAGAACCTCGCGCTGGCGAGGGGGCAGTTTGGACAAAGCGCTCACAACGGCCTGATGTTCACTCGACAGCATGGCGAGGCTTTCCGCCGAACGCGCGTTGACGGCGTGCGGCGCGACGTACTCACGCGCGGTCTTGCGGCGGCGCAGCACGCTGCGTGAGCCGTTGACCACGGCGGTGCGCAGGTATCCGACGGCCGCGGCGGCGTCGCGCAGGCGCCCCCAGTTGCGGTGCAGGCCGGTGAAGGCCTCCTGGACGACGTCTTCGGCGGTCGCCGGTTCGTCCACGAGCAGGATGGCCAGCCGGACGAGCCGCATCCGGTGCTGGCGATAGAGATCCTCAAGGGTCAGCGGTGCCGCAGGCGGCGGTGGCGTGACCGGTCCGTCCATGGTGCGCAGATGGCCGAGGGTCGCCTCGACACTGCGTTCCGCATTGCCCTCGAGCATGTACCCCTACCTGTTCATTTACCCCTTTGAAGCACAACCTGTGCATGGCGCTCGATCAGCGTATCGGGTGGGGTCACGGTCCTGCCTGATCGGATCCTGAGAAGCTGGGTGGCGTCTGTCGGAACGACCTTGGAGATGTCGATGGCCTGGTTCCTGGTGGAGATCACGTACGTGCAGGAGAAGCTGGCGGACGTGCGTCCCCGGCACCGGAAGTTCCTCACCGACCTCGCCGACCAGGGCGTCGTCGCGCTCGGCGGCCCGCTGGGCGACGGCTCCGGCGGGATTTCGATGTACCAGGCGGCCGACGAGGCGGCGCTGCTGGAGATCATCGACCAGGACCCGTACCACCTCGAAGGTGTCGTGGCGAAGCGGACCGTGCGCGAATTCAAGCCGGTGATCGGCGCCTGGATCCCGAAGGAAGACTGACGGGTCAGAGATCGAGGGTGACCGGCTCGCGTTCGACGCAGACCCGGACGCGGTCGCCGGTCACCGTCGGCAGCTCGCACGTCCCGCAGAACCCCTGGCGGCACGAATAAGCGATGCCGGGCACGGTCTCGCGCAGCACGTCGAGCGTGGACCGGTCGGCGGGCACGTCCAGTGTCACGCCGCTGCGGGCGAGTTCGACGCGGAACGGCCTGCCGCCGACGATCGGCGGCGTCGAGAACCGCTCGAAGAACACGGGGCCCGAGCCGCGCAATGCGGCGTCCGTCCGGACGCTCACGATCATGGGAACCGGGCCGCAGCAGTAGATCGGGACACTCTTCTCTGCCCCTTCGAGCAATTCCGCGCCCGACGCCGGGATCCCGTAGTCCGTGTCCGGACGAATCCACACCCGATCGCCGAATTCGGACAATTCCTCCAGGAACGGCATCGAAGCCTCGTCGCGACCGGTGTAGACCAGTCGCCAGTCCGCGCCGACGGCGGCCGCCTGCCGCACCATCGGCAGGATCGGCGTGATCCCGATACCGCCCGCGATGAACAGGTACGCCGGGCTCTCGACGAACGGGAAGGCGTTGCGCGGGCCGCGCCCGGTGATCCGAGCACCCTTCTTCAACGCGTGCATCGCCGTCGATCCCTCGCCGAGCAACCGGACTCCGACGCGGTAGGCCGAGCGGTCGTCCGGGTCGCCGCACAGGGAGTACTGACGGACCAGGCCCGGCCGCGGCGAGAGATCGATGTGCGCGCCGGGCCGCCACTGTGGCAGCGGCTCGCCGCGTTCGTGCACCAGCCGCAGGACGGCGACGCCGTCCGCCTGGGCGCGGAGGTCGTCGACGACCAGCGGGAGGTCACGGTCGACGGCGACCACAGGCGGACGGCGACGGCCGCTCACCCCGCTGAGCCTGCGGTAGAGCGCGACGACACCGGTCAGCGACGCCATCGCGCGGTCGGTGCGCCCGCTGCCGTCGAGCCGCAGCGGCCTGGTCATCGGGGTTCGTCGGCGGCCAGCGCGGCCGGAGAGCTGGCGAGGTACGCGACGGCCTGATCGGTGTTGCCGGTTTCGGTGGGGTGATAGGACTTCCGGAAGTACGGCCGGATCTCGCGCCGCAACTGCTTGCCCGAAGGCAGCAAGCCGAGCTTCGCGACGCGCAGATAGGTCCGGAGGCTCGTCTTGCCCGGCCGGGTCGGGTCGTTCTTCATGAGGAACCTGGTGCCCCGCACGAAGACCCACGCGAGCACCGGTGTCACCACGAGCATGCTGCGCACGCGGCGCGCGTAGCGGCCGTCGAGATGCATGAACAGATCGAAGGCGACCGAGCGGTGCTCGACCTCTTCGGCGCCGTGCCAGCGCAGGAGATCCAGCATCGTCGGATCGGCGCCGGCCTTGTCGAGCGCTTCGGCGTCGAGGATCCACTGGCCGAGGAACGCCGTGTAGTGCTCGATCGCGGCGATGACGGCGAGCCGCTCGATCAGCCATTCCTCGCGCCGTTTGGCGGAAAGCTCACGGTCACCCAGAAGGCGGCGGAACATCCACTCCATCTGCGCGATGTACGGCCGCACGTGGACGCCCGCGGCTTCCAGGTGTTCCGCCGCGCCGTCGTGCGCCTCGGCGTGCATGGCCTCCTGGCCGATGAAGCCGAGGACGTCCTCCTTGAGCCGCTCGTCGCGGATCAGCGGGACGGCCTGCTTGAACACCTCGACGAACCAGCGTTCGCCCTCCGGCAACGCGAGATGCAGCACGTTGATCGTGTGCGTCGCCTGCGGTTCGCCGGGGATCCAGTGCATCGGCAGCGACGCCCAGTCGAATTCGACGTCGCGGGCGTGCAGGACGATCTGCTCGTGGTCGGTCACGACGACCTCCCGCTGAGCTCGTAGTCGCTGGCGTCGACCTTGCGGGTGTCGAGCCAGTAGCGCCAGGTGAAGCCCGGCCAGATCGTGCGGTTGACGCCCTTCGCGTCGAGGTACCAGCTCTTGCAGCCGCCCTGGGTCCACACGCCCTTGACGAGTTTGTCCTGGATCTCGCGCTGGAACTTCTCCTGCACGCCGGGGCGGACGTCGAGCGCGGCGGCGCCCCGCGAATCGGCGAGCTTGATCGCGTCGACGACGTACCGCGCCTGCGACTCGATCATGAAGACCACGGAATTGTGGCCCAGCGCGGTGTTCGGGCCGAGGAGGAAGAACAGGTTCGGGAAACCGGCGACGTTGATGCCCTTGTGCGTGTGCATCCCCTCGGTCGCCCACTCCTTGGCGAGGTCGCGGCCGTCGATCCCGGTGATGTCCAGGTATTCCAAGGCGTCCGTGACCTTGAAGCCGGTGCCGTAGATGATCGCGTCGACCTCGTGCTCGACGCCGTTCCCGTCGACGACGCTGTGCGCCTTGACCTCGCGCACGCCCTCGGTGTTGACGTCCACATTGGACCGATTGATCGCCGGGTAGTAGTCGTTGGAGATCAGCACCCGCTTGCAGCCCATGGTGTAGTCCGGCGTGACCTTCTTGCGCAGCTTCGGATCCTTGATCGCCTTGCCGATATGGCGCTTCGCGATCACCTCGCCGGCCTTCATGATCGCGGGGTGACCGTTGAAGCCGACGGCGCGCACTTCGAGGAACCAGTACAGCGCGTTGCGGTAAAGCCGTTGCACACCGGGGATCCGGCGGAACGCGGTCTTGGCCCAGCCCGGCATGGCGTGGTCGGGTTTCGGCATGATCCACGGCGGTGTGCGCTGGAACAGCGTCAGCTCGTCGACCTCGGGGGCGATCTTCGGGACGAACTGGATCGCGCTCGCGCCGGTGCCGACCACGGCGACCTTCTTGCCGCGCAGGTCGTACTCGTGGTTCCACTGCGCCGAATGCCAGGTCTGGCCCTTGAACTTCTCGATCCCGGGCAGGGTGGGCACCTGCGGGATGTGCAGGCCACCGACGCCCGAGACCAGGAACTGGGCCTCGAACTCACCCGACTTGGTGTGCACGTGCCAGCGGCGCTCGGTCTCGTCCCAGGTCGCGCCGGTGAGCTCGACACCGAAGCGGATCTTGCGTCGCAGCCGGTACTTGTCGGTGACGTCCTTCAGGTACTGGAAGATCTCGGGGGCCGGTGAGAACGACCGCGACCAGTCCGGGTTCTGCTCGTAGGAGAACGAGTACATGTGGGACTGCACGTCGCAGGCGCAGCCGGGGTACGAGTTGTCGCGCCACGTACCGCCGACTTCGTCCGCCTTCTCCAGGATCACGTAATCGGAGATCCCGGCCTTTTCGAGCTGGATGGCCTGGCCGAGCCCGGAGAATCCGGTGCCCACGATCACGACCTTGAATCGCTCGGTCATCTGCGCCCTCCACGTCGAGGCTTTCTTGCGCAGATGACGTTACCTGAAGTAACAGTTACTTGCTAGTACTCCCTACCCGTCAGTACGTGCCGCCGAGCTTCGTGTGGTCCCAGCTCACGATCTTGGTCGGCCGGAAAATCAGCCCGATCCGCTTCGGGGCCTGCTTGCCGATGAAGCCGGACAGCTCGTCGGGCACCGGGTCCCCGGGCTTCGCGCCCGCGTACCGCTGCATGAGGTTGATACCCATCTGGGTGACGATGGCCGTATCGGTGATGACCTCGACGTCGGCTTCGAGGGAGACCCCGCGCAGCTTCTCGTAGCTGTCGCCGTCCTCGATGAGCACGGTGGCGCGGGGGTCTCGCTCCAGGTTCTTCGCCTTCTGGGAGGTGCCGTAGGTCCAGGTCGCGACGCCGGACTCGTGCGGGTAGTACCAGAGCGGCGCCAGATGCGGGCGGCCGTTGGGGCCGATCGTCGCGACGTTGATGACCTTCTGCTCGTCGAGGTAGGCGGCGAGTTCGTCCGGTGACATGCGGATCTGGTCGCGACGGGACATACGTCAGCCCTTTCGTGTGGCGGCCCGGCCTGCCTGGCCGGTCACTGAAGATTCGTACGCCCCGCGCTCCTTGATGTCCATGAGCGCGGCGGCGTCGGCCTTCTTGATCCGGCCCTTCGCGCCGATCTCGATGATCGGCGGCAGGAAGGCGCGGATCAGTTTCAGGCCGCCGACCCAGCGGGGCACGTGCACGGTGCGGGCGCGTTTGTTGACCCCGGCCTGGAGGTGGTCGAGCGCGACCGACAGCGGGTAGGTCTTGCCGAGCAGGCCGGGCATGCCGGCGCGGAGCTTGCCGAAGACCGGGTGCTGGTCGGCGCTCTCGACGAGGTCGGTGCGGATCCAGGTGGGGTGCGCGACGCCGACCTTCACGCCGAGGTGGGCGACTTCGGCGCGGAAGCTGTTGCAGAACGCCTCGACGCCGGCCTTCGCGGCGGCGTAGTTGGCCATACCGGGCGCGTGGGTGATGGCGGCCAGCGAGGAGATCGCCAGCAGGTAGCCCTTGCGGTCGATGACATGCGGAAGGGTGACGCGGAAGGTGCGCCAGACGCCCAGGAGGTCGACCTCGATGACCTTCTCGAAGGCGGCCGGATCCACCGACCGGACGAAACCGGAGGTCGCGATGCCGGCGTTCGCGATGACGATGTCGATCCCGCCGAAGTGCTCGACGACGCCCGCGGTGGCGCGCTCGAGATCGTCCCAGCTGGTGACGTCGGCTTCCCAGGCGTGCGCGCTGGGGCCGATCTTGTCGGCGACCGCCTGCTGTTCCTTGGCTTCGATGCCGACCAGGGCGACCTTCGCGCCCTGCGCGGCCAGGCGCTCGGCGAGCCCCGCGCCGATGCCCCTCGCGGCGCCGGTGATCAGGACGACCTTGCCGTTCACGCTGTTCTTGGCCACGTTGCCTCCTCGTCCGAGCCCTAAGGCTTTCGGACGGTACCTCAACCTACCCGGAGTAAGCTACCCGCAAGTAGGCGAGCTGAAAGGGCCCTTCAGCTCCCGGAGGCGGAGGTGAGGGCGTCGACCTCCTCGGTGGTCAGCGCGAGGTCGGCGGCGGGCAGGAGGTCGTTCAGCTGCTCGACCGAGCGGGCGCTCGCGATGGGCGCGGTGACGGTCGGCTGAGCGAACAGCCAAGCCAGCGAGACCGCGGCGACCGGGACGCCGCGCGAGGCCGCGACCTCGTCGAGTGCCGCGAGCACCCGCTCGCCTCGTTCGTCCAAATAGGACGATGCGCGGGCGGCGCGCGGGCTGTCTCCGAGGTCGTCCTTCGACCGGTACTTCCCGGCGAGGAAACCCTTGGCCAGTGAGAAATACGGCAGTGTGGTCAGGCCTTCACGCTCGACCGTCGGCGCCAGATCCTGCTCGTAGTCCCGCTCGACGAGGTTGTAGTGCGGCTGCAGCGCGACGTACTTCGCCAGCCCCTCGCGGTCCGAAATGGACAGTGCTTCGGTCAGTCGTTCGGCGGAGTAGTTCGACGCCGCGACATAGCGCACCTTGCCCGCGCGCACGAGCGCGTCGAAGGCCCGCACCGTCTCCTCGACCGGGGTGTCCGGATCGTCGATGTGCGCGTAGTAGAGGTCGATGTGATCGGTACGGAGCCGTCGCAGCGAGTCTTCGGCCGCCGCCGCGATGTTCGCCGCCGACAGCCCCTTGCGCTCCTCCCACATCCCGGTCTTGGTCGCGATGACGACGTCGTCCCGGCGACCGCGCTTGGTCAGCCAGTTGCCGATGATCGTCTCGGAACCGCCTGCCGAATAGAGGTCGGCGGTGTCGATGAAGTTGCCGCCCGCCGCCGTGTAGGCGTCGAGGACGGCGAAGGACTGCTCCTCGTCCGCGGTCCAGCCGAAGACGTTGCCGCCGAGGTTGATCCCACGGACGTCGAGGTCGGTGTTCCCGAGTTTCGCCATACCCCGAACTTAAGGGAAGACATCGCCCCTTCGCGGCGTTACCTCGGTCCATGGGAATCGAACTCGGCAGGATCGGCATCTGGCAGCACGAATCCGTCTTCACCCCGGAGATCGCCCGTGAGCTGGAGGAACTCGGCTACGGCGCGATCTGGCTGGGTGGCTCACCGGACGGCGACCTGGTGAAGGCGGAGGAGCTGCTCGACGCGACGAAGACGATCAAGGTCGCCACCGGCATCGTCAACATCTGGAAGGACGACGCGGCCACGGTCGCCGAGTCGTACAAGCGCATCGAAGCGAAGCACCCGGGCCGCTTTCTGCTCGGCATCGGTGCCGGGCACCGGGAGCACACCGCCGAGTTCAAGAAGCCGTACACGGCGCTGGTGGAGTACCTCGACGCGCTCGACGCCGCCGGCGTGCCCGTCGAAGGCCGGGTTCTCGCCGCTCTCGGCCCGAAGGTGATCAAACTCGCAGGAGACCGCACAGCGGGAGCCCACCCGTACCTGATGACGCCCGAGCACACCCGCCAGGCTCGCGAGATCCTCGGCGAAGGACCGCTGCTCGCGCCCGAGCAGAAGATCGTCCTCGAGGCCGATCCGGCGAAGGCCCGCGAGATCGGGCGGCCGAGCGTCAAGTTCTACCTCGGTCTCGTCAACTACACGAACTCCCTGCGGAAACTCGGTTTCACCGACGAAGACCTGGCGGGCGAGGGCAGCGACAAGCTGATCGACGCGCTGGCCGTCCACGGCGACGCCGAGACGGTCGCCCGCGGCGTCACCGCGCATATCGAGGCCGGGGCGGACCACGTCAACATCCAGGTACTGAACCAAGACCCCCTCCCGGTCTACCGGGCGCTCGCCGCGGTCCTCCTCTGACGCGACGGCTGTAGGCACCTCCCGGCCGACCTCGTACGATGCGGCCGAGAGGTGCACCAGCCTGCTTCGAGGAGGAGTAAACGATGCCCATCGCCACCCCCGAGGTCTACGCGGAGATGCTCGACCGGGCGAAGGCGAACGAATTCGCCTACCCGGCCATCAACGTGACCTCGTCGGAGACCCTGAACGCCGCCATTCGCGGGTTCGCCGAGGCGGAGAGCGACGGGATCATCCAGTTCTCCACCGGCGGCGCGGAGTTCGCGTCCGGCCAGAAGGTCAAGGACATGGTGACCGGTTCGGTCGCGCTCGCCGAGTTCGCCCAGGTCGTCGCCGCCAAGTACGACGTGAACGTCGCGCTGCACACCGACCACTGCCCGAAGGACAAGCTCGACGGCTTCGTCCGCCCGCTGATCGAGATCTCGGCGGAGCGGGTCAAGAACGGCCAGAACCCGCTGTTCCAGAGCCACATGTGGGACGGCTCCGCGATCGACCTCGACGAGAACCTCGAGATCGCGCAGGAGCTGCTCGCCAAGGCTGCGGCCGCGAACATCATCCTCGAGGTCGAGATCGGTGTCGTCGGCGGCGAGGAAGACGGCGTCGAGGCCGAGATCAACGAGAAGCTGTACACCGCCGAGGGCGACTTCCTGAAGACGATCGACGCGCTCGGCTCCGGCGAGAACGGCCGCTACCTGCTGGCCGCGACCTTCGGCAACGTGCACGGCGTCTACAAGCCCGGCAACGTGAAGCTGCGCCCGGACGTGCTCAAGGGCGGCCAGGAGGCGGCGGCGAAGAAGCTCGGCCTCCCGGCCGGCTCGAAGCCGTTCGAGCTGGTCTTCCACGGTGGTTCGGGCTCGCTGCCGGAGGAGATCCGCGAGGCGGTGTCGTACGGCGTCGTGAAGATGAACGTCGACACCGACACGCAGTACGCCTTCACCCGGCCCATCGCGGACCACTTCTTCAAGAACTACGACGGTGTCCTGAAGATCGACGGCGAGGTCGGCAACAAGAAGGTCTACGACCCGCGTAGCTACCTGAAGGCCGCGGAGGCCGCCATGGCCACGCGCGTCGTCGAGGCCGCTCAGTCGCTGGGCTCGGCCGGCAAGAAGCTCTCCTGACCCATCCCGCATTCAGTCCTCTGAATGCGGAAGTGCTCCATACGTCAGAACGCGTATCCCCCGAGCCGAGCCACCCACGACCAAGATCATCATTCTGTCGGTCCAAGGCTCGGTGAAATGTTTGCGCGGGTCTCTGACCAGGCAAGTACAGGAAGGCCCCCTTCCTTGCGTCTAGCGCAAGGAAGGGGGCCTTCATGTACTCATCGCCCGGCTGACGTTCGCCCGATCACGCGTGTCGTCCCTCTGATCACGCGAGTTCCGCCTTCAATCACGCGAGTTCGCCGTCTGATCACGCGAGTTCGCCGATGCATCACGCCGAGCCGATGTACTCAGAGCCTCAGGCGGCGCGGCGCTTCTCCAACACCGAGTTCATCGCCCGCGTCCCCGGCCCGGCGGCGGCCCACAGCACGCCGACCCCGGCCAGGCAGACCGCGGCCGTCCAGTAGGCCACCGGCGGCGCCGACTCCGTGAGCGCGTCGCCGAGGATCCACGGCCGGAACTGCGACTGCACCCACAACATCCCGTAGCCGAACGCCGTCACCAGCAGCGCGCCCGCGCCCGCCGTCAGCATCGGATGCCCCCGGCCGATGCGGAACGCCAGGTCGACGGCGAGCCCGACGGCCAGCAGGTAGAACGGCACCACCGAGACCGGGAAACCCATCCCGAACAGCAGCGGCCACATCACCAGCCGGTACGCGAGATACGCGGCGGCGACCGTCGTGCCCGCCCAGCGGAAGCCGGTCGTGTGCCGCGCCAGCGCGAAGATCAGCGCCATCACGCCGATGCCCCACAGCGGGTACACCCAGTCGTCGATCGGCATCGTGAAGTATTCGACGGCCACCCGGTCGACCGGATGCCCGATCTGGTTGGCGGCGAAGTTCAGCAGCTCGGGCTCGGCCTCGGGGGTGCCGCGCTCCCAGGCGCGCAGGCCGAGGATGCCGTACTCCTGCTGACCGTTCGGGAAGAACGTGTTCTCCAGGAAGAACGCCCACAGTCCGATCAGGACACCGGTGCGCAGGCGGCCGGGTTTGGCGTACTTCAGCCAGCCCATGATCACGCCGGCCTGCATGATGCCCGTTCCGATGTAGAGCATCATGTGCGACGGGCTCCACGCGGTCAGATCGAGACCGTTGACGCGGTGGTTGATGACGTCCAGCGGCGCCGCGATGAGGAACACCACGAGCCCGATCTGCATCAGCCGCAGCGAACGCCGGTCGGCGCCCATGCCGGTGTAGCTGTGGATCGCCACCAGCACCATGATGATCACCGTGCCGACGGTGTTGATCAGATGCGGCGGGGCGAGGTCGTCGCGCAGCCACATGAAATGCCACGACATGTCCCAGGACGAGCCAACCAGCTTGAAGGCGAACGCGGCCAGCCACATCGAGTAGCAGAACTTCAGCACCCAGTCCGGCGTCGCCTGCCCCGGCGCGCCGCGGTGCCAATGGAGCTTGAAGAACAGCCTCGTCTTCGCGATCGGGCTGCGGGGGATGACACCCGGCGAAAGGTCCCCGGTCACTTCTGTCGCCTTTGTCATGCGGGTCATCTTCCCTGCTCCAGATCACGGGATGGGCATTTGGGGTCGAAAATCGGGGTTCACCCGTAGGGGTGGTGGATTTGCGATCGGCGTGCGAAGCAGGGCAAGGTGTGCCGCCATGATGCCGAAACGACTCGTCGCGGCGGTCCTCGTCGCCGCTCTGGTGCTGGCCGGTGGGGGCATTCTCGGGAGCCTGTTCTTCTAGTCACACACGGTCTGCACAATGGCCGGTATGACGAACCTCCTCGGCCCCCAGCCGACGCATCTCCCCGAGCAAACCGCCGCGCAGGCGGCGCTGGACGCCGGGACCGATCCCGCCGCCGTCGCCGCCGAGCACCCCGACTACAGCGAGGCGTGGGCCGCCCTCGCCGAGAAGGCGCTCGACGCGGGCGAGACCGTCGCCGCGTACGCGTACGCCCGCACCGGTTACCACCGCGGTCTCGACCAGCTTCGCCGCGCGGGCTGGAAGGGACACGGGCCGGTGCCGTGGTCGCACCGCCCGAACCAGGGTTTCCTGCGTTCCCTCGCCGTCCTCGGCAAGGCCGCCGGCAAGATCGGCGAGACCGAGGAGTACGACCGCTGCAAGACCTTCCTGAGCGACTCGGACCCGGCCGCCGCGGAAGCCACCGGCCTCAAGTAGCGCGCTATGAACGGTCCGTTCCTTGCAAATTTTGCAAGGAACGGACCGTTCATGGCACTAGAAGAGGCCGCAGTTCCCGAAGGCCGGCAGCCCCGCGAAGCGACCCTCAAGCCAAGCGAAAGCCTCCGGGAACGCCCGGATCGCCCCGCCCACGTGCGTCGGAACCAGCGAAGTCGAGAACTGCACCTTCGCGCCCTTCTCGCACCAAGAGCGCGCCATGGTCCGCCCCTGCGCGTAGGGGACGATGTCGTCGAGAGCACTGTGGACGACCAGCGTCGGAGCGCCCGGCTTACGCGCTCCGATGAGCTGCTCGCCGACTCGCGTCTTGTACGGCTCTTCGCCGAGGTACGCGGTCAGCGGCCGGCCGTCCTTCGTCAGGTCCTTCGACTGCGTGAACGCGTGCGCGAAGATCGCGTCCCCCGTGCACTCCTGCTTGACCTTCTCGAACGCTTCGACGCCCTTCGCGTTCAGCACGGACGGGATGTTCAGCTCCGGGTACGCCGCGTCCATGCTGACCAGCGTGAATCCGAGGAACCCGAAGGCGTAGTGCCCGTCGATGTTCTTGCCGACTTCAGCCAGGTCGGCCGGGACAGCGCCCGCGTACGAGCCCTTCAGCTTGAGCTCGGGCGCGTAGGACGGCTGGAGTTCGGCGGCCGACGCCGACGCCCCGCCGCCCTGCGAGTAGCCCGCGGTCGCGACCGGGCCGTTGTCCGGCAGGTTCGCTTCGGGCAGGCGCTGTGCCGCGCGGATCGAGTCGAGGACGGCGTTGCCCTCGGCGACTCGGTTGACGTACGTGTGGACGCCGGGAGTGCCGAGGCCTTCGTAGTCGGTGACGACGACGCCGTAGCCGCGAAGCAGCAGCCCGGCGATGAAGGGCCCTTCGTACTCCATGCCCGCAGCGAGGGCTTTCGACGGCGCGCACTGGTCGCCGACGCCCTGCGTCCCGGCCGCGTAGCCGACGAGCGGCCGCTCGCCCGCGCCGGTCCACGCCTTCTTCGGGGTGAGGACGGTGCCGGTCACGGCGTTGGCCCGGCCGTGGGTGTCGGTGCTGCGGTACATGATCCGCTGGACGTCCGCGTCGGCCTTGATGAGTTTGACGGGATCGACGTAGAAGGTGGACGGCTCGTGCCGGATGATGTCGCCGGGAGCACCCGCGGGCAGTGGCGACGGGGGATCGTAGAAGGACGGGGCGGCGCCGGCCTGCGGTGCCCCGAAGGTCAGCAGGGCCGCGATGGTGGCCGCTGAGACGGCGGCGGACACACCGCGCCGGGATCCTGGACGCATGCTTGCTCCTCGTTGAGCACAAACATTTTCGACAGACGTGTCGAAAAAGAGAGTCAGTGAGGTGGCGCACAATGTCAAGTCCGGCGCCGCGAGGGAGACCCCGCAAACTCCCGATCGGCGAGCAACGGGCGCGGGTACTGGGGTCGGCGGCAGGCGTCTTCGCGGTGCACGGCGCCCAGGCCGCGACGATCGAGCAGATCGCCCGTCGCGCGGGAGTGTCCCGCCAGGCCGTCTACGAGCAGTTCGGTGATCGCACGACGTTGTTCGCCCAGGTCGTCGCGGACATCGAGGAACGCGCTTTCGAGGCGATCGGCGCGCCCGCCCTCGACCTCTCGCAGCCCGAGCTCCGGTCCTGGGCCCGCGCCAACTACGCCAACATGTTCGCCTTCGTCGCGGCGAACCCCGACGCGTTCCCCGTGTTGCGCGAAGCGGAGCGCATGGGCGACCCGGCCCTCACCCGGCTTCGGGAACGGCTGGCGGCCGTCTACACCGAGGCGAGCCGTCAGCGCTGGGCACGCCACGGCGTCGACTCCGGCCGCGCGGACAAGGCGCTGGTCACGCTGTTCTTCGCGATGACCGAGGCGCTCGTCCAGGCGAGCTGGGACGGTGAGCCGCCCGACGCGGACGCGCTCATCGACCTGCTCACCGAATTCACCGTCGGCGGCGTCGTCCGGCTCCGGACCACGGCCGCCGACGTGATGGAAAGGCTGCGTTAGGCCGCGACGGCCTCCAGGGTTGCTTCGGCGACCGAAGCGAGATCCGGTGACGAGACGACGCGGTTGCGGCCGTTCCGTTTCGCCGCGTAGACCGACGCGTCCGCCGACGCCATGACCTCGTCGATCGTCCGGCCGTCGAGCGGGTACGTCGCGACGCCGACCGACGCCGTCCGCTGCTCGATGACCACGGCGTTGCCCTCGTTGTCCTGGGTCTTGATGACCATTTCGCTGATCCGCTGCCGGATCCGCTCGGCGACCGCGACGGACTCCTGCTTCGAAGACGAGGTCAGGAGCACGACGAACTCCTCACCGCCGAAGCGGCCGGCGAGGTCCTGCGTCCGGGTTTCGGCCTTGACCAGCGCCGCGACGCCCTTGAGCACGTCGTCGCCCGCCAGGTGGCCGTACGTGTCGTTGATGCTCTTGAAGTGGTCGAGGTCGATCATCAGCGCGCCGAACTGGCCGTTCTCGCGCTCGGCGCGGGAGACCTCGCGGACGGCGCCCTGCTGCCAGGTGGTGGCGTTGAGGAGCTGGGTCTTCTGGTCGGTGGTGGCGAGTTCTTCCAGCTGCTTGATCAGCACCGAACGCTGCAGCAGGTACAGCGGCAGGAAGACGAGCAGCACCAGCACCGGCTGATGCGGCAGGACGGCGAGCACGAGCGCGCCGATGCAGACCGTGGAGGCTTCGAGGATGTTGTCGTCCCAAGAGCCGAGGAGCGTCTGGACGGTCGCCTTCTTGGGTGCCGCGAAGTACAGGCCGGTGCCGGTGAAGACGGCGTTCGTCAGGAAGAAGGCGATGCTCGCGGCGCAGATCGCCGTCACCGACGCCGTGTCGGCGCCGACGATCTGCACGGTCGCCCATGCGGCGAACGCGGTCAGCGTCATCGATGTGGCGTTCGCCACAGTTCGGTGGGGGTTGACCGTGTGAAGGCCCGCCCAACTGCGGTATCCGAGGTGAAGATAGATCACGGTTACGAGAAGCGCGGTCAACTGCGGCGGAAGCAGGATCGCGCCCGGCAACACCCAGACCGAGGTCATGTTGATATGCGGGGTGACGCTCATGCTGCGCCGCTGGCGTTCGATCCGGCGGGTCGCCTCGGTGTGCGCGATGGCGAGCCCGGCGAGCAGGAAACACAGCAGGACCTGCGAAGACGTGATGGCGATGGATGCGGCGAAGACCCCCGTCAGTGCCAGCATCGTCGCGACGGACAGCCCGGTGTAGGCGATCCAGTGTTTAGGCCTCTTCCACAGCTCCCACGTCGCTACCGTGAGAGCCGAACGATGTCCAGCGCGTTCCTCCGATGTGATCATCTTTCCCCCTGACTCTTGCGTCATTCTCCGAAACCCCCTACTTACGGACAGCTTCTACCGACTTGCGGGCTGTCGACAAGCTCCCTAGGTGTGTACTTTTCTCTGAGAGGTCGAGGGAAAGGTGCCAGCGATGGCCGGTAGGGATCAGTGAACTGGGGCGCGCGCCAGACGTCCGCGCGATCGGGCCGGCGCGTGGAACACCTCAATGTTCTGCGCGTGCGGCGTCTTTTTCCTGCCACCGATCCGGGTCACGGCTGAGGTTCCGGAACCAGCTCAGCGCGAGCGGGACGGTCAGCACCAATCCCGCAAGCCCGAAGACGCCCACGGTCGACTGAGGGCCCACCTGGTCCGCCAGGATGCCGCCGATCAGGGGACTCACGCCCATCGTCGTGGTCAACCCGGTGTTCGACAGCCCCATGACCTGTGCCCGGCTCTCGTCCGGCACGGCCAGCGTCAGCGACGCGGTCGCCTGCATGAGCGCCACCGTGCCGAAGCCGCCGCAGAACACGAACAACACGATCGACGACAGCGGTCCCGGCTGCAGGAAGCACAGCAGCAGCGGGAGCGCGGTCAGCGCCGAAAGCGGCCCGATCAGTTTCGGTCTGACGTGCGCCGGCACCCAGCGTGAATAGATGAACGCCCCGATCACGCTGCCGATCGGATCGGCGGCCAGCAGCAGGCCGATGATCTCGGGGCCACCGCCCGACGAGGCGACGTAGGGCGCCGCGATGCCCTCGTAAACCGGCAGCAGGCCCATCAGCCAGGTGAACAGCAGCAACGCGCGCAGCCCGGAGCTGGCGAAGACGATCTTGCCGCCCGAGCCGATCGACGCGAAGAACGACTTTCGCTTCTCTCCCGACGCCGCGGCCGGACGCGACTTGAGCCCGAACCGGACGAACAGCGCCGAGATCACGAAGGTGACCGCGTCCAGCGCGAGGGCGAGATGGGGTTCGAGCGCGGTCAGCAGGAGCCCGCCGCCGGCGAATCCCGCCAGCTGCGCGGATTGGACGGTCATACTGCGGATCGCCATGCCGACGACGAACCGGTCGCCTTCGAGGATCTGCGGCAGCAGGGCCAGCTGGGCCGCCTTGAACGGCGGGTTCAGCAGCGAGACGCCGCCGACGAGGACGCACAGCACCCAGAACGGCAGTACCGGCACCGCGACCAGCGCGATCAGCAAGGCCCGCAGCAGGTCGACGACCACCATCACGGTCCGCCGGGGGAACCGGTCCGCGAAGCCGGTGAGGAAGATGCCGCCGAGCAGTGACGGGGCGTAGGTCAGCGCGTAGGTGAGGCCGGTCAGGGTCGCGGAGCGGGTTTCGGTGAAGACGAGGACGGAGAGGGCTACCCTGGCGAGTTGATCACCGAAGATCGAAAACAGCTCGGCGAACCAGAGCGAACGGAACTCGGCTACACCGAACACCTCTCGGTAAGTGACCCGTCCGGCCGAAGCCATGTTGCCCCCAATAGGGTCCTTATTACGCGAGAAACTCGTGACCGAGAGTAACGCGGTCACGAGCTCGTCACGAAGCGTCATTCGTTCACGTAAGTGTCTCCTGACTGTTGGTGATTGGCTAGGTTCTTTCGCCGGGTTTCTGGAGTTGGAGATCTTTTTCGTGGATGACCGGCCGCCCGAGAAGATGTCCCGGTGACCGGTAACGCGGTTCAGACCAGCACTTTTGGGTCGTTTCGGGCTTTTCGCCGGGAAAGGAGGTCAGAACGGCGTCACCCGGGGCGGGGATGCCGTATCGCGACGGCGGTCCGCGCGCGGCCCCGCACCGCCCGGCACCGAACGGGTTTCGACTCCGCTCCGCGACGGCCGGAGCGATCCGGGGCGGCCGGCGTAGTGCGCCGAATGGATGACCGGACCGCCATCCGGTGGAGTGACCGTTCAGCCGTCGACGGCGAGTACCTCGCGGGCCGAAGCCGCGTCGCGCTTGGCGACCTCTTCGCGCACGATCGGGATGACGTGACGGCCGAAGTCGATCGTGTCGCCGAGCATGTCGTAGCCGCGGGCGGAAAGGATGTCGACGCCGAGGTCGTAGTAGTCGAGCAGGGCCTGCGCGACCGTTTCGGGCGTGCCGACCAGGGCGTTGGAATTGCCCGCGCCGCCGGTCGCGGCCGCCGTCGGGGTCCACAGCGCCCGGTCGAACCGTTCGCCCTCGGCGGCGACCGCGAGGAGCCGCTGCGAGCCGGTGTTCTCCGGATTCGTGAGCGAATGCCGCCGGGTCAGCTGCTGACCACCGCTCGTGCGGGCCTTGATCGCGTCGACCGTGCGATACGCCTTCTCCCAGGCGAGCTCCTCGGTCGGCGCGATGATCGGGCGGAACGCGACCTGGATGCGCGGGACGTCGGTCCGCCCGGCGGCCTTCGCCGCGGCCTTGACGGACTCGATCTGCTCGGCCGTTTGCGCGAGGGGCTCGCCCCAGAGGCAGAAGATGTCCGCTTCGGCACCGCCCGCCGCGTACGCCGCCGGAGACGAGCCACCGAACGAGACGCCAGGTCGTGGCTGTTGCACAGGCCGGACGTTGAGGACGAAGTCGGCGAAGCGGTAGTGCTCGCCTTCGTGGTCGAAGGGCTCTTCGGACGTCCAAGCCCGCTTCACGATCTGGATGTACTCGCGCGTGCGTGAGTAGCGCTCGTCCTTCGTGAGGTAGTCGCCTTCGCGCTGCTGCTCGTGGTCGCTGCCGCCGGTGATGAAGTGGACCGTGAGCTTCCCGTCCGAGAGCTGGTCCAGCGTGGCGAACGTCTTCGCCGCGAAGGTCGGGTACGAGACGTTCGGCCGGTGTGCCAGCAGGATCTGGAGCTTGTCGAGCTTCGACGCGACGTATGCCGCCGCCTGCGCCGGGTCCGGACCGCTGGAACCGTACGCGAACAGCACCCGGTCCCAGCCGAATTCCTCGTGCGCCCGCGCGAGGCGCAGTGTGTAGTCCCGCCGGTTCCTCGCCGTGGCAACGGGTTCCGCTCCTTGAGAACCCGCACACGGCCGGGAATCCCGGCGTAGCTTCGGCTTCGTGGGTACCGCAGACCTTCCCTACGTGCTCGCGGTGGTCGGCGCCGGTCCACGTGGGGTTGGCGTGCTCGAACGGCTCGGCGCCAACGCCGCCGAGCTCCTCGGCGGGCGGCGGCTGTTGGTGCATCTCGTCGATCCCTTTCCCGCCGGGGCCGGACGGGTCTGGCGTTATGAACAGTCACCGTTGCTGCGGATGAACTCCATGCCCGAAGACGTCACCGTGTTCACCGACGAGACCGTGGAGATCGACGGGCCGATCCGCCCCGGGCCTTCGCTGATCGAGTGGGCGAGGCTGGTTCGCGAGGGCGCGCTCGACGCGGACGTCGACGCAAGCCTGCGGGCCGAACTCGAGGCGCTGCAAAGCGATCACTTCCCGACGCGACGGCTGCAGAGCGCGTATCTCGCCTGGTTCCACCGCGAGGTACGCGCCGGCCTCCCGGCCGGGATCGAGATCGTCGAGCACCGGACCCGCGCGGTACGGCTGGAGGACGGCGATCCGCAGTCGCTCTGGCTGGAGGACCGGGCGGAACCCCTCGCCGTGGACGCGGTCTTGTTCACCGTCGGGCATCTCGACGCCGAACCGGACGAACACGAGACCGCACTCGCCGATTTCGCCGCCCGGCACGACCTCGCGTACTTCCCGGCAGGCTACACCGCCGACGTCGACTACTCGGCGATCGGACCGGGGGAAACCGTGCTGGTACGCGGTTTCGGCCTCGCGTTCGTCGATCTGATGCTGCTGCTGACCGAAGGCCGCGGCGGCCGGTTCGAAGAGCAGGTGTGCGGCGGGCTGAAGTACCACCCCAGCGGTGCCGAGCCCGTGCTGCACGTCGGTTCGCGCCGCGGCGTGCCGTACCACTCGAAGATCGGCTACCGGCTGCGCGGGAAACCCTTGCGGTTGCCCAAGTTCTTCGACGCCTACGCGATCGGGAAGCTCTGCGAGGTGCCCGGCCCGATCGACTTCCGCCGCGACGTGTGGCCGCTGATCTCGAAGGAGATCGCGTGGGCGTACTACAGCGAACTGTTCACCGCCCACCCCGAGCGGGTGCGGATGGACTTCGCCGTCTTCGCCGACGCTTTCGCGGACGCCGCGCCCGGCGAGCTCGGCGCGCTGGTGGCACGGGCGGTTCCGGCGCCGGACGATCGGCTGGATCTCGGCAAGCTCGACAGGCCGATGGCCGGCGCCGAATTCGGCACCGCCGAGGAGTACGGCAAGGAGTTGCGTGAGTACGTCGAGGCGGACTTGAGCCGCCGGGCGGACGTCGAGTACAGCGCGGATCTGGGTGCCTTCATGGCGCTGCTTTCCGTGATGGGGCAGCTTCCGGCGCTGGTGCAGACCGGACGGCTCGACGCGGTGTCTCGACTGTCCGATTTGGACGGATGGTTTCTCGGGTTCTTCTCCTACTTCGCCAGCGGGCCGCCGCCGCGACGGCTCGAAGAACTGCTCGCGCTCCAGGAAGCGGGGCTGGTGCACTTCTTGGGCGCGGAAATGCGCATATCGGCCGACGAGGAACGCCGCGCTTTCGTCGCCTCGGGTGCGAGCTTCCCCGGCGAGACCGAGGCGCGGACCCTTGTCGAGGCTCGGCTTCCGGAGCCGAGCGTCACCAGGGCGTCCGATGTCCTTTTGCGACAGTTGCGGGACAGCGGCGCGCTCGGCGAGGAAGCCGTCCTCGACCCGGTCACCGGCGAGAGGCTGCTCGCCGGCCGTATCCACACCCGCGTCTCCGACGGCCGGATACTCGACGGCGAGGGCCGCCCGCATCCGCGCCGCTTCGCGCTCGGGCCGCATACGTCGGCGCGGTCGGCGGGGGCGTTCACCCGGCCGCGGACCAACGCGCTCCCGTTCCGGCAGAACGACGTCGTCGCGCGGGAGATCCTGAAACTGGTCAGGACGGAGGCGTGACTCGCGTGATTGAAGGCGGAACTCACGTGATTGGAGGCGGAACTCACGTGTGCGGCGTCTGATCACGCGAGTCACGCTTCCAATCACGCGAGTTCCGCCTCCGATCACGCGTGAACGGCGAACTCCTCCAGCCGCCGGACGACCTCCGACGGCGCGGGCATGGCGGCGATCTCGTGACGGGCCCTCGCCGCCACCTCGCGCACGCGGGCGTCGTCGAGGAGGGTCTTGGCCCTCTCCTCGACGACGTCCGCGGTCACCTCGTCGCCGGTCAGCGCCCGCCCGGCGTTGGCCGTCTCCAGCGTTTCCGCGTTGACGAACTGGTCCGCGCCCTGCGGCAGCACCAGCTGCGGCAGACCCGCCGAAAGCGCGCCGAGCACGGTCCCGGTGCCGCCGTGGTGCACCACCAGATCCGCGCGCGGAAGCACTTCGGACTGCGGCACGAAGCCGGTCACGTGGACGTTCGGTGGCAGGCCGCCGAATTCGGCGGGGTCACCCGGGCCGCGGGCGACCAGGACGTCCACCGGCAGCCGCGAGAGGCCGTCGATCGCGGCGCGCAGTACGCCGGTGGCGCCGAAGGCGACGGTGCCCAGCGTCAGGTAGACGAGGGGTCGGTCGCGTCCGTCGAGCCACGACGGCACCGTGCCCGGTTCGTTCCACGGCACCGGCCGGAGCCGGAAGACCGTCGGCAGCGAGCTCGCCACCGGGTCGCGGACGACATCCGGCCACACGTCGATCCCGGCGTCGCCCAGCATGAGGTCGGCAGGCGGGTTGCCGTCCCACAGCGGTGCGAACCGGTGCGCGGCGGCGGCCATCAGCTCGGCGGGCATCGACCGCCCGATCACGTGGGACACCACCGGGATCCCGGCCCGGCGGGCGGCGGCCGCCGCGCCGGCGTCGCTCATCTCGTAGACGACCAGATCCGGCCGGAGCGTGGGGAGCAGCGGGGTCAGGTCGGCGATCGTCGCCTGCGGCAGGATGTCGGCGAAGGCGGTGAAGATGGCCTCGAGCGCGTCCCCTTCGGCCTGGTCGACGGCGTCCTGGATCGAGATCCCGACCTCGTGCGCGTCGAAGCCGAGCGAGCGGACCTTGTCCAGGAAGGCCGCGCCGGTCCCGAAGACCACTTCGTGTCCGGCGTCGCGGGCGGCGATCGCCAAGGGCATCAACGGGTACAGGTGGCCGTAGGCGGGGCGGCACGTGAAGAGGATGCGCACCTCCTCGAAGCTACTAGCTTTCCCAGACGCGCGAGGGCAGTTCTTTCCGCACGATCGGGACGACGTCGGCGGCGAAGAGCTCCAGGACGTCTCGCGCCTCCCCGGCTTCCAACCCGTCGACCGACACCGCCTGCACCTCGTGTCCGAACGACGCGTGGTAATCGCCGATCTTGTCGATCACCTGCTCAGGGCTTCCGACAAGGGCGGAACCTCCGGTGATCTTGTCCTCCAACGTGGTGAACTCCGACTTGTTGTGCTGATACGCGGGTGTCTTCATCAGCGCTTCGAAGTACGGCCGGTATCCGTCCAGCGCCTCCTGCGACGTCTTGGCGACATAGAGCCCGCCCGTGCCCGAACCGACGAGCGCGTCCGCCGGATCGTGGCCGTAATCCACCCAGCGCCGCCGGTAGTGGTCGATCAGGTCCGCGTACTTCTTCTTGGGATGGAAGCCGTTCGCGGTGAACAGCGGATCGCCGAACTTCGCCGCCAGCTCGGTCGATTCGGTACTCGACGCGCTCCCGTGCCAGATCCGCGGCCGCGCGTGAAAGGGACGCGGCTGCGTCGTGACGTCGGTCAGTGGCGTGCGGAACTCGCCGTCCCACGTCACGCCCTCCTCCAGGAACAGGCGGCGCAGCAGGGCGAACTTCTCCGCCTGGTACTCCCATTGCCGGTCTTCTTCGAGGCCGAACAGCGGGAAATGCCGCGGATCGTTGCCCTTCCCGATCATGAGTTCCAGCCGCCCGCCGGAAAGCTGGTCGAGCGTCGCGTAGTCCTCGGCGACGCGGACCGGGTCGAGCACGCTGATCACGGTCAGGGTGGTCAGCAGCCGGACACGTTTCGTGCGTTCCGCGACCGCCGCGAGGATCACCGGCGGAGCCGAGGAGAGGAACGGCTCGCCGTGCCGCTCGCCGACGCCGTACGCGTCGAAGCCCAGTTCCTCGGCGAAGATCGCCTCGTCGACGACCCGGCGCAGGCGTTCGTGCTGGGTCGGGGGCGCGCCGGTCACCGGGTCGGGATGGTTGGCGACCAGGGAGAAGAGTCCGAACTTCATCGTGTCTCCAAGGGTTTCCGGCCGGGGATGGCGGCGAGCAGCTCCCGGGTGTAGTCCGCGCTCGGCCGTTCGAGGACGTCCTGAGCGGGGCCGAGTTCGACGAGCGCGCCGCCGCGCAGCACGCCGACGGTGTCCGCGATCTGCCGGACCACGGCGAGGTCGTGCGAGATGAACAGATACGTCAGGCCGAGTTCGTCCTGCAGATCGGCGAGCAACCGCAGGATCTGCGCCTGCACCGAGACGTCCAGCGCGGACACCGGTTCGTCGGCGACGATCAGCTCCGGGCGCAGGGCGAGCGCCCGCGCGATGGCCGCGCGTTGCCGCTGGCCGCCGGACAATTCGGCCGGCTTCCGCTTCAACACCGAAGACGGCAGGGCGACTTGGTCGACCAGCTCGGCCGCCCGCGCCCGGCGTTCCGCCTTCGTGCCGACGCCGAACGCGCGCAACGGCTCGGAGATGACGTCCTCGATGCTGAACTTCGGGTTCAGCGACGCGTACGGGTTCTGGTACACCAGCTGGAACCGGCGCCGCAGCCGCCGCAGCTCCTCGCCGCGCAGCGCGGTGATGTCCTCGCTGTCGAACTCGACGACGCCGTCGGTCGGCGTCTCCAGCCGCAGGATCATCCGCGCGGTGGTCGACTTGCCCGAACCGGATTCGCCGACCAGCGCGAGCGTCCGGCCGCGGGCGATGTCGAACGAAACACCGTCGACGGCACGGACGGTTCCGAAGGTTTTGCCGAGGTCACGGACCGACACCAGGACGTCGGACGACGGCGGTTTCGGCTCCCGCAACGGGGTGTCGGACAGGCTTGGTGCGGCGGCGAGCAGATCCCGCGTGTATTTCTGTGAGGGTGCGGCGAGGATCTCTCCGGTCGTGCCTTCCTCGACGACACTCCCCTGGGACAGCACGACGATCCGCGACGCGCGATCCGAGGCGACACCGAGGTCGTGGGTGATCAGCAGGACGGCGGTGCCCGCTTCGGCGGCGAGTTCTTCGAGATGGTCGAGGATCTGTCGCTGCACGGTGACGTCGAGCGCGCTGGTCGGTTCGTCGGCGATGATCAACTTCGGCCGTCCGGCGAGCGCGGCGGCGATCAGCGCACGCTGCCGGAGCCCGCCGGACAGCTCGTGCGGATACTGCCGCGCCCGCGTCTCCGGATCGGCGATCCCGGCCTTGCGCAGCAGTTTCACCGCCTCCGCGCCCGCGCTTCGTTTGTCGGCCAGACCGTGGATCAGCAGCACTTCCGCGACCTGATCGCCGATCCGGTGCACGGGGTTGAGCGACACGGTCGGATCCTAGGGGACCAGCGCGATCTCGCGGCCGCGCACCGAACGCCAAGCGCGGTCGGCGAGTTTCGTGAGGTCGCGGCCGTCGAAGGTGATCTCGCCGCGGTCGATGCGCCCGCCACGCGGCAGCAGCCCGATCGCCGCGTGCGCCGTCGTGCTCTTGCCGGAGCCGGACTCGCCGACCACCGCGACGATCTGTCCCTTGTGGACGGAAAGCGAGACACCGTCCACAGCGGGCACGGACTTGTAGGAAACCGCGAGATCGCGGATGGTCAGCAGTTCGCTCACCGCACGTCTCCTTCGATCGCTCTGGACAGCCGGTTCGCCGACAGCACCACGGCCGCGACGGTGAGCCCGGGGAATGTCGTCATCCACCAGGCGGTGGCGAGGAAGCCGCGGCCGCCCGCCACCAGCGAGCCCCATTCCGGGGTCGGCGGGGTGGCGCCGTAGCCGAGGAAGCTCAGCGCGGACACCTCCAGCACCGCCGTGCCGAAGGTGAGCGTCGCGAGCGCGAGCACCGGGCCGAGCGCGTTGGGCAGCACGTGCCGTCCGAGCACTCCGGTCCAGCGCACGCCGCCCGCTCGGGCCGCCTCGACGAACACGCCACTGCGGACACGCAGTACTTCGGCCCGCATCAGCCGGGCGAACTGCGCGAGGTTCGCGACGCCGACCGCGATCGCGACATTGGTCGTCCCGAAGCCGAGTGCGGTGACCAGTGCCAGCGAAAGGAGAATCGACGGGATCGCCAGCAGGACGTCGACGCAGCGCATGATCGCCGAATCGAGGGCGCCGCCGCGGAACCCGGCGAGCAGGCCGAGCGCGGAACCGGCGACGAGCGCGACGACGACGGCGATCACGGTCGCCTGCAACGAAAGCGCGGAGCCGTGGACCACCCGCGCGAAGATGTCGCGCCCGGTCTCGTCGGTACCGAAGAGATGGCCGAGCGACGGGCCTTGCATCTTCTCAGCGGGGACGCCGGCGAGCGGATCCTGTCCGGTGAACAGGCCGGGGGCGACCGCCGACAGCAGGGCGAAGGCCAGGACGGCGATCGCGAGGATCAGGCCCGGCTTCCGCCCGGTGCGCACGAGAACGTCAGGCATCGGCCGTCTCCCGGTGTCGGATCCGCGGGTCGAGCAGGGGATAGACGAGGTCGACGAGCAAGTTGATCACCACGAACACCAGCGCCGCGAGCACGATGACCGCCTGCACCACCGGGATGTCCTGCGCGGTCACCGCCGACGACGTCACGCGGCCGAGGCCGTCGCGGGAGAACACCGTCTCGGTGATCACCGAACCCGCGATCAGGTTCCCGGCGACCACGCCGGCGATGGTGAGCGTGGGCACCGCCGCGTTGCGCAGTAAATGTCCGAAGTGGACTCTCGATCGGCTCGCCCCTTTCGCCAGCGCGATCTCGGCGTACGGCTCGGCGAGCTGCGTGCGGAGGCTCTTCGCCAGCACCTGACCGATGATCGCGCCGGTCGGGATGGCGAGTGTGATCGCGGGCAGGATCAGCGACTCGAAGCCGTTCGAACCCAGCGCGGGCAACAGCCTGAGCTGGAAGGAGAAGAACTGGATGAGCAGCAGCCCGACCCAGAACGGTGGCAACGAGATCCCCAGCGGCGGCAACGCGAGCAGGAGATTGCCCAGCCAGCGGTGCCGCGTGAGGGTGCCGGCGAACGCGATCCCGCCGCCGAACAGGATCGCGAGCACCAGGGCGAAGCCGGTCACCGCCAGCGTCGGCGGCAGGGCCGAGACGACCATGTTCGTGGCGTCGTCCCCGGTGGCGATCGAACGGCCGAAGTCGCCTTGCAAAGCCGCGAGCAGCCGCTTTCCGTACTGCAGTGGCAACGGATCGTCGAGTCCGTACTCCGCCTTCGCCGCGGCCAGTTGCTCCGGTGTCACCGAAAGGCCGGCCTCACCTCCGCCGAGCTTCGCGCTGACCGCGTCACCCGGCAGGAGGTAGAGGATCACGAACGACACGGTGAAGGCGGCCCACAGCACGAAAACCGCCTGCAGGATCCGCCGCAGCAGATACCGTGTCACGAGCCGGACACCCAGGCGTCGAACAGCTGAAGCCGCGACGACGCCTCGAAACCGATGCCGTGCGCGTTCGGTCCGTGCGCAAGCACCTGGGTCAGCTCGAACACCGGCGCCGAGTAGCCGTGCTCGATGATCGCGCGCTGTGCCTCCTCGGCCGCGGGCTTGCGTTTCGCCGGGTCCACAGTGGACGACTGTGCGTCGAGCGGCGCGTCGACCGGGTTGCCCGCGGACAGCTTGCTGCGGTTGTTCGCCTTGGTGGAGAACAGGTTGCGCAGGATGTCCGGGTCGGCGCGGGTGGTGTTGTACCAGAGGTACTCGTAGTTCCCGCTCTGCGTGATCTGCACGGTCTCGGCCGTCGTGCGCTGCTCGATCCGAAGGTCGAAGCCGATCTTGCGCAACTGCTGCTGGACGAGTTCGAGCACGCTCTTGTTCTGGTTGAAAACCAGGGAGAAGACGACCTTCGCGGTCAGCCGCTGCCCGTTCTTGGTGCGGATCCCGTCGGGTCCGGGGAGCCAGCCCGCGCTTTCCAGCAGCGCCGTGGCGCCGGCCGGATCGTAGGCGAGCAGCGGGGAAAGGTCGGTGTGGAACGGTGTCGCCGAGCCGAGGATGCTGGTGGCGGGCTTGTAGTTCGGGGTCAGCACGGTGTTCGTGACCTCGGGCCGGTTGATGCCCTTGACCACCGCCTGGCGGACCTTCTCGTCGGTGAGCACGCCCTTGGTGACGTTGGCGTGCAGGTTGAACACGATGCCGGGGTTCGGGCGCGTGGGCTCGGCGAAGCCGTTGCCGGTGAACTGCGGTTCGTCGACCGGCTGGACGTCGGTGATGGCGTCGAGCTGCCCGGACGCGAGACTTCCGGTGCGCACCCCGGGTTCCGGCACGATCTTGTAGGCGATCTTGTCGAGATACGCCTCGCCCTGGTGCTTGAACAGCGACGACCCCCAGTTGTAGCCCTTGCGTTTCGCCAGGACGATCTCCTGGTTCTGTTTCAGGCTCTCGAAAACGAACGGGCCGGAGCCGATCAGGCCGTCGCCCTGGCAGCGCTGGTCGGCGGTCTTCTTGTACGCGGCGGGCGCGAGGACGCCGAGCGACATCGTCGAGCTGGCCTGCAGGAACTGTTGCGCTGGGCACGGAGAACTCGATCTTCACCGTCTTCGGATCGACGACCGTCGTTCCCTTGTAGACGGCCAGATAGCCCGAGCCGAGCTGCGATTTCGGGCCGAGCGCCTTGATCGCGTCGAAGCTCGTCTTGACCGCCGCGGCGTCGACCGGGCTGCCGTCGGAGAAGGTCGCGCCGTCGCGCAGGTGGAAGGTGAACGCGGTCGAATCCGTGTTGCTCTCCCATTTTTCGGCCAGCCATGGCTTGAGCTCGCCGGTGGCCGGGTCTTGATCGGTCAGCGAATCGACCAGCTGACGGCCGACGTTGAGCGAAGCGTTGGTGCCGACCTGTTGCGGGTCGATGCAGTCTGGGCTCGAGGAGATCCCGAGTCGCAGCGTGCCACCGGGTTTGGGCGGCCCGGCGTCACCCGTCGCGCCACCCGCGGAAGAGCAAGCAGTGACGACGAGGGCGGTGAGCGCGAGTAAGGAAGTGGCGGCGGTACGGGACACCGGGTGGCCTCCAGCGGGGAACGGGGGGCGCTTTCTCTTGCGCCTGCCCGAATCACGCTAATCACGGCCTTGAGCACCGCCCATATGCTGAGCCCGGCTCCCAGTCCGCGAAACGTCCCACCTTTCCGCTTGACAGCGGTGAAAGTACGTGAAGGCCCCCTTCATGTACCTAGGCGCAAGGAAGGGGGCCTTCATGTACTTACGGGGTCTAGCAGCGGTTGAGCATGTCCGTCAGCGCGGTCTTCTCCGCAGACTTGATGCTCAGCTTGTACTTGTACTTCACCGTGGTCCACATCTTCGCGTAGGTGCACCAGTAGCCGACGGTCGGCGGCTTCCAGGCGTCCGGCGACTTGTCGCCCTTCTCCTGGTTGACGTTGTCGGTGACGGCGATCAGCTGCGGCGAGCTGAGGTCGTTCGCGAACGCCTGCCGCTGCGCGGTGGTCCACGAAGACGCGCCGGTGCGCCAGGCGGCGGCCAGCGGGACGACGTGGTCGATGTCCACATCGGACGCCGCGCGCCAGGTGGCGCCGTCATAGGGGCTGAACCAGCTGCCGGAGACGGCGGCGCAACTGCTGTCCTGCTGAACGTTCGTGCCGTCCCGCTTCAGCACGACCTCACGGGTGTTGCAGCTGTTGCCCTGGTCGGACCAGTGCGGGAACTTGTCGCGGCTGTACCCGGTCGACGAACCGTCCGGTTTGACGGTCAGCGAGGCGAGCTGGGACTTGGCGGTGTCCGCCGACGGGATGCCCGGGGGTGTCGCTTCGGCGACACCCACCACGCCCGCGGAGACGATCGCCGAGACGGCGAGAACGGTGAAGGAGCGACGAACAGCAAGCGCAGTTGGCATATTGCTGCCTCCGTGTCAGGTTTGGGGACCTGGTCACCATGCGGCACCGATATGACCCACGCAACACCATCGGATGACACTCTGCTGGCTATTCGTGAACGGAGGGTGTCACGAGCAGGTAGGACAGGGTGTCCGTCACCGAAAAATCTTCGGAAAGTCCAGCTGATGGTTCTGAGCCGAATGGCCTACTCGAGCCCACGGACCAGCCGGAGATCCTCCGTGTGCCGGTACCAGGTCCATCGGCTCATGGCCCGCGGATGGGCGACGCCGTCGCTGCTGGGCCGCGTCGGGATGCAGCCGAGCTGGAACGCCCGCGCGTACTGCGTCGACGGCCGCTTGAACAGCGTCCCCTTGGTCACCCGCACCATCAGCCCCGGACCGCTCGTGTCCGGCTCGACCTCGATCGAGCGCGCGGGCCCGCGCAGGACGGTGTGCTCGTCGCAGTAGGCCACGCCGCGGATCATCCCGATCACCCCGCGTCCGACCAGCACCCCGCCGGTGTCGTCGCGGATCAGCGGCACCGGGTCGACCTCGCCGCGCAGCGCGAGCGAGAGTGCACGCAGTGGCTGCGTCGGCAGGCTCCAGATCCGGGCGACGTCGGAGTCCGGCGACGACGGCACGAAGCCGAGCGACACGCCCGAGAGCTGTTCTTTTCGTAACAGCCGCAGTGCGACCGCCGCGAGGTCGGCGTCGGTGCCCGCGACCACGAGATGATCGTGTTCCCCCAGCAAGGGATCGATATCCGCCTTGCCTGGGCGGCTCGGGACGTGCACCATTTCGACGTCGTCGATCTCCGGGAGTGTGGGCTCGCCCTCGGGACAGACCACCACTATTCCGCGCACCCGAAGGCCCTCCGTTACGCTCATGCACCGGCATTTACCAGCGCCAAACCACAAGTCGCCGAACACCTGGAGTGTCACATGCCGGCCATCGTGCTGATCGGGGCCCAATGGGGGGACGAGGGCAAGGGCAAGGCCACCGACCTGCTCGGCGACCGCGTCCAGTGGATCGTGCGTTACCAAGGCGGTAACAACGCGGGCCACACCGTAGTCCTTCCCGACGGGCAGAACTTCGCCCTCCACCTCATCCCGTCCGGGATCCTCACGCCGGGCGTCACCAACGTCATCGGCAACGGCGTCGTCATCGACCCGGGCGTGCTGCTCGACGAGCTCGCGGGGCTGGAGGAACGCGACGTCGACACCAGCAAGCTGCTGATCTCCGCCGACGCGCACTTGATCATGCCGTACCACGTGGCGATCGATAAGGTCACCGAGCGTTACCTCGGCAGCCGCAAGATCGGCACCACCGGCCGCGGCATCGGCCCCTGCTACCAGGACAAGATCGCCCGCGTCGGCGTCCGCGTGCAGGACCTGCTCGACGAGAAGATCTTCCGGCAGAAGGTCGAGTCGGCACTGGAGTTCAAGAACCAGGTGCTGGTCAAGGTCTACAACCGCAAGGCGCTGGACGCGAACCAGGTCGCCGACGAGGTGCTGGCCGCGGGCGAGAAGTTCGCGCACCGCATCGCCGACACGCGCCTTCAGCTCAACCAGGCCCTCGAACGCGGCGAGACCGTGCTGCTCGAAGGCTCGCAGGGCACGCTGCTCGACGTCGACCACGGGACCTATCCGTTCGTGACGTCGTCGAACCCGACCTCCGGCGGCGCGAGCGCGGGTTCGGGCATCGGCCCCGGCAAGATCGACACCGTGCTGGGCATCCTCAAGGCCTACACCACCCGCGTCGGTTCCGGCCCGTTCCCGACCGAGCTGGACGACGAATCCGGCGAGTACCTGCGCAAACAGGGCGGCGAGTTCGGCGTCACCACCGGCCGCTCGCGGCGCACCGGCTGGTTCGACGCGGTCATCGCGCGCTACGCGGTGCGGGTCAACGGCATCACCGACTACTTCCTCACCAAGCTGGACGTGCTGTCCGGCCTGGAGAAGGTGCCGGTGTGCGTCGGCTACGAGGTCGACGGGTTCCGCACGTACGACATGCCGATGACGCAGACCGACGTCCACCACGCGCTGCCGATCTACGAAGAGCTGCCGGGCTGGTTCGAGGACATCTCGGGCTGCCGCACCTTCGAAGAGCTGCCGTCGAACGCGCGGGCCTACGTCGAGCGGCTCGAAGAGCTCTCTGGCGCGCGGATCTCGGCGATCGGCGTCGGTCCGGGCCGGGAGCAGACCATCGTGCGGCACGAGTTCGTCTGACCCCCTTTTCGCGTGCTATGAACGGGCCGT
>NZ_LQMT02000003.1:61339-113453 GCF_001620365.2 Amycolatopsis keratiniphila subsp. keratiniphila
GGAACGGCCCGTTCATAGCGTCTTAAGCGAGCGAAGTCTTCACCGGCGTCGGGTTCCGGAACAGGTCCAGCACCGGGCAGTGCTCGTCCACCTGTCGCTTCAGATCCTCGTAGACCTCCGCCCCGGCAGGCCCGCTCAGCTCGACCGAAACACGCACATCCCCGAAGCCCGGCCGGGTCTCCGAGAACCCGAAGAACCCGTGCAGGTCGATGTCGCCGTCCACGGTCACCTGCACGCCTTCGAGCGGCACACCGAGCTTCGACGCCCAGAACTGGTACGTGATCACCTGGCACGAGCCCAGCGCGGCCAGCGCGTACTCGACCGGGTTCGCCGCGGTGTCGGTGCCGCCGAGCGCGGCGGGCTCGTCGACGGCGAACGAGTGGTCGCGCACCCGCACGTCCACCCGGGTCGCGGTCCCTGGGGTCAGCGCGTTGGCGACGCTGAACGAGACGGCGGCGTTGCGCGGGTCGGCGTCGACGGCGGTCTTGGTTCCTTCGATGACATCGGTCAGCGACATCGGGTCTCTCCAGGATCGAGGTGTCGGACGCCGCCCAGGGTGGGCCAACACCGGGATCCGCGCGCATGATCCCAACTGGTGAACGGCGAAATATCCTCAAGGCGCCGTCGTTGCCGTCGAACATGACCATCGGAGTGGCACTCCCGTCCGGGGACACCGCGGACGCCGTCAACATCGTCGACGAACTCATCACGCAGACCCGGCAGGCAGCCGACGCGGGCCTTACGTCCGTCTGGTTCTCGCAGCAGATGGAGCACGACGCGATCACCGTCGCCGCCCTCGCGGGCCGTGCGGTCCCGGGAATCACCGTCGGGACGAGCGTCGTCCCGATCTACCCGCGGCATCCCCTGCTGATCACCGGTCTCGCGCAGACGGCGCAGGCCGCCACCGGGGGCCGCTTCGTGCTCGGCCTGGGGACCGGTGCGAAGAACTGGCTCGAACCGGCGTACGGCATCGAGTACCCGTCGCCGATCAAACACCTTCGCGAGTACCTCACGATCCTCCGGCAGGTGCTCAGCGGCGGCGAAGTCGACTTCCACGGCGAGACGGTCCGGGCGCACGCCAAGGGCTTCGCGGCCTCGCTTTCCGTCGCGGGGTCTTCGGACATCCCGGTGATCGTCGCCGCGATGGGACGGCAGGCGCTGCGCGTCACCGGCGAGCTCGCCGACGGCACGATCCCGTTCCTCGCCGGGCCGAAGGCCCTTTCCGGGCTGATCGTCCCGGAGCTCACCAAGGCCGCCGCCGGCCGTCCGGCGCCGCGCGTCATCGCCATGGTCCCGGTCGTCGTGACCGATGATCCCGACGGTGTCCGCGCCGCGGTCGACCGGCAGTACGCGTTCTTCCGCGACATCCCCTCCTATCGCGCGGTCTTCGACGCCCAGGGCGTGGATTCCGCCGGTGAGCTGGTGATCGCGGGGGACGAGGAGACCGTCGCGGCCGAGATCCGGCGGTACTTCGACGCCGGGGCGACCGAGGTCGTCGCGGCACAGAGCGGCATCCGGAACGCCGAAGAGCGGCTCCGCACCTGGCAGGTTCTCGGGGAGCTCGCGAAGCGCTGACCTTGTGTCATGAAAGGGCCGTTCAGGACATTCATCGTCCTGAACGGCCCTTTCATGTCATTCAGGAGACCAGTGGCCTTGCTCACAGCGTTCGGATTGTGCATACTCGTGCGCATAGCGAACACAGCTGGAGGTCCCCATGTCCCCTGCCGCGGCCCGTTCGTGGGTGGTCCCACTCGCCTGGACGGCGGTACTGCTCGACGGATTCGACCTGGTCGTCCTGGGCACGGTGCTGCCCGCGCTGCTCCGTGACCACGTCTGGGGCCTGACACCGGGCACGGCGTCGGTGATCTCGACGTTCGGCCTGATCGGCATGACGATCGGCGCGCTGGCGATCGGCACGATCACCGACCTCATCGGCCGCCGGAAGGCGCTGATCATCGCGGTCACCGCCTTCTCGGCGTTCACCGCGTTGTGCGCGATCTCGCCGTCGGCGTTCGTCTTCGGTCTGCTGCGCTTCCTCGCCGGGCTGGGTCTCGGCGGCTGCCTGCCGACGGCGATCGCGCTGGTCACCGAGTACGCCCGCAAGGGAAAGGGCGGCAGCGCGACCACCACGGTGATGACCGGCTATCACGTCGGCGCGGTGCTCACGGCCTTGCTCGGCATCTGGCTGATCCAGCCGCTCGGCTGGCGCGCGATGTTCATCGCGGGCGCGCTGCCCGCGCTCGTGCTGGTCCCGTTGATGATCAAGTACCTGCCGGAGTCCGAGACCTTCGAGCGTGCGCGGGAGACACAGGAGAAGTCGGCGACGGAGGTGGTCGGCGGGCTGTTCCGCGGCGGGCTCCTGCGCGCCACCATCGCGTTCTGGGTGACGTCGTTCATGGGCCTGCTGCTGGTCTACGGGCTCAACACCTGGCTGCCGGAGATCATGCGGCAGGCCGGGTACCCGCTGGGCGCGGCGCTCGGGCTGCTGCTCACGCTGAACCTCGGCGGTGTCGTCGGCCTGCTCGTCGCGGGCCGGGTGGCGGACAAGGTGGGCGTCCGGCCGGCGGTGATCTTCTGGTTCCTCGGGGCGGCCGTGTTCCTCGCCCTGCTGAGCGTGAAGCTGCCCGCCGTCGGCCTGTACGTGGCCGTGTTCCTCACCGGCGGTTTCGTGTTCAGCGCGCAGGTGCTCGTGTACGCGTACATCGGCAAGACGTACCCGGACGTCATGCGCGCCACCGGCATCGGCTGGGCGGCGGGGGTCGGCCGTGTCGGCGCGATCTGCGGCCCGATCCTCGGCGGCGCGCTGCTGAGCGCCGGGATCGCGTATCCGTGGGGTTTCTACGCCTTCGCCGGAGTCGGGGCGTTGGGAGCGGCCGCGGTGACCGGAGTCCGCGCGGGCCGCTCCCGGGAGAACGTCGCCGCTACCCCAGCTCCTTGAGTTCCTTTTCCACGGCGGCGAGTTCCTCCTCGGAACCCTGCACCTTCGGACCTGTGAACCACTTGCGTGCCGAGGCGAACCACCACACCGCCGCACCACCGAGTACGACGAGGAAGGCGATGGGCGTGTAGTTGAAACTGTCGATGGTGACCGGTGATCCCTGCGGGAGCATGAAAAGCACGAAGATGAAGCACACCCACACGGTCGCGATGGTCCCGATGAGCTTGCCCCAGCGGCCGAGGTTCCACGGTCCTGGCTCGAAGTCGTCGCCCTTGCGCACCCGCAGGAACACCGGGATCACGTAGGCCACGTAGAGACCGACGACGGCGATCGAGGTCACCGCCGCGTAGGCGGTCGCGCTCCACAAGTACGGCAGGGCGAGCAGGAGCGCGCCGCCCGCGGCCAGCCACACCGCGTTGGTGGGTGTCTGGGTGCGCTTGTTGATGCGGTGCCAGAACTTCGAACCCGGGATCGCGCCGTCGCGGGCGAAGGCGTAGATCATCCGTGAGTTCGCGGTCACCGACGCCATCCCGCAGAACAGCTGGGCGCCGATGCAGATCAGCAGGAGGAACTTGCCGGTCGTCGCGCCGGTCGCGTCGATGAAGATCTGCGCGGGCGGCACCCCGGTCTCGGAGCCCACGGCGCCGTCGTAGTCCTGGATGGCGAAGGTGAGGCCGATCAGCAGGATCCACCCGGCGACCAAGGAGACGAGGATCGAGTTGATGATGCCGCGCGGTCCGGCCTTCGCCGCGTTCTTGGTCTCCTCGGTCATATGCGCCGAGGCGTCATAGCCGGTCAGCGTGTACTGCGCGACGAGAAGCCCCAATAAGAAGACGTAGACCGGTGAAGCCCAGCCGGTCTTGTTCACGAACTCGCCGAAGACGAAGGACGCGTCCTGGTGCTTGGCGGGCACGACGATCAGCACCCCGACGATGACCAGCACCCCCACCAGATGCCACCACACGCTGATGCTGTTCAGCAGCGCCACGATCTTGACGCCGAAGGTGTTCAGCAGGCCGTGGATCACCAGGATGATCGCCAGCAGCAGGATCGTGTTGCCCGGCGTCGCCTCGAAGCCGAACTGCAGATCGAGGAAGGCGTTGAGGAACAGCGCCGCGCCGAAGTCGATCCCCGCGGTGACGGCGATCTGCCCGATGAGGTTGAACCAGCCGGTGAACCACGACCAGGCCGCGCCGTTACGCGGGGCCAGCTTCGCGGCCCAGTAGTAGAGGCCGCCCGCGGTCGGGTAGCTGGAGCAGACCTCGGCCATGCCGAGCCCGACGAGGATGACGAACAGGCCGACCAGCGGCCAGCCCCAGATCATCGCGGCTGGTCCGCCGGTCTTCATGCCGAACCCGTAGAGGGTCAGGCAGCCGGAGAGGATCGAGATGATCGTGAAGGAGACGGCGAAGTTGGAGAAGGTCGACATCGTGCGCCGGAGTTCCTGCGCGTAGCCGAGTTGGTGGAGCCGGGCACTGTCTTCGTCGGCGGGTTCTGCGGCCTGCTTGTCAGAGACATCCATCGGGCACCCACTTAAAAGGTATGCGGACAGACCATTGAGATCCGCCGAAATTAGGCCCGCCGACCTGCGCATGTCAAGGTCCCGTCAAGAAACCCTTCCCCAGATGTCATGAAAGGGTCGTTCAGGACGGATTTCGTCCTGAACGACCCTTTCATGACACTCGCCTCTGCGCCCGCTACAGGCTCCCTGAAGTACGTGAAGGCCCCCTTCACTGCGCTAGACGCAATGAAGGGGGCCTTCACGTACCGAGAGGTCAGCGCCCCTGGAAGGCCTTCACGGCCTCCAGCGCCGTGTCCGGGTGATCGGCGAAGTACCCGTCGACACCCGCCTTCAGGAACGCCTCCTGCTCGGCGAACGCGTTGCCGTACTCGGCGGGGTTCGCCGACGAACGCAGGTTCTGCGGGAGGAAGTTGTTCTCGTTGCGGAACGTGTACGGCCCGACCTTCAGCCCGGCCTTGTGCGCGTCGGCGACGAGCCTGGTCGGCTGCCCCAGCGCACCGTTCACCACCGGGATGACCTGCGCCTTCTCCGGGCCCAGGTAGTCCGCGTACTTCGAGATCTCCTTCAGGCCTGCCGGCGTCACGAGGTCGGCGTACGTCCGCGGGTCACCCTTCGCGATGAAGTCGGCCGGAGCGCCGGACGCCGAGGTCAGCTGCAGCAGCGGCACTCGCACCTGACGCGAGAGCTCGATCAGGTTCGACACCTCGAACGACTGGATGATCACCGGCGCCTTCGGGTGGTTGAGCCCGTTGCGCTTGATCAGCTCGACCAGCTTCGGCTCGGTCGGGTTCTTGATCGACGCGAAGTAGGTCGAGTGCTTGATCTCCGGGTACGTCCCCAGCTCGCGGCGCAGTTCGCGGCCGAGGCGGCGCGTCAGATCGAGCACCTCCTGGTAGGTGGCGATCTGGTAGCGGCCGTCGTAGATCTTGTTGTTCGGCCGCAGCTGCGGGATGCGCTCGGTCGCGCGCAGGGTCTTCAGCTCGGCGAGCGTGAAGTCCTCGGTGAACCAGCCGGTGAACGACGTGCCGTCGATGACCTTCGTCGTCTTCCGGTTCGCGAACTCGGGGTGCTTCGCGACGTCGGTGGTCCCGCCGATCTCGTTCTCGTGCCGGGCGACGAGCTGGCCGTCCTTGGTCGGCACCAGGTCGACGTCGACCCAGTCGACGCCCTGACGGTAGGCGAGCTCATACGAGGCGAGCGTGTGCTCCGGGCGGTAGCCGGGGGCGCCGCGGTGTCCGACGATCACCGGCCCATCGTGGCCCTTGGCCGACGCCGACACATCCCGGGCACCCGGCTCGGCGGCGCCGGCCAACCCGGTGACACTGAGTACGGCGAGTCCGGACAGGGCGAGCACGCCCAGGCGCTTTCGCATGGTGGATGACCTCTTTCGCTTGAACTCGGGGTACCGCGCCACCCTTGACGCAGGAGGCGTCCGGTCGGCGAAGACGGACCGGCGGAGGCCTGACCGCCGGGTGAACGCCGGATGGAACCACCCGCTCGAGGACGGCGACGTCTCTGTAGCTCACCGGCCCGGTTACCCTGTGCGTCGTGCGCGTACTGGTAATCGGGTCCGGCGCCCGTGAGCATGCACTCGTCCTCGCGGTCGCGGAAGACCCTTCCGTCACCGCACTGGCCTGTGCCCCGGGCAACGCCGGCACCTCTTCGGTGGCCGAGCAGCTCGGCGTCGACGCGGCCGACCCCGAATCGGTCGCCGCCCTCGCGAAGCAGTGGCAGGCGGACCTGGTGGTGGTCGGCCCCGAGGTTCCGCTGGTGGCGGGCGTCGCCGACGCGGTCCGGAAGGCGGGCATCGCCTGCTTCGGTCCCTCCGCCTCCGCGGCCAGGATCGAGGGCTCGAAGGCCTTCGCGAAGGACGTCATGGCGGCCGCGAAGGTGCCGACGGCGCACTGCGAGGTCGTCGACAACCCGGCCCGCCTCGATGCCGCGCTCGGCCGGTTCGGCCCCACCTGGGTGGTCAAGGACGACGGTCTCGCCGCGGGCAAGGGTGTCGTGGTCACCAAGGACGTCGACGTCGCGCGCAAGCACGCCCTGATGCTCCTCGACGGCGGGCACCCGGTGCTCCTGGAGTCGTTCCTCGACGGCCCGGAGGCCTCTCTCTTCTGCTTCGTCGACGGCCGCACGGTCGTCCCGCTGCTGCCCGCGCAGGACTTCAAGCGCGTCGGCGACGGCGACGCCGGCCCGAACACCGGCGGCATGGGGGCGTACGCGCCGTTGCCGTGGGCGCCGAAGGACCTGGTCGACGACGTCGTCGCCCGCATCGTCCAGCCCGTGGTCGACGAGCTCGACGAGCGCGGCGCCACCTTCTCCGGCCTGCTCTACGCCGGTCTCGCGCTGACTTCCGAAGGTCCGCAGGTCATCGAGTTCAACTGCCGGTTCGGCGACCCGGAGACCCAGGTCGTCCTGGCGCTGCTGCGCAGCCCGCTCGGCAAGGTCCTGCACGCGACGGCGACCGGCAAGCTCGCCGAGCTGCCGCCGCTGGAGTGGGATTCCGGCGCGGCGGTCACCGTCGTGCTCGCCGCGGACGGCTACCCCGGCAAGCCGAGGACCGGCGACGTCATCACCGGCGGCGAACTCGAAGGCGTGCTCCACGCGGGCACCCGCCGCCGCGACGACGGTGCCGTGGTCTCCTCCGGCGGCCGTGTGCTGTCGGTCGTCGGCACCGGCAAGAACCTGAAGGCCGCCCGCAAGGACGCCTACGCGACGGTCGAGAAGGTCCACCTGGCCGGCTCCCACCACCGCACCGACATCGCCCTCCTCGCCGCCAAGGGAGAGATCGCCACCCCGGTCTCGTGAATTCCGGACGGAACCTTCCCGGTACCTGGTGCGTCTAACCCGGTATTTCCGGCAAAGCTTAGGCAGCCGATACATCCGCGTTGGTAGCCTCAGGCAGGACGAACGGTCACCGTGCGCAGTGTCCAAGGGGTGGGGAATGGCAGCATCGGGCAAGGTCCAGAACCTCACGTCGGCGGTCCCGACGCCACCGTCGGTGGCCGACATCAGAGTCGATCCGTCGAAGCTGCTCGAAGTGGCGAAGATCGTCGAAGAGCAGGTCGACGCGTTGCAGGACAAGCTCATGACGCGGCTCGACCAGCTGCGGATCGACACTCCGGCCAACGACACGGTGAGCGTGCACGCGACCGACGTGTGGAACTCGCTCGTGGCCGACGGCGACCAGTCGTACGCCGCGCAGGTCCGGGCGTACGTGGCCGGTCTGCGGGGTCTGGTCAGCCAGCTCCGCACGGCGGCCAAGGAGTACAAGACCAGTGATGCGGACAAGGCCGCCGCGTTCGGGGACCGTGGTGTTCACCGGGCGTAGCTCCCGTGTGCTGGTGTCCGGCGGCGTGCTCACCCTCGCACTGGCCGGATGCACCACGGACACGGGCGGGCAGGCCTACCCCGACAAACCCGCGCTGGCTTCGGCCACGCAGGGTGCCAAGGCGTCCGCGCTGCCGGCCAGGCCCGCCGAGCTGAACCTCCAGGGTGCCGATCCGTGTGCCCTGCTCGCCGATCCGCAGCTCGACCGGCTCGAGATCAACAGCAAACCGCGCGCGGCCGCGGAACCGATCGACGGGCCGACCTGTGTCTTCGACGCGGACGCGGAGCAGCCCTTCCACAGCTATTACGTCCGCACGATCACCGCGGACGTCGAAGAATGGTTCACCGGCAAGCGCCGGAAGAACAGCATGACGACGGAGCCGACGCAGGTCGGCGGTTTCCCCGCCATCAGGAACCACCGCGACGCCGGCACGCCGGGTGATTGCGAAACGCTCGTCGGTGTCGCCAAGGGGCAGACGCTGGCGGTGCGGGCCGTCACCGTCACCGCCGGCGCGTTCACCATGCCGCAGCTGTGCGAGAAATCCGCACTGGCGGCCGATTTGGCTTTGCAGACCTTGAAAGCACGCAACTAGGGAGGGCGGCGTGAACGTTTCCGACCTCGCGGGCAGGCTCCGCGATCTTCGGTTCGACGGCTACACCGACACCGGGATCGCGACCGAGATCGAGCAGTTCCGCAGCGGCGACGGCACCGGCAGCATCGGCATCGCCGTCGACGCGCTGAAATCCGTCGCGGGCGCGCTCGCCGACACCGACAAGACGCTGCGCGACGAGCTGGGCAAGCTCGGCGTGGAATGGCAGAGCGAAGCGGGCGGCGCCGCCGGTCAGGTGTTCACCGAGCAGGCGGGCTTCTCCCAGGACGCGAACACGAAGGTCTCGCATTCCGCGGAGATGATCTTCGCCCAGGGTGAGGCCTTCAACCGGACGCTGCACAAGCTCCCGGATCCCGAAGTGGTCCGGAAGGGCGCCGGCGGCCTGACCGTCGGCGACGTCCTGCTGAGCCTCATCGGGTTCGAGACCGACCACGCCAAGACGGTCAGCGCCGCGAACAACGCGCGGGCGCAGGCGCAGGAGGCGTTGAACGACTACGCCAAGACGAGCGGCGAGAACCTGCTGTCGACCGACACCCTGGCCGACCCGCAGGCGATGAACCTGACCCAGACCACGACCACCGCCGGGGCGGGCGGCGGGTCCGGCCCGCTCGACCTCGCGGGCACGGCCACGGACCTCACCCCGGATGGCAGTGTGCGCCCGGCGTCGGCGGCCGTCGAGTCGAAGTACGTGCCGCCGGTCGCGCAGCCGGTCAGCCACCCGAAGGCGCCGTCCTACGACGCTCCGACCCCGGCGTACGGCGTCGCCATGGGCGGCGGAACGGCTCGGAAGACCGCTTCGGCGGCGCCCGCCCCGGGCGCGACCGTTCCCGCGGGCTCGACCACGCCGTCCGGCACGTCGAAGCCCGCCCCGGCGCCGGGCACCGGCTGGGTGACGCCGAACCGGCCGTCCCCGCAGCCCGAACAGGGCAGGCCGTCGTACCCGGGCACCGGCTCGCCCGTCTCGCCGCCGTTCGTCCCGCCGGGCGCGCCGAACACCCCGAACGTCCCGCCGCCGGGTCAGTCCACCGGCAGCGCGCCGCCGAACAGCACCACGTCGGCGCAGCCGCTCGGCAAGTCGTTCGGCCCCGGTCCCGGTATCGACGGTGCCCTCGGCAAGGGGCCCGGCTCCAGCTCCGGTCCCGGTGTCTTCGGCAACGTCGGCGGTGGCACCGGCGGCGGTGACCAGGCGCTCGGCAAGGGCCGCTCAGTCGGCTCCGGACCGCAGACGCCGATGGCCCCCGGCAACGAATCCGGCCGCGGCTTCCCCGCCGTCCCGAAGATCACCGGCCCGGCCGCGGGCGACCTGGGCGCCGGGGCCGCCGCGCTCGGTGCCGGTGTCGCCGGTGGCGCGCTGAGCGGCGACAAGGAACGCGACCGCCGTCCCCGTCAGGAAGGCGGCGTCAAGCCGACCCGGCAGCTGCCGATCGGCGAGCTTCCCGAAGAGGAGGCCATGCGGCGCTCGGAGAAGATCGGCGCGAAGCAGCCGAAGCCCGAGTCGAAGTTCATGGAGCGCGCCGCCACCCAGGACGTCGAAGAGGACGCCGAGCACATCAGGCGTTACGGCGTCGACGACAAGGACCTGTTCACCGACGAGCGGCTGGTGTCGCCCGACGTGATCGGTGACCACGGCAACCGGGAAGCGCGCTGAACCTGTGCCGAACGACAACGGCAGCCTGGTGCTGTCCGCACTCGAGTTCGAAATGCTCTGGGAAGCCGAAAGGCTGCCCCGCCGCCATGTCGCGCTCGACGTGCCGAGCCCCGGAACGACCCACACGGAGCGGGCGGCACTGATCGAAGAGGCCTGGGAATCCCTGCGCGCGCGAGGGCTCGCGCGGGGACACCAGGCGTCGGGCGAACTGGTCGACATGCTGAACCTGTTCGCGCATCCCAGGCTCGCCATCGACGTCTGGGTGTGGACCGACCGCGAGATCAAGGGCCAGGCGGTCAGCGTCGGCAACCAGGCGTTGCTCGGCGTGATCGACTCCGGTCAGGTGTGGCTGATCCCCGCCCGCGAGAGCTCACTGGCCGAGGCAGCCGTCTCGGTCGCGGGTGATCTCGGCCCCGGCGTCGGCCAGTCGATCAGCATCCCCCACGACCTCCTGGTCCAGGCCGACGCCGCCGCCCGCGGCGACGCGAAAGCGCTGGTCACCGCGCTGGAAGACCTGGACGTACCGCTCTGGCAGGCGCAAGAGGTGGCGGGCATGCTGCTCGGCCAGGAGGCCCGTGGCCAGTTCGGCGCCGAACGCGCGGGCCGCGACGGCCGCCCCCGCCGCGCGGACAGCGTGGTCGCCTTCTACGACACGGACGCGGGCCGCTATCTGTTCCAGGTCGCGCGGAACCGCGACGGACGGGATTGGGCGACCATCACCCCGGCGGACAATCAGTTGCTGGCGACGCGTATCCGGGAAGTCGCCGATTTCTGATTCGCCCGATTATCGGCGGGGTGGAAGTTGGCGTGGATACGCACACGGCCCACTGCCGAGGTCTTAAAGTATGCGCGGGAACCGTCGTGATCGGCCACGCGTCAGATCGGGCGGACACAAGTTTTTCCGTGAAGGGGATGACGAACCGTGCCTGTGTACGACCCGGATTCCATGGGGATCGCCGCCGGTCAGGTGGAGAAGCTCAAGGACGAGTTCGAGAAGACCAAAAAAGGCGTCACCGGTATGGATGACGAGAAGGAAAGCCCCTTCGGCGGAGTGGACGAGCACGGTGACGCGCAGGGCGCGGTCGGCAAGTTCAAGCAGGGAGTGCACAACGAATTCGATTCGGCCGGCCAGCTGATGGAGGCCACGGCCTTCGTGCTGCGAAAGGCGGCGGGGTTGATCAAGGAGACCGAAGCGGTCCACGTGGACAACCTGAAGGTGCACGGGGACCTGTGACGACTCGCCAGGCCTGGGGGCCGAAGACCAAGGGGGCTTGAGCAGTGGCTTTGAACGGTGTCGGCGCCGGCACGCCGGATGGCTGGGACGGACTGGTCCAGAAGGCCGAGCAGATCAGCAAAGTCAACCTCGCCGCCATTCAGAACGCGTCGAGGCAGTTCAAGACGGCCGCCGACAACGCGGGTGATCACAGCGCGGCGTTGAAAACGTCGACCGAAGCGCTGAACGGCGGCGTCTGGGCCGGGCCCGCCGCGGAAGCGTTCTTCGAGTACGTCAAGTCGATCACCACGGCCGGGAAGAACGTCGAAGAGCAGCTGGGCAAGGTCGTCGACGACCTCAGTCGCGTCCACACCGATCTCGGCAACATCAAGGCCCAGGTGAAGGGCGTCTACGAAGACGCCGAAGCGGCGGTCAACACCAGGAACGCGCAGGCGGAGAAGGACAAGAACGCGGCGATCACGGCCGCCGCGCAGGCCGAGAAGGATCACAAACCGGCGCCGAGCCCTTCGGCCGACGAGATCATCCAGAAGGCCAAGACCGACATCAACGGCATCGCCAAGGACGCCGACGGCCGGGTCAAGGGCCTGCTCGACCAGGCCAACCAGATGATCCAGAAGTCCCAAGAGCTGATGAAGAAGGACATCCAGGGCGGTTACTCCACCGTCCCGATGCCCGGCAAGGACGGCTCCGTCCCCAAGCGCACCGGTGGTCTCCACACCGGTGGCGGTGGAGGAGGCGGCGGTGGCGGTGGTGGGGGCGGCGGCCTCGGGCCGAGCGGAGGTCCCCCGTCGACGACGCCACCGGGCAACGTCCAGCAGTGGATCCAGGAGGCCATCAAGATCCTGCAGGCCAACGGGATCCCGGTGACCGAGGCGGACATCCAGAAGATCTGGACGATCATCGAGAAGGAGTCCGGCGGTAACCCCAACGCCATCAACAACTGGGACTCCAACGCGGCGAAGGGCACACCGTCCAAGGGTTTGATGCAGTGCATCGACCCGACCTTCAACGCGCACAAGCTTCCCGGGCACGACGACATCTACAACCCGGTGGACAACATCATCGCGGGCGTGCGGTACACGTTCTCGCGGTACGGCGGTTTCGAAGGCCACCCGGGTCTGAAGTCCATGGCCGGTGGCGGCGGATACCAGGGCTACTAACGCCTCGTCCCGGCCGCCACGCGTGATCCGATGGACGACACGCGTGACTGGACGGCCGCCACGCTCGCGGTCGTATTGCGTCGCGTGACGTCCGTCTGGACACATGTGTCGTCCGTCCAATCACGCGTGTCGGCCGCCCAGTCACGCGAGTCCTTGGCCGTCGTGTTGCGAAAGCCACTTTCGCAACCTTCAAAGTTGCGAAAGTGACTTTCGCAACACGCCTTCGGCGCCCGACATTGCCGAGCGGTCAGTAATCCTTGAGCACCAAGGCGTTCGCCGCTTCCGTGAGCGGTCGCATGGCCGCCTTCATCACCCGGTCGCGGAACGGCAGATAGGGCAGCAACCGCATCGACTGGATCTGCTTCCACTGCCGGAACCGCGTCTGCTTCTTCTGGTTCAGCGAAGCCAGTGCCTGGTTCCGGAGGATGAACGGCCGCATTTCCCTTTCGTAGGAAGAAAAAGCGGCGCGGTGGTCAAGGGAAGCGGCCAGCGAACCGGCGAGCACGTAAGCCCCGACGAGTGCCAAACTGGTGCCCTGTCCCGAAAGTGGCGACGGTCCATAGCCCGCGTCGCCGACCAGCGCGACCCGCCCGTCGGTGAACCGGTCCATCCGGATCTGGGCCATGGAGTCGAAGTACAGCTCGCTCGACGCCATTTCGCGAAGCAGCCTAGGCACTTCCCAGCCTTGGCCCGCGAACCGGTCGGCGATCAGTTTTCGTTGCCGCTCCAGGTCGTGCCGGTCGAAGTCGAGTTCCGGCGACTGGAAACCGAGCATCGCCCGCGCTTCCGTGTTCTTTCGCGCGCTGTACAGCCCGGCCAGTTTCCCCGGCGTCATGTGGAAGGTCTGCCAGCGGTCCAGATCGAGGAAGTTCGGCACGGTGAACACCGCGAGATAGGTGTCCAGATAATGCGAAAACTCTTTCTCCGCACCGAAAACCAGTGATCGCACCGCCGAGTGCTGCCCGTCCGCGCCGATGACGAGGTCGAAGTCCCGCCCCTCCCCGTGGGCGAAGGCGACCCGGACGCCGTCCGGCTGCTGCGAGATCCCGGTGATCCAGTTCCCGTAGGCGTACTCGACACCCTCTTGAGCGACCGACGCCAGTGTGTCGGTGAGATCGTCCCGCAGGATCTCGACGTCTTCGCTGTCGGTGAGCCCGCCGGTCAGCGTGTGGTCGGTGACCTTCACGAGGGTCTTGCCCGCGCCGTTCACGAACGACATCCCGCACATATCCGTCCGCAGCTCCCGGAGGCGCTCGAGCACGCCCATCCGGTCGACGACGCCGAGCGCCGTGCCGCGAATGTCGACCGCGTGCCCGCCGACCCGGGGCACAGGTGCCCGCTCGACGACCGTCGGCGCGAAACCGTGCCGCCGCAGCCAGTACGCCAGCGTCGTACCGGCGATACCCGCGCCCGAAATCAGGACCTTCCGCATGTCCACTCCCTGTGTACGGTGGTTTGAAGCACTGCGTACAACGTATGGACACTTCAGCGAAGCCCCAGGAAAACGCACAGAAAATCTTCGCTGCACTAGTGCGGTCCGGCTAGTGCGCTGCCTGGAATGCGATAGGGTGCACTATGGCAGGAATCGATCCGCCCTACCTGCGGATCGCCGCCGAGATCCGTCGCCGGATCACGTCCGGCGAGCTTCGCGAGGGCGACAAGGTCCCCTCGACCCGCCGGATCATCGCCGAGTGGGGTGTCGCGATGGCGACCGCGACGAAGGTGCTCGCCACGCTCAAACGGGACGGCCTTGTCGTCGCCAAACCCGGCGCGGGCACGGTCGTCGCGAGCCGCGCCGGAAAGGCCGCGCCGAGGTCCGAGGCGGACCTGTCCCGCGAGCGAGTGGTGAAGGCCGCGATCCGGATCGCCGACGCCGAGGGAATCCGCGCGCTCTCGATGCGCCGCGTCGCCTCCGGTCTCGGCGTCGCGACGATGGCGCTTTATCGCCATGTCACCGCGAAGGAGGAGCTGATCCTCGAAATGGCGGACATGGCCCTCGGCGAGATCCGCTTCCCACCCGAACCGCCACCCGGCTGGCGAGCTCAGCTGGAGCTGATGGCGAGGGCGCAATGGGCCCTGTTCCGGCGGCATCCCTGGCTCGCGCAAGCGCTTTCGATCACCCGCCCGCAGCCGCTGCCGAACCTGCTCGCCCACGCGGATTGGGCGACCCGTGCGCTCGACGGTCACGGCCTCCCACCGTCGACGATCATGTACGCGCACATCACGATCTTCAACCACGTCCGCGGCATCGCGCTCAGCTTCGAGGCGGAGGCCGACACCGAATCCGGCACCGCGGTTTCGGCCGACGCCTGGCTGGCGGAGCACGAGCCGATCCTCTGGGACCTGGTCTCCGGCGGCCGGTTCCCGAACTTCGCCGGTGTCGTCTCGCGCGCTCCGTTCGACTACGACCTCGACACGCTCTTCGAGTTCGGCCTGCAACGGCTCCTCGACGGCTACGCGGTTCTCTTCTCGAAGGCGAGTTAGCCTCACCTCATGCTCATCCCCGGTCCCGCCGCACGTTCCGACGTCCCGCCGTTCCACGTCATGGACGTCCTTTCGGCCGCACAGGCCCGGCAGCGCAGCCATGGCGACCTGGTCCCGTTGCTCGCCGGTCAGCCGTCCGCGCCGGCACCGCAACCCGTGCTCGAAGCCGCGCAGCGGGCGCTGAAGGACCACAACCTCGGCTACACCGAGCAGCTCGGCATCCCGGAGCTGCGCGAGGCCGTCGCGGAGCACTACAACCGCACGTACCCGGTCGACGTGAGCCCGCAGGACGTCATCATGACGACCGGTTCTTCCGGCGGTTTCCTGCTTTCGTTCCTCAGCGCCTTCGAGGCGGGCGACCGCGTCGCGATGGCGCGGCCCGGCTATCCGGCCTACCGCAACCTGCTGAAGGTGCTCGGTTGCGAGGTCGTCGAGTTCGCCACTGGGGCGGACACGAACTTCCAGCCGACCGTCGCGTTGCTCGACGAGTTGGGGCCGATCAGGGGACTCATCGTGGCCAGCCCGAGCAATCCGACCGGCACCGTCCTGCCGCCGGGTGAACTGGCGGCGATCAGCGGCTGGTGCGCGTCACGCGGTGTGCAGCTGATCAGCGACGAGATCTACCACGGGATCTCCTACGGCGCCGGGCTCGACTGCGCCTGGCAGTACGGCAACGAAGCGCTCGTCCTCGGCTCGTTTTCCAAGTACTTCGCCATGACCGGCTGGCGGCTCGGCTGGATGCTCGCGCCGCAGCGGCTGCATCGCGCGATCGACGTCCTGACCGGCAACTTCACCATCTGCCCGCCCGCGGTCTCCCAGCACGCCGCGGTCGCCGCGTTCACCCCGGAGGCGTACGCGGAGGCCAATGGCCACGTCGAGCGCTACCGGGCCAACCGCGACGTGCTCTTCGCCGGCCTCAAGGGCATCGGTATCGACAAGCTGGCACCGGCCGAAGGCGCCTTCTACGCCTACGCCGACGTCTCCGCGTACACGACCGACAGCCTCAGCTGGTGCCAGCGGCTCCTCGCCGACACCGGCGTCGCGATCGCCCCCGGGATCGACTTCGACCCGGTCGACGGCGGCCGGTTCGTGCGGTTCTCCTTCGCGGGTTCTCGCGAGGACATCGAGGAAGGGGTCCGCAGGCTGGGCGACTGGCTCGGTCAGGGGGAACCCGGAAATCACCCTGAACGTTAGGCGGAATGAAGGCGCTCGCGAGCTCTGCCTGACAACCTGGACTCACCGGGCCCGCTCGGGCACGGTGAGGCAATCGGAGGATGCCATGTTCTGGAAGATCGTCGGCGGGCTGATCCTGGCTTGGGTGGCCTTCATGGTGCTCGGATCCGTGCTCGGTTTCCTCGTGAAGGCCGTTTTTTGGATCGCCGTCATCGGCGGCGCGGTCTTCCTCGGCACGGCCGCGTACGGCGCCATCAAGGGCAAGGGCACCCCGAAGCAGCTCCGCCGCTAAGGCTTACGCGCCACCCCGCCGAGCGACGTGAAGTTCACGGGCGAAAGCGGGGTGAAGCGCGGGCCGTCCGGCCACCACAGGTGCGGGTACGTCAGCCCGGGCTCCATGAGGTCGAGTCCTTCGAAGAACGACTCGATCTCGTCACGCGTGCGGTACAGCGTGTCCAGCCCCGTGCCGTTGAAGCGCTTCTCGAGCGCCGTCGCGACGTCGGCGGCTTCGGAGCCGTCGGCGGGGTTGTGCTGGTGCAGCAGCGCGACGAACGAGCCCGGGGCCAGCGCGTCGACGTAGGCGCGGACGATCTTCCGTGCCTCGTCGAGGTCCTGGAGGTGATGGACGATCGCGCACAGGACCAGCCCGACGGGCCGCTCGAAGTCCAGCCGGTGGGTGCGGGCGAGTTGCTCGACGACCTCGGCCGGTTCGGTCAGGTCCGCGGCGACCATATGCGCGAAGTCGTTCGCCGCGAGCAACGCGCGGCCATGCGCCTGCACCACCGGATCCCGGTCGACGTAGACGACCTGCGCCTCGGGGTTGTACCGCTGCGCGACCTGGTGCGTGTTGTCCATGCTCGGGAAGCCGGAGCCGAGGTCGAGGAACTGGTCGATGCCTTCCTGATCGGTCAGGTAGCGCACGGTCCGCACCAGCCAGTGCCGGACCTCCTTGGCCATCGTCCGCGCGTCCGGCGAGATCTCCAGGATCTGGCGCAGCGCCACCCTGTCGGCCTCGTAGTTGTCCTGGCCGCCCATGAGCGCGTCGAAGACCCTCGCGATGCTCGGCCGGTCGAAATCGACGGGCACGAACGGGCGCTGGTCCGCTGACATGGGCACCTACCGGGGTAACTCGGTTTGGACGCGTTCAGCGTAGGTCATCGGCTTCACCGCGCGTAAGCGGATGAGCGGTGAGGGTGAATTATTCCTCCGAAGAGCCGAAACTGGATTTCGCTGTTGTCACGCCGACCCAGCGTTCGGCCTTCATCCCCACCGCCCGCGCACCGTCCACATTGGACTGACGATCGTCGAAGAACAGGCAGTCGCCCGGTTCGGCGCCGAGTTCGGCGAGCAGGATCCGATAGATCTTCGCGTCGGGCTTCATGCAGCCGAGGTCGCCGGAGAAGAGCTTCACCCGGAACAGCTTCGCCCACTCCTGCTCGCGAACCCAGCGGCCGAAGGTGGACGACGCGTTCGAGAGCAGCGCGAGCGCCGCGCCTGCTTCGTGCAGCCCTTCCAGGAGTTCGAGGACGTCCGGTTCGAGATGCGTCCAGCCCTCGACGTCGATGCGGGTCAGTTCGTCGGCGAACGCCTTGTCGACCGGGACGTTCAGCGCGCGGCCGACGTTCTGCCAGTACTCGAGGTCCGAGCCGCCGGAGTCGTACTGGACCCGCTCGGCCCAGTAGTGCGGTTCGAAGTCGGCGACGTCGAGGTCGAAGGCCTTGGCCAGGGTCGGCAGCGCGTCGGTGTGCTCGCTGATGACGTCGCCGTAGTCGAAGACGATCCAGTTCATGTTCAGCCCCCGGTCTTGATGCGTTGAAGGGTTTCTTCGATGTCCGCGGCGGAAAGGTCCCGGTGCGCCACGAACCGGATCCGGCCCGAGCTGGGCAGCGTCAAGATCCCGAGCCCGGCCAGCCACGCCAGCCGTCCTTCGAGGTCCGGTGCGGTGACCTGCACGATGTTGGTCTCGGGAGTGTTGACCTCCCAGCCGTGCTCGGCGAACCCGGCCGCGAGCCGGGTCGCGTTCTCGTGTGTTTCGGCGAGGTCGCCGATGCGGTCCAGCGCGACCATGCAGGCCGCGGCCAGCACGCCGGCCTGGCGGACGCCGCCGCCGAGCATCTGGCGCATCCGCCGCGCCTTCTCGACGAACTCCTCGCTGCCGGCCACCACCGAGCCGACGGGCGCGCCGAGTCCCTTCGAGAAGCACGCGGACACGGTGTCGACGCCGACCGTGAGCGCCGCGGGCGGGACCTCCAGCGCGACCGACGCGTGCCAGATCCGGGCGCCGTCGAGGTGCACGGTCAGCCCGGCCTCCTTCGCCACCGCGACCAGCTGGGCGTGTTCGTCGGGCGGGGTGACCGCGCCGCCCGCCGTGTTGTGCGTGTTCTCCAGGCACAACAGCGGGGTGCGCAGCGCGTAGTACGGCCCGCGCGGGACGCCGATCGCGGCCGAAAGCGTCTCCGGCGTCGGCCGTCCGGGCCCGGCGTCGTGCTCCAGCGGCTCCGGCATGCCGCCCGCGAGCCACGCGGCGGAACCGAGCTCGTCGGTGATGACGTGCGACCCCCGCGGCGCGAGGAACCGATCGCCACGCTGGAGATGGATGCTCAGCGCGATCAGGTTCGCCATGGTCCCGGACGGGGTCCAGAGCGCGGCGGGCATGCCGAGGAGTTTCGCGGCGCGCTGTTCGAGCGCGGAGACGGTCGGGTCACCGTCGAGGACGTTGTCGCCGACCTCGGCCTTCGCCATGGCCTGGCGCATGACGTCGTCGGGGCGGGTGACGGTGTCGGAGCGGAAATCGAGCAGCGGGAGAGAGCGCGAGGTCACGGTACGATCACATCACATCGACGGGCCCGCGATGAATCTCGTCCCCGGCTGGTCCGCCGCGCCCGCTCATGCAACCGTGGACGCCCCCGGTTCCGTCCTACCCACCGACGAGGCAAGAGCGGAGACAATAACCGCGTGAACCAGCGCGACGAACAAGAATTCGCGGAGTACTTCGCCGCGAAGCGGGACTCCGTGCGCAGGACCGCGTACATGCTCTGCGGTGACTGGCATCGTGCGGACGATCTCGCGCAGACGGCGTTCGTCGCGCTGCACCGGAGGTGGAAGAAGATCAGAGAACGGGCGGCGACCGACGCCTACGTGCGGAAGACGCTGGTCAGGGCGGCCATCGACGAGTCGAGGCGGCCGTGGCGGCGGGAGTGGCAGACCGAAGAGCTGCCCGAACCGCCGCAGGACGGCTTCGACCTCGGCGAACAGGTCGTCACCAGGGAAGACCTGCTGGCCGCGTTGCGCGAAGTGCCCCCGAAGCAGCGGGCCGTGCTGGTGCTCAGGTTCTTCGAGGGGCTTGATGTCGGCGCGGCGGCGAAGGCGCTGGGCTGCAGCGAAGGGAACGTGAAGAGCCAGACCGCGCGCGGGCTGGCGAATCTCAGGCAGGTCATGGAGAAGGAGGAGGTGGCACGGGATGGACGAGAATGACCTGAAGGCGTTGTTCCGTGACGCCCCCGGCGACGCGCCGTCGCCGACCTTCGACACCGCCGACGTGGTCCGCGCCTCGAAACGCGCCACCGCTCGACGCCGAAACGGTATCGCGGTGGCCTGTAGTGCGGTGGTTTTGGTGCTGGCCGGGGTGGGCATGTTCGGCGTGCTCGGCGGAACCGACTTCGAACTGGGGACCGCGGCCAAATCCGATCAGGAAGCGGCGTCCGCGGGGCAACCCGGGGCGGCGTCCGCACGTCCTCAGGACGGGGAGTCCTCGAACTTCTCGAACCCGCCGCCTCAGCAGGGGGGCGGCGGATCAGAGAAGACCGGCCCATTGGTGGCCGAAGGCACCTACGGGTGCGACCAGGTGGACCGGGAGCTCGCCACCGCCCTCGCTGGCGAGCTCCCGGTCCCCGTGGATGTCGCCAAGTCGACGCCCGGCGACATCTGTACGACGGGAGCCAGGTCCGCGGGGTTCCAGGTGCCGGGCGGCACGGTCTCCGCGGCGGTCTACCCGGCGGGCTCATCCGTCCCGGTGATGCCCACCGGAGCGGCCGAGGCGCGGCGGACCACCGCCAAGGGGTCGCTCGTGGTCGTGGTGAGCCTCGGCGACGGCTCCGGCAGGCCCGCCCTTCCCGAGTCCGACGTCGACAGGCTGGTCGGCGTGCTCGCCGCCCGTTACTGACCGAGCTGGCAAAATAGCCCGCCATGACCGCCGCAGCGACCACACCGAAGGGTGAGCGACGCCGTGCCGAGCTGATCGAGGCCGCCTCGTCGCTCCTGGCCGAGGGCGGGTTCGACGCCGTGCGGCATCGTGCGGTCGCCGAGCGGGCCGGCCTGCCGCTCGCTTCGACGACGTACTACTTCGACTCGCTGGAAGAACTGGTCACCGCCGCGGTGGAGCATCACGCGAAAGTCGAGCTGGAGGACGGGAGGCAGCGTCTCGACGAGCTGGCGACCCGCAATCGCGGCGTCGAGGCCACCGTCGACCTGGTGCTGGACATGCTCCTCGGCCCGCTTCGCCCCGATCGCGAGGCCGACGCCGAAGCGGTCCTCCTGCGCTACGAACGCCTCGTCGGGACAGGGCGCCGTCCGTACCTTCGTCCCCTGATGCGGACGCTGTCCGCGCAGCTGTACGAGCTGCTCCACGAGATCTTCGCGCGCTCCGGCACTCCTGTGGACGCCACCGAACTGGAGCGGCTCGTCGCCCTGGTCGACGGTGCCGTGGTCAACGCGCTCATCGAGGTCGACCCGGAGCCGAGGGCCGCCGCCGCGCGCATGCTCCAGGCGGCCCTCGCCTAGCGCCGGTTAGTCTGGCCGCGTGACGGACAAGCCCCGCATCCCCAACGTGCTCGCCGGCCGCTACGCCTCGCCTGAGCTGGTCGAACTCTGGTCCCCGGAACGCAAGGTCGTGCTGGAGCGCGAGCTCTGGCTCGCCGTGCTCCGCGCGCAGGCCGACCTCGGCGTCGAGGTACCGGACGGTGTCGTCGCCGACTACGAACGCGTCCTGGAGCAGGTCGACCTCGACTCGATCGCCGCGCGCGAGCGGGTCACCCGGCACGACGTGAAGGCCCGCATCGAGGAGTTCAACGCGCTCGCCGGGCACGAGCACGTCCACAAGGGCATGACGTCGCGGGACCTCACCGAGAACGTCGAGCAGCTGCAGGTGCTGCGCTCGCTGGAGCTGGTGCGCGGCCGCGTCGGCGCGGTGCTGGCCCGGCTCACCGCGATCGCGGTCGAGCACGCCGACACGGTGATGGCAGGCCGTTCGCACAACGTCGCCGCGCAGGCGACGACCCTGGGCAAGCGGTTCGCCACCGCCGCCGACGAATTGCTGGTCGCCTTCGACCGGCTCGAAAACCTCATCGGCCGCTACCCGCTGCGCGGGATCAAGGGCCCGGTCGGCACCGCGCAGGACATGCTCGACCTGCTCGGCGACGAGTCCACTTTGGACGAACTGGAGTCGCGGGTCGCGGCCCACCTCGGCTTCGAGAACGTGTTCACCAGCGTCGGCCAGGTGTACCCGCGTTCGCTCGACTTCGATGTGCTGTCCACCGTCGTCCAGCTCGCGGCCGCCCCGTCGAGCCTGGCGAAGACGATCCGCCTGATGGCCGGCCACGAGCTGGTCACCGAGGGCTTCAAGCCCGGCCAGGTCGGCTCGTCGGCCATGCCGCACAAGATGAACACCCGTTCGTGCGAGCGGGTCAACGGGCTCGCCGTGGTGCTGCGCGGCTACCTGTCGATGATCGGCGAACTCGCCGGCGACCAGTGGAACGAAGGCGACGTGTCCGACTCCGTCGTCCGCCGGGTCGCGCTGCCCGACGCGTTCTTCGCGCTCGACGGTCTGCTGGAGACCTTCCTCACTGTGCTGGCCGAGTTCGGCGCCTTCCCGGCGGTCATCGGACGTGAGCTCGATCGCTATCTGCCGTTCCTCGCGACCACCAAGGTGCTCATGGCCTCGGTCCGCGCGGGCGTCGGGCGTGAAACCGCTCACGAGGCGATCAAGGAGAACGCCGTCGGCGTCGCGCTCGCGATGCGGGAGCAGGGGCTGGCCGAGAACGACCTCCTCGACCGGCTCGCCGCCGACGAGCGCATCCCGCTCGACCGCGGTGAGCTGGACAAACTCCTCGCCGACCGCATCTCGTTCACCGGTGTCGCGCCCCGTCAGGTGGCCGCGATCGCGTCCCGCGTCGAGGCCATTCTGGAGCGTTTCCCGGAGGCGGCGAACTACTCGCCGGCGCCGATTCTCTGACCTGTGAGCAGCCCCACCACGGGGCGTTCACAGAGTGAGACGAAGTTACTCGATCGGGCGAAATGCCTAATCTCGATCGCTGAACCCGGAGCGCCAGGCGGCCCATGAGGCGGCCTGGCGTGTTTGTATCGCGCCTTGCGCGCCGACACCCACGGAAGAAGCGATGAGATCCACGCTGTCGAAAATCGTCGCCGTCGTCACGGCGGGAGCGGCCACCCTCGCCCTCGCCGCCTGCGGCTCCGGTGACGCGAGCACGACCGGCCAGAAGCTGCGGGTCGGCACCCTCACCGACGCGCCGCCGTCCATCTACCTGGAGAACGGCACCTTCACCGGCTACGACAACGAACTGCTGCGCGACATCGCGAAGCGCGAGGGCTTCGAGGTCGAGTTCGTCGGCACCGAGTTCGCCGGGCTGCTCGCCGCCGTCGCCACCAACAAGTTCGACATCGGCAGCTCCACGATCTCCACCACCGAGGCCCGCAAGAAGACCGTCGCGTTCAGCAACGGCTACAGCACCGGGTTCACCTCGATCATCACCAAGAAGGGCGCGGGTCTCAAGGACGTCAGCGCCTTCAACGGCAAGCGGCTCGGCGTCGTGCAGGCGTCGGTGCAGGACGACTTCGCGACCGGCAAGGTGCCCGGCGCCAACGTCGTCCGCTTCCCCGACTACAACGCCGGTTTCGCGCAGCTGAAGGGCGGCAGCCTCGACGGCTGGGTCGTGCCGAAGGACATCGGGCAGAAGTACATCGACCAGAACCCGGACCTGCGGCTGGAGTTCGGCTACACCGTCGAGACCAAGGACACGCCGTCCGCGTTCGCCGTCCGCAAGGACAACAAGGAACTGCTGAAGAAGCTCAACGACGGCCTCGCGAAGGCCGTGGCGGACGGCACCGTCGCCCGCCTGCACGCTCGGTTCTTCAAGACCGAGCCGCTGCCCAAGGAACTCGAACAGGGTGGCCCCGGCCTGCCCGTGCAGAACTCGGGGGTCTGAAAATCATGAAGAAAACGCTGCTCGCCACGCTGGCCGCGGGCCTCGTCGCCGTGCTCGCCGCCTGCGGTGGTGGCGAGTCCGCCACCGAGAAGACCCTCCGCGTCGGGACGCTGAGCGACGCGCCGCCGAACATCTACGTCGAGAACGGCAACTACACCGGCTTCGACAACGAACTGCTGAAGGCCATCGCCGCCAAGCAGAACCTGAAGCTCGAGTTCGCGTCGACCGACTTCTCCTCGCTGCTGGGCCAGGTCGCGAACAACCAGTTCGACATCGGCAGCTCGGCCATCGCGCAGACCGACGAGCGCAAGAAGAACGTCGACTTCTCCAGCCCGTACAACTTCGAGGTCATGAGCATCCAGACCAAGGACGGCTCGCCGATCACCGAGGAGAAGGGCCTGTCCGGCAAGCGGGTCGCGGTCATCCAGGCGACCGTCGGCGACAAGTGGCTCACCTCGACGGTGCCCGACGCGCAGGCCGTCCGCTTCCCGGGATACGCCCCGGCGCTGGCCGCGCTGAAGAGCGGCGCCGTCGACGCCTACATCCTCGACCAGGCGATCGCCGAGACGAACGTCAAGGAGAGCGCCGACGCGAAGCTCAAGGTCGTCAAGTCCTTCACCACCGACGTGCCCCACGGCTTCGCGGTGAAGAAGGGCAACAGCGAGCTGCTCACCAAGATCAACGAGGGCCTCAAGCAGGTCATCGCCGACGGCACCTGGGTCAAGCTGCACGAGAAGTTCCTGCCGACGGCCCCGGTCCCGGACCAGTTCAAGGCGTGAGGATCACGATGAAGAAGTCACTCGCCGCCGCCGTCAGCGCCGCCCTCGTGGCGGTGCTGACGGCGTGCGGCGGCGGTGAGGACGCCGGCGGGAAAACCCTTCGCGTCGGCACTCTCAGCGACTCGAAACCCAACGCCTATCAGGAAAACGGCGTGTTCACCGGGTTCGACAACGAGCTGCTGAAGGCCATCGCCGCGCACCAGAACCTGAAACTCGAATTCGTCTCCACGGAGTTCTCGGCGCTGCTCGGCCAGGTCGCCACCGGCAAGTTCGACATCGGCAGCTCGGGGATCTCGCAGACCGACGAACGCCGCAAGACCGTCGACTTCTCGGCGCCGTACAACTACCAGTCGCTCGGCATCGAGACCCGCGAGGGCGTCGCGATCACCGATGAGAACTCCTTGGCGGGCAAGCGGATCGGCGTCGTCCAGGGCACGGTGTCGGACAGCTGGCTGGCGGCCAACGCGCCCACCGCGCAGGCGGTGAAGTTCCCGCAGGACGCCGCCGCCCTCGCCGCGCTGAAGTCGGGCGCGATCGACGGCGCGATCTTCGACCAGGCGACCGCCGAGGACTACGCGGCGAAGAACCCGGACGCGAAACTCAAGGTGGTCAAGGCGATCACCACGACGATCCCGCACGGTTTCGCGGTCAGGAAGGGCAACACCGAGTTGGCGGGCAAGATCAACGCCGGGCTCAAGGCGGTCATCGCCGACGGGACCTGGGAAAGGGTGCATCAGCGGTTCGAGCCGAACGCGCCGGTGCCCGCGGAGTTCAAGGCCGGGCAGAAGTAAGTGGACGATTTCCTCAACACCTTCCTGAACTGGGAGTACATCTGGGAGGTCTTCCCCGACCTTCTCGGGACCGGCCTGCTGAACACGCTGATCCTTTCGGTGTTCTCGGCACTGATCGGCACCGTGCTCGGCATGCTGCTGGCCACGATGGGCCTGTCCAGCAAGGCGTGGCTGCGCTGGCCCGCCCGGGTGTACACCGACATCTTCCGCGGCCTGCCCGCGATCCTGACCATCCTGGTGATCGGGCAGGGCGGCGGGATCCTCATCCCGTCGCTGTCGCGGAACCCTTACCCGCTGGGCATTCTGGCGCTGAGCCTGATCGCGGCCGCCTACATCGGCGAGATCTTCCGCGCCGGTATCCAGAGTGTCGAAAAAGGACAGATGGAGGCCAGTCGCGCGCTGGGCATGAGCTACACCAAGGCGATGACGCTCGTCGTCATCCCGCAGGGCGTGCGGCGCGTGCTGCCCGCGCTGGTGAACCAGTTCATCGCGCTGGTCAAGGACTCCAGCCTGGTGTACTTCCTCGGCTTCCTCGCCGAGCAGCGCGACCTGTTCCGCATCGGGCAGGATCTCGCGGCGAACACCGGGAACCTGTCGCCGCTGGTCGCGGCGGGTGCGGTGTATCTGGTGATCACCGTGCCGCTGACCCATCTGGTCAACTACATCGACAAGAAGCTGCGCACCGGCAAGAAGATCCGGGTCGACGACGAGGGCGGCGAGCCGGAACTCCTGAACACCGGAAAGGTGCCGATGCCATGACCGCCGCCGTACGCTCATCGAGCGTCGAACTCCGCGACATCCACGTCTCCTTCGGCACCCTCGAAGTGCTGAAGGGCGTGAACCTCAAGGTCGAGAAAGGCCGCACGACCTGCATCATCGGGCCGTCGGGCTCCGGCAAGTCAACGCTGCTGCGCTGCGTGAACCGCCTCCAGGAGCCCGACTCGGGCGACCTGCTGCTGGGCGGCGAGAGCGTCATCTCGTCGGATCCGGACGCGCTGCGGCAGCGCGTCGGGATGGTGTTCCAGCACTTCAACCTGTTCGGGCACCGCAGCGTGCTGGACAACATCACCCTGCCGCTGCGCAGTGTGCGCAAACTCGGCAAGGAGGAGGCGGCGGAGATCGCGCACGCCCGCCTCGCCGAGGTCGGCCTCGCCGACAAGGCGCCCTACCGGCCGAGCGCGCTCTCGGGCGGGCAGCAGCAGCGGGTCGCGATCGCGCGGGCGCTCGCCATGGAGCCCGAGGTCATGCTGTTCGACGAGGCGACCAGCGCGCTGGACCCGGAGCTGGTCAAGGGCGTCCTCACCCTGATGGCGGGGCTGGCCGAACGCGGGCTGACGCTGCTCGTGGTCACCCACGAGATGGGTTTCGCGCGCAGCGTCGCCGACGAGGTCGCGTTCATGGACGCCGGGAAGATCGTCGAACAGGGCGCTCCGGAGGCGATCTTCGACGCTCCGCGGAGCGAGCGGCTGCAGCGGTTCCTTTCGCAAGTGCTGTAGGGAGCCGGCGGTGAGGCGTGGGTCCGGTTGGTCGTGAGTGGCGATTCGGGTTCTAACCCGAATCGCCACTCACGACCCACGCGAGACCGCACTCACGTGATCCAAGCCGTAACACGCGTGATCAGCGGCGGAACACGCGAGTGCGGCCTTCAATCACGCGAGTTACGTGCCTGATCACGTGAGTCACGCCTTCGCTCACGCCGCGCCTGTGTGCCCAGTCCGTGAAGGCCTCCTTGAGGGACCCAGAGTCCCTCAAGGAGGCCTTCACGGACTTGGGTTCGTTAACCTGCGGTCATGGCGAGAGTGGCGAAGCTGGTCTATTACCCGGTCAAAGGCTGCGCGGGGACGTCGGTCGAAACGGCCGACGTCACCCCCGCGGGGCTGAGGTTCGACCGGGCCTGGATGGTCGTCTCCCCGGAGGGCGAGTTCCGCAGCCAGCGCAAGCATCCGGTGATGGCGTCCATCCGCGCAGAGGTGCTCGACGACGGCGCGCGCTTGCGGCTCGCCGCTCCCGGCGTCGAAGATCTGCTGGTCGAGACGGTCACGGACGGGCCGAGGCAGCCCGCCGCGACGTTCACCTGGCAGGGCAAGGGCGTCCACCAGGGCGACGAGGCCGCCGAGTGGTTCTCCGACGTCCTCGGCCTGCCGTCGGTGTTCGTCGGCCTCGCGCCGGAGCACGAACGCGTCACCAACGGCGAGATCCCCGGCACCGCGGCCTTCGCCGACGCGCACGCGATCCTGCTCACCTCCGAGTCCTCTTTGGACGGTTTGAACGAGCGCATCGCGTCGCGCGGCGCCGAAGCCGTGCCGATGGACCGCTTCCGGCCCAACATCGTCGTCGCGGGCTGGCCGGAGCCGCATCGCGAGGACGACGTCCGCTCGCTCACCGCCGGTGGCCTCGAACTGGGCTACGCCAAGGTCTGCATCCGCTGCACGGTGCCGATGGTCGACCAGGAGACCGGGAAGAAGGCCGGTCCCGAGCCGATCCGGTCGCTCGCCGACTACCGCCGCGAGCCCGAGGGCGGCGTCTCGTTCGGGATCAAGATGGCGGTGACCGGGCCGGGTCAGGTGTCCGTCGGCGACGAGGTGATCGTGCACTCCTGGGCCGGTCCCAGCCCGAGCACCGCCGACGCCGAGCCGCCGTTCACGGCGACCGCGAGCCGTCCCGCGGAATCGGTGTAGAGCACGTTCCGGCCCGGCGGCACCGTGCCGAAGGTGTCGCCGACCAGCGCCTTCACCAGGACGTGTTCGCTGCTGACCGAGACCGTGCCCGCCAGCCCGGCCAGTTCGAGGTCGGCGGGGCTCGCGGCCAGCTGGACGTTGCCGAAGTGGTCGACCGTGAGCACTTCGGCCACCAGCTTGCCGGGGAACACCGCGACGAACGGGTCCGGCAGCCGCACGAGGTCGTCGACGCGCGGCCCGAACTCCTCGGGTGCGACGCCGAGCGCGAGATGCGCCGCCGCGGGGGCGAAGACGTCACGCCCGTGGAACGTCGACGACGTCACCGGAAGGCGGTATTCCGGCGCCGCGAGTTCGTACGCGGCTATCACCCCGCTGAGTGTTTCGGCGGCGGGAATGAGGAGCCCGTTGTCCGGGCCGACGAGCATTCCGCGTTCGGTGACCACCACGACGCCGCGCCGCGCGGTGCCGACGCCGGGGTCCACGACGGCGAGATGGACGGACTCCGGCAGATACGGCGCGGTCTGGGCGAGCACCTCGGCGCCGGTCCTGACCTGCTGCGGAGGGATCTCGTGGCTCACGTCGATCACCCGTACGGACGGCGCGATCCGCGCGATCACGCCGTGGCACGCGGCCACGAAACCGTCGCTCAGCCCGTAGTCGGTCGTGAACGAAACGCAGTGGATCGGCATGATCAGCCATCATCCTTGATCGCTAGGGTGCAGCCGTGACGACGCTCGAATACCCGAAGATCGCCGCCGGCAAGGTCCGTGAGCTCTACGCCGTCGATGACGAGCATCTGCTGCTCGTCACGTCCGACCGGATCTCCGCCTACGACGTCGTCTTCGACACGCCCATCCCGGACAAGGGGCGGGTGCTCACCGCGATGAGCGTGTTCTGGTTCTCCCTGCTCTCCGATGTCCTCCCCAACCACCTGGTCTCCTACGAAGACGAACGCATCCCCGCCGAGGTCCGCGGCCGTGCGCTGCTGGTGCGGCGGCTGGCGATGCTGCCGCTCGAAGCCGTCGCCCGCGGATATCTCACCGGTACCGGTCTCGCCGATTATCGCGCGCGCGGCACGGTTTGCGGTGTCGAACTTCCGCCCGGTCTGACCGAATCGTCCCGCCTTCCCGAGCCGATCTTCACGCCCGCGACCAAGGCCGACCGCGGCTCGCACGACGAGAACATCGCCTTCTCCGACGTCGTCGGGCAGCTCGGCCGCGAGCGGGCCGAGGAGGTCCGCGAGGCGACGCTGGCGGTGTACCGCCGCGGCGCGGAGTTCGCCGCCGAACGCGGCATCCTGCTCGCGGACACGAAGCTCGAATTCGGCATCGACCGGGAGGGGAACCTCGTGCTCGCCGACGAGGTCCTGACCCCGGATTCGTCGCGCTACTGGCCCGCCGGTGGTTACGCGCCGGACAGCCCGCAGCCGTCGTTCGACAAGCAGCCCCTGCGGGACTGGCTCACCAGCCCCGCGTCCGGATGGCACCGCCGGGACAGACCGGGGTCACCACCCTTGCCGGAGGACATCGTCGCCGCCACACGGGCGAGGTACATCGAGTCGTACGAACGCATCACCGGCCGGTCGTTGCAGGATTGGCCCGCCTGACCTGCGGCGTTCACTCCGTCGTCAGTCCGGCGCAAGGCGGCGCTGGCTCACTGGTGGGGTGGATGCACGTTTGCTGGTTTCCCTGTCCGGCGTGACCACCCGGACGTTGCACCGCTGTGCCGATCTCGCGGCCGAACTCGACCGGCGCAGGGTCCCGTTGTCCGTGCTCTACGCCGCTCGCACCGGCGAGGGCCCCGTGACCGAGTGGGTCCGGACGCGCCGCACCAGCGGTGACTCCGTCCTCCTGCACGGGTACGACCACCAGATCCCGCCGACGCACCGCGCCGTCTACCTGGGCAAACGTGCCGAATTCGCGGCGCTGCCCGCACACGAGGCGCGGCTGCGCCTGATCGCGGCGAAGGCGGCGCTCGACGCCAACGGCATGGCCGTCGACGGTTTCGCGCCGCCGCGCTGGGTCGCGTCGGAGGGCACCTTGCAGGCCTTGCGCGAACACGGGTTCACGCTGTGCGCGGACCTGGTCTCGGTGCGGGACCTGGTGACCGGCGACGCCCAGCGCGCCAGGGTGCAGGAGTTCGGCGGGCCGTCGCACCGCACGGAGACCGTCCGGTGTTTCGCGCTGGTGCTGGCCGCCGCCAGGGCCGCGCGCCGCGGCGGGCTGGTGCGGCTCGGCATCGACGCCGCGGACCTCGCCCGGCCGGGACTGCGGCAGGCGTTCCTCGACGCCGTCGACGTCTCGCTGGAGAACCGCGCGTTCGGAACCACGTACGGCTCGCTCTCGCGAACGCGGGTTAAATTGTCGGGATGACCGACGAGGCCGGCGCACCGGCGACGCTGATGCGGCTCTGGCGCCGGTCGGAGCGCCCCACCCGCGGCAGGCCGTCCGTGCTCGACATCGATGGCGTCGTGGCCGCCGCGGTGGACCTCTCCGATCGCGAAGGCGTCGCGAACGTGACGCTGGCGAACGTGGCGAAAGAGCTGGGCGTCACGAAGATGTCGTTGTACCGCCACATCGGTTCGAAATCGGAGCTGCTGGAGCTGATGGCCGACGTCGCCGTCGGCGATCCGCCGAGCCTGGAGCCCACCGGCGATTGGCGGGCCGAGCTCACCGCGTTGGCCGAGGCCAACCGTGATGTCCTGATGCGCCACCCATGGCTGGTCGAGCTGCCGCTTTCCGGCCCGCCCGCCGGACCGCACGCGGTCGCCTGGATGGACGCGTTCCTGCGGACGCTGCGCGACACCGGTCTCGACTGGGGGACCAAGGGTGGGATCCTGGTGCTGATCGGCGGCTATGTCCGCCTCGCGTGCGCGCAGGCCCTCCAGCTCGCCGAGGGCCGGAAGGACAGCGGGCTGAGCCAGGCGCAGGCGGAGCGGGCCTACGGCCAAGGCCTCGCCGAGCTGATCGACCCCGAACGCTTTCCCGACGCCGTGGGCTTCCTGACCTCGGGCCTCGGCGACTCCGGACAGAACTCCGACTTCGACTTCGGTCTCGGCGTCGTCCTCGACGGCATCGCCGCTCTGATCGACGCCGGCTGACAAACGCCTCCTCCTGCCATTAGTATCCGCCGGACATTAATTAGTGTACGTTGGATACTAAAGGGGGAACCATGACATCGACACCGATCGGCGAGCGCGTGCTCGCTCCGGATCTGGCCAGGGGTTTCGCGCTCCTGCTGGTCGCGCTGGCGCATACCGCGAGCATCTTCCTCGGCAACACACCCGGCGTCGATCAGACGCCGGAAGGCCCGGAGCGGCCGTACTTCGTGGTGCTGTTCGTGCTCGTCCACGCGTGCGCGCTGCCGCTGTTCGGCATGATGCTCGGCTACGGGATGGTGCAGTTCGCCGCTCGTCAGGAGGCGCTGGGGCAGCCGTGGCCGCGGACGCGCGGCATCTTGCTTCGCCGTCACGCGTGGCTGCTGGTCTTCGGCGCCGTCGACGGGGTGCTGTTCTTCTCCGGCGACGTGCTCGGCGCGTACGGCGTGATCGGCATGGTGTTCACCCTGCTGCTTTTGCGGCGCGGCAAGGGTTTCTACCGGATTCCGGTGCTGTACCTCGGTTTCGGCGTCTGCTATCTCGCCGTGCTGATGTACCTGGTGCTCACCGGGAACTCCGGGAGCGCGCCGGTTCCGTCCATCGAGGACGCGTCGTCACTGGCGCCGACGTACGGCGACGCCGTGCGGGAACGGCTCTTCGAATGGCCCATGACCACCGCGGTCCTGCTGTCGTCGATCCTGTTCGTCTGGGTGGGCGCCTGGGCCGCGAAGAAGCGTGTGCTGGAGGAGCCGAATCGGAAACTGCTCCTTTTCGGTCTGTTCGGGGGTTTCGGGGTCGCGGTCGCGGGCGCGCTGCCGATGGGGCTCTTCGCCGGCGACTACATCGGCTTCGACGAGGAAACCGCTGGGCTCGTCAAGCTGATGTACGAGGGCGCGGGCCTGTTCGGCGCGATCGGCTACATCAGCTTGTTCGGGCTCATCGGCATGGCGGTCGGCGAGAAACGCCGAGGCGTCGTGGTCACCGCGATCTCGGCGCTCGGGCAACGCACGCTGAGCGCCTACCTGTTCCAGTCGGTGGCGTGGCTGGTCCTGGCGCCGCCGTTCATGCTGGGGCTGAGCGGCAGCACGTTCGTCGCGGCCGCGTGCGGGCTCGGCGTGTGGCTGCTGACGGTCGTCGTCGCGTACGTGATGCACCGCCGGGCGTATCGGGGACCGGCGGAGATCTTGGTGCGGAAACTCGCGTACCGGAGCGGGGGTCGTGAGTGGCAATGATGGTTCTGGTGAACCTGTATTCGCTCACCACTCGGCGTGCCCCCGTCCTGCTGCCGCGGCGGAGCCGATATCGGCGAGTGGGGAGGATTGGGGACGTTCAGCGTCCGGAATCTTCCCCGCTCGGCATGACCTTGATCAACGGAGGATTCGGGACATTCAACGTCCCCGATCTTCCGTTGATCAGCCCCCGAGATCCGCACGACCCTCGACGATGCAGGAATTAGGACACTCAACGTCCCGATTCCTACATCGTCGGCACTGGCACGCCGAGTTCCAGCGCCATCAACCCTCGACTTTCGCCCTGCTCAGGAGTGGTGAGCAAATACCGATTCGCTCTAACCGTCTTTGCCACTCACGACCCGGACGCGCTGGATCATCGCCAGTCCGATCACGCCACGTTTACCCTGCCTTCAAGGGAAGGCATGTGTTGCGAAAGCCACTTCCGCAACCTTCAACGTTGCGAAAGCCACTTTCGCAACGCCATCGCGACCACGCCGGCGACCGGAGCTAGAGCTTCACCGGCTCCCCGACATCGAGCACCTTCACCTCGGTGCCTTCCGGCGCGAGATTCGCGAACAGGCCGTAGTGCATCTGCGGCCGCGCGAGGACGGCTTCGTGGATCGGGACGGCGAGGCGCGGCGACACCGCACGCAGGTAGTCGACCGCCTCGCCGGCCTTGAGCCACGGGGCGCCGGTGGGCAGGCCGAGGACGTCGATCTTCTGTTCCGGCACGAAGAACGAGTCGCCCGGGTGATAGAAGGCGCCGTGATCGACCACGTAGCCGACGTTCGGGATCACCGGGATCTCGTCGTGGATCACCGCGTGTTCGCCACCGACGACGCTGATGCCGCTGGAACCGATCTCGAAGGCATCGCCGGGGTTGGCGATCTGGAACTCGGTGCCGATCTTCCCCACCGCTTCGGCGGAACCCGGATCGACGATCAGCCGCACGCCGGGGTTCGCCTCAAGAAGCGCGGGCAGCCTGTCCATGTCGAGGTGGTCGAAGTGCTGGTGCGTGATCAGGATGGCGTCCAGCTCGCGCTCGCCCTCGAAGCCCGCCGAGAAGGTGCCGGGGTCGATCAGGATCCGCGCGCCCTCGGTCTCCAGAAGGGTGCAAGCGTGTCCAAAGTGGACAATACGCATCGGTGTTCTCCTTCGCGGTAGGTCGATTCCAGCCTAGGCCCGCAGGAGGGCATCGCCAAGTTCGGTGCGCCGGTAACGGACTTCGCGGCCGCGCCGCCGGGTGTCGAGCAGGCCTGCGGCGTGCATCGCGGTGAGGTGCTGCGAGACCGTCGGCGCCGAGAAGCCCAGCCGTCGGGCCAGTTCGGTGGTGCTCGCGGGTTCGTTGAGCGTCGTGAGCAGCGCGGCCTTCGTCCGGCCGAGTACTCCGGCGAGTGCGCCGGGCGGGCGTTCGGGGTCCGACCAGAGTTCGGCAACACCGCGGGCCGGATACAGCAGCGAAGGCTGCCACGGCTCCATCGTGATCACCCCGACCGAAGGCCACGCGAAGACGCCGGGAATCAGCAAGAGCCCGCGACGGTCGAGGTGGACGCGGCCGCGTTCCTTCATCTCGATCACCAGGACGTCGTCGACCAATCGCACCCTCGGGTGGATGTCCTCCAGTACCAGCGCGATCCCGCCGGCGGCCAGCCGTCGTGAGCGTTCCTCGATGTCGGCGACGAGGAACCGGCGCATCCGCGGCCAATGAGGTTCGACCAGTTCGGTCCAGGCGATCTCCATCTGGTCCGCCAGCAGATCCCTCGCCACGGCCGGATCTTCGGGGAGCCCGCTCAGGTCGGCGTCTACTTTGGACAGCTCATGGGCGACCTGCTCCGGCGCCGTGCGGCGGATTTCGGCGAGCTGGGCGGACGCCGTGGTCTCCGGGCCGCTCGGCGGCGGGCTGAGGAAGTCGGTGATGTAGTGCCGCGCGCTCATCACCTTGGCGAAGCCGTCGATGGGCAGGTCCGGCAGTTTCGCGGCCGCCTCGCGCAGCCACGGCAGATGACTCGGATGCCCGCGCCGTCCGAGCAGGGTCTGCATCGCGCCCATGGTCTCGTCGAGCGGGGAGATGCCGAAGCGGACGCGGTTGGCGCTCTCGGCGGTCAGCACCAGCTCGATCATCGGATTAGGCTATTACCTAATCAATGGGCTCGCTGGCCCGGGGTCGGCAATGTTCGTGGCATGACGTTGCTGCGTAATTCCGGGTATTGGCGCTGGTCGGCGGGGGTGCAGCTGAACCGGCTGCCCGCCACGATGGCGCCACTGGCCTTCACCGTGCTGACCACCGCGACGACCGGTTCGTACCGGCTCGGCGGGATCATGATGGCCGTCTTCGTCGCCGCCGAGATGGTCGGCGCCGTGCCGACCGGACGGCTGCTCGACCGCGTCGGCCCCGCCCGCGGTCTCGTCGTGCTGCTTCCCCTGGTCGCCGCCGGGCTGTTCCTGCTGGCCGCGGTCGCCTCCGCCGGAGCCCCGGACTGGGTGATGCTCGCGCTGGCGATCCCGCCTGGACTGGTCGCGGGTGGGCTGAACGGCGGTTTCCGGACCCTGCTCGCCGGGACGGTGACCGAAGAGGAGTTGCCGAGGGCCGTTTCGGTGGACGCGATGATCCTCGAAGGCGTGATCGTCGGCGGACCGCTGCTGGTGGCGCTCCTGGCGACGTCCGGGCCTGCCGTCCCTGTCCTGGCGATGGCCGTCGTCGCCCTGATCGCGGCGCTGCTCGTGCCGCGGCGGACCGTCCGGCGAGATCCACAAAGGACAGTCGAGCGGCAGTCGATCCCGGTCGCCGCCTGTGTGCCCTGGCTGGCGGGGTTGTTCACCGTCGGGCTCCTGCTGTCGACCATCGAAGTCGGGCTGCTGCCGCTCGTCCAGCGCCTCGGCGCCCCGGATTCGGCGACGGCGATCGTCATCGTCGTGTTGTGCGCCGCCAGCATCACCGGGAGCGCGCTCTACGCGGCGCGCGGGAAGGTCGGCGATCCGCGGCTGTTCCTGGCCGGTTTCGTGCTCGGCGGGATCGTCGTTTCGGCGGGTTTCGGGTGGGCCGGGCTGCTCGGCGGGGTCGCGCTGATCGGGCTCTGCACCGGCCCGCTGATGGCCGTCTCGTCGGTCAACCTGCAGAAGCTGCTGCCGGTACGCCGCCGGTCGGAGGGGTTCTCGCTGGCCTTCACCGTGCAGGCGTCCGGCTTCGGGCTGGGCTCGCTGGCGATCGGTGTCCTGCCGGTCTGGCTGTGCCCCCTTCTCGGTGTCCTTGCGGCCCTCGTCTCCTGTGCGATGCTGGTGGCACGCCCCAGGCGAGCTATTGGCACGCCGTCAGTAACGTCGTAGCCTGGGCTTTGAGCCGAGACACGGGAGAAGTCGATGACCGCAGTCCAGCCGAAGCCGACCGCGCACAGCGTGGGGGAGACCTTCGATTCCCTCAGCCCGGCGACCGACGAGGTCGTCGGCACCTACCCGGTGCACAGCAAGGAGGACGTCCGCGCCGCCATCGCCCGCGCGAAGGACGCCGCCGCATGGTGGGCCGGGCTCGGCTACGACGGCCGCGCCGAACGTCTGCGCCGCTGGAAGGGCGTCATCACCCGCAGGCTGCCGCAGCTGTGCCAGGTCGTGCGCGACGAGACCGGGAAGCCGATCGCCGACGCGCAGCTGGAGAGCGTCCTCGCCATCGAGCACATCGCGTGGGCCGGCAAGCACGCGCGCAAGATCCTCGGCAAGCAGCGACGCGCGGCCGGGCTGATGATGTCGAACCAGGCGGCGACGGTGGAGTACCAGCCGCTCGGCGTCGTGGGCGTGATCGGCCCGTGGAACTACCCCGTGTTCACCCCGCTCGGCTCCATCGCCTACGCGCTCGCCGCCGGCAACACCGTCGTCTTCAAGCCCAGCGAGTACACGCCCGGCGTCGGGAAATGGCTGGTCGACGCGTTCAACGAGGTCGTCCCGGAATGGCCGGTGCTGCAGCTGATCACCGGCTTCGGCGAGACGGGCGCTTCGCTCGTCACAGGTGGCGTCGACAAGATCGCCTTCACCGGTTCGACCGGGACGGGCAAGAAGATCATGGCCGCGGCCGCCGAGACGCTGACCCCGGTGATCATCGAGGCCGGCGGCAAGGACGCCGTCCTCGTCGACGCGGACGCCGACCTGGAGGCCGCCGCGGACGCGACCGTCTGGGGCGCGTTCTCCAACTCGGGCCAGACCTGCATCGGCGTCGAGCGCGTGTACGTCCACGAGCGCGTGCACGACGAGTTCGTCGCGAAGGTCGTCGAGAAGTCGAAGGACGTGCGGGCCGGCTCGGACGCGGCCGCGCAGTACGGCCCGGTGACGATGCCTTCGCAGCTCTCGGTGATCAAGCGCCACATCGCGGACGCCATCGAACGCGGCGGCAAGGCGCTGGTCGGCGGTGTCGACGCGGTCGGCGACCGCTACGTGCAGCCGACGGTGCTCGTCGACGTGCCCGAGGACTCCGCGGCCGTGCAGGAGGAGACGTTCGGCCCGACCGTCACCATCGCCAAGGTCCGCGACATGGACGAGGCCGTCGAGAAGGCCAACGACACGAAGTACGGCCTCGGCTCGACGGTGTTCTCGAAGTCGCGCGGCCTCGAACTGGCCGGACGGCTGCGCACCGGCATGACGGCGATCAACGCACCGCTTTCGTTCGCCGGTATCGCTTCGCTGCCCTTCGGTGGCGTCGGCGATTCGGGCTTCGGCCGGATCCACGGCCCGGAAGGCCTGCGGGAGTTCGCCCGCCCGAAGGCCGTGGCACGGCAGCGGTTCACCGCCCCGATCGTGCTGACTTCGTTCTCCCGCAAGGAAAAGACCGACGCTCTGGTGGCGAAGCTGATCACCGTGCTGCACGGGAAACGCTGACGCTTCTCCCTCGGATGTCATGAAAGGGTCGTTCCTGACGAAAAACGTCAGGAACGACCCTTTCATGACATTTGGCGCTACTTGCCCCGGATGAGGTCCGCGGCCTTCTCCGCCACCATGATCGTCGGCGCGTTCGTGTTCCCGCGCGGCACCACGGGCATCACCGAAGCGTCCACCACCCGCAGCCCCTCCACCCCGCGCACCTTCAGCGACGGATCGACGACGGCGTTCTCGCCCGTCCCCATCGAGCAGGTCCCCACCGGGTGGTACAGCGTCTGCGTCTTCTCGCGCACGTAGTCGGCCAGTTCGTCGTCGGTCAGGTCGTGCCGCTCCGGCAGGAACGGCTTGTCCAGATACCGCGCCAGCGGACCGGACTTCCCGATCTCCACCAGCGCGCGCATCCCGGCGAGCATCTTCTCCATGTCCACGGACTCCGCGTAGTAAGCCGGATCGATTTCGGGTTTCCACAAGGGATTCCCCGACTTCAACCGCAGACGTCCCCGGCTCGCGACGTCCACGAGGGTCGCCGCCGACGTGAAGCCCGGCACCGTCGGCTCGCGCATCCCGTTGTCGTAGAACAACGTCGGCGCGACGTGGATCTGCATGTCCGGCGGCGAAACCCCGTCCGCCGCGGGGAAGAACGCGCCCGCCTCGCCGATGTTCGAAGCCAGCGGGCCGCGTTTGGTGAGCTGGTAGCGCACCAGGCCGGCGGGTGTCGCCGCGTCCACCAGGTCGGTGGTGCCGCGTGTGGACCAGATGATCCCGCAGGCCGGGTGATCGTGCAGGTTGTCGCCGACCCCCGGAAGCGCGGCCACGACGTCGATCCCGTGCTCCCGCAGGTGTTCCGCCGGGCCGACGCCGGAGAGCATCAGCAGTTGCGGTGAGTTCACCGCGCCACCACTCAGCAGAACCTCGGTCGACGCACGCACGGTCGTCTCGGCACCTCGGTCCAAATAGGACACACCGACCGCGCGAGTGCCTTCGAAGACGACGCGGGTGGCTTGCGCGTTGGTCCGCACGGTGAGGTTCGGGCGTGACAACGCCGGCCGCAGGTACGCGTCGGCCGTCGACCAGCGGCGGCCCTTCTTGCAGGTCACCTGGTAGACGCCGGCGCCCTCCTGCGAATCCCCGTTGAAGTCGTCGGTGCGCTTGAGGCCCCAGGCGACCGCGGAATCCACCCAGGCGAGGGAAAGTTCGTGGGTGAAGCGGCGGTCCTCGACGTTCAACGGGCCGTCGGTGCCGTGCAGCGGCCCGCCGAGCCGCTGGTTTCCCTCCGCCCGTTTGAAGTACGGAAGGACGTCGTCGAAACCCCAGCCCTCGGCGCCGTGCCCGTCACGCCAGCCGTCGTAGTCCGCGCGGTTGCCGCGGATGTAGATCATCGCGTTGATCGACGAGCAGCCGCCGAGCGTCTTCCCGCGCGGCCAGTACAGCGACTGGCCGGTGTGCTTCTGCTCGACCGTCTCGTAGTTCCAGTCCCACTTCGTCTTGAACAGACCGGGGAACGCGGCGGGGATGTGGATCTCGTCGGCGTCGTCCTCGCCACCCGCTTCGAGCAGGAGCACCCGCGCCGACGGATCCTCGCTCAGCCGGTTCGCCAGTACGCATCCCGCGCTGCCCGCGCCGACGATCACGTAGTCGAAGGAGTCCTGATCGGCCACGGTGCCTCCTGCTGCTCGCCCGGTGTTGACGCCCCGCCAATGGGCTCATCTTGGCCCAGCGCCGCGCTCCGAGCATCCCCCAGACGAAGGATCGGTGCGAGCTCAGTCGGAGTCGGGTGAAAAAGAGGTCACGCAGGGGCCGCCCTCGGCGTCGTCCTCGGTCTCGACGCGGCCGGGGTTCCGGACGCCGTCGACCTCGCCCGACAGGTGCAGGATCGTCTGCTTCGCGGTGGTCAGCACGTCGGCGTTGTCGACGGTGTACCGCGCCTCACCGTGGATGATCTGCTGCACGCCCTCGCGGGTCGTGTCCGGCACCTTCTCGCACAGCACGGACAACGCCGCCGGGATGTCGCGCGCGTTGATCGCGTCGACGAACTTGTTCCCCGCCTCTTCCCCGGTCTTGACGTCCGGTCGGGGCGACGGCTTCGTCTCCAGGCTCGGCAGCGGCTCGGGCTCGCCGCCGACCTTGGCGTCGCGCACGCACCAGCCGTCCTCGCCGGGGATCATCGCGATCCCGACGGTTTGACCCCCGAGGGTGAACGCGGCCGAGTACTCCTGCGGCGCACGCTGATGCGTGGGCGTGCTCAGCTGTGCGCCTTCGGAGACGGCCGCCATCTGCTCGAAGGTGTAGGACCGCTTCGAGCGGATCGGGCACCAGAGCTGACTGACGCGACCCTCGCCGACGCCGTTCACGAACGACTGGCCCAGCTGCTCGGGCGTCGCACGCGAGGTGGTGTCGGGCTTGGTCTTGAAGAACCCCGGCGTCACGAAGCCGGTGAACGCGACACCGCCCGCGATCAGGACGAAGACCAGCGCCAGCGTGATCCAGAGCCCGGTCTTCGACTTCTTCGGCGGTGCGTACTGCCCGTAGGTCATGCGGCAACCGTAGTGAAGTAGGCTCGGGCGGTACCCACGACCTGCGTGAATAAGGAGCAGCCTGCCGTGGCCCGAGTCGTCGTCGACGTCATGCCCAAGCCCGAAATCCTCGACCCGCAGGGCCAAGCCGCGCTCGGCGCGGCCGGTCGTCTCGGCTTCACCGGGATCACCGGGATCCGTCAGGGCAAGCACTTCGAGATCGAGGTCGACGACTCCGTCGACGACGCGACGCTCGAAAAGATCGCCGAAGGTTTCCTCGCGAACCCCGTCATCGAGCAGTGGACCATCAAGCGGGTGGACGCGTGAGCGCCCGCATCGGGGTCATCACCTTCCCCGGCACGCTCGACGACGGCGACGCGGCCCGCGCGGTCCGCTACGCCGACGCCGAGGCCGTGCCGCTGTGGCACGCGGACGAGGACCTGAAGGGTGTCGACGCGGTCGTCGTCCCCGGTGGCTTCTCCTACGGCGACTACCTGCGCGCCGGCGTCATCGCCCGGTTCGCGCCGGTGATGTCGTCGGTGATCGAGGCCGCCCACAAGGGCATGCCGGTGCTGGGCATCTGCAACGGCTTCCAGATCCTGTGCGAGGCCGGGCTGCTGCCGGGCGCGATGATCCGCAACGCGGGCCTGCACTTCATCTGCCGCGACCAGTGGCTGCGCGTCGAGAACACCGAGACCGCGTGGACCACCCGGTACGACAAGGGTGCCGAGATCCTCATCCCGATGAAGAACATCGACGGCTGCTTCGTCGCCGAGCAGAACACGCTCGACGAGCTGGAGGGTGAGGGCCGCGTGGTGTTCCGCTACGTCGGCGGCAACCCGAACGGCTCGCGTAACGACATCGCCGGGATCCGCAGCGAGAACGGCCGCGTCGTCGGGCTCATGCCGCACCCGGAGCACGCCATCGACGCCCTCACCGGGCCGTCGGATGACGGGCTCGGCATGTTCTACAGCGCCGTGGACGCGCTCGTCTCCGCCTGAGCCAAATGTCATGAAAGGGTCGTTCAGGACATCTTTCGTCCTGAACGACCCTTTCATGACATCTCAGGAGGCGGCGGCGACCAGGGCGGCGTAGGGCCCACCAGCCGCCAGCAGCTCCGCATGGGAGCCCAGCTCGGTCACCCGGCCACCCTCGATCACCGCGACCCGGTCCGCCGCGGCCGCCGTGTGCAGCCGGTGCGCGATCGCGATCACCGTGCGCCCTTCGAGCACCGCGCTCAACGACCGCTCCAGCTCCCGCGCCGAACCCGTGTCCAGCAGCGACGTCGCCTCGTCCAGCACCAGCGTGTGCGGATCGGCCAGCACGACCCGCGCCAGCGCGAGCTGCTGCGCCATCGCCGCCGGGACGGCGACCGCCCCGGCCCCGACCTTCGTGTCCAGTCCGTCCGGCAGGCTCGCGACCCACTCCGACGCGCCGACCGAGGCCAGCGCGGCCAGCAGCCGTTCGTCGGTCCAGTCACCGGCCGGGAGCGTGAGGTTGTCCCGCAAAGTCCCCGCGAACACGTGCTGCTCCTGCGTCAGCAGCAGAACCTCGCCGCGCAGGACGTCGTCCGGCAGCGTCGACACCTCGGCACCGCCGATCCGCACCGAGCCCGACGTCGGCGCCGACATCCCGGCCAGCAGCCGTCCCAGCGTCGACTTGCCCGCCCCGGACGGCCCGACGATCGCCAGCCGCTCACCGGCGGGCACCCGCAGGTCGATCCCGTGGAGCACTTCGCGGTCCGCGTTGTAGCCGAAGCGCACGTCGCGGACCTCGATGTCCTGGCCGCGGGGCGCCTCCGAAGTCCCACCTGAAGACCCAGCAGGCCGGACACCCAGCAGCCGCCGCAGCGAGACCCCCGCCACCTGGATATCCGCGAGCCAGAACAGTGCCTCGTTCAGCGGACCCGTCATGACCTGCGAATACAGCAGCATCGCGGTGATCGTGCCGAGCCCTTCCCAGCCGTTCGAGTAGGCGAGCAGGCCCAGCCCGAGCATCACCGGCACCGGCAGCACGTAACTGATCTCCAGCGACGGGATCCACCGCATCTGCAGCGCCCGGACCTTGCGCTCGCCCAGCATCGACGCGTCGAGACCGTCGTGTCCGGTCCGGATCCGGCGGCCGGTGAGATTCAGCGCCTCGGCCGTCCGCGCGCCCTCCGCGGTCTCGTGCGTGGTGGACTGCAGCTCGGACCACTTGTCCAGCATCCGCCGCATCACGTCCGGGATCCGCCGCTGGTACCAGATGTTCACCGGCACCAGCAGCGGCAGCGCGACCAGCAGGCCCAGCGCCAGGAACGGGGACGTGATCACCATCGCCACCACGGTGAACACCACCGTGACCGCGGCGATCAGGATCTCCGGCGCGCCGAAGCGCACCGCGTGGTCGATACGGCTGACGTCGGTGGTCGCCCGGCTGAGCAGGTCACCGGTGCCCGCGGCCTCGACCGTCCCGAGCGGCAGGTTCAGCGCGTTCCCGACGAACTCCTCGCGGTTCTTCGCCAGGATCCGCTCACCGAACACCCTCGCGCGAAGCCGCGCCAGGCCCTTGAACCACGCCTGAGCGCCCAGCACCACCACGAACGCGATCGCCAGCCAGGTGATCGTGGCGGTCGTCGTGCCTTCGACGACCTCGTCCACCAGCGCGCCCAGCAGTCGCGGCCCGGCCAGCCCGATCGCGGTCGCGACGCAGAACAGGCCGAGCATCACGGAGAACTCGCGCTTGTTGGCGCGCGCGGTCTCCCTGATCCATCGTCGAACGTCCTTCTTGTCTGCCAGCGGCAGCTTTTTCATGCCGGTACTTTCGTACTCACGACCTCGTCGGCCACATGTGTCCACAAAGGACTTTGACTGAACACGACGGTGGTCTTGCCGCGCCGCAGCTTCGCGACGCGTTCGGTTATGCGGGCTTCGGTATGCGCGTCGACGGCCGAGGTCGGCTCGTCGAGCAGCAGGACGTCGGCGTCGGTCGCCAGCGCGCGGGCCAGGTTCAGCCGCTGCCGCTGACCGCCGGAGACCTCACGTCCGCGTTCACCGATCACCTCGTCGACGCCGTTGGGCAGCGCGTCCACGATGTCCTCGGCGTCCGCCGCGTACAGCGCTTCGGTGATCTCGACGCCGCCGGGCTCGGTGGGGCTGACCTGTTCGCGCAGCACACCGGAGAACCAGATGTCCTGGTTGTGCGCGAACACGACCCGCCGCCGCAGCTCGTCCAGCGCGACCCGGTCCACCGGAACGCCGCCGACGAGAGCAGGTTCACTCGGATCGGTGAACCGCGCCATCCGCGACGCCACCGCTTCGGCGTCGGCCCCGACGTCGATGACGGTCAGCTTCCCGGCTTCGACCTTGATCCCGGACGTCTCGTCGTACAGGTCCAGCGGGCCTTCCGGCAGCGACACCGGGTGCTCCGGCTCGGCGAGCGTGCGTTCGGTGGACAGCAGTTTGCACACCTTCCGCGCCGAAACCAGCGCGGCGCTCAGCACGCCCGCGAACTCGGTCGCCGTCGTCACCGGGATCACCAGGAACACCGAGATGCCGTAGAACGTGATCAGCTCGCCGACGCGGATGGTGCCGTTCATCGTCGCCTGCGCGCCCAGCCAGGTGATGGCCACCGTGACCAGTCCCGGCAGCGCGATCTCCGCGGCCGCGAGCCACGCTTCGCTGCGTCCGACCTGGACACCGGCCGCGCGGACCTTCTGGCTGGAGCGGCGGAAGCGGTCGAGGAACTGCTTCTCACCGCCGACACCGCGAAGGATCCGCAGGCCGGAGACGATGTCCGCGGCCAGCGCGTTGACCTCGGTCTTCTCCTCGCGCTGCTTCGTCTGACGCTTCTCCAGCGGCTTCAGCAGCGGCCCGATGCCCACCACCGCCAGCGGGACACCGATCAGCGCGACCACACCGAGCAGCGGCGACGTCGTCAGCAGCGCCGTCGCGCACACGATGAACGCGATCAGCGAACCGAACGCCCGCCCGAGCACCTCGAAGGAGTCACCGATCGGGTTGATGTCGCTGGTGGTGATCGCGACCACGTCACCCGTGGTGGTCGTGTCGCGCAGATTCGCGCCCAGCTTCGCCGCGTGTTCGGTGGCGAGGCGCTGCGTCACCCCGGCGCCGTGGATCCAGCAGCCGTAGGACGCGAAATGCTGCACCGTGCCCGCGAGCGTCTGCGCGATCCCGAGCCCGGCGGCCGCGAGGCCCCACAGCCAGACGGAATCGCCGTCGCCCCGGCCGATCGCGTCGATGCCCCGGCCGATCGCGACCGGCAGAAGGGCGATCGGCAACGACCACAGCGCACCGCTGATCGCCGAGACGGCGAGCAGTCCCGGACGCGCGAGCATCATCCTGACCAGGTACCGCCAGGCGGTCGGCTTGGCGGGCAGGCGTAGTCGCGGAAGCGGATATGTGGCGGAAAGCACGATTGCCGACGTTAAGCCGATCACCGTCGCGGGCGCGACCGATTTATGCGTGGGCGACCGACGGGTGAACATTCCCCTCGCCTATTCTCAAGGCCGTGGCGAACCCTGATGCGGACACCGTGACCAGCACCGTTGACACCACTCAACACGCCGAGGCGACCCCCGAGCAGACCCAGCCGTACGTCGAGCTCGGCCTCGCCGACGACGAGTACGCCCGGATCCGGGAGATCCTCGGCCGCCGTCCGACCGACGCCGAACTGGCGATGTACTCGGTGATGTGGAGCGAGCACTGCTCGTACAAGTCCTCGAAGAAGCACCTGCGCTACTTCGGCGAGACGGCCACTCCCGAGATGAAGGAAAAGATGCTCGCCGGTATCGGCGAGAACGCGGGCGTCGTCGACATCGGCGAGGGCTGGGCGGTCACCTTCAAGGTCGAGAGCCACAACCACCCGTCCTACGTGGAGCCGTACCAGGGCGCCGCGACCGGCGTCGGCGGCATCGTGCGCGACATCATGGCGATGGGCGCGCGTCCGCTCGCGGTGGCGGACGCGCTGCGCTTCGGCCCGGCGGACGCCCCCGACACCCGCCGCGTGCTGCCCGGCGTGGTCGCCGGCGTCGGCGGCTACGGCAACTGCCTCGGCCTGCCGAACATCGGCGGCGAGCTGGTGTTCGACCAGAGCTACTCCGGGAACCCGCTGGTCAACGCCCTGTGCGTCGGCGCGATGCGCGTCGAGGACCTGCACCTGGCCTTCGCCTCGGGCAAGGGCAACAAGATCATCCTGTTCGGCGCGCGCACCGGCCTCGACGGCATCGGCGGCGTGTCCGTCCTCGCCAGCGACACCTTCTCGGGTGACGAGTCCTCGGGTGGTCGCAAGAAGCTGCCCAGCGTCCAGGTCGGCGACCCCTTCACCGAGAAGGTGCTCATCGAGTGCTGCCTCGAACTGTTCGCCCAGAAGCTCGTCGTCGGCATCCAGGACCTCGGCGGCGCCGGGCTCTCCTGCGCGACGTCGGAGCTCGCGGCCGCCGGTGACGGCGGTATGCACATCTACCTCGACCGCGTTCCGTTGCGCGCCACCGGGATGACCCCGGCGGAGGTGCTCTCCAGCGAGTCGCAGGAGCGTATGTGCGCGGTCGTCTCGCCGGAGAACGTCGAGGCGTTCATGAAGGTCTGCGAGAAGTGGGATGTCATCGCCACCGACATCGGCGAGGTCACCGACGGCGAGCACCTGGTCATCACCTGGAACGACGAGATCGTCGTCGACGTCCCGGCGCACACGGTGGCGCACCAGGGCCCGGTGTACGACCGCCCGATCCAGCGTCCGTCCAGTCAGGACGCTCTGCAGGCCGACACCTCGGCGAAGCTGCCGCGTCCGTCCACTTCGGACGAACTGCGCGCCGACATCCTCAAGCTCATCTCGTCGCCGAACCAGGCGTCGAAGGAATGGGTGACCTCCCAGTACGACCGCTACGTGCGCGGCAACACCGTTTCCGCGCAGCCGTCGGACTCCGGCGTGATCCGGATCGACGAGTCGACCGGCCGCGGTGTCGCCGTCTCGACCGACTGCAACAGCAAGTTCGTCTACCTCGACCCGTACGAGGGCGCGAAGCTCGCGCTGGCCGAGGCGTACCGCAACGTCGCCACCAGTGGCGCGAAGCCGGTCGCGGTCTCGGACTGCCTGAACTTCGGCGCGCCGACCGACCCGGGCGTGATGTGGCAGTTCGAGCAGGCCGTGCACGGTCTGGCCGACGGCTGTGTCGAACTCGGCATCCCGGTCACCGGCGGCAACGTCAGCTTCTTCAACCAGACCGGTGACGTGGCCATCCTGCCGACCCCGGTGGTCGGCGTGCTCGGCGTGATCGACGACGTCACCCGCCGCATCCCCACCGGGATCGGCGCCGAGGCCGGGGAAACCCTGCTGCTGCTGGGTGAGACCCACGACGAGCTGGACGGCTCCGCCTGGGCGCGCGAACTGCACGGCCACCTCGGCGGCCGCCCGCCTCGCGTGGACCTGGCGCGCGAGAAGCTGCTCGCCGACATCCTCATCGCCGGTTCGCGCGACGGCATGATCTCCGCCGCGCACGACATCTCCGACGGCGGCCTGATCCAGACGCTCGTCGAGACCGTCCTCATCGGACAGTGCGGCGCCCGCGTCTTCCTCGACTCGGAGCAGGATCCGTTCGTGCAGCTGTTCTCCGAGTCCGCGGGCCGGGTGCTGGTCGCCGTGCCGCGTACCGAGGAACTGCGGTTCACCGAGATGCTGACCGCGCGCGGCCTGCCGTGGCGCAAGACCGGCGTGGTGGACCCGGAGTCGGGCTCGCTCGAACTCCAGGGCATCACGGAGTTCACGCTGGACGAGCTTCGGGAGCCGTGGGAGCGCACGCTCCCGGCCCTCTTCGACTGATAGTTCGTCCGTGAAGGCCTCCTTGCCTACCCTGAAGGTAGTGAAGGAGGCCTTCACGGACTTGCGGGCGGGCCCAAGACACTCACGAGCCGGGAAGCGTCGATCCGGAAGGGAACTCCGCGCCCTCAAGCGACGGCGGCTCCGCGAAGGTGGCCACGCTGAAGTCGACGGGCTTCCCCACGACGAGATGGTCCAGCGACACCTTGCGTTCGAAGCTCGCCCTCGTGAGGTCGAGTGACCCGTGGATGGTCACGTCCTTGAGCGAGAACTTCCCGGAGATCTGGGCGTCGGTGAGATCCACGTAGCTCGCCACCTCGCAACGATCCGCCCCGAACCAGCCGACGCGCCTGCCGAGCAGTTCGAGCTTGTCGAGCCGGGCGTCACTGAGGTTGAGCCCCAGCGTCGGCCCGGTGGTGCCGGCATGGGGAAGGATGTCGCGGATCAGCCGCTCGGCCGCGCGCCGGACCAGCCGTTCGCGTTCCGCGGCCGCCTTGTTTTCCGTGTCCCACTTGGTCTCGCTCGGGAACTTCGGATGGTCGAACGGCCGCCGCAGGTAGGCGCACAACACGTCGAGCACCGTCTGCCGGTACTCTGGACGGGTCCTGGCCAGTCCGGCGAGTGAATGCATCGCGCCGACCCGGACCTGATCGGCCTCGTTTCCCAGCAGTTCGATCGATTTGGCGAACCGCTCGTCTGAGATCCGGCTGCGCTCGATCTCGTGCCGGTCCTCTTCGGTCCGCCGTCGCCGGTCGTTGAGCCACAGGCCGTAGAGCGCGGCGATCGCCCCGCCCGCCAGCGCGCCGGTCTTGAGCGCGTCGCCGCGGCTGGTCGCGCGATCCGTGAGAAGCCAGGCGGTGACCCCCACGAGCACCACGACCGACGACAGCAACGTCCACAACAACGGAGACTTGAGCAGGCGTCTCATGCGTCCTTCATCGTGAGCCGGGCGCGGCCGTCCGGAAGGGTTTCGACGGACCAGTCCGCCGGGAGTTCGTGCTCCCTCGCCGGTTCCACCGACGTGTTGTACAGCGACACCGTGCCGGGTGTCTCACGGAAACTCAGATCCGCGAAACCGTCGAACCGCGCGCGGCGCAGGTCCAGTGTCCCTTTGAACTCGGCGTCGGCGAAGACGGCGTCCTTCGCGAAGATGCTGTCTTTGAAGGACGTCTCACCCGCGAACACCGTCCCGCGGAATTCGGCGTCCTCGCTGAACTGCACCCCGCTGAACCAGGCCCGCTGCTCGAACTTGGCTTCGTTGCACCGGAAGAAGCCGATCTTCTTCTCCTCGGCCGTTCCCGCGCCCGTCAGGTAGACCGGTCCCAGGAACACGCAACCGGACAAATTGGTGCTGCTGTACAGACCCGCGTAGCGGAGCAACAGCTTGCCGATCTTCCGCTGAGAAAGATCGAAGTACTCCAGTACCGCCCCGGTCAGGTCGAGGTCGTAACCGGGCGCGTCCTCGGCATCCGCGGCCGGCAGCAGTTCCCCGATGAGCCGCTGGGCGGTCTGCCGAACCTGGAGTTCCTGTTCCTGCTCAGGTTTGCCGCGTTCGGGAAGCTTGTTCCCCGGACGTTTCGCCTCTCCTTCGTAACGTGGATGGTCGAACGGCCGCCGCAGGTACGAGCACAGGATGTCCAGCACGGTCTGCCGGTACAGCTCGCGACCGCGGGCCAGCCCCGCCAGCGCGTGCAGGGCCCCTACCCGCACCTGGTCGGCGTCGTGCCCGAGGAGCTCGACGGCCTTCGCGAACCGTTCGTCCGAGATCCGGTCCCGGTCCTGGTCGGCCCGCCGCAGCTCCAGCTCCTGCCGTTGCCGCTCGACCTCCTGCCGCCGTTCCTCCACCCGGCGCCGCCTGTCGTTGAGCCACAACGCGTACAGCGCGACGATGGCGGCGCCGGCGACACCGCCGGTCTTCAGCGCCTCACTGCGGCTGGTCGCCGGATCCGTCAGCAACCAGCCGCCGACCGCGAGCAACAGGACGAACGAGAGGACGAACGTCCACAGCAACGGGGAGCGGAGGACCCGCTTCATCGGGCCTTGGAGACCAGCAGCGAGGAGACGCACCAGGCACCGGACTGGCTCTGCGCGAACATCGTGCCCTTGGCGTCCTCACCTTCGACCGTGCCGGTGATCTCGGCCATGACGAGGTTGGTGGTTCCCTGCGTCCGCTTGACCTCCGCCGTGGAGCCCGGCGGAAGGAAGACGTCGAGCACGGAGCCCATGCTCGACCGCCGGTTCTCACAGGCCAGGGCGATCGCCCCTTGCCGGTCGCCCGACGAGATCTTGGCGAGGAAGTCCTGGATGACCTTGACGCCCTGAGGGTCGCCGGAGCTGCTGCCACCGCTTTCGGTGCTCCGCGGGGTCCTGGTCGTGCTCGACTTCGGGCTGCTGCTCTTCGGCGCGGAGGTCGGCGCGGGCTCGGACGACGGGGGCGGCGCGGCCGCGGGCTCGTCCTTGCTCAGCAGGAAGCCCGGCGCGACGAACCCGGTGACCCCGAACGCCACCAGCACGACCACGCCGATCACGATCCCGATGATCAGTCCGGTCTTGCTCTTCGGCGGCGGCGCGGGCGGGCCACCGAAGCCCTGCTGGTAGCCCTGCTGATTCGGGTCCCAGCCCTGCTGCGGGTACTGCTGGGTCTGATCCCAGCCCTGCTGGGGCTGCTGCTGGTACTGCTGCGTCTGGTCCCAGCCCTGCTGCTGGCCGTACTGCTGCGGCTGACCGTATTGCTGGTTCGGGTCCCAGCCACCCTGCTGCGGCTGCTGTCCCTGGGGGTCCTGGCCATAGGGCTGGCCTGGCTGGGGTGGGTAGGTCATCGGTCTCGCCTTCCGTGCTGGGGCCTGAGGCTGGAGATCAGACGACCGGCGGTCAGCGCTGGTTCCGGATCCGCCCGTGCCAGGGATTTTCAAGGGGAAGGTACCCCGCGTACCAAAACGGCTCCCGGCCGAGGCCGGGAGCCGTTTCTTCACGGAATGCGCAGCTCAGCCGTTGGCCAGTGCCTGCAAGCGGTCATAGGCGCCGTTGAAGGTGTTCTGGTCGAGCGGGCTGGAGGTGTACTGCCACACGGTGTAGTAGCCCCAGCCGTAGGGCAGCGCGCCGACGGTGGAGGCGTATCGCGCGATCCACAGCGGGACCGTGCCACCGAAGTTCTGCGTCGAGCCGACGCAGGTGCTCCACCAGCTCGTCGAGGTGTAGATGACGGGCCAGCGGCCGGTGCGCGCCTTGTAGCGGTCGTGGAACGCCCGGATCCACGAACCCATGGCGGACTGGCTCAGGCCGTAACAGGTGGCGCCGTACGGGTTGTACTCCATGTCCAGCGCGCCCGGCAGGGTCTTGCCGTCCTTGGACCAGCCGCCGCCGTTGTTGATGAAGAAGTCGGCCTGCGCCGCGCCGCTCGAGACGTTCGGCAGGGCGAAGTGGTACGCGCCGCGGATGAAGCCCTGGTTGTAGGAACCGTTGTACTGCTGGGCGAAGTACGGGTTCTTGTAGCTCGTGCCTTCGGTGGCCTTCGTCCACACGAAGCGCTTGCCCTGCCCCCACCAGTAGGCCCAGTCGACGTTCTTCTGGTAGCTGGCCACGTCCATGCCCGCGACGGTCGCGAGCACCCCGGCCTCGGGCTGCGGCTGCGCGGCCTTGGCCTTGGAGTCGGGGGTGGAGTTGTCGCCTTCCACGCGCCGGATCTGCGATCCGATCGTGTGGTCGTTCTGCTGGAGATCCTGTTCGATCGACATGATCTCGGGGGACGGGGCGGCCGACGCTTGGACCGTGCTGCCGAGCAGGAGCAGCGCGGAGCCGACGGCGATGGCGATTCTTCGGGAAGTGCGCATTACGACAATCCCTTCACGGATAACCCTCGCTGAGGACGGCGACCTTGCAGGTGGTAGCCGTCCGGGCACGATTGTTGACGACGAGTGCCGGGTTTGTCACTAACTTCCGTGAAATTGGTACTACGCGTGGGTGATTTTCATTTCCAAGTAGGGCGAGTTATGTGATCTTGTAACGCCCACTCGGGTGGGTGTTCAGCCGAGCGACAGCGCACGCACGCGATCGAACGTGCCGTTGAACCAGTTCTGGTCGCCGGGGAGACTGCCCTTGTTCGAGAACTGCCAGATGGTGTGGGTCTTCCAGCTCGCGGGCAGCTCGCCGATCTCCGTGTTGTACCGCGCGATCCACAGCGGGTTCTGCCAGAACACGTTGCTGTTGCCGGTGCAGCGCTTCCACCAGCTCGTCGACGTGTAGATCGCCGGATGCCGCCCGGTCCGCCACAGATACGTCTCGGCGAACGACGCCATCCACGCGACCATCTGCGCCGGCGTCTTGCCGTAACAGGTTTCGCCGTACGGGTTGTACTCGACGTCGAGCGCGCCCGGCAGCGTCTTGCCGTCGCCGGACCAGCCGCCGCCGTGGTCGACGAAGTAGTGCGCCTGCGCCGCGCCGTCAGAGATGTCGGGGCGCGCGAAGTGGTAGGCGCCGCGGATCAGGCCGACGCCGTAGGAACCGTTGTACTGCTGGGGAAACCGGGGATTGACGAAGCCGGTGCCTTCGGTCGCCTTCACGTAGACGAACTTCGCGCCGGTCCTGGCGGCCCCGGGCCAGTCGACGTCGCCTTGATGACCGCTGACGTCGTGGCCGAGCGTCTGCGCTTCGCCGCCGTACAGCGGCCCCACCGACACGTTGACGCCTTCGTGCAGCGCGATCTGGGAACCGGCGTAGTGCTCCTCGGCCCCGTCGTACCTGGGCCCGCTTTCCCGTGCGACGGCGGGGGTCTGCGCGAGCAGCAAAACCCCCGCCGCGAGGACGGCCCCCCAGCCTTTCGAACACACTCTGCGACTCATCACGTCGCCACGATCCCCCGGACAAAGGGAATCAGCGACTCGAACATCACCCGAAAGAGTTGCTTTCCGGCCGAAAAAATTGGGCCGAGTGGGTTAACCGGGCCCTAACGGCGCTCGTCTGAAAGGGCTTTGTCGAGGTGCTCCGAGGGGACGATCGCGGTGAGCCGGTCGTGCGGGTTGATCGTCACGGGGTGCCCGGCGAGCAACGGCACCATGTCCCGGCCCAGCACCGCGCGGGCGTGCGGCCATTCGCGCGGGACCAGCGATTTGGCCGTGTACGCGGGCACGAGCACCTTGCCGTCGGTGTTGTGGAAGCCGATCACCGTGCGCTGCACCGGGGAAAGGGCGTAGACGAACAGCGTCGAGTCGAGGATGACGCGCGGCAGGTCGGCGGCCGGGCGGTGGTTCGTGCGCACCAGCTGGAGGAGCTGTTCGAGCTCGTTGCGCGGCTCCGGGAAGCCGAGCGCCTTCGGCGAAGGACGGTAGCGATCGTTGGGGTGGAAGTCCTCGACGATCTCGCCGCCGCCGTTCACCGGGTACGCGCCGACGACCGCCCAGGACGGCACCGGGCCGTCGGGATCGAAGGCCTCGTCGATGACGTAAAGCCAGCTGTTCGGGTTGGCCTTGGCGTTGGCGCGCATCTCTTCGGTGATCTTCGGCTTCTTCTTGCCCGCCGGGCTCGACGCCAACCGATCCGCCTCGTCCCGCTGCGCCATCGCCATCCCCACGTTCCGGGTGCCTGAAGGTTCGTTCGCGCTCACTCTACTGTTCTCCCATGGCCTCTTCGCGTACGGTCGACCCCGCTGAGTTACGAGCCGCGATCGCGGCGATTTCCCCCTGGTTGAGCGGATCCGGTCCGGATCCGGCCCGTCCCGAGCTGGCCGCGGCGGTGCGGCTGAGCCTGCGGACGCTGGCCGGGGACGCCCCGGGGAAGAGTGTCGAAGTGCGGGTGCCGCCGTTCGCGGCTGTGCAGTGTGTCGAAGGATTGAGCCATACCCGCGGGACTCCGCCGAACGTCGTCGAAACGGATCCGCGTACCTGGCTGGAACTGGCGACCGGGCTGCTCGGGTGGGCCGAAGCCGTCGAATCGGGGCGGGTCACCGCCTCCGGGAGCAGGGCCGATCTGGCCCGCTGGCTGCCCTTGGTCCGCCTCTAGACCCCGCCCTGGCGTGCTATGAACGGGACGTTCC
>NZ_LQMT02000003.1:113476-114723 GCF_001620365.2 Amycolatopsis keratiniphila subsp. keratiniphila
AGGAACGTCCCGTTCATAGCAGCCGGAAGGGCGCTGAGTCTTAAGCCTTACGGCCGATGCCGCCCGAGATCGTCCGCTGGGCCGCGTTCAGCTCCTTGATCCGCGGGCCGTCCGGCCACCAGTCGACGCACAGCTTGACGCCGGGCTCGACCATCTCGAGGTCGTGGAACAGCTCCTCGATCTCGGCCTTCGTGCGGAAGGTGCCCGAACCCATCGGGCTGTGGATGAATAAGTCCTCCATCTTGCGGGCGGTCTCGGACAGCTCGTCCTCCGGGTCGGAGAAGTGCGAGATCGCCACGTAGGAGCCCGACGGCAGCGCGTCGATGTACTTCTTCATGATCTTGGCGGGCTGGTCGTGCGGCCCGTTGTAGTGGTGCAGGGTCCCGAGCTGCAGCAACGCGATCGGCCGCGTGAAGTCGATGTGCCGCCGGATGTCCGGGTTCTCCATGATCCGCTCGGGCTCGAAGATGTCGTCCGAGACGAAGTGCGTGTTCTCGTTCTCTTCGAGCAGCGCGCGCCCGTGGGCGAGCACGACCGGGTCGTTGTCGACGTAGACGACCTTGATCTCCGGGTTGATCCGCTGCACGACCTGGTGCGTGTTCTCGGCGGTCGGCAGGCCGGATCCGAGGTCCAGGAACTGCGTGATGCCCGTCTGGCTGGCGAGGAACCGGCAGGCGCGGATCAGGAAGCCGCGGTTCTCGGTCGCCAGGTCCTGCGCCTCGGGGGCGGCCTGCTGGACCTTGCGCAGCACCTCCCGGTCGATCTCGTAGTTGTCCTTGCCGAGGAGGAAGGCGTCGTACACCCGGGCGATGCTGGCCCGGGTCGGGTCGACACCCACAGGCACTCGTTCCGTCCGGGGCGGGGCGTCGGGCATCTTGAACCTCACAAAACTGTGTCGGAAGTCTCGGGCTCTACGTAGAGTAGAACCACGTACGCGACCGGTAAACCGAGCCATCCCTGTCGTGTCGAGGCCCAAACGTGTACTTTCAGTAATCGGCTTGTTCTCCTGTGAGTGTCGTCGTGCGAAAGGTCCCCGGTCGATGAACGCGGTCACCCCGCCTGGCGGTGAGCAGTCCCTGGGTCCCACCGCGCGACGGATGATCCTCGGCTCTCAGCTCCGCCGGATGCGCGAGGACGCGGGCATCACGCGCCAGGAGGCCGGCTACAGCATCCGCGGCTCGGAGTCGAAGATCAGCCGTCTCGAGCTCGGCCGCGTCGGCTTCAAGGAACGCGACGTCGCCGACCTG
>NZ_LQMT02000003.1:114838-122029 GCF_001620365.2 Amycolatopsis keratiniphila subsp. keratiniphila
GACCGCCGGGTCGCGCTGCGGATGCGGCGCCAGAAGATGCTGTCGCGGCCGGACGCGCCGCGGCTGTGGCTGGTGCTCGACGAGTCGGTGCTCCACCGGCCGATCGGCGACCGCGAGGTGCTGAAGGCGCAGATCGACCATCTGCTGGAGATGATCCAGCAGCCGAACATCTCGGTTCAGGTCCTCCCGTTCGACCGGAGCGGCTACTCCGCGGACAGCGCGTTCTCGCTGCTCAGGTTCGCGGAAGAGGAATTGCCGAACATCGCGTACACCGAGTACCTGACCGGCGCGCACTACATCGACAAGCGCGACGAGATCGAGCGGTACAGCCGGGCACTGGACATGCTCGCGGTCGACGCGGAAACGCCGGACCGCAGCCGTCAGATGCTGATGAAGCGCCGCGCCGAAATCTGAGCCGATCACCGTTGTGGGGCTGGCCGCCGTTCCGGGGCTTTCTTGCCTGCGCCCGAAATTCCGACGACAAGTCGTAGTTGTTCACCCGTTGGAGACGGTGCGCGTCACCCTTTGGTGGGACGGCTGAGGACTTAAGTCATCACTGCACGCGAATTCTGCAAAAACTTCTGCACGTGCATTTACCGCTGCAGTCACACGTGCTAACTTTGGGATCACAGGCAAATGCACATGCAGATGCATCGCCCGAAGTCTTCTGTCGGGGAAGGTGGGGACCATGGCTGAACAGTTCGACAACGGCATCCCGGCCGATCGTCTTACCGGCGCCCAGTGGCGCAAAGCCAGCTACAGCAACGCGATCGGCAACTGCGTCGAGGTGGCGCCGCTCGCTTCCGGAGAGATCGCGATGCGCAACTCGCGCTTCCCGACCGGTCCGGCCCTGATCTACACCCAGGCCGAGATGGCCGCATTCCTCGCGGGTGCCAAGGACGGCGAATTCGATGACGTTCTCGGGTGACACCATCACCGCGGAAATCACCGACATCGAAAGCGGCCTGCAGGAACTGATCCACCGCGGGTACCAGTTCGTGCACCCGTGCGACGCGAACGGCGAGGTCATGGCCGTGGTCGGCGTGCGAGTCCACGACAACGTGGTCGACGTGGTCCGGCTCAACGCCGAGGACGACGTCGTCGCGACCCGCATGCCCGGTACCGAGGAGGACATCCTCGAGCCCGAGGTCTGGCTGTGGCGGTTCACCGGCGACGCGGCGACGGTGCTGACGGCACTGCTCGCGCTCCCGGACGAGCGCACACCCGGCTCGCTCTACGTTCCGGAGACCGCGGCCAAGGGCTGCTGGGTCCCCGGCCGCGGTGGCACGTCCAAGTGGCTTGCCGCCGGCTAGTCAGCTCCTAAGCACAGTCGACCGCCTCTGTCGAGGGGGAGCGGTCGGCTGGTCGGGGGTCGTGAGTGACGGGTCTTGACACCCGCTCGTCACTCACGGTCATCAGCCGAAGCGTGTCCAGCGCCACCTCGTGCGGCGCGTTGATCTCCTGCTCACCGTTTACACTGGTGGCGGCCTGCCCTCTTTCTCCCTGGGAGCACCTCGGTGGTTTCCGACCCGTCCCTCGCCGGACAGCCCGTGACCGACCAACCCGATCCGGAACCCCGCGAGGAATGCGGTGTCTTCGGTGTCTGGGCGCCCGGAGAAGAGGTCGCGAAGCTGACCTACTACGGGCTCTACGCACTCCAGCACCGCGGCCAGGAAGCGGCCGGCATCTCGGTCTCCGACGGTTCGCAGATCGTCGTCTTCAAGGATCTCGGCCTGGTCAGCCAGGTGTTCGACGAGCAGGTCCTGCAGTCGCTGCAGGGACATATCGCCGTCGGGCACTGCCGCTACTCGACCACCGGCGCCACCATCTGGGAGAACGCGCAGCCGATCTTCCGCACCACCGCCACCGGCAGCGGATTGTCCTTCGCGCACAACGGAAACCTCGTCAACACCGCGGAGCTGCGGGATCGCACGGTCGAGGCCGGGCTCAAGCCGCACGCGGGGCTGACCGGTTCGTCCAGCGACTCCGACCTGGTGTGCGGGCTGCTCGCGGCCAACGCCGCCGACAAGGGCATCGAAGCCGCCGCGCTGGAACTGCTGCCCACCCTCAAGGGCGCGTTCTGCCTGGTCTTCGCCGACGAGTCCACCCTGTACGCCGCGCGCGACCCGCACGGCGTGCACCCGCTGGTGCTCGGCAGGCTAGAACGCGGCTGGGTCGTCGCGAGCGAGACGGCCGCGCTGGACATCTGCGGCGCGTCGTTCGTCCGCGAGGTCGAGCCCGGCGAGCTCATCGCGATCGACGCCGAGGGCCTGCGCTCCTCGCGGTTCGCGAACCCCGAGCCCAAGGGCTGTGTCTTCGAGTACGTGTACCTCGCGCGCCCCGACACCTCGATCGCCGGCCGCAGCGTGCACGCCACCCGCGTCGAGATCGGCCGCAAACTCGCCGCCGAGCATCCGGCCGACGCCGACCTGGTCATGCCGGTGCCCGAATCCGGCACCCCGGCCGCCATCGGCTACGCGCAGGGCTCCGGCATCCCCTACGGCACCGGCCTGGTGAAGAACGCCTATGTCGGCCGCACCTTCATCCAGCCGTCGCAAACCATCCGCCAGCTGGGCATCCGGCTGAAGCTGAACCCCCTGCGCGACGTCATCCGTGGCAAACGGCTCGTGGTGGTCGACGACTCCATCGTCCGCGGCAACACCCAGCGCGCGCTGGTCCGCATGCTGCGGGAGGCGGGCGCGCTCGAGGTGCACGTCCGGATCGCCTCGCCGCCCGTGCGCTGGCCGTGTTTCTACGGCATCGACTTCGCCTCGCGCGCCGAACTGGTGGCCAACGGCGTCGACCTCGACGGCATCCGCCGCTCCATCGGCGCCGACACCCTGGGCTACATCTCCCTGGACGGGCTGGTCGCGGCGTCGGAGCAGCCGAAGTCGCGGTTGTGCACCGCGTGCTTCTCCGGCGAGTACCCGATCGCGCTGCCCGAAGACGCGCTGATCGGGAAGCACCTGCTGGAGAGCCTGGACTCGGTGAATGGCGCGGCGAAGCCCGTCAGCCCTGCCGGGTACGGTGCTGAGGACGCCATCCGGCGTCCCTAGACCTCTCTTCCAGAGTTGGAGTCCGCTTCCGTGAGCGAGTCCACGAGCGCCACGTACGCCGCCGCCGGCGTCAGCATCGACGCCGGTGACAAAGCCGTCGAGCTGCTCAAACCGCACGCCGAGAGGGCCACGAGGCCCGAGGTGATGGGCGGCGTCGGCGGTTTCGCCGGGCTGTTCTCCCTGAAGCTGGACAAGTGGAAAGAGCCGGTGCTGGCCTCCTCGACCGACGGGGTCGGCACCAAGATCGCCGTCGCGCAGGCACTCGACAAGCACGACACGGTCGGCATCGACCTGGTCGCGATGGTCGTCGACGACCTGGTCGTCACCGGCGCCGAGCCACTGTTCATGCAGGACTACATCGCCGTCGGCAAGGTCGTGCCGGAGAAGATCGCGGCGCTGGTCGGCGGGATCGCCGAGGGCTGTGTCCAGGCGGGCTGCGCGCTGCTCGGCGGCGAGACCGCGGAGCATCCCGGCCTGATGGGCGAGCACGACTACGACCTCTCGGGCACCGGCATCGGTGTCGTCGAGGCGTCGAACGTGCTCGGCCCGGAGCGGGTCCGCCCCGGCGACGTCGTCCTCGCGCTCGGCTCGTCCGGCCTGCACTCCAACGGTTACTCGCTGGCCCGGCACGTGCTGCTGGACATCGCGCGGATGCCGCTCGACGGGCACGTCGAGGAGTTCGGCCGCTCGCTGGGCGAGGAGATGCTGGAGCCGACCAGGATCTACGCGAAGGACTGCCTCGCGCTGGCGGCCGAGGCCGACGTCCGCACGTTCGCGCACGTCACCGGCGGCGGCCTGGAGCAGAACCTCGCCCGCGTCATGCCGCGCGGCCTGGTCGCGCGGCTCGAACGCGGCACCTGGACCCCGGCGCCGGTGTTCGCGCTGATCGGCCACCGCGGCAAGGTCGAGCGCGCCGAACTGGAGAAGACGTTCAACATGGGCGTCGGCATGGTCGCGATCGTCGGCCCCGACGACGTCGACCGCGCGCTCGCGATGCTGACCGCACGGCACGTTCCGGCGTGGATCCTCGGCGACGTACAGCCCGCGGAAGACCCGGACGGACCGCGCGCCGTGCTCTCCGGTGACCACCCCCGCTTCTGATTTAACGGCTTGGGCCCGGGTGACACACTGGTGCCGTGGCTGATGACGTGGTGATCGGTACCCGGTTCGTGATCCCGGGTGCCGAATTGAGCGAACGGTTCTCCCGGTCCTCGGGCCCGGGTGGGCAGGGCGTGAACACCACGGACTCGCGGGTCGAACTGTCCTTCGACGTGGCCGGTTCGGCGTCCGTCCCGGAGCATCTCCGGGCCCGGATGCTGGACCGGCTTTCGTCGCGCCTGGTCGACGGGGTCGTCACGATCGCCGCGTCCGAGCATCGCTCCCAGCTGATGAACCGGGAAGCCGCGCGGGCACGGCTGGTGATGCTCCTGACGGACGCTTCGGCGCCCCCGGCCGCCAAACGGCGTCCCACCAAACCCTCACGGGGTTCGAAGGAACGCCGCCTGGCGTCGAAGAAGCGCCGCGGCGAGGTCAAGAAGTCACGCCGCGGCGGCTACTCAGACGACTGACAGGTGCACGCATTCGGCCGCGGTCTTGAACCCGACCCGGCCGTAGACGCGTTCCGCCTGCCCGGCGCCCGGCGTCAGGAACACCGACCGGCCACCGCGCGCGTGTGCCTCACGCGTCAGGTACTCCGTCATCGCCGCGGCGATCCCGCGGCTCCGGTACTCCTCGAGCACCCCGATCCCGGCGATCTCCGTCGCGCCGTCGAGGATCGCGGTCGCGACCCCGCCGCCGACGACCTCGCCGTTCTCGTCGACCGCCATCACCGACATGGTCTCGCCGCTCAGCTGATCCGGCGACGGGTCGAGGTGTTCGTCGGGATCGGTCTCCCCGAACGCCACGTTCTGCGCCCGGATCATCTGCCGGAGTTCGCCCTCGGTCTTCGGGGTGACCAGGCTGATCCCGGCCGGTTGCGGCTGTTCGGCGACCTGCCCCGGAACGCAGATCATCAGCGGAACCCGCCGTTCCAGCGTGTAGCCGCACCGGACGAGCACGGCTTCGGCCTCCGGGACGGCTTCGGTGAGGAACTCCAGACGCGGCGCGAGGCCGCGCTTGCGGAACGCCTCGGTGAGCGCGGCGACGTCGTCCTCGGTGGGGACGGCGCCGTCGTCGGGGATCGCGTAGTTGAGGAAGGGGCTGCCGGATTCGAGGTAGTACGTGGCCAGGAACGGCCCGATCCGCTCGGTTTCGCGGAATTTCGCCGCGGTGAGGCGGATGTAGGACTGCAGAGCACGGATCGTCTCGGAAAGCACTGGTGGAAGCCTTTCGGGCAGAAGAAAGAGACGCACGGGAGGAACCGCGTGCGTGGTGGGGCTGGCTGGTGCGCCGGCTAGCTCGTGCCGACGCCACCGAAGGCGTCAGGCATGAGGCATCCCTCTTTCTTGCTGCGTAGGGCTTTCGCGATCACTTTCGCACGACGGTCAACCGATTTACCTCCGCTGCGGATGCGCGATGCCCGAATACCGCTCGTCCCAGACCGACCTCGGGACCCGGAGCCGGACGGGGGCCTCGCACACCCGCCGGACCTGCGCCGGGATCGCCACCGGCGGCCGGACGTCCAGGCGGTGCCACAGCCGTTTGCTCATCGCGGCGCCCGCGACGGCGCCCAGGGTGTTCAGCAGGATGTCGTCCGCCGAGGTCACCCGGCCCGCCTGGATCAGATACTGCGTTCCCTCCACCAGCATCGAGACGGCCAGCGCGCCCAGCGCGATCCGGCCGAGGGAGCGCAGGCGGCGGAACCGCATCGGGAGCAGGGCGCCGAGCGGGCTCAGCATGAGGACGTTGCCCAGCGCCTGCCAGAGATTGGCGCTGTCGTCCAGGGCGAGGCGCAGGTCGGTGCCGGGTTCGAGGTTCAGCCTGCTGCCCTGCACGCCGGCCACCGGCATCGTGACCAGGCACAACACCAGGAAACAGGCCAGCACGAGCGTCATGTCGACGGCGGCCGTCGCTGACGCGGAGAAGAGGTCTGCCTGTCTTCGCCGCCGTCGATGCGCCGCGAGCAGCGGCCACCCGAGCAGTGCGTACGGAACCGCGGTGATCGTCAACGGGATCATCACACCGAAAGCGCGGAGCAGCTCACCCATGGCCTTCCTTTCCGGAGCGCCCAAGATCACCTTCGCATCACAAGATCGACTCGGCATGGCGGAGTGGCCGCACTAAGAGGTGATCTTTTCCGGTGGCGGAAAAGGTTTTCCCATGCTCGGCATCGTCCACAAAGGAACCTGTGGACAAACCTGTGGACGGCCGCGAACCAACCGGAAGAAGGTGTTATCCCGTAAGGAAAAGCCTTGTGGGTGACCTGTGTACTACTTGCCGTGTCCGGCGAGTTCCCGCGCGTGTTCGAGCAGCTTTTGGAGGTGCAGACCGCGACGTACGTCACACGGGTGCGAGGTCGTCCCGCTCGCGGCCATCGCGGCGAAATCGTCCAGGAGCGCGGTGTACGACTCGCCCGCCGAGCCTGGTTTCCGGCCGAGCGTGCGGTACCCGTGCTCGCCGTAGACGGCGACTTCGACGACCGTCGGCTGGATCGGCAACCGCAGCGACAGGGTCGCCGTGCTGGTCGCGCCACCCTCGTGGGCTAACAGCAGTTGCCACAGATCGTCATCGGTCCGGTTCGCCGCGAGCACGTCGGTGATCTCGCCGAGCGCGGCGTCCAGGAGATCGAGGGCGTGCGGACCGATGTCGGCGAGCGCACCGGAGTCGTGCCGCCACGCCGAGGACTGGTACTGGCCGCCGAGCAACGCGCCCGAAAGCCATCGAGCCCCGCCGCCTCGCCAGCCGCCCGCTTCCTTGATGCCGTCGAGCCACTCGCGGGTCATCGGCGAGAAACGCAAGATCAGGACCACGAGAGCCGCGACGCCGGCGGCCTCCACCGCGTCCGCGAGCCTCCGCGCGCCGTCGAGATCCGCGGCGATCGGCTTCTCCAGGATCAGATGCTTACCCGCTTCGGCCGCCCGGACCGCCAGCTCCGCCTGAACGGCGGGCGGCACGGCGAACGCGACCGCGTCCACCTGGTCGAGCAGCTCGTCGAAGCTGTCGACGGCCTGGGCGCCATGCGCCTCGGCCAGCTCCT
>NZ_LQMT02000003.1:122061-124799 GCF_001620365.2 Amycolatopsis keratiniphila subsp. keratiniphila
GCGCGTGCACCGTCTTCGCCCACGGACCGGCACCGACCAGACCCGCGCGCAGCTGTCCCTGTCCCACGCCCCCGAGTCTAGGTGTGCCGTCACGCAAGCTGAACGCACCATCGAGTTGCGTTTATTGCGTTTGTTGCGAATAATTCGGTTGAGAGCCGATACTGGGACCACGTTGAACACAGGAGCAGTGATGACTGCGCTGACCATTGACCAGATCGTCCCAGGGCGCCACGACATCGACGTGGCACTCGAGGCACTCCCGCACGTCAAGGCTTACCTGGCCCGGCGGCATGAAAGGGACACCGTGCGCGTCGTCGTGGACGAACATGAGGAGTCCGTGGTCGTCCCCCGCGGGGTCGTCGACCTGATGGCTCGCGTGCTCGCCCTGGTGGCGGCGGGCGAGAGTGTGGCCATCGTCCCGTCCCATGCCGAGCTGACCACACAGCAGGCGGCCGACCTGCTCAACGTCTCCCGGCCGTTCCTCATCGGGCTGCTCGAAGCGGGGCGGATCGAGTACCGCACGGTCGGTAAGCACCGACGGGTGAAAGCCAGCTCCCTTCACGACTACTTGCGTGAAGACGACCATCGGCGCCGCGAGGCCGCGGACGAGCTTTCCGCCTTGAATCAGGAGATGGGGCTGACCTAGCAAGTGGCCTTCGTGGTCCTGTTCGACGCCAACGTGCTGTATCCCAACGTTCTGCGCGATCTCCTGCTCCGGATCGCGCAGAGCGGTTTCGTCCAGGCCAAGTAGACGGACGAGATCCTCGACGAAGTCTTCCGGAACGTCCGGAAGAACCGGCCCGATCTCGACCCCGGCAAGCTGGACAGGACGCGGCACCTGATGAACGCCTCGGTCCGGGATCGTCTCGTCGTCGGCTATGAACCGCTCATCGCCACGCTCGACCTGCCCGACCCGGACGACCGCCATGTACTCGCGGCGGCCATCAAGGCGCAGGCGCGTGTCATCGTGACCGAGAACCTGCGGGATTTTCCCGGCCGGGCTCTCGGTCCCTGGAACGTCGAGGCGCAGACCTCGGACGACTTCGTCCTCGATCGGATCGAGCTCTGCGAGCGAGTGGTCGTGGAGGCGGTACGGCGAATCGTGGACTCACGCCGCGCTCCGCCTACCAGCGTTTCCGAGGTTCTCGACGCTTTGGAGCGCTGCGGCCTTCGCAAATCGGTCGCGGCGCTCCGCTCGGGTCAGGAGTAGCTGTAGAAGCCGCGGCCGGTCTTCTTGCCGAGCAGGCCGGCGTCGACCATGCGCAGCAGCAGCGGCGGCGAGGAGTACAGCGGCTCCTTGAACTCGGCGTACATCGAGTCCGCGATCGCCTTGATGGTGTCCAGGCCGATCAGGTCCGACAGCCGCAGCGGACCCATCGGATGCGCGGTGCCGAGCTCCATGCCGCGGTCGATGTCCTCCGCGGACGCGAAGCCCGACTCGATCATCCGGATCGCGGAAAGCAGGTACGGCACGAGCAGCGAGTTCACGATGAACCCGGCGCGGTCCTGCGACCGGATCACCGTCTTGCTCAACGCCGTCGTCGCGTGCTCCTCGGCACGGCGGGCGGTGTCGTCGCTGGTCAGCAGCGAGGGCACCAGCTCGACGAGCGGCAGCACCGGGACCGGGTTGAAGAAGTGGATGCCGATCACCTGCTGCGGGCGGCCGGTGGCCATGCCGAGCTTCATGATCGGGATCGAGGAGGTGTTGGACGCGAACACGGCGTCCTCACGCTCGACGATCTTGTCCAGCGACCGGAACACCTCGACCTTGGCCTGCTCCTGCTCCAGGATGGCCTCGATGACGAGGTCGCGGTCGGCGAACTCGCCGATCTCGGTGGTGAAGCGGAGTCGTCCGAGCGCGGCGTCGGCGTCTTCCTGCGAGAGCTTCCCGTTCTTGACGCCGCGTTGCAGCGACTTCTCGATCCGCGCCCGCCCGGAGTCCAGCGCCGGCTGGTTCACCTCGGTGACGATCACGTCCAGCCCGGCCCGTGCGTGCACCTCGGCGATGCCAGAGCCCATGAGCCCGGCCCCGACGACACCTACTCGCGCTACGTCAGACATGGCACCTCCTCATATTTTGGGCAGCACGCGACACGCGAGGGTGGTCACCGGGGCAAGCCCGGATCCACCCTCGCGTGTCACGCGTTGCTCAGCGGCGGTATTCGTCGTACCCGTCGTACGGGTCTTCGTCGTACCGCTTGTCGTCCTCGTGCCTGTCTTCCGAGGAACTACTGGACAGCTCGCGCTGCAAAGCATCGAAGTCGGTTTCGTGCGAGCTGTACTTGAGCTCGCGCGCCACCTTCGTCTGCTTGGCCTTAGCCCGGCCGCGCCCCATGGCTCGACCCCCTCGCACAGGGGCGGGGCGGCCGGGGGAATCGGCGGCCCCGCATCGTCTCGACAATTCTTTCCTGCTGACACCGTACCGTGTCCGGGGGGTTGGATGCGACGTGGCACGGTGTGCCGGTGGCGACAGTGTTCCCCGAACGCCGGTTACCGGCCGGTCGGTGGCGATAGTCGCAGGTCGGCGTGCCACGATGCTCGTGTGCCCCGTCCGTTCGCGGCTTATCTCCGCGTCTATGAGCCCCTGCTCGCGCTGGGGGATCCTCCGGACGAACGCCTGCTCGAGGCCGTCGAAGCGGCCCGGCTCGATCGTTCGGCCGCGGGCGAGCGCGAGCAGACATTGTGGCTCAAGTCACAGCATGTCGGCCGGCTGCTGCCCGCCGAACTCGCGGACGGCA
>NZ_LQMT02000003.1:124912-125564 GCF_001620365.2 Amycolatopsis keratiniphila subsp. keratiniphila
TGCTCGACGCGGGCGGCGCGTCGCTGGACATGATCCGCTCGCGAGCGAAGTCCGCGATCGGCGACTTGTCGGCCTCGGCCTCGCACACGCTCTCGACGACGTGGACCGTTCCGCTCCCGTGGTTCGTCCTGTTCGACCCCGGGATGCGCCGGGTCAAACTCGGCAAGGGACGCGACGATCCGGAGCGCGAGGTGTCGTGGCGGGTCTCCATCGCCGACGCGCGGCACCGCGCCCGCGAGGTCGGTGACCTGCTCGAAGCGACCTTCGGCGACTCGGGACCCGGCCGCGTGCTGCTCGAGACGCGACGCTGGCTCGACAGCTTCCACCCCGGCTCCGCGGTCGAGCTCGACTACGGCGGTCTCGTGCAGCTCTTCGCCGACTCGATCCTGCAGTCGGACACGACCGCCGAAGAGGTGCACGACATCCTCGACGCGCTCCGCACCGGCAACGTCGACGAGCTGGCGGAACTGTTCGCCGACTTGCGGGACTTCTGGGGAGACCTGGCCGCGCGGGAACGCGCGAACTAGCCGAAGAGCCCGGCGGTGACTTTCAACTCGCCGACCGGTTTCCCGCCGCCGAGAACCGCGTCGCGCGCGAGGCCGGCGGCTTCGTCGCCCGGGTCGATGCCGAGGTGGCGCAGGGTCGCGAGCAG
>NZ_LQMT02000003.1:125695-127149 GCF_001620365.2 Amycolatopsis keratiniphila subsp. keratiniphila
GACGGCGTCCGCGACCCGGCGTTCCGGGCCGCCCATGGCGGTGACCAGCCTGCCGAAGGAGCGGGCGAGGCCGGTGAGGGAGAACGCGAACAGCGGGGCGCCGCAGCCGTCGACGCCGACCGTCTCGATCGTTTCGCTGGTGAGATCGGCGACGGCGGCTTGGACGATCTTCTGCAGCGGGTGGATCTCGGCCGTGTAGTCGCCGGTCGGCCAGCCGAGCTGTGCGCAGGTCGTGAGCATCGCGGCGTGTTTGCCGGAGCAGTTCATCGCGGCCCGGCGTTTTCCGGCGGAGGCGACGGCCAGCATGCTCGGCTCGTGCAGCGGGAAGGCGGGCGGGCAGGCCAGCGCGTCCTCGGTGAGCCCCGCGCGGGAAAGCATCGTGAGGGCGCCCTGGACGTGGCCGGGTTCGCCATTGTGCGATCCGCAGCCCAGCGCGAGTTCTTCGTCGCCGATCGTGAGGCCGGCGCGGAGCATCCCGACGGCCTGCAGGGGTTTGTTGGACGAGCGCGGGTAGACCGGCCGCTCGATGTCGCCCGCGGAGAAGCGCACCGAGCCGTCCGGGGCGGTGATCACGAGCGCGCCGCGGTGGACGCTCTCCACGAAACCGGATCGGACGACCTCGACCAGGACCGGATTCGTCACTCGGACCCGCCGCGTTCGGTGTCGAGCAGGTCGTCGACCGACGCCGTGCCCTGGCGGTAGCGGGTCGCGATCTCGGCGTTGATCGTGTCCATCACGCCCTGCACCTCGCGACGGTACGAAGAGACGGAGACCTCTTCGTCGGCGTACCGGTTGAGGGCGTTGACCAGCTTCTCGTCCGAGAGCGTGCTGACGTCGGAAAGGTCCGTGTCGCCGATGAGGGCCTCGGCGAACCGCCGGTGCTCGCCCGCGCGAGACGGCTCCAGGCGCTGATGCCTGCCCGAACCCGTGGCCGGGCCGATGGCGTTGTCCGCCAGGATCGCGGCCAGGCGCTCGACGACGCTGCTCTCGCCGCCGGAACTCCGGCGCTCCTGCTCGGCCCGCACGATGTCGATGCGCGCGTGGAGCAGGCGCCGCAGGTACGACAGGTCGGTCTCCTCCTGCGCGGCCTCGTCACGGCGCTCACGCAGCACGGAGAGGGTCAGCTCGCCGAGGTCGCTGAGATACCCAGGGCCGAGCACGCGGTCGATACGACGGCGACCACCGGGCCGGACTTCGATCACGCGCGTAGCTTATCGCGCTCCAGCGGAAATGTTCCGCAGGGAGCGATACCACAAGGATCCCCGCCCCTTCCGAGACCCTCCGCCGGGCGGCTGCTCTTTCGGTCCCTTCCAGAGCCTTCCCCCCACCCGTCCCGGGGGCGGCCCCTGGTCCAGTCTACCGGGAGTGGGCGGGGAAAAGTGCTGGTCGGCGCAGTTGTCCACAGGTGGGCAGAGTTGTGGACAACCTGTGGATGAAGTACGTGAAGGACCCCT
>NZ_LQMT02000003.1:127158-251711 GCF_001620365.2 Amycolatopsis keratiniphila subsp. keratiniphila
AAGGGGTCCTTCACGTACTTCGGTCGTGAGTGAAGGCCGAGTTTCCAGCGCTCAGCCGAGGGATGGGGCCCTTCACGCGCGGCCGCCGGCGGAAAGCCGCGGACGCAGTGTCCCCAATGTGGCATTGGNNCCGATGCCACATTGGGCGCACCGGCTGAGGCGCCGGAAGGAGCCCAGACTCTGAGCAGGCTGGTGGACGGACAGCCAGAAACCCAGCTCAGCCCCGCAGCCGCTGAGCAGCTTCCCGGCCGGGAGCCGGAGCCTCCCCCGGAACCGAGTCCGGGTCGATGGTCGCCTGCACGACGCGGTCCTCGGCGCCCACCAGCAGCTCCGCGCCCGGCTGCGTCGAGCGTTTGACCAGCGCCAGCGCGATCGGGCCCAGCTCGTGGTGCTGCACCACGCTGCCGACGCGCCCCACCGTCCGCTCGCCCAGCACCACCGGATCGCCGGTCTCCGGCGTGATCTCCGGCGAACCGTCCAGGTGCAGCAGCGCCATGTACCGTGGCGGCCGCCCGACGTTGTGGACCTTCGCGACGGTCTCCTGCCCGCGATAGCAGCCCTTCGCCACATGCGCGGCGGAGTCGACCCAGTTCACCTCGTGCGGGATCGTGCGCTCGTCGGTGTCGACGCCCAGCCGCGGCCGCAGCGATTCGACCCGCAGCGCGTCGAAGGTCCAGCTGCCCGCCGGTCGCGCGCCGGCGTCGGTCAGGCGCCGCCACCAGTCGGCCAGTTCGGCGCGGGGCACGGCGAGGTCGACGCTGTGCCGTCCCGGCCACGGCATCCGCCGCGCGAAACCGCCGGGGATCGCCACGACCGAGTACGGGTCCGAGCCCACGGAGACACCCACGGCGTCCAGCACGCGGTCCGCGTCGGGGCCGAGGACGGTCAGCAGCGCCAGCTCGTCCGAGACATCGCGGATGTCCACTTTGGACCAGAATTTCATCGCTTCGAGGTAGTCGCGCAGTGTCTGCTTGCCGCCGGACGGCAACGCGCTGGTGGCGACCGCGCCCCGGTCGCTGTCCAGCCACACCGTGCCGTCCGCGTGCGCGACGACCATGTGGGTGTCGACGCGGCCTTGGCTGTCCAGCACGAGCGCCTCGGTGCCGGTGCCCTCGGCGAGCCCGGTGACATGCTGCGAGATCACCAAATGCAACCAGGACAACCGTTCTTCCCCGGTCACGGCCAGGATCTCGCGGTGCGAACGGTCGATCACGACCGCGCCGCGCGCCGCGGTCCGTTGCTCGGCGAAGGGGTCACCCCAGTGCCACGGGACACCTTCCTCCGGATGCCCGTCGGGTGCCGCGATCGGTCCGGGAAGCTCGAGCAAGGGGGAGCGGTAGGGCATGAAACCCATGCTAGTGAGTACCGTGTCCCTATGCGCGTGCTTGCCTTCCTCGACGGGACCCTGGCCGACCCCGAAGCCGCTCACCTGCGGGTGGACGATCTGGGACTGCTTCGCGGCGACGGCGTGTTCGAGACGATCCTCGTCGTCGACGGACGGCCCCGCGAGCTGCGCCCGCACCTCGAGCGGTTGGCCCGTTCCGCGGCCATGCTCGACCTGCCGGAGCCGGACCTCGCGGTCTGGGAGCGCGCCGCGCAGGTCGTCATCGACAACTGGTCCGGCCCGGCCGAGATCGCGCTGAAACTGGTGTACACCAGGGGAATCGACGGCGATCCGGAGGCGAAGCCGTTCGGGTTCGCGCTCGGCGTGGAGATCGACGAGAAGGTCCAGCGGGCCCGCGTCGAAGGCGTCGCGGCGATCACCCTCGAGCGCGGTATCGAGCCCGACCTCGCCGAGCGCGCGCCGTGGCTGCTGCTGGGCGCGAAGTCGATTTCGTACGGCGTCAACATGGCGGCGTTGCGGGAGGCGGGCCGCCGCGGCGCGAGCGATGTGATTTTCACCGCCGCCGACGGTTCGGTCTTCGAAGGGCCGACTTCGACGGTCGTCCTCGCGAAGGACAAGACGCTCTACACGCCGCCGGCGACCATCGGCATCCTGCCCGGGACGACGCAGGCGGCGCTGTTCCGCGGCGCCGAGCGCGCGGGCTGGTCGGTCAAGGTCGAACCGCTCAACGTCTCGGACCTCACCGAGGGCGAAGGGCTGTTCCTCGCCTCGTCGGTCCGCAAGCTGACCCGGGTGCACACGCTCGACGGCGTCGCGCTCACCGACTCCAGCGCGATCCACGCCGAGCTGGCCGCCGCGTACGAGAGCGAGTACGCGATCAGCTGAGCGTCGCGCGCAGCTTGGCGATGGTGCGAAGGATCTCGTCCCGGTGCTTGGCAGTCGTGATCCAGGCGGGCAGCCGGGCGACCAAGGTCATGCCGGGACGATTCCCGAGCCCGCGTTCGCGCGGCTTCGCCGCGACGAATCGTTCGAGCAGGTCGAGGTGACGTTCGTGGAACGCCCAAAGGGTGTTCCCGCCACAGCAGTCGGCGCGCAGCCACAGCGGTTCGCGGAAGAACGGGTCGATGGGCCGGTTCCACACGTGGTAGTGAGGTTCAGGGGGTTCCCGAGCCGAATTTGGGGATCGCGGAACCGCGGCGCGTCCATCAGCCGAGCGGGCTGATGATCAGCAGGTGCGGCAGGATCTCCTCTTCGCGGTAAGCCGCGATCTTGTGGTGCCCGTCGAGGATCACCGCCGCGTCGGTGGTCTCCAGCACGACCGCGACCGGCCGGTGCCCGCTCTTGATCGCGGTCCGGTAGTAGCCGATCCGGGACACGTCGGCGGGCGGCCAGTCGGCGCTCGGGGTCAGGTAGCGGTCCTCGGCCAGCCGTTCGGGTCCGGTGACCTGGTATTCGCCGTCGGCGAAGAGTTCGAGAAGCGGGCGGAGCGTGTCGCCGAGTGGACGCCGTATCTGGCCGGTGGCCAGGGCGATCCGCAGCGACTGCGGGAGTTCCGGTTGGGTTGGGACCCGGTTCGAAGCACTCTTTCCCGCTGAGAACCAGTTTGCGCTGTTCGTGTCGATGACACCCGTGCCACCGTCGACCTTTACCTGTTCCACACCCTCGTGGACGAGTGAAAGCGGAGAAGGGTTCCGGGTCTGGCCTGCGCGAGGGCCGGGAGTGACGCCTGTCTCACCACGGCCGCCACCGGATAACCACCGGTAGTCGGATGATCCGCCAAGAACACCACCGGCAACCCGTTCGGCGGGACCTGCACGGCGCCGGTCAGCAGGCCTTCGCTCGGCAGCTCCCGCTCCGCGTAGTCGTCCCCGCGAGTCAGCGCGGGCCCGTCGAGCCGGAGCCCGACGCGGTTGGATTCCGCCGTCACCGTCCAGGTCTTCGCGAGCCCCGCCGCGAGATCCTCGAACCAATGCGCCCGAGGGCCCGGGTCCACGCGCACGATCAGTTCCGCGGGTGCCGTCGTGGGCAGCACGACGTCGGCGCCGTCGGACACGCGTGGTGTGCCGAGCGGCAGGACGTCGCCCTTCTTGAGCGGCGCGGGGCCGATCTCCGAAAGGACGTCCCGCGACCGGCTGCCGAGTTCCGTGTCGACCGTGATGCCGCCGGAAACCGCCAGATAGCACCGTAATCCGGTGGCAGGCGCGCCGATCGCCACCACCTGCCCCGCCGCCAGCCACACCGGAGCGTGCGAGCCGACAGGACGTCCGTCCACCTCGACGGCGACGGAAGGGCCGGTCACCGCGACCGTGCAGGACGTCGTCGCGCGCAGCCGCAGCCCGCCGAACAGGCACTCCACGCCGGCCGCGTCCTCGGTGTTGCCGACGAGCCGGTTGGCCAGTTTCAGCGCCGGGACGTCGAGCGCGCCCGACGGCGGCACGCCGAGATGGGCGTAGCCGGGCCTGCCGAGGTCTTGGATCAGCGCGATCGGGCCGGTCTCGACCACTTCGAGGGCCCTCATCGTGCACTCCGGAAGCGCACGCGGTCGCCGGGCGACAGCAGTGCCGGCCGGTCGGCGCGGGGATCGAACAGGACGGTCCGGGTGTGGCCGATCAGCCGCCAGCCGCCGGGCGAGACGCGTGGGTACACGCCGGTGAACTCGCCCGCGATACCGACCGAACCCGCCGGCACACGAGTGCGCGGAGCGGACAGCCGCGGTTGCCGGAGCGGCTCGGGAAGTCCGGTCAGGTAACCGAATCCGGGCGCGAACCCGGTGAACGCCACGGTGTAGACGGCGCCGGTGTGCAGCCGGACGACGTCCTCTGTGGACACTCCGGCGTCCCGCGCGACGAGTTCGAGATCCTCGCCGTCGTAGGTCACGTCGAGGGTGATCTCGCGGGATGCGCCTTCCGGCGGATGGTCGAGGTCGGCGTCCGCCAGCAGCTCACGGACGGCCGCGAGCGCGCCCGAGCCGGGGGTTTCCACCACGAGCAGGCTGCGGGCGCCGGGAACGAGTTCGGTGATGCCGTCCGGGCGCGCGGCCGAGACCGCCGCGTGCGCCGCCATCGACTCGGCCAGGGAAGCGCAGTCGAGCAGGGCGGCGTGCTCGCCGTAGGCACGCCACCGCATCGGAAGAACGTCAGCCCACCACGCGACGCAGCAGCGCCGACGTGTGCGGCTGCAGTTCCTGGCCCATCATGGCGCGCTCCTCGACGTAGCCGAGTTCGCCGTTGACGATGCCGTAGAGCCGCTGCGAGGCCGTGACGTCCTTGGCCGTCGACGTGCGGACGACCGCGTCGGTGCCCAGCTCCCAGGCCGGGACCGAGGCCTTGCCGCGCGGCTTGCCGTAGAAGAGCTCCACGATGCCGGTGTTGTGCGTCAGCAGCAGCTCGATCGTGTCGTCGGCCTGCGGACGCCAGAACCCGGATTCGCGCGCGGCGGGACGGATGACCTTGCCGTCCTCGTCGAGCAGCCAGGCACGTGCCTCGTGCGTGAGGAACGGGCGGCCGTCGTGCGCGATGGTCAGCTGCATGCCGAACCGGTACGGGCCCTCGATGGTCGGGTAGTCGACCTCGCCCTCCCCGCGCCACACGCCGACGAGCGGCAGCAGCGCCAGGCAGGCGTCGTTGAGGTTCGGACCCTCGCGCAGGTTCGCGGTGTCGCCCGGGATGGGCATGTCAGGGAAGGTGCCGTACGGAGGCAGGTTCCGGTCGCGCGTGGTCTCCGCGCGCTTTTCCGCGGCCTGGATGGCCTCGTCGCCACTAGCCGTCATGGGTCAGCGCTGGTCCGCGTAAAGCCGGTAGACGACGTACACGGCGAACCAGGTGATCGCGACGCCGGCGAGCACCAGCAGGGTCGTAAACAGGATCTCCACGACACGCACCTTAGTCGCTACCTGCCCGGACAGGCCTGCCGAGGTCGCGTGGCAGTGCCCACACGCGCGTGAAGGCCCCCTTCNNGGGGCCTTCACGCGCGAAAACGTCAGGCGACCGAGATGGCGAGCTGGTGCACGCCGGGTCCCTGCGCGGTGACGGAGGCTTCGCCGTTGCCGGAGCGGTGCAGCGCGCGCACCGTCCAGTCACCGGGGGCCGCGTAGAAGCGGAAGTCGCCGTCGGCCGACGAGACCACCTCGCCGGTGAAGTCGCCGCCGCCGTCCAGCAACCGCACGAAGGCGCCGCCGACGGGGCCCTCCGAGCCGGTCACCTTGCCGGCCAGCACGACCTGGCCGCGGGTGTCGTAATCGGCGGGCGTGGCCTCCTGGGCCGGCGCGCCGCAGCTGTCGTCTGCCATCACTTAGCTCCCAACTCGACCGGCACGCCGACGAGCGAGCCGTATTCCGTCCACGAACCGTCGTAGTTCTTCACCTGGTCGTAGCCGAGGAGCTCGTGCAGCGCGAACCACGCGATGGACGAACGCTCACCGATCCGGCAGTACGCGATGGTGGCCTTCGACTCGTCGAGGCCCTCGTCGGAGTACAGCTCCTTGATCTCTTCCTCGGTCTTGAAGGTGCCGTCCTCGTTGGCGACCTTCGCCCACGGGACGTTCAGCGCGCCGGGGATGTGGCCCGGGACCTGCGACTGCTCCTGCGGCAGGTGCGCCGGGGCGAGCAGCTTGCCGGAGAACTCGTCGGGCGAGCGCACGTCGACGTAGTTGCTCTTGCCGATCTCGGCGACGACCTCGTCGCGGAACGCGCGGATCGACAGGTCCTGCTCCTTGGCCTGGTACGTGGTGGCCTCGCGCTTGACCTCGTCCGCGTTCAGCTCGCGGCCGTCGAGCTCCCACTTCTTGCGGCCGCCGTCGAGCAGCTGCACCTTGTCGTGGCCGTAGAGCTTGAAGTACCAGTACGCGTACGCGGCGAACCAGTTGTTGTTGCCGCCGTAGAGGATCACGCGGTCGTCGTTCGAGATGCCCTTCTCGGACAGCAGCTTCTCGAAGCCCTCCTTGTTGACGAAGTCGCGGCGGACCCCGTCCTGCAGGTCCTTGCGCCAGTCGAACTTCACCGCCCCGCGGATGTGTCCGTTGTCGTACGCGGTCGTGTCCTCGTCGACCTCGATGAACACGACACCCGGGGTGTCCAGGTTCTCCTCGGCCCACTGGGTGGTGACCAGGACGTCTTCACGGCTCATGGAGCTGACTCTCTTTCTGGGTTAGGACGCGCGAGGGCTGGGGCTGAAACGCTTGATGAGCAGGTACATCTCGCAACCGAGACAGAAGTTGAACGCCGCGTTGAGGAACGCCGCGAACAGCGCGAACGCCGTGGCGACGAAGCCGAGCGCGGTCAGGCCGGTGGCGAAACCGACGGTGCCGACGACCGCGAACACGAACCCGACGGCCTGCGCGAACCGCAGCGGGGCGGCGTCTTCGCGTTCGGTCGCCGGGCCCAGCCGCGGCGCGACCAGGTAGCGATAGATCAGGGAGTACGGCGCCGGCTTCAGCCCGATGAAGGCGCCGATCGCGAACACCACCGCCTGCGCCGCGAGCAGTGGCCACCACTGGGTGATGAGCACGACCGCGAGCACGATCGTCGTCAGGATGGCGGCGAAACGCGGACCGCGGGGGTCGACGGCCGGTCCTGCGGACATGGTTCCTCCTGCGAACGAGAGGGAAGGCGATGCGTGCCGGACGGGCACGCGCAGGCGAGGTTCAGCGAACGCCGGGACACAGGCTGCTGCGAACGCGGCACAGATCCACTGCGCGGCGCTGGGTCAGCAAGGTTCGGGGCAGCCTGTTCACGGGCACGAGGGTACGCAGAGCTCCCTCAGGTTGGGAACCGTGTTCACACCTTGGGACGCTTCCCGGAATCCGGGATCAGATGCGGCTCCAGAGCCTCGAGAAGCTCCTGACCTCGGGGAACGCCGCCCACGCGGAAGACCTCCCGGCCGTCCGGCGTCAAGGCCAGCGTCGTCGGGGTCCGCAATATCGAAAGTGCCTGGGCGACTTCGGGGGTTTCGGTGACGTCCAGATCGACGTGTGTGAGGCCGTCGGTCTTGTCCGCGAGCGCCGAGAGGATCGCGCGGGTGTGACGGCACGGCGCGCAGAACGTCGTGGAGATCTGGACCAGGGTGACGCCTTCGGGCGCGAGGGCGCCCGAGACACGACCGGGCAGGGTGGGCGCGCCGGGCTTGGCCGCGCGGATCCGGCCGTTGCGTGCCCGCATCAGCACGCCCGCGACCCCGCCGAGCACCAAGACGCCCAGCAGCACCCACACTCCGGTCATCCGCAAATCACCCCTGAGGCTTCGCTCCGCTGAAGGCGACGTTCTTGCCTTCGCCCTTGATGGTCACCGAGCCGCTGTTCACGCGCACCGACGTCGGGGTCACCGAGAACGGCATCGCTCCGGTGTCGATGGTGGCGTTGAAGTTCGGCAGCAGCGCGTCCTGGACAGCCTGGGGAACGACGGTGGTCTCCTTGTCATTCCCGAACTGCAGCCGCTTCGGCTCGAGACGGATCTTCTGCCCGTCGAGTTCGATCATCGCGAAGCAGAAGATCTCCACCTTCTGCCCGGCGATCTGGACGTTGCCCGAAACCCGGATCCCGGCGCTGGCGGTGTCCACCGGCTCGCCGTTCTCGTTGGTCGCCGTCGGCTTCGTCTCGCCCTGGCCGCTGTCGCCGTTGCGGACGTAGTCCTCGGTGACCGGTTCGATCCGGAGGTTCTCGATCTTGTCCAGCGGCGCCTGCCGCGCGATGTCCGCGGCCTTGATCGTCACCTCGCCCTTGAGCGTGCCGATGACGATCGACTTCGTGTTGCCGGACGTCAGGTCCGAGAGCGGCGCCGTGACGTCGCTCATGTCGGCGTTGAAGTCCACATCCCTCAGACGCGGCGGAACGGCCACGCCCTGGGCGTTGATGGTGATGTGACTGTAGTCACCGGAAAGGGCCTGGGTCAGGAACGGGAAACCGTGCACCGTGACCGCCGGATCGTTGGCCAGGTTCAGCTGTTCGCGGGCCTTCTGGGAGATCGTGTGCTCGGCGTACGCCGCGGCCCCGAAATCGGCGCCGACCAGCAGCACCACCAGTACCGCGAGGGCGATGAGCCAGCCCCGGCCACGGCGCTTTCCTCGCTTGGCGGGCCGCCCGGGAGAGGGTCGGTCGTCCTGCGCCACGGGCCTGCTCACCATTACGTCGAATCTCCTTCGTCAACCTCTTCGGCCAGGTGTGATCGATCCAGCACGGGGTAGGTCCCCGGCTGTTCACCCGCTATTCTCACTAAGCACCGGCGGCCGCCACGTTCGAGGCGGCCACGATCCGAAGGCGGTGCGGCGATGAGCCTGGACCTTCTGGTACTGACCGCGGAAGCAGATGCCACCACGGTGTTGCCCGCCCTGGATCTGCTGCCCCACACCGTACGCGTCCGTGCTCCGGAAGTGACCGCGCTGCTCGACGCGGGCCACCGCGACGTCATCGTCCTCGACGCGCGCACCGATCTCGCCTCCGCGAAGAGCCTCTGCCGTCTGCTCAAGGGCGCGGGTGAGGACGAGACCTCCACGCCGGTCATCGCCGTCGTCGGCGAAGGCGGCCTGGTCGCGGTCAGCGCGGAATGGCGCACCGACGACATCCTCCTCCCGACGGCCGGTCCCGCCGAGGTCGACGCCCGGCTGCGGCTGGTCACCACCCGCGACGGCAGCGCCGCGCAGGTCGACGCCGAACTCCGCGTCGGCGACCTCGTCATCGACGAAGCGACCTACACCGCGAAGCTGCGCAAGCGCACTCTCGAACTCACCTACAAGGAGTTCGAACTCCTCAAGTACCTCGCGCAGCACGCCGGCCGGGTGTTCACCCGCGCGCAGCTGCTGCAGGAGGTCTGGGGTTACGACTTCTTCGGCGGCACGCGCACGGTCGACGTCCACGTCCGGCGTCTGCGCGCGAAGCTGGGGCCGGAGCACGAGCAGATGATCGGGACCGTGCGCAACGTCGGCTACAAGTTCGAGCGGCCTTCGAAGGGAGCGGCCAAGCAGGCCGTCGCCCCGGACGCGAGCGTCTACGAGCCGAGCGAGCTTTCTTCGCACTGAGTCCCCCTTCCTGTGTGACAAGACGTCCAGGCGGAGGGCGGGTTCCCGGGTAGGGTCGATTTCATGCTCGATCTGGCTTGGACCGGTGAACCGGACACGGAAGAGATCCACGACTTCCTCCTCGCCGTGCGCGAGGCCGACGGCCGCCCGGAGGACTCCGGGTTCGACGGTGGGCGGCACCTCCTCGGTCACGTCGACGGCGTGCTGGTCGCGTACGCGCATCTGGACACCGCAGGCGACTCGCATGGCAACCAGGTCGCCGAACTGTTCGTCCATCCCGCGCACCGCCGCTCCGGCCACGGCAGGGCGCTCACCAGGGCACTCGTCGAAGAGACAGCGGGAAAGCCGCTGCGCGTCTGGGCGCACGGCGACCACCCCGCCGCCGTCCATCTCGCCGGGACCGAGGGCTTCGAACGCGCCCGCGAACTGCTGATCCTCCACGCGGACGTCGAGACCGCCGACTGGCCGGAACCCGTGACGCGTGAAGGGGTCACGCTGCGCACGTTCGTCCCCGGCCAGGACGAGGAAGCGATGGTGCGGGTCAACGCCCGCGCCTTCGACTGGCACCCCGAGCAGGGCGCGCTGACCGCCGACGAGGTCCGGTCGGCCGAGAAGGACGCCTGGTTCGACCCCGAGGGCTTCTTCCTCGCGGAAGAGGACGGGAAGGTCATCGGTTTCCACTGGACGAAGGTCCACGAGGCCGTCCCCGGCCGCTTCGGCGGCGAGCCCGCGGGCGAGGTCTACGTCGTCGGCATCGATCCGGACGCCCAGGGCGGCGGTCTCGGGAAGGCGCTCACGCTCGCCGGGCTGCGGTACCTCCGCGACCGCGGGCTGGGCCAAGTGATCTTGTACGTCGAAGGTGACAACGCGCCCGCACTCGCCGTGTATTCGAAGCTCGGCTTCACCCGATACGAGGTAGACGTGCAATACGCACGGTAACCGCGTTCACACGGGCGGCACTTGACCGGTCACGGAGAGCGGACGCGCAGGTCACGGGTGGGACACGGGCCACTTTCGGAGTAGTCGCGCTGCTCACATCGGCCGCCTTGTTCACCTGTCGTTCACCCTTAGACGGCCGCCTGTCCACTGTCGGTGCTTAATGTCCGGGTCCGGAAGGAACGCTCCCGTTCCACCGATCCGGCGAAAGTCTCCCAGTGGAGGAAATGCAGTGAAGATCATGCGGCCCGCGGGCGCGATCGGCATCGTGGCCACCGCCGCCCTCGTGCTCGGCGCCTGTGGATCCGACCCGGCGGCGACCAAGCCCGGCAGCACGGGTGCCGCCGCCGCTCCGAGTGGCGCGGCCAACGTCGAATGCGGCGGCAAGAGCCCGCTTTCGGCCGAGGGCTCGTCCGCGCAGAAGAACGCGATCGACATCTTCGTGCAGGCTTACGCCGCCAAGTGCTCCGGCCAGAAGGTGAACTACAACCCGAGCGGTTCGGGCGCCGGCATCAAGCAGTTCAACGCGAACCAGGTCGACTTCGCCGGTTCGGACTCGCCGCTCAAGGACGAAGAGGCCGAGAAGGCCAAGGCCCGGTGCGCCTCCGACGCGTGGAACCTCCCGCTCGTCGTCGGCCCGGTCGCCGTCGCCTACAAGCTTTCCGGGGTCGACAAGCTGACCCTGACCCCCGAGGTCACCGCCAAGATCTTCAACGGTGGCATCACCAAGTGGAACGACCCGGCCATCAAGGCGGTCAAGGGCAACGAGAGCCTCAACCTGCCGGACAAGGCCATCCAGGTCATCTCGCGTACCGACGAGTCGGGCACCACCGACAACTTCCAGAAGTACCTGAAGGTCGCGTCCAAGGGCGCCTGGACCCAGGGTGACGGCAAGAAGTTCAACGGCGGTGTCGGCAACGGCGCGGAGAAGTCCAACGGTGTCGCCAACGCCGTGAAGTCGGCCGACGGTGCCATCACCTACGTCGAGTCCGCGTTCGCCAAGGACGGCATCAGCACCGCCCTCATCGACAGCGGCTCCGGCGGTGTCGAGCTCAGCGCGGCGAACGTCGCCAAGGCCCTCGACGCGGCGAAGTTCAAGAAGGAGGGCTCGAACGACCTGGCCCTCGACCTGGACGCGATCTACTCCAGCAACGTGCCCGGCGCCTACCCGGTCATCCTCGCCACCTACGAGATCGTGTGCTCCAAGTACGCGGACGCCGAGGTCGGCAAGGCCGTCAAGGCCTTCCTGAACGTCGCCGCCACCGACGGGCAGAAGCCGCTTTCGGAGAAGGGCTACGTGCCGATCCCGCAGAGCCTGCAGGACAAGGTCCTGACCGCCGTCAAGGCCATCGCCTGATCCTTCCGGTTGCTCGGTAAAGACAGGCTGGACAGAAGTAGTCGATGAGCGATTCATCTTCGCCCAGAACGCCCACCGGCGACCCCGGTGGGCGTTCTGGCGTCCGCGAGACCTTCACGGAGGACCCGATTTCGGAGCAATCTGCCGCGTCACCGCCCGAGCAGTCCTCGGTGCGCCTCGCGAGCCCCAATTCCAGGACGGTGCGACCCGGTGACCGCATCTTCCAGATCCTGACCACCGGAGCCGGCGTCTTCGTCGTCTCGCTGATCGGCCTGATCGGGTTGTTCCTGCTGGTGCAGGCCATCCCGGCGCTCCAGGCCGACAACGTGAACTTCCTGACCAGCCAGGTCTGGCAGACCACCCCGGACGACATGCGCTTCGGGATCATGGGCCTGCTGCTGGTCACGGTGTACTCGTCCCTGCTGGCGCTGATCATCGCGATGCCGATCTCGCTCGGGATCGCCCTCTTCCTCACCCAGTACGCGCCGAAGCGGCTGGCGCGGCCGTTCGCGTACGTGATCGACCTGCTCGCCGCGGTCCCCTCGATCATCTACGGCCTGTGGGGCCTGATGGTCTTCGCGCCGGCGATCGAGCCGTTCTCGCAGTGGGTCAACGACACCTTCTCGTGGATCCCGCTCTTCGCGGCGGGCAACGTCTCGCCTGACCTGCGCGGCACCATCTTCACCGCGGGCATCGTGCTGGCCGTGATGATCCTGCCGATCATCACCTCGCTGTCCCGCGAGATCTTCGAGCGGACCCCGACCCCGCATATCGAAGGCGCGCTGGCGCTGGGCGCCACCCGCTGGGAGGTCATCCGCACCACGGTGCTGCCGTTCGGCAAGGCGGGTTACATCGGCGCCTCGATGCTCGGCCTCGGCCGCGCGCTCGGCGAGACGATCGCGCTCGCGATCATCCTGACCGGCGCGGTCGGCCGCGAGTTCACCTGGAGCCTCTTCGACGGCGGCGCCACGTTCGCCTCGAAGATCGCGGCGGACTACGCGGAACTCAACAACGAGATCTCGGCGGGCGCGTACATCGCGGCGGGTCTCGTGCTGTTCCTGCTGACGCTCGTCGTCAACTTCATCGCGCGATCCGTCATCGCCAAGAAGGGGGACTGAGCATGTCCACCACGCTCGAGAAGACCCCCGCCACCACGCCCGCCTTCCAGCAGGTCAGCCTGGCCAGGAAGGTCAAGAACGGCTTCGCCACCACACTGATCTGGCTGTCGTTCCTGATCGCCGTCGTGCCGCTGGTGTGGCTGCTGGCCACGGTGATCATCAACGGGGTCAAGCGGATCCCCTACAGCAACTGGTGGACCGAGGACTTCGGCTCCGTGCTGTCGGACGAGGTCGGCGGCGGCGTGCTGCACGCGGTCATCGGTTCGGTGCTGCAGGGCCTGGTCTGCGCGATCATCGCGGTCCCGATCGGCATGCTGGTCGCGATCTACCTGGTCGAATACGGCCGCGGCAAACTCGCGAAGATCACCACCTTCATGGTGGACATCCTCTCCGGTGTCCCCTCGATCGTCGCGGCGCTGTTCATCTACGCGCTGTGGATCACCACGTTCGGCCTGCCGCGCAGCGGTTTCGCCGTGTCGCTGGCCCTGGTGCTGCTGATGATCCCGGTGGTCGTGCGCTCCTCGGAGGAGATGCTGCGGATCGTCCCGGACGACCTGCGCGAAGCCTCGTACGCGCTGGGCGTGCCGAAGTGGAAGACGATCATGAAGATCGTCCTGCCGACCGCGCTGTCCGGCATCATCGGCGGCATCATGATGGCGCTCGCCCGCGTCATGGGCGAGACCGCGCCGCTGCTGGTCCTCGTGGGCTACTCGGCCTACGTGAACTGGGACATCTTCGGTGGCGAACAGGCCGCTCTGCCGCTTCTGATGAACAACGAACGGGTCAGCAACCCGTTCGACGAGGGTACCGTCGCGTTCGACAGGATCTGGGGAGCGGCGCTCACCCTGGTACTGATCATCGCGATCGTGAACCTCCTCGCCATGCTCTTTGCCCGTCTTGTCGCCCCGAAGAAGAAGTGAGCTGTTTGAGATGGCCAAACGAATCGACGTCAAAGACGTGGACATCTACTACGGCAAATTCCACGCCGTGGACGGCGTCACCCTCTCGGTGCCGCCGCGGAACGTCACCGCGTTCATCGGCCCGTCGGGCTGCGGCAAGTCGACGGTGCTGCGCACGCTGAACCGGATGCACGAGGTCATCCCCGGCGCCCGCGTCGAGGGTGAGGTGCTGCTCGACGGCGAGGACATCTACGGCGCCGGGGTCGACCCGGTGCAGGTCCGCCGCACGATCGGCATGGTGTTCCAGCGCCCCAACCCGTTCCCGACGATGTCCATTCGCGACAACGTCGTGGCCGGCCTGCGCCTCGGCGGCACCAAGGGCAAGAAGGAGCTCGACGACGTCGCCGAGCGTGCCCTGCGCGGCGCCAACCTGTGGAACGAGGTCAAGGACCGGCTGAACAAACCGGGCGGCGGCCTCTCCGGTGGTCAGCAGCAGCGGCTCTGCATCGCCCGGGCGATCGCCGTGCGGCCCGACGTGCTGCTGATGGACGAGCCGTGCTCCGCGCTCGACCCGATCTCGACGCTCGCCATCGAGGACCTGATCGGTGAGCTCAAGAAGGAGTACACGATCGTCATCGTGACGCACAACATGCAGCAGGCGGCGCGGGTTTCGGACCAGACCGCGTTCTTCAACCTGGCGGGCGTCGGCCAGCCGGGTCGCCTGGTGGAGCTGAACGACACGGAGAAGATCTTCTCGAACCCGGACGAGAAGGCGACCGAGGACTACATCTCGGGTCGCTTCGGCTGAGTCTCGTTTGCGCGTGAAGGCCCCCTTCCCTCGGCTGAGCTGTGGGAAGGGGGCCTTCACGCGCTTGGGGCTGTGTTGGGCGCGGCAGGCTGAGGACGTTGCGAAAGCCACTTTCGCAACGTTGAAGGTTGCGAAAGTGGCTTTCGCAACACCTTCCCGCGGTGCGGTGCGGTGAGCGGGTGCTGGGCATCTCGCGTGATTGGACGGGCGACTCGCGTGATTAGACGGACGACTCGCGTGACTGGACGGACAACACGCGTGTCCAGAGGGATGGCTCGCCGCGTAGCTCGGCCGCGGTCGTGTCGTCCATCGGATCACGCGTGTCGTCCGTCCAGTCACGCGAGCCGTCCGTTCCGTCACGCGAAACGGCCGATGTCGGTTCCGGCGCCGGCATGACGAAGGGGCCCTTCACCGTATGGGATGCGGTGAAGGGCCCCTTCGCGGGAAAAGCCCCTTACAGCTCGTCGGGTCCGTAACCGGGCATCTTGCCGGTCACCACGAAGATCATCCGGCGCGCGACCGAGACGGCGTGGTCGGCGAAGCGCTCGTAGAAGCGGCCCAGCAGGGTGACGTCCACGGCCGCGGCGACGCCGTGGTCCCAGTTCCGGTCCATGATGACCGTGAACAGGTGCTTGTGGATCTCGTCGACCTCGTCGTCGTCCGACTCGATCGTGCGGGCGGCCTCGACGTCCTTGGACTTGATGACCTGCTCGACCTGCCGGGCCAGGCTGACACCGACCTCGCCCATCTTGGCGAAGTCCGCCTTCACCTCTTCGGGCAGCACGGGGTCCGGGTGACGGCGGCGCGCGGCCTTGGCCACGTGCAGTGCCAGGTCGCCCATCCGCTCCAGGCTTTCCGCCGCGTGGATCGCGGCGAGCACGGTCCGGAGGTCGGTCGCGACGGGTGCCTGCAGGGCCAGCAGCGCGTACGCCTGCTCCTCGCATTCGGCGCGCGCGTCGTCGACCTTCGCGTCGTCGCTGATGACCTGCTCGGCGAGCCCGAGATCGACCTCGAGCAACGCCCGGGTCGCCCGCTCCATCGCGTCGGCGACCTGGAGGGACATGCTCGCTAGGTTCTCGGCGAGCTGTTCGAGTTCGACATGGTAAGCCTCACGCATGGCCCAACCCTACGGGGAACAGGGGCCAAAAGCCGCATCCCAGAGTGAACCTGACGTGAACCCGGACTAACGAATGATCCTCAGCCTGAGCTGCTGCTCTTCTTGGCGCCGCCCGACTTGGCGGAGCTGGTCGGGGGCGACGCGGTATCGCTCGCTGGAGGGGCCGGGGCCTTCTCTTCCAGCGGGGTGTTGTTGATCAACGCGTCGAAGACGGCCTTCGCCTTGCTCTGCAGCAGCACCTCGTTGCCGCGCTTGTTCGCCTCTTCGGTGGTGGGCACGGTGAGGAACTTGACCTTGTCCGAGCCCATCCCGCGCATCGACTTCGCCAGCGTCATCATCTGCTTGATGCCGAGGTTCTCGCCGAAGGTGGCTTTGGCGAACGCGTCGATGAAACCGCTGAGCTTGCCGGTGTCCAGGATGACGTCCTTCGACATCACCGTCTTCAGCAGCGCGCCGAGGAAGGCCTGCTGCCGTTTGATCCGGCCGTAGTCGGACGTCGGGTCACCCTTGACGTGCCGGGCCCGGACGTAGTTCAGCGCCTGGTCGCCGGAGATCCGCACCTCGCCCGCCTGCGGGATGATCATGCCGAGCGTGGTGTCGTCGATCGGCTTCTCGTTGTACACGGTGACGCCCTGCACGGCGTCGACCATGGATTTGAAGCCGTTGAAGTCGATCCCGACGAAGTGGTTCATCTTCATGCCGGTGATCTGCTGGATCACCTTCGTGACGCACTGCGGGCCGCCGACCGCGTAGGCGGTGTTCAGCTTCGCGATCTTCTGCGCCGGCGAGGTCTCGTCCGAATACGACGACGTCGCCGGGTCCCAGCGCTTGCATTCGGGGCGGCTGATCTCGAGGTCGCGCGGGAACGACACCATGACGACCCGCTGCCTGTCGGCGGGGACGTGCGCGATCATGACCGTGTCCGAGCGGGCGCCCGGGGTGCCGTCGGCGTCGCCGACACCGTCTTCGGCGGCCGCCCCGTCACGGGTGTCGGAGCCGACCATCAGGAAGTTCTCGTCACCGGTCTGGCCCGCGGCGTCCTGGATGTCGGCCGAGTCCTCGTCGAGCGAAGCGACGGTGTTGAACTTCGCGTCGAACCAGGTCTGGGCGCCCCACGCCGAACCGATGGAGAGGAACACGAGCGCCGCGACCACGGCGGCGGTGATCCGGCCCGCCTTGGCCGTCTGCCTGGTCTTGCGTTCCTTCTTCTCCTGCAGCCGGGTCTGCGGCGCGGATTCCTCGGCAGGCTCGGGGTCGGCGGTCGTGACCACCCGTTGCAGCGCCGTGCGGGTCTGCTCCAGCAGGGCGGCGGGGCGCAAGGCGAGCCGCTCGCGGCGCTCGCGCTTCTTGGCCTCTTCGGCCTCGAGTTCGTCGTGCGCGGCGGAGAACCGGGCGAGCGTGTGGTCGATCTTGCGCTTGATGATCGTCGCGTCGTCGATCGCCTCGAGCTCGTCGGTCATGGTGAGCCGGTCCATCTCGGACCGCGGCGGGACACCCGGCGATTGCGGGGCGGGCGCCTGCTGCACCGGCCGCTGCGCCGGGCGGCGGGGACGGCGCGGGGGCGGCGGTACCGCGGGCTGCTGCTGGGCGCCGGGGTTCACCACCGGCGGGCGGCGCTGCGTGGGCGCCTCGGGACTGGGCGCGGCCTGCGGAGTGCGGCGCGGCTGGCGCGCGCGAGGCGGGCGAGGAGCTTCGTCGGGCTGCGGGCTCCGCGGCGGCGTCTGGGCACGCGGCGGGGCGGGTTTGGCCGCGCGAGGCGCGGGTGCCGGGCTCTCGGCGGGGGCGGCGGGCCGCGGGCGTCGAGGCGCGGGAGGCTCCGTCCGGGCGGCTCGCGCACCGGGTCTCGGAGGCGCCGGAGAAGGCTCGCTCTGCCGGAGCCGTCGCGGCGCGGGCGGCTCGGCGGAGGGGTCGAAGATCGGGCGTTCACCGGTATGACGTGCGACGACGTCGGAAACGCTGATCCCGCCGTGGGTGTCCATCGAGCGGCGTCGAGCCCTGCGGCCGCGCTCACCGGCGTTCCTGTCGGTGTTGCTGTGGCGACCGGTCCCCGGGGTGTGGTGCTCGTCGGGCACTCGGTCTCCTTTCAGGCCTGGCGTCGAAGCTCTTTCGTTATCGTACGGACACCTCAGGTTCGTGACGACAACCATCCCGGAATTTTCTTCACCCAAGGTACCGAGAAGCGCCGAACGGTCCATGCGATCGGGTGAGCGGTCGTGGTTAAAGCTGCGTTAAAAGGTTCGAAACCACTACGCAGAGTGCGAACGGTGACTGTGTGAGTGGGCGCCGAGTGGGCTAGGCGCCGGCGGACTCCGCGGCGTTCACCGGATGAGGAATCGTGCGTGAAGATTCCTTATCCCGATACGCCACTTTGTTTCGTCCGGCCCGTTTCGCCATGTACAACAAAGCGTCGGCACTGCGCAACTGCCGTTCCGGTTCGGCCGCGAGATCCGGCTCCATCCGGCTTTCGTGCGCGAGCCCCACGCTGATCGTCACCGAGAGACCGGGGCGGATGCGGCGCCACGGATGGCGGGCCACCCGGATGCGGGCGGTGTCGGCGATGCGCACGGCGCGGGCGGCGTCGACGTCCGGGATGACGAGCGCGAACTCCTCGCCGCCGTAGCGGGCGCAGAACGCCTCCGGCGGAAGTCCCTGTTGCAGCAGGTCGGCCACCTCGCGGAGCACCCGATCGCCCACCAGATGCCCGAACGTGTCGTTGACGTCCTTGAACAGGTCGAGGTCGACCAGCGCGATCGCGACGCCGGGCGGGCCGCGGTGGTCGACGGCCGGGCCGTGCAGCCACTGGTCGAGGTAGCGGCGGTTGTAGCTCGACGTCAGCGTGTCCCGCAGGTTGCCCGCCCTGGCGAGGTCGAAGGCGGATTTGAGGTGGTGGTACGCGCGTCGCCAGTCGCCCTGCGTGGCCAATACCCCGGCGATCGACTCGTGGAGGCTGAGCAGATCGGTGGTCGGCGCGCCCGGTGGGAGCGCGGCCTCGTCGTCGGCTGCCACGCTCACCTCCGCCACGAATTGGTTTTCGTCGTATAGGAGGGATCTCTTGAGGTATGAGTACGGGCCAAAGTGAATATCGCTCAAGAGGACGACGGTTCGGCGCCATTGTCACGCACCGAAGTGCCGTTCCGTAAGGACGAAAACGGCTCGGCGTCCTTGAGCTGGGAAAACTGATCCTTTGCCCAGTAACTCACGTCAGTCACATCGTCATTCAGCAACAGTGCGTAATCATTCCAGCTCAGCCACCGCCAGTCGCCGACCTCGTCGGGATGCGGTTCCGGATCTTCGTCGACCCAGGCGACGAAGACCGGGCAGAACTCGTTCTCGACCACGCCTTCGAACGGCGGCGTGGAGTAACGGTAGGCCGGAAGGACGCACCGGAGCCCGTTCAGCCGGGGCAGCCCGAGCTCGAAGGCGGCGCGGCGCCGGACGGCCTCCTCGATCGGTTCACCCGGTGCGGGGTGCCCGCAGACACTGTTGGTCCACACGCGGGGCCACACCTTCTTGGTGGCGGCGCGGCTGGTGATCAGCAGGGCCTGGTCGCTGCCGCGCAGCAGGTAGCACGAGAACGCCAGGTGCAGCCGGGTGTGCTCGTGGTGCGCGGCCAGTTTGGGCGCGGTTTCGCCGGTCGGCTCGCCGTCCTCGGTGACGTAGACGATGCGTTCGGTGTCCACTTCGGTCATGTTGTTCATCGGCCCCACTGAACCAGCAGGCTCGCTGTAACCGGTACCGCGACCAGAGTTACCCCTGTTAGTGGGACGAAAGGTGCTCCACGAGCAAAGATGTGACGGCTTCGGGAGCCTCCTCCACGACCCAGTGAGAGACGTCCTCGATCATCTCGAAGCGGTACGGCCCGGTGACCCGGTTCGCGGTGTCGAGCGCGGCCGTCGAACCGAAGGCGGCGTCCTCGGTGCTCCAGACGTAGAGCGTCGGGACCTCGATCGGCCCGATCTTCCCGCCGGGACGGCCGGCGCGATACCAGTTGAGCGCGGCGGTCAGCGCGCCCGGCTCGGACAGGCGCTGGACGTACTCGTCGATCTTGCTCGGCGGCACTTTCCAGTCGAACATGCGGCGCAGCGCGTCGGCGTTGTTCTCGAGCATCCGCCGTTCGGTGACGCGGGTCTGCCGCCATTCGGTCATGTAGGCCGACCGGAGGTGCTGGTCCTCGTCGGTCTTCATGGCCTCCGCCAGCGCCGCCGGATGCGGTGTCGAAATCACCGCGAGACTGCGGAGCCTGCCGGGATGCGCGTCGGCCGTCCACCACGCGACGGCGCCGCCCCAGTCGTGTCCGACGAGATCGAATTCGTTCCACCCCAAGCGATCCGCGATCGCGATGACATCACCGACGAGGTCGTCGATCCCGTATTCGGAGGCCTGTTCCGGCCGGACGCCCGGGGAGTAGCCGCGCTGATCCGGGGCGACCGCGCGATAGCCGAGCACGCCGAGCGTCGCGACCTGGTGCTCCCATTCCACCGCGGCCTCGGGAAACCCGTGCAGCAGCAGGACGGGGCGGCCGTCCTCGGGGCCCGCCGCGATGGCGTCGAAGGAACCGGCCGCGGTGGGGATGCTCAGCTGCTCGATCACGACGCCGACTTTACGGGTCCCGGGTTTCCGGCAGGCGGCAAGGGATTGACGACGAGTGTTCCTTGATCGTCTAATGAGCGCGCTGCCGATCTTCGGCCGCACTGGGGAAACTGGGGTATCACATGTCGAACAGTTGGAGGCGCCGGCTCGCCGTCGGCGCCGCTTCCGTCGCGCTCGCGGGCGGAATCGGTGTCACCGCGGCGAATGTCGCGGTCGCGCAGGAAGCACCGGTTTCGGTGCTCGGGGTCTGTGACGGCAACCCGGGTTGTCATCTCGGGCCGTACCCGACCTACGAAGCGTGTCTCATCGAGCAGAGCAACATGGCCCGGTATTACACGATCACCATGCGGTGCTTCGAGGTCGACCACGACCAGTGGAAGTTCGCCTACAAGACCAGGGGAACCTGAGTCCTGAACGAAACGCTCCCGCCGCCCGGCGGGAGCGTTTTCCGGTTCAGCCGCCCGAGTGCATGTCCTCGGCTTCGGGGACGCAGTCGTCGTCCGGGTCGTCGAGCCAGCCGTGCGGCAGCGTGACCTTGCCCGGCGAACCCTGCCGCCCGCGCGGACCGGTGGCCGCGGTGGGGAACGGCGCGTCGTGGTCGAGCTTGGCGATCAGGTCGTCGAGCTGGTCCATGCTGGACAGCATCGCGAAGCCGCGTCGCAGCTCCGAACCGACCGGGAAACCCATGAAGTACCAAGCCATGTGCTTGCGGATGTCGCGCATGGCCTTGTCGTGGCCGTCGTGCTCGACGAGCAGTTCCGTGTGGCGGCGCAGCACCTTCGCGACCTCGCCGAGATTCGGCGGCGTCGGCTGCGGACGACCGGCGAAGGCGGCCTCCAGCTCGCCGAACAGCCACGGCCTGCCCAGGCAACCACGGCCGACGACGACACCGTCGCAACCGGTCTCGTCGACCATGCGCAGCGCGTCCTCGGCGGAGAAGATGTCGCCGTTGCCGAGCACCGGGATACTGGTGACGGCCTCCTTGAGCGCCGCGATCTTCGTCCAGTCGGCCTGGCCGGAGTAGCGCTGCGCGGCGGTGCGCGCGTGCAGGCTGACCGCCGCCGCGCCCTCGGCCTCGGCGATGCGCCCGGCGTCGAGGTAGGTCAGGTGGTCGTCGTCGATGCCCACCCGGAACTTGACCGTGAACGGCACCCCCGCCTCGGCCGCCGCCTTCGCCGACTCGCGCACGATGTCGGCGAACAGCTTGCGCTTGAACGGCAACGCCGCGCCGCCGCCCTTGCGCGTCACCTTCGCCACCGGGCAGCCGAAGTTGCTGTCGATGTGGTCGGCGAGCCCCTCGCCGGTGATGATGCGGACGGCCTCGGCCATGGTCTTCGGGTCGACCCCGTAAAGCTGCATGGACCTGGGCTTTTCGTTCTCGCCGAAGGTCATCATGTGCATGGTGCCGGGGTGGCGTTCGACCACCGCGCGGGCGGTGATCATCTCGCAGACGTAGATGCCGGCGCCGTACTCCTGGCACAGCTGCCGGAACGCGACGTTGGTGATGCCCGCCATGGGAGCGAGCACGACCGGCGGATCGACCTCGTAGGGGCCGATCTTCAGGCTGGGCTTGCTCAGGGTGGCTGTCACGTCCTCCATTGTCGCCTGTGGTGTCTGTCACTCGCAGGTGGGCCGGGCTCCGCCGCCGATTTCCTCGCCGCGCGGGGCGATCACAGTCCATTTCAGCTGCCCGTCGGGATAGGTCCCGTCGATGTAGGTCATGCGACCGGCGGTGATCACGCCCGTGTGCTTCGGGGATCTCAATTCGATCCGCAGGTTGTACATCCGGTACTTCTCGTTCTCGATGACTTCGTCTTCGTCTCTCCATACGGTCAGCTCGGGGAAGTGAAGGTTTTCGAAGCGCACAGACCGGACGCCTTCGAAGAGGAGTTCGACAGGATCGGTCTCCGGCCTGAACCCGGACCGGTGGATCAACTGTGAGTGTCCGGCGCCCGGGCCTGACGTTTGGCTCCCTGCGTGACCGTGTGGATTTTGGGACGTCAGATGTCCCAAAATCCACACAGTGCTCCGTGAGATCGTCGCCGGGCGTGAGTGGTCCGTGCGCGGTCATCGGCAGATCAGGACGACTTCGCCAACTGGCTGACTCGCTGGAAGGACATGCCGAGTACTTCACCCGCTTCGCGTTGTGAAACGCCAAGAGCAAGCAGTTCTTGAACGGCCGCACGGTGTTCCGCGGCCGCTTCGGCCTGCTTGAGCTGGGCCTCTTCGCGAAGGACCTTGGCGCGGGCTTGATGGTCCTTCACCGAACTCGGCAGGTGTACTTCGAGATGTAGGTCGTACTCGTCCTCCTTGACGCTGTCCATGATCTCGATGAGCTCGTTGGCCATCGTCACGACGTCCTTGTAGCGGAGAGCCTGGGCCGAACGGTCGATCTCGCGGACACGGATGAGCCAGAACCTGCCATCGCGAGTGACTTCGGCGTGATAGGTCTTCACCCCTTCCACCGTCCTTTCCCCAGGACGCCCTCGCATTCCTTGAAGATGTCGACGGCGAAGACCTCGCCCAGTTGGTGCGCTTGGCACCTTCACGTCCAGGATCGACGCCGCGCGTTGCCGCCTGGCAGCGACGGCGATCTTCTTGATGACCTCTCGCAAGCGTCAACTGCGGGCTGGAGATCTCCCGAGATCGGAGGAAGGAGGCCGCCTCGTTGCCGCTGCGCATCACGGCAGATCAGCGACGCCAACATCGGCAGATCCACGGAGGCAGGCAGGCCCGATCGCGATGATCTTGCAGGTCGCGACCACATCGTCATCACGATTGAGTAGTGCTACGGATCCCTCGGCGCGCGTCAGGCCGCATGCTGATCGCCATGACCACCGATGGGGATGTGCTCCTCAGGCTCGCCGGGGAGATCGACGACCTTGGGGCCCGCCTCGCGCGGGTCGGCACCGAGCTGCGGACCGTCCGGTCCGCGGCGGAGCCGAAGCACGAAGAGGCGCCTGAGCAGGCCGAAAAGCCCGCCGAGCAGCAGGAAGAGCAGCAGGCAACGGCACCGCAGGCAGAGCAGCCGCAGGCCGGGCAACCGCAGCAGCCCCAGGTGCCGCACCAGGCCCAGCCGCAGCAGCCCCAGATGCCCCAGCAGCCGTACCAGCACTACTACCCGCACCCGCACTACCAGGGCCGGCACCACCAGCAGGCCCAGTACGCACAGTGGCAGCAGTACCAACAGCAGCAGCCGCAGCAGCCCTACCGCCCGTACCAGCCCGCCCCGAAGGTGTCGCTCGCCGAGAAGCTGGGCAAGGAGGGCGCCGGCAGCAGGCTGCTGGCCTGGATCGGCGGCGCGGTCACGTTGCTCGGCATCGTGCTGTTCCTCGTGCTCGCGATCCAGCGTGGCTGGTTCGGCCCGGTGCCGCGGGTGATCGGCGGTGCCGTGCTCGGCGCGGCGCTGGTCGGGATCGGCCTCCGCCTTCACCGCACGCCGGCGGGCCGCACGGGGGCGTTCGCGCTCGCCGCGACCGGGATCGGCGCGCTGTACCTCGACGCCATCGCGGCGACGACGATGTACGAGTACCTCCCGGCTTACGCCGGTCTCGCGATCGGGCTCGTGATCGCGGTCGGCGGGTTGCTGCTGGCCGTGCGGTGGGAGTCGTCGCTGCTCGCGACGGCCGTCGTGCTCGGCTGTGTGATCTGCGCGCCGATCATCACGCAGGGGTTCACCCCGCAGCTGGTCGCGTTCCTTCTTGTCGTCCAGATCGCTTCGACGCCGGTGCAGCTGCGCCAGTCGTGGCCGTCGGTCGCGGTCGCGTCCGGGATCCCGCCGCTGCTCGCCTCGGTCTGCAGCACGGCGTTCGTCGGCTTGGGCGGCAGCACGGCCAACACCGCCGCCGCGCTGGCCGCGGGTGGCACCGCTCTCTCGCTGGCCCTGATCGTCACCCTCAAGCGGCCGGGAGACGCCGCCGGGCTCGCCCTGCTCGCCGTCGCCCCCGCCCCGTCGTTGCTCGCCGCGCTGTTCCTCCCGAAGACCCCGGCCGTGCTCGTCACCGCCTCGGTCGCGCTGGTGCTGCTCGCGGTGTGGGCGGTCGGGCAGTGGCTCGACGGCTGGACGGGTGAGCTCGCCGGAGCCGCCGGGCTCGTCGCGGCCCTGCAGACGACGATGACGCTGTTCGACGGCAGTGCCCGTTCAGGGATCCTCATCGGCGAAGCGGTCCTGCTGGCCCTGGTCGCGCTGTGGACGAAGAAGCACGTGGCGCTCTTCGGCGGCCTCGGGTTCGCCGTCATCGGCGGCATGATCGCGCTGGTCCTCGACGTCCCGCCGACGCTGTTCTTCCTGGTCCGCAACCGGCCGGACGCCGACCTCGCCGCCGCGTTCCTGGTGGCGCTGGCGATCTTGGCCGCCTCGATCACCCTTCCGTGGGTCTCGCACCGATTGGGGTTGTTCAAGGGCGCGGCGGAGAACGTGGTGCCGTGGCTCTTCGCCGGGGTCTGCGGGCTCTACGGCGCGGGCGCGATGGTGCTGGCCGGCGCGCTGCTGGTGGTTCCCGGCCGGTCGGGCTTCCTGCTCGGCCACGTGGTGATCACGGTGTCGTGGACGGTCGCCGCGCTGGTGCTGCTCATCCGTGGCATCTCGGCGGTCAACCTGCGGGTGATCGGGTTCGTGCTGGTCGGCGCGGCGGTGCTGAAACTGGTCCTGTTCGACCTCTCCGCGCTCGACGGCCTGGCCAGGGTCGCCGCCTTCCTCATCGCCGGCCTGGTGCTGCTCGGCGCGGGGACGCGGTACGCGAAACTCGTCGCGTCTCGCTGAGCGGACGCGGAAGAAAAGCCGCGGGGTCGTGGTTGGTCGGTGCATGACCTACCAACCCGATCCGCGGCTCGCCGAGCGGGCGAAGGAGAACGTCGCCTGGCTGACCACGATCAGCCCGAAGGGACGCCCTTCGCCCCGCCCGGTGTGGTTCGTGCTCGACGGTGAGGATTTCATCGTCTTCAGTCAGCCGGACACGGCGAAGACCCGCCACATCGAAGCCAACTCCGAGGTCAGCCTCCACTTCAACAGCGACGAGCACGGGGGCTCGATCCTGGTGATCGGCGGCAAGGCCGAGATCCTGCCGGACGGTCTCGCGTCGGAACAGCCGGGCTTCCTCGCCAAGTACGAGAAGCACTACCCGGCGATCGACTACGACGTCCCGAAGTTCGACCGCGAGTACAGCGTCCGGATCAGGATCCGGCCGGAACGCACCTGGGGTTTCTAGAAGCCGACCGTCACACAGGCCAGCCGGGCCCCCGCGGTCCCGGCGTGGCCCGGGTCGGTGTGCGTATGCGTTTCGTGGATCACGATCGAGTTCGCGCGCCGGTCGGTGAACGTCCAGTCCACTTTGGACACGGCGACGCCGCGGCCGGTGGCGTCGGAGGTGAGGTCGAGCCAGATCTCGTTGCGGGGGTTGGCATAGGCCGGGTCCACCGACGGCTTCACCGGGTCTTCGACGTTCTGGTAGTGCGGGCCGGCGAGATCACCGGTGGCACCGCACGGCTTCGTGTGCGCGTGGGCGCCGTATTCGCGGTTGGGCAGCAGGCCGGTCACGAGGATCGCGGTCGAGGTGCCGAAGGCCTTGGAGGTCAACCCGAAGACGTGCGCGCGGGCGCCGGGCGGCACCAGGTCGGGTTTGTAGATGGTCAGGCCGCTCTTTGCGGTGATGACATGGACCCGGGAGCCGGGGACGGCGGTGGCCGGCCCGGCGCCGGCGGTCAGGGCCAGTGCGGCCGCGGACAGGACGAGGGCGAGTGCGGGGACGGGGCGCATGCCCCTTGCCTAGTCCGCACGAATCGGACACGCCAGAGCGGTCACTCGGTCGGGCGATCATTCTCAAACTATGGGCAGGACACGTGAGTAGCAACCCTCCGGATCGCACCTGGCTGGTCGCGGTCGCCGCCGCTCTTTGGGGCACAGACGGGCTTCTGCGGCTTCCGCTGGCCGAGGCGCTCCCGGCGGCCACGGTCGTCTTCTGGGAGCACCTGCTGGTGGTGCTCGTGCTGAGCCCCTTCATCCCCGGCGCCTTCCGCGCGCTGCGCCGGACCGGCCCGCGGGAATGGCTGGCCGTGCTCGCCATCGGCGGCGGATCCTCCGCGCTCGCGACGGCGATGTTCACCGCGGCCTTCAAACTGGGCGACCCGGTGACGCCGCTGGTGCTGCAGAAGCTCCAGCCGGTGTTCGCCGTGCTGGCGGCATACTTCGTCCTCCGTGAGCGGGTCCGCCCCGGGTACGCCTTCTTCGCGATCCCGGCGTTGCTCGGCGCCTGGCTGCTGGCGTTCAAGGATCCGCTGAACATCCAGCTCGCCGCGGCGAAGGCGGCGCTGCTGGCGGTCGGCGCGGCCGCGTTGTGGGCGGCGGGCACGGTGCTCGGACGGCTGCTTTCCACCGAACTGGCGCCGAAGGAGGTCACCACGCTGCGCTTCACCGTCGGGCTCCCGGTCGCGGCGGGCATCGTGGCGTACCAGGGCGGCGAGTTCGCGGTCGGCTGGGACAACGCGCTCGGGCTCGGCCTGCTCGCCCTGGTCCCCGGCCTGCTGGCGCTGAGCCTGTACTACCTGGGCCTGCGGTCGACGCCCGCCGCGAGGGCGACGCTGGCCGAGCTCGCGTTCCCCGTCACCGCGGCCGTGATCGGCGTATTGTGCTTGAACGCCGAATTGTCGGGTACTCAGTGGCTGGGCCTCGCCGTCGTGGTCGTGTCAGTGACGTCGCTCGGCTGGCACGAAAAGGTCAGGCGTCAACCGATGGTCTTGGAGCCGCCGCATGGTCGAGCACACCGGCGAGACGAAGAACGAGCGCCTGACCCGCAACGTCAGTGAGCTCCTGCAGGAGCTGCGGGTCGCGCAGGCCGGTGTCCAGATCCTCTTCGGTTTCCTGCTCACGGTGGTGTTCACCGACGAGTTCCACAACGCGAGCGGGTTCGAGAAGTCCGTTCACCTGACGGCCGTCCTGCTCACGGTCTGCTCGACCGTGTTGCTGACGGCGCCGGCCGCCTGGCACCGGCTGCTGTTCCGCACGGGGAACCGTGAGCGGATCCTCACCGTCGGCAATCGTTCGGTCCTGGTCGGCCTCGGCTGCCTGGCGGCCGCCATCACCACGACCGTCGCGCTCATCGCCAAGGTCGTCTACGGCCCGATCGCGATGACGATCCTCGGCGTGGTGTCGGCGGTGCTGTTCGTCGTCATGTGGTTCGTCGTGCCGAAGAAGATCGACCGCAACGGCGACTGATCACCGCCCGGTGCGCACCGGGGTGCTTTCGGGCAGGCCGAACGCGGCGGCCGAAACGCTCCGAGGGTCGTCCGGGCTCGCGCCGCCCAAGACCCGGCGGGCGCCGACCCAGGAGAACATCTCCTTGACCGAATGTGAGTAGCCGGCGCCGTCCTCCGCGAACTTCCGGTCGAGCACGCGGAACCCGCCGGGAACGCGTTCGACGCGGTACACCATCGGCTGGCGGCGGAATCCGCCGAGCGTCACGAGCCCGTCGCCGTCCTTGGTCACCTCGTCGCAGCTCGCGACCAGGCCGATCTTGACCTGTTCGCGCTCCGGCCGGGTCTCGATCACCTTCTGCGTGCACACCCAGCGGCTTCCCGCCGCACCGGAACCGGCGAGCGCGCGCAGATGCTCGTCGATCGGCGGCAGCGCCTCGCGGGCGACGGCGTCGTCCACCGTCGGCATCTCGTCCACGATCCACCAGCCTGCCGCGGCCACCACCACACCGACCCCGGCGAGCACGGGCCAGCGTTTGACGTTCCCCATGGGACGAAGCTACCGAGCGGGGCAAGTGTTCACCCGCGGTTCGGGACGCGTTGCCTCCGCGACCGTAGGTTGCGGCCGTGAACGACTCATCCAGACGGACCTTCCTGCGCGGCGCGGGCCTGCTCGGCGCCGGTGCGGCGGTCTCCGCGTTACCCACGCTCGGCGCCCCGGCCGCTTCGGCGGCCTTCGGGCGTGGCCCCGACACCGAAGACGGCCGCTTCAGCCTCGCGGTCCTGCCCGACACGCAGTACCTCTTCGACGCCGACCGCGGCGACCCCGCGCCGTTGGACGCGACGCTGCGGTACGTCACCGGCGGCGACGAGAACATCGTCTTCCTGGCGCATCTCGGCGATCTCACCGAGAACGGGCAGCCGGGCGAGTTCGACCAGATCAGCCGGTCTTTCCAGCACCTGGACCGACGCCGGTTCCCGTACAGCACGCTGGCGGGCAACCACGACATCAAGTCCTCGACCGACGACCAGCGCGGCCGCACGCCGTACCTCGACGCCTTCGGGCCGCAGCGGCAGCGCGGTTCGCGGACCTTCCGCGGCGCGAGCCCGGACGGCTACAACAGCCACCACGCCTTCCGTGCGGGCGGACGTGAGTGGCTGCTGCTCGCGCTCGACTGGCGGCCGTCGGCGGGCGGGCTGGAGTGGGCGCGGTCGGTGCTGGCGCGGAATCCGCGGCTTCCGGCCATCCTGACCATCCATGAATTGGTATGGGCCGACGAGGCCGGGCAGGCGCAGTTCTCGGAGTTCGGGCAGAAGGTGTGGGACGAACTGGTCGACGGCAACGACCAGATCTTCCTGACGCTCAACGGGCACTACTGGCCGCCCGGACGCATGGTGAAGCAGAACAAGGCGGGCCACGACGTCCATCTGCACATCACGAACTACCAGGACCGCTACTACGGCGGCAGCGCGATGATCCGGCTCTACCGGTTCGACCTCGCGCGCAACGTGATCGACGTCCGCACGGTCTCGCCGTGGCTCGCGGACCAGGCGCCGCGGCTGAACGAACTGCAGCGGCAGGAGATCGAACGCACCGGCCCGGCGGACTACTTCAGCCTGGAGATCGACTTCGAAGCGAGGTTCGCGGGGTTCGCGCCGGTCCCGGTGCCGCCCGCGCGGCCCGCCGAACGCCAGCTGATCCGCGGGACCGTGGCGTACTGGCGATTCGAGGGCCGTGACGGGGCGCCCGTGGACGGTGTCCGTGACCTTTCGGGCCGGGGCAACGACCTGGTCCGGGTGACCCTGCCGGGTAGCGCGCCCGAGGCGTTGCGGTTCTCCGGCGAGTTCTCCCCGCGTCAGCCGTCGAGGTCGAGCCTCCGGTTCGACGGCGGCAAGAAACCGGCTCGCGGCGGGTACCTGCGCACGGCGGACTCGGCGCCGATGAACGCGGAGACGTTCGCCCGCGGCTACACCGTCGAGGCGTTCGTGAAACTGCCCGAGGATTTCAAGGACGGCAAGCATTCCTGGGCCGCGATCTTCGGCAGGCAGGGCTCGGGCGGCAAGGCGGGCAAGACCGGCGACGATCCCGGCGAGCCGTCGGCCACACTGTCCCTTTCGGACGGTGCCGCGTTCCAGTGGGCGGTGTTCCCGGTGAACCAGAACGGGATCTCCACCTGCTGGGGGCACGAACTGGCGTTGCGGGAATGGATCCACGTCGCGGCCGTCAACGACGGCAGGCGGACGACGCTCTACGTCGACGGCTGCCCGGTGCTGCGGAACCCGAAGACGACGGCGGCGGGGATCGCGAACCCCGGCGGCTCGTGGCTGATCGGCGCCTACGCCTATGACTCGATCGTCGAGCAGGCGTTCCACGGCTGGCTCGGCGACGTCCGCGTGGTGGGCAGGGCGCTGGACCCCCGCGAGTTCATGCTCGGCTGAGTTTCGCGCGGATCGTGCGCGGTAATGGTGGACGACCGTCCCCATTATCGCGCACGATCGTTTCCGGGGGAATGCGGGGGGCCTCTTGACAAGCGGGGGACAATAAAAAATCGGCGTCCGAATCAGATTCACTGATCAGTACGCCGAATGTGTTGTCAGTCTAACCGCTGTGAGGGGAACTTGTCAAATCAGGGGTACGACGAGGAATTGCGATCCGAGCGGCGTTACGTGGCGTCGCTCTACGGGCGGCTGGACACCGAACGCGTGCGCGTGAGCGAGGCGTATGCCGGTGCGCTGCGCGGAGAAGGCTTCGCGCTGTCCGACCGCGAGGTGTCCGTCGGTGCGAAGGCGCGCGAGATGGCCAGGCTGAAGATCGCCGACGAGGGCCTTTGTTTCGGTCGTTTGGACGCCCTTTCGGGAGAACGTTCGTACGTCGGCCGGATCGGTCTTTTCGACGAAGAGAACGACTACGAACCCTTGGTGCTGGATTGGCGTGCGCCGGCGTCGCGCGCGTTTTACTGCGCCACCGGCGCGTCACCCGAAGGAATGGCGAGGCGCCGTCAATTCCGCACCCTCGGGCGTGAGGTCCTCGACTTCACCGACGAGGTCTTCGGCCGTCCGGAAGCGGAGGGGGAACGGGGCGATGTCGCGCTCCTGGCCGCGGTCAACGCGCCGCGCGGCGAGGGGATGCGGGACATCGTCGCGACGATCCAGGCCGAGCAGGACGAGATCATCCGGCTCGACCACTCGGGTGTCGTGGTGGTGGAGGGCGGCCCCGGCACCGGGAAGACGGCGGTGGCATTGCATCGCGTGGCGTATCTGCTGTACACGAAACGGGAACGCATGGAGCGCCGCGGCGTGCTCGTGGTCGGGCCCAGCAGTGGCTTCCTCGACCACATCGGCCGGGTCCTGCCGTCGCTCGGCGAGACCAGCGCCGTCTTCGCGACGCCTGGCGACCTCGTCGCCGGTCTGCGCACCGAACGGGAGGATCCGCCGCCGGTCCAGCGGATCAAGGGTTCGCTGGCGATCCTGGACGTGCTCGCGGCGGCCGTGGCGGACCGGCAGGAACTGCCCGCCGAACCGGAGCCGATCGAGCTCGACGACGTCACCGTGCCGTTGGACGCCGGGCTCGCGGCCGCCGCGCGCGAGGTGGCCAGGGAAAGCGGCCTGCTGCACAACGAGGCCAAGGCGGTCTTCGAACGCACGATGATCGCCGCGCTCGCCGTCCGCGCGGTCGACCGGATCGGCGCGGGCTGGCTGCCGGCGGACGATCGGCACACCCGTCCGGAGATGCTCGAGAACGCCCGTCGTGACCTGGAGGCCAGCGAGGACCTCGGCGCGGTGCTCGATCGGCTCTGGCCGTCGCTGACGCCGCAGCGGCTGCTGGCCGACCTGTACGCCTCGCCGGAGCGGTTGCGGGCGGCCGGGGCCGATCCGGCGCTGTTCCGTGAGGACGCGGACGCGTGGACGGTGTCCGACGTGCCGTTGCTGGACGAAGCCGTCGAACTGCTCGGCCGTGACCGCACCGCCGAGCGCCGGGCGGAGGAACGGCGGCGGCTGGCGCGCAAGGAATACGCGGAGCGGGTGCTGGAAATCGTCGAGGTCGAGGACGACCACGACGACTACGAGTTCGCGCTGCGGCCGACGGACGTGCTGATGGCGGAGGAACTGGCGGACCGGTTCGCCGAACGCGACGAGCGGGATCTCGCGGAACGCGCCGCCGCCGACCGGGAATGGACCTATGGGCACGTGGTCGTCGACGAGGCACAGGAACTGTCCGAAATGGACTGGCGGGTGCTGATGCGGCGCTGTCCCAGCCGGTCGTTCACCGTCGTCGGGGATCTCGCGCAGCGCCGGTCGCCGTCCGGCGCTCGATCGTGGGACGAGATGCTCTCGAGGTACGTCGCCGATCGGTGGGTGTACCGGAAACTGACCGTCAACTACCGGACGCCGTCGGAGATCATGGCGGTGGCGGCGTCATTGCTGGCGAGTTTCGCGCCGGACGTCGTTCCGCCGGAATCGGTGCGTTCGTGCGGGGTTCGGCCGTGGGCGCGTCGACTGTCCGAAGTGGACATCGAGGACGCCGTCGCCGGGTTCGTCCGCGAAGAGGCGGGGCGAGAGGGGACGTCGGTCGTCATCGGGCCGCCGGGAGTGCCCGGCGCGATCGCGCCGTCCGCGGCCAAGGGGCTGGAGTACGACGCCGTCCTGGTGGTCGAGCCGGCGCGGATCCTCGCCGAAGGCCCGAACGGTGAGGCGGAACTGTACGTCGCGCTGACGCGGGCGACGCAGCGGCTCGGGGTCCTGTACAGCGGGGTGCTGCCGAAAGTCCTCCGCGGTCTTGATTCCGGGCGGCGGACTCCCGACGCTTACCTGCACTGCGTCTGACCCTCCCGCGAGTGCCATGAACGGGCCGTTCCTTGCAAATTTCGCAAGGAACGGTCCGTTCATTGCGCGGGACGTGCTGTCATCGGGTCAGGTTGCCCCAGGCATATGTCTGCTTTGCGAGCTTCAGGTAGACCAAGGTCTCCGTGCTGACGACACCCGGGATGGGCCGGATGTCGTCGTTCAACACACTCAAGAGGTGTTCGTCGTCCCGGCAGGCGACCTCGGCGAGCAGGTCGTAGCCTCCCGCGGTCAGCACGACGTAGTGGATGTCCGGCATTCCGGAGAGCTGGTCGGAGACCGCCCGCGGATCGCCTTGCACCTTGATCCCGACCATCGCCTGACGGCCGAGCCCGACGTTCGCCGGATCCGTGACCGCGACGATCTGCATCGTCTCGTCCCGCAGCAGCCGCTGGACGCGCTGCCGCACGGCGCCCTCCGACAGCCCGACGGCCTTGGCCAGTGCCGTGAACGAGGCCCGCCCGTCGACTTGCAGTAGAGCGATCAGGGTGCGATCGGTATTGTCCAAACCTCTAGGTGTGCGCTGCTCCATCTGCGCGCGTGGTTCGTCACCCATGCCGTCCCTCCCTTTGTTTCGGCATGCGATTCTTGTCGCGCAGCGTATCGATAAGTGTCCAGAATGCTACCGCCGTTAAGTTGTTTGTCGTGATTCTCTTTCTCGGCGCCTTCGCGCGAAGGATTCTGTCGTTCGATAGGGCGAGTGCCGAGGTTTTCGGATGACGCGTCAGCCGAGGTCGCGTTTCAGCAGGTCTTCCTCGGTTTCGCGGCGGACGAGCAGTGTCGCGGTGCCGCGGGAGACGCCGACCACCGGCGGCCTGCCGACGAGGTTGTAATTCGACGCGAGCGAGTGGTGGTATGCCCCGGTGCACGGGACGGCGAGCAGGTCGCCGGGGTGGACGTCGTCGGGGAGCGAGAGCCCGTCGGCGAGGACGTCGCCCGATTCGCAGTGCCGCCCGACCACCGTCATCGGACGGCGGGCGGTGCGGCTGCGCCTGCCGATCAGCCGCGCGGTGTACGCCGCCCCGTAGAGCGCGGGCCGCGCGTTGTCGCTCATCCCGCCGTCGACGGCGACGAAAGTGCGCGAGCCGCGTTTCACCGCGCAGACCCGGTACACGGTGATCCCCGCCGGGCCGACGATCGCGCGGCCCGGTTCGATCGTCAGTTTCGGCAGGGGGAAGCCGTGCGAGGTGCATTCGTAAGCGAGCGCGACGCGCAGACGGCGTACATAACCGTCGATGTCGAAACCCGTGTCGCCGGGCAGATAGCGCACGGCGTGGCCGCCACCGAGATCCAGTTCCCGCAGGGTGAGGCCGTGGCTCTCACGGAGTGCGACGAGCACCCCGATCATCCTGCGGGCGGCCAGTTCGTAGAAGTCGATCCGCGACACCTGCGAACCGATGTGGCAGTGCAGCCCGGCCAGCCGGAGGCCGGGCTGCGCGAGCACGGCCGACACGGCGCGCCCGAGGTTGTCGCGGACCTCCTCGCGCAGCGAGAAGCCGAACTTCTGTCCTTCGGTGCCGGTGGTGATCGCCGCGTGCGTGCCGGCCGCGACGTCGGGGGTCACGCGGATCAGCACCTGCTGCGGGCCGGTGGCCAGCGCGCCGAGCTGTTCGATCTCGTCGAGCGAGTCCACCACGATCCGGCGGACGCCGTAGGACAGCGCGGCCTTGAGGTCTTCGGGTGTCTTCGCGTTGCCGTGCAACAGGATCCGCTCGGCGGGGAAGCCGATCGACCGCGCCACCGCGATCTCGCCCGCCGAGCAGGTGTCGAGGGAAAGGCCCTCCTCGGCGACCCAGCGCAGGACCGCGCGGGTGCACAGGGCCTTGCTCGCGTACGCCACCTCGGCGTCGGGCAGCGCCTTCCGGTACGCGCGGGCGTTCTGCCGGACCTCGTCCTCGTCGAGCAGGTACGCCGGTGTCCCGAACCTCGCGGCGAGGTGGGACACCGGCGCGCCCGCGAACAGCAGTTCCCCGCCCGGCCCGAGCCGGGTGCTCCGTGGCCAGACCCCGGGTTCGAGGTGGTCGGCGGCCTCGCAGCCGAGGCTGGGCAGGAGCTCGCTGAGCGTCACGGTTACCTCCGCGTCGATCGGTCAGTGCCTCCTCAGCACAACTCCGATCGGCCCGGCCCGGCCGTCGCGGCAACGTCTCCCTGACGCTTCGCGAGGCCTCGCTGACGCCTTGTTAACGCGCGAGTAACCCCGGTCACGCCGCTAGCGGACCGGCTCCGGGACGGTGTCGAGCGCCCGCACCATGTGCACGGCCAGCGCGAACGCCGCCTCGTTGCCGAGGTCGGTGTGTTCGTTGACGATCTTCTTCACGGTGTCGACCCGGATCTCGTAGCGGGAGACGGGGACGGTGTCGGCGTTCATGGTGATCCTCTATTCGGTTGTTTCGGGATTCGTGGCGCAGGTGCAGCCGCGGCTGAACCCGCCTGCCGCGGTCGCGGTGCAGAAGCGGCGGGCGATCGTGTCGTGCGTGGACAGCGGATGCGGGCAGACCGGGCAGCGGTCGTCGGCGGCAGGCTCGGCGACGTCGCCGAGGGAGCGGGCGGAGGTCACCGCACGCCTGCCGGTTGAGCGCGTAAAGGCGCCCCGACCTCGTGCAGATGCCGGAGGACGTACCCATAGGACGCCGCCCAGCCGCACTGCGCGTACTCGATGCCGTGCTTCGCGCAGAACTCGCGCACGATCACCTGCGCGTGCTTGAGGTTCGGCCGTGCCATGCTCGGGAACAGGTGGTGCTCGATCTGGTAGTTGAGCCCGCCGAGCGCGAAGTCCACGACCCGCCCGCCGCGCACGTTACGCGAGGTGAGGACCTGCTTGCGCAGGAAGTCGAGCTTGTGCCCGGACGACAGGGTCGGCATGCCCTTGTGGTTCGGGGCGAACGAGCAGCCCATGTACACGCCCCAGAGGCACTGGTGCACGGCGATGAAGACGAAGCCGACACCGGGTGAGAGGACCACGAACACCGCGGTCAGGTACGCGGCGATGTGGGCGAGCATCAGCGCCGATTCGAGCTTCCGCCGTTTGAAGCCACGCTGGAAGATCGCCGTCACGCTCGACACGTGCAGGTTCAGGCCTTCCAGCAACAGCAGCGGGAAGAACAGGAACGCCTGGTACTTCGCCATCCAGCGGAGGAAACCGCGCCGCTCGGCGCCCTGCGCCTTGGTGAAGATGAGCGCGGCGAGGTTGACGTCCGGATCTTCGTCTTCGTGGTTGGGGTTGGCGTGATGGCGGGTGTGGGTCCCGATCCACCAGCCGTAGCTGAGCCCGGTCAGTCCACCGTGGACGAAGCCGGTGACGTCGTTCGCCTTGCGGCCGCGGAAGATCTGCTTGTGTCCCGCGTCGTGGCCGATGAAGGACAGCTGCGTGAACATCATCGCGAAGAAGGCGGCGAGGAACAGCTGCCACCAGGAGTCGCCGAGGTGTGCGAACGCGACCCAGCCTCCCGCGAAGGCGAGCAGATTCAAGGAGATCTTCACCGCGTAGTACTTGCGCCGCCGTTCGAGGAGGTCGGCGTCTTTGACCAATTTGGACAGTTCAGCGAAATCGCTGCCCTGCCTCGTCTGGGTGGAGGTCATGGGGAGATCACACCGTTCTGGTTCGTGAAAGTGGACAATCCAGCAACGGGTTCACAACACCGAAGGGAGCTGGTGCGGCCGAGAAGAGGCACTGGTACCACAACACGCCACGGACGCTCCGTGGCCTGCCTTCAGTGTTCCACGACGGCGGAGCGGAAGCAATTCACCAAAGCCGCACGATCTGGCGTACAGTCGAAGACATCGAGGGAAATTTCCCCCGGTTCCGTCCGGTCGCGAGAATCGATCGGAGACAGGAGCACCGGCCAGACATCGTTCTTCGCGCTCATGGTCCCACCGGCCTCGCCGGTGAGCAGCCGCCCGCCGCGCAACAGCGCGCCCCGAGGCGCCCATCCGGGCCACGCCGCGATCGTCGATGGCCACGACCTCTGACCTGTCACCGTGTCCGCACCCGCCCCAGTGGGTGCGGACACGGTCAGAAAAACGTCAGCGCCGCGCGGACCTGTTCTCGTTCCGCGCCGGTCAGGGCGCGGCTCGGCGGCCGGACGTCGGCGCGGCACAAACCCAGCTGTGCCAACGCTTCCTTCACCACGCTCACGTTGTTGGCGTTGCCGTCCGCGGCCCGTAGCTCCTCGAAGGGCCGGATCCGCTCCCAGATGGTCATCGCCCCGGCGAAATCGCCGTCCCGCAGCGCGCGGAACATCTCCAGCGAGAGCGACGGCGCGACGTTCACCAAACCCGACGTGAACCCGGTCGCGCCGACGGCGAAGTAGCCAGGCGCCGACAGCTCCGCGAGCCCGGCGATCCACGCGAAGCGATCGATCCCCGCGTCACGCGCCACCGAGGCGAAGCGCACCGGATCCGGCACCGCGTACTTCACGCCGATGACGTTCTCCGCGACGTCGGCGAGCCTGGCCAGCTGCTCACCCTCGATGCGCGCGTCGCGCACGTACAGCACCACACCCAGCTCCGGGACCGCCGCCGCGATGGCGCGGTGGTACTCGACCCAGCCCTCCGCGGAGACGTACGGATGCACCGGCTGATGGATCATGACCAGATCGGCGCCCGCGTCCCGGGCGTGCCGGGCCGAGCCGATCGCCGTCCGGACGTCGTGCCCGACCCCGGCGACCACACTCGCCCGTCCCGTCGTGGCCTTGACCGTCACCTCGAGGCAGTGCCGCGTCTCGGCCCCGTCCAGCGCGTAGAACTCGCCGGTGTTCCCGTTCGGCGTCACGACGTCGATGCCGGCGCTGATCACCCGATCGACCAGGCGCCCGTAGGTCTCGGAATCCACCGCGCCGTCGGCGTCGAACGGGGTCACCGGGATGGCCACGACCCCGGACAGCCGCCGTTTCCGCTCGTCGAACCGGGGAGAGGTCACTGGCATGTCCGATCTGATATATGATGTGACAGGGTCAGGCTAGCATGGCGGGACGACTGTCCCGAATATCAGGACGAATGGTCCGATGCAACCGGGGCGGCCGGTTCGCGCGTCTCTCCGGTATGCGAAGACGGCGGCTCTGGGGGACCCCGGCGAAACTGGTGCTGTTCGGTCTCGTGCTCGTGTTCCTGAACGCCTCGTGCGGCCCGCCGGCGGTGGGCGACGCGTTCACGTTCCGCCTCGGCGGCTGGACGGTGCTCCCGGACGAAGACCTGCGCGTCGCCTATCTGGCGGTGCTGGACGAGCGGTGCCCGCACGGGGAGATATGCGCTTCGGCGGGACGCGCGATCGTGACGATGTCCTACGCCCGGCCGTCGGCGGGCCCGGCGGTGTCGTTCACGCTGGACGCGGTCAAGGCCGAGGGGGCCACTTTCGGCGGCTACCGGGTCGACTACGCGGATCTCTCGCCCGGTGCGGACTTTCTCACCTTGCGCCTCGGTCGGCAGTCCACTTAGGACAAAGCGGCGAGGAAGATCTCCAGCTGCTCGACGACGAAGGCGTGATCATCGGCCTGGGGCAGTCCCGAGACGCCGACGGTGCCGACCGGACCGACTCCCTCGACGATCACCGGGAACACGCCGCCGTGCGCGGCGTAGAGATCCGGGTCGAGGCGGGAGCCGGCCTCGAACGTGGTGCCCTTCGCGCGGAACTGTTCGCCGACGAAGTACGAGCTGTGCCCGTATCGGTCGACGACGCGGCTCTTGCGGTCGATCCACGCGTCGTTGTCGGCGGAGGTGCCCGGCAACGCCGCGTGGAACAGCCGCTGTCCGCCGCGGCGCACGGAGACCGTCACCGGGAGGGCGCGGTCCCGTGCCGCCGCGAGCAGCTGGGCGCCCAGCTCCAGCGCGGTCTCGTTGTCGAACCGGCGGAAGACCAGGCGCTCCTCCTGCGCGGCCAGGACGGCCAGGGTGTCATCGCTCATGCCACCCATTAAATCAACGCTGTTGTGTAATCGCTAGCGAAGGGCGTCCAGGGCGAAGGCGGCGTACATCGCCACGCCGTTGGCCATCGCGTCCTCGTCGAAGACCACCCGGTTCGAGTGGTTCGCCTCCACCGTGGCCAGGTCGGCGCCGGGCGGGCAGGCCCCCAGGAACGCGAACGCGCCCGGAACCCGCTGCAGGACGTACGAGAAGTCCTCCGCGCCCATCACCGGGTTCTCCATGACCTCGGAGTTGCGGGCGCCGAGCACCTCGCCCGCCAGCTCCAGCACCCTCGCCGCGACCTGGGGATCGTTCACCGTGACGGGGTAGCCGGGGAGGACCTCGGCGCTCACTTTGACGCCGTGCGCCGCGCCGACCGCCTCGCACACCCTCGGCAGTTCCTCGCGCACGAACGCCTGCGTCCGCTCGGACAGCGTGCGGATCGTGCCCTCCAGGAACGCCGTCTCCGGGATGATGTTCGTCGTCGTCCCCGTCTCGATGCGGGTCACCGACACCACCGCGGGCTCGAACACGCTGACCTTGCGGGTCACCATCGTCTGCAGCGCGCCCACCATCGCGGCCGCCGCCGGCACCGGGTCGATCGCCTGGTGCGGCGCGGAGCCGTGCCCGCCCCGGCCGGTGACGGTCACGTGGAAGCTGTTCGCCGACGCCATGATCGGGCCCGGTCGCGTCTGCACGACGCCGGACGCGGCCGAGGTGAAGATGTGCAGGCCGAACGCCTTCTCGACGCGCTCACCAGCGGCGTCGAGCACGCCCTCGTGGATCATGTGGCGCGCGCCGTGCTCGCCTTCCTCACCGGGCTGGAACATGAACACCACCGACCCGGCCAGCTCGTCGACGTGCTCGCAGAGCAGCCGGGCGGCCGACGCCAGCATCGCGACGTGGGTGTCGTGCCCGCAGGCGTGCATCGCGCCGTCGTCTTCGGAGGCGAAGTCGAGCCCGGTGTCCTCGTGCAGCGGCAGCGCGTCCATGTCGCCGCGGAGCAGGATCGCCGGGCCCGGCTTCCCGCCGCGGAGGACGGCGGTCAGCGAGGTGGTCGATTTGCCCTCGGTGATCTCCAGCGGCAGGCCCTCGAGGGCGGCTTTGATCGAGGCCTGGGTCTTCGGCAGGTCGAGGCCGATCTCCGGATTCCGGTGGATCTCCCGGCGGAGCTCTACGGTTTTCGTCTGGAGAGCGCGGGCTTCGTCCAGCAAACCGGCGAAGCGCGCGTCGGGGAGGGTGGGCAGGTCGGTGGGTCCGGTCATGTCTCGATAGTGGCGCATGCGGCGCTTCGGGCGCACCGTGCGTGCGTTCCGAATGCGGGCGGAATACGGTGTGCGCATGGCGGTGCAAGAGCCGATCACGGGGTTCGCGGTGGCCGTGGTGCGGGAGGACGGTCGATGGCGGTGCAGTTCCCTTGATCCGGGGGCGCTCGGCGAGCTCGACGCTGCGATCACCGAGCTCGGCAAACTGCGTTCGACAGGGGCCGCGTTCGGGCTGCTGGCGGTCGACGACGAGTTCTTCGTGATCGTCCGGCCGAGCCCGAGAGGCCCGTCGCTGCTGTTGTCCGACGCCGCCGCGGCGCTCGACTACGACATCGCCGCCGACGTCCTCGACGTGCTGAGAGTCGACCCGCCGGACGAGGACGACGACGCGGTCTGGCCGGAAGGCGACCTGGAGATCCTGTCCGACCTCGGACTGCCGGGGGCCGAGCTGCAGGTGATCGTCGGCGAGGTCGACCTCTATCCGGACGAACAACTCCAGATGGTCGCGCAGCGGTGCGGCTTCGCCGCCGAGTTCACGAAGATCCTGGACGAGATCTGAGCCCCACAGCCTCCGCCGCCGACATCGCCGCCGTCCGCGCGGCGATCGTCGCGGCGCGAGGTGCGGGCGAAGACGTGCCGATCGGTGCCGTCGTCCTGTCCCCGGACGGGACCCCGCTCGCTTCCGCGCGCAACGCCCGCGAAGAACTCGGCGACCCGACGGCGCACGCGGAGATCCTCGCGCTGCGGGCCGCGTCGAAGATCTACGGTGACGGCTGGCGGCTCGAAGGCTGCACGCTCGCGGTGACGCTGGAGCCGTGCACGATGTGCGCCGGCGCCCTCGTGATGGCCAGGGTCGCGAAGGTCGTCTTCGGCGCCTGGGAGCCCAAGACCGGGGCCGTGGGATCGCTGTGGGACGTCGTCCGCGACCGGCGGCTCAGCCACCGCGCGGAAGTCGTCGGCGGGGTCCTGGAGGCCGAATGCGCGGCCCTGCTCGAAGACTTCTTCCACGGGCAACGGGGTAACCGCACCGGGTGAAGGATGTGTCGGACCCCGGGACACGGGTAACCCTCCGGACAGGCGGCCGCAGACGGTGGCCGCAGTCGAAGGAGGAACATCCGCCATGAGCGTTTTCGACAAGGCGAAGGACAAGGCCGAGCAGGCCATCGGCGCCGCCAAGGAGAAGCTCGGCGAGAAGACCGACAACCAGGACCTCGCGAACTCCGGCCGGGCCGACCAGACCGAGGGCGAGGTCAAGGAGGCCGGACACGACCTTCGCGACCGCGCGGAAGGCGGCGTGCAGGACCTCAAGGACAAGTTCAACAAGTAACCGCGAACGCAGAAGAGCCGGTCTCCGTGGAGACCGGCTCTTCGCCGCGGTGGCGGTGGGATTTGAACCCACGGACGGGTATTAACCGTCACACGATTTCGAGTCGTGCTCCTTCGGCCGCTCGGACACGCCACCGCCGAGAACAATACCGGAGGGTCTTCCGGGGTCTTCAGGGGGTCAAGGAAGCTGCGCGGTGATCTCGCCGATCGCCGCCGTCTGGTTCTCGACGATCTCCTGTGCCAGCGCTTTCGTCTCGGCGTGCTCGCCGGAGGAGAGCACCGTCTTGGCCATCGCGACGCCGTTGCGCAGATGCTCGGCCATCAGCGGGAGCCACATCTTGTCGAATTCGGCGCCGGTCAGGTTCTGCAGGGACGCGACCTGCCCTTCGGTGATCATCCCCGGCATCGCGTGCCCGGCGTGACCCGCCGCGGGGAGCACGGCCGCGTTCCACGACTGGAGCCACGCGGTCATCGTCTGGACTTCGGCCGACTCCGCCTTGACGATCTTGGCCGCGGTGGCCTTCACGTACTCGGACGCCGACCGCTCCGACGCCAGGTTCGCGACCTGGATCGACTGCTGGTGGTGCGGCACCATCTGCTGGGAGAACGTGATGTCGGCCTGGTTGGCGCCCGGTGTCGCCGGTGCCGCGCCCGTGGCCGTCGAGCAGCCCGCGAGCACCCAGGCGACCAGCGCGAACAGGGCCATCGGCAGTCGCCGTCGCATCGATACCTCCGTTGTCGGGAAAACCGGCCCCTCTCCGTCTTGTGATACGGCCGTGACCTTCCGGCGGTTCAAAACCGGATCAGCCTTCGGCGCGAAACTCGTGAGTGTCTGGGCGGACGATGCTCGGTAGGGCTCGGCTAGCCGCCGCGGTGGCTTTCGCAACGTCGGCTGCGGCTGGAACCGTGCTTGAAAAGACTCACGAGGCGGAAATGACGCACCGCCGGTGTACGGGCTCCGTCCTCCCCCGACGGGTCCCGTGCACCGGCGGTGCGCCCCCAGTTCCCCCTGCTCACCCTCCCCGGTGAGCGTCCAGAAGTCGTTCGCCCGGATCGGCCTCGCGCAGAACGGCGTCGAGCCGTGCCCCGCCGAACGGGGCCACCGGGCGTCCGCCGCGTTTCCGGTCGCGCAGGTCGACGGCCAAGGCGGTGGTCAGCAGCAGAACCAGTGCCGTACCGACGATGAGCCAGTTCATCGGACACCTCCTCCGGCGACGTGAGGGAGGATTTGTGTCCTCGCTCACGTCGCCAAAGGTAGCTCCGGAAATGCCGGGTTGTACCCGGACTTGAGGTTCATTTAAGGCAGCGGAACACCAATGGGCTATTTCCGCGGGGTTCCCGCGACATAAATGTCACCGTCGGCCACGGAGACGTCACGGGCACTGGACGCGCCGGTCGCCAGAATGCGGGCGGGGTCCCGGAAACCGGTGATCATTTCGACGCGCTGGACCGGTTTCGGCGTGGTGATCAAGGTTTCCGGCGTCCAGACGCGGCCGTTCCCGAGCAAGAACGTTTCGATGCCCGGCTGTCCGTCGCGCGTTCCATAAACGCGCCAAGTGCCGCCATTGAGCTGTTCGATCTCGCGCAATCGGAGTCCCTTGGCGACTTCGCGCACTTCCCAGTTCCGGCCGTTCCACGCGCCCGCGAAATCGCGCGGCGAGCCCGCGGCGTCGAACTGGAACCAGGTGACGAACGGCTTGCCGTCGCGCTGGATGCCGACCTGCAGGATGTAGTCCGGCGACTTGAGCCCGCCGGGGAGTTCGAGCGGGGTGTCGACGACCTTGAGGTACCGCTCCTGCTCGGCGTCGTCGACCTGTGTGCCGAGATCGCGGCCCGACGCGGAGAAGAAGTGCAGGGTCCGGACGTCGAACGACAGGTGGTAGACGTTCCGGTGGTAGACGTCGTGCTTGTGCTGTGACGGCCCGCCGCCCGCGAGTGTGTAGGCGAAGTGGATCCGCCCGGACGACGGCACGTACCGCAGCTGCCCGACGTAGATCTCGTCCATGTGGTCCGCCCGACCCAGCGAACCGAACGCCCACCGCTTCCCGGTCAGCTGCACGGAGTTCCTCCACGTCTTCCCATGATCGCGGGAGACGAGGTACTTCATCGGGCGGAAGTCGGAGTTCGCCGCCGGATCCAGTTCCTTCGTGGTCTCCCGGTAGAACAGGAAAAGCGTGCCGTCGACGGTCTTCACCGGCATCGGGTAGCTCGCCGCGGCGCCTTCGGGGACCTCGATGTCGGTCCAGGTGCCGTCGAGGGAATGCGCGAGCGGCGCGCGGCTGAGCACGGTCCGCTTGTTGTGCATGCCGCGGAAGATCAGCAGATGCCCGTCGCCCGCCGGCAGCATCGTCGGGTAGTTGTGCGGATCGGACTCGCCGTCGGCGATCTTCTTCGGCGCCGTCCAGACATCGGTCCGGTGGTCGTACGCCTGGACGTAGGTGTCCGCGGCCTTGCCGGACCACGAGATGAAGGTCTTGCGCGCGACCGGGTCGAAGATCCCGCCCGCGTTCGGCCGCCGGTCGGTGCGTGACGCGACCGTGCTCGCCGGGGTCATCACGTCGAACACGGCTTTCCCCGGTGGTTCGGCGGCCGCCGCGGGAACCGGCATCACGAGACCGGCCGCGACGAGCACGCAAAGCAGTCCGCGCATGAAAAACGCCTCCTGGTTGGTAGCAGGCGGCGGAGTCCGATCTTCTCACGCGAGGATCCGGACGGGCTAGTGGTGACGAATCGTTGTCTCACCGTCTTCCTCATTTCACTTGTTCGGGGGAGTATGCCTCGACCGATCTTGCGAAAAGGGGACTCAGCGTGACCACATCCCGACGTGCTGCCCGGAGACGGGCCCTGACCGTGGCCGTCGCCTCGGGCCTGGTCGTGAGCGGCATGACCGCTCCGGCCGCGCTCGCCGCGCCCAGCGCCGACGCCGTGATCGCCGAGGTCTACGGCGGTGGTGGCAACTCGGGTGCCACGCTGACCAACGACTTCGTCGAACTCGCGAACCGCGGCGCGGCCGCCGTGAGCCTCGACGGCTTCAGCGTCCAGTACGCGCCCGCGTCGGGGAACAGCTGGCAGGTCACGCCGCTGACCGGCACCGTCGCGCCGGGCGCTCGGTATCTCATCGCGCAGGCGAAGGGCTCGGGCGGCACGGTCGCGCTGCCGACGCCGGACGCCACCGGCTCGCTGGCCCTGTCCGCGACCGCCGGCACCATCGCGCTCGTCCAGGGCGCCACGGCGCTGACCTGCAAGACCGCCGCCGACTGCGCGGCCGACAGCCGGATCAAGGATCTGGTGGGCTTCGGTTCCACCGCCGTCATCCGCGAGGGGGCCGCGGCGCCCGCGCCGTCCAACACCGCGTCCGTCGCCAGGGGCACGACGCTCGCGGACACCGACGACAACGCGGCCGACTTCACCTCCGGCGCGCCGACGCCGACCAACGGCAAGGGTGAGACGCCGGGCGAGACCGGCCCGCCGCCGGTCGACGCCAAGATCCACGACATCCAGGGCACCACGCGGATCTCGCCGCTCAAGGACCGGAAGGTCGCCGGGGTCACCGGCGTCGTCACCGCGATCCGGGGCTTCGGTTCGGCGCGCGGGTTCTGGATCACCGACACCGCACCGGACGCCGACCCGCGCACCAGCGAGGGCCTGTTCGTCTTCACCGGCTCGACCACGCCGGCCGTGGCCGTCGGCGACGCGGTGACCGCCACCGGCACCGTCCGCGAGTTCTACCCGGACGCTCCGGCGACCTCCCCGTACCAGTCGCTCACCGAGCTGACGAGTGCACAGTGGACGGTCCAGTCGAGCGGAAACGCCCTTCCCGCCCCGACCGTCGTCACGCCGGACACGGTCCCGGACACCGTCGCCCCCGCGCCGGGTGGCAGCATCGAACCGCTGCCGCTGGAGCCCGCGAAATACTCGCTCGACTTTTGGGAGACCCACGAGAGCGAGATCGTCAGCGTCTCCGACGCGCGCGTCGTCGGCCCGACGTCGCGGTTCAACGAGCTTTACGTGACCACCAAGCCGAAGCAGAACCCGAGCGTCCGCGGCGGCGCGGTGTACCTGGACTACGACAGGCTCAACACCGGCGTGCTCAAGGTCGCGTCGCTGATCCCGTTCGCCCAGCAGCCGTTCCCGAAGGTCAACACCGGCGACGTGCTCACCGGCGAGACCTCCGGCCCGGTCGAGTACAGCAACTTCGGCGGCTACACGCTGTTCGCGACGAAGCTCGGCGCAGCCAAGGACAACGGGTTGCAGCGTGAAAGCACCCGCCCGCAGCGCGGCGGTGAACTTTCCGTGGCGACCTACAACGTCGAAAATCTGTCCGCTTTGGACAGTGACGAGAAGTTCGGCGAGCTGGCCAAGGCCGTCGCCACCAACCTGGCGAAGCCGGACATCCTGAACCTGGAAGAGATCCAGGACAACAACGGGCCGACGAACGACGGCACCGTCGCCGCCGATCAGACGTTGCGGAAGTTCGCCGACGCGATCGTCGCCGCCGGTGGCCCGCGTTACGAGTGGCGTCAGATCGACCCGGAGAACGGCAAGGACGGCGGTCAGCCCGGCGGCAACATCCGCGTCGGCTTCCTGTTCAACCCGGCTCGGGTGTCCTTTGTGGACCGCAAGGGCGGCGATGCGACCACGCCGGTCGGTGTGGTCAAGGAGCGCGGCGAGACCCACTTGACCGTCTCGCCCGGCCGCGTCGAGCCCGGGAACGAGGCGTGGGAGGACAGCCGCAAACCGCTGGTCGGCGAGTTCGTCTTCCAAGGCCGCACCGTGTTCGTCATCGCGAACCACTTCAACTCCAAGGGCGGCGACCAGCCGACGCACGGTCGCAACCAGCCGCCGGTCCGGAGCTCCGAGGTGCAGCGGGCCAAGCAGGCGACCCTGCTCCGCGGCTTCGTCGACAAGCTGCTCGCTTCGGACAAGAACGCGAACATCGTCGTGGCCGGCGACCTGAACGACTACCCGTTCTCGCCCGCCGTGCAGACGCTGACCGCCGGTGGCGTGCTGAAGGACCTCATCGCGTCGCTACCCGAAAACGAGCGGTACAGCTACGTTTTCGAGGGTCAGTCGCAGGTGCTGGACCACATCCTGGCGTCGAGGGCTCCGCGCGGGCTCGACTACGACGTCGTGCACCTGAACGCCGAGTTCGCGACGCAGGCCAGCGACCACGACCCGCAGGTGCTGCGGTTCCGGCCGAGTGCCGGCAACCCGGTCCAGGACGCGTTCTGGGACCTGGCGGACCACCTGGAGAAGATCTTCGGCCCTTACCTGCCGAAGCCGTAACTCTCCCGCGTGAAGGCCCCCTTCCATCGGCTCAGCCGAGGGAAGGGGGCCTTCACGCGAGTTACGTCCTCGATCACGCGAGTTCGCCTTCCAATCACACGTGTCGTCCGTCTGATCACGAGTCCCTCCATCGAGTACGTGTGATTGGGGACGTAACTCGCGTGATTGGAAGGCGAACTCGCGTGATTGGACGGACGACTCGCGCGGTCAGGAGCGTTTGGCGCGCCAGCCCAGGGAAAGGACGGCCTGCACGAGTTCCTGGTAGCTCGGCTTGACCTCTTCCAGGTACTTCTCCAGGTACCCGGCCCGCGCGGTCGGCACCGGACGCGGGTCTTCGTCCTCCGGCAGCCACGAGAGGCCTTCGACGTTGTGCTGCGCCATCTTCCACCAGCGCGTGCACCGGTCGACGGCGCGCTGCTCGCGTTCGGCGGCGTCCGCGACGGCCTGGTGCGCCTCGGCGAGCCGGGCCTCCAATTCGTCCGCGCGGCCGATCTCCCAGTTCCGGAGGTTCTCCGCCGAAGCGCGCGCGAGGCCGACGATCTCCTTGTACCGCATGGCCGCGGTGATGCCGTCATCCATCGAGAAGCCCTTCCGGACGCTGGAACGGGATGATCACCTCAGGGGCGCCGTGCGTGGTGCGGTCGAAGAACAGCGCGCGGCCCGGCCGCGGTGACCAGTGCACCACCTGCCCGGCGGCGAACGGCGACAGTTCGTTGCCCTGGACGTCCAACGCCGCCCAGGTGCCGATGTCGTCGGTGCCCGCGAAGCCGAGCGTGTCCTTCAGCCTGGCGATGCTTCGCCACCAGCCGATGGTGTGGACGCCATGTGTCGGGCCCTGCTTCAGCAGCACCCGCAACTGATCCAAACCGCTCTTGAGCTGTCCGGGTGCCTTCGCCTCCAGCGCGGGGATCGACGCGTCGACGCCGTACAGCAACAGTACCTGTGCTCTGTCCAAAGAGGACAGATTCTCCGCGATATCGATTACCCGGCCGGGCAAATCGTCGACCAGGGTCGCTTGGTGGCCCTCCGCGCGCAGACGGTCGACCAGCTCGGAGACCGCGGGGACGGACGCTTCGATGGGGCACGAGAGCACGAACTCCACTGAGCCGTGCGGATGCTGCCGGGCCAGTGACCGCGCGGCCGAGTCCATGATGGACAGTGCCTCGGCCGTGGCCGCGCCGAGGACGGCGACGTTCCGCCCCGGCGCCTTCGGCAGTTCGACCCCGCAGGCGGCCTCGTCGACGTCGATGGACTGGCCGAGCAGCGCCCGCGGTTTGTCCGTCGGCTTCAGATCGGCGAACGCCGGGAACTGTTCCAGCACCGGGGAATGCGCGCCGTCGAACAGCCTCGGCCGCTTGAACGACTCCGAGTACCGCTCCCAGAGCCGGTGCTGCAGCTTGTTGAAGACGTCCTTGCTGCTCGCGTCCGGGACGTGGGCGAGCTGGTTCCCGTGCGCCACACCGGAATCGTGGTTGATCACCGCGTGCCACTTCGGCGCGGAGACGGCCGCGTTGTTGGTCTCGGACAGCACTCGCCGCGCCTTCGGCATGGCGATCCGCAGCGTGCACTGCTCGAACACCGCCGGTTTGCCCCAGAAGGCCTCGATCCCGGCGACGTCCTGGCTCGCCAGCACGAGGTGGATGCCCTGAGACCGGCCTCGCCGCGCGATGTCCTCCAGCAGCTGGGTCGCGGTCGCCGTCACGCCGTCGCGGCCGGCGAACAGGTACTGGAATTCGTCGATCACCGCGACGATCCGCGGCCAGTGCCCGCCCGGATCCTGCTCGCGCAGATCCGCGAGGTTGGTGACCTCGTGCAGTTTCGCCGCGGCCGACCGGCGGCGCAGCTCGTCGGCGAGGAACCGCAGCAGTGCCAGGCCGAACTCGCGGTCGGTGTTGACGTTGACCCCGATGAGCTTGGCGTGCGGCAGCCAGCTGGCATCCCGCCTTCCCGGCGCGAGCCCGGCGAACGACACGCCTTCCTTGAAGTCCAGCAGGTACAGCGCGAGCTCGTCCGGCGAGTACCGCGCCGCGAGGCTGCCGAGCAGCGAATACAGGAAGTTCGTCTTCCCCGAACCGCTCGGCCCGCCGATGAGCACGTGCGGGCTGGCGTCGCCGATGACGACCTCCACCGCCTCGCCCTCGAAGAACCCGACCGGCGCCCGCAGCTCCCGTGCCGAGCTCTCCTTGCCGAGCTCGGTGGGCAGGAGATCGGCGAACGCGCGCGGCCCGCCCTGTTTGGCGATCAGCGCCTCCGCGATCCGCCCGGCGGCGCGGATGACCTGCCCGGACGGCATCGGCGGATCGAGGTCGACGACCAGGTCCGGGCCGGTCATGCTGGTCATCGCCCGCCGTTCGTCGTGCAGGCTCAGCGATTCGACCGACGTCGACAGCATGGTCGGCACGTCGATGAGGATCAGGCAGATGCCGGCCGCGAGCGCGCCGGTGGCGACCCGTTTCAGTTCGCGGGCGCGCTCCGGTTCGAGGGTTTCGCCGTTGCCGTAGAGCACCGCGACCCGGAACGGTTCGACGCGCTGGCCGCTCGCCCGCCGGATCTCCCGCAGCGACGTGTGCCCGGCCTGCATCCCGGTCGCGTGGATGCGGCGGATGTGCCCGGCCAGTTCGTCGAGGAGGTCCTCCAGGCGTCCTGGGTCGTACAGGGTGAGCGCGCTCGTGCGGCTCAGCGGGTACAGGTCGGGGAGGATCGCGGTCAGCTGCCCGACGTCCCACAGATGGACGCGCACCGCGCCGGGTTCGAACGTGCTCAGGATCCGCATCAGCAGGTTCTGCACGATGCCGTCCACCGCGGCCCTGGTCTTCGGCGCCGACGTGATGGACAGATGCGACTCGTCGAGCAGCGGGACCGCGACGTCGAAGGTGCGCGGGACGTCCTGGCCCGGCACGGTCGCCGAGCCGACGCGCCACAGCCCGGGCGCGGTGATCCCGGGATTCGTGCCGACGCGGCCGAGCCAGTTGCCCGGCTGCCGGCTCGCGGGCCCTGGCGCGTTGCTCGCGACGAGTTCGCGCAACGCGTTCGGGCCCGCTTCCCAGTCGGCGTAGAACTGGCCGCGCACGTTGGTCAGCAGGCCGAACACCTCGTTCGCGGCGGGATGCCGCGACCATTCGGCGTACTGCTCCGAGGTGGAGTTGTTCATCCCCACCCGGACGATGTGCTGTTCCAGCTGTAGTTTGGCCAGTTCCGCCTCGGCGGCCTGACGGGCGCCGGCGGCGGCGCCGAGGACGAGCCCGATCTGGTGCCGGACCCGCTCGAGCGCCGTGGCGACGCGATTGCGCTGTTCACTCGCTTTGCTGCCCATACCGGCTCGCCGATCTCAGAGGCGGGATTGGTAACCGCTGACCAGGTCGTCAGCGGCGGAAAGGCGCGTCAGGAGGTTTTCCATTCCCTCGTCGGCCTGCGCCAGCTGCGGCGGCACCCATGGCACGGCCTGCGCCTGGGGTTCCACGATGGCGCGTCTGGACTCTTCGAGCAGGCTCCTGGCCCGCTCGGCATGGGCGCGTCCGTCGGCGAGGCCGGTTTGGACGGCCGTCAGCAGCTGGTGCAGTTCCTCGAGGTACATGTCAGAGACGGGTCGAGTACGACTCGGCCGACGAGATGCCCGCCTGGATGGTGCTCTGCATACCGGTGATGCCTTGCAGGGCTTCGGCGAGAAGCCCGTGCGCCTGGCTCACCTCGTGCTGGGTGCTGCCCTGGGTGGCCTGGGAAAGCGAAAGCTGGGCTTCTTCGAGAGACTGCGCTGCCTGCTGAAGTGCGGCGATGCTCGCGGATGCCTTCTCGTTCGCGAGCGCGATACCAGCGCGGATCTCTTCGACTCCGGCCATTTTGGCGGACTCCTTGGGACGTCGGGGGCTGGAACGACCACTATTAAACTTAGCGTGATCAACTGACTCTGTTAAGTGAAGGTCCTGCTAAGTAATCAACAAGGCCCCGGACGTCGGAACGTCCGGGGCCTTGCTGACGGCGGAGGATACAGGATTCGAACCTGCGAGGGCGTGAACCCAACACGCTTTCCAAGCGTGCGCCTTAGGCCGCTCGGCCAATCCTCCGTGGGGAACGATACCGGATGCCGTTTCGCCCCCGCGAAGGCGGGTCTGACCTGCGTTTGCCGCTTCGGCGGCTCAGGCGGCCGCGGGCGTGAGAACGTCGGCCACGACGCAGGTGATGTTGTCCGGCCCGCCGCCTTCGTTGGCCAGGTCGATCAGCCTCGGGACGGTCTCGGCGGGATCTTGGAAGGCACCCAGGACGTCCTTGATAACGGTTTCGACAACCGTTGCCGTTAACCCGTCCGAGCACAGCAGGAGACGGTCGCCGGGGGCGGCGTCGAAGGCCCAGATGTCCGCTTCGCCACTGCCGGTGCTCAGGAGTGCCTTCATCAGCAGCGAGCCGCGGGGATGTCCCTCGACCTCCGAGGGGTCGATGCGGCCATCGTCCGCCAGGGCCTGCGCGAGGGTGTGGTCGCGGGTGAAGCGCTGAAGCGTGCCGCCGCGGAGGAGGTACCCCTTCGAGTCGCCGATGTGGGCGGCCGTGAAGTGTGTGCCGTCGAAGAGCAGGGCGGTCAGGGTGGTGCCCATACCCCGCGTCTCGGGCTCCTGCTCGGCCTTCGCGGAGAGCCGGTCGCCGATGGCGCGGAGGCCGTCGGTGAGCACCGCGGTCAGGTCGACGTCCGCGAGGTCGAAGCCGCGGAGGTCCGTGTCGAGCCGGGACAGGACGCCGACCGCTTCGGCGCTGGCCACTTCGCCGTGCGGCTGCCCGCCGATGCCGTCGGCGACCGCCAGCATCCTGGCGCTGGCGTAGACCGAGTCCTGGTTGACCTGGCGGCGGCGTCCGACGTCCGAGCCGGCGGCGTACCGAAGGGTGTACCTCATGGGTCCCAGTAAAGCAGCTGTGTACTGAGTTCACAAACAAAGGGTTGGAATCGTCAGCTGTCGGTTACGATGCGGCGATGGAGGAGCAAGCCACCGTCACCGCGGCGGACATCGCGCGCATCGCCGGCGTCGGCCGCGCCGCCGTCAGCAACTGGCGCCGACGTTACGGCGATTTTCCGCCGCCCGTCGGCGGGACGGCGTCGAGCCCCCTCTTTTCCCTGTTCGCCGTCGAAAACTGGCTGCGTGAGCGGGGGAAGCCGGTCGAGATCTCGCTCGGCGACCGGGTCTGGCAGCGGCTGCGGAACCTCGGCGACGATCTGGCGCTCGGCGACCGCGTCGGCCGGGTGGGCTCGTATCTGTCGCGGCGCGGCGTGTGGACCTACTCGCCCCGCTACGACGACGCCGAACTGCTCGGACTGCTGGACCGCTTCGTCGAAGAGCGAGGAGCGCGCGAAGCCTACGAGTTCCTGTGCGAACGCTACGTCGAGGCGCATTCCCGCCAGCTGTCCGTCACGCCGGAACCGGTGGCGGCGTTGATGTCGCGGCTCATCGGCCCCGAACCCGGTGTCGTGCTCGACCCCGCGTGCGGGCTCGGGACGCTGCTGCTGGCCTCCGGCGGGACCCGGCTGCTCGGCCAGGTCGACGATCCGGCGACCTCGTGCATCGCCGCGCACCGGCTCCTGCTCGCGGGGGCGGACATGGAGATGTACGGCGCGGACGCCCTGTCGATGGACTCCTACGAAGGGGTGCTCGCGGACGCCGTCGTCTGCGATCCGCCGTTCAACGAACGGGAATGGGGTTACGACGAACTCATCGGCGACCCGCGCTGGGTGTACGGCCAGCCGCCGCGCGGCGAACCGGAGCTGGCTTGGGTGCAGCATTGTCTCGCGCACGTGAAACCCGGCGGGCTCGTCGCGATCCGCATGCCACCCGCCGCGGCCGGCCGTCGCACGGGGCGGAGGATCCGCGGGAACCTGTTGCGTGCCGGGGCTTTGCGTGCCGTGGTCACGGTCGGCGGCGCGGATCTCTGGCTGTTGCGGCGGCCGGAACCCGGCGAACGTCCGCCGTCCCGGCTCCTGCTGGCGACCGATCCGTCCACTGTGGAGGAATATCTGCGCGGTGCGGACGTGCCGGGCACGGTCCGGATCATCGAACTGCTCGACGAAGAGATCGACCTTTCCCCGGCCCTTCATCAGGCGCGCGGCGAACACGCCGGCGAAGCGTTCCTTGAAGTCCTCAAGCGTTTCGAAGGTGTTCGGCCGGAACCCCCCGCGCTGGTCGTGTCCGACGAGAAGCCTTCGTACGTCACGATCGGGGAGCTGCTGAAATCCGGCGTGCTCACCGTGCCGGAATCGGTGGAAGAAGGCGATGTCGTCGCGTCACCCGCCGTTCCCGCGTATGTCCACAGTGGAGAGACGTTCGCGGCGGAGCCGACGATGTCGAAGTACCGCACCGATCCCGAACGGCTGGACGCCGCGTTCCTCGCCGGCTGCCTGCGCGCGGCCGGGCGGATCGCACCGACCTCCTCGACCAGGATCGACCTCAAACGCACCCGGATCCCGCGGCTGCCGATCGAGACACAACGCGCGCACGGGGCGGCGTTCACCCGGCTCGCCGCCTTCGAGGACGCCCTGCGCGAGGCGGCGGAATCGGGCCTGGAGCTGGTGAGGCTAGGCTTGGCCGGGCTCACCGAAGGACAGCTCAAGCCGGAGAACTAGGTTGCTTATCGCCGACCGCTACGAACTCGACGAGCTGCCGCTCGGACGGGGTGGGATGGGCGCGGTGTACGCGGGCCACGACCGGCATCTCGGCCGCCGCGTGGCGGTGAAGTTCCTCGGCCTTCCCGGCGGCCCGGACGCCGAACTCGAACAGCGCTTCATCCGCGAGGCGCGGATCCTCGCCACCCTGGAACACGCGGGCGCGCCGACGCTGTACGACTTCGGCACCTACGACGAGCGGTTGTACCAGGTCATGCAGTTCATCGAGGGCGTGACCGTCGCCGATCTGGCCGCCGAACACGGGCCGCTGCCGGTGCCGTGGGCGGCCGCGATCGCCGCGCAGGCCTGCGCCGTGCTGTCCGCCGCGCACGCGCTTTCCATCTGCCATCGCGATCTCAAACCCACCAACCTGATGCTGTGCCCCGACGGCAGCGTGAAGGTGCTCGATTTCGGGCTCGCGATGCTGCGCGAGACCGACGTCGCCCAGTTCACCCGTGCCGGGCAGATCCTCGGCACCCCCGCGTACATGGCGCCGGAGCAGATCCAGCGCGGGATCGCCGGGCCGCGCAGCGATCTGTACGCGCTGGGCTGCGTCCTGCACGAAATGCTGACCGGCAGGCAGCTGTTCACCGGCCCGACGGCGTACGCGGTGTTCGAGAAGCAGGTCAAGGAGAGCCCGGCCGAAGTGGCCGGTGTCCCGGGTGGACTGAACGTGCTGCTCGCGGATCTCCTGGAGAAGGACCCGGACCGGCGGCCCCGCGACGCGGACGAACTGTTCGGGCGGCTGGCCGTGTTCGCGCGCGACCTGCCGCCGCTGCCCGGATATCTGGACGAAGGCGCCAACCCGGGCCGGATGTACGCGAGGGTCGTCGGCCGCGTGCCCTGAGTTTTTGCTGGTGAACCCGCGTCCGCGATCGACGTCGGCAGGGCGCTGTCTGGTCTTTCAGGTCGCGATGGTGGTGAAGGGCGCCCTGCCACCGCGATAGCGGGGCCTTCGGCCAGGGCGGGTTCACGCGTTTGGGCACGCTTCGGGGTAAACCTTCAGCTCCGCCAACAGGCCCTGAGACGCGATCGTGACCTGCCGATCAACAACCCCGCCCGGGTGAGCTCCGTCTTTACCCATGTCGGACGGACTACGGACAAACGGGGGTAAGGGTCGTGAAGAAGTTCCTGGTGGGGGTGACCGCACTGGCCACCGCGCTGGTGCTGACCGCGTGTTCGGGCGACGCCGGTGGCAGCGCGCCCGGTGGCGGAGCCGTCGCGCAGGGTGCGCCCACGACCACGTCGGCGCCCTCTTCGACTCCGGCCACGTCGTCGTCCCAGACGCCTACGCCGACGCCGAGCAGCAGCAGCTCCACGCCGAAACCGACGTCTTCCAAGCCCAAGCCGACGCCGAAGCCCACGCCGAAACCGGCGCCCAAGCCCGCCGCGAACGCCGCCGACGTGCCCTGCAAGGCCGCGCTGGCCTCACCGGGCGTGAGCGCTTGCGTGGACCTTTCCGCGCTCAAGACGTGGCTCCTGCAGGACGGCAAGGTCATCTACGGTCCGGTCAAGCAACTGCCCGGCAAGAAGGGGTACGCCACGCCGACCGGCGTCTTCCACGTTTCGGCCAAGGTCAAGAACTACCACTCGAAGCAGTTCGACGCGCCGATGCCGAACTCGGTGTTCTTCCTGCCGGGTATCGCGTTCCACACGGGCAGCCTCTCGGTGTACTCGCACGGCTGCATCCACCTGTCCGCGGCCGCTTCGCAGAAGTACTTCACGACCCTGCAGAAGGGCGACGTGGTGCAGGTCGTGGCCTGATCCGCAGGTCGTGAGTGATTTGGGTGGTTCTAACCCTCATTTTCACTCACGACCCCCGTACAGAAACGGGCGGATAGGCATCAAACGGACATCTGATCGACACGAGATGTCCCTTGTGGACACTCAGGGCCTTTGTCTACGGGTCAATGGAACCCGAAACGACCCTTGGGTAATTGACCGAGCGCGATCCGTGGCGATCATTGCGGTTCGGTTGCTTTGAGATAAATGAAAGCTCCCGGCGGCAATGACTTCCCCGCTCCCGGCGACGTGCCCAGGACACGCCGGAAATGGGGAAGTGCCGATGATCTGGAGCCGGGTACTCGTCGCACTGTCGGTTTCCATCCTGCTTCTCCCGGGATGGGTGGGCGCTCCGGAAGCGACCGGAGCGCCCACTCTGCCGTCCGGCTTCGTCTTGCGTGATCAGCCGAGCGGCCAGGCCGCGTTCGACCTGACCGATTTCGCCTACCTGCCGGACGGTTCCGTGCTCAGCATCGGCAAAAGCGGCAAGGTCGCCTGGGTGCCGGTCACCGGTGCGGCCAGGACGGTCGCGAACCTGCCCGTCCACGACGTCGGCGACCTCGGGCTCGTCGGTCTCGCCATCGCGCCGGACTACGCCACCTCGCACCGGATCTACCTCGCGTGGTCGTTCGACACGGGCGGTGGTGCGTTCACCATGCGGGTGGCGCGCTGGACGGTGACCGGCACGGACGTCCCCACCGGCCTCACGGACGAACGTGTGCTCGTCGACCTTCCCGGGTTCCACAACGTCCACGGCATCACGGGGCTCGTCACGGCACCGGACGGCACGTTGTGGATCTCCATCGGCGACGCCGCCGACTTCACCAGGATGGATCCGGGGGCGTTGCGCTCCCTCGACCTCGATCAGCTCTACGGCAAGATCCTGCACGTCACCCCGGACGGAGCCGGTGTACCCGGCAATCCGTACTACTCCGCCGCGGCGCCGGGCGCCAATCGCTCCAAGGTCTTCTCCAGCGGCTACCGCAGCCCGTTCCGGTTCTCCCTCGACCCGCGGCTCGGCCTGCCGGTCGTGGGCGACGTCGGCTGGAACACCTGGGAAGAGGTGGACGTCGTGCGGCCGGGCGCGAACCACGCCTGGCCCTGCTGGGAAGGAAACGCCCCCACGCCGGGGTATTCCGGTCTCCCGGGCTGCGCCGGGGTGGTCAACACGCCGCCGATCACCGCGTACCACCACGGTTCCGGAGTGGACGAAGGGAACAGCGTCACCGCCGGGATCGTCTACAGTGGATCGTCCTATCCGGACGAATACCGGGGCGCCTTCTTCTTCGGTGACTATGTCACGCAGAAGATCTGGACGATGACGTACGACAGCCAAGGCAGGCTCGTACGCGCACCGGAGCGGCCGCCGGAGTTCATCGGCATCGGCGGGCCGGTGAAGTTCGCGGCCGCGGCCAACGGCGACATCGTGTACGCCGACATCCACACCGGCAACCTGCGGCGCCTCAGCTATCCGGGGACGAACGCGGAACCGGTCGCGGTCGCCTCTTCCGAAACGAACCCCGAAACCCGCACGGTCACCTTCGACGGCGGCGGTTCGTACGACTTCGACGGCGATCCGCTGACCTATCACTGGGATTTCGGCGACGGTACGAGCCAGACCGGTGTCCGCGTGACCCACACGTACGGCACCGAGCTCACGAGAGCGACAGCTCGGCTGACCGTCACGGACCGGCTCGGCGCGTCCGGCGGCACGGACGTCGTCGTGGTGCCGGGAAACCATTCGCCGGAACCGGTGATGACGGATCCCGGCTCACGGACGTTCGCGGTCGGGGAACCGGTCGTCGTCGGGGCGACGGCGACCGACGCGGAGGACGGTGGGCTGCCGGTGTCGTGGACCACCCTCATCCGGCACTGCCCGGAGGAGGCGACGTGTCACGCACACCCCGGCTCGCAGGGCAGCGGACCGGCGTTCACCGTGCCCTTCACCGACCATCAGGACTCCCGCATCGAAATCACCGCGTCGGTGACCGACAGTGCCGGGGTGACGGCGAGCAGGACGTACGTCGCCATGCCGCGTGAACACCGGCTGACCCTGACCGGCAACGTGGCCGCGGCGCTGAGCATCCCGGCCGAGGGCGGGGTCAGCACCGCGATGGTGACCGAAGGCGCGACGTTCGAGGTCGTGGCGGAGGAGATCGCCGCGGACGGCGTGTCGACGTTCTCGAACTGGTCCGACGGGCGGACTTCGCGCACGGTGACCGTCACCGTTCCGGCCGGCGACCTGACCCTGACCGCGAACTACCTCACCCCGATCGACAAGCGCTACCAGGCGGAACCAGCGCTGCGGCAACGTCTGGGCGCGCCCGTCGGGCCCGAGGTCGCCGACGGGACCGTGCGCTACCGGCCGTACGTGAACGGCAGGCTCTACTGGAGCGCCGAGACCGGCGTGAAGCAGATCGAAGGCGAGATCCTCAAGAAGTACCTCGCGCTCGGCGGGCACCGGAAGTTCGGACCGCCCGCGACCGACGAGACCGCCACCCCGGACGGCATCGGGCGCTACAACCACTTCCCGAACCGGCCGGGGACGATGCAGTCGTCGATCTACTGGACGCCGTCTACCGGTGCGCATCCGGTGTACGGCCGGATCCGGGTCAAATGGGCGGCGCTGGGCTGGGAGACGGGCCCGCTCGGCTACCCCACGACCGACGAGCTCCCGACCCCCGACGGTGCCGGCCGGTACAACCACTTCAGCAAGAAGGCGTCCATCTACTACACGGTGCCGACCGACGCGCGCGCCATCTGGGGGCGCATCCGGGTCCGGTGGGAGGCGCTCGGCTGGGAGACCGGCCCGCTCGGCTACCCGACGACCGACGAATCCGCCACGCCGGACGGTGTCGGCCGCTACAACCACTTCACCAAGGCGGGCTCGATCTACTGGACGATGGCAACCGATTCGCACGCGGTCTACGGCGCGATCCGGCAGCGATGGGCCGCGCTCGGCTGGGAGCGGTCGTACCTGCGCTACCCGGCGACGGACGAGTTCGGCATCCCCATCGGACGGCAGAGCAGCTTCCAGAGCGGCTACATCACCTGGAACCGGAGCACGGGGCAGGTGATCGACCGGCGGTGGTGATCACAGTTCGATAAAGGCACTCGAAAGTGTGAAATGTCCACGTGGGTCCCTTCGATGAGACGTTCGACTGGGGAAAGGGGCCCTTGCATGCCGTCGAGATTTCGTGTGCTCTGTCACGCCCTCGTGACGTTGCTGATAGTGACCTTGCTGGTGCCGTTGACGTCCACATCGGCGTCCGCGGCGCCGGTGCTTCCGCCTGGCTTCGTCCTGCGTGACCAGCAGAGCGGGCAGGCTCCGTACGACCTGACCGACTTCGCCTACCTGCCCGACGGCTCGATGCTGACCACCGGGAAGCAGGGCAACGTCGCCTGGGTGTCCACCACCGGGCAGACCCGGAGCATCGCCACCCTGCCGGTGCGCAGCAGCGGTGACCTGGGGCTGGTCGGCATCGCGATCGCGCCCGACTTCGCCACCTCCCGCACGATCTACACGGCCCGCGCGGTCGACGTCGCCGGCGGCGGCATCGCGTTGCGCGCGTCGCGCTGGACGGTCACCGGCACCGCCGAGCCGACCGGGCTGACCGGTGAGAAGGTGCTCATCGAGGGCGCCGCCAACACCGACATCCACGGCATCACCGGTGTCGTGGCCGCCCCCGACGGCACGGTGTGGGTCTCGACCGGCGACAGCTCCCGGTTCCAGGGCGCGGCCGACCCGTTCGCGCTCAACGTGTACGACCTCGACAAGATCTTCGGCAAGATCTTCCACATCACCTCGGACGGTGCGGGCGTTCCCGACAACCCGTACTACACCGCGGCGAACCCGAACTCCTTGCGCTCCAAGGTGTTCGCGAGCGGCTTCCGCAGCCCGTTCCGGTTCAGCCTCGACGCCAGCACCGGCCTGCCGGTGGTCGGCGACGTCGGCTGGGGCACCTGGGAAGAGATCAACTTCGTCCAGAAGGGCGCGAATCTCGGCTGGCCCTGCTTCGAGGGCAACCAGCCCGCGGACGGGTTCTCCGCGATGCCGCAGTGCGCTTCGGCCGTGAACACCCCGCCGATGCTGGCGATCCGCCACGGCCAGGGCATCGACAACGGCAACAGCATCACCGCCGGCATTGTCTACAATGGAGAGTCGTACCCGGAGGAATACCGGGGCGCGTACTTCTTCGGCGACTACGCCACCCAGAAGCTCTGGACGGCCAAGTACGACACGCAGGGCCGCGTCGTCCGCCCGCAGGAGACGCCGCCGAAGTTCACCGGTATCGGCGGTCCGGTCAAGTTCCTGGCCGCGGCCAACGGCGACATCGTCTACGCCGACATCTACAGCGGTCTGCTGCGGCGGCTCAGCTACACCACCGGGAACAAGGCGCCGGTCGCGGTCGCCACTTCCGAGACGAACCCCGAAACCCGCACGGTCACCTTCGACGGCAGCGGTTCGTACGACTTCGACGGCGACCAGCTCACCTACGAGTGGGACTTCGGTGACGGCACCACCGGCACCGGCGCGAAGGTCAGCCACACTTACCCGGCGGGCACCGAGAAGTTCACCGCCAAGCTGACGGTGAAGGACGGACTGCAGGCGTCCGGGAGCACGGACATCGCCGTGGCGCCCGGGAACCACTCGCCGAAGCTGACCATGACCGACCCCGGTGAGCGCCTGTTCGCCGTCGGCGAGGAGGTCAAGGTCGGCGCGACCGTGACCGACACCGAGGACGGCGCCCTCCCGGTCACCTGGACCACCCTGGTCCGGCACTGCCCCGAGAACGCGGTCTGTCACGCGCATCCGGACCAGAGCGGCTCCGGAGCCGAGTTCGCCATGCCGTTCACCGATCACACGGACTCCAACCTGGAGTTCACCGCGACGGCGACCGACAGCGCCGGCGTGAAGGTCTCGAAGACCTACATCGCGAAGCCGCGCGAGCACCGGCTCACGCTGACCAGCAACGTCGCCGCGGCGCTGGGCATCACGCCGGAAGGCGGGGCCTCGTCGGCGATGGTGGTCGAAGGCGCGAAGGTGGAGATCCAGGCGGCCGAGGTCGCCTCGGACGGCGCGTCGACGTTCACCGGCTGGTCGAACGGCGCGACCGGACGGCTGACCGAGATCACCATGGGCACCACGGATCAGACGATCACGGCGAACTACATCACCCCGATCGACAAGCGCTACCGCGACGAACCCGCGCTGGCGCAACGACTCGGCGCGCCGACCGCGCCCGAGGCCGTCGACGGCACGGTCCGCTTCCGCATCTACGAGCGCGGGCGGCTGTACTGGTCGAAAGACACGGGCGTGAAGCAGATCGAAGGCGAGATCCTCAAGAAGTACCTCGCCGCCGGCGGACATGTGAAGTTCGGGCCGCCCGCGACCGACGAGCAGTCCACTCCGGACGGTGTCGGCCGGTACAACCACTTCCCGGTCTGGCCCGGCGTCCTGCAGACGTCGATCTACTACACCGTGAACACCGGGGCTCATCCGATCTACGGCCGGATCCGGCAGAAGTGGGCTTCGCTCGACTGGGAGCGCGGACCGCTGGGTTACCCGAGCACCGACGAGGCCGGCACGCCGGACGGACTCGGCCGCTACAACCACTTCAGCAAGGACGCGTCGATCTACTACACCGTGCAGACGGACGCGAGGGCGATCCACGGCCGGATCCGGGTCCGGTGGGCGGCGCTCGGCTGGGAAGCCGGCCCCATGGGGTACCCGACCATGGACGAGGCGGCGACGCCGGACGGTGTCGGCCGGTACACCCACTTCACCAAGGGTGGTTCCATCTACTGGTCGATGGCGACCGACTCGCACGGCGTCTGGGGCGAGATCCGCAAACGCTGGGCGGCGCTCGGCTGGGAGCGTTCGTACCTGCGCTACCCGACGACCGACGAGATGGCCGTCACCGGCGGACGGCAGAACAACTTCCAGGGCGGCTACGTGTTCTGGAACGCCTCCAACGGCTCCGTGACCGACCGCCCCTGGTAGGCGGCGAACGCGCGTGAAGGCCCCCTTCCCTCGGCTCAGCCGAGGGAAGGGGGCCTTCACGCGCTTTGGGGTATCAGCGCAGGAGGTCCGCCGGTGAGGTGCCCGTCGACGTCAGCGGCAGGCCGAGCGCGACGCGTTCGGTGAGCCAGGCGCTCGGCCGGTAGCGCTGGTCGCCGGTGCTCGCGACGAGACCGCGCAGTACCCGCAGCACGAGCTCCGCGCCCGCCTCGTCACCCCAGGTCAGCGGCCCGCGCGGGTAGCCGAGGCCGAGCCGGACGGCGGTGTCGATGTCCTCCGGCGTCGCGAGCCGTTGCCCGGCGATGAAACAGGCGGTGTTGACGATCGACGCGAGGAGCCGCTGCGCGATCGGCGCGGGGCCGTCACGGACCACGGTCACCGGCAGGCCGGTCGCGGCGAGCGCGCCCCAGGCGGTGCGGCCGGCGGCCGGATCGAGCGCGGGGTGGACCGAAAGCGTCAGGCGTTTCGTGTAGTCGCCGAGGGGATCGACGCCGACGACCCGTTCGGGCGGGAGACCCGCCGCGAGTGCGGCGTCCACAGTGGACGATCCGATCGGGCTGACGATCAGGACCGTGTCCGGGTAGGCGGAGTGCACCACCTGGATGCCCGCCGCCGAGAGCAGCGTGCCGAGGCGTTCGTCGTCGACCCACACCGGGGTGTTCGGAGCCTCCGGCGCGGCCGGTTCCGGCTCGACCTGCTGTTGCCCATCGACGTAGCTGTAGAAGCCTTCGCCGTTCTTGCGGCCGAAGAGCCCGGCGGCGACCCGGGGACGCGTCAGCCACGACGGCCGCAACCGCGGTTCGCCGTGGAAGCCGCTCCAGATGCTTTCGAGCACGGCGTGCGAGACGTCGAGACCGGTGAGGTCGAGCAGTTCGAACGGGCCGAGTTTCAGGCCGAGCACGTCACGGGCGACGCGGTCCACTTCGGCCGGGCTCGCGATCCCCTCGGCGAGGATCTGCAGCGCTTCGGTGCCGAGCCCGCGGCCGGCGTGGTTGACCAGGAAACCCGGCGCGTCGCGGGCGAGGACGGGTTCGTGCCCCCAGCCGCGGACGAGTTCGGTCACGGCGGGCGGCAGCCACGCGGCGGTCCGCGCGCCGGGCACGACCTCGACCAGCCGCATCAGCGGGACCGGGTTGAAGAAGTGGAGGCCGAGCAACCGGCCGGGATCGGTCAGCGCGGCACCGATCTCGGTGACCGAAAGCGAGCTGGTGTTGGTGGCGAACACGGTGTCCGGGCCGCAGACGCGTTCCAGTTCGGCGAACAGCGCGCGTTTGATCTCCAGATCCTCGCGGACCGCTTCGACGACGAGGTCGACGCCGTCGGCGGGGGTCAGCGGACCCTCGGCCGCGATCAGCCTGCCTTTCGCGGACTCGGCCGCCTCCTCGGTGATCTTGCCCTTCGAAGCGAGCTTGTCCAGCATCGCGCCGACCTGGTCGATGGCCTCGCCGACCGCCTCCGGCCGGGCGTCCGCGAGCTCGACCTCGAGCCCCGCCGTCACGGCGAGCTGGACGATGCCCCGGCCCATCACCCCGGTTCCGATCACCCGGATCCTGCCGACCTGCTCCGCCCACTTCTCCACCGCGAGCCGCCTTTCCCTCGATGTCGTCTCGTCGTGACGCTAGCCGCCACGCCGGTATCTCGCCCGGACGGGTGATCCGTGGGCCACCCGGCGTAAGACCACCGAGCCGCCGAGGTCTCCTCCGCGAAAACCGAGTGTTCCGCGCACGACCCCCGAAGGGAAACCTCCCATGGCCACCGTCCCCGCCGCCGCAGCCGTCCGGACCACGCCGTTGCTCCTCGTCGCCGTTCTCTTCGGCGCGGTCGCCGCGTTCCTGGCGAGCCAGGCGTTGTGGTCGCTCACCGCCCTGGCCGTCGTGGTCGCCGCCGCCGTCCTCGCGGGCGGGGTGTGGCTGTCCGGCCGGAAGCCGCAGCCCGAACTCTAAGATCGCCGTGTGACGGCGAAACGCTTGACGCGGGAGGAAAGCCGCGAGCAGACCAGGCAGCGCCTGCTCGCGGCGGCGGCCGAGCTGTTCTCCGAACGCGGGGTCAACGGCACGTCCGTCGAGCAGATCGCCGAGCGCGCCGGCTTCACGCGCGGCGCCTTCTACGGCAACTTCGACGGCAAACACGAGCTGGTCGTCGAGCTGCTGCGCCGCCGAACCCAGCGCGAGGCCGAGGAGGTCGCCGCGCTGCGTGACGGCGTCGGCTCCTTCGCCGAGATGATGGACCGGCTGCGCGCGTGGAACGTCGAACGCGCCGAACATCTCGCCGGCTGGCTGACGCTGCGCACCGAGCTGGCCCTGTACGCGTTGCGGAATCCCGATGCCCGCCCGCTCGTCGGCGAAGGCGAGAAGTCGACAAGGGCACTGCTGGAGACCTCGATCCGGACCGAGCTCGCCGCACGAGGCGCGGAACCGCCCGCCGATCCGGCCTTCCTCGCGCTGATCGTGCACGCGCTCGAGGACGGTCTCCTGTTGCAGCGCTTCCTCAGCCCGGAGGGGACCGGCGACGAGGACGTCGTCGACGCCGTCCAGCTGCTGATGCGTTCGTGGACCGCGCTCAGCCGGTCATCTTGATCCCGGTGAACTCGGCCATCTGACGGATCCCGTGCGAGAAGAAGGCGTCCGCCGGGTCGACGGAGCCGACGTACTGGCCGAACAGCTCGAAGTTGATCATCCCGAACAGCTGGGTCCAGGCCATGATCAGCCGGGAGGCGGTCTCGGGCCCCAGGTTGACCTTGAGGACTTCGGTGAGCGCGTCGAGCTGGTGAAGCAGCTCGACCGGCATCTCGCCGACCTCGGTCTCGACCCGGAGGTTCGCGTCGCGCAGAACCGCGACCAGCGCGAACGCCACCCGTCCGGCGGGGGCGACGGTGTCCTGCGGGGCCTGGTAGCCGGGGATCGGCGAACCGTAGATCAGCGCGTACTCGTGCGGGTGTGCCTTCGCCCAGGCTCGGACCGCGTGCCAGATCGACGCCCAGCGTTCCAGCGGCCCCTTCTTCGGGTCGTCGGCCGCTTCCGCGGCTTCTCCGACGGCGTTGTACGCGTCGACGATCAGCGCGGTCAGCAGCTCCTCGCGGCTGGAGAAGTACCGATAGAGCGCGGACGAGACCATGCCCAGCTCACGCGCGACTGCGCGGAGTGAGAGGCCGAGCGCGCCGACTTCGGCGAGCTGGCGGCGGGCTTCGTCCTTGATCTCGCGGGTGAGCTCGGCGCGGGCTCGTTCGCGCGCGGTCTGAGTGGCGGCCATGCTCTCACTCTAGAGCATCGCACCTAAACGAGAGCACTGCTCTTGACATGGCGCACTGCTCTGGTGTTCACTGCTCTTAACAGAGAGCACCGCTCTCGAAAACTTCGAGGAGATGAAATGACCGCCACGGCCCCCGCCGCCACCACCGGTACTGCTGCCACCGACGCCGCGATCCGCTACGTCGAACCGGCCAAGGCGACCAACGCGTTCAACGAGTTCGTGCTCAAGCTGACGAAGCTCGGCGTCAGCGTGCTGGGCAGCCGGGTGCTCTCGGTCCGTGGTCGCAAGAGCGGCGAACTGCGCTCCGTCCCGGTCAACCTGCTGAAGCTGGACGGCGAGCGCTACCTGGTCGCCCCGCGGGGTGTCACGCAGTGGGTGCGGAACCTGCGCGTCGCCGGCGAGGGGCAGCTCAGCGTCGGACGCCGCACCGAGACGTTCACCTACACCGAACTCGCCGACCACGAAAAGCCCGAGATCCTGCGTGCGTACCTCAAGCGCTGGAAGTTCGAGGTCGGTGTCTTCTTCGACGGTGTCGACGCGAAGGCGTCGGACGAGAAGCTGCTGGAGATCGCGCCCGGCTACCCGATCTTCAAGATCGCCTGATGCCGAGAGTTCGCCACCCAATCACGCGAGTTACGCCTCCAATCACACGTGTCGCGGCTCTGATCACGCGTGTCCGGCGATAACGACCGTGGCTAGTCGGCCCGGTCCTCACCGGAGGTCTGCCGTGTGCGGCGGCGGTGGCCGCCACCAGCACCACCCCGACCAGGAACGCGACGAGCCCGATCAGGAACCACAGCTTCTGCCCGGTCATGAAACTGCCGGTCAGCACGCCGGCGCCCTGCAGCACCCAGACGCCGCCGACCAGCAGGAAGACCAGACCGATCGTGAGCGTGACCCAGCGTTTCATCCACAGCTCCCCGCCTCGACGTGCCCTGTGGCGATTCTGGCACCGGGCGCCCCGCGCGGCGAACCGATCAAGCCCCGCCGGGTCAGTTCCCCACCAATCCGTTGCGGTACGCGTAGACGACGGCGTGCACCCTGTCCCGCAGCCCGAGCTTCGCCAGGATCCGGGACACGTGGGTCTTCACCGTCTCCTCGCCGACATGCAGGCGCACGGCGATCTCCGCGTTGCTGGAGGCGTCGGCGACGAGCAGGAGGACTTCGCGCTCGCGTGAGGTGAGCCGTTCGAGCTCCGCCGGTTCGGCGGCCGCGGGTTCGATGCTGGTGGCGAAGGTCGACACCAGCCGCCGGGTCACCGTCGGGTCGATCAGCGCGTCGCCGCGGGCGGCCACCCGCATGGCCGAGACGAGCTCTTCGGGGGCGAGGCTCTTCAGCAGGAATCCGCTCGCACCGGCCCGAAGCGCGCGGTAGACGTACTCGTCGGAGTCGTAGGTCGTCAGCACGAGAACGCGGGTGTCGTTCCCGGGCGCGGACATGATCGCCTCGGTCGCGGCCAGACCGTCCAATTTGGGCATCCGGACGTCGAGGACCGCGACGTCCGGCCGCAGCGAGGCCGCCTGCGCGACGGCCTCGCGTCCGTCCGCCGCCTCGCCGACGCATTCGAAGTCCGCCTGGGTGTCCAGCACCGCGCGCATCCCGGACCGGAACATCGCGTGGTCGTCGGCCAGCAGAACCCGGATCACTGTGCCTCCAAAGGAAAACCGACTCGAACCCGCCAGTGCCGCCCGTCGTCGAGCGGTCCGCATTCGGCCTGGCCGCCGAACAACGCGACCCGCTGCCTGATCCCGGCGAGGCCGCGTTTCGTCGATTCGGCCGACCCGTTCGGGCGGCCGATCTCGTTCGTGATCGTGAGGAGTACTTCCGTCTGCCGGTAGGCGAGGTCGATCTCGACGATCCCGCCGGCGCCGTGCCGGAGCGCGTTCGTCAGCGCCTCCTGCACGATGCGGTACAGCGCGATGTCCACCGAACCCGGGAGGTCGCGCGGCCCACCGTGGCTGGTCAGCCGCGCGGGCAGCCCGGCGGTGCGGAGGTTGTCGAGCAGCTCGTCGAGGTTGTCCAGCCCCGGCTGCCGCTGGACGTCGCCGTTCTCCTTGCCGTGCAACAGATCCAGCAGGCGCCGCAGATCGGCCATCGCGGCCCGGCTCGACGACTCGACCGCCGAGAGCGAACGCCGGACGGCGGGTTCGCCTTCCGGCAGCCCGAGCCGGGCGGCGCCGGCGTGCACGCCGATGGCGCTGACGTGGTGGGAGATCACGTCGTGCAGGTCGCGGGCGATCGTGGTGCGTTCTTCGACGACGGCACGGCGGACGGCCTCGGCTTCATGCTGCTGCCGTTGTTCCTCCGCGCGCTGGAGATCGGCGATGTACGCGCGCCGCGCGGTCGTGTAGCGGCCGACCATCCACGGCAGCAGCCCGCTCACGCCGACGTCGATGACCAGCAGCCGCCAGTCCCGGTCGGCCCGGTCGACCGGGATGATGTTGCAGGCGAAGAGACCGGCGAGCATCGTCACCAGGGCCGCCACCGCGGGTTTGGCCGAAAGCCAGGCGCCCGCGCGGTAACCCGCGATCAGCACACCGGCGTTGGTGGCCTGCAGATAGTGGTCGTACGGGAACAGCAGGAGCGGCGCGGCGGTGAGCAAAGCGCCGTGCGCGGCGGAAACCCAGCCGGAATACCGCGAAGGCCCGGCGAGCGCGGCGTTCGCGAGGATGCCGCCGATCAAGACCACCCACGCCTGCCAGCCCAGCGAGAGCGGCGGCCCGGCGATGAGGAACAGCCCGGCGTCGGCGATCAGGCAGACGGCCGCGACCGCGCACGCCTGCCTCGCCAGCGAACCACTGATGTCCCGCACGGGCTCAACTCTGCCCTATTTCACTGGACAGGGGTTCCTAAGATCGAAACCCATGGGGGCAGCGAAGACACCCGTGCTCTGGACGACCGGGGCACCGGGAACCGGGAAATCGACCACCGCCTGGGGGTTGTACACCCGCCTGACGCGAGCGGGCGGCAGCGTCGCGTACGTCGACATCGACCAGCTCGGGCTGATCGGCCCGCCGCCCGGCGGCGGGGACGCCGCGCACGCGATCAAGGCGGCGAATCTGCTGCGCGTACTGGAAGTCCTGCGAGGTACCGCGCAGGTCGTCGTGTCCGGGGTGGTGGACCCGGCGAAGCCGTACATCGACAGCCCGGACTTCGACCTCACGCTCATCCGGCTGACGTGCGATCGCGACGAACTCCGGCGCCGCTTCCTCGGCCGTGGCTCACCCGCCGCGGCCTTGCCCGACCTCTTCGCGGTGGCGGACGTCTACGACCGCGCCGGTTTCGGCGAGGCGATGGACACGACCGGCCAGCGGCCCGAGCAGACCGTCGAAGCACTGTTCCACCGCTGCACCTTGGACGCCGGAACCGTTCGCACGCCGGACGCTGGCCAGCCGCAGCCCGGGCCGGTGACCGTGGTGACCGGCCCGACGGCGGTCGGCAAGTCGACCGCCGCGTTCGGCGCGCTGCGGGACCTGTGGGAGCGGGACGCGCCCGTCGCGTACGTCGATCTCGCGCAACTCGGCTTCGCGAACCCCGGCCCGGACCCGGCACTTGAGGCGGCACTGCTGTCGGCCGTCTGGCGCGGTTATCGCGACGCGGGGGCGAAGCGATTGATCGTCGTGGCCCGGGAATTCCGCCCGGAGCATCGTCGGGTCTTCGACGCCGTCACCGTCGTCCACCTCGACGCGGACGACACCACGCTCACCGAGCGGGTCCGGCGCCGGGCCGAAGGCGAGTCCGCCTTGCTGGCGGGCGACGAGCTACGCGGCGCGCCACCCGGCGTACGGGACCGGGTGGCCGCGCGCGCGATCGCCGAGGCGGCCCGGATGCGGCGTTCCGGCGGCGATCGCGTCGTCCTCGACACCTCCGGGCAGGAACCCGCCGAAACGGCCGCCGCGCTGCTCGCCGTGGTGGCTCAGTAGCGTCGCTGACCGTCCTGGCGCTGTCCGGGCGGCCCGCCGCGCTGGTTCTGCCCCGGTTTGCCGATGGTCGTCGCCGTCGCGGTGTTCCCGGTGACCTTGGCGGTCACCATCACCGTCTCGCCGACCTTGGGCTCGCCGGTCTTCATGGTCGACGCGTCGATCGTGTAGACCTGCTTGTAGCCGTCCTTGCTGGTCAGGCTGACGGAGGTCGCGCTGATCTCGGTGATCTCGCCGGTCTGCATCCGCTCGGTGCTGTAGCCGCCTTTGCCGTCGGAGACGACGAAGTCGCCGTGCAGCGCGTCGCGCGTCATCGCCCCGCCGGGGCCCATGAGCACCCGGCCGCCACCGGGACCGCCCATCATCGCGCCGCGTTCGGCGCCGTTCGCGGCGGTTCCGGCCCAGATCGCGGCGCCGCCGCCGGCGGCGATCACCACCGCCACCCCGGCCGCGATCGCGGTCTTGCGACCCGACCAGGTCTTCTTGGGTTCGCCTTCCGGGGCGGGCGCGCCCCATTCGGCGGGTTTGGTCGGTTCGGTCATCTGGACGCCTCCATAAGGTCGGTTGCGGCCATGGTCGGCGCCGTCGCTGTGCGGGAGCTGTGCCGCCGGTGGGCACGCGCTGTGATTCCGCCACGGCGGGGTGATCGTTCACAGGAAACGCACAGCGGGCGCACAGAGAAGCCTCATCGGCGCCGCCCAGGATGGCACCATGACCAGTGTGAACGTCCCTTCGTCCGGTTCCGCGAAGGCCGGCCTGCGCCGTGCCGACGGCAGCCCCGTGCGGGTGCTGGTCGTCGACGACGAGGCGACCTTGTCCGAGCTCGTGTCGATGGCGCTTCGCATGGAGGGCTGGGACATCCGCACCGCCGCCGACGGCACAGAGGCGGTCCGCGTCGCCAGGGAATTCCGGCCGGACGCGGTGGTGCTGGACGTCATGCTGCCGGATATGAGCGGTCTGGAAGTCCTGCGCCGCCTGCGTTCCGAGGTGCCGAACCTGCCGGTGCTGTTCCTGACCGCGAAGGACGCGGTGGAGGACAGGATCGCCGGGCTCACCGCGGGCGGCGACGACTACGTCACCAAACCGTTCAGCCTGGAGGAGGTCGCGCTGCGGTTGCGCGCACTGCTCCGCCGCGCGGGCGGGGTCGCCGGGCCGAGCGGGTCGATGCTCGTCGTCGGCGACCTGACCCTGGACGAGGACAGCCGCGAGGTGCACCGCGGCGGCGATCCGGTGCCGCTGACCGCGACCGAGTTCGAACTGCTGCGTTATCTCATGCGCAATCCGAAGCGCGTGCTGTCCAAGGCGCAGATCCTCGACCGCGTCTGGAGCTACGACTTCGGTGGTCAGGCGAATATCGTCGAGCTGTACATTTCCTACCTCCGCAAGAAGATCGACGCCGACAGGGAACCGATGATCCACACGATGCGCGGCGCCGGGTATGTCCTCAAACCCGCGGGGTAGGCGGCCGTGGTCCCTGCGGCGACGGCTGATCGCGCAGGTCGCGGGCCTGCTCGCGCTCGTCTGCCTGGTGGTGGGCGTGGTCACCGAACTGGCGTTGCGGAGCTTCCTGATCGACCAGCTCGACTCCCGTCTCGCCGAGACCAGCGAACGCGCCAGCCGCCCGCCGCCACCGGGCCGCCCCGGCGGGGAAAGGGTTCCTGAAGGCCTTCGCGCGTACGGGCAGAGCACCGGTTCGTTGTTCGTGAACCTCCTCCCGGACGGGCGCGTGGTCGCGGCGGTACTGCGGTCCAGTTACGACGCGAAGGTCTCCGAGCCGTTCCCGCACGACCCGATCGGCCCGGCCCAGCTGTCGGCCCTGTTGCGGTCGACGCCGACCGACAAGCCCACCGACGTGGACCTCGGCTCGCTCGGGGAATACCGCGTGGTGGCCAAGCAGGCGTCCAACGGCGGTGTCTCGATCACCGGGCTGCCGACCAAGGACGTCACGGACACCTTGTGGAGCCTCGGTTTCATCTTCGGCGGGGTCGCCGTCGGCGGCATCCTCCTGGCGGGCGCGCTCGGCGCGGTGACCGTGCGGCGCACCATGAAACCCCTCGACCGGCTGGCCGCCACCGCGACCAGGGTCGCCGAACTCCCGCTCGACCGCGGCGAGGTCGCGCTGTCCGAGCGAGTGTCCGAAGTGGACACGGATCCGCGGACCGAGGTCGGCAAGGTCGGTTTCGCGCTCAACCGCATGCTGGGCCACATCTCGGACGCGCTGTCCGCGCGGCAGGCCAGCGAAAGCCGGGTGCGCCGGTTCGTCGCGGACGCCAGCCACGAATTGCGGACGCCGCTCGCGGCCATCCGCGGCTACGCGGAACTCACGCGGCGCTCCGGCTCCGAGGTGCCGCCGGACATCGCGTTCGCGATGGGCCGCGTGGAGTCGGAATCGACGCGGATGACCGGTCTGGTCGAGGATCTGCTGCTGCTCGCGCGGCTCGACTCCGGCCGTCCGGTGGTGCACGAGCCGGTGGACCTCTCTCGGCTGGTCGCGGACGCCGTCGCCGACGCGCATGTCGCCGGGCCGGAGCACAAATGGCGGCTGGAGGTCCCACCGGAGCCGATCACCGTCCTCGGTGACGCGGATCAGTTGCATCAGGTGGTGATCAACCTGCTCGGCAACGCACGCACGCACACTCCGGCAGGAACCGAGGTCACCACCTCACTGTCCATAGTGGATTCGACAGTGACACTGTCCATTGTCGACGGTGGGCCGGGGATCCCGCCGGAGATCCTCCCGGAGGTCTTCGAACGGTTCGCCCGTGGCGACGACTCGCGGTCGCGGGCGGCGGGCAGCACCGGGCTCGGGCTGGCCATCGTCGCGGCCGTCGTCGCCGCGCACGGCGGGCAGGTCGGCGTCGCCAGCCGCCCGGGACACACCGAGTTCCGGGTCGTGCTCAGGGCCGCCACTCACTGTTAGCGCCGCAGAGGATGACGCAGGGCAGCTCGCCCTCGGTCCGCCCGGCCAGCCACGCGGCGAACGGGACCGCGGCGGCCGGTTCGACGGCGAGGCGGAAGTCCTCCCAGAGCCGGTCCCGCGCGGCGAGCAGTTCCTCGTCGCTGACCAGCACGGACGTCACCCGGTCCCGGAGCACGGCGAACGGGACGTCCCCGACCCTGGTCGCGCCCAGCGCGGACGCGGCCACCGAGTCGATCTCCACGTCCACCGGCTCACCCGCCTCCAGCGCGGCGCCGAGCGCGCGGCATCGTTCCGGCTCGACGGCGAACGTCGGCAACCCGGCCAGCGACGTCCCCGCGACCAGCCCGCCACCGCCGACCGCGACCAGGAAGGCGTCGACATCCGGCGCGTCCTGGACCACTTCGGCCGCGACGGTGCCCTGACCGGCGACGACGTCAGGGTTGTCGTACGCGTGCAGGTACCGCGTACCTGGCTCAGCGGCGGCTTCGAGCGCCTTCGCGGCTGCCTCGGCGTACGTCGCTCCGTGACGGATGAGCTTCGCGCCTGTGGCCTCGATCCGGACCGTCTTCGCCTGCGGAGCCGACTCCGGCACGTACACCGTCGCAGGCAGATTCAGCAGCGAAGCCGCCGTCGCCACGCCCAGCCCGTGGTTGCCGCCGGACGCCGTCAGCACCCGTTCCGGCAACGGGCCGCTCACCAGCGCGTTCACCGCGCCCCGCAGTTTGAACGATCCGCTCCGCTGCAGATGCTCCAGCTTCAGGACCAGCGGCCGCCCGTCGACCTCGGCGCGCAACAGCGGCGTGCGCCGCACGAACGGATGAACCGCCTCGGCGGCCTTGAGGACATCTTCCCAGGTCGGAGTACTCATACCCCCCACTGTCCTCCATGCCGGGGAGGGAGTGACTACACTGGTCCTCGGATCCCGCGCGGCGTCCATCTTGTGAACCTCCCCAGGGCCGGAAGGCAGCAAGGATAAGCAAGCTCTGACGGGTGCGCGGGATCCCCTTTTTTGGGGGACTAAAAGATCCCGAACACATCCTTCGGCGGCACGGGCGACGGCAGGGCTTCCGCGTCCGTGATGGGTTTCGCCTTGCCCTGGAGCTGCCGTAGGTCTTCTCCCGCGACGCAGCGCGCGGGGTACGCCGACGAAGCGGCGCGGCGGGTCAGGTCCGCGACGGGGAGTTCGACGCGGGAAGCGGCGACCACGATGTTCCCGAACCGCCGCCCCCGGAGGACGCCCGGCTCGGCCAAGATCGCCAGGTGGGGGAAGGAATCCGCCAGCGTCGCCAAGAACCGGCGGAGAAACGGCAGGTTCGGCCCGTCCGACACGTTGGCGATGTAGGTCCCGGCCGGGCGGAGGACCCGCGCGATCTCGGCCGTGAACTCGACGGTCGCGAGCCCGCCGGCCAGGATTCCGCGTTCGAAAGCGTCCACGATGACCAAGTCGGCCGAAGCGTCGTACCTGCCGGAGACGCCTTCGCGACCGTCGCCGACACGGACCTTCAGCCCCTTCAAGCCCAGCTGCTCGCGGACGAGCGCGACGAGTTCACCGTCGGCGTCGAAGACCAGCTGCCGAGATCGCGGCCGCGCCGCGGCGAGGTAACGGGGGAGCGTGCAGGCCGCCCCTCCGACGTGCAGCGCGTCGAGCGGGCCTTCGCCGAGGCAGTCGACGACGTCGGCGATCCGGCGGATGTAGTCGAACTCGAGATCCAAGGGGTCGTCGAGGTTGACGTGCGACTGGGCGACGCCGTCGACCGAGATCATCCAGGCGTTGGGACGGTCGGCGTCCTGGAGCAGTTCGGCGGTGCCGAAGCGCACCGGATACCTGCCGGGGGTCGGTGCCGGTCTCACCTGTCGGGCCCTCCCGGTAGTCTCGCCGCGTGGCTCTAGCTCTATACCGAAAGTACCGTCCGGCTACCTTCGCCGAGGTCGTCGGGCAGGAGCATGTGACCGATCCGCTGCGCACCGCGCTGGCCGCCGGTCGCATCAACCACGCCTACCTCTTCTCGGGCCCGCGCGGCTGCGGCAAGACGTCCAGCGCCCGCATCATGGCGCGGTCGTTGAACTGCGCGAAGGGCCCGACGCCGGATCCGTGCGGCGAGTGCAACTCGTGCCGCAACCTCGCGCCCGAAGGCCCAGGCAGTGTCGACGTCACCGAGCTCGACGCGGCCAGCCACGGTGGTGTCGACGACGCCCGCGAGCTGCGGGACAGGGCCTTCTACGCCCCGGCCGACTCGCGCTACCGCGTCTTCATCATCGACGAGGCGCACATGGTCACCACGCAGGGCTTCAACGCCCTGCTGAAGATCGTGGAAGAGCCGCCGGAGCACCTGATCTTCATCTTCGCGACCACCGAACCGGACAAGGTGCTCCCCACCATCCGGTCGCGGACGCACCACTACCCCTTCCGGCTGATCCCGCCCAGCTCCATGCGTGAACTGCTGGAACGCAACGTCGCCGCCGAGGGCGCGACGGTCGAGCCCGCGGTGTATCCGCTGGTCATCCGCGCGGGCGGGGGTTCGGCGCGGGACACGCAGTCGGTGCTCGACCAGCTGCTGGCCGGCGCCGGGCCGGACGGCGTCGACTACTCGCGCGCGGTGTCGCTGCTGGGCGTCACCGACGTCGCGCTCATCGACGGCATGGTCGACGCGCTGGCCGCGGACGACGCGGCCGCCGTGTTCGGCACCGTCGAGCGGCTCGCCGAGGCCGGGCACGACCCGCGCCGGTTCGCCACCGACCTGCTCGACCGCCTGCGCGACCTGGTGATGCTGCGTTCGGTGCCGGACGCGGGGGAACGCGGCCTCGTCTCCGCGCCGGACGACGAGCTCAAGAAGATGAAGGAGCAGGCGGGCAAACTGGAGCCCGCCACGCTCTCGCGCTACGCCGACATCGTCCACAATGGACTCTTGGAGATGCGGGGCGCGACCTCGCCGCGGCTGGTGCTGGAGCTGCTGACGGCGCGGATGCTGCTGCCGTCGGTCGCCGAGAGCACCGACGCGTTGCTCGCCCGCCTCGAACGGCTCGAGCGCCGCGCCGCTTCGGCACCGGCGCCCGTCGCCGCCGCTCCCGCTCAAGCCGCTCCGGCGGCGCAGTCCGCGCCAGCCCCGGCCGCTCCGCCCTCGGGGGAGCCGGTCCGCGAGTTCCAGCGGCCGTCGCAACGTGCTGCCGCGCCCGCTCCGCAGCAGGCACCGGCGCCCCAGCCCGCCGCGCGACCCGAGCCGGTCGCCGAGCGGCCCGCCCCGCAACGTCCTTCCGCGCCGACCCCGCCTCCGCCCGCGCCCGCCCCGGCCGCGGCTTCGGGCGATGCGACCGACGCGGATGGGATCCGCGGCCGCTGGCCGCAGGTGCTCGCCGCGATCCGCAAGGTGCCGGGCGGCCGCAGCACCGAAGCGATGCTCACGCAGGCGAGCGTCGTGAGCGTCGAAGGGCGCGCCGTCACCCTCACGCACAGCGCGGAGCCGCTGGCCCGGCGGCTTTCCGAGCCGCACAACGCGGAGCGGGTCGCGGCCGCGTTGAAGGAGGTCTTCGGCGGCGACTGGCAGGTGCGCTGCGTCCACGGCGCCGCACCGGCCCGGCAGGCCGCCGCGCCGAAGGCCGCGCCGCCGCCACCCGCGCCCGAGCGTTCTTTCACCCGCCGGTCCGCCGAAGCGCCCAGTGCGCCTCCGGCGCCTCCCACGCCGAAGCCGGAGCCTCAGCGGCCGAAGGTGACGACGAGCGAGCCGGACATCCCGCTCCCGCCCGAGCCGGTCGAGGAGGACGAGGACCTCTACAACGAGGACGCGAGCCCCGCGCCGCCCCCTCCGCCGCTCCCGCCCGAGCAGGATCCGGAAGAGATCGCCCGGAAGCTGCTCGCCGACCACCTCAACGCCCGCCCCCTCGACGAACGCAAGTAGTCCTCTGAATGCGGTGGTTGCACGCGCAAGTACCGCATTCAGAGGACGAAATGCGGGGCGTCAGCGGGTGAGGGTGACTCGCCAGGCCGGGTGGTCGGTGCCGGGGATCGACGTCTTCCCGGAGCTCCCGAAGCCGAAGGCGCCGCCGGCGATGATGTGCTGCACGCCGCCGTCACCCTTCCGGAACGAGCCGGCGGGAACGCACGCCTGCGCGCTCGGATCGCCTGGGTAGCGCAGGTTCAGATCACCGCCGAACACGGTGCCGGTGCCGTACTTCGCCAGCAGCCCCTTCAGGTCCTGGCACTGCTGCTCGACCGCGGGTTGCTTCGTCGAGAGATGCGTGGTGCACGCGTTCACCGTGCCGAACTTCGCGCACAGATAGGCCCGCTGTTCCGCGCCGCCGTCCTGGGGCCCGTAGTAGCCGCCTTCGCGCGCCTTCACCGCTCCGAGGTCTTGCCTGGCCAGCACCGCGATGCCGTACTCACCCCGCCCTGACGTGCACGGATACGGCGTCGTCCGGCCGTTCTCCTTCTTGCCGACGGGCTGCCAGACGACCGTGTACGCCCGGCCCGACTGCGCTTTGACGTCCGCCGCCAGCTTCGTCGTCTCCGACGAACAGGCCTCGTTCAACGTCACGACGGCCGGGTTCGCCGCGACGATCGTGCTCGCCGCCTTCGCCATCGGGTTCGTCCCGCCCTGGTTGAAGCAGTTCGCGACCCCGCTGCGGCACAGGTTCATCTGCAGCACCGGGAAATCCGTCGCCGCGGCGGCGGGGGCGGCGGTGCCCGCGATCAAGGCGACGGCGGCGAGTACCGATTTCATGGAACGGTCCCTTCGTCGAGTTCTCCGGCGAGCAGTGCGGTGCCGAGCCGGGTGAGGTGGTGCAGGATGGCGCTGCCCTGCCGGGCGCTGGTGACGAGCCCGGCCTCGCGCAGCACGGCGGCCTGTTTGCTGGCCGTGCCGATCGAGGTGCCGAGGCATGAGGCCAGCTTGCTGGTCGTACGCGGGACACGCAGCGCGCCGAGGCTTTCGGCGCGGGTCCGGCCGAGGAGCGCCACCAGTTCGGGGGACACGTCCACCGGACGGGCGTTCGTCACGCTGGCGGGGTACAACAGCACCGGTGGCAACGCCGGATCGATGAAAGTGACCGGCGTGTTCGCGCAGAACCGGCTCGGGATCAGGGTCAGCCCCCGGCCGCCGAGATGGACGGTCCGCTGCCGGGGGTAGGCGATCTCCAGCACCTCGCCGTCCCAGCCGCGGACACCGGGGATGCCGCGCATCATCGCCCCCGCCCCCTCGGTGGCCAGCGTGCGGACTCGCCGGGCCCGGTCGGCGGCGACGGTCTCGCGCATGCTGTGCCAGAACGGCGCGATCACCAGGTCGTACGCGTCGCGCAGGGCGCCGACGACCCCGTGGACCTCGTCGCGATCGCCATCGGCGAGCCGTTTCACCCAGGTCGGGGCGGTGCCGGTGAACACGGTCCGTAGATCGGCGCACAGCCGTCCGCGAGGTGTGCAGGCCACCGCTTCGAGCCCGCTTTCGAAGGATCCCGCCGTCGTGGGCGGAGTCAGGAAATCGGGAAAGTTCCCCTTCGGCGGGACGAGGGTGAACAGCGTCTTCAGCGATCGTGCCGCTTCTTCGTTCTGACGCAGGTTCAGCTGGACCCGCTGCCGCCAGGCCGACGGGCGGTCCTCCCTCAGCTGATGTGAACCGAGCACCAGCTCCCACAGCGGGTCCGGTGCTTCGGCTATCCGGATCCCCTGGAGATCCTTCCGATCGAAGATCATGCGCAGAGTCATGCCTGGTCCCCCTCAAGACGGCATTTTCTTCTCCGGCGGTAACTCAAACGTGCCGGACGCGCTGAGACAAGCCGATCGGCCTAATCCGGGAGGGTGGGACGACAAGTCCGTGCTGACCTGCGGAGACGCGGGCGCGTGAGACGTTTCCGGGAGGCCGGGACGCGGTGATGTTTTCGCTGGGACGAAAAGGGGGTGTCCCGTTCGCGGGTCGTCGGTGACGCTTCGCAGGCACCATCCGGGGGAGGGACCCATGGCAGGAGGAGAACACGGCCGGGCCTTGGCGGAACTGCTCGAAGGGCTGAAACGGCGTAGCGGGCACAGCTACGAACGGATCGGCGCCAAGGCGCATCTGAGCCGATCGACCGTCCACCGCTACTGCAGCGGCGTCAGCGTGCCGGCCGCGTTCGGCCCGCTGGAACGGATCGCGACGGTGTGCGAGGCCGAGCGCGACGAACTGTCGAAGCTCTTCCGGCTGTGGGAACGCGCGGACGCGGCACGGGGAGAGGTCGCGTCCGCGCCTGCCGCCCCGCGGCCGGTCCCCGGACCGAGGCGGCGGACCCGGATCGGGTGGTGGCCGCTGCTGGCCTCGCTCGTCATGGTCACCGTGGCCGGGGCGAGCGCGGTGCCCGCGGCGGAACCGGCCGCGCCGGCGCTCCATGCCCCGATGTGGACCGAGTTCCCGTCCCCTGTGGACAGTGCGTTCTTCGGCGTGACGGCGAACAGCGAGACCGGGCTGATGCCGACGTTCGGCGTCGGCGCGGTCCGGCTCTGGGATTCGGAAACCCGCTGGCAGAACCTCGAACCGGAACGCGGCAGGCCTACGTGGTCCACTTTGGACAGACTGGTCGACGGGGCGGACCAGGCGGGGCTCCCGGTGCTGTACGTCTTCGGTGGTACTCCGGGCTGGGCGGCGCCGGGCGGACCGCCGTCGGCCTACCCGGACGGCTCCCGGGCGGCGCCGCCCGAAGACCTCGCGGACTGGGACGCGTTCGTCGGGAAGGTCGTCGAGCGGTATCGCGGCCGCATCGAGTCCTACGAGCTGTGGGACATGGCCAACCACCCCAAGTACTTCACCGGTCCGGTCGAACGGCTGGTGGAGATGGTCCGGCGGGCGAGCCGGATCATCAAGGCGGGTGACCCCGGCGCCATCGTGGTCTGCCCGTCGATGGGGCACCTCGCCGATCCCGCGTACCGGCGGGTCATGGAACGGTTCGGCGAACTCCGCGGCTACGAGAGCTGCGACGCCGCCGCGGTCAAGCTGCACCCGGGCAGGATGGCGGACCCGCCGGAGACGATGCTCGCCGTCGCGGACGAGATCCAGCGGAGCTTCCACCGCGCCAACGGGCACGCGAACCTGTGGAGCACCGGCCCCGATTTCGACGTCCCGTTGCAGCCGCCGGTCGACCCCGCCGTCGCCGCGGACCACGCCGCCCGCATTTTCTTGGTCGGCCTCTACGCGCGCTTCAAGCGGATGTACTTCTACAACTGGGGAAGCGACCGCGTGCCGATCGTGCTCCAGCCGGCCGGCGGACCGCCGACCCGCGCCGCCGCCCACGTCGAACGGCTCGGCCGCTGGCTCGACGGCGCGAAGATCCGGTCGTGCGGCGAGGGCACCAGGGCGGGACTGCCGGAGAATCTGTGGCGATGCCGGTTCACGCGCGACGGCATGGAGTTCCGGATCGCGTGGGCGCCCTCGGGCACCGTGCGGCTTTCCGCGCCGGGCAGCGCGGAACGCCTCGACGGGACGCGGCCGGAGATCGAGTCGGGCTCCGTCGAGGTCGGTGGCAGTCCGGTGTTGCTGAAGCCCTAGGTCCCGTCGGTCGTGAGTGGCGATTCGGGTTCTAAGCCGAATCGCCACTCACGACCAACGGTTTGGGTCCCTGAAGTACGTGAAGGCCCCCTTCACTACCTTCAGGGTAGGCAAGGAGGCCTTCACGGACCCGACCCGCGATCAGCCACGGCCGAAGTCCAGGAGGTACTCAAGGAACCCTTCGCCCTAACCCGAATCGCCAGCCCTAACCCGCGAGGTAGTCCTCGATCGCCTTCGCGATGACGGCCGCGTACTGCTGACGCCCCTCTTCGCTCGCCATCGCCGCGGCCTCGGCGGCGTTGCGCATGTTCCCGCATTCGACGAGCGCGGCGGGGCGGGTCGAGAGGTTGAGCCCGCCGAGGTCGGCGCGCGGGGCGAGCCCGTTCGAACCGAGGTACGTCGAGATCGGGAAGCCGCCCGCGCGGAGGCCGTCCCGCAACGCGGTCGCGAGCCTCATCGAGGGCTCGCCCTGCTGCGCGTTCAGCGGCGGCGCCGAGTAGGCGACGTGGAAACCGTGCGCCCCGGCGGAATTCGAGCCGTCCGCGTGGATCGACACGACGGCGTCCGCCCCGGCGTCGTTCCCGATCGCCGCGCGTTCGTTGACGCACGGCCCGACACCGGTATCGCTCTGCCGGGTGAGGACGACGCGGATTCCCTTGGCCGCCAACGCCTGCGAGATCCGCTGCGAGACGTCCCAGGTGAACGCGTGCTCGGTGTAGCCGGAATTCGTCGAGGTTCCGGTGGTGTTGCACGGTTTCGTCTTGCCGCGCCCCGCCGGGACCTGCTTGTTGATCTCGCCGGGCTTGCCGGCGTTGCCGCCGTTGTGCCCGGGATCCAGCACGACGACCTTGCCGGTTTTCGGCTGACGGCTGCTCGAAGACGGCGCGCTCGAAGGCGGAGCGCTCGTCGTGGAACTCGGCCGCGGAAGGGTGGTGAACACCGTGGTGGTGCCGGGCGGCGGCGGGCTCGACGGCGAAGACGCCGGGGTTTCCACCCCGCACGCCGTGAACAGCGTCAATCCGATCGCCAGCACCAGGCCCATCCGTCGTCGCACGGCGCCCACGGTGCCACACGGGTGACGGCTAGGCTGGTAGGCGGCACGGGATTTTCCAGGAGAGGACCGATCGGATCATGGTGCAACCCGGTGGCGGCTTCGACCTGTCGCAGATCATGCAGCAGGCCCAGCAGATGCAGCAGAAGCTGGTCGAGGCCCAGGAAGAGCTGGCCAACACGGAGGTGACCGGTACTTCCGGCGGCGGCCTGGTCACCGCGACCGTGTCCGGCGACAGCCAGCTCAAGTCGCTGTCCATCGACCCCAAGGTGGTCGACCCCGACGACGTCGAGACCCTGTCCGACCTGGTCGTCGCGGCCGTCCGCGACGCTTCGGCCAACGCGCAGAAGCTCACCGAGCAGAAGCTCGGCCCGCTCGCCGGCGGTCTCGGCGGCGGGATGCCGGACCTCGGCGGCTTCCCCGGGCTCGGCGGCTAGCTTGTACGAGGGTGTCGTCCAGGATCTGATCGACGAGCTCGGGCGGCTGCCCGGCGTCGGTCCCAAGAGCGCGCAGCGGATCGCCTTCCACCTGCTGGCCGCCGATCCCGCGGATATCGCGCGCTTGCAGGAAGTGCTCGGCAAGGTCAAGGAAGGCGTGCAGTTCTGCGAGGTCTGCGGCAACGTCTCGGAGCAGGAGACCTGCCGGATCTGCCGCGACACCCGCCGCGACCTCACGGTCATCTGCGTGGTCGAGGAGCCGAAGGACGTCCTCGCCGTCGAGCGGACGCGCGAGTTCAAGGGCCGCTACCACGTGCTCGGGGGCGCGCTGGACCCGTTGTCCGGCATCGGACCCGAGCAGCTGCGCATGCGGGAGCTGCTCGCGCGGATCGGTGGCGCGGAGATCAGCGAGATCATCATCGCGACCGACCCGAACACCGAAGGCGAGGCGACCGCGACGTACCTCGTGCGGATGCTTCGCGACTTCCCCGGGCTGACCGTGACGCGGCTGGCGTCGGGGCTGCCGATGGGTGGTGACCTGGAGTTCGCGGACGAGCTGACGCTGGGCCGGGCACTGTCCGGCCGGCGGGCTCTTTAGTCCCTAGCGCGTGAAGGCCCCCTTCCCTCGGCTCAGCCGAGGGAAGGGGGCCTTCACGCGCTCTGGTTCGCTGACCTGGGCACTCCGGCCTCAGATGTCATGAAAGGGTCGTTCAGGACGAAAGACGTCCTGAACGACCCTTTCATGACATCTGTGAGAGCAGGTCCCGATGCTATGAACGGTCCGTTCCTTGCAAATTTTGCAAGGAACGGACCGTTCATAGCGTTCGTAAGCGAGCGCGAAGCGTCAGCAGTAACCCAAGCGGGCCAGCGTGTCGACGATGATCTCCGACGGGTGGAACTTGTCGACCCAAGACTCCCCACGCCGGTTCTGGTAGGTGTCGAGGAAGTTCTGCAGCTTGTCCCCGCGCATCTCGGTCAGCACGACGGTCTCGCCGAGGTGCTGCGGCGTCTCGGTGCGCTCGCGGTGCACGGCGCACGGCAGGCCGAGGTAGTAGCACTCGGCCGACAGACCACCCGAGTCGGTGACGACGTATTCGGCCCGCGCGACCAGCGGCAGGAACTTCAGGTACCGCATCTTCGGCTGGATGATGAAGTTCTTCTCGTCGAACAGGTTCGCCAGGCCGAGCGCGCGGATCTTCTCGCGCTCGGGCGCGCCCGCCATGTAGAGGATCGGCATCTGCTTGCTCTGCTCGCGCAGGATCTCCAGCGCCTCGCGGTACTTCTCCGCGCGCGAGACCAGTTCGAAGCGGTGCAGGGTGGCGAGGCCGAACTTCTCCGGCAGGCCCTCGACGTCCAGCGGCCCGTTGATGGCCATCCGCATCGCGTCGATCGCGGTGTTCGCCTCGGTGTCGACGACGACGCCGCGCGCGTTGCGGAGGTTGTTCACCTCACGCGCGCTGGGCGCGAAGTGCATGTCGACGATCTTCGCGGCGATCTTCCGGTTCAGCTCCTCCGGCAGCGGCGACATGATGCTGCCCGACCGCGCACCCGCCTCGACGTGCCCGACCCGCGACTTGAGGATCCGCTTCCCGATGAGCGAGCCGTACGGCGTCGTGAAGGTGTCGCCGTGCACCAGCACCAGCGGCGGACGCCCGTCCTCGACCAGCGCGGCCTTCAGCTCGGCCCGGCGGCCCCACGCGGTCCGCAGCACCTGCGCGGCCCAGCCCGGCACCTGCGCGGGCGACTCCAGGTTGTGCGCCTTCTCCTTCGGCACGAGCCAGACGTCGGGCTCGGGGAGGTTCAGGTCGGCGAGAACGTCCGAGACCTCGTCGACGTGCTGCGCGGTGAACCAGATCTTCGGCCGGACCCCGCGTTCGAGGATGCCGTGGTAGACCGGCGCGATTTTGATCAGTTCCGCCGTGGTGCCGAGAATGAAGGAAATCACCGGAAGAGCCATTCTGTCGGGGTCTGCGGTGCCCGAAGGATACTGGTGGGCCGCGCAAGGTAGCCTCGCCGGGGTGAGTGCGAATTCGCTCCTCCCGGCCCTGTCCGTCGTGATCCCGGTCTACAACGAGCAGGACTGGATCGATCGCAGTGTCGGCGCGCTGATCGCGTCGGCACAGGTGGCGAACTGGCCGGTCGAGGTCGTCGTGGTCGACGACGGCAGCACCGACGGCACCGGCGGCAAGCTCGCCAAGCTGCAGGAGCTGTACGGCATCACCGTCCTCACCCAGCCGAACAGCGGCCGGTTCGAAGCCCGCCGCGCGGGGATCGCGAAGGCGTCTGGGCGGCAGATCCTGCTGCTCGACAGCCGCGTGATCGTGGACCCGGGTTCGCTCACCTTCCTCCGCGACCAGCTCGTCGACCACCCCGAGCGCACGGTGTGGAACGGTCACATCAACGTCGCGTCCGAGCACAATCCGTACGCGGGATTCATGGCCGGGCTGGTCAAGATCCCGTGGCGGCGTTATTGCGCGAACCCGCGGTTGATGTCGTTCGGTATCGACGAGTTCGACGTCTTCCCGAAAGGCACCGGATTCTTTTCCGCGCCGAAGGACGTTCTCGAGGATTCGTCCAACGCGTTCGAGTCGCTCTTCGAAGACGTCCGTTTCGCCAGTGACGACACGGGTGTTCTGCGCTGGATCGCGGAACGCCACCGCATCTTCCTCGCCCCGGACTTCTCCGCGACCTACCACGGCCGCGATTCGTTCAAGAAGTTCGTCGGGCAGTCGTATTTCCGAGGCACCACGTTCGTCGATTCGTATCTCGCGTCGCCGGGGCCCGCGCGCAACGGCCTGTTCGCCGCGATGGCCGTCGGCGTGCTCGGCCTCGGTGTCGCCGCGAAGCGCCCGAAGACCGCCGTCGCGCTGGCCGCCGCCGGGTCGACGGCCGCCGGGTTCGCGGTGACGAAGTTCGGCGCGACGAAGGCCGAGGCCAAGGCCGTCGCCCAGCTCACCCCTGTGTTCGCCGCCGGCTTCGGCGCCGGAGCGCTCCGGGGCCTCTTCATGGCGCTGCGGGCCCGGTTGCGTAAATGAGCAACGCGGTGAGCAGCGAGGAGCTGGCCAAGGACACCGGGAAATCCGCCGGCCGCATCGGCGTCTACCTGCTGATCGCGATCGCGCTCGGCTACGTTCTGACGGTCGTCTGGGGCCGGACGCTGTCGACGGCCGACAACGCGGTCCTGCTCTCCTTCTGGGGCATGTTGATGGGGCTGGGTGCCGCCCTGTCCCCGCTCGAGCAGGAGATCTCGCGGCAGTCCGCGCACGCCGCGCTCGCCGGGCGCAAGGCGGGCCGCCCGGCGGTGATCGCCTTCGTCACCAGCGCGATCGCCGTGGTGGTCGTCGCACTGATCACGCTGATCCCGCCGATCACGGACAACGTTTACGGCGGCCAGTTCGCGCTCGCCGTGATCGTGCTCGCGGGCGGGCTGTCGTTCGCCTTCCAGTTCGCCGCGCGCGGCCTGCTGATCGGTCAGAACCACGTCCGGTCCTACTCGTGGCTGATCCTGGTCGAGGCGGCCGTGCGGATCCTGGTGGTCGCCGCGCTGGTGGTCGCCGGGCTCACCCAGCTGTACTGGTTCGCCATCGCCGCCGCGACCGGCTCGTTCGCCTGGCTGCTATTCGCCCGCGGCGCCGCCAAGCTGGTCGATTCCAAGCTCGAAGCGGATGTGCCCGCGAGGCCGATCGTCAAGAACATGCTAATGCTCCTCGCCGGCGCGGGGCTCACCGCCAGCGTCATCACCGGCTACCCGGCACTGGTCAACCTGCTCGCGCCCGGCGGTGACAAGGGCAAGCTCGGCGTGCTCTTCGTCGCCCTGTTCGTGGCCAGGACACCGCTCACGCTGATGGCGCCGGTCCAGGCTCTCGCGGTCCCGACCGTGGTGCGCCTGTCCAGTACCGAGGAGGGCAAGCACCGGCTGCGGAAGCTGCTCGCGTTCGGTTCGGCGGGCGCGCTGGCTCTCGCGGCGCTCGGCGCGCTGATCGGCTGGCTCATCGGCCCGTGGGTGGTGCGCCTGGTCTACGGCGCCAAGAACGATCCCGAGGCCTGGTGGATGGCCGGGCTGGTCTGGTCGTCGGTGCTGCTGGCCGCGATGCAGCTGCTCGCCGCCGTCCTCGTCGCGCAGGCCAAGGCCACGAAGGTGCTGATCACCTGGGCCGCCGTCGTCGTCGCGACCGCGCTGGTCCTGCTGTTCTTCCCCGGCGACACGGTCGTGCGCGCCGTGGTGGGACTCGCCGCCGGACCCACCGTCGGCCTGCTGGTCGTGATGGCGTTCGTGGTGAGAGGCACGCCCGAGCCGGGCAACGCGCGACCTTCCGAAACGTCTCGATAGTGTGGCCGCGCCATCGCGCGCCGCGAGCGGATGGCGTCGTGACGCCGAATAGGGTTGGACAGCGAATTCGATGAACGTTCTTTTGGTCTTGCTGGCGTTCTGGCTGCCGGGGCTCGTCTTCGGTGCCGCGATCAGGCTGCGCGGCTGGACCCTCGCCGCCGCGGCCCCGCTGCTGACCTTCGGCCTCGTCGCCATCGGCATCCCGATCCTCGGCCGCTTCGGCATCCGATGGACGATGCTGAACGTCGGCCTGTGGGTGCTGCTGCTGTCCGTCGTCGGATTCGCCCTCTCGTTCCTCGTGCTCCGCTTCACCGCGAAGCGGCACCCGGACTGGGCCGAGGACGAAGACGACGACGAGTCGAAGCGTTCCCTTCGCGACCACCTGCTGATCGGCGCCGGCGTTCTGGTCGGTCTCGGCGTCGGCACCGTGACCTTCCTGCGCGGCTCGCACAGCCTGGAGAACGTCCAGCAGGGCTGGGACGCCCCGTTCCACGGCAACCTGGTGCGCTGGATCGCCGAACACGGCGACGCGCGCGCGTCGACCGTCGGCACCATCGCGAACCTGCCGAACCAGCACGACTACTTCTACCCGGACACCTACCACGCGCTGCTCGCCCTGGTCTTCGGCAAGGGCGGCCTGACGATGATGCCGACGCTGAACCTGGCGGCGCTCATGGTCGTGCTGACCGTCCCGGTCGGGGTCGCGGCGATGTGCCGCGCCTGGCGGATGCCGGTGCTCGCGACCGCGGCCGCGGCGGCCGTGTCCACCTGGTTCACCGCGTTCCCGTACGACTCGCTGTGGCGCGGCCCGCTGTGGCCGTACGTCGCCGGGGTGGCGCTGGTGCCCGCGATGCTCGCGCTCGCCCGCCTGCTGCTCAAGCCGAACGGCGTCGCCGGTCCGCTCGCGATCGGCGTCGGCGTCGCCGGGCTGGCCGGCCTGCACACCAGCCTGATCTTCGTGATCATGGTCTACTTCCTGCTGATCCTGCTCGCGGTGCTGTTCCGCTTCGAGAAGATCGGCTGGCGCCGCAGCGCCGCCTCGCTGGTCGCGACGATCGTGATGGCGGTCGTGCTCGGCGTGCCACAGGTCCTCCCGGCGCTCTACAACGCGGGCGGCGTGACGAGCGCGTTCTGGGCCTCGGAGACCAGCGTGTCCGGCGCGCTCGGGCAGACGATCACGTTCTCGCCGATGGCGTCGTTCCCGCAGTGGTGGATCGGCATCCCGGCGATCATCGGCGTGTTCTTCCTGGTCAAGCACCGGCGGATGCTCTGGATGGTCGGCGCGTACGTGGTGCTCGGCGGCCTGTTCGCCGCGACGATCTCGCTGGAGACCCCGCTCATCCACACCCTGACCGGCGTGTTCTACAACGACCACTGGCGGATCGGCGCGCTCGTGCCGCTGGCCGGCGCCGTCGCGTTCGGCGAGTTCGTGCACACCGCGTCGGGCAAGTTCGCCGAGAAGATCGGTGAGCGCAAACCGAACCTGAACCCGGTCACCGTGGCCATCGCGGGTGCCCTGGTGGTCGGTCTCGTCGTCACGGTGCTGAGCCGGGGCGGCTACATCGGCCGCAACTCGGCGCGGCTCGCGCTGAACTACGGTGAAGGCCCTTCGGTCAGCAAGGGCGAGGAAGAGGCCTACGCCTGGCTCGGGAAGCACGTGGTGCCGGGCGAGCGGGTCATGAACAACAAGGCCGACGGCTCGGTGTGGATGTACGCGCTCGCCGGGGTTCAGCCGGTCGAGTGGACCAACTACGGCGCCGAGTTCACCACCAAGCCGGGCTGGCTCAGCGTGTTCCTCAACGACATCAACCGCGACCCGCGGGTGCGCGAGGCGCTCACCGACCTCAAGGTGCGTTACGTGCTGGTCGGCAAGGGCAAGGTGGCCCCCAACGCGCAGTCCGCGGTGGGGCTCCAGCGGCTCGACATCACTCCGGGTTTCAAACGCGTCTTCCACAACCTCGACGCGTCGGTTTACGAAATCGAAGGTCAGCAAGGTGTGGTCGCCTCCGGCGCCCCCGCCGGGTCCGACACCGCTCACGGCCAGTAAGAAGATAGAGTGATCCAGTGTCCAGTACGTCCGTGACCACCCGTCGCGTACTCATCGTGATGCCTGCCTTGAACGAGCAGGCCAGTGTCGGCGCGGTCATTTCCCAGGTCAAGCAGTCCTTGCCGGGCATGGACGTGCTGGTGGTCGACGACGGCTCGTCCGACGACACGGCCAAGCTCGCCCGCGCGGCGGGCGCGGAGGTGGCCCGCCTGTCGGTGAACCTCGGCGTCGGCGGGGCGATGCGCACCGGCTTCCGGTACGCGGCCGCCCGCGGCTACGACGTCGTCGTGCAGGTGGACGCGGACGGCCAGCACGACCCGAACGAGGTCGCGGCCCTGCTGGACGCGCTCGACGACGCCGACATCGCGATCGGCTCGCGGTTCGCGGGCAAGGGCTCGTACAAGGCCAGCGGGCCGCGAAAATACGCGATGGTCGTGCTCTCGGTCGTTTTCTCCCGGCTCGGGAAGACCAAGCTCACCGACGTGACCTCCGGGTTCAAGGCGATGGGCCCGCGCGCGATCAAACTGTTCGCCGCGTACTACCCGGCCGAATACCTCGGCGACACGGTCGAATCGCTGGTGATGGCGATCCGCGCCGAACTGAAGATCAAGGAAATCCCGGTGATCATGCGGGAACGGGCCGGTGGCACACCGAGCCATTCGCCGGTGAAATCGGCCGTCTACCTCGGCCGCGCCGGACTCGCCCTGCTGCTGGCGCTGGTGCGCCGCCGTCCCGCCGTCGACTCGTCGGATTCGGCGTAAAAGGAGCTGATTATGGCTGGCTGGCGCATTCTCAGCATCGTCGTCGCCTGTCTGGTGCTGTTCGTCGTCCTCGAGATGATGCGGCGGCGGAAACTGCGGGAAAAGTACGCGGGCGTTTGGCTCGTCCTCGCCGTCGGCGTGGTCGTGCTCGCCGTGGTTCCGCAGGCCGCCGACTTCATGGCGCGGATAACCGGCGTGCAGACGCCGTCGAACTTCGTATTCCTCTTGGCCGGTTTCGTGCTGGCACTGGTCGCGTTGCATCTGTCGACCGAGGTCGGGCACCTCGAAGAAGAGGTCCGGACCTCCGTCGAGGAGATCGCGCTGCTCCGCTGCGAACTCGCCGACGCCCAGCGTGACCTGGAAGAACGCGTCGCCGCGCTCGAAGCGCGGACGGCCACGCCCGACAACGTCAAAGGGCTCCCCGAAGTGAGCCCCGCGCGCGCACGCTGATCGACGCCCTTTTCGCGGCCCCGCCGAGGCTGGGCGCCGTCCGTGTGCTCGCCGTCGACGGCCCTTCCGGCTCCGGGAAGTCCACGCTGGCCGGGAAGATCGTGGCCGAACTGGCCGGCAGGGGCGTCCGGGTCGCGCTGGTGAGCACCGACGAGTTCGCCACCTGGGACGAACCCGTTTCGTGGTGGCCGCGGCTGGAGTCCGGGGTCCTGGAGCCGCTGCGCGCGGGCAGGACCGGCCGCTACCGGCGAGTGGACTGGTCCAGCGGTGTCCCGCTGCCGGGCGAAGAGGTCGAGATCCCGGTCCCGGACGTCCTGGTGCTGGAAGGCGTTTCCAGTGGCCGCGCGCGGATGCGGCCGTCGTTGTCCCTGCTCACCTGGCTCGACGGCGGCAGTGAAGCCGAACGTCTCGACCGCGCCGCCGCACGCGACGGCGAGGGATCCAGGGCGGAACTGCGGCGCTGGCAGCTGTTCGAACGCGGGTGGTTCGCCGTCGACGGGACCCGTGCCGCGGCCGATCGCGTGGTCACCTCTCGTGAGTGGTGAGGACGGTGCCGCGTGACTGGACGGACGACACGCGTGTTGGGATGGACGACACGCGTGATTGGACGGACGACTCGCGGCGAAGGCTTCGCCACGGTCGTGTCGTCCATCCGGTCACGAGTGTCGTCCGTCTGATCACACGTGCCGTCCGTCCAGTCACGTGTGTTCCGTCCCTGATCACGCGAGTTCCGCCTTCAATCACGCGAGATCCGGCTTACCACTCACGAGACGGGACCCAATGTCCTGCCGATGTCCTGTTTTGTCCGGCACCCATTGGTTGTAGTGGTGGACACCCATTTGAGTCAGTGACCCGGCACTCTGCGCGTTAGTGGTCCGGAATTGATTACACTCCGTCCGGAATTGCGGACACTTTGCGGTCGTATTGGCCGTCGTGTAGCGCGATCGTAACCTCGCGTGCTTAAGTGCGGGCTGAGTTCCCGCTAGTGTCGGCGGGCACACCGATCGTCCGTGGAGTTCGAGTTACCGACCGACCGGACGGTGCCTAAACACCGAAAATCTCCTCAAGGGGTGCCAGATGCAGCAACTGCGGGTGACCCGAGCACGCCGTGTGGCCCTGATCGGGCTTGCCGGCGCACTCGCGGTCTCCATTTCCGCCTGTGCCGAATCGAAGCGTGAAGAAGGCGCAGGGGGTGGCTCGGGAGGCACCATGGTCTTCGGCGCCGCCGGTAACCCGAAGACGTTCGACCCGCTCTTCAACGACGACGGTGAGACCTTCCGCATCATCCGCCAGATGATGGACACGCTGATCATGAACAAGCCGGGGACCGCGGACCTCGAGCCCGGCCTGGCGGAGAAGTGGGAAGGCAGCAACGAAGGCAAGACCTGGACCTTCACCCTGAAGAAGGGCGTGAAGTTCCACGACGGCACCCCGTTCAACGCCGAAGCGGTCTGCTTCAACTTCAACCGCATGTTCAACATGAAGGGCGCCGCCGCCCAGAGCCAGATGATCTACTACGGCGACGTCTTCGAAGGCTTCGCCAAGAACGAGGGTGACGCCTCCGGCGCCCCGGTGTTCAAGGACTGCCAGGCCAAGGACGAGTCGACCGCCGTCCTGAACCTGAACAAGGCCAAGGGCGCCTTCCCGGCCGCCTTCACGCTGCCGTCGTTCTCGATCCAGAGCCCGGACGCGCTGAAGAAGTACAACGCCGACGCCGTCACCCAGAGCGGTGACTCGTTCTCCTACCCGGAGTACGCGCTGAAGCACCCGACCGGCACCGGCCCGTTCAAGTTCGAGAGCTGGGACCAGGCCAAGGGTGAGATCACGCTGGTCAAGGCCACCGACTCGCCGACCCAGACGGCCAAGCTCGACAAGCTGGTCTTCAAGGTCATCCCGGACGAGAACGCCCGCAAGCAGGCGCTCAAGGCCGGCGACATCCAGGGCTACGACTACCCGTCGCCCGCGGACTACGGCCTGCTGCGCAACGACGGCGAGCAGGTGCTCATCCGTCCGTCGTTCAACATCCTGTACCTGGGCATCAACCAGAAGAACAACCCGAAGCTGAAGGACCTCAAGGTCCGCCAGGCGCTGGCCTACGGTCTCAACCGCGACCAGTTCGTGAAGTCGAAGCTCCCCGAGGGCGCCGAGACCGCCAGCCAGTTCGTGCCGAAGGCGATCGACGGCTACAACGAGAACGTCACCAAGTACGAATACAACCTTCAGAAGGCGAAAGACCTGCTGAAGGAAGCCGGCGCCGAGGGCATGACCCTGAAGTTCTACTACCCGACCGAGGTCACCCGGCCGTACATGCCGAACCCGGCGGACATCTTCACCTCGCTGTCCGAGGACATGAAGGCCATGGGCATCAAGGTCGAGCCGATCGCCAAGCCGTGGAACGGTGGCTACAAGGACGACGTCCAGAAGGCGGGCAAGCACGACGTGCACCTGCTCGGCTGGACCGGTGACTACAACGACGCCGGTAACTTCGTCGGCACCTTCTTCGGCCGCGAGAAGCCGGAGTTCGGCTTCAACAACGCGGAGCTGTTCTCGGCCATCTCCGCCGCGGACGCCGCGCCCGCCGGCGAGGCGCACACCAAGGCGTACCAGGACGTGAACCAGAAGATCATGGAATACCTGCCCGCCATCCCGATCTCCTACGGCCCCCCGGCGATCGTCGTCGGCCCGAAGGTGAAGGGTCTGGTGGCCAGCCCGCTGACCGACGAGCGCTTCTACACCGTCACGGTCAACTGATCCACCACCACTAGTGGCTCAGGGGGTGGGTGCTACCGCGCCCACCCCCTGAAGTCCATTCCCGGGCTGGCAACAAAGGAACGCACGTGCTCCGTTTTCTCGTGCGTCGGCTGCTACAAGCGATACCGACGCTCTTGATCCTGTCCATTTTGATCTTCGCCTGGCTCCGGTCCCTGCCCGGTGGCCCCGCCGGCGCCCTCCTGGGTGACAAGGCGACCCCGGAGAAGATCGCCGACCTGAACAAGCTTCTCGGCCTCGACGATCCGATCTTCGTCCAGTACTTCAAGTTCCTCGGCCGGGCGATCACCGGCGACTTCGGCAACTCGCTGGTCTCCGCCCAGCCGGTCATGTCCGAGATCGGGAACTTCCTCCCCGCCACGATCGAGCTCGGCTTCTGCGCGATGCTCATCGCGGTGGGCCTCGGCATCCCGTTCGGTTACCTGTCCGCGCGGTTCCGCGGCGGGGCAGTCGACAACGTCATCATCGTGCTCAGCCTGGTCGGCGTCGCGGTGCCGGTGTTCTTCCTCGGCTACATGATGCAGGACCTGCTGGCCGCCCCGCTGGGACTTCCCTCGCAGGGCCGTCAGATGGCCGGTCTCGACGCCACCACCGTCACCGGTTTCGCGGTCTTCGACGGCATCATCACCCAGGAATGGGACGCCGCCTGGGACGCGCTCACCCACCTGATCCTCCCGGCGTTCGCGCTGGCGACGATCCCGCTCGCGGTCATCGTCCGGATCACCCGCGCCTCGGTGCTGGACGTGCTGAACGAGGACTTCATCCGCACGGCCAACTCGAAGGGCCTGACCCAGCCGATCGTCCGGCGTCGTCACGTGCTCCGCAACGGGCTCCTGCCGGTGGTCACCGTCATCGGCCTGCAGACCGGCGCGCTGCTCGGTGGCGCCGTGCTGACCGAGCGGGTGTTCAACTTCCGCGGCCTTGGCTTCCTGCTCGCCGAGGGCATCGAACGGCGTGACTACCCGCGTCTGCAAGCGCTGCTGCTGTTCGGCGCGCTCGTCTACGTGCTGGTGAACATGCTGGTCGACATCTCGTACGGGCTCATCGACCCGAGGGTGCGTGTCCGATGAACACCTTGCTGAACAAGAAGAAGGAGCCGATCGACCGCCTCGCGGCCTCGTCGGCGAAGGGGCACAGCCTCGGTGGCGAGGCGCTGCGCCGGATGATGCGGAGCCCGGTGGCCATCACCGGCGCCGTGATCACCGGACTGTTCCTGCTGGTGGCGATCTTCGCGCCGCTCCTGGCGCCGAAGGACCCCTACGAGCGGTATCTGCAGAGCCAGGTCATCCTCGGGCAGGGCATCATCCCCGGCGCGCAGCCCGGTTTCCCGCTCGGTGTCGACGACTTCGGCCGCGACTACCTTTCGCGGTTGCTCGTCGGCGCGCAGAACACCCTGCTGGTCGGCGTGCTCGCCACGATCATCGGCGTCGTGGTCGGCATGATCATCGGCGGTCTCGCCGGTGCCTTCGGCGGCTGGGTCGACACCGTGCTGATGCGGCTCGTCGACGTCATGCTGTCGGTGCCGTCGCTGCTGCTGGCGATCTCGGTCGCCGCGCTGTTCCAGAAGCCGAGCCAGTGGACGGTCATCGTCGCGGTCTCGATGGTCAGCGTGCCGATCTTCGCGCGGCTGCTGCGCGGTTCGATGCTCGCGCAGAGAAGCAGTGACCACGTGCTCGCGGCGACGTCGCTCGGCGTCAAACGCGGGGCGATCGTGTTGCGGCACATGCTGCCCAACTCGCTCGGCCCGGTCATCGTGCAGGCCACGCTGACCCTGGCCACCGCGATCCTCGAAGCGGCGGCGCTGTCGTTCCTCGGTCTCGGCGACCCGGACCCGAACCGGGCGGAATGGGGCATCATGCTGAGCCGCAGCGCTCGGCAGTTCCTCGACATCCGTCCCGAGCTGGCGTACTACCCGGCCATCGCGATCATCATCGTCGCGCTCGGGTTCACGCTGCTCGGCGAGTCCCTGCGGGAAGCCCTCGATCCGAAGAACAGGCGGTGATCTTTCATGGCTCTCCTTGAAGTACGCGACCTCAAGGTCGTTTTCCAACGACGCGGCGAGAAGCCGTTCACCGCGGTGGACGAGGTCAGTTTCGACGTCGAACCCGGCCAGACGGTCGGTCTCGTCGGTGAGTCCGGTTGCGGCAAGTCCGTGACCTCGCTGGCGATCATGCGGCTGCTCGCGAAACGCGGCAACCAGGTCACCGGTTCGGTGTCGTTCGAAGGCACGGATCTGCTTCGCCTGTCGGACAAGGAAATGCGGGATCGCCGGGGTCGCGACCTCGGCATGGTGTTCCAGGACCCGCTGTCCTCGCTGAACCCGGTCATCCCGATCGGTTTGCAGATCACCGAGGTGCTGGAGCGGCACCGCGGGATGTCGCGCAAGGCGGCGTCGGTGGAGGCGGCGGAGCTGCTGGACAAGGTCGGCATCCCCGACCCGGCCCGGCGGCTTTCCGAGTACCCGCACCAGCTTTCCGGCGGGATGCGGCAGCGCGCGCTGATCGCGATCGCGCTGGCGTGCCGTCCGCGGCTGCTCATCGCCGACGAGCCGACCACCGCGCTCGACGTGACGATCCAGGCGCAGATCCTCGCGCTGCTGCGGGAACTGGTGCAGGACACCGGGACCGCGCTGATCATGATCACGCACGACCTCGGTGTGGTCGCCGGTCTCTGCGACCAGGTCAACGTGCTCTACGGCGGCAAGATCGTCGAGCGGGCGGAGCGGCACTCGTTGTTCGCCGAGCCGCGGCATCCCTACACGCACGGCCTGCTCGCCTCGATCCCGCGTCTCGACGCGGGCCGCGGCGAGAAACTGATCCCCATCAAGGGATCCGTCGCCGACAACATCCCGTGGGACGGCGGTTGCGCCTTCGCGCCCCGCTGCCCGAACGCTCTCGGCGTGTGCCGGGAGGTTTCACCGCAGCTGACCCCCGATCGCGGTGGGCTGCTGCGCTGCCACAACCCGGTGATCCCGGCCGTGGCCGCACGAGGAGGGGCCCGATGACCCACACGGTACCGCCGCAGGACGTGCTGCTGGAGGTCGAAGACCTCAAGGTGCACTTCCCGATCAAACGCGGCATCGTGGTCGACCGCACGGTCGGGCACGTGTTCGCCGTCGACGGCGTCGATCTGGCCATCCGCCGGGGTGAGACCTACGGCCTGGTCGGGGAATCCGGCTGCGGCAAGTCCACTTTGGGCAGGGCGATCCTCCGGCTGACCGAGCTGACCGACGGCAAGGTCGTCTTCGACGGCACCGACGTCGCCGGGCTCAAGGGCGAGGAACTGCGCAAGGCCCGCCGCCGGATGCAGATGGTGTTCCAGGACCCGATGTCCTCTTTGGACCCTCGGCAGTCGGTGGAATCCATTCTGACCGAAGGGATGAAGGCGCACGGCCTCGACAAGGACAGGGAGGCGACGGCCAAGCGGCTGCGCGAACTCCTTTCCGCCGTGGGACTTCCCGAGTCCGCGCTGCGCAAGTACCCGCACGAGTTCTCGGGCGGTCAGCGTCAGCGCATCGGCATCGCGCGGGCGCTGGCCGTCGAGCCGGATCTGATCGTCGCCGACGAACCGGTGTCCGCGCTGGACGTCTCGGTGCAGGCGCAGGTGGTCAACCTGCTGGAGGATCTGCAGGAGAAGCTCGGGCTGACGTATCTGGTGATCGCGCACGACCTCGCGGTGGTGCGGCACATCTCCGACCGTATCGGCGTGATGTACCTCGGCTCGCTGGTCGAAGAGGCCGACGCGGACACGCTGTACGAGAACCCGCTGCACCCGTACACGCGGGCGCTGCTCTCGGCGATCCCGGTGCCGGACCCGACGGTGGAGGACACCCGCGAGCAGATCCTGCTCGCCGGTGACCTGCCCTCGCCGGCGCGGCCGCCGTCCGGCTGCCGGTTCCACACGCGGTGCCCGTGGCGGCAGCAGAGCCTGTGCGACACCGACCGCCCGCAGCTGCGGGAGATCGGCACCGGGCACCGCGTCGCGTGCCACTACGCGGAGGACATCCGCGACGGGCGGATCCAACCGCACGAGGTCAAGGCGGAACTCGTCGAGGCCGGGGAGCTGAACCCCGACGTCGGCGGGCTGCCGGACGTCGGCTCGGCGGCGGAGATCCTCTAGTCCCGAAAGCGCGTGAAGGCCCCCTTCCCCCGGCTNNGGGGGCCTTCACGCGCTTCGGCCGCATTTAGTCCTCTGAATGCGTGCGGTCGGCGTGCCCGACCGCGTTGCGAAAGCCACTTTCGCAACGCTCAAGGTTGCGAAAGTGGCTTTCGCAACACGCGGCGCATCGGCGAGGGGACCACGTCTGCCCGCATTTAGAGGACTAAATGCGGGGAGCGTGGCCTTCGGGCAGACTCTCTGTCATGCGGGTCACAGTGCTGGGTGCGTCGGGGCGGACGGGGATCCACGTGGTCCGGCTGCTGCGGGGGCGGGGACATCAGGTGCGGGCGGGCCTGCGCAGCCGCCGCCGCGCCGAGCAGGTCGCCGGGCTCGGGGCCGAGACCGTGGTCGCGGACGTCACCGCCGACGCGGACGACCTCGTCGAGGCGCTCGCCGGGTCCGAAGTGGTGATCAGCGCGATCGGCGCGCCCGATCCGGATCAGGCCTCGGTCGACCTCGTCGACCGTGACGGCGTGATCACCGCGATCCGTGCCGCCGAGAAGGCCGGTGTCTCCCGGTTCGTGCAGCTTTCCGCGCAGTTCGCGGACTCGCCGGATCAGGGTGACCGCCTGGTGCGGTCGATCCTGATGGCGAAGCAGATCTCCGACAGCGTCCTGCGCCGTTCGAGCCTGAACTGGACGATCGTCCGGCCCGGCACGCTCACCGACGACCAGCCCACCGGCCACGTCAAGATCGCCGGTCACCTCGAACCGGGCCGCGTCTCCCGTGCGGACGTCGCCGCCGTCCTGATCGCCACGCTGGAAGAGCCGCTCGCCGAGAATCAGGGTTTCGACGTCATCGGCGGGGAGATCCCGATTCCGTCGGCGCTGGCGTCGCTGGGCTGAGCGCCTTCTTCCGTTCCCGCGCGGCCCGCAGGTTCGCGACGTTCCCGCAGGTGCGCACGTCGTGCCAGACGCCGCTGTTGTTGCGCGAGACGTCGTAGAAGGCCGAACGGCAGCCGTCGAGCCGGCACAGTTTCAGCCGCGACCAGATTCCCGCCTGCTGCGCGAGCAGCGTCTCCGTCCACAGCGCCGAAGCGAGCCACTGCCGTCCGGTGCCGGACGGGAACAGCCGGACGACGCCGTCGCGCAGGGCCAGATCCGCCTTCACCGGCTTGCCGAGGTCCGTGTCGTCGCCGTCCACGAGCGAAACGAACGACGCGCGAAGGTCGCGAAGCGCGCGAAGGTCGCCCGGACCCAGCGAGATCTCGGGCGCCTCGGAATCCCGGGCTCGCGACCATTCCGCCAGCGCCTCGGCGGCCCAAGGTCGCGCCAGATCGGTGTCGCTCAGCAGGTCGAGGCCGTACGTCTTGATCGCCTTGGTGTTGAGGAAGTCCTGAACGAGCGCCAGCCCCGAGGGGGCGGTGCGTAACCGGTACCGGTCCGTCGCGGTCCATGACATAGGTCAAGCGTACTTGACTCTGTCGAGTCGCGTCGCCATGCTGGCGACAGAGGTAAAAGCCGAACACTTCTGTCAAGGAGCAAAGTCATGACCTCCATCGAAGACGCCGTCGTCCTGGTCACCGGCGGGCAGCGCGGGCTCGGCAAGGCGTTCGTCGCCGAACTGCTCGACCGCGGCGCCGCCAAGGTCTACGCGACCGCCAGGTCGCCGCGTGCGGAGACCGATCCGCGGGTCGTCCCGCTCCCGCTCGATGTCACCGACCCGGCATCCGTCCGCGCGCTGGCGGAGAAGGCGAGCGACGCCACGATCGTCTTCAACAACGCCGGTGTCCTCGGGCTCGGCTCGCTGTTGAACGACGGCGTCGACGCGCACCGTCCGGTCTTCGAGACGAACGTCTTCGGCGCGCTGCGCGTCGCGCAAGCGTTTGCGCCGCAGCTCAAGGACGGTGGGGCGCTGGTCAACGTGCACTCGGTCCTGTCGTGGGCGGCGGGCTCCGGGTCCTACGGCGCGTCGAAGGCGGCCTTCTGGTCGCTCACCAATTCGCTCCGCATCGAGTTCGCCGAGCAGGGCACACAGGTGGTCGGCGTGCACCTCGGCTACACCGACACCGACATGACGCAGGGCCTCGACATCCCCAAGAACGACCCTCGCGACGTCGCCCGCCAGGTCGTCGACGGTCTCGAAAAGGGCGAGACCGAGGTGCTCACCGACGAGCTCACCCGCCGCGTCAAGGCCGCGCTGTCCGGTCCGGTCGAGCACCTCGGCACCAGCCGGATCGGCGCGTAGAAAACCGTTGGCGGGAGGGCTCCGGTCCGAGGTAGCTTCGCCGCCATGTGTGCCCCCGCGTTCACCCGGATCCGCCGCGCCTAGCGGCGGATTCCCGGCTTCTGGCAAGGAACCGCCGCCCGAGCGAGACATCGCCGGGCGAGCCTCGTGCTGCCCGGCTCACCTCGAAGCCGCGGAGATCCCTTGCGCACACGACAACCTGGCCGTCATGAACTGGGCCAGAACTTCCTCATCGACCGGACCGTCATCGAAACCGTCGTGAAGCTCGTCGACGGCACGGACGGGCCGATCATCGAATTCGGTACGGGCGACGGCGCGCTGACCCTGCCGCTCGAACGGCTCGGCAGACCAGTGACCGGCGTCGAGATCGACGGCCGCCGCGCCGCCCGGCTGGCGGGCCGCGTCCAGCCGCCGACGAAGATCGTCACCGCGGACTTCCTGCGGTATCCGTTGCCGGAGGCGCCCCACGTGCTGGTCGGCAACCTGCCGTTCCACCTGACCACCGCGACGCTGCGGCACGTCCTCGCCGCTCCCGGCTGGACGGACGCCGTCCTGCTCATGCAGTGGGAGGTGGCGCGCCGCCGGGCCGGCGTCGGCGGCGCGACCATGATGACCGCGCAGTGGTGGCCGTGGTTCGACTTCCGGCTGACCGGCCGGGTGCCCGCGGCGGCGTTCCGCCCGAGGCCCGGTGTCGACGGCGGCCTGCTCACCATGACCCGCCGTGAGCGGCCACTCGTCGAAGACGTGGATCGCCGGCGCTACCAGGACTTCGTGCGGCAGGTGTTCACGAGGCCCGGCCGCGACGTCGTGCCCAAACGGCTCACCGCACGCCAGTGGGCTGAGGCGTTTCGGCTTCGGCGAGGAAATCCGGCTCGCGCACGCGGCGTTTCGTCGAACCGAACAGGACGCCGCCGATGACGACGGCCGCGGCGAGGATCTCCACCAGCGACGGGCGTTCGTCGAGGACCAGGAACGCCATCGACAGCCCGACCACCGGCACCAGCAGGGAGAACGGCGCGACCACGCCCGCCGGGTTGCGGCGCATCAGCGAGGTCCAGATGCCGGAGCCGACGATCGTGCCGAACAACACGACGTAGGCGAGGCCGCCGAGCCCGATCAGCCCGGTGGTCGTGCCGAGTGTGCTCAGCGAGTGCCCGATCTCGGCGGGACCCTCCATGACCAGCGACAGCGCGAACATCGGCAGCGGCGGCACCACGGACATCCAGAGGACGAAATTCAGCGGGTTGTCCGGTGCCGCCTGCCGGGTGCTCAGGTTGCCGAACGCCCAGCTCAGCGCGCCGAGCAGGGTCAGGATCACCGGCAGCAGGGCGGCGTTCCCGGCCTGCTGCCAGGCGATCGTCGCCATCCCGGCGACGGCGAGCAGGATCCCGGTGAGCTGCCGTCCGGACACGCGTTCGCGCAGGAAGACGGCGCCGAGCAGGACGGTGAACGGGGCCGACGCCTGCAGCACCAGCGACGCGAGACCGGTCGGCATGCCGGTGTCCATCGCGATGAAGAGGAACACGAACTGCCCGGTGCCGAAGCCGAGCCCGTAGCCGAGCAGGTGGCGGATCTTCACCTTCGGCCACGGAACGAACAGGATCGTCGGGATCGCGATGACCGCGAAGCGCAGCCCGCCGGCGAAGACGGGCGGGAACTGGCCGAGGGTGGCGTGGATGGCGAGGAAGTTGCAGCCCCAGAGGACGGCGACGAACAGGGCGAGCAGACGATCGCGGGCGGGCATGTCTTCACTCTTACGTGGAGCGACCCTTTAGGACCAGCGAGAATATTTGCAGCGATCGTTCAGTTCGGCTTCACATATGCTGGCGGTATGGACATCGGCCGGTTGCGGACCCTGCGGGAATTCGCCGATCGCGGCAGCGTGACGGCGGCCGCGAAGGCGTTGCACTGCACGCCGTCCGCGGTTTCCCAGCAGCTGCGCGCCCTGCAGGGTGACGTGGGTCTCGCGCTCACGGAACCGGCCGGACGCGGCCTGCGGCTGACCGACGCGGGCCGCGCGCTGGTCGCCCGCGCGGACGACGTGCTCGCCGCCCTGGAGCGCGCGGAGTCCGAATTGGACACTTACCGCAGCGCCCCGCGCGGCCGGGTCCGGGTGGCGATCTTCCAGTCCGCCGGGCTGATGCTGCTGCCGGGACTGCTGCACCGGACGGCGGAATTCGACGGCCTGGACGTCATCGTGCGCGACGTCGACATGACCCCGCCGGAGGTCCCCGGGCTCGTCGCGGATTACGACATCGTGGTGGCGCACCGGGACGAGCACGCGCCGTCGCTCGGCTCGGACCGGCTGGAGACCCGGCATCTGCTGCGGGAACCGCTCGATGTCGCGCTCCCCGCGGGGCATCGGCTCGCGAAGCGGCGCCGCATCGAGCTGGCCGAACTGGCCGACGAACGCTGGATCAGCGTCAACGCCGGATTCCCGGTGGACGACATCCTCCAGTCGCTGATCATCCGCACCGGGGTGCGGCCCCAGGTGGTGCAGCGCATCAACGATTTCCGCATCACCGAACGGCTCGTCGCCGCCGGGCACGGGATCGCGCTGCTTCCCCGGTACACAATGGACACCCGGCGCGGCAGCGGTCTCGTCTGCCGTCCGCTCGCCGGGATCAAGGCGGCCCGGCACGTGGAGGCGGTCTACCGGCTCGGCGCGTCTTCGCGGCCCGCGGTGGCGAAGGTGCTCGACGCGCTCGCCGACGAGGTCGGCGCGCTCACCGGCGAGCGTGACTCTTCAGGTGGTCCAAGGCGATCTTGAGCGCGTCGGCGATCGGCGTGACGTCGTGGCGCAGGTGGGCCATCAGCAGGCCGCCCTGCACGCAGGTCAGCGCGGCCTGCGCGAGCCTCGCCGGGTCGGCGCCCTCGACGAGTTTTCCCTGTTCCCGCAACGATTCCAGGCCGCGCTGGAGATGTGCTTCCCATTCGCGGTAGGCCTTGTCCAGCAGCGGTGCCATCTTGGGGTCGTCCCCGAGTTCGCCGGTGAGGTTGCCCAGCGGGCAGGCGATGGGCCCCTTGGGCGTGGTCTGGATGGCCAGGATCTCCCGGGCCCACTGGTCGAAGTCGGCCCAGTCGTGCAGTTCGAAGATGGTCGGCTGGTTGCCGAGGATGTTTTCGAGGAAGCGGGCGATGACCGCTTCGACGAGCTGATCCTTGTTCTTGAAGTAGTGGTACATCTGCGATTTCCCGGCCCCGCTCGCCGCGAGCACCTTGTCGACGCTCGTCCCGGCCACGCCGTTGACGTACATCAGCTCCGCCGCCGCGTCGACGATCGCGTCCCTCGTCATCCGCCCCTGCGGGGTCTTCGCCGGTTGACCACTCATGTACCGAATAGTACAGTCAGCTGCACTGTACCGATTAGTACAACCGAAGGAGCCGACCATGGGGGATCTCAACACCGACCTCGCCGAGCTGCGGGAATCCGTCGCGAGCCACGTCCCGGCGGAGGTCGCCGAAATGCTCAAGGCCGACCGCGCGACGTTCGTGGGGGTGGTCGCCGAGGCGGCCGCGAAGCCGGGCACGCCGATGCCGGACCTCGCGCTGCCGGACGCCGGCGGCGATCGGGTGCGGGTCGCGGACGGGCCCGCGGTCGTGGTGTTCTATCGCGGCGCGTGGTGTCCGTACTGCAACCTGGCGCTGCGCACGTATCAGCAGGAGCTGTTGCCGGAGCTGGAGAAGCTGGATGTGAAGCTGGTCGCGGTCAGCCCGCAGCTGCCGGACGGCTCGCTGTCCACAAAGGACCTGAAATTCACCGTTCTGTCCGATGTGGACAACGAACTCGGGCGCACGCTCGGCATCACGTTCCGGCTGGCCCCGGAGACGAAGCCGGCTTTCGACACGATCATCGGCGACGTCGAGAAGATCAACGGGGCGGCGGAATGGGAGCTGCCGTATCCGGCCGTCCTGGTCGTGGACGGCGAAGGCGTCATCCGGTACATCGACGTGCACCCGGACTACACCACGCGCACCGACCCGGCCGACGTCCTGGCGGCCGTGAAGGCCCTGTAGAAGCGCGTGAAGGCCCCCTTCCCTCGGCTCAGCCGAGGGAAGGGGGCCTTCACGCGCAAAGCGGGGATTACCGGTGAGCCCGGTTCACCGCCGACACGACGGCCCGCAGCGAAGCGGTCACGATCGACGGGTCGATCCCGATGCCCCAGTACACCCGGTCGGAGATCGCGCACTCGATGTACGACGCCGCCCGCGCGTCGTCGCCCGGCGAGAGCGTGTGCTCGCTGTAGTCCAGCAGCCGCAGGTCGAACCCGACGGTCGACAACGCGTCGAAGAACGCCGCGATCGGGCCGTTCCCGCGCCCGGTGACCTCGTGTTCGTCGCCCTCGACGCGCACGGTCGCGGTGATGTCGTACTCGCCGTCGCCGTTGTCCCGGACGTGCTGGCGCACCAGCTCCAGCGGCGTCTTCAGCTCCAGGTACTCGGCCGAGAAGGCGTTCCACATCGTGGCCGGGTCGACCTCGCCGCCCTCGGTGTCGGTGTGGCGCTGGACGACCTTCGAGAACTCGATCTGCAGGCGCCGCGGCAGGTCGAGCTGGTGCTCGGCCTTCATGATGTAGGCGACGCCGCCCTTGCCGGACTGCGAGTTCACCCGGATCACGGCCTCGTAGTTGCGGCCGATGTCCTTCGGGTCGATCGGCAGGTACGGGACCTCCCACGGGTGCTCGTCGACCGGCGTCCCGACCTTGTCAGCGGCGGCCTTCAGCGCGTCGAGGCCCTTGTTGATCGCGTCCTGGTGGCTGCCGGAGAACGCGGTGAACACCAGGTCGCCCGCCCACGGGCTGCGTTCGTGCACCGGCAGCTGGTTGCAGTATTCGACCGTCCGCTTGATCTCGTCCATGTCGGAGAAGTCGATCTGCGGGTCGACGCCCTGGCTGTACAGGTTCATGCCCAGTGCGACCAGGTCGACGTTGCCGGTGCGCTCGCCGTTGCCGAACAGGCAGCCTTCGATCCGGTCCGCGCCGGCCTGGAAGCCCAGCTCGGCGGCGGCGATACCGGTGCCGCGGTCGTTGTGCGGGTGCAGCGACAGGATCACCGAGTCGCGGCGGTCCAGGTTCCGGTGCATCCACTCGATCGAGTCGGCGTAGACGTTCGGCGACGCCATCTCGACGGTGGCGGGCAGGTTCAGGATCACCGGCTTCTCCGGCGTCGGCTGCCAGATCTCCGTGATGGTGTTGCAGACCTCGAGCGCGTACGACAGCTCGGTGCCGGTGTAGGACTCCGGCGAGTACTGGAAGCGGAAGTCGGTGTCCGGCTGCTTCGCCGCGTAGTCGACGACCAGCTCAGCGGCCTGCGAAGCGATCTTCGTGATGCCGATGCGCTCTTCGCGGAACACGACGCGACGCTGCAGGATCGAGGTCGAGTTGTAGATGTGGACGATCGCGCGCGGCGCGCCTTCGAGCGCCTTGAAGGTGCGCTCGATCAGCTCCGGGCGGCACTGGGTCAGCACCTGGATGCTGACGTCGTCCGGGATGGCGCCCTCGTCGATGATCTCGCGGACGAAGTCGAAGTCCGTCTGCGACGCCGCCGGGAAGCCGACCTCGATCTCCTTGTAGCCCATGCGGACCAGCAGGTCGAAGAACTTGCGCTTGCGTGCGGGCGACATCGGGTCGATCAGGGCCTGGTTGCCGTCACGCAGGTCGACGGCGCACCACAGCGGCGCGCGCTCGATGCGCTTGTCCGGCCAGGTGCGGTCGGGCAGCGAGATGTCCTCGACCAGGTCGTACCAGGGGCGATAGCGGTGTACGGGCATCGAAGTGCCGCGCTGGGTGTTCCACGAAGCCTGCTCGGAAGGCGCAGGACGGGTGGGCTTGCGAATGCTCATGAGGGGAGGGTTCTCCTGAAGAATCGGGTGCGACGACCGGCACCACGAAGCCCCGCGACGGGGAGCCGGTCCGATCAGGCCCCGTCGCGGCAGCGAAGCAGGAGAGCTCGAGCCACGACGCCACCTTAACCGCGCGATCTCCCGAAAGGAAACCCGGGCCGCGATCGAACCGTGACTCAAGTGGCGCCCATTCGGGTTACTCGCGGGTAGCAATCGGACCAGGCGGCGTGCCACACTGCCCGGCATGGGCGAGCACGCTGAAGAGAAGGAAACCGCTGATCAGGCGACCCGGCGCAAGGTCGACTGGCGAGCGGGCGGCAGCCGCGCGGCCGGGATACTGGCGAGCGTGGTCCGCTGGGTCGGGCTGATCTTCGCGGCCATCCTCGTGCTGCACGTCGTCTTCGTGATCGGCGAGGCGAACCCCGACAACGGCATCGTGTCGTTCGTCCGCGGCTGGGCCGACGGGCTGCTGCTGGGCTTCAAGGATCTCTTCATGCCCGAAGACGCCAAGCTGCGCGTGCTGGTCAACTACGGCATCGCCGCGATCTTCTGGATGGTCGTCACCGGGATCCTCGCCAAGATCATCCGGCGCGTGGGCGGTTCCGCTTAGCCTCGGAGCACTACGCTCGGAAGATGTTCGCGCGGGCGGCGCCTTTCGAGATCGTCGCGATCGGGGCTTCGGCGGGCGGGGTGAAGGCGCTCCTCACGGTGCTCGAGGCCTTGCCCGCGGACTTCCCGGTGCCCGTGGTCATCGTCCAGCACCTCGATCCCCATCACGACACGGTGCTCGCCGAACTTCTCGACCGGCGGTCGCGTTTGCGGGTCAAACTGGCCGAGGACGGCGAGGTGGCCGAGCCCGGCACCGCCTATGTCGCCCCGCCGGACCGGCATCTCCTGGTCGGGCCCGGCGGCGGACTCCGGCTGTCGGAGCGGGACAAGGTGAGATTCGTCCGGCCGTCGGCCGATCTGCTGTTCGAATCCGTCGCGGTGGCCTGCGGTGCCGCGGCGCTGGTCTGCGTGCTCACCGGGACCGGTTCCGACGGCTCGGCGGGTGCGAGGGCGGTCTCGTCCCGTGGCGGTACCGTGGTCGCCGAAGATCCGGACACCGCGGAATTCAAAGGCATGCCACAGGCCGTGGTGAACGCCGTGGCGGTCGACCTGACGCTGCCGCTGGAAGGGATCGCGGCCGCGCTGGTGGCCCTGATCGAAGGAACGAGATCGCTGTGACCGCGTACGACGCCGGCGCCGATGACGAACGTGAGCTGGAATCCCTGCTGACGTTCATCAAGGATTCCCGCGGCTTCGATTTCACCGGGTACAAACGCACGTCGCTCGGGCGCCGGATCCGCAAGCGGATGCAGACCGTCGGCTTCGAGAAGTACGCGGATTACCGGGATTTCCTGGAAAGCAACGCCGACGAGTTCCAAGAACTCTTCAACACCATTCTGATCAACGTCACCGGTTTCTTCCGCGACCCGGCGGCGTGGGACTACCTGCGGACGGCGGTCGTCCCCGGTCTGATCGCGAAGGCCGACCCCGATCAGGACATCCGGATCTGGAGCGCCGGGTGTTCGAGCGGCGAGGAGGCCTACACCCTCGCGATCATCTTCGCCGAACACCTCGGTATCGAAGCCTGCACGAAACGGGTCAAGATCTACGGCACCGATGTCGACGAGGAAGCCCTGCGCGAGGCCAGAGCCGGGGTGTACTCCCTCAAAGCGCTGGAAAAACTCCCGGACGAGGTGAAGACGAAATACTTCGAACCGAACGGCGCCCTGTTCGCCTTCCGCCGTGACCTCCGCCGCCGGGTGATCTTCGGCAGGCACGACATCACCCGCGACGCCCCGATCTCACGCGTCGATCTGCTCGTCTGCCGCAACACCCTGATGTATTTCAACGTCGAAGCGCAGACGAAGATCATCGAGCGGTTCCATTTCGCGCTCAACGAAGGCGGCCACCTTTTCCTCGGCAAGGCCGAGATGCTGATCGCCGACGGATCCCGGTTCGAGGTCACCGACATGCGCAACCGGGTGTTCCGGATCCAGGCCGGTGCGGGTGCGGTGAAGCCGGCGCGTTCCGATCTCCTGCCGGCGTCGGAGGCCGGAAGGATCAATCGGCGTCAGGTGGCCGAACTGGCCTTGGCGGCCTCGCCCGATTCGGTGGTGGTCGTCGACCGGGACGGCACGGTCGCGTTGATCAACGGCGCGACGACGCCGCAATTCGGGCTCTCCCCGGACAAGATGGGCACGCCGTTCGGTGAGCTGGAGATCTCGTCCCGGCCGATCGAACTCGGGTCCTTGGTCGACCGGGCCCACAGCGAGCGCCGGAGCGTCCGGGTCAACTCCGTGCGATGGGACAGGAACGACGGCGAGACACGGTATTTCGACGTCATCGTCAAGCCGCTGCTCACCAGTGAAGGCGAGGATCTCGGCGTCGCGATCACCCTCATCGACACCACCGAGGCCACCCGGCTCCAGCAGGAGGTCAAACGGGTGCAAGAGGACCTCGCCACGGCGTACGCGGAACTCCAGTCGACCAACGCGGAACTGGAGACCGTGAACGAGGAACTCCAGTCGAGCATCGAGGAGCTCGAGACGACGAACGAGGAACTCCAGTCCACCAACGAAGAACTGGAGACCACCAACGAGGAACTCCAGTCGGGCAACGAAGAACTCGAAACGATGAACGAGGAGCTGCGGATCCGCACCGCCGAGCTGGACGAGGCGCGCACCTTCCTCGAAGGGGTGCTGTCCAGTGTCGCCGCCGGAGTGGTCGTGCTCGACAGCGATCTCCTGGTGCGCAGCTGGAACCGCGGCGCCGAGGACCTGTGGGGGATGCGCGCCGACGAGGTCTACCGGACGGACTTCTTCACGCTCGACTTCGGCCTGCCGACGGACGGGCTCCGCGACATGGTCGAGATCTGCAACGAGACCGGCCACCGCGCACTCCCGGTGGAGACCGACGCGGTGGACCGGAAGGGCAGACCGTTCACCGCCTCCGTCAGTTGTTCGCCGCTGGACGGGCCGGGAAGTGGCGTCGTGCTGCTGATGGAGAAACGGCGGGAGTGATGTCTTCGCCATGGGGGATCAGGTCGGCGACGGTCAGGCGGCGGCTCATCAGCCGTTCGGAGAGGTCGCCGATCCGCATGTTGTGACCGCGGGCGTAGCGTCGCAGCAGCCGGAACGCGCCCTCCGGGCTGACTTCCAGCCGGGCGGACAGCAATCCCTTGGCCTGCTCGATGATCACCCGGCTCGACAGTGCCCCCTGAAGTTGCCGCGAGGTCGTGGTCAGCCCGGCGATCGTCCGGTGGTTGAGCATGGCGATCGTCGCGACGTCGGCGAGCGCGTTCGCGATGCTCAGCTCGGCCGGCGGCAGCGGCGCCGTCTCCGTGGTCAGGATCGTCACCGCGCCGAGCGTGTCTTCGCGACGGCTGAACGGGAACGCGTGCACCGACCGGTAGCCGAGGGAAAGTGCGGCGGGAGCTAAGCCGCTCCAGCGCGACGTCGCTTCGTCGAGGAGCACGTTGACGACCGGCTCCCCGCTCGCCTCGCACTCGACTCCGGGCCCTTCTTCGGCGAAGAGCTCGCCGAGTGGTGGCGTTTCGAGCCGTTCGTCGGTGTCCACCACGACGGGGCGGTCGCCGGAGGCGGTCAGGTGCACCGACGACGAAGCGATCAGCTGGGTGTACCGATCCGCCACGCAGAGCCAGTAATTCTCCGGATCCAACGCGGGGACGAGAGTGTCCGCCAGCTCCACCAACGTGTCGGCGACCCATTTTTCGCGATTCCGCATCAAAAATCGGCCTTCCTCGAGGGCAGCCAACGCTAGTCCTCTTGATGCGGTCACGAAAGCCGCCCCACTCAGCCATCCGGGTCACATCCGCGGGGTGGCCGCGAGCGTACGCTCGCTTCATGTGGGACGGCACCGGTGGCCGCTATGACCAGTCGGCTCTGCGGGAACTGGTCGAGGCCGAACGAGGGCGTGCGGATCGCGCAGCGAAGGTGGCCCTGCGGCACGAAATCCTCATGGAAACGGCCGTCGAAACCATGCGACCGTTCCATCGGCGGATGGCGCGGCTCCATCGCGCCACCGAAGGCAGGCACCGGGCGGCGGCCGAACTGCACGCGGGCTACGCCGCCGCGGTGGACGACTGGGCCGCCGGGCGGGCGGACGTCCCGCCGGCGTTCCTGACCGCGGTGGCCGAGAACGCCGGTGTCCGGAGCCTCGCGGTGACCTTGTTCGGCGGCCCCGGAACCGCGGCGGTCGTCGTGTCCGATCCCGTCGCCGCCAGGGCGAACGACCTGGAGTGCGTATTCGGCGAAGGACCCTCCCTGGCGACGTCCGGGGAGCCCGGCGTCTGCGGAGAGGGAGAACTGTCGAGCCGGTGGCCCCGGTTCGGGCCCGCCGCGAGGGAACTCGGGGTCCGGGCGGTGGTGTCGGCCCGGCTGGGGCTGGGGGAAACGCCGCTGGGCACCCTCACCGCGTATCGGTCCGAACCCGAACCGGACGCCGGAATCGCCCGTTCGACGGAGCTGGTGGCCGAAGCGCTCACCGCCACGGCGCTGCACCCGGACACCCGGCTCGACGCCGAAGACGGGCTCCCCGTCCATCCGTTGTTCGGCGACTTGGACCTCGAAGCCGTGGTGCACCAGGCCACCGGGATGCTGATGACCAACCAGGATTGCGACGCCTCGGACGCGCTGGCCCTCATTCGCGCACGTGCCTACGCCCAGGACGAGAGCGTCATGGAAACCGCGCGGAAGATCGTGAACCGGGCGCCGCCCTTCAGCTGACCCCGAGCCTTTCGTACGCGTCGACGGCGGCTTTCGGGTCGTCCGCCTGGAATTTCACGACGCGGACGGTCTCGGTCGCCCCGAGCGGCCGGGTCACCGTGATCGGCTCACGCAGTTCCGCGATCAGGTTCGTCTCGTAGAAGTTGTCGTACCTGAGCCAGGTTTCGTCGCGAAACGCCTTCGCCTTGGCGGGATCGTGGCTTTCCTTCGCCTGCCGGAGGGAGGCGATGTTCTCCCTCGGGATCCGCACGTCGTAGAACGAGCTGTAGCGCACTCGCACCTCGCGCGACGAGATCACGTGCGGTCGGACGACGGTGCCGGCGTAGATTCCGAACACCAGCAGCGCCGAGTACACGCCGAGGACGAGCAGCAGGACGTCGACGACGAGGCCGAAGTCGATCAGCCAGAAAAGCCCGGCTTCAAAGGCGCTCACCACGGCCAGGACGACGAAGATCGACTTGCCGCCCGAGCCGTACGGCACCGCGACGGCGTCCCCGTCGATTCCGTCCGTCCGGCGGGTCAGATACAGCCAGAGCCCGGCCATCGTGCGTGACTCGTTGCGGAGAATCCTGCTGAATGCCCCCATACCCCCAGGTTAGCGATCGAACCCGGTGAGGATCTTCACCGCGTCGGCGGATCCCGGGTCCTTCGGGGTGTAGATCTCCAGCCGGTGGTCGGGGCTGTCGGGCTGGAGCCACACCTGGTAGTCGACGCTCACCGCACCGACCGTGGGGTGCCGCAGACGCATGGCCCCGACGGTGCAGTCGGCGACGTCGCCGGTCGCCCAGAGCGTCGCGAATTCGTCGCTGCGCATGGTCAATTCGCCGATGAGCGCCGCCAGCCGGGCGTCGGTGGGGTAGCGACCGGCGGTCAGCCGCAGATAGGCGACGTGGATCGGGGCGAGTTCGGCCCGGTTCCGGTGCAGCTCGCGGGTGAGCGGGTCGAGGAAGAACATCCGGGGCAGCGACGGCCGCCGTTCCGGATCCCCCGGCGCGTCGAAGTCGAGGTGTTCGGCCATGAGCGAGTGCCCGCCGTGGTTCCACGCGAGCACGTCGCCGCGACGGCCGAAGACGAGCGCGGGCACGGTCTCGCCGAGGTTCTCCAGCAGCGCGAGCACCCGGGGATGCGGTTCTTCCGGGCCCGGGTCGGACATCTTCGGGAGCGAGGACCGCCGGGCGAGGTTGTGCAGGTGCGCGGTTTCGACGTCGTCGAGCCGCAGCGCGCGGGCGAGCGCGTCGAGCACCTGCTGTGAAGCGGTCTCGGCCAGGCCCTGCTCCAGCCGCGTGTAGTACCCGGCGCTCACCCCGGCGAGCTGGGCGAGCTCCTCGCGGCGCAGCCCGGGCACGCGGCGCGAGGTGCCGTAGGTGCGCAGGCCGATCTCGGCGGGAGTCACCCGGTCACGACGGCTTTTGAGGTACACGCCGAGGCTTTCCATGACTCCGAGCCTAAGTACTTCGCCCGCCGCGTGGGTGTACCCGCGAGGTGTACCCATGACACGGGGATGGTTGCCGCCCCGAAGCCGGTACAGCGTCGAGGGCATGACACGACAGCACACCAGGGCCTGGTTCGGCCTGCTGGTGATCCTCTGCCCGGTGTTCCTGGTCTCGATGGACGGATCGATCCTGTTCCTCGCGATGCCCAGGATCAGCCAGGCGCTCACGCCCACGGCCGACCAGGCGCTGTGGATCCTGGACGTCTACGGTTTCGCGGTCGGCTCGCTGCTGATCGCGTTCGGCGCGATCGGCGACCGGTACGGACGGCTGAAGCTGCTGATGATCGGCGCCGCCGTGTTCGGCCTCGGTTCGTCGGGCGCGGCCTTCGCCCCGAACCCGGAAACGCTCGTCGCCTTCCGCGCGCTGATGGGACTGGCGGGCGCGACGCTGCTGCCGTCCGCGCTCGCCGTGCTCAGCGAACTCTTCCCCGACCCACGGCGGCGGGCACGCGCCATCGGGATCTTCGCGGCCGCGTTCGCCGCGGGTTTCGCGATCGGCCCGGTCGTCGGCGGGGTCCTGCTGGAGCGGTTCCCGTGGGGCTCGGTCTTCCTGGTCAACCTGCCGGTGATCGCGGTGTTCCTGGCGCTCGCGCCGGTGCTGTTGCGCGAGGTGCGAGCCGCCGGGACGGGCCGGGTCGACGTGCCGAGCGTGGCGCTCTCCGCCGCCGGTCTCCTGCTCGCGATCTACGGGATCAAGCACGCGGCCGCCGACGGCCTGTCCGTCTTGCCGGTCGCCGCCGGGATCGCCGGCGCCGCGCTGCTGACGTGGTTCGTCCGGCGGCAGCGCGGTCTGGAGCACCCGCTGATCGAGTTCTCCCTGTTCCGCGACCGCGTCTTCACGATCGCGATCGTCACCGGGCTGGTGCCGCTGGCCGCGTGGTCGGCGGCCGCGTACCTGTCGGGGATCCACCTGCAGTCCGTGCTCGGCCTGCCGGTCCTGCACGCGGCGCTGCTCGCGCTGCCCGGCGCGGCCGTCCTCACGATCATGTGCGTCGTCACGCCCGCGCTGGTCGACCGGGTCGGCAAGCGAACGGCGCTGGTCGCCTGCCATTTCTCCATCGCCGCCGGGCTGGCGCTGCTGCTCATGACCGGGGTCACGGGCGGGGCGGGCTGGTACGTCGCGTCGACGGTCGTCGCCGGGATCGGCTACGGCATCTCGTTCAGCGTGGTGGCCGACACGGCGGTCGCCGCGGTGCCGGCCGAGCGGGCGGGGGCCGCGGGCGCGATCGCCGAGACCGGCAACGAGATCGGCAACGCGCTGGGGATCGCGCTCATGGGCTCGCTCGCCGCGCTGGTGTTCCGCCTGACGGGACCGGATCTCGCGCCCACCCTCGGGGAAACCCTCGCTATCGCGCCCGCGGCCGCTCTTGACGCGAAGGAGGCCTTCGTCGCCGGCCTGCACACCGCCGTCGGGGTGCTCAGCCTGCTGCACGCCGGGCTAGGGGTACTCGCTCTGCGATGGCTCCCTCACTCGGAGAAGGCGCTCGTGCCCCAGGCGTCGGCGTAGGCGAATTCGGCCAGGGGAACCCGCTCGCGCGGCGCCTTCTCGCGCTCGATCCGCCAGTCCTCTTCGAGCACCGACGGGTCCGCTGCGTGGCCGACCGCGATGGCGACCTTGGGGACGACGTCGTCAGGGAGTCCGAAGAAGTCCTTCGCCGCTTCGGCGGAGAAGCCCGCCATCTGGTGCGCGATCAGGCCGAGGTCGACGGCCTGGAGCACGAGGTTCTCGCTGGCCAGGCCCAGTCCGTACTCGGCGTACGGGACGTCGCCCTTCTCGTTCGTGGTCACCATCACGCCGATCAGCAGCAGCCCGGCGCGCCGCGCCCACGCGCGGTTGCCCGAGTTCAGCGTCGAGAGGATGCGGTCGAACGACGGCGTGCCCCGCAGGCCGACCAGGTAGCGGGCGGGCTGGGTGTTGCCGAACGACGGCGCCCAGCGGGCGGCTTCGAGCAGCGCGCGGACCTGGTCTTCGGACACCGTGGCTGCCTCGTCGTAGGCGCGAGGGCTCCATCTGGCCGCCATGATCGGCGCGATCGGGGTACTTGTCTCGGCGGGTTTGTGCACCGCAGAGAAGATACAGCGGAGCGGAGCTCCTCGTTTGAGGGCGGCGGCGGGGGCATGGATGGATAACAAGGGGGTGCTGTCCGTCACTAAAGTGAAAGGCCTCCGACTATTTCGTTGGTGTTAAGGAAGATTTACTTCCAGGAGTCCTCGAAGTGGTGGTCAGGACCACTTACGAGGGTGGCGAGCGTGCGTCACCCCGGTAGGCTTTCGCCCAAATAAGGGACGCGGGGGCTCCTCGGTGCCCACCAGGAGCACGCCCGGCCCGTCGAGGAGGTTCGGGCGTGGCCCTCGTGGTCCAGAAGTACGGCGGTTCGTCGCTGGAAAGTGCCGACCGGATCAAACGCGTCGCGGAACGCATCGTCGCCACCAAGAAGGCGGGCAACGACGTGGTCGTCGTCTGCTCCGCCATGGGCGACACGACGGACGAGCTGCTCGACCTGGCTCAGCAGGTCAACCCGGCTCCGCCGGAGCGCGAGATGGACATGCTGCTCACCGCGGGTGAGCGCATCTCCAACTCGCTGGTGGCGATGGCGATTTCGGCGCACGGAGCCGAGGCCTGGTCGTTCACCGGCTCGCAGGCGGGCGTGGTGACGACGTCGGTGCACGGCAACGCGCGGATCATCGACGTCAGCCCCAGCCGCGTGACGGAGGCCCTCGACCAGGGCTACATCGCGCTGGTGGCCGGTTTCCAGGGCGTGTCGCAGGACACCAAGGACATCACCACCCTCGGCCGCGGCGGCTCGGACACCACCGCCGTCGCGCTGGCCGCGGCGCTGAACGCCGACGTCTGCGAGATCTATTCCGATGTGGACGGTGTGTACACCGCCGATCCCCGGGTCGTGTCCGACGCGCGCAAGCTCGACACCATCGCCTACGAGGAGATGCTGGAGCTCGCCGCGAGCGGATCGAAGATCCTGCACCTGCGCTCGGTGGAGTACGCGCGCCGCTACGGCGTCCCGATCCGAGTCCGTTCTTCCTACAGTGACAAGCCGGGCACCACGGTGACCGGTTCTATCGAGGAGATCCCCGTGGAACAAGCGTTGATCACCGGTGTGGCGCACGACCGCTCCGAAGCCAAGATCACGGTGACCGGCGTACCCGACACCACCGGTGCCGCCGCCCGGATCTTCCGCGTGATCGCCGACAACGAGATCGACATCGACATGGTGCTGCAGAACGTGTCCAGCACCGTCTCCGGCCGCACCGACATCACCTTCACGCTGTCGAAGGCCAACGGGGCCAAGGCCGTGCAGTCGCTGGAGAAGATCAAGGACGAGATCGGCTTCGAGTCGGTCCTCTACGACGATCACGTCGGCAAGGTGTCGCTGGTCGGCGCGGGGATGCGTTCGCACCCCGGTGTCACGGCGACGTTCTGCGAGGCGCTCGCGCAGGCGGGGGTCAACATCGAAATCATCAACACCTCGGAGATCCGGATCTCGGTGCTCATCCGGGACGCGCAGCTCGACGACGCGGTGCGCGCGATCCACGAGGCGTTCGAACTCGGCGGCGACGAAGAAGCCGTCGTCTACGCGGGGAGTGGTCGCTGATGTCGGAAGGTTTGCGGGTAGGCGTGGTCGGGGCGACCGGCCAGGTCGGCGGCGTGATGCGCCGTCTGCTGGCCGAGCGGGGTTTCCCGGTCGCCGAAATGCGGTACTTCGCTTCGGCGCGGTCCGCCGGTTCGAAGCTTCCTTGGGGTGACGGGGAAATCGTCATCGAGGACGCGACGACCGCGGATCCGTCAGGTTTGGACATCGCGCTCTTCTCCGCCGGTGGTGCGACCTCCAAGGCCCAGGCGGAACGGTTCGCCGCCGCCGGTGCCACGGTGATCGACAACTCGTCGGCGTGGCGGATGGATCCGGACGTCCCGCTGATCGTCAGCGAGGTCAACCCGGAGGCGGTCAAGGATGCGCGCAAGGGGATCATCGCGAACCCCAACTGCACCACCATGGCCGCGATGCCGGTGCTCAAGCCGCTGCACGCCGAAGCGGGTCTGGTGCGGCTGGTCGCCAGCACCTACCAGGCGGTGTCCGGCAGCGGGCTCGCCGGCGTCGAGGAGCTGGAAGGCCAGCTCGCCGCGGCCGCGGCGAACGCGGGCGCCCTCACTCACGACGGCGCGGCGGTGACCTTCCCCGAGCCGAAGAAGTACGCGCGCCCGATCGCGCACAACGTCCTCCCGCTGGCCGGATCCATTGTGGACGATGGCGAGTTCGAGACGGACGAGGAGAAGAAGTTCCGCAACGAGAGCCGCAAGATCCTGAGCATCCCGGAGCTACGGGTCTCGTGCACCTGTGTGCGGGTGCCGGTGTTCTCGGGGCACTCGATCTCGATCAACGCCGAGTTCGCGCAGCCGCTTTCCGTCGCCCGCGCGACCGAACTGCTGACCGGCGCGCCCGGCGTCGAGCTGTCGGACATCCCGACCCCGCTGCAGGCCGCGGGCCAGGACCCGTCGTACGTCGGGCGGCTGCGGACGGACCCGGGCGTCGACGGCGGTCGCGGTCTGGTGCTGTTCCTGTCGAACGACAACCTGCGGAAGGGCGCGGCGCTCAACGCCGTGCAGATCGCGGAACTGGTCGCCGCGAACTCCTGACCCGTGCCAGGAACGGTCCTTTCCTTGCGAAATTCGCAAGAAAAGGACCGTTCCTTGCATCCACCGGTCCGCCCTCGCGCGGTGAAATGACCGATTGATCACCATATGCACGGTTTCCCGCGGCGGTCGTGAGTGCTAAAGAGGGTTAGAACGACCATTGCCACTCACGACCCCTCGGTGAACCACCCGAATCCTGCACCCGAGCCGCCTCGTGTCCCTTGTGGACGGTCGGGATCGGATCCCACGCGCCTACGCATTCAGAGGACTAAACGCGCGTGGCACCCGCGCACGCCGCATACCGCGTCGCCAGGAACTCGCCCCGCGGATTGCCGCTGTAGGACCAGACCCCGCCATCCGCCCGCGTCCCCAAGTGCCGGAACTGCTCGACCGCCTCGTCGAAGCGCCCGTTCTCCACGAGCGCCTTCGCCAGGTACGCCCGGTCTCCCCGTTTCTCCGGATAGTCTTCGCCGTCGAGCAGCGCCAGGATCCCGTCGAGCGCGCCGGAGACCCGCGGATCCCGCCACGCGGGAACGTCCTGGAACTCGGCTTCGTGCGCGGCGACCAGCAGCAGCGGAGCCAGCTTGGGCGACTCCGCGGCCGCGGTCTCGGCGAACTCCCACATCAGCTCGTTCGAGCCGAACCACTTCTGGCACCAGTACTGCAATGCCCGTGAGTGCGCGCCGCGATGCCGCGAGTCGCGGGCGACGAGTTCCGCCCAGACCTTCCGGTAACGGTCGTTCTCGTACTGCCGCCCCATCGCGATCGCGAGCGCGGTCACCCACGGCGTCGGGTCTTCGGGAGCCAGCCCTGCCGCCTCGTGCACGGCGTCCTCGGCCTGCTCCAGCACCCGGAAGAACGCGGCGAACTGCTCCTGCGTGACGTGCTTCGCCTGCAGTGAACTGCGCACTTCCCAAGCCACGTCCACCAGTGACGCCGCGTTGACGAGCGCCGCGCCCGGGTCGCCGGGGCGGGCTTTCCGCCACGCACGCAGCCACTCGTCGTCCTTCGCGGCGGCCTCGCCGAGCGCGCCGGTCACCTGATCGCGGCGAGCCCAGTTCCCCAGGGTCGACGCCAGCAGCGCGGCGGCGCCTTCCCAGTCACCGCGGGAGGTCGACTCCTGCACGGCGAGGATCTCGCCGTCGGTCCAGTACTCTTTGGCCGACACCTCGCCATCGGCCGGGAGACCCCAGCGCGTGACGTCCGGGATCCTGCCCTTGAACTTGGGCTTCTCCGGCGGCAGCAGCGCGGCGAACTCTTCCGGCGTCAGCACGTGCTCGAGTTCGTCGATTTCGACGCCACGCCGCTTCGCCTCTTTCATCATGGCGAAGACGGCCTTGCGCTCACGGGATTTGAGCAGCCAAAGCATGAAAACTCCTTAAGAACGAACAAGAGTGGGGGCCGGTCGATAGCCGGCGGGCACTCCGGCGGCCGTCAGCAGCGCACGCAGTGGCGCGGTGTCGGACTCGGCCGCGGTGGCCTGGTCGAGCGCTGGCTCCAGCCGGTCTTCCAGCGGCTCGTCGACGGCGAACGGCGCCGGCCCGGACCACGAAAGCGACCATCGTCCCGCGCCGACGTCGGTGAGCGCCGCGTGGACGACCACCGTCAGCCGTCGGCGGACCGAGACGACGGCGAACTCCCGGCGGGCGCGCGGACCGGCACCGGCGGGCGGCTCCGAATCGGGATCGGCCAGTTCCTCGTGCCTGCCCGCGTCGAGCAGGTCCAACGCCATGTCGAGGGTGCGTTCGCCCAGGACCTCGGCGGCGGCTTCGGCGGCGGCGTGACGACGGCCGATGGCGACCAGCGACTGCCAGTCCGTCCGCCGCTTGGTGTGCGCCTCTTCGGAGAAGACGGTGAACAGCGCCTCGTCGAGCATCTTCTCGGCGCCGGTCAGCAGTTCGGTCGCCGGACGTCCGCCGCCGGGGCGGACCGGGATCCGGGCGCCCGCTTCGAGCGTCGCGACCCGGTCCCGGGTGGCCGGATGCGTGTCCCAGCGCGAGGTCTCGTCCTCCGACGGGTTCCGGCGGATCTCCTCCATCTGCTCCGCCCTGGTCGGGTCGGTGAGCAGCGCGCGGTAGCCCTCGCCGAACCGGTCCGGGAGGTAGCCCGCGTCCCAGCCGATCGCGGCGTAGTTGTTCATGAAGAACCGCCAGGTGACGGCCAGCGCTTCGATCTCGCGCAGGGCCGACGTCGCCGCGGCGGTGCCCGCGAGCCGTGCCGAGACGGCGTCGGCCGCGAGTTCTTGAGCCCGGCAGACACTCATCGAGACGACGAAGTACAGCTTCGCGTACTGCTTGAAGAGCCAGCCGACGAAGCGCTCGAAATAGCCGTCGCGGTCGAGGCCGTCGACCACCCGCGCGATCGACTTGCGCCCGCGATAGGTCACCGCGGCGAAGCGGGTGTCCTTGTTGCTGTAGTGCCCCAGTTCATGCGCGAGCACGGCGCGGAACTGGTCCTGGCGCAGGCCCATGATCAGCGGGACACCGATGATCATGCGGCGGCGCAGCACCCGCAGCCCGAGCCACGAGGTGCGCTCGGTGACCGCGGCGTTTACGTCCGGATCCAGGTAGATCTCGTCCGGCGGACGGGTGCCCGCCTCGGCCGCCAGCTCCCGGACCAGCGCCCAAAGCGCGGGTTGGGACTCCGGCGTCACCTGGACGCCGGGTACGTCGTCGTCGGTCACCCGCTCGACCGTGAGCAGGGTCTTCAGCAGGATCCAGCCGACCGGGACGGTGATGATGCCGAGCTTCACCGCCGCGATGACGTTGTGCTGCAAAGCCAGCACCTCGAGTGTCACGATCCCGCCGACGAAGGCGAGCACGAGCAGCGGGAACCCCGCCAGCAGGACGGCAGCGAGCAGCCCACGAAAAGACTTCACTGTGAAACGGACCTTCCCCAGAGTTGGTGTACCCCCGACACCGAGCGCTCATTGTGCCCGAAGCGCCTCTCGCGGCCGATCACTTTTCGAGTACGATCGAAGACTTCGCGATGAACATCACCCCGGGCCTCCGCTGTCGCATGTGGACTGTCCATTGTGGAGCCGGTTAATTGCCTTGTCCGGTTCGCCCGATCGGTGCATTCTCAACGGCGACAAAACGTTTTCCACGAAAGGAAAGTCATGTACACGGCGGTCGAAGGCTCGCGGGTTCCGATCCGGATGTGGGCGGACCCCGCATCGGTCGAGGACCAGGCCATGCGGCAGCTGCACAACGTCGCCAACCTGCCGTGGGTGCACGGCGTCGCGGTCATGCCCGACGTTCACTACGGCAAGGGCGCGACCGTCGGCAGCGTGATCGCGATGCGCGACGCGGTGTCCCCGGCCGCCGTCGGCGTGGACATCGGCTGCGGGATGAGCGCGGTGCGGACCTCGCTCACCGCCGCCGACCTGCCCGACGACCTGCTGAAGCTCCGCCGCCGGATCGAATCGGCCGTGCCGGTCGGGTTCGGCCTGCACAAGACCCCGGTGAACCCGGCGAAGGTGCACGGTGTCGGTGGCTGGGACGCCTTCTGGAAGTCCTTCGGCGACCTGCATCCCGGCGTCCAGGACCTGCACGACCGCGCGTCGCGCCAGATCGGAAGCCTCGGTGGCGGCAACCACTTCATCGAGGTCTGCCTCGAGCAGGGCGGCGAGGACGAAGGCCGCGTGTGGCTGATGCTGCACTCCGGTTCGCGCAACATCGGCAAGGAACTCGCGGAACGGCACATGGCCGTCGCGCGCAAGCTGCCGCACAACGCGGATCTGCCGGATCCGGACCTCGCGGTGTTCGTCGCGGGCACGCCGGAGATGCAGGCGTACCGGCGCGACCTGTTCTGGGCGCAGGACTACGCGGCGCGCAACCGCGCCACCATGGTCGCGCTCGTGAAGCAGGCGCTGAAGGACGTCGTGCCGCAGACGACGTTCGACGACGCGATCAGCTGTCACCACAACTACGTCGCCGAGGAGACCTACGACGGCGTCGACCTCCTGGTGACCCGCAAGGGCGCGATCCGCGCGGGTTCGGGTGACCTCGGGATCATCCCGGGCAGCATGGGCACCGGTTCGTACATCGTGCGCGGCCTCGGCAACGCGTCGTCCTTCCAGTCCGCGTCGCACGGGGCGGGCCGCCGGATGTCGCGGAACAAGGCCAAGAAGCTGTACACCGCCGAAGACCTCGCCGCGCAGACCGCCGGCGTGGAATGCCGCAAGGACTCCGGCGTGGTGGACGAGATCCCGGCCGCGTACAAGGACATCGAATCGGTGATCAAGGCGCAGACGGACCTCGTCGAGGTGGTCGCGCACCTCAAGCAGGTCGTCTGCGTGAAGGGCTGAAACGTGGGTGGTGTGCCGGGGAACCCGACATACCACCCACGTTTCTCGCTACTGTGGTCTTCATGAAGAGGTTGGGAATCGCGGCGCTCCTGGCGGCCGCCGGGCTCGCGCTGGCGGGCTGCAGCGAGGTCACGAACGCCGTCGATCAGACGAACAAGGCCGCGACGAAGGTCGGTGCCTGTGCCGAGGCGCTCAGCCTCACCGACCTCAATCCGGACCCGGCGACGATCAAGGAACGCGCCGCGGACAAGGAGAAGCGCCTGCGTGAGCTGGCGAACAGCGTCGGCGAGCAGAACGTCGCGAGCGCGCTGACCGGCATGGCCGACTCGTACCTGCAGGTGCAGAAGGAGAACATCCAGGACGCGGGCAAGATCGCGGACTGGACCAAGTGCAACCTCGACCAGATCGAGGCCCTCCGGAAGGTCTGCGCCTAGTCCCCTCCCGCGTTTCGTCCTCTGAATGCGGTAGTCGGTATCGCCAACGACCGCATTCAGAGGACGAAACGCATCAGGAGGAGGTGAGCGCGGGCACCTGGGCGGGCGTACGGGACCGGCGCCAGAACAGGCCGAACGAAGCGATCGCCAGCGCGCCCAGCGCCGAGGCCGCGAACCCCCAGCCGGGGCTCGAATGGTCGATCACGAACCCGATGATCGGGCTCCCGATCGCCAGCCCGATCCGGCTGGCCGCGTCCAGCAGGCCCATCGCCTCACCGCGCACCCGCGGCGGCGCCGCCGCGCTGACCGTCTCCGTGCTCGCCGCGAGCGTCGGCGCGCACAGCACGTTGCTCGGGAAGAGCACGATCGCCAGCAGCCACCACGGGTGGTCGATCAGCCCGACGGGCAGCGTCAGCACCGCGAGCAGCACCATCAGCGTCCCCTGCGAAAGCGACCGCCGGACCGCGCCGTGGATCGCCCCGCCGAGTACGGACGCGACGCACATGAACGTGATCAGCAGGCCCGACCAGGCGATGTCCCCGCTCGCGCGCAGCGTCGCCAGCGCCGCGAGCTCCATGCCGACCAGGCAGAACAGCGCGCCCGCGGCGATGAACATCGCCATCACGAGCCGTCCGGTGAGCCAGCTCCGCACGGGCGGCCGCTCCCCGGTGAACACCTCGGCGTCGGCCTCGGCGCGGATCGGCGGGTTCTGCCGGTAGATCAACGTCGCCGAAAGCGCGAAGCAGACCCCGATACCCGTGAGCGCGTAGACCGCGGGCAGCTGCGTGATCGCCATGATCCCGGCCGACGGCCCGATCATGAACGACGCCTCCACCAGGATCGTGTCCAGCGAGTAGGCCGCTCGCCGCTGCTCCAGCGGCACGAGCGCGGTGAGCACCAGCCGCGCGAGCGTCCCGGCGGGCACCGACAGCACCCCCGCGGGGAGCGCGACCGCGAGCAGCACCTGATACGGAAGATGTGGTGCGCTGATCCAGAACGTCGACGAGGCCACCCCGCAGATCGCGACCACCGGCCGCAGCCCGTAGCGGTCGACGTACCGGCCGACGAGCGGCGCCCCGATCGCGCTGCCGAGCGTGGTGGCGGCGCCGATCAGCCCGGCCGCGCCGTAGCCGCGGCCGAGGTCGTTGACCACGTACAGCGTCATCGTCACGCCCATGGCCGTCATCGGGAGCCGGGCCAGGAACATCAGCAGCATCGAGCTGGGAACTCCGGGCACGGCTAACACGCGACGATACGGAGCGAGGGCCATACGACCGATGAGAACGTAACTTGGTACGCGCGTGCAAGTTTTTTTCGCGAGGTACGGGTCACCCGGTCCGGGGGGTTTTCTTGACTGATTCCAGTTTGGGCGAGAGGGTGGAGGCACCACCACGAACAGGAGGCACCGGCGTGACCTTGCCGACCACGAACAACGTGGGCATCCCCGTCGCGAGCGACAACGACTCGCTGACGCTGGGTGCCAACGGCCCGATCCTGCTCCAGGACCACTACCTGATCGAGAAGAACGCCCAGTTCAACCGCGAACGCGTGCCGGAGCGTGTCGTCCACGCCAAGGGCGGCGGTGCGCACGGCTTCCTCGAGGTCACCGAGGACGTCAGTCAGTTCACGAAGGCCGCGCTGTTCCAGCCCGGCGTGCGCACCGAGAGCCTGGTCCGCTTCTCGTCGGTCGCCGGCGAGAACGGCTCGCCCGACACGTGGCGCGACCCGCGCGGCTTCGCGGTGAAGTTCTACACCTCCGAGGGCAACTACGACCTCGTCGGCAACAACACCCCGGTGTTCTTCATCCGCGACCCGATCAAGTTCCCCGACTTCATCCACTCGCAGAAGCGCCGCGCCGACAACCACCTGCGCGACCACGACATCCAGTGGGACTTCTGGACGCTGCGGCCCGAGTCCGCCCACCAGGTCACCTGGCTGATGGGCGACCGCGGCATCCCGTCGAACTGGCGGGAGATGGACGGCTTCGGCTCGCACACCTACCTGTGGGAGAACGCCGGCGGCGAGAAGTTCTGGGTCAAGTACCACTTCAAGACCGACCAGGGCATCGGCTACCTGTCGCAGGCCGACGCGGACCGCATCGCGGGCGAGGACTCCGACTACTACATCCGCGACCTGTTCAAGAACATCAAGCAGGGCAACCACCCGAGCTGGACGCTGTACGTCCAGGTGATGCCGTACGCCGAGGCCGCGGACTACCGCTTCAACCCGTTCGACCTGACCAAGGTGTGGCCGAAGGGCGACTACCCGCTGATCAAGGTCGGCCGCTGGGTGCTCGACCGCAATCCGGCGAACTACTTCGCGGAGATCGAGCAGGCCGCGTTCGAGCCGTCCAACCTGGTGCCGGGCATCGGCCCGTCGCCGGACAAGATGCTGCAGGGCCGTCTGTTCGCGTACCCGGACGCGCACCGCTACCGCATCGGCGCGAACTACACGCAGCTGCCGGTCAACGCGCCGAAGTCCCCGGTGAACAGCTACTCGCGTGACGGCGCGATGCGCTACAACAACCCGGGCGACCCGGTGTACGCGCCGAACTCCTACGGCGGCCCGCACGCGAGCGCGGAGATCGCCTCCGAGACCGCTTCGAGCTATGGCGTCGAGGACGAGGTCATCCGGTCGGCGTACAAGCTCCACGCCGAGGACGACGACTTCGGCCAGCCGGGCACGCTCGTCCGCGATGTGATGGACGACGCGCAGCGCGAGCGGCTCGCGAGCAACATCATCGGCCACGCTTCGAACGACGTCTCGCAGCCCGTGCTGGAGCGCGTCTTCGAGTACTGGCGGAACGTCGACAAGGACCTCGGCGACAAGGTCGCGGACGCCTTCCGCAAGTAAAGGACCTCTTTCGAGAGGCTGCTCCCACCATGGAGCGCCCCCGGTGCCCCGCACCGGGGGCGTTCTCATGCCCCCACTCGCATGTGAAACCAGAAGAGGGCGTGGCGTGCGTGGGGGACACCCCGAGTGGAGCAGCGCGACACGCCTGTCCGACGGAGTGATGAAGCCAAACGATCACCGTTTACACCGGTGTGGGTGAACGAGCGGCTCCACGGTGGAGATCGGTCACGGGTGGTCATAAATCGGCGGGAAAAGGATGATCTTCAGGGGGAAGCACAAGATTTCGACGTTAATCAATTGCGGGGGTCTTCTCCGGGAATGAATCCGGCACGTAAGGGTTAGAAATCGGTTCCAACCGGTGATCGGGTGGTGTTCGGCCGATACGGCGGGTATCGATTTACCTCGTCAGGTCCCAGAGGCCAGGAGGTAAGGAATGAAAGGCAACATTGCCCGGATGATTGCCGTGGTCGCCGCCGGCAGTCTGTTGGCGGTGGCCTCGGCCGGCGCCGCGACGGCTGGTACCGATGGTGGAAAGGGTTCGTCGAACACGCAGGCGCTCGCCGCGCAGGTGCTGCAGATGCGGGACGGCCTCACCAAGGTGGCCTACGCCGGTGACGTCGCCAAGACGCGGGCGGACTTGGACAAGCTGAGCCCCGTCCTCGGTGACATCGCCGCGGGCAAGCGCTACCAGATCCAGACCGAAACGCAGAAGCTCGGCGACCTGGCCCAGGGCCGCTCCGTCGAGTCCAGCAGGCTGCTGGCCGACCCGACCGCCAAGGCACGTCAGCTGCCGCCGCTGCCGGTGCCGATCCCGTCGCTCCCGGACCTTCCCGGACCGCTGAAGATCGTCAGCGACCTGGTGAAAGCCCTGCTCGCGGCCGTGACCGGCATCCTCAGCGGCCTGCTCGGCGGACTTCCCGTCCCGCCGCTTCCGGTACCGCCCGTGCCACTCCCCACGCCCTAGGAGGCCGAGGAGACCGAGGGAGTCGTCAGGTTCCGCCGTGCAGGGCGGCGGGCCACGATATGGGGGCCGGAGCCCGGGTGGGGACATTTCTCCCCACTCGGGCTCTGGCTTTCACTTCGGCGCGAGGCCCACCCGCAGGGCGCCCGCCGCCTCGGCCGTCGCCTCGCGGAAGCGCCGCCCGACACCGAGGAAGTTGAGGTACCCGTGGATCAGGTCCGGCTGGCGGCTGAGCGCCACCGGAACCCCGGCCTTCCGCAATTTCTCCGCGTAAGCCTCGCCTTCGTCGCGCAACGGATCGAAACCGGCCGTCGCGATATAGGCGGGCGGTAATCCGGAAACGTCGCCGTGCAACGGGGAGAGTTTCGGGTTGAACAGATCGGTGCCCTTCGGCACGTAATGTCCTTCGAACCAGGTCATATCCGAATCGGTGAGGAACAGGTCCTCCGCGAACAATTCCCGGGAGCGGCGGCGCACGGTGAAATCGGTCGCCGGGTAGAACAGCAGCTGGAACGCCGGGACCCCGCCGCCGCGTTTCACCGCCTGCTGCGCCGTCACCGCCGCGAGGTTCCCGCCCGCGCTGTCGCCGCCGACGGCGATGCGCGCCGGATCGGCGCCCAGGTCCCTCGCCTTCGCGAAGGCGTATTCGAACGCCGCGATCGCGTCTTCGGTGGCGCCGGGGAACCGTGTCTCCGGCGCGAGCCGGTATTCCACCGAAAGAACCCGCACGCCCGCCTGTTTCGCCAGGTAGCGGACGCTGTTGTCGTGGGAGGCGCGGCTGCCGACCACCCAGCCCCCGCCGTGGAAGAACACGAGCAGCCCGGACGGGTCCGGCAGTCCGGCCGGGGTGTAGAGCGTGGCGGGCAGGTCGCCGTCACCGGTGGGGATGAGCAGTTCCCTGGTGGCGACCGGCTCGATCGTCGGTCCGCTCACCAGATGCCTGCTGGCCAGGAGCATGCTTCGCGACTCTTCGACGCTTCCCCGCACCAGCGATGCCTTCGCCAGCTTCTGAAGACGGAGCAGGAGCTGGGCGTCCAGTGCCAGTTCCTGTCCGTCCAGGCGCAGCGGCGGCCCGGCGATGGCCCGTCTGACCGGCCTCGGGAGCCAGAACGCCAGCTGCGAAAACGCGGCCTCGGCACGGATCTGGAGCGGTATCGCCATGCTTCCTCCTGGGGGCTTCCCGACAGGTTACTTTCGAGTAGGTATGCCGTCCAGCGGGAACGGTGTCGTTGGGGCGAACGGGTGTGACGCAGGCCTCCGTTCCAGATCCTGGTCCTCCACTTAAGTAGAGGGGTTAGCCTCGAAAGCGTGACTTCGACGAACTCGGTGCATGTCCTCGGTATCGGCGGCTCTCTGCGGGAGGGCTCGCAGTCCGAGCGCGCGCTGCGGATCGCGCTCGGCGCGGCGGCCGAGGCGGGAGTCACCACGGAGCTGATTTCCGGACCCGAACTGGTCCTGCCGTTCTATGACACGGCGTTGGACGAGCGGCACGAGCGAGCCACGCGGCTGGTCGAAGCGATCCGCCGCGCCGACGGGATCGTCGTGGTCTCGCCCGGCTACCACGGCGCGCTGTCCGGTCTGGTCAAGAACGCCCTGGACTACGTCGAAGACCTGCGCGACGACGCCCGCCCGTATCTCGACGGCCGCGCGGTCGGCCTCGCCGCCGTCGCCTACGGCTGGCAGGCCGCGGTCACCACACTGGAGCAGCTGCGCACGATCACGCACGCGTTGCGCGGATGGGCCACCCCTTTGGGTGGTTCGATCAACACCGCGGAGACCAAGTTCGACGAAGCCGGCGGCGCCTCCGACGAGAAGAGCGTCCGCACCCTCCGCCTGATCGGAAGCCAGGTCGCCGAGTTCGCGCTGAGTCGCGCCGGTCACTAAGCCGTTTGTTCCGGTCGTCGTCCGGGTAATTCCCGGACGTGATGCCTGCCATGGGGTGGCAAGGTTTCGCGGTTGCGGGACGTTGACACCGAAGAGACGCTCAACGGGGCGTGTCTTGAGACCAGAAGGTAGGCGAAGAATGGCTGAGGCTCTGTACACCGCTGTGGCCACCGCTCGCGGCGACGGCCGCAACGGTGAGGTCACGTCTTCCGACGGCGTCATCGACGAGTCGCTGGCGATCCCGAAGGAGATGGGCGGCCCCGGCGGGGACAAGACGAACCCCGAGCAGCTCTTCGCCGCCGGCTACTCCGCCTGTTTCCACTCCGCGCTGCAACTCGTCGCGCGCCAGGCGAAGGTGACGCTGGACGGTTCCACCGTGACCGCCGAAGTCAGCGTGCTCAAGCAGGGCGCGGGCTTCGGCCTCGCCGTGGCGCTCAAGGTTTCGCTGCCCGGCCTGGAGCAGGCGCAGGCCGATCAGCTCGTCGAGCAGGCGCACCAGGTGTGCCCCTACTCGAACGCGACCCGCGGCAACATCGAGGTCGCACTGTCCGCGACGGTCTGATCCCGGCCGCGGCAGGTCCATCCCGAACCGACTGATTTCTGAAAGGAAGACCGGAAAATGGGCAAGTCTCCGATCCAGAGTCCCTTGAGCGAAGCCGACAAGGAGATCACCGGTAACGCCTTGCAGGCCACGCTGGTCGATCTGGTGGACCTGTCGCTGATCGCGAAGCAGGCCCACTGGAACGTCGTCGGCGCGAACTTCCGCAGCGTGCACCTCCAGCTCGACGAGCTGGTCGACACCGCGCGCCAGTACGTCGACGAGGTCGCCGAGCGCGCCAACGCCATCGGTGTCTCGCCGAACGGGCAGGCGAAGGCCGTCGTGGAGAGCTCCGGCCTGCCGGACTACCCCGACAACTGGCAGTCCGTCGAGTCCACGGTCGCCGCGATCGTCGGCATCCTCGCGGCGCTGATCGAGCGGCTGCGCAAGCGCATCGACGAGACCGACAAGAGCGACCTGGTCACCCAGGACCTCATCATCGCGATCACCCAGGAGCTCGAAAAGGCGCACTGGATGTGGCAGGCGCAGCAGGCCTGACCTCCTCCGGTCCCGAATGCAATGAACGGGCCGTTCCT